>JBIIKO010000010.1:0-140253 GCA_044233125.1 Luteolibacter sp. | reverse complement strand
GTTGAGGAAATAGGTATTGAGTTCCTTTCTCGTGAGGATCCGAAGTATGCGCATGCGTGAAAAGAATGAACGCATGAAGCGATTCGTCCAACCTAGAAATGCACCAATGATATCAAGAAACGGGTTTTTTAAATAAAAAAGGGCGCGGAGGTGATGCCGCGCCCTACGTATAAGGGACGGAATGAAATGAACTCGTTGGCTCAATTCTCGAGCATCGCTTGGCACCCCCCAGAATCGATAGCTGACAAAACGACAAGCCCGTCACAAAAAACATCCATGCGACGCGGAATACTGCCTTAAGCTTGTGATCCGGTGGTTTTTTGGAGAATCACCTTTCTTTCTCGCCGTTGTTTCATAGGATTTCCGAAAATAGTTTTACGTAAGACGTGGACGCCAAAACCCTCATGCTCCGAACTCTAGCACTTGTGGCGACTGTTTTGCCAGTCTTTGCCGCAAGCCCAGATTTCGTCGACGATATCCAACCGATCCTGGAAAGAAACTGTGTCCGCTGCCACAATGCAGACAAGACCAAGGGCGGACTTCGGATGGATACCTACAAATGGATCATGCAGGGTGGCGATACGGCGGACGCCATTGTACCGGGTAATCCCGCAGCGAGCGAGCTACTGGTCCGGATCCACCTCCGCCCCATCGACGAAGGCGTCATGCCTGACGAAGGCCGCGCATTGGATCCAAAAGAGATAGCCCTACTCGATGCATGGGTGAAAGCCGGTGCTCCATGGCCCGAAGGAGTGACGCTCACCGAACAGAAACCCGAGCCTGTCAAACGTGTCTCCATTCCCGATCGCACTCCAGAATCCGCTACCGATGCCGCGGCCATCCTAGACGATATTCTTCGCCGCGAAAACGAGGAATCGGGAGCCATCAAAACCCGGACCATTGATGACCTTGTATTTCTTCGTCGCGCAACCATCGACCTGATCGGGCGTATTCCAACCGTTCCGGAAATCCGCGAGTTCGAGGCATGGGGAAATGACCGCAGAGTGAAACTCGTCGACAAGTTACTCGTTCATCCTCGCTTTGCCGACCGCTGGACCATTTTCATGGCAGACATGTTACGTGTCCGATCCAACATCGAAGGTGGCAATCAATTGCTGGCCTTTATCAATAAATCCATCGCTGAGGCAAAACCCTACGACATCATGGTGCGTGAACTCATCGCTGCGTCTGGCCGCGCAAACTCCAATCCTGCAGTCGGCTTCATCCTCGGAGACGATGCTAACCCGATGGAACTGGCAGCCGCCACTGCGCAAGTATTCCTCGGAGTTCGCATTGGCTGCGCCATGTGCCACGACCACCCATTCGATGATTGGGAGCAACGTGACTTCTACGATTTCGCTGCGTTTTTTGGAAAAACCCAAAAGGTCGGGAACCAGCGCATGGGCACTGTCTACACCACTGAGGGCAGCAAGATGAACGTGCTCTGGCCGCCCGAGGACAAGGCGAAACCAGAAGAGCGTGAACCTGTCAGCCCGCGCTTCCCTTTCAAAAATATAAAATATGAATCTAAGCCAAGTTACCTCGCTCGCTTCGAAAAACTCCGCGCGCAGGAAGAACAAAAATCCATCGAAGGAAATGACACCAATTCACTGGACACCTTACTCGATGCCGTAAACCCTACCGCAGGCAAAAAAGCAGATCCGGTTCTTCGTGAGGCTGAGAAGGAAAGCCGCCTGCTCAATGTGCACGGTGACATCTACCGCACCAGCGAACTACGCGAAAAACTTGCCGGACTGATCACTAACCCACGCAATGACTTCTTCGCCCGCGCATATGTAAATCGCGTTTGGGCAGAAATGATCGGACACGGCTTCGTCGAGCCGCTGGATAACTTCTCTCCCTATGCAGATTTGCATCACGCCTCGACCCTGGATTTCCTGTCTCGTGAATTCATCGCAAGCGGATACGATCTACGGAGCCTAATCCGCATCATCGCTCTTTCTGATACTTATCGACGCGCTCCCCTCACCGCTGAGATCCCTCTGACCATCCGCGAGCATAGTGAACGCAACTTCACCGCCGCTCCACAACGCCGCATGCTAGGGGAAGTGCTTTACGACAGCATCGTCACCGCCGGACATCTTGAAAATTTCAAATGGCCCGCAGGCGCAAATATGAAAGAAGTCAGCAGCGAGATCAGAGTGCCGACTGGCGAGTCGATCATGGCAGAAGCCGAAGCACCGGCGCCGGAGATGGCAACTGAAAAACCCATGCTTCGAAACGATGGCTATGACTTAGAGTCTTCCTTAAAACTTGATTTCAATTCCATCCTCACCCCCCACGAAGCATCGGAACTTGAAGCGATGCGCAAAGAATCCGACAAGCAAATCAAGGCGCGCGAGATGGCCGAATCACAGAATAAAGAGAAGCAAAAGGTGATGAAATACACCATCAAAACCGTAACCAACACGGTTGATGACAATCCGCGTTTCGATAGTGCGATGCGGATGGCAAGCCCCGCTCCCCCTGCGCACTTCCTGAGAGTATTTGGACAACCCGAACGCGCAGGATTGGGCGAGTTTCGGGATCCATCCTCTTCATTGCGCCAACAATTGATGATGCTAAACGGCAGGATCACACACGAAGCTTCACGAATCGGATCTCTTGAGCCCATCCACCGCTTGTTAGAAAAAGACAAGACCGAAGCAATCGTCCACGCTTACAGGGAAATTCTCACCCGTCTTCCCACGGAGGAGGAGAAAACTTTCGCTCTCTCCATCCTCTCCAAAGATCCCCACGAAGGCATGGCCGATCTACGCTGGGCACTTCTTAACTGCAACGAATTCCGATTTATCCCATAACCCAAAAAGTATCTGCACCGATGAATGCTTGTAACGATTACCAGTTCACCCGCCGCCGAATGCTGAAATTATTCAGTGCATCGATACTCGGCATGCCGATCAGCCGACTGATGGCAGAGAGGATTCCTGGCCAAGGCCACGCAGAGCACGTCGTCCTTTTCTGGAATAGCGGCGGCATGAGCCACCTCGACACGTGGGATCCGAAACCGGGCCGCAAGGTGCAGGGGGAGTTCAACCCAATCAAAACGTCCGTACCAGGAATGGATATATCCGAAATTTTCCCGCAGCTCGCCAAGCAGATGCACCACGCCTCCCTAATCCGGTCAATCGCAGGAACCAACGGCGATCACGGACGCGCTCAATACGAGCTTCAAACCGGCTTCAGTCAGTCGCCAAACATCCTTCATCCAGGTATCGGCTCCATGGTGGCACATGAGCGCGAACCGCTTGGCGATCTCCCCTCTTTTGTAAGCATCAGCGGGCAGCCATCCCGAGCCGGTTATCTCGGCCAGCAATGCGAGGC
Source organism: Luteolibacter sp. (assembly GCA_044233125.1). GTDB lineage: Bacteria > Verrucomicrobiota > Verrucomicrobiia > Verrucomicrobiales > Akkermansiaceae > Luteolibacter. The sequence goes on along the minus strand of JBIIKO010000010.1, from coordinate 136,908 downwards.
TTATTATGTCGGGCGACCCGGCGAAAAAGATCCCTATCTCGCATTTCCTGAGGGGATCAGCCATGCCCGCGGCATGCAGCGCTTGCAAGTGCTCGAGAGAATGAATGCTCAAATTTCAGGCCGCCTCGGAGCCACGGAACTCAAAGCCTCTGAAACCGCACTCAAAGACGCTGTCGCCCTGATGGAAAGCCCGGCTTTGAAAGCATTCGAGCTCAATGAAGAAAAACCACAGACGATAGCACGATACGGTGACACAGAGTTCGGACGCGGTGCGCTGCTCGCTCGTCGCCTTGTGGAAAAAGGCGTCCGTTTTGTGCAGGTGAACCGAGGCGGATTTGATAACCATGGCAATATTTTCAACGCCATGCGAGCCCATGGTAATGCGATGGATCCGGGCATCGCATCTCTGATCTCCGATCTCAAAGCAAATGGCCTTTTGGAAAAAACTTTGGTCATTGTGCTCAGTGAATTCGGACGCACTCCACGCATTAACGACGGCGGTGGACGCGATCACTGGGCGCGTTGTTTCAGCTGCATGATGGCCGGAGGTGGAACCAAAGGCGGAACGATCATTGGCGCTTCCGATGAAGACGGCATGGAGCCTGCGGAACGCCCCGTGAAAGTACACGACCTCCATGCGACCATTTGCCACGCACTCGGCATCGACCTCAATAAGGAAGTTGTCACACCACAGGGTCGCCCGATGCGCCTCGTGCAAAAAGAAGCCACCCCAATCCGAGAGCTTTTCGCATGAATGTAAAATTCGCGTCCATCTCTGCCCGTTGCGGGTTCCTCTGCTTCCTCCTTTCCGCCACCCTCGCATATTCTCAAGAAGAGAAAGCCGAGCGCGGTTCAATCATCGAGGATCGTGCTGCGCGCAAGTTGATGCAAGCAGGCGACTCCCGAGTTGAAGTCGGAGAAAACGAAAAAGCGTTAGAAATCTGGGAGTCAGTGATCGAGCGCTATCCCCGAAGTGTGATTCGCTTTGAAGCACATCTCCGTCTCGCCGACCACTTACTGAAAGTGACTCGTGATTTTGAGAAGGCGCGGCTACACTACGAAGCTGCCGCAAGCGAGGATAACGATGACGATGTACTCCGTGCCCATGCTGCATTAAACATCGGTCGTTGCTTCTATGAGGCGGGAAATTATGGAAAATGTTTTACGATCATGCGGGACGTCATCGAGCGCTTCCCGAACGCCCAAGAAGTCAATGAAGCCCATCACTATATCGGACTTGGCCATTTCAAGCTCGGCCACTACAGCCGAGCGATCGAGGCACTGGAGAAAGTCGGCACTGCCATTTCCGCGGAGGACTCAAAAACCGAAAAAGTCGAAGCAGGTAAACGACTCTACATAAAACTCGACGACCGAGACTTCGCCATACTCGAACCAGGCACGCAGATCGGCGTCACCTGCGTCACGAAAAACGGAGATAAGGAAACCGTGCTCTGCGATCCAGTCGGACGTCATCCTCGTCTCGCTTTGGGTAGTATTTCCACGCAATCAGAAACCGCCGTCCCAAACAACGGCAGCCTAGAAGTCCGCGGCGGCGATGTCGTCAGCATCACCTACACGGACGCACAAACCGCAACAAAAGCCTTCAACCAAAAAATTACGAAGCAGGTTCAGGTAATCGGAAATGGATTTGCACGCATCACCGATGGATCGTTCCAACAGGACCTGCAAGCAGCCGTGATCGGAAAGCCTTTGCATCTTCAGGTGACCGATGCCGACGGCGATACCACTGCCGGAGCCGATGAGCTGGAGGCAATGGTGCAAGTTTTTCGCCGTAAGACAGGCGAGGAAATTGATGACGAAGTTGCAAGTGGAGTAGCCAGCGGCGAGTTAACCGAAGGCCCTGACGGAGAGGATATGAAAACTCAAATCGATCCTCTGTTACTCCTGCGCAGCGTGCCGGTGAAACTCCGCGAAACCGGGCAAGCGGGCGTTTTCCGCACTAGCATCCCGTTGCTTTCGGGCACAACGGATAACACACTAACGGGTGAACCCGGCCAGATCATACGCCTGATTTACCGCGACGAACTTCACCTTGCGAACGGCACGCTCATCCGCACCGCCGAAGCGAGAATCATCGAGGGAAATCTCGGCGAGATGCGAGTTACAAATACGGAAATCAGTGACGCCGAGCTCCGCTTAAAAACCAAGCTCCGAACAGCTTCAGCACTCACCGAGATCGGCAACCATTACAAAGAGTTCGGCCTTCATGCGAAGGCTAATCTGAAATACACGGAAGCACTCGACGTTTGTGAAGATCTACTCACGGAATCTGAAAAAATCGGCGGCAAGCTGCTGGAGGAAACTTACGTTCAGCTGTGGCGTATCTACTTCGCCATGGATCAACTGGACCTTGCTCTCGGCATGAGCCGTAAGTTGATTGCCGAATTTCCCTCCAGCGCGTTCGTCGATGAGGCGATGCTTCAGCAGGCAAACGTCGAGCGGAAACGCGAAAATTTTACAAGGGCGATCAATCTATTCGAAAGCATCACCAAAATACCTAACAGCCATCTGCGCGGTGAGGCCCAATTTCAAATTGGCTCGTGCTGTGAAGCAATGGCACTCAAGGCAACCGGTGGCGAAGCCCCGAGGCTTTTCGAAAATGCCTTCCTTGCTTACCAGAAAGTCTATGAGCACTTTCCGGATTCTGGAAGAGTCGGTGACGCAGTGGCAAAAATGGCCGCCTTCTATTATCAGAAGGAAGACTATGCACGAGCTATCGATGTCTTTGAAAACGTGCTCACAGATTATCAGGATGCGAATTTCCTCGATGTGATTCTATTCAACTACGGGCGCTGCCTCTACAAACTCAACCGCAAACCTGAGGCACGGAAAAAATTTGAACAACTCATAGACAACTATCCGGAAAGCGAAATTTCACCGGAAGCCAAGAAAATTGTCGAAGCCCTCAAAAAATCAGGATTTTGAAAATACCTATTCAACAACTTGCCGCAATCCTTCTGCTCTTCCTGCCTGCCTATGCAACCGCAGCAGATGAGTCCGTGAAGCTAGAAGCTCGCCTCAAGGAAACTGCCGAGACATCAAATACCGGTGCAGATATCATGCTGCAACTCATCGGTCTTTACAAAAAAGATGGGCAAGTTTTCGGATTGATACGCACCGCATCGAAATTCGCACGTGCCCAAAAAGATCACCCGCGACGTGCCGAGGTGATGCTGAACCTGATAGACGGTTACGTCGCCCTGGCTCGGCATGATGACATCATTACCTCAGCAAAGCAATTTTTGGAAATTCTTCCCAACCACACCCTTGCAAACGAAGTAAGAGACAGGCTAGCAACCGCTTATGAAAGGACTGGCCGAGCAACACTTGGAGCATTCCAACGGGCCGCAATTTGGCGCAACGGCGAATCGACCGAACAAGGGCTTTACGCGATACAAATCTGGAGCGTGACGGACAAGCCGCAAGCGCACTCCGAAGCGACTTCACTCGCAGGCGAGATGGTAACGAAACTCCCTCCGGGTCCCTTGCTTTGGAGCCTTGCCATCCAAGGCATGCAATCCGCCACACGCTGTGAAAAGTGGGCAGAGGGTTTGCAAATCGCGAAGACTGTGACAAAACGCGGCGGCCAGATCGATTCACGTTCCGCTCAGCAGATCGCATTCCTGCAAGCTCGCTGTGAAAGCCAGCTCGGGCAGCACTCAAATGCTGTCGTATCTTTCCGAAAGTCGCTAAGCGACAATCATTCCGAAGCTCATAGATATTTGATCGAGGCCATGATTGCCGCCAAAGGCAAGCCTTCGGAAATAGAAGCGGAGGCACGGCGCTACCTCGCCGCGTTTCCTCGCCGAAATGATAGATATGATCCTCTGGCTCGTTCCGCAAAAATAGCTGCCGAGGCGGGTGACACCGCCCTTGCCCTAGTCATCGCCAGTGATGTGATGCAGTATGATGTGAATACTCAAGATATCCCACGCGCATACATCGAATGGTGCGGAAAAGATCACGAGCTTGCAGCTAAAGGACTTCTCAATGCATCAGAAAAGAACCCTGCTGGTGCCGCAAAACTCCGCGCGCTACTGGTCCTGGAGGTTTATCGAGACCGGATGAAAGATATTTCCAAATCGAGAGAAATGGCACGCCGTTTCCTTGCCGATTCGCCCTCGGAGGAAGGCTGGACGGAAGAGGTTGTGAAGCATCTCTATGATTCAGCTCCCTCTAACGAGGCATTCAATAAAGACCTTGCAGCAGTGATTGCGAGCGCTAGAGCCTTCCCCCATCTGGCAGGTTTCCAAGATCGAGTTTGGAATCCCGCTCCGGCAAATAACGACCGCAACCGTGAGTGGCAGAAAGCAAAGAGAGACTACCTCGCAGATCCCGAAACAAAACTCTGGCGCCAGACACGAGAGAACGGCGGAAAATCCGGACAAGCCTGCCAGGAGTTACTCGGCAAAAAACTATCCCCTGAAGCTCGTCATCACCTGCTTGCTCGACTTGCCTATGTCTATCGCCATCATCTTGGGGGCAAATCCAGCGAGTTTTCCGCAAAGCACTACGAAAATCTGTGCAAGGCTTTTCCCAAAGATTCAGAAGCAGCGGAGCGCTGGCTAGAAGCATCTTTTCAATCAGGAAAAGAAATGCAGCTCGCTGCCGCTCAACACCTGCTCTCATTCACTCCGTTCGCCACACATCCCGATACTTGGATCCGCCTCTGCGAGATCAAAGATGAAACGATTCTTCGCAAGGCGTTGCCGTGGATCACCGAGTCATCGAAAAAGAGCGACTCGCCGCTATACCACTCACCCCGCATGGGTGACATCATGTCAGAGATCGGTATGAAAGCAGAGGCCGCCACTTGGTGGCGCTCACGTATGGACCTCGACCCAAGGAACCGCGATGCAGTTTTGTGCGCACTCAAATATGCGAGCACCATGAAAGCCAGTGAAGCGGAGCGTTTTCTTATGCAGCGTTTCCAGACATCCGCGGATCACCAAGGCGCTTATGCCGCACAAATTGCGGATCTGAATTTCAAAGCAGGTGACTTTGCCTCTATGGAGAAAATCCTGACCGCTTCACATTCAAGAAACGAAAAGAACTTTTTTCAATCATCGGGCATCGGCGAGTGGCCGGCGCGTGGATGGCTTGAGGCCGCCCGCAATTCAAAAGAGATGCCGAATGAAACGAAAAACCGCGTTTATCGCATGATCCGGAATCTCAAGGCGGGCAGACTTAGCGCCGAAGCCGGCATGTTGTTAGTGCACTCCGAACCTCACGATCTCGGACGTCTTCTCAACACCCAGAAGTTAATCTTAATGGCGGATCCTCATCATGAATCATGGAACCGCCTTTTCCCATTCGCGCAAGCTGCGATGGCTCGGGAAGACTACACGCTCGCAGCGGCGATCATGAATGGCCTACTCCATTCGATTCGATCTGTGGGAGAAAACCAGATGGCGGATGCCCGAACTCTGCTCCGCAAGGCCTATGAAAAAATGGGTAGCCTAAGCGCAGATATCCCAGCCGACAGTCCGATCGCGCCCCTCCTCCAGATCGTTCTGCATCTCAGACTCGGTGAGGTGGAACTCGCAGAAAAAGCTTACTATCAGAACATGGAATTATTCGACGCCCACCGCGCTGAATTACCTGTTGAGCTGCTGCTATTCGGCGCGGAAACACACATCGCTCAGGGCACTCCAAAAGATCACGAGCGAGCGGAGGAAATCCTTCGCGGCTGGCTAGTGAAATTCGGTGAAGCTGAAAATACCGATGCGAGAGATAAGGCAAAGATACAACTCCTGCTCGCAAATCATTACCAAAGGGCCAAGCAGTACGATATCGCGCGCGCCGAGTTCACTACCGTGCTCAATGCCCACAAGGATCAACCCGAGGCGCTTGAAGCAAAATTCGGTATAGGCGAAACTTTCATGGCTCAGAAAGTCTACGATCAAGCCTCGGAAATTTTCACCGACCTCGCGGAAAATCCCGCGCCTTCCGTGGCAATACGCGCCAATTTCATGCTCGGCATCCTCTCACTCCGACAAGATGATAACGATGGAGCCCGCCGCATCTTCCTGTCCGTCCTCGAAAATACCCCGGACTCGGATCTAGCAAACGAAACACTCTACAACCTCGCGGAGGTCTACGGCATTGAGCAGCGCTTTCTGACCCAGTTGGAAACGTTACGAACAGTCGGACGACTCGGCCAAGAATCCAAACAGTGGCAGACACCAGGAAACGCGCTACCCATCGTGGTCCAAGATCCGGATCTCGGCATCAGTCGAGGCGACACCCGCATTCCGGTCGTCGTCCGCACCGAACCAGGCAACGATGTCGAGCAATCATTCCTATCCAGCGGTGGAGCGGGAAAAGGAATTTTTCTATCAGAAATTCCAACCGAACTCGGCGAGGCAAAACCAGATGACGGAGTATTGCAGGTCACCGGTGGTGATGTGATCACCGTCGACTATCCGGAAGATTTCAAGAAGCAGTTTAAGTTCGAGTTTCTCGGTAACACCCGCCTACGCATCGCCTCTGATGGATCGCTGGAAGTTGCAAGCAGCGAGATCATCAACAAGCAAGATGAGTCATTCACTGATACGTTGAAACAGGAGGTGGGAGATGAAATAGAAGGCGGTCCAAAACCACGCGCCGCAACGCGCCCCAACAATCAGATCAAGCCGGGCAACCTCATCTATGCACAGATCAAAGACGGTGACCGCGATCTCACCGCGGAGCCAGATAAGGTGGGCATTCGACTGACAGCATCCAGCGGAGACGAGGTCACGACGGAGATCACTGAAGCAAGCAATCATGGGGGTGTTTTCCAAGGCACCATCCGCACTGGCGAACTTCCAGCGGGCGCCAAGGCATCTGATTCCGCGTTGGATCACAGTCCGCTGATGTCGATTGATCATGATCCGGAAACCTCATGGCGCAGCGAGCCTGACGGAGCAGCACCGAAATCGCTCTCCGTGGATATGAAAGAGCTGCGGGAGGTGGAGACGATCACACTGACATCCCCTGATGCAAAAAACGAGGCCCCTGTCAGAATGCGCGTACGAGGCAGTCACGACGGTCGGTTTTGGTTTGATCTCGCCCAATTTCCCACTCCACCGAACGTGCAATCGATGGACTTCCCTGATCCAGCGATGCAACTGCGAATCTATAAATCTCCATTAAGCTCTATCCGGGAGACTTATACATGGAATGAAATTTTAGAGATGGCGGCCAAACTTAAGGCCACAGAAAAAACTCAGGTAGAAACGCTTTCTTGGGACATCCCTGAAAATGAAAAGGATGCCTATTTTCTCATCTGGTCAGGGCCATTGGTCCAGGAAAGAGATGGAGCCATGCGGTTGTTCGTTTCCGGAAAGGTAACCGCCATCATGCTCGATGGAAGGCTTGTGCTTGCTCCCGGCGAAGGCGGTCGCACCGTCGATGTCTTTGCCAGTCGAGGCATCCATACGCTCACTGTATTCTCCATCGCCACACCCAAGGAGAAGTCCGTTGAAGTTCTCCGTGCGAGAGAAAATCTAAAATCAGCCGAGGTTAAAATGCATCCTTTTACCGCATCTGACCTCGACCCAAAAGCACGACCCGGATTACCTACCATGGATCGCCCCGAGATCGGAGAGATCACACAAAAAGATCATAACTGGACCCTGAAAACGGCGGCGCGCAAACTCCGCTATATCGACTTCGAGTTTCTCGAATACCGTGGGGATGCCATAGCTGTCAGCAATATCGAAATCTCCGGAGGGGGAGCAAAGCACATCCCACCCGTCGAAAACGTGCTGGAACTCGCAGATAACGATATTCTGGAACTTGCGCCTGGCGACACAGTGAAAGCCTCATATCTCGACGAACTCACCGCCGGTGGAAAACAATCTAACCGTTTACTTGAGAAATCGCTAACTGCCACTTACTACAATGGCAGCATCACACCCGTGTCCTACGATTTCGAAAGGTCAGGTGATGGCCGAGTACAGGGATCCCGCAAAGAACTTTTACGGATTGAGCCCGGTGATCGCATCGTCGCAGAGGTGGTCGATTTCGATCTCGATACCGGCCTCGGCCGCGATACCGTGGAAGTTACCGTCGAACTTAACGGTGAAAATCCATTCAAGGTTCTCGCCACGGAATCAGGACCATCTACCGGAGTCTTTCTTGCGGAGATTGAAACTGCAGCGACGAAAGACGGTAACAAGCTGGTGGTGAAACAAGGAGATAAAGTCTATCTGGGATACCGAGATGCACAGAATACTTTCCCAGGCCATGCTGCGGATCGCGAGGCCGTCGTTTTGCTCAACAGCGCATCCCCCGGGCTTGTCAGAATTTTGGAGAGTGAGGCTCCGTTTGGCAGAGAGCCTGTCATCGTTCCTGCTGCGCCAAACGTTCCTGCGGATCACGTTGGAAAAGTCGAATACCGGATGCCGCTTACCGTAGAAGTAATCGATCCAGATCAGGCGAAAGACTCTCACAGCACGGTAAACGTCGAAATCACCACCACCCAAGGATCGAAGGCGACGGTCGAATGTAAGCTTTCCCGCGCCTATGCTCCAGCCAATGAGGTACTCGATGAGACTTCCAACCCTGCGCTTTTGGAGGGCCGCTTTGTCGGACAAATTCCTCTGCTATTGGGTGATGCCATGACACATACGAAAGAATCAGCGCCGGAGGATACGGAGGCGAAGATTGACACGAAACAAGATAAGAGCACCCGCTTGGTTTTGGGATCACTCGGCAATGATATTTTCACTGCCAGCTATCATGATGCTTCTCATACAACAAAGCTCGAGTCGAAGGCTTCACTTGCCTCCGCTGCCAGGCTGAGCATCACCGATAGCAAATATATTGAAGAAGCTGAAATTGCCTATGTCGGAACGAAAATCCATCTCTTGCTTGAAGATCCGGATCTTGATATTTCACCGGAACGAGACAAGGCACTCATTCTAATCCTTACGGAGTCCGGTGAGGATGAGACCGTAGAAGTCGAGGAAACGCTGAGCCACAGCGGAATTTTCAGCGGCTCTATCCCTCTTGTTGCATGCACCAAACCGGTTAAGAGAAATTTCAAGGGGGAGATTGAATGCAATTTCGGGGATGTAATCACCGCGGGTTATCTCGACAACGTCGAACAAACTCCGGACGGGTTGACCATCATCGAGAGGAAAATCCCAGTCGCCATGGGAACCGATGGCGAGATGGCGGCTTTCAGTAAGATTTTCAAGAACGAGGAGCTCGCCATTCAAACGCTATTCCATATCGCAGAGAGTCGGTTCGAACTCTTCAAAGGACATCGAGCGATCAAGAACGAGGAAGAAGCAAGCAAGGATCTCTCAGCCGGAAAACGGGTTCTGCGCCAGTTACAGGAAGATTATCCCGATCCGAAATACGCACCGCGAGTCGCTTACCTACTTGGTCAGTTCGCACAGGAAATGGAAAATTGGGACGAGGCGATCGCTGCCTACAGATCGATCGTCACTAACCACCCCGAGCACAATCTCGCAGCTGACGCGCAATACAAGCTCGGCCAATGCCACGAAGAGGCTGGCGAACTTGATGAAGCGCTTGAGGCTTATGTGACTCTGGCCGCCACTTATCCGAAAAACCCGCTCATCGCCAGTGTCATGCTTCGCATCAACGAGCATTTTTACACCAAGGAAGAGTATGCCGTAGCTGCCTCAGTCGGCGCGAAATTCATTGAGCGCTTTCCCAATCATGAGTGGTCTCCCAAGATGGCGTTCCGAATCGGCCAATGCTATTTCAAATTGGATAACTACTCAAAAGCGGGACTTGCCTTCGATACTTTTGTAAAAAGTCACCCCGAACATGAACTCACCGCTCAAGCCCTCTTCTGGGCTGGCGAAAGCTATAGGCAAGGCAAGGATATTCCAGAAGCCTTCCGCCGCTACAACCGTTGCCGCTGGGACTTTCCAGAATCCGATGCGGCGAAATACTCCCGCGGCCGACTTGCCCTCCCGGAACTACTCTCCCAGTTTGAACGCGAAGCCAACCTCAACGAATGAACATGACGATACCTCACACCCTCGCTACCCGTTTCCTCGAAAGCGGAGCTTTAAAAATCCTGATCGATGGCGGCGTTTTCATGTGGCCAATTCTGATCCTACTGATCCTGGCTATCGCCGTGATCATCGAGCGCTACCGCAGTCTCAGGCTTCTTGAGACAGATGCTGGAGCGCTACGTGAGGAAGTGATCGCGCTGCTCTCTGAAGACAAGGTTGAAGAGTCACTTGAGCTTTGCGATGCCGCCCGCGGACCCGTACCTGCGGTGCTTTCAAATGGCTTGAGAAAATACCTCGTGCTGCGTCGGCTGAACTACGACCCTGCCCAGATGGAACAACAGGTGATCAAAAGCATGGAGAATTACGGCGTGAATATCGTCGCTGCGCTTGAAAAACATCTGCCCATTCTTGCAACCATCGCCTCGGTTGCGCCCATGCTTGGCTTTCTGGGCACCGTGCAGGGCATGATCGTCGCTTTCGGTGACATCGAGGCAAATATCGGCACTCAGAATATCGTGCAAGCCGCCGCTTCCGGAATTCGCGTTGCCTTGCTTACCACCGCCTTCGGCCTCGTGGTCGGTATTCCCGCTTACATGGCCTTCAATTATTTCACCGGAATCATCAACGACTTCGTGCTCCAAGTGGAGTCCTCGGCAGCGGAGTTAATCGAGGTCGTTACCCTCCGCCTAACTCTCGACAAAGAGAAATCATGAAACTGAAGCGTGGAAAAATGTTGGTCGATCCGCCCGATTGCGCGACCGCGGACATCGCCTTCACACTGATTATCTTCTTTCTGGTCTGCGCTGCGGTCCAGCCCGAGACAGGCATGTCTCAGGCGCTACCAAAGACTGAGGAGAAATCAGAAAAACGCGCTCAAAGCCAAAATCCCGAGGTCTCGATCACTCCTTCCGGTATTGTTTTGAATGGGAACCCCTTACAACTCCCCGAGTTCACTCGCCGCATCGCGATCGAATTGAAAAGCAAGACCCGCGAGGCCGATCGCATTGTCGTTGTGAAAAGCGCACCGGACACTCCCTACCCGGCTTGGATCGGCGTCTCCCGAGCCATTGAAAGCGCAGGAGGCATCCTCACCCTTGAACTGGAAAGCGAACGAACCATTGAGATAAAATGAAACTACCGCGTAAAAAACTCACGGCATCGGTACCAACGTTCGCGATGGGCGACATCGGCTTCTTGTTACTTATATTCTTCGTGATCCTTGCGCGTGCCCAAGACGACAGCCACATCCAGTGGCAACCCGCACGCCTAAATAACATAGAAATGGCACCCGCCCCGCTCGCCAGTGTCGTCATAGACACCGGCTCCAAAATCTACCTCGATGGCAAAGGGATCTCCGCTGAAGAGCTCGCTTTAAAACTCTCAGCCGTGCTCGGTGACGCCCCAGCCGGGCGGCGTCACGTGTTTCTGAAAGTAGATCGTGAAGCTAAAGCCGCCGTGTTCGAACCTGTGATCGCCGCGGTTAGTGAAGCCGGAGGCGATCTTATCCACATCCTCGAGCCTGAGGATAAATCCACTGAATGATGAAAAGCAAATCTAACAAAAACATCGAAGCCCGCACATCCATGGCAAGCCCCAAGGCTGACTTGCGAGAGCTTAGGGACAATTCCCGAGCCACCGTCCAGGAGATCCAGTCATTCCTTCGAGAGCTCAAGGGCAAAGGACCAAAAGAAATGTTAGGCGCCATCGCGGCAAGTAACTTATTTCGTTCCGTCATCATCTCCACGGCTCTGGTTACAGGTGCCATCTTGCTATTTACAGCTATCCCTTACTTTACGGCAGACGATGTAAAGAAAGCCTCGGCGCAAACAGCCGTTGTCGAAAAACGAGAAAAACAAGAAAAAATAGAAAAACCAGCACCGCCGAAAGCAGTTGATTCTGTCCCGGAGGCCATCACACCCGCGCCCGATCCTCTATCGTCTCTCGGCGTCGGCGAAGAGCTCTCCGCACCGCCTGATACCAATCCGCTCGAAAATAAAAGCGACGATTTCCTCAAAGATCTCGAATGATAGATATCCGCATGCTTCGGAAAGCATTTCAGGATCATGTCCGCAAGCCGGTCGTGCTCACTGGAGTCTTTGCGGTGTCATGGTGCTTCGTTTGGCTCGACGCGCATGTCTGGTTTCGCTTTTCGCCTTGGTTTCACACACTCGCTTTCCTCGCCGCCGCTCCAGTATGCGTTTACTGGATGCTTCGCTTTCGAAGCCGCTCCATCGTCTTGCGCCGCGCCATTCTGAGCATCACCTACATACCCGCGTGGCAGGTCATCGCGCAACTCCCGCTGCTCTTTCACGCCTATGACCTCTCCACTTCACTCTCTAGGGCGGGTGCGTTCGGCGCGTTCTTTATCGGCCTCGCTTGGGCTGTCTGGTGGATCGATCGAGAAACGAAACGCATGGCCACAGCTTGCAGCCAGACACGCATATGGGATCCACGCAGACTCGCCGCTTGGTATTACGGCAGAAAGAACCCACACCTGCGTCAATCGGTTTTCACCCTGCTCACTTACACCCTGCTCTTCGGTTTTATCTCGCTGGTGCTCACGCGCCTGACCGGTTGCGCAGTCTATGAAGCCCCGCTCGGCGGAGGCGAAGAGAAGCAACTCCGGCAGGTCGTTAAGATCCAGCGGGTGATCAAGAAAAAGTATGTGATCAATCCTTACAGCAGCTTGCTTTTTAACCCGCCGCCCATCGATGATGTGAAGCTAAATGTGTTAGAAGTTACTGAACATCTTTACAAGATTGGGCAAGGAAAAGGGACTGACACGGGCTACGCCACCGGCACGGCTCGCGGCAAGGTTCGCTTCATACGACTGAAATACGAGGGCGGGGATTGGGATCAGGATATGGCACGCGGCTCCGACCTAAACCTCCTGACCGAGTATGGCATTCGCCTCGGACAAAAAGTAAACGACCGGCCAGAGCCCATGGAGATTTCCCGGCTCAAAGCATTTCCCGCGCGCAAGAGCCCACCCATGGTCTATATGACCGGGCAGCGCGCCATCAACCTCAGCGATTCGGAAATCAAAATCCTGCGCACTTACCTATTGGAACACCACGGCATGCTCTTTGGCGACAACGGCGGCAGCTCGAGTTGGGAGGGACAATTTGTCGGGATGATGAAGAAAGTCCTACCTACCGTGGAGCCGATTAATGTGTATCTCGATCACACCATTCATCGCATTCCCTTCGCTCTACCTCGCTTACCCATCGTCGCACCCCACGGCCGTTCTAACGCACTCGGTTGGGTAGTGGACGGACGGCTCGTGGTGTATTATCATCCCGGCGATATCGGTGACGCCTGGGCTGACGGCCACTCGGGAGTCCCACAAGAGATCTGGGAGTCCAGCTACCAACTCGGTGTAAATATCATCCACTACGCTCATTCCGAATATAACAAATGGCTCGAAACCACGAAAGAATGATAGCCCCCATAGAAGTAATTCGACCACTGAACCACCGTGGCAAAAAACAAGCCCGATCCGGCATGCGGTTCGCAATCCGCATCATAACCTTTCGCTTACCAAATCTCTTAGCCCTTTGCCTTCTGCTGCTCAGCGTGAGCGCATTAGCGGAGCTTTCGCCGCTGGAGCGTATTCCCATCGCCACCTTTGAGAAAATGAGGGAGGTCGAGCGTTATCAAATGCGTATCGCAGAAAAGCATTACACCAACGGCGATTTCAAAACCTCCCTCGCTGAGTTCGAGAAATTTCTCACCCTCTACGAGAAAAGCCCCGGAGCTCCATACGCGCAACTCATGTGGAGCCACTCGATGATGCATCTCAAGAAACCCAAAACCGCGCTGCGTGATGGCTTCCAATCTGTCATCGACTACTGGCCAGATTCAGAAGAAGCCACGATAGCCGCTTACTGCATCGCCGATGCATACCGCACGATGGGTGAGGTCAAGGACGCACAAAAAGCCTTTCGCTTTCTGATCAAAGAATACCCAAGCCACGAGATCGCGATCCGCTCCCGCCTCGATCTCCTCCATTACGCTCGCCTTCAGAAAGATGAAGTCGAACAACTCTCCATTCTCAACGATCTCACCTACACGGTGGAGCGCAACGAAAAATCAAAAACCGCCTGCGCAGAAGCCAGCCGCGAACTCGCCCAAATCCACTTTTTCGCCCAAAATTTCGTCGAAGGGAAAAAAGCACTCGCGACTACCCACGAAGGCGACGCACTTTTTGATGCGGTCTACGACATGTCAACGAAGACTGTGAATCACCTGCTAGGAAACCCAGGAACCCGCACCGCTGCCCTCAAGCTTGGCGACCAACTTCTCACCGAACTCCGCGTCGAGTCCTCGCGCCGCCCTATGATGGAAAAGGATTTGCTTTACCGTGCAGCCGGACTCAACGGCACACTGGGCCGCCCCTCCGAAATATGGAAGATCTATACCGAGATCGGCGCGCGCTTTGGTCGTGACGACAGCTTACTTGGAAATATGGCTCAATGGTGTAAGTCTCACGACAAACGCCCCGAGGCGCGGCGCATCTATGGCCAGTTCAAGGATCAGGTCGGGGGCCTTAAAAACATCGCCGGCATGGATCTTGAGGAAGGAAAAATCAAAGATGCCATGCAGGTTTACCGAAAGCTGATCGAGATAGATGGCGATCATGCTGGGGATTACCTCTGGTCCATCGCATCATGTTACGAAAAGCTTTCTGATTGGCGAAAAGCCATCGCCACCTACCGCCAAGTTGACCGCTTTCCGGAAAATCACTTCCGCATGGCAAGCTGTCACCGCCGGCTCAAAGAACATGACGAGGCCATCTTGCTCTATAACCAAATCAAAGTCGTCGACAAAGCCGCCCCTGAAGCCACTCTCCAAATCGGTTTCACTTACGAAGAGGCCGGTGAAAAAGAAAAAGCGATTCGCACTTTCCAGCTAACCTGCAAGCGCTACTCCAAGGCTGAACAAGCAAGCAAAGCTCACGCCCACCTTCAAAATAAATACAACATCAACGTAACCCTCGGCGGCGCAGAGGAAGAATAATCACGCCTTTGGAGCACTATTATCATCTTTCTTGTCTCGGAAAGCCGTCGTGTGCATCCGAGTTGTTGGGATTGGCACCATAGCCTGTCGTCATTCCTCCAGCCTCTTACGGAAAGATAAAAGCTCAGTGCTAACACCTCACTCCTTTGGTAATTCAACCCTCACTCTGGGCAGTGAAACCGCCGGACAAACCAACGCCATCTGGTATACCCTCATCGAGAGCTGCCGCCGCCGCAAAGTCCGTGAGATAGCAGGCACAAGTTCAAGAAGTGCTGCAGCTAAAACGTGTTAATATGCGACACCTGACCCCAATGAAAACCTGACCCCAATGAAAAGATCACTGCCGAGCACATCCACCGTGTGCGCGCCCAACTTCCCGCCGCGGACCGCAAAGAAATTCTACAAGACATTCAACTCGTGCCGGCGTGGATGCGCCCTCATTTCAAAAGTATATCTAGCAACGATGATTGAAAATCCTTACTTGAAATTCAACCATAAGGAGCGGCAGGGACACCGCAAATATAATCTTGACGGTCTAACTACCAGTTCTTACAAGGGCACAGTCCTCGATGCTTATAGCCGCACAAACATGACCAACTAAATATTGGTTATGAGTAACGAGTTAATAAACGAAAGTCAGCTAGAAGACCGAATTCGGTCTTTCTGGAGTGTTTTAAGGAATGCAGGTCCTATTGGTATTTCTGATGATGTTGATGACATCCTTGCGGGTGTGACAGGCATGATCTTCAGCCACGAATACCCTGAGAATTTTAGTTCCAGAGGGATAGTCAATCTTGCGATTGCTGCAGGCGGTACTTATGAAGGTGATCTATGTGCATTTTGCGATAACCACCGCAATGGTGAGGAGCTAAAATGTATCTTCGACACTCTAAGAGCGCGAATTCCCAATGCTGGACTCTTTGTTCGTTTCATGGCGCTCCTCTCAGGTGTTTCGGAAGGACTGACCAAAAAACAAGTAGGGTATCTAGCTAGGCATATCCTCGATCAAGCGCTTGAGCGAAACCGCACTGACGGAGGCAATTTTCTAGCCACTAGGGAAATTGCGCAATTGATGCTGAGGCTTACCGAAAGTGAAGAGTCACAAAATTCCGACGTTTTCATTCCATATATACCCTATCCCGGGACTCCGAGTTTGGTAGATGCGGCGCGTATTACTTGCTGCGTTTCGAACCTCAAGGCTGCCACCATCATGGCAGTCTACCAGCTGATTGAAGGTGGGACAGCTGATGTACAAACGCTGTTGGTGTCGCCAGAGCACGATTCGGGACTATTTCCGCGCCATCAAAAATTCGGGAGGATTATCGCTACTCCACCCTTTGGCATGAGACTCAGGAGTCATTGGTCGGGTCACACTGATACAGAAACTTTCTGCATCGACCAGATTGTCCAGAATCTCATGGGTATTGAAGGAAGTGCGGCCATTTGCGTATCACCGGGCATTTTATTCCGATCAGCCCAAAACAATCTGCGTTTCAGGCGTAATCTGATAGGGACGGGCCTAGTCGAAGCTGTAATCCAATTACCCGAGCGGTTATTCCGATATACTTCGATAGCCCCAGCAATTATCGTTCTCAGGCGAGGAATACCCAACTACGGAAAAATCAGGGTCATCGATGCAACGGATTGCGTAGTCGAAGGCGAAGGTCGACCAATTCTTGATGTCGAGAAAGTCATCCGCCGCGTTAAATCAATAGGTGATCACGTGAAAACACGCGACATCACGGAGAGTGAGCTCGAAAGCTGTGACTATGACCTTTCGCCTGCGCGTCATTTATTGCCCAAGGAAGTGATTGCTCCCGAAGGACACACCCTGGTTACCTTGGGCGACATACTAAAAATAGTTCGAATGCCCCAACCCCAGCCGAGTGACCGAGGGGTTCTCATGGAAAGAAAAGCATTTCCGGATACAACTCTAGGTTTCGAATTCTCATTCACGGAGTCACCCCAGATTCAATTCTTGACGCTGGAAAATGCCCCTGCATTCAGAAAAATATCCAGTAGCTGCCTACTGGTTGATACCATGGCATTTCGTGGCGAAATTCGAGCGTTCTGGTTCTCTCATCAAGGTAAGGATCTTTTTGTTAGACCAGACATACGTCCGATGGAAATCGATGAACAGAGAGCTGATCCACGTTGGGTCGCTATGGCGCTGAATTCAAAGGATGTATCCGAACAGGTTCGGTCCATGCTCACTGGTGCCGGCATTCCTCGCTTGCGCATTGAGCTTTTACTCAACATGCGTGTTGCTCTGCCTGATTCGCTGGAAAAGCAGAGGGCAATTGTCCGTTCAGCCGAGGAACTCCAAATTAAGGCCAAGGCTAAGGAAATCGGATTCGAGAAGCTTCTGGAGCAGCAGAAAGAGGATTTCCGCAGGGACATACAACTGAAAAAACACACTCTATCCCAGATCGCGCGGGATATTCGCAGTCGAGTCAGTGTGATCAAGAATGCGTTGGATCAAGCAGGAAAGTTGCAGTCTGAACAACCGATTGGCCGGCAGCAAATTTCGGTTGTTGATTATCTCGATCATATCGCGAAGCGATGCGATGACATGGGTAAGACCTTGGAAAGTCTGACGAAAATTGACGATTTTTCACCATTGGAAGAACTTTCACTGGAAGCTGCTTTCAAATCACTCAAGGCCATTTGCAAAGGACGCCAATTCAAGTTGGAAACCGAAATCCATAATGGCTCATTCAAGGATCAGGCGACAGGCAGAAAACTGAAGCCCATCATAAATATTGCGTCCAAGGATTTCACTGAGTTGTGCGAGAACATTTTTGACAATGCCGAGCGGCACGGATTTCGTGGTAAATCAGCCGACCATCTAGTGCGCATCGATGCATTCTTGGATACTCAAGAACAGATGGTAGTTGTCAGCTTCAAAAACACAGGAGAACCCCTGCCCCAGGGGCTTACTATAGACCGGTTTGTCACACGAGGAGAAAAAGGTGGAACTACAGGTAACACTGGAATTGGCGGCCATCACATCAAATCCTTGATGGATCATGCCAATGGCAAAATTGATATTCGCAACCTCGCAGAAGATCTTTTCCAAGTAGAAGTAAAACTAACCTTTCCATTTCAGCCATGAATGCACGCTACAATATCCTCTGGATCGACGATCAGTATGAAGAACTCGGAGGCTTCATTGATGAAGCGTATGATGAGGGATTCGACATCACCCCTTTTTCATCATCGAGAGAAGGCATGGAATATCTTGAAAACAACATATCCGCTGTAGATGCGGTCATTCTTGATGCAAAAGTATTCCGCGACGGCCCGCAGGATGTCGCGTCAGAAAAAGGGCTCTCTGCATCCATTCGAGAGATCGCCCGCATCAGTGGCAAGAATCAAGGCAAAGATATTCCACATGTAATTTATACGGGGCAACCCGACTTGGAATCCAGCGAAGATTTTGCCGAACGCATGGACAGCACTGCAATATTCTCAAAAAACGCAGACACTAAGTCCATGTTTGATAAACTTATAGAACTCATCGGTGATTCTCCTGATGCCACCGTTCGTAATCAATACCGAGTCACGTATGAAGCATGCACTGAGGGGAAAATCGACCCGAAATGTTGGAAGTTTCTCGCTCCTGTTTTGCGATCGGTCACACGCGCGGAAGACATGCCCAACGACCCCTACAATGATGTTCGCAAAGCTCTAGAATGGATCTTCCGTTATCTGCACCACCATTGTGTAATTCACGAAAAGTTAATCAGTGACAGGGGTGTCGTTAATCTTCAGGGGATCAGCCTCTTCTTGGCAGGAAAGCCCGCTCACCTTCATTCGACAAATGAAGATTTACTGGCTCAACATCCCATTCTTCCTCGGCTGCTTGTCGATTACGTTAAGTTCGTTCTCGATGTGGCTCAACCAGGATCCCACACCGAGAAACTTGAAGATGCCGATGCTGGCAAACCGAGCATCGAGGCTGTGAAAGAGTTCAGCCCAAACCACCACTTGATTCAGATCGTAGCTTTGATGACAGCAGACGTCGCCGAGTGGGCGGTTAACTATGTGACTGCCAACCCTAATGCCGAAAATAACCGCCAAGTGTGGGACATGCCAGCAACCGTAATCTCACCCGATGGAAGCGTTGAACTTGAATGTGTCATTATTAGTGAAACCCAGGGTGCATTTTTTGGGAGACCCTCATTACCTACACCAACATCCGGAGAAAATGTTAGAATCCCAAAAAACCTTACAACCTTGAACCTAAGTAGGGGCGCTCGTGTTCGCGTCACCGCTTACAAGCATGACGCCAGGGCAGACCACTGGCAGGCCACCTCAGTTGCACCAGTGTAAATAACCAATACCACGATCTATCACGCCTTGTGTAAATTCAACCTTTCACAAAACCCTATTTCCAGATTCTATAGATACAAGAAACTGATTTATAATTATTCTAATACCTCTTTCATGAAAAATCTCGACGCATTCAAAGAACACGGTGATGTCATCTGGAACATTGCCAACCTCCTGCGCGGACCTTACCGCCCACCGCAATACCGACGGGTAATGATTCCGCTCACCGTACTCCGCCGTCTGGATTGCGTTCTCGCAAAGAGCAAGCCTGACGTGATCGCCATGCACAAAAAGCTGAAAGCCGAGGGCAAAGATGCCGAGGCCATTGAGAAAATCATAACGCACAAAATCAAGGTGCCGTTCTTCAATATCAGCGAGTTCACTTTCGAGACGCTGCTTGGCGACCCGGATAAGCTTGCGGCGAATCTCGGCAATTACATGGCCGGATTCTCATCCCGCGCTCGCAAGATTATCGAGAAGTTCAAATTTGAGGAAGAGATAGAGAAGCTTGAGGAAGCCAACCGGCTCTATGAAGTCGTCAAACAGGTGGCCGCCGTAGACCTTCACCCAGACACCATTCCGAACATCGCGATGGGCTATGTATTTGAAGACCTAGTCCGCCGATTCAACGAGCAGGCCAATGAAGAAGCCGGAGATCACTTCACCCCGCGTGAAGTCATCAAACTCATGGTGACGATTCTCTTCACCCATGACGACCTCGTTTACAAACCCGGCAAGGTCATCAAAATCTATGACCCAACCGCAGGCACCGGTGGCATGCTCTCAGAGTCGGAGAAACTCATAGTCGATCCGGAAACCGGCCTCAATCCAAGCGCCAACCTCGAACTCTTTGGCCAAGAATACAATCCCGAGTCCTATGCCATCTGCGGCTCTGATCTCATGATCAAGGGGGAGGACGTGAAAAACATCATCTATGGCAACACCCTCGGCACCGGTAAATCCAAGGAAGGCTTTATCGATGGCGACGGCCACCCGAACGAGAAGTTTCACTACATGTTGGCCAATCCACCCTTCGGCGTGGAGTGGAAGCCGGAAAAAGACCACGTCACCAAGGAGCACAACGAGTTTGGCTTCAACGGCCGCTTTGGTCCTGGCCTGCCGCGCATCAATGACGGCGCGTTGCTTTTCCTGTTGCACATGATTTCCAAGATGGAGCCTGCACCCGATGATGGCGGCGAAGGTTCGCGCATCGCTATCGTCTTCAATGGTTCGCCGCTTTTCACCGGGGATGCGGGGAGTGGCGAGAGCAATATTCGCCGCTGGATCATCGAGAACGATATGTTGGAAGCCGTCATCGGTATGCCCGACCAGCTTTTCTACAACACGGGTATCTCCACCTACGTCTGGATTGTCACCAATCGGAAGCGAAAAGAACGGGCGGGTAAAGTGCAGCTTATCAACGGCACCGACTTTGCCTGGAAAATGAAAAAGAGCCTCGGGGACAAACGCAAACGCATCGGCGATGGCACCGATGGCACGCCCAATCACATCGAGGTGCTTACCAAGCTCTACGGAGACTTCACTCACGATGTGCGCATGACCATCGGCCAAATCCAGACCAACGTAGATCCCAAACGCGATCAGACGAAGAGTCTCTTCGTTAGTAAGGTTTTTGAGAATCAAGACTTTGGTTACCTAAAGATCACCGTTGAACGACCGCTGCGATTGAACTTCGCCGTCACCGATGAGCGAATCGCCCGTTTCCAGAAAACGAGGACCTTCCTAGAACTCGCTATCTCCAGAAAGCGGAAGGACAAAAAGAAGATTATCGCGGAAGAGCTAACCGGTAAAGCCGCGCAAACCGCTATCATCGAAGTACTGGACGGCATGAAGCCCGCGTTCACTGTTGGACAGCTCGTTAAAGACCGTGCCCTCTTCGATGAGCAACTGTGCGATGCTTTTGCTGCGGCAGAAATCACTTTGGATGGCGCGCTTCGCTGCGCTTTGCTGGCTCCCAGTAGCCTCGGCGAGCGCGACCCAAGTGCCGAAATCTGCCGCGACAAAAAAGGCAACCCTGAACCTGATGCAGAACTGCGCGACACCGAAAACGTGCCGTTCCCGACAGGTATCGAGCTGCCGCTGCCACTCGACTACGAAGGCAAAAAGAATAAGGGCAAGGTGGACGTGACCGCGCTCCTCGACCTAGTGCAAGGACACTGTGAAGCCTACCTCAAGGCCGAGGTATTGCCCTACCGCTCCGATGCGTGGATCGACCACAGCAAGATTAAAGTCGGCTACGAAATTCCCTTCAACCGCCACTTCTACGAATACGAAGCCCCGCGCTCGCTGGCGGAAATCGAGCAGGACATCGACGAGTTGGAGAAGGAAATCATGGCCATGCTGAAGGAGGTGACGGCGTGAACTATATCCCGTATTCGCTGCGCAAGCACAGCGGACAGGACTGGCTTGGAGAAGTTCCAGACCATTGGGATGTATTGTCCATAAAAAGACTGACGCCCGTTTCCCGAGGCGCATCTCCTCGTCCAATTGAGGATCCGAAATTCTTCGACGAAGAAGGTGAGTATGCTTGGGTAAGAATCGCAGATGTCACAAGCAATCACCATTATCTCAGAGAAACAACACAACGACTCTCTGAACTAGGCAAGAGTCTTAGTGTCGCTCTGGAACCGGGTTCGTTGTTCCTGAGCATTGCTGGATCAGTGGGAAAGCCAATGATCACAGCGATCAAGGCCTGTATCCACGATGGCTTTGTTTATTTTCCTCAGCTTCAAATCAACTTTGAGTTCCTGTATTACATCTTTGATTCGGGACAGCCTTACCTTGGCTTGGGTAAGTTTGGAACCCAGCTCAACCTCAATACGGACACCGTTGGAGGGATCAAGATTGGCTTGCCGCCATGCTCCGAGCAGCAGAAAATTGCGGCGTTTCTGGACTGGAAGACTGGGCAGATTGACGGGTTGATCGAGAAGAACAAGGAATTGCTGGAGAAGCTCAAGGAGAAGCGTATTGCGGTCATCACTCAAGCCGTCACAAAGGGCCTCAACCCTGATGCCGCCATGCGCGACTCCGGCATCCCTTGGCTCGGAAAATTACCGGTACATTGGGAGGTGAAGAAGCTGAAGTTCAGCGTTTCGAAAGTCGGTAGTGGTGTAACTCCAAAAGGTGGCGCCGAATCCTATGAAAAGGAAGGCATCCCACTTTTTCGCAGCCAAAACATTCATTTCGATGGTTTGCGGTTAGACGACATTGTTTTTATTTCCGAGGAAACTCACCATGGCATGATTAACAGTAAAATTAGCGCTGGAGATGTACTGTTGAATATTACAGGTGCTTCTATCGGGAGATGTAACTACGTTCCTGCCGATTTTGGTGAGGGCAACGTTAATCAGCATGTCTGTATCATTAGGCCTGAGGCTGAAATACTCACCAAGTATCTGCAAATGGTATTGTGTTCGAAGGTCGGCCAATCGCAGATTGATCTTGAACAGAGTGGAAGTGGACGGGAAGGACTAACATTTGTCGCAATCAAGAATTTCGTAATTCCATTGCCAGCTACTGAAGAGCAAGGAAATATCGTTAGACAGATCGATCTGCACCTTGGCCGTGTCGAAACATTGATCCAAAAAGTGGAGCATGTAGTTACCAACCTCACTGAATACCGAACTGCCCTGATTACCGCCGCGACAACCGGAAAAATCGATGTTCGGCTTGTGAACATTCCCGAAAATCATCTCAAAGCATAAATATGGCCAGCAAACTAATATTCACGAAAGACTTCGCCAAACTCAAAGAGGAACTTTCCAGTGTCGGAGGCGAATGGGACGAGGCGCAGCCGAGCAAGAAAGTACTGCGGCTAGAAGGCGGCGTCATGAACTGGTTTGAGTCGACTGGTACAATTCAGTTTCAGGGTAAAGAAACTGCAAGAGATGCTCTCGAAGCAAAAGTAAGATGCGCTCTTAATCCGCAAGTCGCAGAATCGAAACAAACTGAATCCATAATTGAAGAGCCAGTTGAAAATTCAAAAAAAATTCGACCTCCTAGAAAAGTAACGAATACGGATGTGGCTGATTATCTCGAAGGTAAATTTTCTAATTCCGAATTAGTAATTGGAATCGTAAGCGCAGTAGGCACCGACTACGCCCGCGTCACAAATCCGCTGACAAATCGGATTGAGAGATATGGTTACGCTGTCAAAGATATACGCGTCTCTGAATTGACCGGCTGCACTACAGTAGCTGGGACGCCCGAGTATAATCGCATTAAAGCACTCATCAGAGCTGGCGATAAAATGAGGGAGAGCAGCCAGAGTAATTCAGTTCTCGCGGCTGGAGTAGCGGCTAAAATAAAAACATTACGGGATACAAATAAGCCGAAAACTGCTTATATTGTAAACTCATTGAAACATCCAGAGGAAGTGGCGTTGCTTCGTAGGATTTATGGGGAGGCCTTTTTTCTCGTCGGAATTCATGCTGACGAGAAGCGCCGCCTCGCCTATTTGCAGGACGACAAAGGATTAAGCTCCGAGCAGGCGGCCGAACTGACAAAAATTGACGAGGACGAAGACGTTACTCATGGGCAGAGGACGAGAGATACTTTTCATTTATCCGATTTTTTCATCAATCTCGGGAAAAATGATGACCAAGTAAAGAATACCGTGAAACGGTTTCTCGAACTGATGTTCGCTCATCCTTATCGTAATCCTACATTTGATGAGTTTGCCATGTTTATGGCCTTTTGTAGCTCGATTCGTTCCGGCGACCTATCACGCCAAGTCGGTGCAGTTGTCGTCCGAGAAAAGCAGATTCTTTCAACTGGCGCAAATGAGGTTCCTACATACAAAGGTGGCCATTACTGGGCTGAAGTCGATCCTTCTACCGGGGAAGTTACCGATCAGGCGGAAGGAAAAGATCATACCTGGGAAGGTGATTCCAATAAAGCCGAGCAGCGGGAAATCATCCAACAGATTATCGACAAAGCCTCTTCAATCCAAGGGCTCTCAAAGAGTTCCCTTCCTGATTTGGAAGCCGTTCTCAAAACGAGTCGTATCAAGGATCTCACCGAATTCGGACGAATCGTTCATGCAGAAATGGACGCGCTGCTTTCATGCGCCAGGGCCGGTATATCAACGCGAGCAGCAGCTCTGTTCTGCACGACTTTTCCTTGCCACAACTGCGCAAAACACATCATCGATGCAGGCATTGAACGAGTTGTTTACGTAGAACCCTATCCTAAGAGTAAAGCATTGGAATTGCATGACGACTCGATCGAACTACGAACTAAACTCGATGATCCTGTTTCAGGAACCAAAGTAATCTTTGAGCCTTTTACAGGTGTAGGTGCTCGCCGTTTTCTTGATCTCTTCTCTATGAGTTTGGGGGCTGGGTCTAAACTTAAGAGAAAAGAAGACGATGGATCGACAGTCGATTGGAAACCTGAGACCGCCCGAGTTCGGATCCCAGTTCTGCCGATGGCATATAAAGATGCGGAGATTGAAGCAGAGACGCTTTTCAAATCCATAACTGAATCATGAAAAAACACACCGAAGCCCGTTTAGAAGACGCTATCATTGAGCACCTGACTACCCAGGGCGGTTATGTTTTTGTGGATTACCGCGAAGGCGAAGCAAAGGATCGTTACGATAAGGCGCGCGCGCTCGATCCGGCACTAGTAATTGGTTTCATCCAATCGACGCAGGAGAAGATGTGGAAGAGCCTCGAAGCGATCCACGGTGAAGAAACCGGCAGAGTGGTGCTGGATCATTTGGTGAAAGAACTGGAAACCAAAGGCATGCTCAAGGTTCTCCGGCAGGGATTCAAGTGCTACGGCAAAAAGCTGTTCATGGCCGTTTTCGCCCCGAACAACCGAATGAACCCGGACACACTGACCCTGTATGGTAAAAACGTTTTCTCTGTGACGCGGCAGCTATACTATGGCACGGAGCATTCCAAGTCGCTTGATCTTGTGCTATTCCTCAACGGCCTGCCTATCGCCACAGCAGAACTCAAGAACCCGCTCTCCGGCCAGACGGTCGAAGATGCCAAACGACAATACAAAAAAGACCGCGATCAAAGAGAATTACTCTTTGAATTCACCAAACGCTCGCTCGTGCATTTCGCAGTAGATCAGGATTTGGTTTTCATGACCACACGCCTGAGCGGAGACAAGACCCACTTCCTCCCCTTCAACCTCGGCGACAACGGCCATGCCGGCAATCCCCCTGCCGCTGATGGCGGATACCGCACCGCTTACCTGTGGCGTAAGGTGTGGCAGCGGGACAGCTTGCTCGACATCATTGGGCGGTTCATGCACTTGCAGATTGAGGAGAAGCGCATTCTCACGGATGAAGGCATCCGGAAGATCACTAAGGAAACCATGATCTTTCCCCGTTATCATCAGCTCGACTGCGTTCGTGGTTTAGTTGGACATGCCAAGAAGAACGGGGCTGGAAAAAACTACCTCGTGCAACACTCGGCAGGCTCTGGAAAGTCCAACTCCATCGCATGGCTGGCGCATCATCTCTGCAGCTTGCACGACGCGTCGGACAAGAAGGTTTTTGATTCGGTCATCGTAGTGACGGATCGGCGGATACTGGATCAGCAGCTCCAAAATACGATTTACCAGTTCGATCACAAACAAGGCGTGGTGCAGAAGATCGACGAGGACACGCGGCAGCTGGTGCAGGCGCTGGCGAACGCAACGCCGATCATCATCACTACACTGCAGAAGTTTCCCTTCATCACGGAAACATTGGAAAAACTGCAGGAGGAGAATCTCCCCGGCATCAATATTTCGACGAAGGACAAACGCTTTGCCGTGATTGTGGACGAGGCGCACAGCTCTCAATCTGGCGAGAGTGCGATGCAGCTCAAAGGCGTGCTGAATGCCGATCGGCTGCAGGAGGAAGCAGCAGTCTATGCCGCAGAGCACAATCTCGATGACGACGATGACGCCGACCAGCTCGCCGAAGTCGTGCGGGAGATGATGCGTCGGGGCAAACAACCGAACCTGAGTTTCTTCGCCTTCACCGCAACACCAAAATACAAAACACTGAAAGTATTCGACGAACCCGGCCCATCTGGTGCAGCTCCATTCCACAGCTACACGATGCGTCAGGCGATTGAGGAAAAGTTCATCCTCGACGTATTGAAAAACTACATCACCTACGAGGCGTATTTCCGCATCGTACAGGCGACTGAGCAAGATGTTCACGTCGAGCGGAAAAAGGCGGCGCGTGCGCTGGCCCGCATCCTCACGCTACACCCTCACAACCTTTCTCAGAAGACAGAAGTAATGGTGGAACACTTCCGCGCCCACGTAAAACACAAGATCGGCGGACGAGCTAAGGCCATGGTGGTCACGGATTCGCGACTTCACGCCGTGCGCTACAAGCAAGCGTTCGACAAATACATAACGGATAAGGGATACACGGATATTAGAACACTAGTAGCGTTTTCGGGTGTCGTGGAAGATCCCGATGCACCGGGCAAAAACTGGACGGAAGTCGCAATGAATGGAGGAATCAAGGAAAGCGAACTGCCGGAGAAATTTGACAGTCACGAATACCAAGTGCTGCTGGTGGCCGAGAAGTATCAAACCGGTTTCGATCAACCGCTATTGCACACGATGTATGTGGACAAGAAGCTTACTGGTTTACAGGCTGTACAGACGCTTTCGCGTTTAAACCGGACTTGCGCAGGCAAAGAGGACACTTTCATCCTGGATTTCCGCAATAAGCCTGAGGAAATCTTTAAGGCGTTCAAACCCTACTACGAGGATACTCCCAGCGAACCGCTAACAGATGCGCAGCATCTTTACAGGCTACAGCACCAGATCGATGAAACGAAACTAATTTTCGAGGAAGAGGTAAAATCATTCTGCGCGATCTATTTCAAACCTCGTCGTAAAGAGACTGTTAATGATCACGCTCAGATGAATGGAGTGTTAGATCAAGCAGTGGAAAGATTCAAAGAACGCCCTGAGGAGGAGCGCGAGGACGTCAAGGCGCTACTAGTGAACTTTCGCAACATGTATGGCTTCCTTTCCCAGGTGATCCCTTATCAGGACTCTGACCTCGAACAGCTGTACACGTATCTTCGCTTTCTCCTCACCAAACTACCTAAGCGCGAGACCGGTCCCGGACAACATTTGGAAGACGAAATCGAACTCCAATACTATCGTCTTCAAAAGATTAGCGAAGGACAGATCGACCTCAACACCGGCGACGGGCACCCACTCAAGGGACCCAGCGATGTAGGCACCGGACATGAGGATCAGAAGATCAAACTCTCAGAACTCATCGACATCCTCAACGATCGCTTCGGCACGAACTTTACTCAGGCTGACCAACTCTTCTTCGATCAGATTCAGGAAGAAGCGATCGAAAGTGAATTGTTGAAAAAGGCAGCTCATGCCAACTCTAAAGATGACTTCCGCTTTGTCTTCGAGAAAGCCTTTGAGGGGCTTGTTATTGACCGCATGGAGGGCAATGAGGAAATTTTCGGCAAACTAATGGCTGACGGTGAGTTCCGAAAACTGGCTGTCGAACACATGCTCCACAAAGTGTATGGAGCATTGAAGAATTCTGGTGATGATACTAACTGAATTATTATGCCTGATAAAGAGATTACACCCGGCGACAACGAATTTTTAAAAGCAGCATTCAAAGCTGATCAAGACTGTTTACTAGCGAATTTAAAGTCCTCAAATCGTATTGCTCATCGTGGTGATAGAGGAGAAGTTAACGAGCAATTCTTCATCGACTTTCTTAGAGCATACCTGCCCGACCGCTATACAATCGACAAGGCAATGTCCCGGTTCAGCGTGAATGTCTCAATTGATTCTCTGAATTAAGCTACAGCAGGTGTTAATGGGTTATGGTTTGTTTGTGTGTTTAGGGAGATGTTCTGGCGTGCCAGCTTACGGCCTGCGCGGGCATCTTCGAGCTGTCCCGGTTCAGCGTGAATGTCTCAATTGATTCTCTGAATTAAGCTACAGCAGGTGTTAATGGGTTATGGTTTGTTTGTGTGTTTAGGGAGATGTTCTGGCGTGCCAGCTTACGGCCTGCGCGGGCATCTTCGAGCTTTTTGTCTCGTGTTTGATAAATTTCGAGATGACGACCTTCAAGTCGATCTTTTGGGGCAATGAAGCCGATGGCTGAATGGAGTCGAGTGGTGTTGTAATATTCGATGAAGTCACCTGTGACACGTTTCGCCTCTTCAAGGTCAAGTGGCGTGAGCGGACGGATGGCCTGATCTTTGAGTGTTTGATGGAAACGTTCGAGTTTGCCGTTTGATTGTGGGTAGTAGGGGCTGGTCATCACATGGCTGGCCTGCCACTGCGCGATGAAGGATTTGAACTCCCTGCTTTTGAACTGGGAGCCTTGATCACTGATGATGCGAGGACGGGCAGTGGGATATGTCTCACGAGCTTTTTGCAAAACGATTTCCGAGTCCACCTCACGCATGGTTAGCCTGATGTCCCAGGCAACAATCATGCGTGAGCAACCATCCAGGACGGCACAGAGAAAATAGAAAATGCCACCGATGTTCAGATAGCTGAAATCGATATGCCAGTGTTCATGAGGGTTTAGTGGTTGCACGAAACCTGTGCCTTTTTTGGTGGGTTTACCTTTGAAAGGACTCATGAGTCCGGCGTTTTTCAGCACTCGATACGTGGTGGAGGGCGCAACAGCGGCAACGTTCGCATCTAACATCATGAAGCTAAGATTGCGGTATCCTTCCAATGGATGTTGGCAGGCGTAATCGATGATGGCTTGTTTTTCCCATTCTTCCAACCAGTGGTCGCGAGGAACCAGAGCGTTATGCTCGTTGGCTTTACCGTAGCGGCTTTGCCACCGGGCAAACTTGCGCGGGCAGAGCTCGCACAAGCCAAGTAGATTGCGGAGGGAAATTTCAGTGAGCGTGTTCATTTTTTTGAGGAAGTCCACCACGGCATCGCGCTCGTCAGACGGTGCCCATGTTTGCTTTAGTCCTCCCCAAGTTCTTTTTTTGTTCGCACAAGCTCTTCGGTGACCGCGGCGATGACTTCGTCTTTGCGCTTGAGGCGTGCTTCAAGTTGCTCGATTTTCTGCGTCCCCAAATCCACTCTGCGAGGACGGGGCGAGCGGTCAAAAGCTGCCGCTCCGTTCTCAAAGAAGGTTTTTTGCCACTGATTAATCACAAGGGGACAGACAAAATAACCCGCCCCCCCTCAAATAAAGAGATTGATCGTTAGGAAGGTGTAATCCATCGGACACGAACAAAAGCCCAACAGCAACAAGCACCGCTACGCATGAAACCTGCGGTGCTTGCGTTTGGGTGAGTTCCGAATGGTTATTCGTTAGAATTACTTCGGCACGTGAATGTGGAAGAAGTAATTGTTGAACTCGGTGATCATGTCAGCGGGAAGGCGGCTATAGGCCAGCAGGAAGACGATGAAGTTCTCCCAAGCTGATGTGTTCGTTTCCGAGTCTGGGAATAAAACGAACACGCGGTTTTCAAGACCCACGATGATGTTTTTGATCAACGGCGGAAGTTCATCCTTCGCCTTTTGAACAACGACCTTAATCGCATCGATGTCATCAGGAGTCAAAGCGACACCCTCAGGTTTAGAGGCGAAGAAACCAAAGTCCCCACGGTGTGCCTCCCCCGACAAGTCGGGGGTCCCTCCCTGGATGTTCCCTCGGGGAATAGCCTCGGAAGCATTTGACTGCGCTGTCGCTCCTGATGGATGGTTGAGCTTTTATCTTTCCGTAAGAGGCTGGAGGAAGTAAAAAGGGATAAATCCATGCTCGTTGAGACATCAAACCGTGCGCATGTGGCAAATGCAGCCACTGCGCAGCTACCAAAAAGCCTGAAAACAAAGGCTTTTGAGGGGGTAGTCATGTATTACGGTTACAGGTTCTACGACCCTGAAACAGGCAGATGGCCAAGCAGGGATCCGCTAGGGGAAATGAGCTTCTTTGATGCGTATGCAAGTAACGAAGTTCGAGGTCTTGGTCTTGTAGAATCTGAAATGATCATTAGAGAGTTAGAAGACGAATCACGTGGAAATATCTATGCATTTTTGAGAAATGCGCCACTGAATGCTTATGATAAACACGGATTAGGGCGGAAAATTGTAGGTGCAATGATAGGTCACTGGAGTGTCGTGATAGACAAATGGAAATACAATAAAGACAAGTGCTGTTATGAAAAGGACGGTGCCTATCAATATGACTTTGGTCCTTGGTATCAGGGAGCGCATTGGCTTCTTGCTCCGGCAGCTTTCACCGGAACATTCCCAGGGGCGGTATTTAGAACTGAATCAGAAGATACCGGCATGAATGTATCTGGTCCATTGCAAGATATTGCGGCCCATGAAGATTTATCTGGTTTATTACCTTATGGTAATGCTCCTGCTTATCATGTCATAGGAAATAACTGCCAACATATGGCCTTATATTTTATGGAGGCTGGAATGGATGAAGAGTCAGGCAAGGAATGTCTATAAAATTATGGAGAAGAGCAAACAGAGAGCCGTATTCTTCATTGTCTGGGGTGGGGTTTTAGGGTTGCCCTCAAAATCTTTTCTTCATCATTACGAATGGTACCAAAACATGTTAGCTGAGAAGCCATGGCTAGAATATTTCAGCATAGGTATAGCTATAACTATTGGCGCGGGCTTTGGATTCTTGTTGTCGCGCTTAGCAGACCTGAAATTTTGGACTCGAAAACTGTGGTAATTGTTGCGCTCATAGTAACAGACAAAATACCTCCCCCTCTTTGCAGCCAAAGGGTTTTACGGATCGGGAAGGCCATCGAACAGAAGCCAGACCACCTCCCCCGACAGCAACAAGCACCGCGAGGCATGAAGCCTGCGGTGCTTGCTTTTTGGGTAAGTCCCCGAACATCATCTGTTAGAACTACTTCGGCACGTGGATGTGAAAGAAGTAATCGTTGAACCCGGTGATGATGTCAGCGGGAAGACGGCTGTAGGCCGTCAGGAAGACGATGAAGTTCTCCCAAGCTGATGTATTCGTTTCCGAATCCGGGAAGAACACGAACATGTAGTGTCCCCCGCAATAACTGGACAGTAAATATCAGCTTCCTGAAGTTCGGGGAACTGCGTAAAAAACATCAAACTAACAGCGGGCGTGCTCAAGCGTAAGCGTCTTACCATAAGTGTCCTAGTGAACACTTATAGTTTGGCGAGAACGGATAAAGAGACTGTGATTGATTCATGACCCCCACATAAACACCCTGCTGCTGGCGCAAAGATCTTTCTGAATTCCGTGGTTTGAATGACCGAGAACGTGCTGGATTTCTCCTTGTATTGGAATGGTTGGATGCCTGTGCGGAGACTGGAGCGAACCACCGAAGTTTAGCGGAGCGGGTTCGCGCGGCGGTGCGGTCGGCTGGTTCTAGGCGGGGTTACGAGACAAGCTTCCCCCATCAGCCCGGATCAGCCGGCCAGAGGCACGGCTCTCCGGGATTTTGGATTAGATAAATTCGTTGACCAAATTCTCCAGCATCTCTTGGCGACCGGAATCGAGGGTTGGCTCTCCGTTGGAGAGGGCGTAAGCGCTGACTTCGGCCAAGCTGACTTGTTTGTTGGCGATTTTGGCGCCGATACCGGTGGTCCAGGATTTGTAGCGGTTGGTAACGAAATCCTGAAGCCTGCCATCCTCGCGGATTGCGGCAGCGATTTTCAGACCACGAGCGAAGGCGTCCATTCCGCCGATGTGGGCATGGAACAGGTCGGAAGGCTCATGGGATTCGCGGCGGCGTTTCGCATCGAAGTTGAGACCACCCGTGGTGAATCCGCCCATTTCGAGGACTTTCAACATGATCTCAGTCGTGAGGTAGATGTCTGTCGGGAATTGGTCGGTATCCCAGCCGATGAGCTCATCACCTTGGTTGGCGTCAACGGAGCCGAGCGCGTTCGCATCAATGGCGACGGTCATCTCGTGAAGCATGGTGTGCCCGGCGAGGGTTGCGTGGTTGGTTTCCAAGTTCAGTTTGAAATGATCCATCAGACCGTACTGACGGAGGAAATTAAGGCACGCCGCGGAATCCGAATCATATTGGTGAGTCGAGGGCTCACGCGGTTTCGGCTCAATGTAAAACTGACCTTTGAAGCCTATGGTTTTCGCGTAGTCGACGGCGAGATGGAGAAGATTCGCGAGGTTATCGAGCTCGCGCTTCATGTCGGTATTGAGAAGCGTCGAGTAACCCTCACGGCCACCCCAGAAAGTGTAACCCTCACCACCCAGTTTCAGGGTGCCGTCCATGGCGGCTTTGACTTGAGCTGCGCCATAGGCGAAGACATCCGCGTTTGGCGAAGTGCCGGCACCTTGCGCGTAACGTGGATGCGAGAACAAACAGGCGGTTCCCCAGAGCAGTTTCTTGCCGTGGGCTTTTTGAAGGCCGAGCAGGTGATCGGTGACTTTTTCCAAAGCCGCGTTGGATTTCGCGAGATCTCCAAGCTCGGGCGCGATATCGCGATCATGCCAGCAGTAGTAATCGATTCCGATTTTATCAAGAAACTCGAAGAAGACATCCGCGCGCTTGAGGGCGTTGGAAACGGAATCGCTCTGGTCATCCCAGGGCATCAGGGCGGTCGGCCCACCGAATGGATCGGAAAGTCCGTTACGCATGACATGCCAATAGGCAGCAGCGAAACGGCAATGATCTTTCATGCTTTTACCCGCGACGATTTCATCGGGATTATATTGCTTGAACGCGAAAGGATTTTTGGATTTCGGACCTTCGAACTGGATTTTAGGGATGTCAGGGAAATGGGACATGGCTACGGTCTATGGGTTCCAAATCCCAGCCGCAAGAGTGAAAATCAAAAAACATGAGGCGGGGATTGATTCACCCTGATGGAAATCATAAGACTGAGACGTGAACCGCCCCGTAGACGCCGTTATAGAATTTCTCCAGTCCGAGCAGGCACATGGAATCAGCCATGTTTTTTTGGACAGTGAGACTCGTGACGGACTGCGCGAACTATACATCCGAGCGCGAAAACCCATCGAGCTACAGCCCGACATTCCCAGAGAAATCACGGCCCCACAATCGGCACCACAACCGGCCCCACCACTCGTTGAGTTGATCATCGAGGGCGCGGACAAACCTGCGAAGCTTGAGAGCGTCAAAC
Organism: Luteolibacter sp.; assembly: GCA_044233125.1. Lineage (GTDB taxonomy): Bacteria > Verrucomicrobiota > Verrucomicrobiia > Verrucomicrobiales > Akkermansiaceae > Luteolibacter. The sequence continues at coordinate 103,426 of JBIIKO010000010.1, read as the reverse complement.
GCCAAGCCGCGGATTGGGCGCCGGCACGCGCGCTGGGCACCCTGCGTGAGACCTTGGTTTTTGCGACAGGCAACCCCGATGCGAAAATCATGCTGATTGGCGAGGCTCCCGGCTATCACGAGGAAAGGGAAGTTCAGCCCTTCGTCGGACCGGCTGGACAAAAGCTAGGTGAAATACTCCATGCAATGGATCTCACTCGCGAGGACATCTATATTTCAAATCTGGTAAAATTCCGCCCAGCTACTCCCAAGCAAACCACCAATAACCGCAAACCCACCTCCCAGGAAATGGCGGCGTGCCTTCCCTTGGTGATGGCCGAGATCGAAATCATCAAACCCGCAGTCATTATCGCCCTTGGCGTAACCACAGCCGAAGGCCTATTGAACCTTCAGGGTGCCGTTGGAAACATGCGCGGCAAATGGCACGAAATTTCCGACATCCCCGCCAGAGTGACTTATCACCCCAGCTATCTGCTTCAGAGTGGATCAAATGAAGTCAAGCGCGCCCTATGGGAAGACATGCTTGCGGTGATGGAGAAAATCGGCATGCCGATATCCGAGAGACAACGCAGGTTCTTCCTGACGAAGTCGTAATGGGCAGTGACGTTTAACCCCGATAAGTCGGGGCTGCCTGATCATTTTTATGCCATTCCTTTTTCACCAAGGACCGGAATCGGCCTCGGCGTAATTTTCCGACGCAAGCCAAATTGCCTGACAGCAAGACGTTGAAGATGCGCTTTGGCTTCCTCGACACTGTCCGTGAAAAAAATCAATTCAGGATCCTCCGGACTGATCATCCCCTCATCGACCATCTTGTAGAGAAAGTCCATAAGTGGTTGCCAGAACTCTTTGCCCATCAAAATAATCGGAAAGTTTTTGAGTTTGCCGGTTTGAATCAATGTCATGGTCTCGAACATCTCATCCATGGTTCCAGCGCCTCCCGGCATGACGATAAACGCATAGGAATACTTCACCAGCATGGTTTTACGTGTGAAGAAATATCTCATGTTCACCGAGCGATGGACAAATGGATTCACCTCTTGTTCGAAGGGCAGGATGATATTGACACCAATCGAACGTCCACCAGCCTCAAACGCGCCCTGGTTGCCCGCCTGCATGGTGCCCGGACCTCCACCCGTGATAACCGTGAAACCAAGTTCCGCACTCGCCGCCCCCATCTGCCTTGCCAATTCATACCAGTGGGTTCCGGGTCGGGTTCTGGCAGATCCGAAAATGGTCACGCAGGGCCCCACGAAATGCAAAATACGATAGGCCCGTATCAAATCCAGACCGACGCGGATGAGCGAACAAAGATCGTGAAACCGGGAGCGCGGACCAGCCAACCAAGAGCGTTCTTCCACCTCAAGTTCAAAGATCTTTTGTTGGCGGATTTCCTCCTCCGTGATCTGATGCTCCTCGGTAATTTCAGGACAATCCGGACAGCTTTTTTTCATGCTCATTGAACATCATTAATACTGAAAAACACAACCGCTAAAGAAAAACTTCACTCCCGAATGCCAAATCACCGATGAGAGCATCCTACCAGACTAAGAAAACGGTAAGCCCACCCCCAAACATACCCACATGTAAAATATGAACCCTGTGCGATGTCCTGCGATGGGAAAGAGCTTCGTAAGCCAACGGGAGCCTTCAGGGGCCTTGTGGAGGTTGATCGAAAATTGATTTCCAAAGATACTGAAGACTCCCGCCGAATCACGAAGCTGGCTTTCACAGCACATCAACAACAGGAACAAAAAAATTAACGGCGCACTCGTGCAGGAGCTGCGGATTTCACATGAAACGGAGACATTCTTGCGGCTTCTTGGCTGGCTCGTTTGAGTAACGCGATGAGAGAGGCGTTGATGAAATATTCTTTCAACAGAACCTCGCGAGTTTCACCATTTTGAGATTTGCGGACAATTTTCATAGGATCAATGATTCGGGATGAAAGATGACTTTTCAGGATTAGGCCAAGTGAACGGTCTTCACCGCTCGAATTCAGCGGCTTTCATGTTGTAGAGCGGTGCCGCAATCAGGATTTTTTTATTTTTTATGAAAAATCCTCATTTTGTGAGATTCCGCCTGACCTAGACCCAAAGCAACCTCGCGGCAGCCACAAACGAAAAGCCGACAATCATCCACTCGAATGCCGCTTGGGGAACCCTGCCGATTAACCAGCGACCGATCACAATTCCTACAAAAACTCCCGGCAGAAGTTTCGCATTTTCCCAAAGACTGGCTTCGGTAATCAGCGCGAGTTTGGCATTGAGCGGAATTTTGATGATGTTGATCAGCAGAAAAAAACGCGCGCCTATCCCAATCAATTCCATCTTTGGAATCCGCTGGGTCAGCAAATAAAGCTGGATCACCGGCCCTGCGGCATTGGCCAACATGGTTGAAAAACCACCCATCACACCAGCGGAATAACCGAAACCGCGAGACTCTGCCATCGCATCGAAAAACCCGGGTCGCCATTTCCGGAAAGCCTGCACCGCGACCATAAAAAGCACACAGCCTCCGATCACACGCCTTGCCACTCCATCGCCGATCTCACCCAACAGCCACCAACCTAACAACAGGCCAGCCAAAGTTGCAGGCAACAATTTCCATACCGGCTTCCAAGAACCGTATTTGATGAACGCCGGATAGGTCATCAGATCCGCAGCAATCAATAACGGCAACGCCAAGCCCACCGACGCCTTCGCGCCATAGATTTCCGCAAATAAAACCACGGAGACCACCGAGATTCCGCTGAATCCGGATTTTGACAAACCGATGCACACAGCCGCTACCATTGCAATGGCCAGTAATCCGGAATCGTTTGGCATCGGCGACAATGTGATCAAATAACTCCCGTCATAGAAGTCATTTATCGCAGGTCTGATCTATCGAACCGATTTTTAGAAAATCCGAAGAATCATATCTACAGCTCTGTCAAGCCCCACTTACTTGTCGACCCGCCGCGTCGATTGGCTTAAGGTTTTCTCACACAACTGTCTGCCATGGAAACTCTGCTTCAACTTTCTGATTCATCCGCGCCATCCACCATCAAAGAAGTCTTGGACGCACTCAAAAAACAACACCTTGAGCCGCGCCTTGAATCGAAGGCATGGGGAGATTGGATTTATTTGGAAGGCTATAAATCGGTCATCAGTATTGAATCCCACCGTGGTCTGTCATCTTCCGCTACCGTCGAACACGCCGAGGGCGAAGAACACGGCGAACTCGCACAGTGCATCTTTCGCGCCTTCGGGAAACTTGGCTGGCATGGCGTTGATGATGATGGTGAGTTTCCGCTCTGATCTCCAAACGATCCATTGATCATCCCGACGGGTTTCATCCATTCCACGGATTCCATTTTATGAAACTGTTCCGGCTCATCCTCTGCATCCTCTCTTACGCCTCGTTCATTTACCCGGCATCCGCTCATCAGGTCGATTCTGTTGAACTCGAATTCGAACGCGCCGAAAACACATGGGTTCTCAAAGGCATGCTCGACATGGCCTATTTTCTACCCGAGATGCGTGGCGTTGAGTCTGCACCACCCCTCATGCGCAAGGACGTAATGGCTGCGCCCAAAGCCACGCAAGATCGTTACATCGAACAAATCGAACACACCCTCCGCCAACTCCTTACTCTTAAATTCAATGGCAAGACACTGAACTGGAAAGTTGATTTTCCCGATTTCAGGCATCAGCCTTTGGTTCTTCCAGAGGAAACCGGCGGCTGGGCACTTGCCAATGCCGTGATCAAAGTCGACGCGCAACCCGGACCGGGCCAGCTGGCTGTTTTTTGGAACGATAAACTGAATTCCGAACTCATCCTTATCATGATCGAAGGGGAGGAGCTGGACACCCTTAGCGTTTTTTCTGGAATGTCCGGCGTTCTGCTGGACGTGGCGGCCTCAGAAATATCTTCCAACCGCGTCGAAACAAGACCTTCGAGGGAAACCCAAGTGGAAAGCTGGATCGTTTCCGGCTTTCGGCACGTGATTCCCATGGGCCTAGATCACATTCTCTTTATCCTTGGGTTATTTCTGCTCGCTCCACGCCTCAAACCCCTGCTTGGCCAGTCCTTGCTGTTCACTCTTGCCCATTCGATCACGCTGGCTTTGGTGATTTTTGGCGTGATTCATTTTCCTGCCAAATGGGTCGAGGTGCTAATCGCCGTCAGTATTGCATGGATCGGAATTGAAAATCTTTTTGCCAAAAGAATCAATAAATCCCGCCTCTATCTCGTCTTTTGCTTCGGCCTCATTCACGGCATGGGATTTGCCGAGGTACTCAGAGAGAAGCTCGGCGATCTCAGCGGCAAAGCACTCGCTTTGCCCCTTGTCTCCTTCAATATCGGAGTTGAACTCGCACAAGCCACGCTCCTCATTGGCGCCTTTATCATCCTCATTCCCTTTCGGAAATGGACCATCTCTATTCAGAACATCGGCTCGATCTTGATCGCTTTGGTGGCACTTTTCTGGGTCTACCAACGCATGTTTGCCTAAAAGCCCCCGATCTCTTGGCAAATAACCCAGCATATTTTGGAGATGCGTGTTTGACAGTCCGGACACAAATTGCTTTTTTTCTTAGATACAAAAACCACTGCGCATGAGCGAAAACGACAATATCCCTGCTTCCAAAATCACCTCAAGCGTACCCTTGAAAAAAGAAACCGTGCGAGTGACTCTCAAAGCGGCAGATGCTCCACCGGCGATTCCTTTTGCTCCCCTGCCTCCGACAGAACCGAATGATCCCATCAGGCTCTCTGCTGCTGCCGCACCCAGACCTGAGGTTCCCGTCCAAGCTATTGCACCGCCTGCAGGGGCTCCCGCCATACCCGCCATCACCGCTCCGGTGGCCGGCCCACCAAAACCTCCAACGCCGGCTCCAGCGCCTACGATCCCACTCAAAACGGCCGGACCCACTGGGATCGCCCCTACCGCAACACCCATCAAACCCACGGTCGCTGCCACCGGCATGCCAACGATCCCCCTGGCTCCGACAGCCGCAGCGCCTGTCAAACCGCCTATCGCGACCGGTGCTCCAACCATTCCGCTTTCTCCAACGGTAAGAGCCGGAACGAAACCTCTCACTCCCATGGGATCGGCTACCAAGCCGCTCTTAACGCCTACAGCCGGCATGCCAACCATGAAGCTGGCGACTTCCAACACACCTGTTGGAGCGCCAACCATCGCGCTGAAAACTGCCAACGTGCCTCTGCCCGGATCGGCTGTGCCAACCGCGCCTGCTTCCCCTCTTGCCCAGACGGCATCACTTCCAAAAGCAACCGTTTCGCTCACTCCACCCACCAAGCCGCTGTCTCCTATTGGCCAACCCGGCATGCCGCTACCCGGACCTGGCGCTGCTACAAAGCCTCTGTCGCCCTCCGCCGCCGCAGCGACCGTACGCAGCACAACGCTCCCTACCATGGAAGCAGGAGATGATGAAACCGGAGCTTCGGCCTTCACCAAGATTCTCGCTGGCGTAGGCCTCCTGGCCGCAATCATCGTGCTTAGTTTGCAACTTAAAATGTCCAGCATCTGGATCGATGCGGAAGATGCCGAGCCTGCTGGCGATTGGATGCGATTGATCGAATAAAAAACCTAACCGACTTTGCTATGATTCTTGGAATTCTCAACACTTTGGCCGCGGCCGGCTTGGCTTACCTCGTATACATGGGAGCCAATTTCCCCGATCCCCCAATCAATTTATAATCCAAACTTCAAATGAAGTTTTTTCTTTCTCGCCCTTGACGAAAAGGCTCGCGGGTTTCAGTTTCCGTTCATGGCTCTTAACCTTACCGAAGAAAATTTCCAATCCGAAGTGATCGATTCCGATCTCCCCGTTCTCGTCGATTTCTGGGCAGAATGGTGCGGTCCGTGCAAAATGATCGGTCCCGTCCTCGAACAACTCTCCACCGAGGTCGAAGGTCAGGCAAAAGTGACCAAGGTCAATGTGGATGAAGCCCGCAACCTTGCTGTGAAATACAGCGTAAAATCCATTCCTCTGCTCCTGTTTTTCAAAAACGGTGAAGTGAAAGATCAAATCGTCGGTGCAAACGTCACCAAAGAACAACTCAAAGCCAAGCTTCTCGCACTGGCTTGAACCCCATTTTATCAACTTGAACAACAAGCCCCTCCCTATTTCATGGGTGGGGCCTTTTCTTTCAATCCGCGAGTCGCACGAATCCGATCAAAGTCAGCGTTCACTTCTTCACGTCATTTCCTGCTTCCCCCTTTCTCAGCAATCTCGGTGCCTCAGCGATTAAAAAGCATTTATCGTGAAACCTGAAATCTCCGCCATACTCGTTGCCGCCGGTAGCAGCCAGCGCATGGGCTTTGACAAGCTCGCCGCTCAACTCAACGGCAAACCCGTGCTGGCCCACACGCTGAAAGCCTTCCTCACTTGTGAGGCGATCTCAGAAATTCTGGTTATCTGCTCTCCAGAACGTTTTGAGTTGTTAGATCCATCCACATTTATCAAGCCCGTGCGCCGCGTGGATGGCGGAGCGGAGCGGCACCTGTCGGTTGCCAACGGCCTGGCTGCCATCTCGCCCCATGCTGAATTGATCCTCATCCATGATGCTGCACGCCCGCTCGTGTCGCAGGCTGACATTCTTTCAACACTCTCCGCCGCAAGAACTCACGGAGCGGCTAGCCTTGCACGCCGAGTCACCGAAACCTTGAAACGCACGGACAGCGAAGGACTGACTCAATCCCCGGTCTCGCGTGAAAACCTCTGGTTGGTCGAAACTCCCCAGGTTTTCAAAGCCGATCTTATTCAGTCCGCCTATCGGCATATTCTTCAAGAAGGCCTGTCCGTAACCGATGAAACCTCGGCGCTAGAAGCCATCTCGATCAAAACCCAGTTGATAGCCTCCACTTCACCCAACCCCAAAATCACAACACCTGCGGACTTGGAAGCCCTCTCTCAGGTTAAATTCTAACAACATGATCCAACTCGCACAAAACCAACTCTGGAAATCAGGAGACAAATATTTCCGGATCGTCATCTGGGAGCGGCTCGCAATCCGTTACAAGGAAACCTCGGACCCAGATACCGACGAGGGCACTCTGCATGATGTGACAAAAAAAGAATTCTGCCGCCTAATCAAAGGTGCGGAACTTGTGGAGAGCTGATACGCACCGATCCGTAACTTTCTTAATTCAAGTTAGGCAACATTTATAACCATGAAATTTTTCCATCCAATTCTGACGCTCATTTTGACCTGCACCCTCGGGTTTTCCGAACCCGCCGGAGACCGCCCGAACATCATCCTGATTATTTCAGATGACCAAGCATTCAACGATTACACGTTCATGGGCAGTACGATCGCGAAAACACCGCATCTCGACCGGATCGCTTCCGAGGGCCTCGTTTACACTCGGGGTTATGTGATGCCGGTTTGTTCCCCCTCGCTTGCTTGTTTGCTAACAGGAAAGATGCCACGCAACCACGGCATCACCGGAAATGATTTAGCACCGGATGATCCTCAGTTTTCAGGCGGAAAAATGAACCGCAAACCGCTCATGGATCAGTTGCTGGGCAACTCCCTCATGCTTCCCAAAGCACTCACCGAATCCGGTTATCTCACTTTTCAAACCGGCAAACTATGGAACACCACCTTCAGAGATGTCGGGTTCACTCATGGCATGACAGACAAACAGGGTCGCCATGGTGGTGATGGCTTGACCATCGGCCGCGAAGGCATGAAGCCGATCTATGATTTTATCGAAAAATCTAACAAAGAAAAAAAACCTTTCTTCATCTGGCACGCACCGCTCATGCCGCATGATCCGCACACGCCACCGCAGGAAATTCTCAAGAAATACATGGGTAAAGGACCGACACCCGCAGCTGAAAAATACTATGCAATGGTCGAGTGGTTCGACAAAACCTGTGGCGAGCTCGATGACTACCTGACCAAAAACGACCTGAAGAAAAATACGGTCATCCTCTACCTTGCCGACAACGGCTGGAACGCTGAAAAAGGCTACAACGGGGGGCGTGCGAAAATGACTCCCTATGAAATAGGAATCCGGACCCCCATGTTCATCCGCTGGCCAGAAAAAGTAATCCCGCATCGCGATGATCAAACTCTTGCCCACATCACCGATTTCCCAGCGACCATCCTTAAAATCGCCAAAGTCAAAGCTCCAACCGACATTCCCGGGCTGGACTTGCTGGATCGCGATGCCATGACGAAACGCAAATCCATTTTCGTGGAGTCTTATTGTCACGACATCGCCGACCTCAAAGATCCCGGCAAGAGTTTGTATGCTCGCGTGGTGATTGATGGTTTTTCAAAACTCATCATCCCCGGCCCAGCAAAACCCACCCTTCCTTTCCATACCATCCCTACCGAAATCGAACTCTACGATCTCAAGGCCGATCCTCTTGAAAATAGTAACTTGGCGAAAGAGCGACCCGATGAAGTCAAAAGACTCATGGCGATTCAAGATAGCGAATGGGATGGGAAGTGACGTCTGAAATTTCTGGGTCGTTATGAAATCAAGTAGCAGCCGCACATGGGTTGCCGCAGCCTGCGTGTGATCAATTTATCGAAAAATTCGAGTTCATTCGCATTCATTCGCAGTTTAACCTTTCCTCGTGGCCGATCCCATCACCGCAGACAAAGCCCATTGTTGGCACCCATTCACTCCCCAGGATGATTGGTGCGACCCTGCACACGATCCTGTCATGATCGTTCGGGGCGAAGGCGTTTGGCTATACGATGCGAATGATAAGCAATACCTCGATGGCAATTCATCGATCTGGACAAACATTCACGGTCATTGCCGACCTGAGATTGCTAAGGCAATCGCCAAGCAAGCTGCCACGCTCGATCATTCGTCTTACCTCGGCCTCGGCCATCCACTTGCTTCTGAGCTAGCAGAAAAGCTAGTATCATTTTTTCCCGAAAAGACGCTCGATCGGGTCTTCTTTTCCGACAACGGCTCCACAGCTGTTGAGGTTGCTTTGAAAATGTCGCTGCAATCACGCATGCAGACAGGCCAGGAAAAGCGCACCCGCTTTCTCGCGTTTGATAACGCTTACCATGGCGATACCTTGGGCGCAGCCTCGCTTGGTGGAGTGAACCGTTTCTTCTCCCGGTTCCGGTCCTCGGGCTTTGAGGCGGAATTCCTTTCGTCCATCGATCATCTGGATCATGTGCTTACATCTACTATATCCGCAGTAGTCATTGAACCCTTGATTCAAGGAGTCAACGAAATGCGCCCTTGGCCCAAAGGAACGCTCAAGAAGTTACGTGACTGGACATCAGAAAATGGAATCCACCTGATCCTTGACGAGGTGATGACAGGCTTTGGTAGAACCGGCACAATGTTCGCTTGCCAACAGGAAAATGTCATACCGGATTTCCTTTGTTTGGCAAAAGGCCTCACTGGTGGCTCCGTTCCGCTTGCCGCGACGTTGACCACAGGACAAATCTATTCATCGTTTCTCGGTCCTTCGGAAAACGCGTTTTACTATGGACATAGTTATACAGCCAACCCCATTGGATGTGCCGCGGCGCTGGCTTCGCTTGAACTTTTCAGGCGCGATCGCGTCTTCGAAAATCTCCCGGAAAAAATTCTTTTGCTGGAACAAGAATTGAGAGATTTACGAGCGCGACATCCGTCCATTCGCGAGTTCCGTCAGTGCGGGCTCATTGCGGGAATTGAATTCGACAAAGAATCAGGATTCAAGATTGCCACTGCCGCCAGAAATCATGGCCTGCTGACAAGAAACATCCTTGGCACGGTTGTATTCATGCCCCCGCTCTCCGTCAGTCATGAGGAAATAACATTCGGAATAAAAGCCTTGAGCAAAGCGATCTCGGACGTTGTTCAGTGATCTGAAATCGAGAAGCGTTTTTTAATTCAAGGTCTGAATGAAGGCGAGCAGGTCTGCAACTTGCTGGTCCGTGTATGCGTCGATCAACCCTTTGGGCATAAAAGAGCGGCCACCAACAAAACCTTTCGAAGCAATTTCCGCACTCGGAATGAATACCGTGGCTCCACCCATGAATGCCAAAGTCACGCCTGCTTCATCATCTTTGTTTAAATAGCCTTCCAGAGTGGTTTCGTCCTTTTTGGTGATACGGTAAGCCTGATATCCCCCCTCGACCGCGGCATCAGGATAAAGAATCGCGGTAAGCAGGGCCCCCCTCTCGCGTTTCGCTGATCCATCCAGTGCGGGAGCGATGTCAAATCCCTGATCCCCAACCCGGTGACACAAAAGGCAAGTACCGAATAAGATCTTTCCTTTGGCAGGATCTCCTTTGGATTTCTCTGAAACTTTCATCAGGTGGCTGAATCGGTTCTCCAGTTCTTTTTTCTTCTCCACATCGGCAGTTCTGACCTTGTTCAGAATATCGGTGGCATCCGCGTTTTTCTTAATAAATTGATTCATCCGCTCGGCGCTTGCGATATCGAATGAATCGATGGGCATTCGACCGCTTGCGTATTCTTGAATCAAAATGGCTGAACCTTGTTTCGAAGCTGAAAACTCGCGCACAAACTCACGCTTCTGCTCATCGCTCATTTTTTTGAGCCATGCTTGCAATATTCCACTTCCCTCTTGCGGTGCGATTTGTGTCAGGCTGTGAAGCGCACTCAATCGCGTGGGAAAGGCAAGCGAATCGTCAGATGCCAATCCAAGAATCGCATCGCGATTTCGTTTGGAATCGGACTGAAGGGCTTTAAGCACGGCGTTGACCCATTCGGACGACACCTTTTCTTCCAACAAGCGCGTCACCGCATCCGATTTCACAGGAACATTCATCCTCGCCACCGCATCCAACGCCATCATTCGGGATTTGGGATCTGCCAGCATCCTTTCAATCACTGGGACGAAAATTGCAGCAAGCTGGGCGGATTGAGTCTGAGCCTGATTTTTCAACGCAAACGCAACATATGTCGGGCCGTGTTCAGTATTCTGAAGAACGGGTTCAACTTCTTTGGCAATCTCTGGATAATCCAACATGCTTGCGAACATCACAAAAGTCGATTCGTCGAGTTGCACCTTGTGGTTAAGCTCCGCCCATATGCCGAGAAATACCTTGTTTCGTTGCTCCATTGGAAGGGCCTGGCTTGCCCAGAGCGTGTTTGCACCACTCTGTTTTTTTACGAGTGGACTCTGGAGATAGTCACTCAGCTGTGTGGGAAATTTCTCCAACGCCATGCGCGCAAGAAAGCGTTCGAATTTTCTCTCATAAGGACCTCCCAATGTGTCACCCTTGATTTCAGGTTTACATGCGGTGACCAAAATATGAATGGTATCCGCATTGGCTTCTCCACGCTCGGCTAGGGTTCTTAGGACCTGGGAACGCACCATTGGATTGGGGTCGTCGATACGCAAGGCAAGCGCCTTGTTAAAGGCATCCAAATTGGGAGCGAGATTGGCAAGTGATCGCACTGCCTCACGCCGGAGATCAGAAAATGTACCGTCCAACAAACTGTTCATCAATGCCGCGTCGTAATGACCAATTCCTTCCAATGCCCATAGCGCATGAATTCTGGTGACTTCGGTAGCAGCCTCGTCGCCCGCCAATTCAACGAGCGCGGGAGCAAGTTGCTTGAGCTTTCGTTCCGTGATCTGATGCAAAGCCGAGCGTTTTTCCCAGATGGAGGGAGCGGACAAGTGCCTGACAAGATTTTCGGATTTCGCCTGATACAAGTCGGGAATATCTCTGGCCGCATTTCCTTTGTAACGGACTCTCCAAATTCTCCCACGAGCTTTGTCACGGTCAGGATGGCTTGTCGAAACTTCATTATGGGAAATGATTTTGTCATACCAATCCGCGATATACAGACATCCGTCAGGACCGAACTCGATGTTCACTGGACGAAACCAATCATCCGTGCTTGTTAGAAAATCCGGCAAATGTTTTGCCTCAACCGTGCCGTCTTCGTTACGTTTGACTTGAACCGCATTGATTTTGTTAGTGATGGTATTTGCGAGAAACGCCACGTCCTTCCATTCGGCCGGGAAACTACCTGCTTCGTCATCCGCGTAGGCGAGTCCGGAGATGCCCGTGCCGCCGACACGAAACGCATGAAGCCGAGGAAACCTTGGCTGATAGGGCCGGATCTTATCGTTGCCAATTCCTTCGAAACCCGTGCCAGGCTCCATGGGTGCAATAGACCATCCCATATCATTCGCTTCAGTGCCCCACCACTGTCCGTTGGCGCGCATCCAGAAACCCCAGATATTGTTGAGTCCGCTGGAGACAACTTCGATCTTGTTGCCATCCGTGGAGAACCTTCCGATTTTTGAATAATCAAAGCGTGCCTTCATGCCGCTTTTCACAGCAGTTGCCTCACCTTTGTTCAAAGCTCCCTGACTGAAATGGATCCACCCGCCTGGCGCGCGAACCAGCGTGTGGGACATGGTATGCGTATCGGTAAACCCGAAGCCCGTAAGTATGAGCGTCCGCTTGTCGGCTTTGCCGTCTTGGTCGGTGTCTTCGAGATAGAAAAGCTCGGAACCTTGGGCGACATAAGCACCCTTTCCATAGGGCAGGATGCTTTGTGGAATCGCCAGACCATCCGCGAAGACCGAGACTTTCGGTTTTTCTTTTCCGCAGATACCTGAAAGCACCAATACCTGATCATCCCCTTTTGCCTTACCCTGATAGAGATCAAGAATACGTTTGAATTCCGGATTACGCTTCTGAGCCTCCGGATCGTCCATTAATTTCAACAGGTCGTTCCATTTGATATCCTTGGACGGATCCAAGGGATACATGCGCGCGGTTTGCGTCCACAGGCGCCCCGCATCATCAAAGGCGAGATCAATCGGATTTACCACGCCATCAACTTCACTTGCAACAAGCTCCACCACAAAACCCTCCGGCACCTTGAATCCGCGAAGTTGTTCCTCCGGGCTCAATGCAGCGGTTCTCAAGGATTGTGTAGGCTTCGCATGCAGCTCGTATGCAAGCATGCAGATTCCCAGTAATGGCAGGAGCAAGAGTTTCATCGTTGGGATTAAGGGTATGCGCTTAGAGCTCCTTCACTCTTAGATCTTTGAATTCAACCTTAGCCACTCCTCCGCTATGCAACTGAATGGCCAGGAACCCTTTACTCGGAAAGTCTTTTTCTTCCGTGTAATCCGCGGTTTTGATTCCGTTGATGAAAAGCTCATGATGATTCCCCTTGCAGCGAATCAAGTAGTCATTCCATCCGTCTTCGACGAGGGTTTGCAACAATACAGCGGTATTTCCCTGAACCAGTTTTCCTCTACGATGTTCATCGTAGATATCTCCCCAGTAACCTTTTCCGATATCCGCCTGATATCCGGCAATCTTTCCTTTTTCAATGATGGAACGGTATTGAATGCCGCTATTGATGAGTCCCGTCTTGTGATCTCCGCTGATGCGAAACTTGCAGCGAAATTCAAAATCCCCGTATTCCTTTTCGTAAACCAGATAAGTATTGGTAGGGACCTTCTGATCTCCATTGCTGCCGACAATCACCCCATCAACCACGGACCAGAATTTCGCATTTTCCTCTTTTACCGTTTTCCAGCCCGTGAGGGTTTTCCCGTCGAAAAGAGACTCGCCAGATTCTTCGCCAGCAAATGCAAGCGGAAAAACCAGCAAGCAAAAAACAAGATGGAGACTCGATATCAGCAATGAAGGTTTCATGGATTGATTCATACGGCAACTTTAGCAGGTTTTCATCAAGAGCGGGACACATGTACATATTCCATATCCACCTTGATCAAGGCAGGGATGAAATCAAAAAATCCGTTGCAGCCCGCATGGGGTTAGCGACTATTTCTTCGCCGACCGGATTTCCACGGCATTTCCCGTTCGGGTCAGCAGGAATAGCTCCTCGAGATCCGCTTCTTTGAGGAATATACCGCGTTTTGAGGGTTCATGATCCTTATCATGGGGAAGAATTTGAAGAGCGGGGTTTTTAAGCGTGATGCTTTTTGAGGTGGATCGGTATCCACTGGCCGTGGGCTGAATGACTTTTCCAGCAAGATCCGCACGCCGCGTTGCGATCACTGTTTTGCCGGGACTAGGGCTCCATCCCTGGATACTGAGGATCGGATAGTCGCAGATGAATTTTGCATCTTCCCAAAGAGAGACAGAGTTACGTGAAGGCTCGATCACCATGCGATAGTTCAGAGGCATCAGGCTCAATTCGTCACCGACTTTCAGATTCTTGAACTCCATCATGTTGTTAAGGTGCATGATCATGTCGAGCGAGGTCTCGTTACGGCCTGCAATGGCAAGATAGGAATCGCCGGATTTCACTTTATAGGTGGATTTCCCGGTGCGGAAATCGGAGGACAAGACCTCATCGAGATTCATCATGCTGACGATGCGGCGGGCCTGTGGCGTGACAGGCGAGGAGGAAAACACATGGATGATGGCCATGAGCTTCTCGCGCCCTTCGCGGATTTTGCCAAGGGCGATGAGTTCATGGGCTTTTTGGAAGGCGCGGTCTCCAGGTTCAAAGTCGGGAATCTCCGCCAATTCAAGCATTTTGCTGAAGTCTTCCTCTCTGGTTTCGCGCAAGACGGCCCCAGCATCAGGAATGATTTTTGCAAATACTCCGCCTAGAGGTTTGACCGCGACATGGTAGGCCAGCATGCCTGAAAACATTGCGATTGCGGCGACGATGATGCCTGCGGCGATTTTGATGATGAGCCAGATTTTCATATCGCGGCAATGGCAGGATGTTTCACTAGATCAGGCCTTTCCTGCGTAAGTCGAAGGCATTGATTTCATGCGAGCGAAGAATCATCTCAAACGAAAATTTCAGAATTGAGACCTCCCAAGTGTCGTCCACGCCTTCAATAATGGCGCGAGATGGATTACCGGTTCGGCGGATGTCCTCGAGAACGCGTTCGCGGACGGCTTCGATGGAGTCATGGATAACTTCCTCGTTAACCGCACCGCGTTTGAAGCGAAAGCCGTATTGAAGAAACGCAAGATCTCGGCCCTGCTCCCGCAGTTTTTCCACCAGTTGATCGAAGCGAGCCCGCGCATGATCATCAAATCCCTCTAGCTCGATTTCACGATAGGACTCGGGGCGTAAAATTCGGGGTTTGATCGCCTCCACTTCACCGGTACGGATCCGGACTTTTCCCACCTGATCCATGGGCTCACTCAAAAGCTGAAATTCAAAACGTGTTTCTCCAAATGTTTGGATGCGGTGATCCGGTTCATGGAGAACCCGGGTGGTCTCCATGGCATATTGAATGTCGTCTCGGCTGGGCATGGCGGCTAGAAGCTGGAAAACTGAAAAGTTACTTACGTGAGTCTCCACCGGATTTTTCCCAGAGCAACTACATTTGAAAAATTGAGGATCGCGATTCGCTACCCCACCCCTCTGTCGCGCAGGTTATTTCGGATTAGATCACCAAATAAAAAGGTGGATGCCTTGCGACAACCACCCTTTTTGAAAACTTAAATTCTAGAGGATCAGCCTTTCTTGCTGGTGAT
Organism: Luteolibacter sp.; assembly: GCA_044233125.1. Taxonomy (GTDB): domain Bacteria; phylum Verrucomicrobiota; class Verrucomicrobiia; order Verrucomicrobiales; family Akkermansiaceae; genus Luteolibacter. The sequence goes on along the minus strand of JBIIKO010000010.1, from coordinate 87,971 downwards.
AAAATTGACGACGTCTTTGACGGCCTGAAGCTTTTCCGCTTCATCGTCTGGAACCTCGACGTCGAATTCCTCTTCAAGAGCCATAACGAGCTCAACGGTATCCAGAGAGTCGGCACCGAGGTCCTCAACAAATTTGGCTTCGAGAGTGACTTGGTCGGCACTGACTCCGAGTTGGTCTACAATGATTTCCTTAACGCGTTCTTCGATCGATTTGTCTGACATGTGTTGAGTGGTTGTGTGTTGGTGTGGGAAACGGTTAGCGCGTCAGCGCCTTGGTTGGCAATCATGAAAACGTGAAAAGCGTCAAAGAGATAGGAAAAAATGAAGAGCTTGGGGCATTGAGGCGATTTGGACTTTATAAACAGAGGATCCGGAAATACGTAGAAAACGGGGGATACATAGAGATTGAAAACGCAGACTGGCTTTCACCCCTCACCATTCACTCTTCACTCTTCACTTCCTCTTCCAGCCCGTAATCAATCATTTCACCCGTAAAATGTCTGCGAATCTGGCGCATAAGCGCTTCGGCTGGTTGATTTTTGTCTTGGCTGAATCCGCCATAGGTTAAGCCATCAATTCTGGCTCTTTTCGTGCCAGAGGCGCTTTCGTATTCGATGAAGGCGATGCCTTTGCCCTCCCATTTGCGCAGATCGAGAACGCGCATGCTATGGTATGGGATGATTTTCCCCTCGGCGGTTGTGAGCGCTTTGGCATCCGCGGACAGGGAGCGACGGCTGGTGCGGATCAGAAAAAACAACGTGATGCTTGATAGCGAGACGCAAATGTAAAAAACGTGGATTTGCTCTTTGATTTTCGCTGCCGTGAAGGGCTCTTCCGCAGGCTTTTCGTTGAGTTGGTATTTCTCGGAATAATCGCGCCAGAGTGCATTGTGCTGCAGGGTTTTGACGCGTTGATAATCGCAAAGTATGTCCGGCCAGGGCATGGGCAGCTTGAGGTCGGCTGGAAGGACTTCAGGATCATCAGGAAACCGGACAGTTTGCTTGGAGGCAAACTCGCGCCAAGCCTCTTCTGTCAGCGGACTCTCCGCATCCATCTTTGAAAAGGCAGAGGTGGCTTCTTTAAATGTCGCGTTCACGTAGAACTCGAAATTCTTTTTCCGGTAACCCGTTGTGCCATCGATGTAAAACAGCACACTGAAAACACTGAACATCAGCAAAACCACACCCGCACGGAGCAAAAACCACGGAGTGGGCTTACATATGATTTTCTCGGAATCGTCCATGGGCTTGGTAAAACTTAGAACCCGGCGGAATCCCTGTCCATCCTGTTGTTGGGGAGGGCGTTTGAGCCAGGAACTAGGTCTTGTCTACTTTGATCCAAAGATTGAGAATCTTCATCAAGACCGATAAACCACAGGCGAATCCACTGACGCCAGCCCCGAGGAAAAGCCCCCAGATCATCCCGACCGAAAAGGCGTAACGCACTGCGCTGGCTCCTTGGGTAACGCCAAAGAGGTTCTTGATGAACTCTGGTGAAACGGAAGCGATCAGCATGGCGAAAAAGCCTCCCAGCAATGCGGAAAGGAGAGATGCGCCAAGCATCACGCCGAAAAGTTGGATCGCGGACTTCACCATGGTTTTCAGAGATGCTTGTCCGTTACCGCGCCCTCGCTGGCGCTGGTGACAAGTTTTGCGTATTTAGCAAGAACTCCGTATTTGTAACGAGGCTCCGGACGAATCCACTTGGCTTTACGTGCTGCGATTTCCGCGTCGGAAAGATTGACACTGATACGGTTTTCAACAGCGTTGATTTCGATTTCGTCACCTTCTTCAAGGATGCCGATGGTGCCACCTTCGAAAGCTTCCGGTGTGATATGGCCGACCACGAAGCCGTGGCTGCCGCCTGAGAAGCGACCATCCGTGATGAGCGCGACGTCTTTACCTAGGCCCATGCCCATGACGGCGGAGGTTGGACCAAGCATTTCGCGCATCCCTGGGCCGCCTTTCGGGCCCTCCATGCGGATGACGATCACATCCCCCTTGTTGATTTGCTTGGCGAGAATGGCCTTCATCGCACAATCCTCAGAGTTGTAAACGCGCGCTTTGCCCTTGAAGACCTCTCCTTCTTTGCCGGAAATTTTGGCAACTGCGCCACCTTCTGCGAGATTTCCATAGAGAACACGAAGGTGACTGTCTTTTTTGAGCGGGTTGTTCACCGGCCGGATGATCTGTTGATCGGCCGGGTAATGAATCGGGGATTTCTCCAAATTCTCCCTCATGGTGCGACCCGTGACCGTCATGCAATCGCCATGCAGCAGCCCTGCCTCGAGAAGCATTTTCATCAACGGAACCGTGCCGCCGATACGAACGAGATCCGCCATCGCGTATTTGCCGGAAGGCTTGAGATCAGCAAGAACCGGCGTCTTTTTACCGATGCGTTCAAAGTCATCGAGAGTGATATCGACTCCTGCGGAATGTGCCATCGCGGGAATGTGGAGGCAGGCATTGGTTGAACCACCGAGAGCAATCAAAACAGTGATTGCGTTCTCGAAAGCCTTTTTCGTCATGATGTCGCGTGGCTTGATGCCGAGCTTGATGAGGTTGAGCACGGCGGCACCGGCATCAAAACAATCGCGCATTTTGTCATCGGAAATTGCCGCTTGGGCCGAGCTATTGGGAAGCGACATGCCGAGCGCTTCGATCGCACTTGCCATGGTGTTGGCGGTATACATCCCACCGCAGGAACCGGGGCCGGGGATGGCGCAGGATTCCACGTGTTCCAACTCCTCATCGGTGAACTCACCATTGGCGTGTTTGCCCACCGCTTCGAAAACGGAAACGATATCGAGATCCTTTTTCTCCCCCTTGATTTTACCGCATCCCGGAAGAATGGTGCCGCCATAAACGAACACGGCAGGGCGGTTCATGCGGCCCATGGTCATCACACAGGCAGGCATGTTTTTATCGCAACCGCCGATGGCAACAAAACCGTCCAGCCCCTCACAGCCAACCACGGTTTCGATCGAATCCGCGATCACCTCACGGGAGACGAGTGAGTATTTCATGCCCTCGGTTCCCATGGAAATACCGTCGGAAATGGTGATGGTATTGAAAATAATTCCTTTGCCGCCGGCAGCGTCGACGCCTTTTTGCGATTCGATGGCGAGCTTGTCGATATGGATGTTGCAGGGAGTGACTTGGCTCCATGTCGATGCCACACCGATTTGAGGTTTGGCGAAATCCGCTTTTTCAAAGCCCACCGCATAGAGCATCGCACGGCTGGGTGCGCGATCGGGGCCATCAAGTATCAAACTGGAAAAGGGGCGTTCTTGGTCGTTCATCGGGCGCGGATCATTGACCAAACCAAAGCCGTTGGCAAACGGTCTTTGCGTATTTTGCGAAGCCTTTGGGAAAGCTCAGAAAAAACAGTCACTTTAATGTCCAAAGTCCGACGGCGAGGATTCCTCGGATATTGGAAAATCAACTGAAATTCCCCGACGAGGTTTAGACAAACATCGACAACCCATTCGCGGCAAACTGGCCTAAATTCCACTTGGCATAGCTTGAGCAGCTCTCGGAGAGGCTTGGTTGATGATCTGAGAAATCAAGCATCCTCGCGGCATGGAATACCAAAGTGAGCCTCAATAAAGAAATCGCTTTACAAATTCACCGGATTTTCTAATTTCCGCGCCCCGCCGCCAAGTTGGCAGCCCAATTTAACCAATTTCTGTCATGAGAGTCTTATCTTCCCTTGCTTCCGCAAAGCGCCGTCACGCTGATTGCCAGGTCGTCAGCCGCAAAGGCACGAACTACGTGATCTGCAAGACCAATCCTAAGTTCAAAGCCCGTCAAGGCGCGACCAAAGGAACCCGTCTCTCCAAAAAAGGCGTTAAATAATTTCCCGAGCCGTTGTTTTCATAGTTTAGGTTCAAAAAAAGGGCGATCTTCCGAGATCGCCCTTTTTTACATTCCTGGCCCTGAGAATCATCAAGGCAGTGAAGAGTGAACGCCGCCCACTGGCTCCTTTCACGCTTCAGACTTCACCATTACTTTTTCGAGTTATCCAGTAATGCGTCGATGGTGAGTTCAACAAAGGAACCAGGCACGCCTGAGTATTCGAGTTTTCCATCCGAATCGACCACGAAGACAGCAGGCCGACTTCTGATGCGATATAAGGCAGCGATTTCGTCTTTGGCGTCGATGATGTTGTTCCATTTAATGGAGTCGTTGGCCTGAAGCGCACGGACACTTCCAAGAGGCTCGGGGGTGATGCCGATGACTGAAATGGGTTTTTTGGCATATTTGTCGACCAACTGGTTGCTAAGTTGGATGACCTTGTCGATCTCAGCGGATTTTGAATCCCAGAATAACAAGACCGTGATTTTTCCTTTGAAGTCAGCAGACTTGATGATGCGACCCGCAACATCCGTACCAGTGAACTCGGGAGGAGTGCGGCCTTTGATGAGATGACGAATGACAAAAATTTCATCGGCAGCAAGAGTTGCGACGCTCATGTCACCTATTTTTTCATCCACGGCTTGGATAATCGCCATCCGCAAATGAGTGATTCGTTTCTCAAGAATCTCCGGGCTATCTCCCAGATTTTTTAAAACGAGCGCCGCACCAAGAGCCGCGACTCCTTGGGTTTTCTTATCAGGGTTTTTTTTGATGATTTTCTCCAAGAGCGGCAGCGCGCGTGGCGAACCGCTTTGTGTGAGCGCCATACAAAACATACGGATGTTCGGCTTATCCAGATGGTGCGCCTCAAAGCCATCCATGATTTCCTTGCGATGCTGGGAAACCTCCGCATTGGATGCCGCCACTTGATGGGTGAGATTAAGATAAAAAGCGGAGTAAGGGATCGTCCAATCCTGATGGAGGGATCCGGTGATGTTCTTCCAAAGCTCTGAAGCGGTCGCTTCGGGAGACGGGCGCTTTTCCCAAAGCGCTTGTTTTTCCTCCGGGGTGGTCGCGATCTTCATTTTGAGCGCCAAAGTCTCCTGAGAAAGCCCGTAGCTTCGCTGGATGCGCTCCGCCTCCGTCGGCGACGCCAGAACATGCGCTGCCATGAGGATGGAGATTGGTATCAGGAATCGTTGCATGTGGAGGCGGTGAATGATTTGAAGCAGGGCAATGGCACGTTCGGCACGATTACTTCCAAGTCCAGTTGAAGAGCGTCTCGATATCGGGATGCAGTGAATGATGGGCGGGGCAGCCGCGCGCAGCGCTTTCAAACAGCATCCTCTCCGGATGATCCGCCGCAAGCGGCATGTCGATGTCCACTTCAAGTTTTGCGATGCGGCGCGGGGTGTCGGTTGACATGTGCTTGCGGACTTCGACTTTGAGCCCATCTAGGGAAATTTGTTTCCGCTCGGCGACGATGCCCATCACGGTCGCCATGCAGGCTCCTAGACCCGTGGCGAGAAGATCAGTCGGAGAAAAAGATTCACCTCTGCCGTTGTTATCGAGAGGTGCGTCGGTGCTGATTGTGTTGCCGGACGCTACGTGGGTGGCGGAGCAGCGGAGTCCGCCTTGGTAATTGAGTTGAATGGTGACCATGAGTAGGGTTATTCGTTGTTGGTGGGAAAGTCTTTGGATGGATCGGTTTTTGCCAAAACAATTCGGAAGCCATAATAGCCCGTGCGCGCGGTCGCTGGGACGGGATTACGCCATCCCAGCACAAGATCTTCTTGCCGATACGTGTTCCAGCCCCCGCCGCGAAGCACGCCGAGCGAGTTTTCGGCATCAACAAAGATATCATCTTCAACCCACTCATGAATGTTACCGCTCAGGTCGTAGATTCCGAATTTGTTGGCATGAAATTCACCTACGGGAGAGGTTCTAGGAAAACCGTCTGCATAGCCCGGGATAATTCGCGATGACGTGAGGCCTTCAAGATCTGGAGCCGTGGAGTCCGCGTAATTTCCATATGCATCCGGCGGCGGCCAATCAGCTCCCCAAGCATAGAGCATCGATTTGTTTGCATCGCGCTGACTGGGGCCGTCACCGACCTCCCTTTTCAGGTCTGCGATCAGGTTCCATTCGAGATCGGTTGGCAGCCGGTATTGGTGGGTTAGTCCAATAAGCTCCTCCTGACGCTCTTTTTCTGTAAGCCATTTGCAAAATGCTTTTGCGTCATCACGGGACACATAAACCACTGGATGATCCTTCCCCTGTTCAAATTCCGGTTTGCTCGGGCGCTCATGGCGAGTGCCCTGTATGAATGCCTCGTAATCGCTGACCCTTGTTTCGTAGGCGGATACCATGAGATCCGCTTCAACGGGCTCGAAACGCATATCAATTCCATTATGCCATGTTTTTCCAAAAACCACTCCCTGACTCGGTTGCAGCGTGGCGGTAAGCGAAAGGTTTTCTCCTTCTTTCACCCGGGCATTGAGCGTGCGCGGCTTGTATCCTTCCAAAATAATGAGTAACTCGACAGATCCGGGCTTCACTCTCGGAATGTGCAACGTGCTTGCGGTGGATCCATAATGCATACCATTTATGTAAACCTCCGCACCGGGGGGATCCGTCGTCAATTCCACAGCTCCGTATTTATATTCTCCAACCACCAACCGGAAGGGCCTGAGATTCTCACGCTTGGCGCGATCACTCAGATTCGGATTGGCGAAACTTTGATCCACCTCAGCGGTAATTTGGTTATCCTGAGTAAAGAACCCTTGTTGGATACCATTCACACGCACCCAATCGATGAAGGCGATGATGTCGGGTTGCCCGGCGAGCACCACGGTCGCATTTTCACCGTTTTCAGATACTTGAATGAACTCGACAGAATTTCTCGGGCGTTTGGAAGAACGCAGGAAGTCATTCCACACCTCCCTTGGGACATAGCGTGAGGTCACATGCTTGTCGTCAACCGGGAGGTAAGTAAGACCGTGATGGTCCTGCCACTTTTCACCAATTTTCGGTGGCGAGAAATTCTGTAGTTCACGATAGATCAGCATCGGCTCCGAAGCTGAATCTGGTGTGACAATTTCAGAGATCACGGCGTTCTTGTATCCATTTTTCCGAATGACGTAATCAACCTGACTGCCTACCTTTGCACGCAGGGTTCCGGTTGAGGTTGGCGTGCTTCCGATCCAATCACCATCCGCGGTGTAGACCTCGGCGCCCTCCGGAGTGGTAACGATGCGAATCTTTCTCTCAGCTGTGGCGAGGTTCTGCGAATTCACCTCATTCCATGGCAACCAACCGCTGTCTTTGAATACATGCCATGTGGTCCAGCCAGCAAAGGCGAAAAGGATGAGAGTGGTCGCCCAAATGGAGAGACTTGGGCTGCGCCTGCGCGTTCCACGCTGAAGAGAATGAAGAGCCTCGGCAAGTTCACCCGCCGTGGAAATGTTGCGTTTGCTGATTCTCGGATCACAGACATCGCAGATGATTTTGTTCAGCTCGAGCCACCGCTTGCGCTCCAACCCGGTGGGTAGCTCATCCGGAAGCTCGGGAAAATCCAAGCGGTCTTTACCAGTAGCGATCTCGTAAAGCACCTTGCCAAGCGAATAAATGTCGGCCTGCGCCGAGCCCGGACCTTCAGGAGGCACAAATCCCTCGGTGCCGACAAACGTCCTTTGATCTCGCGCGGCAACAAGACCGATGTCCGCAAGCTTGGCTTTACCATTGACGAAAATGACATTCGAGGGCTTCACATCGCGGTGCGCCAATCCGTTCTGATGGAGGTAATTCAGCGCTTCCGCAAGGCGCAGCCCAACGTCGATACAAGCCGAAGTTTCCCAACGAACGCTGTGTTTCCCATCCGGGCGTAAGGTGCGTGCCTCATACTCGATGGGGTTGATGTCCTGACCGGCATGGACGTCATCACCCAGTTCCATGACGTAATAATAAAATGAGCCGCAGTCAGGACTGCGTCCGACATGTAGGATATTGACAAGGGCAGGGTGATCCCGGGAGATCGGTTCGTATTTCAGGATGCCTTCGAATTCGCGCTCAAAGGTCCTCTCGTCATCGAAATCCTCACGCCAGACGACTTTCACAGCGCGCAGCGCGCCCGTCACACCACGAGCCATCCATACTTCTCCGTAAGCACCACCACCGATTTTTCTCAGGACGTCGTGATCGGGTATGCTCGGATTACTGCGTATCGGCGCTGGCATGACTCACTCCGTTTCCTCTTCAAGTTTTGCCAGCTCTTTCTTGAGCACCGCACCCACGCGGTGTTTTGCCAGATAAACCTGTGCCATGCTTACATTGAGCTTTTCCTGAACCTTTTCCGCATCCCATTGACGAATCACGTAATAGTCAAAAATCTGATACTGCTTTGGAGAAACTTGTGCCTTCACACGGGATAAAGCGGCATCGGCAATGCCTTTTTTCCATTCAACATCCCAAAGACGCTCCAAAACATCCCCATTGGGATCTTCCACCCGGTCAATCACGGCGGTTTTACGGTCATCCGCCCATTCGCCTTCAATCATCGCCGTATCCTTTCTGCGCTTACGGAACTGATCGTTAATCCGCCAACGCGTCATGTTCATCAACCATGTTTTGAACGAACCTTGCTCAGGGTCGTAGAGTTTTTTCTTACTCTGCTTGGCAATCGACAAAATGGTTTCCTGAACGCAATCAAAAGCCTCCTCGGAACGGAGTCCGGCTTTGATGGCGACGGAATAAATCAGTCTCCAGTAGGTTTGATAAAATTCATCCCAAGTGCGCTGGTCCTCCCAATTATCAAGCCTGGCGATCAGGCTTTTGCGGGTTTTCGCATAGGCCTGTTGGATCACCTCATCCTCGTTTGAAGGATCATGCTTGTTCTCATCGGACATTGGGTTGGTATTTACCATCTGTTGGGGGGCTTGTCTTTCCTGAAAAAAAACTAATTTTACGCCGAGGGCGACTCCGCCCCGCCTTCGGATTCACTGAGGCTCTTGCCCCAGAAATACCTGCGGAAAATCACTTTTACCGCCGCAGAGAGCGGAACAGCAAGCAGGGCTCCGACAAAGCCGCCAAGCACCACGGACCAGAACAACATCGAGAAAATCACGGTCAGCGGGTGCAGCCCGACCGAATCTCCCACAATTTTCGGAGCGGTGACCAGTGAATTGATTTGTTGCACACCGGCGAAAATCAGAATCATGAAGCCGACATAAGCCCATGGTTGAAGATCAAACGGAACGCTTGCGGATTGGGCATGCAAATAGGCGATGATGCAGGCGGGGATGAGACAGAGAATATTTCCGATGTAGGGAATGATGCCCAGAATCATCATTAACAAGCCGATGAGCAGCGCATACGGGAGGTCAAAGAAAAACAGGGCGATCCCCACGAGAATGCCATCAATCATCCCGACAAGCACCTGTCCGCGGAAGAAGGAGACAAGATAACCATTGATTTCCTGAAGCGTTGAGACGAGCTCCGTCTTAAATCGTGAATCACGCAGCGGCATGTATTCGTGCCAGTGATCGTGGATCGAAACCGAGTCTTTCAGGAAGAAAAACAGGTAGACAGGAACCATGATCATTCCGAGGAAAAGTCCCATAAAACCAATAATTTTCGAGGACCCGACCGAAAGCCAGCGGGTACCCATTTCGATCAGCTCATCCTTGTAGGCATAAAGCGTTTTACCGCCACGGGTTTGCCAAAAGAAGTCGAGGGATTCAGGGCTATCCGCATCAGCAGCAAATGGAATTTCCTTGCCAGCGGCATTCGTTTCGGTGAGCGCCCAACCAATCACGCCGTCCTGATGTTGACGGCGAAGATTGTGGAGAGAACGGGCAAGAGCCGGCACGAGATTAGGATCCGCCTCAGGCGCGGAGGAGTTTTCCAGAGTTTGTGGATCATGTTTCTCTCCATCCTGGACCGACGCCGAGGTGCTGAAGATATCGCGAAACAATTTTTTCCCCCCCTGAATGGCCGGAAGCACTGCCGCGACCAACAAGGTGATAGCAACGAGCGAGGCGATAAAAACGCTGATCACCGACCAGAGCCGGTTGATTCCGCGTTTCTCAATCAGCCGAACGACAGGATCTAACAAATAAGCGATGATACCCGCAACAATCAGAGGAATCAGCACAGGCTGGAGAAACCCGAAAATTTGTCCAATCAGCCACACGAGGCCAACGAGAAGAGAGCCGAGCACGAGCATCGCCAGGCCAGTTAAGGCGCTCCATACGGTTCGCTGTTGAAATCGGGTTGGATATTTCATCTGGCGGGTTTATTACAGATTTCCTGAGCAATTCACAATCTTTCTTATCCTGCGTGGTCAGCCATCGAAATGGGATCGAGAGCGGCACCGAGCTGCTCTGCCGTGATACCGAGTGAGGCGAGCTTCTCCGTGCAGAGGCCGTAGATGGTTTTCCCTGTCGTTTCCGCCTCTTTTACAAGGGCTGCGGCTTGGTCATAGCCAATCAAGGGAACCAAGGAAGTCACCACGGAAAAGGATTGTGCGACGGGTTCCTCGCAACGCGCGCGATTTGCGGTGATACCGGAGACGCATTTTTCTGCAAATGTTTTGGCGCCACTGGCGAGGAGCCCAACCGACTCCAGCATCGTTTGGCCCATGAGGGGCATAAAGGTGTTGAGCTCTAAATGACCGCTCGCTCCGCAAAACGTCATGGTGGTTTGATTCCCAAAAACGCGCGCCGCAACCATGGTCAACGCTTCACACAGAACCGGATTAACTTTTCCTGGCATGATGGATGATCCCGGTTGGATGGCGGGAAGATGAATTTCACCCAACCCACAACGCGGGCCGGAAGCCAACAATCGGATATCGCTGGCGATTTTGAAAAGTGAGGTCGCAATGACGTTGAGCTGACCATGCACCTCGACCAGTGCATCGCGCGCGGCTTGGGCCTCAAAAGGGTTTTCCGCCCGTCGGAAAAGAAATCCCGTGCGCTCATTGAGCAAGGCGATTGCGGTCTTGGCAAAATCCGGATGAGCGTTCAAGCCGGTACCAATCGCAGTGCCGCCAAGCGGGATTTCCAATAGCGCCGTGATCGCTTTGTGACATCGGTCAATCCCCCGCTCCGCCTGCTTTGCATATCCCGAGAATTCCTGGCCAAGCCGCATGGGAACGGCATCCATCAAATGCGTGCGGCCGATTTTCAAGACATCATGAAACTCGGATGATTTTTGCGAAATCGATCTTTCCAAATACTCAAGAGCCGGAATCAGAACATCCCGAAGTTGCAAACACATCGCCACATGAATCGCTGTCGGAAACGTGTCGTTAGAAGATTGTCCGAGATTGACGTGGTTATTCGGATGGACGTTCACGCCGCGCTGGCGGCAGAGCGTAACGATCACCTCGTTCGCGTTCATGTTGGTTGATGTACCTGAACCCGTCTGAAACACATCGACAGGAAAATGCTTATCGTGTTTCCCATCAGCGACTTCACGGGCCGCCACGGCAATCGCACTTGCAAGCGCTGGATCGAGCACGCAGATCCTCTCATTGGCAAGAGCAGCGACCTCTTTGATCAACCCATAGGCATGGATCAGCACGGGATGCATCGCTTGGCCGGAGATCGCGAAATTCTCGACCGCGCGTTGAGTGGAAGCACCATAGAGCGCATTGGCGGGAACATTCAATTCGCCCAAGGAATCGCCTACTGAACGGGTTTTCTGCATCATTCAATCAACAACAGAATCCACTTCGCTGCAATCCGTAACTATGCGGCTTGTTTGTCAGAAAATCGGAATTAAAATAACTGCATCATGAGTGATGTTGAAGCGCCAACAATGGCAAGTTTGCCTGAAGTTCCTGACGGAGCAGAGATCGCCACTTTGGGCGCGGGATGTTTCTGGTGCGTGGAAGCCGCTTACAATCAGATCGATGGCGTATACTCCGCAATTTCGGGTTACATGGGAGGCGAAGTCCCTAGCCCGACTTACGAACAGATTTGCGAGGGTAACACCGGACATGCGGAAGTGGTGCAGGTGCTTTTTGACCCTGCGAAAATCGATTACGAAACCATCCTCGCATGGTTTTGGGATCTGCACGACCCCACGCAACTCAACCGCCAAGGCAACGATGTCGGCACGCAATACCGCTCGGTAATTTTTTATGAAAATGAAGAGCAAAAAACGACGGCGGAGCGATCGAAGTCTGCGGCTCAGGAAAATTTTGATCAGCCCATCGTCACCGAAATCATACCGTCGATGACATTTTTTCCTGCGGAAAATTACCATCAGAATTACTATTTCCTGAACAAGACACGGAACAGCTACTGCCAATACGTCGTCGAGCCGAAGCTAAAAAAACTGAAGCTGAAGTCCTGATTTTGGTAGGGTGCCATCGGCGATAGTCCCCTGCCTTTCACACAGGAACAACAAAACACTCGGCGTCGATTTCCAGATTTTCCGGCCAAGGGATCCCAAGCGGCATGAGCTGACCGTTTTCGACATACCATCCGGGCAGAAGTTTTCCAAACGACCCGGATTTGTGGCCGGCTTGGAAAAAGCTATCCGCCGTGGGCAATGCCGGATGCGGCATCGACATGGAAAGCACTTGTCCATTCCATGCAAGGCAGGGCAAATGCACGATTCCGGCAGACTCTAACAACTCATTGGCATTTTTGCTGAAATCAAAAAACCGGCACTCGCCATTGAACGGCGGCGCTTGTTCAATTTGCTCTTTCAATCCGGCAGCGCCGAGCCATATCGCTCCTTCGCGCGCTGTGAAATTCTTCTCAATCATGATTCTTACGCCAGTTGATCTGGCGAAAGCATCCAGCACGGGGCGGATTGCATCGATCTCCGGATCGCGCTCCAGCATGTAGAGAGTTGCCCGTCGCGGCAGCGCATTAAAATGCTTGAGCTGATGAACATTGCGCCTCTGCGCTGTTACACCGTCGGAAAGGCATATCGCCATGGCACTGGCAGAGGCTTTCAACAATGCCGCCTGCACGATCTGCCGTTCCGGCTTAGGCACATCGATCGACTCACCGACCGCAACGGATAAACCGTAAGGCAGGCCATACGGGATTTTCCTGAAATAACTGCCACGCTCAAAAGAGAAAATCGAACCCCACGAACCATCCACCCACACTGGGAGAATCGGCACTTGGATATTTTTTGCGATGAGCTCGAATCCTCTCTCAAGTTGGCACAACTGACCCGTCCGCGTCAGTTGGCCTTCTGGAAAGAGCACCACGAGATCTCCGTTGTTGAGAGCTTCGATCGTTTTCCGAATGGCTTCCAAAGGATGCGAGCGGCGTATCGTCAAGGTGCCGAACAATTTAGCGGAAAGGCGAATGATTCGATTCGCCATGAAGCTCTCGTCCATCACGAAGCGCATGGGCCGCTCGGAAATCACCGAGAGAAAAAAGGCATCAGCGAACGTCACATGGTTCGGCAGCAACAAGGCACCACCGCTTTTCGGGATGTTTTCCACGCCTTTCGTCTTGATTCGATAGATGCATTTCACCAAAGAACGGATAAAGAGCCTAATAAAATCCGCAGGCAAAATCCGCATGACGTAAAAAGTCATGATTCCGCAAGCCGACCCAACCACGATCAGCTGCATGCGAAACCCTGCGAGCTCGCTCATGTTCAGGGCGTTCGAGATCAGAAACATTAGCTCGATCGAAACCACCGCAATGATCCCCGCGAAGCAATCTTGCAAATTCACCGCGGATTGCAACTCACCGCGCTTATCAGCAGGATAGCGATCCTGCAACCAGGCATTGAGCGGCGCCAGAAAAATGGCCGATGAAAAAGCGAGCACTCCGAGTGCAAGCAAGAACAATGCCTCATGGGGAGATTCGTCAATGAACCGACCCAGCCCCGAATCCAACAGCGCCAGATATGCTTGGGCACTTCCCATCGGAAACGCCGCAAGTGCCAACGCACTGGCCGTCATGATGATGCCGGCAAGCGGCACCCAACCGAGTTCGATTTTTTTCCGCAGCAGCCAAGAGGCGAAACCAAATCCAACCGCCATTCCAAGCGAAGCCGCAGCCATGAAAATCGATTGCAAGCTTCCGAATCCTTCGCCGCCATTTGTCATGGCTTTGGCGATTTTTACCGACCACAAATTGATGAATGCCGCAAAGCCCCAAAAAAACGCGACCCCAAAAGAAGCTCTCCGAATCGCAAAATCTTTCCATAATTCCCCCAGATCCCGGAAATGACTGATGAGCAATTTTCCGGAAATCCTCTCCCTGCCATGCGCCGCACCATTGGGTATCGATAGCGCCAATCCAACCGCGGGAATGGAAAGACAGGTCAGAATAAACAAAGGCAAAAAAGCGGCATGCCATGCGTTTGCCGGCAACGAGTGCATGGCTTTATAACGATGATCAAACCACCAGCCCGCGACGATCTGACCAACCAAAATCGCCAGCATGGCCGTCATTTGCTGGACTCCTGAAGCGAATCCCAGATGCCGTGAGCCAACCAATTCCTTGTTGATTCCCATCTTTGCCGGACCAAAAAACGCCGACTGTGCCGCAAGCAGGAAAAAACCAAACAGCGCGAGATGCATTTGTTTGATCCATACCGCGAAGCTGATCAGTCCGAGAATCAGAACCTGCGCGACCGCGGCACCAACGATAACATTGCGTTTCGTAAAACGATCACTCATCCAACCCGCCAGAGGCGCGAACAAGACAAACGGTAGGGCAATCATAAGGCCCGCCAATGACTCAACATCCATCGCCACCGCACCACCCAAAGAGATAAGAATAAACTGCGCGGCCTTGTCGTTGAAAGCATTCTGCGTCTGCTGAACGATCATACTCCAATAACCGAGCCAATGCCGCTTGCTCGGTTCAATGTCTGGGATGTCGTTTTGCATAGATAAAAAACCTTAAATATCCGCACCCCTGCAATCGAGCTTCTGGTTCATTTCCATAGCCGGATTGAGCTCGCGAGCCTCTCCTACGATAACCGCCGGCACGCCCGCCACCGTCGTATGGGGAGGAACATCATTCAACACCACACTGCCCGCACCGACTTTCGCATGAGTGCCAATCTCGACCCGACCCAAAATTTTCGCGCCGGCACCGATCAGCACGCCCGAGCGGATGATCGGATGACGCGCGCCCGTGGCCTTGCCTGTTCCACCAAGTGTGACTTCGTGAAGAATCGATACGTCGTCCTCAATGATGGCGGTTTCGCCGACCACAAACGAGGTCGCATGATCCAGCAGAATTCCGCAGCCAATCGTCGCAGCCGGGTGAATGTCCGTGGAAAACACCTCCGAGGAAATGCTCTGCAAATATAGAGCCAACCAGCGGCGGCCATCTTTCCAGAGTTGATGACTTACCCGATAGGTGCTCAGTGCCATGAAGCCTTTAAAAAACAATAACGGCTCCAGAGGAGAAAAGCATGCAGGATCCCGCTCAAACATCGCCAACAAATCCCGACTGCAAGCACGGGCAATCGATTCATGTTTGGTGAAAATATCCTCAATCAATGGCTCGATCGCCTCTCGCGGCATGTCCTCACGCGCCAGCCTGCGGCTCAAACGCACGGAGAGAGCTTCGGCAAAACTCCCACGCGAAAGCACGACATCGTCCACCAATGCACGCAATCCCTCTTCTTCCCGATGTACCCGCGCGGCCTCGATACGGAGCTTTGCCCAGAGGTTTTCCAAATTCGCGGCTTCCCCATCGCACAACTTCATTCCATTCTCCTGCATCGCTGTTTGCTCTTTCTCGCTCATGAAGATTTCCCAAAAATTAGAATATGCCTGCCGGGCCCTCGCACAACTCGCGAAGACCTATGACGGCAAAAGTCTTACTCGCTTGGAAGAGTTAGCGCAACGCGAAGCTATCTCCGCAAACTTTTTAGTTCAAATTCTCAATGATCTACGTCGGGGCGGAATGATCGATTCCCGCCGCGGGGCCTCGGGCGGCTACTTGCTTTCCCGCCCTGCCAACCAAATCACCCTCCGCCAGATCGTCGAGGCCGTCGAGCCCTCCCAACTCCAAAATACCGCACTGGACCAAGGAGAATCCGGCCCTTCCGTCCGCCGCGCATGGGAAAATGTCTCCACCCAACTCACCAAGACCCTCGATGAAATCACCTTGGAATCCCTCGCCAGTCCTTCATCCGATCCGATGTTTTATATCTAAGCAGAGGCTTTCGTTCTCCACTACCTTGAATCTGGATCGTTTTTGCGGAATTCATTGAATCGCCTCAGAAAATATAAAAATGCCCAGTCAGGGACGGATGCAGATAGGGGCGGCCATTTTCGATTGAACTGGTTTGAGCTCTTCATCATCGAAATTTATTACCTACGGTATGCAGGCATGTGGGGATGAATGACTTTCAGTTTTTTTTGAGCCACCCACTCGCCAGTTTCTCAACCTGTTTCATAATCCCATTCGTATCATCACCCAACAAAGTTGCGTGTCCCATCTTGCGCATCCCTGGGGCGCGGCGTTTTCCGTAAAGATGTAAAACGGCACCATCGATTTCTAACAGTGGAGTCCAATCAGGCGGAGTGGTTTCGTCCTGCCAGAAATCAGCCAACAGGTTCAGCATGACGCAGGGCGAGATGAGGCGGGTGGAACCCAGCGGAAGCCGGAGGGCGACGCGGAGTTGTTGTTCAAACTGCGAGGTCGCACAGGCATCAAGCGTATGATGGCCGGAATTGTGCGGGCGCGGTGCCATTTCGTTGACGACAAGTGAGCCATCATGATTCACGAAAAACTCGACACCAATGATGCCTTGATAATCGAGTGCGACAGCGACCTTTTCCGCAAGCTCACGCGCTTGTTTGGCGGTTGTTTCGGAAATCCTTGCAGGGACGATGGAGACATCGAGCACGTGATGACGGTGGCGGTTTTCCGCAGGATCGTAGGTTCTTACTTCACCATCTGCCGAGCGCACAACCATCACGGAAATTTCTTTCTCGAAGGGAACCCATGCTTCCAGGATCGCGCGCTCCCCGCCGAAGTTTTTCCAGACCATCGCCGGATCTTCGTTGCCTTGGATTTTCAACTGGCCTTTGCCATCATATCCAAATGCCGCGGTTTTTAATACACCCGGGCCGTTGAGCTCGGACATGGCAATTTCGAGATCTTTTAGGGTTTCAATCACCCGAAACCACGTACAGGGAATCCCATGTTCTTTGAGGAAATTCTTTTCCCGCTCGCGGTTCTGACAAATCCCGACCGCTTGTGGCGAAGGGAAAATACCGATACGACTTGCAACTCCCTCGAGCGTTGCCAGAGGAATGTTTTCAAACTCAACGGTCGCCACGGTCGCTTGTTTGCAAAATTGCTCAAGTGCCTCTGCGGAATCAAAGGGAAGATCAATCACCTCGTCCGCAACCTCGACCGCCGGAGCTTCAAGCCCACCTGTCCAGACCACCGAACGCACTCCCATCCGCCGTGCAGACAGGGCGAGCATGCGCCCGAGTTGACCTCCGCCGATCACGCCGACGACTTGTTGCTTGTCCAAAGGGAAAAAAACCGAAGCTGACATGGTAACAAAAAAATCAATCCATCTCAGGCAACACGGACTCAGCCACTTTCGCGGTTTGTTTGCGGCGAAACTCCGTGAGCTTGGCCGCCAATTCCGCATTTTCAAGAGCCAGCATCGCCACCGCAAATAAGCCGGCGTTGGTCGCGCCAGCATGACCGATCGCAAAAGTCGCGGTTGGAACACCTGCCGGCATCTGCACGATGGAGAGCAGGGAATCCACACCTTTGAGAGCTTTCGATTCCACCGGAACTCCGAGGACCGGCAATTCGGTCATCGCTGCAACCATGCCTGGCAAATGCGCCGCACCACCTGCTCCGGCGATGATGCATTTCAATCCTTTGCTTTTCGCCTGCTTCGCATACTCGACCAATTTGTCCGGCGTACGGTGCGCGCTGACGACCTCCGCGCGATATGCCACGCCAAAGTCTCTCAGAACTTGCGCCGCATGTTCCATCGTCGGCCAATCCGACGTGCTTCCCATGATGATGCCAACACTCATAAGCGGCGAGATTGCCTGCGCCGCCCGCCCACGTCAATATTTGTGATTCCTAAAAGCTAAGACGGCTTGCGTCAAAGCCGCCCTGCCATCCCCCACTTCCTCCATTACCTCCTCCTCTCCCCACCAGCTTGGCTCGCAAACTGCTAAATCGGGGTATTACGTGAAACCCATGCTTGAAGGATACCTGCCAGACGCTTTTTTTGACGAAATGTTCCTGCCGGACGGAACGGTTCGGCCCCATTGCGCACCTCTCTTGGAACGTATCTCGGCCTTGGATCAGAATGATTTCATGGCACGCAAGGCAACCTGCGAGCTCTATTTCCTGACCCAAGGTGTCACATTCAATGTTTATCACGACTCCCAAGGAAGCGAGCGTATTTTCCCCTTCGACCCCGTCCCACGCGTCATTCCTGCAAATGAGTGGGAGCACCTCGAATCCGGCCTAATCCAACGGATTACGGCGCTCAATCTTTTCCTGCACGATATTTATCACGATCAACAAATCCTCAAGGACGGTATCATCCCGCTGTCGTTCATCGAACAAGCACGCCATTACCGACCCGAGTTTCGCGGTATCGATGTCCCCGCAGACATCTATATTCACATTTGCGGCAGCGATCTAATTCGCGATGAGAAGGGCGAATGGTTGGTGCTTGAAGACAACGGCCGTTGTCCCTCAGGCGCATCTTACTTGCTGGAAAACCGCAAGGCGCTGAAACGGGTTTTCCCAGACTTGTTCGATACCTCATCGGTGCGCTCAGTCGATTCCTACCCTCTCGAGGTATTGGAAATGCTCCGCCACATCGCACCTCGCAAATCCGGTAATCCCGTCTGTGTGCTACTCACTCCGGGCTGCCACAACAGCGCCTATTTCGAGCATTGTTACCTCGCTCGTGAAATGGGCATCGAAATCGTCGAGGGTCGCGATCTTGTCGTCCGCGACAAGGTGGTTTATATGCGCACGACCCGCGGCCTGGAACGCGTTGATGTCATTTACCGCCGGATCGATGATGATTTCATCGATCCTGTGGTTTTCCGCAAAGATTCGGTGCTCGGGGTTCCGGGCATCATGAATGCCTACCGCGCAGGAAATGTCGCGCTTGCCAATGCGGTAGGCACTGGCGTGGCGGATGACAAAGCCATCTATGCCTTTGTTCCCGACATCATCCGCTACTACCTCGCACAAGAACCAATTTTAC
Source organism: Luteolibacter sp. (assembly GCA_044233125.1). Classification (GTDB taxonomy): domain Bacteria; phylum Verrucomicrobiota; class Verrucomicrobiia; order Verrucomicrobiales; family Akkermansiaceae; genus Luteolibacter. Next base: position 68,898 of record JBIIKO010000010.1, on the reverse strand, counting down.
AAAGTGTGCCGACTTATCTCGCGGCTAAGGATGATGATCTCCGCTACATTCTCGATCACTTGCCTGAACTCGTCGTGAAAGCCACCAACGAATCCGGCGGCTACGGCATGCTCATGGGACCTGCGGCGTGCAAAACGGAAATCGCCGAGTTCCGCGAACGCATCATCGCGGATCCTAGCAACTACATCGCGCAACCCGTGGTCTCACTCTCACGCTGCCCGACATGGTGCGATGAGGGCATGGAAGGCCGCCACGTCGATCTGAGGCCCTATATCATTTATGGCGAAACCCCACGCATCGTTCCGGGTGGCCTGACCCGCGTTGCGCTCAAAAAAGGCTCGCTAGTTGTCAACTCCTCCCAAGGCGGCGGCAGCAAGGACACCTGGGTTCTGCGCCAATAAAACAAACCATCATCCTTTCAAAAAACCATGCTCTCCCGTGTCGCCAATACTCTCTACTGGATGGCCCGCTATGTTGAACGGGCCGATAACCTCGCTCGTCTCATTGATGTCAATCGCCACCTTTTGTTGGACAACGAGACACTCGGCAGTGACCGGATCGCGGATTTCTGGCGACCCATCATTCTCTGCACCGGCGATGAGGAACTGTTCCAATCCATTTATCCGGAAACCCATGGCGAGGATGTTATTCGCTTTCTAACAGATGATCCGAGGAACGTGAGCAGCATCGCTTCCTGCGTTGCCCAAGCGCGGGAGAGCGCCCGCACGGTGCGGGACCAAATCTCCGATGAGATGTGGGAGGAGATCAACGCTCTGCATCTTTTCGTCCGCTCGGATGAGGCGGCTTTCCTCCTCAAAGAGGCTCCACCGCATTACTATGAACGTATTCGCCGTTCCGTAGCGACGTTTCTGGGAATCTCCGCCACCAGCCATACCCGTGATGAAGGCTGGGAGTTCATGCAACTCGGGCGCCACCTCGAACGCGCCGATAAAACCACCCGCTTCCTGGATACCACGTCCTATCTTCCAGACGACGGTCAAGGCGGCATCGGCGCACCCGGCATGCTCCACTGGACTGCGATCCTCGGTTCTTGCGGAGCACTCGGGGCATTTCGCGCCGCTCATCATCGCTTTGATGTCGAGGGCGCACTCAGTTTTCTGGTGTTCTCCAGAAATTTTCCACGCTCGGTTCGCTATTGCGCGGATCGGGTGGACGAATGCATTCATCTGATTTCCGGTAGCCCACGCGGTGGCTTCCTCAACGAGGCGGAGCGCGTCAGCGGCAGGCTTCTCGCCGACCTCAACTACGGCAATGCGCAAGATGCGATGACACTTGGCCTCCACCCCTACCTTGATGGATTGCAGCAACGCTTCAACCGCATTGGCGAACTCATCTTCGAAACATTTGTTCTCATGCCGGAGATGTTCGAATCCCAACGCAGCATGCAGCAACGCGGACACGATGCCCTGACGGCTTGGCAGGAACAACAGCAACAGCAATAGATGATGAGGGTTGCCCGATCGAACAGATCATCCATGATCCAATCCGCCGCATGAAGCTTTCCGTCGTACATCGCACCATCTTCCATTACGGGGGACCTGTCACAGACAGCGTGAACGAGCTACACCTTGAGCCGCGCACCTTTCCCTTTCAAAAAACGCTCTCCTCTCTGATTCGCGTGCTGCCAGCCACGCGCATGAGCAAATTCCAAGATCTCTTTCAAAACACAACCCACCACTTCGAAATTCAAAGGCCCCACCAACATCTCGAAATCGAGAGCAGGTTACGCGTCCACAACCTGCCGCTCGAAATACCGGACGAGGCGCGCACCGCGACCAAAGAGATTTACCGAACCACAGCGGTGCGCGATCGCAGCTGGCCTTACCTGAACGAGAGCGCGCGTGTCATTTTCCGCCCGGAAATTTGGCGACAGGCCATAGACATCACCTTCGGCCACGATGCATATTTCGATAAGGCGACCCGGATCATGAATTGGATTCACTCGGAGTTCAGTTACGAACCCGGCAGCACCGATGTCACCACGCATCTCGATCAATGTTTCGCGCAGAAACGTGGCGTTTGTCAGGATTTCACCCACGTGATGCTGGGACTTTGCCGTGCGACTGGGATTCCGGCACGCTACGCATCCGGCTACCTCTATAACGGCCCGCGGGATCATCTTATTGGGGCTCAAGCCTCCCATGCATGGGCGGAGGTCTTTCTTCCTGTTATTGGCTGGATCGGCTTCGATCCCACCAATAACACCCTTGCCGATGCCCGTTATGTAAAAGTGGCCGTCGGAAGAGACTACGAGGACGTCGCGCCCATCCGCGGAACCTACCGCGGATCCGCCCATTGTCAGATGGAAGTCGATGTCTTGGTGGAGGCGATACCGTAAAAATATCAATTCAACGAACGGCGATCTGCGTCCATCTGCGGTTCAATGATCTATTTCAAAACAGGAGCCTAAATTGGATCCCTACCCCAAATGGCAGGCTCAAACGGGCTGAAAAGACTTGCGTAGCGGCATTTCGCGACCTACCTCAAGCGCATGGCTAACGAAACTACGTTGATTCTCTTCAAACCGGACGCGATTACCAAAAACCTCACGGGCGAGGTTCTTGCCCGCTTTGCAAAAGAAGGGTTTGTGATCCGCGGGATCAAAATGATGACCCTCAGTGACGAAATCCTCGCCGAGCACTACGCACACATCGCTGCCATGCCGTTTTTCCCCTCGGTACGGGGTTTCATGCAGGAAACACCGGTGATTGCCCTTGCTCTTGAAGGAGATAGCGTCATTTCTCGGATTCGCGACCTCCTCGGACCCACCGATTCCACCACCGCCGCCGCCGGCACCATTCGCGGTGACTTCGGCGACAAATCCGGTGACTCAAAAATGCGCAACGTCTGCCACGCCTCGGATTCCCCGGAAGCCGCTGCCGCCGAGATCAAACGCTTCTTCAAAGACAGCGAGATTTTTGATTACTAGAAACAGGCTTGGTAGGTTCGTTTTGATAAAACGACCGCCATTTACGCCAGGAACCATCCCAACCGATCGGTCATTTCATCGAAATGACCCGACCTTTTCCAACACGGGCTTGTTCTAAAAAATCGAAATCAAGAACGCATTTTCGAATAGGCGCGCAAGTAGCCAACGCACTGGGCGATCTCAGGCAAGTTGGACTTCCAGTTATGCTCGTATTCGATCGAAACGTTGCCTTTGAATCCTTGTTTGCGAACTTCATCAAGGATGGCGACGTTGTCGATCATACCGGTTCCGAATGGGCGGTCATGTGACCATTTCTCGATGGATTCACGGTCTTTCATGTGGAACGAACGCACGCGTGGCGCGATTTTTTTGATCACTTCCAAGGGATTGAGTCCGCTTGTCGCCCAGTGACCGACGTCCGCGCAGATGCCAACGTTCGCATGGCGATCCTTCACGGAATTGAAAACGAAATCCGGATCCCACATCTTGTAGTTCGGCTTCTTCGGATGGTTGTGGAAACCGACCTTGATATCGTATTCCGCAGCGAGTTTTTCGATGAGATCGATCGATTCGATACTTTCTGTGTTGATGCTGTATAATCCGAGTTTTTTACCTAAATCAAAAATCGCACGAGCTTTGGCTTCATCGTTGGGAATCGGAATCACTCCCAAGCTTTGAGCCACGATATGGTTCGCCTTGATATGTTCGATGAGCGCCTGAAGCTTGTCTTCAGGCATGCCTGGCTCAAACTTCACGTCGCCGTGATCACCGCCGAGTTTATGGCCCGAAAACAATTCGACTCCGCCCACTCCCGCAGCCGCCGCCATCTGGATCGCTTCGAACAAACTAAATTCTTTCAATGACCAGCATTGCACGGTGATTCCAAATCCTGCCGCCGTTACCGCTTCCTGCGGAATCGGAGCGCCTTTGGAGCGGAGCGCCAGCAACACGGACGCGGCAGGAATCATGGTAAATAGGGAACGTCGTTTCATAATGTATGAAGACGCTACCAGAGCCCGATGGGGTATCAACCCCCGATTACGGGAAATTGGGGAGAGGAATGACGGACCACCAGAGTCCAGCATCTCCCGATAAGTCGGGAATCGCGCACGAACAAGAACTGAGTAAAATCACTCAAATTTTATTGCTTTTCTTACCGTTGCATCTGCGACAGAGGAGCTGAACGTTTTGTACGGTGTTACTGCCTCCTTTGGACACAGGAATAATATGATCATACTCAAGGTAGTCCTTTGCACCACATTCCACACAAGTCCCGCCATCTCTTATCCAAACTGCGTTACGAACCTGTTTGGAAATCTTCCGGCGAATTTCTGTGGTATCATCAGTAACAGCAGAAACAGTTCGATTATTAAGCCTCAGCAAACAAAGAACTAATGCGGCAGGAACTTTGCCATCAACAATTTCTAATTCAATTTCACCTTTAACAGAGGTGATGATTAATTGCGTCCTGCAGCCATTCATTTCGCGAATACGTCCAAGTGAAATACTAAATCCTGCTTTATTTGAAACATATTCAACACGTATATTCGTTATCCATAACTTACCTTCAGAAACCAAAGTGTCATCTCGATATAACCTCGCATCCTGACAAAGATAAACAGCTTCCCCACTCTGTAGCCAAGCCGGGTTGAGCGACATAATGGGAGGTAATTTATTGTTACCTAAATCATGGAGTAACCGAACGCGGCGAATGGTATATTTTACCTCGCTTTTGATCTCATCTCCCATTCTGAAAAATTTGAGATACTTCAGAATTTTAGCTTCTTCAAAATCATCAATGTGATCATCCTCACAGACGTCGGCAAGTAGATGTCGAATAAACTGCTCTGCGAGTGGCTGGCATTCCTTAATCACCTCTTCCCAATCGGCTCCTGCTTCTAGAACCATTTGCTCCAGAGCGGCGACCTCTTGATGGTCTAATTGACCATCAGCGATCATCGCAGCCAATGCTTTAGAAAATCTGTTTTTGAGGGTAGCCTTACGATAATTTTTTGCAGCGAAACCTGCCATGACCAACCCTGCTTTAGATAATAAACCTGAAGCGGTTCCGACGGCGTTTTTAACACTATTCTCAAAACTGGGCTTCCCAGAATGGTTGGGAAATAAAGACATGACTGGAATCCACTCGGTTAAACCCTCATGCCAAGCCCAAGCCTTGCTGTTGATAGTTCCAGAACGAACCGCATGCGCCACTTCGTCTAAAGAAGTCGCAGAATAACGTTGTCCATCTGGATTTTCCAGGATGTAGGTCATACTTAAATACTAGGTAATGGTTGGATTTAATTTTGCTAGAAATTTAATCCGTTGCGCCTTCCAAGCCGTCAGAGCGCCGCACAAATCTCCCAGCGCGCAGCCGACGGATTTGAAGAGGGTGATTTCTTCAGCGCTCTGGCGGGCGGGTTGGATGGCGCGGCACAGATCGGCGAGCTGGCCTTTGACTTGGTCGAGGGAGAACACACCTTCGGCAACGGGAACCAAAATTTCTCCCGCTTCGCGAAAACAGTTTTCCTTACTATCGACATACACGCTCGATTTCACCACAAGCTCGGTATCGCACTCGCGCTTGTCCTTGTGATGATTGCCCATGAAATCAGTGTGTGTGCCGGGCTTGATCCAAGCGCCTCTCACAAGAATTTCCATGCTGCCTGTCGCGGATACGACAATATCAGCCTGGCCACAGGCGGCTGGGAGATCATGGGTCGTCTCAAAATGGAAGTCAGGAAATTCCGCCGATATTTTTTTCTGCAACGCAGCCGCCTTCTCAGACGAGCGACCCCATAGCAAAATCCGCTTCAAGGGACGCACGCTAATATGAGCGCGAATGAGAAACGGCGCGAGTTTTCCAGTTCCTAACAAAAGCAAAGTTTCCGAATCTTCGCGCGAGAGCAATCGCGATGCGAGCGCTGAAACTCCGGCAGTTCTCCAGCAGGTGACACTCACGCCATCGACCAAGGCAAGCGGTGCGCCTTGCTTGCGATCGAACAACATGATCTGCGAGTAAAGTGTTTGGGCAGGGGCTGGGTTTTCAGGAAAGTAGGTGAATGCTTTTTGCGCGATCACTTCATCGTTCCAGCTCGGCAGCATCGCGTACGCATCGTGTGAGCCAGATGCGGGATCCAGCAACATCACCTGACGAGGCGGCATCGTGTGTGGAGCGGCGAAGGTCAGCTGCAGGTCATCGATGAATTCCGGATAATGCAGCGAGGCATGGACTTGCTCGGCGGAGATCAGTTTCAGGCTCATGTTTAAGACTTTGGGGCGGAAGCACTGCATTGCCAAGTGCGTGCATGATGTTTCCGGCAATATTTACATGGAGAGAGGAGATTACGGAGGAGAGGAGGAGGAGAACGAAATCCGATCCCAGCGGGATCAAAGACATTAGCTCGGGGTTGAGCGAAGGATTGGCTTCACTTCGTTCCGTCCAAGCCAAATCGGCTGTGCCTGAATCAAACGGCTCGTTAATCCTCGCTCTGCTTACTGGAATGAACTCTTTCCTCCTCTTCTCCATCAACCTCCTCCCTCCTTATAGATAAAGCCCTTGTTCCCCGCGGCTTGCAATAATCTGATCGCCGTTTAAAGATCGCTTCGTGTTTGAGACCAAGATCATAGAAGCGACCGATGACGGGATGAAGGAAGCGCAGAACGCGGCGGTCGAGTTGCTTCAACACGGCGAGGTCGTCGCGTTGCCGACCGAGACGGTTTATGGGTTAGCGGCAGATGCGTTCAACCCGACGGCGGTTGCGAAAATTTTTGCGGCAAAAGAGCGTCCGGATTTTGATCCGTTGATTGTCCACATCGCCACGGTTCGTGATTTGGAAAGAGTGGCAATCGTGCCAGAGGACATTCGTCATACCTTGAATCAACTCACCACCGAATTCTGGCCCGGGCCGCTGACCGTAATTTTACCTAAAACTCCCGAGGTTCCGGATCTCGTCACCAGCGGCTTGCCGACTGTCGGCGTGCGTCAGAGCGGTCATCCGATTTTCCGTGCGATCAACAAAGCCCTCGGAAATCCCATCGCCGCGCCGAGCGCGAATCGGTTCGGGCGCATTTCTCCGACTTCCGCCTCGGCGGTGATGAAAGAACTCGGTGGGCGCATTCCCCTGATCGTCGATGCCGGAGCGTGCAGCGAAGGCGTGGAAAGCACGATCATCCGGATTGAACCGCGCGAGGGCAAGAAGCCGATTTTTCATCTCCATCGCGCCGGTCCGATCAGCAAGGAGCAGTTGCAAAAATTCGGGAAAGTCCAAGCGGTGAAACCCGGTGACACTTTGCAATCACCCGGACAACTGGAAAGCCACTACGCCCCACTCACTCCGTTTCGCTTGATCGAGAAGCCCAGCGATTTCACTCCGAAGCTTGGCAAGCGTTACGGTTTGTTGAGCTATACCGGTGAGGAAGGCGGTGAATTTGTAAGAATGCACCGCTGGGAAAATATGGTCGCGCTCAGTCCCGGAAGCGGAAAACTCGCCGAGGCCGCGGTGCGCTTGTTTTACGTCATGCGTGAAATGGATGAAATGGGTCTCGATGAAATCATCGCCGAGCCCGTCAGCGAGGTCGGACTCGGAGTTGCGATTATGGATCGGTTGAGAAGAGCTTCTGCTAGATAGGCTAATAGGTCTTACGCGATAATCCCTTTAACCACCTTAGCTGGCTCAACTCCTGTGAGTTTGTAATCGAGTCCCTGGAATTTTTTGGTGAATCTGGTGTGATCGATACCGAAGCGCTCTAACAAAGTGGCATGAAGATCACGGACGTGAACAACCTGGTCGACAGAATTGTAGCCGAGCTCGTCTGTGGCGCCATGGACATGGCCGCCTTTGATTCCTGCTCCGGCCATCCAGATCGAGAATGCTCGGATGTGGTGATCTCGGCCTGAGCCTTGTCCCATCGGAGTGCGCCCAAACTCGCCGCCCCAGATGACAAGTGTGTCTTCCAACATACCGCGCTGCTTCAGATCCTTAATAAGGGCGGCGGAAGCCTGATCGGTCAACAACGCGGATTTCGGCATTTGTTTATCGATGTTGCTGTGTTGATCCCAACCCCGATGATAGAGTTGAACAAAACGCACACCGCGCTCCAGCATGCGACGTGCAAGCAGGCAGTTCGAGGCGAATGAACCATCCCCCGCTTCCTTAACCCCATACATGTCAAGGATGTGCTGAGGCTCACCTTTCATATCGGTAAGGTCTGGCACAGATGACTGCATGCGGAACGCCATTTCATATTGGGCAATACGGGTTTCGATTTCCGGATCGTAGTGATGATCACGTAACATGCCGTTGAGACGTTGGACTTCCTCGATCACCTGGCGCTGGGTCGACTGACAAACGCCTTCCGGACTCCCGACGTAGTGGACGGCATCACCTTTTGACTGAAACTGCACGCCTTGGAAACGTGATGGCAAGAATCCTGCCGACCACTGACGTGAGGAAATGGGTTGGTCCGCAAAATCTCCCTTGGAGACCATGACCACATATCCAGGTAGATTTTGCGTTTCTGTTCCAAGACCGTAAAGCAACCATGACCCCATGCTGGGACGCCCTTTCAAGATCGAACCGGAGTTCATGAAAGCATGAGCGGGATCGTGGTTGATCTGTTCCGTGACCATGGAGCGAATCACACAGATATCATCCGCCATGGAGCCGATATGCGGAAACAGATCGGAAATTTCGATACCTGCTTTCCCGTATTTCTTGAAGCCCGTGAACGAACCACGAGCGATGAGTTTGTGACCTTGTAGCTGAGCGAGTTGCTGACCTTTCGTAAAGGATTCCGGAAAAGGATTGCCGTTGAGGCGATTGAGCTCGGGTTTGGGATCGAACGATTCCAAATGCGACGGACCACCCGCCATGCAGAGATGGATAACGCGCTTGGCTTTCGCAGGAAAATGCAGTCCTCCCTGTTCAAAAATCCGGGGCATGGACATTCCCTCCGCAAACTGAGAAAGCGCGATCCCGCCGAGTCCGGCGAAACTTCTTTTAAGAAAAGTCCTACGCGACCAGTCGGTTTGGAGGGCGTTTTTTAGTTCGTGGGCGTTCATGATGATCGGGGAAAAGGAGTGATGGAGTGATGGGGTGATGATTATTTTGCTGGAAGTGGGGAGCGCTTCTCCGAGGGAAATCGAAGACTTTCACGAAAAATCTCCATACTGACTGCAAAGCCTTTCTTGAAGACTTCAAGTTCAGTATGACGATTGATTCTCATAATCATTTCTCCCAATCTCTCTGTTCCTCCCGCACCTCTTTAGAATCGCGTAATGGTCTCGTGAAGGTTGAGAATGACCCGGCAGAGTTGTTCCATCGCATCGGTTTTCGGATCTTCTTTGCGAAGTTTTTCCAAGAAGGCGATCAGGTTAGATTTTTCTTGAGCGCTTGGCTTTCGAGAAACTGCCAACAAATAGGCATGTTCGATTTTATCCGCATCGGTTCCTTGGTTGACTTCTCTATCGAGGCGTTTGGCAAGGGCTTTCGCAGACTCGACGAATGTCGGATCATTGAGAAGCGCGAGAGCCTGCTGGGGGGAGTTCGATTGGAAGCGATCAGCGGCACATTCCTCGCGAGAGGGAGCGTCAAAGGCGGCCATCATGGGATGGATGAAGGTGCGTTGCCAGTGAACATAAACCCCACGGCGATATTGATCCGATCCGGTGGAGGAAAGATATTTCCGCTCAGGGAAATTGAGATTCTCCCAATAATCCTCGGCCTGATAGGGCAGGATCGAAGGACCGCCCGTTTCTTCCGTGCGGAGCAAGCCCGCGATCGCGAGAGCGTTGTCGCGAACAAATTCCGCATCCAGACGACGTGCCGATTGTTCCGAGAGCAGGCGGTTATCGGGATCGAGTTCGGCAAGTTCCGGATTCTTTGCAGAAACTTGGCAATACGTTTCAGAAGCCACCAAGAGACGCACCATGTGCTTCACATCCCAGCCGGAGGTTTGGAATTCGGAAGCCAGCCAATCGATGAGCAGCGGATGGGATGGCCACTGGCCCTGATTTCCCAAATCATCGAGAATATTGGAGAAGCCCTTTCCAAAGAACTGCTTCCACAGGCGATTGCAAAAATGGCGAGAAGTCAGAGGATTTTCCGGAGCCAGCAACCAGTTTGCCAGGTCCATGCGACTGAGACGCTTATCCGTCTTGGTCGCTCCTTTGTCGAGGAAGGCAGGGAAGGCTGGCTCCACTTTTTCCCCGGGATTCATCCAATCGCCCCGCGGCAGGATATGCCCTTGGGGAATTTTTTCGGGTGGCAATGGCTGGGAGATCATTGAGTGAGCATATCCGGCATGGGCAGCGAGCATATCGTTCCGTGCCTTCATGTATTCGGGAGGAAGTTTGTCACTCGCTACCGTGGAGAGAACGAATCCGGCTAGCATTTCAGATGGATTAGAAGAATCCTCTCGCAATGCTGACGCAAGTGCCGGCCGGTAGGCCGTTGGCTCGCCCGGAATCGGATCGGCGAACGGGCTTACGCTTAAACGAAATTTTCCAACATCAGATGAGGCGAGGGAAAGCGTCAGCGTGCTGTTGCCGAGCGTTGAAACCGATTGCTTCAAGTGATAATGCGCATGATGCGGCAGGCTTGCGGCATCCGATGGCTCCTCAAAAACTGCGGGGGCTGACTGCCATGTTTCCTCAAGAAGTGGCGACTGATTACCGTGGGAATATTTTGCCGGAGTGCGCCGATCCGCCTGTTGGTAGGAGATGGCGGGTTTTTGGCCATCGATGGAAAAAGTCGGAAGAATGATGAACTTTCCATCAGGTCGACGCCCAACGCGATTGCCGTTAGCCGCATCTGGCAACACTTCCAAACGTAGGGTTTTGATCAGGGTGGCCGCAGGAATGGTGTAGGTAACGGTGATCACATCTTTGGGGACCGGTTGGCCTGAGACCCGAATGGTGTTGTCTTCCGCTTGTGTAAGTTTGTCATTTGGCACACCACTGCGGGTGATGGAAATGGCTTTCAAGGGAAGCCAACCGTCTTGATTCGCCGTAATGAAAGCTGCCGCGGACTTGCGCCATGCCTCAAGCTCTTCCGGCTTGCATGCCATACCTTTTACGGAGTCCACCGCCGCATCATGTGCCTTTTGCAACCGTTTTTGAACGGCTGGGTTTTTGGCAAACAATTCGGGAGGAAAGGGTGTCTCGTTGTTAAAACCGGGAAGATCGGGGTTAGGCGTGTTATTGTAATTGGCGTAAATCCCCCACTGACGGATATCGTTGAAGAATGCCGCAAGGGAATAGAAATCCCGCGTCGTGAACGGGTCGAACTTATGATCGTGGCACTCCGCACACCCCGTTGTCAGGCCGAGCCATGCTCCGCCGATTGCGCGCACTCGATCCCCGGCATACTTTGCGAGATACTCTTTTTCCTGAGCACCACCTTCGCGGGTCATGAGGTTGAGTCGTAGAAATCCGGTGGCGATTTTCTGCTCGTCAGTTGGATTCGGCATCAGGTCACCGGCAAGTTGCTCACGTGTGAACTGATCAAACGGCTTATTGGAGTTGAAGGCGTTGATCACGTAATCCCGAAAAGGAAAAATGCGCGCATTCTGATCGCCGTGATAGCCGACCGTATCTGCGTAACGAACCGCATCGAGCCAAGAGACCGCCATGCGCTCTCCGTAACGCGGCGAGGCAAGCAGCCGCTCCACTTGCTTTTCATAGGCATCTGCGGACGCATCAGATAAAAAGGCTTGGAGCTCATCCGGCGTCGGAGGAAGACCGGTGAGATCAAGCGAAAGCCGACGCAGCAGGGTCGCCTTATCGGCACGAGGTGCCGGCTTCAGGCCTTTTTCCTTCAAGTTGCTACTAACAAAAGCATCAATGGGATTTTGGGCATCTGTGTCAGGAACGGCGGGTTTGATGATCTGTGCAAAAGCCCAGTGCTCCTGATATTTCGCGCCTTGCTCAATCCAGCGAGTGATCAGCTTTTTCTCAACATCCGTAAGAGGCTTGTGAAAATCCGGAGGCGGCATGACATCGTCCTCGTCGGCCGTCATGATTCGCTGCCAAACCACACTGTCTTTGGTGTTTTCAGGAATAATCGCGCGCTTTTTCTGATCGCTTTCCAATGCCGCATAAGCCCCCTCCGCGGTATCAAGCCTGAGATTCTCCTTGCGTGTGGTCGAATCGAACCCATGGCAAGAGAAGCATTTATCTGAGAGAATCGGCCGAATATGCGCATTGAAGCTAACCGTTTCCGGGATGCTCACCGAATGATGTGGCGAAGCTTGGGCGACTGCACGAGAGACGATTGGCGGGTTGTTTGTAAGCCAAATAGCCGTTCCGACCGTGCCGATGAGACCGCACGAGAAAGAAATCAATAAAATGAGGCGTTTTGGGGGAGCCATGTAATAATCTGAATTAAAAACAAATCCAAACGCAAATCATTACGAGACGACTCATCAAAAAATTTCAAAAACACCTGCACTGCGGCAAATCGAGAGAACTTCTCCAAGTCTCCTTGCTCTCCTCATGATTGTCGCGGCCGTGACAATCCTTGTGAGCAGGAGAAATTGGGCGGTTCAAGATGGGGGAAGATCAAGGGTTTTCAAGTCGCTGCCGGAAAATGGCAGCTTCGATTTTTTAACATCGATGTAGCCACCGAGTTCATAGACGTTTTTGTAGCCGTAAGTTTGGAGGGCAATCAGCGTTGAAATATTGAGCGAGGCTCCGGCTGATTTTAGCGCCATGGCGCGGGGTGCATGGCTGAAGTTGTTGTTGCAGTAGATCAGAATGCGGGTGTTTTTATCGGGAAAAACTTTTGCCAGGGATTCTTCGGTGAAATCGGTGAACGGCAGGCTGACTGCGTCTCTGACGTGAAGCATGGCAAATTTATCGGCGCTACGGGCATCCAGAATCATCGTGTCTTTTTCTGCGGCCATTTTGAGAAATGCCTCTTGATCGATCACACGGTTGACGCGTTGGATTTCGACGGCACGGGCATCTTTGAGGAAAGCCTGAATGTCGACGTGGGGATTTTTTGGCGCATCGGCGGAGGCTGAACTTAGACCGATGGAAAGGAAACAAAACAGGTAGGAATAGATGGATTTTTTCATGAGGCTTCGAGAGTAGCACCATGAAAGGCCCGCCTTGTGTAAAGGCGTTGTAAATTTCACTCCACGTCGAGATCAAGACCTGCGGTGAACTTGGAAAACTGCAGCTTGAGTGAGTCGTTCCATATGTTTTTCTCTTTCGCGGCGGACTGCCAAGCCGTCGCGGCGTTCCTGCATTGTTCTAACAATTTTGTCGAACCTGGCTTATCTTTCCAAAGAGTTGGCGGATATTTTTTCATGAATCCCACCAGCAAATCGTTCGGAACTTGCTCTCTGTCAGCTCTGGCGAAAGCCGCTAATGCCATTTTATCTAGCTCCGTCCCGTTAATGGCAGGTTTGGCTGGCGTGGATTTCACTGAAGCCGTTGTGACTGCTTTTTTGATCTTATCCAGGTTCTTCCAATTGGGGCTGATCTCGATTTCCTGAGTCGCAGATTCACCTGGCAAGCCGGTTGCGAGCTGGAAACATTGTTTGGTAAAATCCCAAACGCCAGCTGACGCGGAATGACCAACGCCTGGCCATGTTCCGCCAATATAACAAAAATCCTTTTTGTCCATTTCATCACGAAAGCGGCCATACCACTCAAGCCGGTTAAACGGAGCTTCGGGGAAAGATTTCGCCGTATCATTCTCTCCGCATGAAATGGCGAAGGGAATTTTCTTCGCGGCGGCAGTCATTTCACCGTATTGGTCCGTCGCCCATGAACCCCCGGAATGCGCGGAGACCCCGCAGACATATTTTGGATTCAACATGGTGAAGCGATGCGTGAACTGACTGCCACCGGAAAAGCCGTATAGGAACATCTGATCACGCAACTTGTAGGTTTTTTTGAGCGCCTCAAATAACGCGATGAGTTTTTCCGCATGGATGCCATCGCCGTTTTGATAAGGACGTTCGCCTTTTGTTTCAAATGACGGGCCGATGACAATCACATCACCACGATTCGCCCAGCCTTTCATGCCGGCAGCGCCATTGCCCCTACCGCCGGCACCATGCACACCAACAACCAGTTGATAGGTCTTGGCGGGATCAATTGGATCCGGCGTGTAAACATGGCAGTCCATGCCTTGCATGTCTTTCATCACGGTCTCTGCCGCAATGACCTCAACACAAAAGATGGCAAACAGGACAAGGGTTTTGAATGGGAAGGCCATAAGAAGAGGAAAAAGAGTTGGATAGAAACCACTCTCAGCCGGAAAGAGATAGGTTAATGCATCCTAGAGCAGGCATGAAGCAAAAAATCCTAAAGCGGATCGCTCTTTTCTTTCTTGTGAAGCCGTATGTGAAAAGCTTGCTCAGACGCGGCTATGGGCTCTTCTGCTCGCCTATGTGAATGAGATCTTCGAGCTTCTTTGCTTCCGTTGCCGCAAGCTCGAGAGTTCCTCCCTGTGGAATCCCGGGGCGTAGCGGCTTGGTTTCCGCGTGAATGGCCTTCTGGTAGAGTTGCATTCTTTGTTTGATCGCAGCGAGTCTCGCGCTGTCGAGCCATTCATTCGCAGAAGCCAGACGAGCCGATGTCGGATCCCCAAAAAAAGAGATCAATGATTGCGCCATCATCCAATGACCCGCGCCGTCCGGGTGGATTCCATCCTTTTGCACGGTGAATTTCGGATCGCCTACCCTTGCTTGGCTGACTTTTTCGCGCATCTCGGAGTGAAGATCGACAACATGCCAACCATTTTCCCGCTGTTTCACCATCCATTCGGAATAAGCGCTTAACACGCTGTCGTAATCGAAGCCCGGCTTGCCATGGTTATCGAAAATCGGTGGCGTCACATGCACGATCTCCGCGTTGCATGATTTGGCGGCGCTACGCAGGCGGATAAGGCCGTCGCGGAAGCGTGCGCTTCTCTCTTCGTCCAACTCCTTATAAATCCCGCAGTTCATCCCGTAACAGGCGATGATTAGATCCGGTTTCGTTTTTGCTAGAACCCGGTCCAATCTCTCATGCAAATCAGGTCTTGGGAACCGACCGCCAGCGTGATTTTCCTCACTGAGTCCTGAAACCGTTTCGCTGCCAACTCCCGCATTGATGACGACAAAGCGGCGCTCGGGATATTTCTTCACCAGCCAAGCATCGAAATCCGTCACATAATTCCCCGCCTGAGTGATGCTGTCCCCAAGAATGAGGATGGTTTTTTACCTTCTAACAGCTTCTCGGAGGCGCTTGCCGCCGAAATCAGAAAGAGAAGAACGACAGACAAGAAGGATAAAATTCGGTTCATGGACATGAGATGAGTTTTAAGTATTACGGCATCAAGATGAGAGCTATGACAAGTCATGTGACGAGCACATACATGATGGATCATTTGATGGATTTAGAAACGACCTTTATTTATAACTAGGTGTTTTATCAATGGGCTTGGCGGATGCAATCCGTCGCCACATTAATCTTGCGGCACATGGGGCTCGAAGGTCATGGCGCGCTCATGTTCCCTTGCTTTGGCTGCGCGCTTGGCTTGGGAGTAAAAATACTCTTGGGCGCGGAATGGCTTTTCACCTTTCTTTGCGATGATGGGTTTTGAAGTGCCGTCGAGTTGGATGCGATAGGCGTTTTGATTGTCTTTGAAATAGGTTTCCAGAATTTTAATGAGCCGACGCTTGATGGTTTTGTCCTCAATCGGGATCATCAGCTCCACGCGTTTTTCAAGGTTACGGGTCATCCAATCCGCCGAGGCGATGAACACCTCGGGTTCGCCTCCTTGGTGGAAATAAAACACGCGCGCATGTTCGAGGAAGCGATCGATCACGGACACGACCTCGATGTTTTTGGAGAATTTCTTACCGGGAATGAGGCAGCAAATGCCCCGGACATTGAGTTGAACTTCTACGCCGGCCTGTGAAGCGGCGTAGAGCGCGGCAATGATGTCTGAATCTTGAAGCGAATTGGTTTTCGCCATGATTTTTGCAGGCAGTCCTTGCTTCGCTCGTTCGGTTTCTCCAGCAATGAAATCAAGCAACCTCGGCTTCATCGCGGATGGAGCGGGAACGAGGCGTTGGAAGCGAAGCAGTTTTGAACGACCCGTCACCGCATTAAATAGCAATGAGGCATCGTTACCGTATTCGGATTTGCAAGTGATGTAGGAAATATCCGTGTAAAGCCGAGAAGTCGTCTCGTTATAATTTCCGGTACCGAGATGCACATAGCGGCGCAGACGCCCAGATTCGCGGCGGACAATGAGGCAAATTTTTGCGTGAGTTTTGAGATTTTTAACCCCGTAAACAATTTGGGCTCCGGCGCGTTGCAGTTCATCCGCGCGGGTGAGATTCCGGGCTTCGTCGAAGCGGGCTTTCAATTCAACCAAGGCGGTCACATGTTTGCCGTTCTCCGCAGCTTTGATGAGCGCGTCCATGATACGCGATTGGCGGGCCGTGCGATAAAGGATCTGCTTGATGGCGATCACATCCGGATCCACAGCCGCTTCTTCAATGAGATGGATCACCGGATCAAAAGATTCATAGGGATGGAACAGGAGGACATCGTTCGCGGCAATCGTTTCAAACATGGAAACTCCCGGCGTGATCGACGGGCTGTTCTGGGCCGGCCACTCTTCATCACGAAGGTGATCGAAATCGGCAAGGAACGCCAGTTCCATGAACGAGGCTAAACCCAACGGACCATCATGACGGTAGATTTCCTGTTGGGTCGAGGACGTCACCGTGCGAATCATCCATGTAAGATCACGTGGCGCGTCGGCGCGCATTTCAAGGCGGACGGTATCGGCGAAACGACGCGCGGTAAGAACGTCTTCCATTTCGTCGGCAAGATCCGTGGCATCTTCCTCCTCGACAGCGATATCGCCGTTTCGGGTGACACGAAATGTTGTGCTGGCGGTAACGGTTTCTCCGGGAAACAACTGATACGCGTGTGAAGCCACGAGATCCTCAATAAGAATGAACGCGTGATTTCCATCCTCTGTCTGAACGGAAATGCGGCGAGGTAAATTTTCATGAATCGGAATCAATACGTGACGCGATGATCCGTCCGCCGGATCGCTCAAACGGCAGGCCAGCACAAGATGAAGTGCTGGAACATTGGGCGGCGGCGAGTTGGGATCGACCGCCAGAGGGGTGAGCAAGGGCGAGATGTTGTCTTCAAAAATCGCGGCTGTTTGGGCACGTTGCACATCACTGAGTTGCTGGGCGGAAAGCATGACGATTCCCTTTTCCGCGAGCTTAGGAAGCAGGGTTTGAGTGAGGAGCTGATACTGATCCGCATTCATTTTAAGCACCCGCTCGCGAATGGCGCTCAGATTACGAAGCGGCGTATAGCCGGAATTGTCGCGGGTTTTCCGGCCGCTGCGTTTTTGAAGCATCAGGGATCCGACGCGGACTTGAAAAAACTCGTCGAGGTTCGATGCGGTGATGGCAAGAAATTTCACACGCTCCAAAAGTGGCATCGATTCCTTGTATGCCTGATCGAGGACACGCTGGTTGAATTCAAGCCAGGAAAGTTCGCGGTTGTGGTATTCGGTCATGAGAGAGTGAAATTTTAAATTCTAAAGAAGAGCATCGTCGACCCCGGTCAGTTATCCTCATCAATGATAACGGTGAGACCGAAAACCTGCTCGAAGAGATCGGCCTTCGAGCTCATGGCAAGGCGTTCAATTGCGGCATCTTCAAGGCCTGGTAGGCGGATATGCAATTTACTGGATGTGCGGGTGACCTCGATTTTGGAAACCCGCTGGATGTGCGTGCGTTCTAACGCATCCGCCACACGGAGAATTGCCGCAAGTTTGCAAACACGGATTCGATCCTCCACGCTAAGCGCGGCGTAGGAGGAATGATCCAAGCGTGGAACGGAATGACGATGATAACGCGAGACCAAGGCGACAATCGTGATGTCCAGCCGGTCCAATCCGAAAATTTCAGAATTCATGATGATGTATTCCGAGTGCTTGTGATGGGTGCGCGGACTGACATAAGTGCCCACCTCATGAAGAATGGCCGCGACTTTCAGTAACAACAAATCGTGCTCATTGAGCTGATGGAGATCTTGGAGATCGGTGACGAAATGCTCGCATATTTTCGCGACGTGCTCGCCGTGGCCTGGATCGGATTGGTAGCGGTCTGCCAAAATTCTGGCGGACCGCAGCACCTCGGCGGCAAATGTATCATTGAGCGCGCGTGAAACGAGAAGATCGTGAAGCAAGCCCTGTTCATATTCACTCACGGGGATATGGACTTCTTTGAGAGCCAGCGTTTCCGCGATGGCGAGGTTGATCTCCAGCGCCGGAATCAAGGCCTCTGCGGTTTGGTAGTCGAGTTGGAAACGCTTCACCGCCTCGAGATCGGTGAGTGCCGCGGTTTCGCTAGTGAAAGATCGCAGTTTTTTTAACGAACAGGCCTCGTTGCTTTTGGTGACGAAACTGGCGACGGATTGGATTTCATATCCGATCAATACAAGACCCTCGATCGTGACATCCGAGTAGTCGTGACGCAACTGCGAGAGGTTTCCTGAAGCATGTTCGCGAATGACCCGCAGCAAGGTCGATCCCTCGGCGAGCGACGCCTCCACAGCCTCGCGGGTTCGATGCGTTCCCATCCGGTAGCTCGTGTAACGCGTGATCAAGCCTTCTTGAAAAAGCAATACACGGGTATTTCCCGGGCCTACGTGCACGACCAGGGCGGTACGCTGTTTCATCGCAGGGAGGTGCTGGATCCGCCGCCGCGTTTTGAGATAAATCAGACGGGTCATCTCTCCGTCATCAATCATCGAAACCGGCAACCCGCACGCGATACGGATGCGATTCAGGACCGCTTCGTGATTGGTAGCTTCGTGCAAGACATTGGTGGCGACGGCACGGCTGAAATTGTGAGGGTCAAGCCCGAGCTCCGAGAGGGATTTCTGATAACCTCGGATGATGGAAACGATACGCTCCGTGGTCGCGTTCGAGACCACATTTCCACCGAAGACATCGTGGGCCAGGGGAGCGGGTTGTTCGAGAAAATCGATGGGCAACAGCGTGCCGTCCGCGGCGCGCTCAGCGATCATCATGGAAACCGAACTGGCTCCGATATGAAGCGCCGTCAATAACGTCGTCTGGTCAACCGAAGGAAGTGAACGTTTTTTCCGTGCGAGCGCCATACCCGATATCAAATACGATTCGCTTTTTTTACAATGCCGAATGTGTGACAGGTTCGACTATTATCGAGACGAAGCTTGTCACATCGATTTCATGGAGGGATAAACAAGCATGCCAGTTAGCGGAGCTTTGGAACGGTACTTGGTAAAACCAGGTGCGAAAGTTGATCTTATGAAGATCGATTCAGATGAACGCGCCCTTTTCCAGATGGGTGGAAAAGACGATAGCGCAAAGGCTTTTGACAAGCTCCAGGATGAGCTGCAGGAGCTCCAAAAAGTGCTCTACGCGCAGAACAAACATCGGATTTTGTTGATTCTTCAGGCGATGGATACCGGCGGCAAGGACGGCTGTGTGAAGCACGTTTTTTCAAGAATCGACCCGCAAGGCATCCACGTCCGATCGTTCAAAAAACCCACCGAGGAAGAGTTGGCTCGTGATTTCCTGTGGCGGGTGCACAGCAAGGTTCCGCGCAATGGCGAGATGGTCATTTTCAATCGCAGCCACTATGAAGACGTCATCGCGGTAAAAGTGAAAAAATTGTTCCCTGAAAAAGTCTGGAAACAACGCTACAACCATATCGTGGATTTCGAGCGTATGCTCGCCGAGGAAGGCACGACGATCGTGAAAATCTACCTGCACATTTCCAAAGATGAGCAGAAACGCCGGATTGTCTCAAGGCTTGAAAACCCAGACAAGCATTGGAAATTCAATCCTGACGATCTGAAAGACAGGGTGCTCTGGAACGATTTCATGAGAACCTACGAGGATCTGCTCTCCAAAACCTCCACCAGACACGCACCATGGTATGTTGTCCCTGCAAATCGCAAATGGTATCGCAATCTATGTGTCGCCAGGATCATGGTCGACACCATGAAAAAACTGAACATGAAGCTTCCGAAGGTCGATTGGGACCCATCCAAAATCGTGGTGGAAGATTGAGATGTCCGTAAAATTACTCGGTTTTGCCGCGAGCGTCGAGGCGGATGACAACACGGCCTTCGCTCACGCCATCTATTCCGAACTCGAGGCGACAAGAATTTTGCTAGGCTCGAACATGGTGGCCTTGTCGGGCGCGAACACACTTACCGAGCTCACTTTCCTCCGAACCTGCATCGAGCTCCGCGTTCCAACCATCGTGTTTTTGCCATACAAAGAGCCTTTTCCAGAAGAATCCGAGTCGGAATCCTCCAAGCTTCGGAAAAGCCTGCTGAGTGTCACACTCGCCACCTACCTCACGCCTCAACCTTTCCTGCCCATCCTTGAATGGGCCGATGCGTTGATCTCCGCCAATTCCAATCATGAAGATGAATTTCTCGCAGATGCCGTCGCACTCGGCATCCCCGTAAGAAAACTTCATGCCTTCAACTTCAACGCTGACTGGACTCATCTTCCCCATCCTACCAGCCCCGCCAAACACGGGTTTCCCACTCGCCGTGAGCTATTGGAGTTTCTGGATAAGAGATTTGGCCGTTGAGTGAGGGTAAAGAGCTCAATGACATCAAGGCCGATCCCGGTCAAAAGAACGACATCGCGGCGGGCCATCCGGAGGTGGTTGAAAACCTGCGTGGCGAGCATGAGACTTAGTGGACTTCACTTGAGCCGGCCACGGAGCATAATTTCACGAAAGTCCTGAGCGTGCTCCATTTTTCCATAATGCCCCATCATTCCATGCGGCTGCTTGTATCAAAGCAGCCCTACCATCGCTTACCTCCGTGTTCTCCGTTGCCTGCTCTCTCCGTTTTAAAAATGCCGGAAGCCTATTTCGAGCACTTGATCATCCCTCAACGCTCAGCGAAAGGCTGCCCGAAAACTCCTCCGAATTCTTGTCACAGGCCGCCAAGAAGACCCGGATTTCCTCCAACAGCGCATCGCAATGCTTGTTCCATTTCGAATCACCGCGGAGGATTCGCGTGCTTTCGCGTAGGCCGGTGAAATGCACTTTTTCAGCACCAGCTTGACGAAGCTCGGCGATTTCCGCACGCAGAGTCTCGAAAAATGCGAGCTCGAAGCCGTTACCCGCCGATGTCGCCGTATTGACAAGTGAAACCGTGACGGGGGGAGCCAGTGGTTGAAGCTTGTCGGCGATGGGTGCGCAGCCAATTTTCACCAACATCTTGCGCATGCGATCAAACAGATCCTCGAGATGCAACAAGCGTAATGAACATTTGCTCTCCAAATACAACTCTACCCCGTAGCGGATTTCCTGAGCCATCGAGAAATTCTCATGATCGGCGGCTTTCGCCGCGCGCATGATCGCGTCTTCCAGCCAATCGGTATCATAATCGAGCACCTGATAGGAGCCGATCTGAATCGCGGGGCGTTGGTTGAGGAAAGCGATCACAAAAGTTTTATACGGAAATGTTGATTTCCAAATGCGTTGAATAACCCATCATTCTTTGAACAAGCGACGTTGGAAGGTATCGCGCGCGGCTCGGCGGGAAAGCGATTGGATCTCGGCGATGAATTCGTTCACGTTTTCGAACTGACGGTAAACCGAAACGTAACGCACATACGCCACGGGATCGATCTCGTGAAGCTTGTCCATCACCTTCGCTCCGATCGATGCCGAGGGGACCTCGCTGAGGTGGTCCTTGTGGAGATCTGTTAGAATTTCTTCCACCGCGCGGTCGAGCCGCTCCATTGAGACCGGGCGCTTCTCGCAAGCCTTGATCAGGCCACTGGTGATTTTTTCGCGGTTCAGCGATTCGCGAGTGCCATCGCGCTTCACCACGCGCAGCTCCGTGCGCTCGATCTGCTCGTATGTGGTGTAGCGATATCCGCATTTCAAACACTCGCGCCGCCGCCGAATCGTCGTCCCGTCTTTGGACGAACGGGAGTCGAGTACTTTGTCCTTTAAGGACCCACATTGGACGCAACGCATGAGGAAAATCGTGAAACAACAGAAGTGAGATTAAATCACGATGTAGTAGCGTCAATTCAAAAACTACGACACATTTAGTAGTAAAAGGTGAATATTTAAGATTTCCATGGTGTTAGTTTTTAGAAAAGAAGGATAGCGCAAGCTTCCTTCTGAACGGATTGTCAACCCCGACCCTTTCGCGGAAGGGCGCCGCGTGAAAAAGGAAGTCATGAAAGGCTACGGCTTTTTCAAAACGGAGGCCACAGAGAAGGGATCGACGGATAGGGCTGCTTCGACGCAAGCAGCCGCATGGAATGAGGTGCTCATGAGATGAGCGAGATTCAAGTTATGCCCGCAGAAAGACGCTGCATTTTTCACACAGCGACGAAAAAGTTTCAGCCGCAACAGTCATGCCACTTAAGAGGTCGCGATTAAAAATCGCAGGTTCTTGCGCGACTGGAGTCACGCGGTCCGATCAGGAAATCAGCGCGCCGTAGGCGCTTGGAGAAAGCAGGCCAGCGACTTGATCGGGCTTGCTGATTCTGATTTTGAAAATCCAACCCTCTCCATACGGGGCGGTGTTGACCAAAGAGGGATCACCTTCAACGGCCGGATTGACCTCAACCACCTCACCGGAGAGCGGTGAGTAAATATCGGAAGCGGCTTTGACGGATTCAACTACGGCAGTCGGATCTCCCGCATCGACGGTTTTACCGATGGGCGGAAGCTCGACGAACACCACATCGGTCAGCTCGGCTTGGGCGTGATCGGAGATTCCAACGGTGGCGATGTCGCCATCAAGGCGCGCCCATTCGTGGGAATTTTGAAAAAGGAGGTCGGCTGGGATTTCGGAAGCGCTCATGCGGAGGTTTTTTTGGATGACTGAGTGGATTTAAGAAAGGGTTTTTTCACGGTGAGGGCGGCAAATTGCCGACCCCGAACATCGATCTTAAGGGGGGTGCCGGGCTTCGCGCAGGCAGCCGGAAGGTAAGCCATGCATATGCCGATGCCAAGCGATGGTGAAATCACGCCGCTGGAAAGCTCTGCGATGGTCTCTCCCGCTGCGTTCAGAACCGCATAATGCGAACGCGGTGGCGGGCCTTTTTCCGTGACCTCGATGGCGGTGAGCTTGTATGCGGGACCGTTTTGTTTTTGGGCGGCCAACACATCGCGTCCGATGAAATCCGGTTTCTCAAGATCACAGAAAACACCGAGCCCCGCCTCAATCGGCGTGTGTTCCGGCGAGAGATCGTTGCCATTGAGAGGGTAACACATTTCCAAGCGCAAGGTGTCACGAGCGCCGAGTCCGCAAGGCGTGGCACCCGCGGCAATAAAGGCGTTGAAGAACTCAATTCCCTTCGCGGCAGGACAGAAAAACTCGAAGCCGTCCTCGCCGGTGTAACCCGTGCGGCATATGATCTCGCCACCTGCGGTTTTCGAAATCCCGTTGCGCGGTGGCAGGAATTCTTTGGGGAAAAGTTTTGCAAACGTCGCGGCGGCATCCGGACCTTGGATCGCGATGCCCGCCCATGCAGCGGATTCGTTGCGCAGGTTCACGCCCGTTTCGAGATGTTTTTCCATCCAAGCAACGTCTTCAGGAATCATCGAAGCATTGATCACCAACAAGCTTTCATCCGCTGAGAGGCGATACGCGATCAGATCGTCAATCACTCCACCCTTTTCATTGAGCATCAGCGTGTATTGGCCCTCGCCCGGCTGGAGCTTGGAAAACCGGTTCGTCAGCAGGCGATCCAACCACGCCCTGTGATTTTCTCCGGTCACAAACACCTGGCCCATGTGGGAAATATCGAAAGCGCCGACACGCTCGCGGACCGCGGCGTGCTCGTTGAGAATGGAAGTGTATTGCACCGGCATTGCCCAACCACCAAAAGGAATGAGTTTTGCCCCTAGCGCAAGGTGAGCGGCTTCTAGTGGGGAATGCAGGACGTTTTCGGACACGCGGCAAACTTGTCGCTGCAAGCGGAACTTGTCAACCAAGCGAAGCTGGTGAAGTCTCAAGGCGATGCAATTTCTTGATAAATGGGAGAGAAAATTTGGCTGGCTGTCCTTTCCGGGCTTTCTGCGTTATTATGCGATTTTTCATGTGCTGGTTTATTTGCTCCAGTTTGTGAATCCGGAGATCGGGATCTTTTTAGAATTCAACCGCAGCAAAATTCTCGCCGGTGAGATTTGGAGACTCATCACCTTCCTCTTCGCAGGCAGCGGCGTGGGTGGGCAGGACGCTTTGGGAATGCTCTTCCTGTTTTTCATGGTGATGCTCGCCTTCATGATCAGCGATGCGCTGGAGGAATCTTGGGGTGTATTCCGCACCAGCTTTTTTTACTATACCGGCTATATCGGGTTGATCCTTGCAAATTTTCTCTACGATGCGCCCATGATCGGCAGTGGAATGTTGATCTATGGCGCCGCATTTTTCGCCTTCGCGACTTTGTTTCCAAAAGTCGAGTTTCTCCTGATGTTCATCATTCCGGTGCAAATTCGTTGGCTGGCGTTGCTGGGAGCCATTTATTACGTCGTGGAAATCTACCACAGCCCTCCACTCATCGGTTATTACCTGCTGGGCTTTTCAGGCTACCTGCTCTGGGCGGGTATTCCCGCGCTACGCGGGCGAGGTCAAATGGTCAAAGCCGCAGGCAGGCGGAGGAGTTTTAAAAAACAAGCATCCATGGATGGAAACGCGTTTCACCAATGCACGGTGTGCGAACGCACCGAACTAAGTCATCCGGATTTGGAGTTTCGCATGTCAGCGGATGGCCAAGAATATTGCACTGAGCATTTGAAAGACTAGGGTTTTTCTGCTTTCAATCTCTCTTACTCAAATCCAACCCATGTTAAAGTCCATTGGCATCGCCGTACTGGCACTTCTCGTTGCGGCAAGTTGGTACGGCTATGTCCAGTCAGAAAAGGAAGAGGCACGATTGAAACAAAAGGTTGAGAAACTCCAATATGATCCGAGCACCGAACAGGAGGCGCGCGAAATCAAGAAGAAGATCAGCGGCATGGAAGGTGAGCGCATCTTCATGGGAATTTTGCTGACGTTTCTCAGTGCGGGGCTGATCGGTATCGTGTTCGCCACCCAGATTCTGCCGATGCTCGCAGACAAGGTTTCCGTAGCAATCTATGCCAGCGATGAAAAAGCCGAAATCGATCCCTTGCATCTCGCACGGGTGAAGATGGCGCAAGGCGAATGGGATGATGCCATCGAGGCGTTCAATCTGGCCTCACAGAAAAATCCTGACGACCGCATGCCTTGGATCGAGATCGCAAAAATCCAGCGCCACAATCTGGAAAATCCGCCTGCCGCGATCGCAACTTTGCAACAAGCCATTGAAAACCATGAATGGCAAGAGGATGACATGGCATTTCTCATGTTCCGTCTGTCTGAAATCTACGAAGAAGATTTCCAAGATCATGACACGGCAGGAGCCATCCTCTCACAAATCATCGAACTCTTTCCAGACACACGCCACTCAGCCAACGCACGCACCAAAACACGCCAGTGGGGATTGGCCTGATCTGAGCATCACACGTTTTTTCAAAGGCTGGAAGGCATGACTTGCCAATGACCACCATTGCGAGTTTCCTTTCGTTTCTTCTTCCCCCTCTTTGATTGAACCCAACTGGAAAAATTGCCAAATTCTGGGCGAAACGGCCGTTGTTCATCATTGCCGTGGGTGCGCTGATCGTCGTGGCATCGAGTGCCATCAACACAGGTCTCGGATGGTTCGTGGTGGTTTGCTTCTCCGCGTTAACCGGATGGCTGATTCACTGGCGCATGGCCGCGACGATGCTGGTGTTGACAGCCGCAATCCTGACCCATTTTCACTATTGCGAGTCAATCCAGCGGGAGGGTGAGGCATGGATCACCCGACAAGCGCCTCAGCGGATCGAAGCACGGCTGATAGAGGATGCGAAAGGAGAAAAAGGCCGCTGGCACGCGACCGCGAAAATTCACCGACCTGGCGCGCACTCCGTCAAGGTGCGATGGCTGGGCGCGGGCGATCCCCCGCCTGCCGGCACCGAGCTCATCTCATATGGCGTGTTCAAAGCGATGGAGCCCGAGCGCAATCCCGGCCTCCCGGATCGGATCGCCATGATGCGCGCGGAGGGAATCATCGGCACCTTCCATGCAAGTGAAATGCGAGAGCAACGTTGGATCGGGCCGATTTCGAAAAAGAAAGCCGCATTCAAAACATCTTTTCGGCAAAGCATCGTCGCAGGAATCGATACGGAAAGCACAGCAGCAAAAGTGATTCGAGCGGTGGTGATGGGTGAAAAATCTCCGGATTCATTGGGGCTTATCCGCGCATTTTTTGAAAGCGGAACGCTACACGCTTTTTCCGTCAGCGGAATGCACGTCACGATGGTTGGCGGAATGCTTTGGGTCCTGCTCAGCCTGTTCAAATGCCCGAGGCGATGGGCGATTCCTGTGATTGTTTTCTCGATGTTCGGTTATGTCTGGCTGACAGGAAACGCCCCAGCCGCCTTGCGGGCAGCATGGATGAGCGCGGTTTTTCTCGGAGCTTTCATGCTGCGCCGCCGACCCGATCTGCTCAATTCACTCGGCGCCGTGCTGTTGTTTGCCATGCTATGGAATCCCGGAATCATTCGTCTTCCTGGCGTTCAGTTGTCCTACGGTGTGGTCGCCGCGATCGGTCTGGGAACCGCCCTCGCCCGGCGCTGCTTTGATTGGATCGCCGAAAAAGAAGAACTGCTTCCCAACAGCGAGATGTCATGGCTGCAAACCAAATGGCTAAGATTTCGCGAATACCTCGCCAACAGTCTTGCCGTATCTCTCGCCGCATCCGTTGGCTCCACTCCCTTGGCGGTCTTTCACTTCGGAGTCGTCACTCCGGTCTCGGTGTTTGCTACTGCGTTTCTAGTATTTCAAGTGTTCATCCTGCTTGCCATCGCGCTGATCTCGGCTCTTACATACCCCGTGTGGCCTGCCGGATCCGCGTTTCTCAATCGCAAGAACGCCATCGTCGCCGATGCCTGCGTGTGGACCGCTAGCACGTTTTCAAAAATTCCCGGGGCATGGGCCTCGACCCGCTCCCCCAACCAAGACACGCTCCTCATCCACGACCTCGATTACGGCGCGGAGGCTGCTTGTTTCACAACCCGTAAAGGAAACTCTGTGATGATCGATGCTGGGGGGAAATTCAGCCTGCAGGGAACCGTCGGGACCTCGCTCAACCAGCTCGGCATGAGGCCGGACTCTATCATCTTTACCCATGCCGATGCCGGACACAGCGCACCCTCGCAACTCTTACGGGAAATGTTTCCCATCCGCCAAGTCGTGATGGGCATACCTGATGCCAAAAACTCGGTCGCAGAAGATTGGGAAAATGCCGACCCAAACATCCGCCTCATCAAACCTTCCCGCGGGTCGATCCTAGAGCTCGGAAACGGTATACGTGCAGAAGTCTTGCTCTCCCCCCACGATCAAGCCCTTGGCTCCCTTGCCGATGATCGGTGTCTTGTCTTCATGATCCATTGGAAGGATTGGAAACTTCTCTGGCTCGGCGATGCCGGACGCCTCAGCGAACAAGCATTGCTGGAAGGCGGGATGAATTTGAAAGCCGATCTGATTGTCGCAGGTCTGCATCAGAGCGATTTCAGCCTAACGAAAAGCTTGATCGATGCTGTCGCGCCACAAGCCATCATCATCCCCCGCTTGGCTGGCAGCAAAATGGACAATTCGCGACTCGAACAGGTCGAACGCTTGCGCAGCCGCTCTCTCCGTATCATCGACCGACAACAAACTGGCGGCCTGACGATCACCGTCGAGGAAGAGCGGCTGATCATTCGAGGATTTCTGGATCAAAGCGTGATGGAACTGAGACACAAGACTAGGGCAAATAACCTCAGATGAACATCTCATTTCATGCGGCTGCTTGTGTCAAAGCAGCCCTACCATCAAACACCTCCGTGTCCTCCTTCGCCCCGCTCCCTTTCAAAAAAACCCGAATGTCTCCATAAGTGATTGATTAAAACTTTCACCATCCGCGATTCATCATTTATGCCTCCTGCATGCTTCGCTGTCCTTGGCTGCCGCCCGATAAACCGCTCTATGTCAAATATCACGATGAGGAATGGGGCGTTGCCTCGCGCGATCCGCGTTACCTTTTTGAAATGATCTGCCTCGAGGGCGCACAGGCTGGATTGTCATGGTGGACGGTCTTGCAGAAGCGCAAGCGCTATCGCGAAGTGTTCAAAAACTTCGTCCCTGAAAAAGTCGCAAAGATGACCGATGCCGAACTCGAAGCCCTCGTGGCAGATGCGGGCATCATCCGCCATCGCGGTAAAATTTTCTCGGTCCGTGACAACGCGCGCGCCTGGCTGGCTTTGGAAAATCCTGTCGACTGGTTGTGGAACTTCGCTCCCACCAAAAAGAAAAAACGCCCGCGCTCACTGGCCGACTACGCCTCAAAAACCCCGGAATCCGATGCCCTAAGCAAAGCTCTCAAAAAAGCCGGATTCAATTTCGTCGGCTCCACCATCGCCTACGCCTTCATGCAAGCCACCGGCATGGTCGATGATCACGCAGAGGGATGTGTGAAGAGTCAATCATGAGGTGCGACATCCAAAGGAAATAGAGGAGGCCGAATACTTTCACCCTTCACCCTTCACCCTTCACCCTTCACCCTTCCCTTTTCACCTTTCACCTTTCACCTTTCACTCTTCACCATTCCCTCTTCCCTCACCTGCACCTTATCCGGTTCATCGATTTCCCCTCCGCCTCCCATTGGATTTGGAAATCGGTTTTGGGATAGAAAAAGGAATCGTCATTCCATGGGAGGACTTCAAACAAGCCACTCGCTTGGATTTGCTCGCAGGCATAATCGAAATATTCCTCATGATCGGTCATGAAGAGAAACTCCCCCCCGGGAACCAATGCCTTTTTGAGCGCACCCAAAAACGGCACCTGCACCAAACGCCGACGTTGATGTTTGAACTTTGGCCACGGGTCGGGGCAGAGCAGATGAATCCTTGAAACCGATGCCTCCGGCAACAACCACTCCACCACGTATTTCGAATCCAATCGCAGAATCTTCGCGTTCTCCAAATCGGCCCGGGCAATCTTCTTCGCCACTTTTTTGCAGCGACCCAACAATCTCTCCACCCCAATGAAATCCCGTTCCGGATGATGCTTCGCAAGATCGATCAAAAACGATCCGTCCCCACAACCCAGATCCATCTCCAATGACCGCTCACCTCGGCAAATTTCATCCCGCTCCAAGCGCCTGAAATAATGCGACGGAACGAATTCCTTATCTGAGATAGGCTTGCGTGTAAGCGTGTGCATGGCGGAAACTCTAAATTTCAAACTCCAAACCTCAAACCAGAAGTCGAAAATATCATTCCGCCGTAAGACCGGAAAATGGGATCGGAACCTTGGATCAAGCCTCGACCTTAACAAGGAAAGTTTGGCCAGACGGCATGTCGAGCCGACAGAACTTCTTGCCCATGTCTGATTGAACGAACTCCTCCAGCGCCTTGAGTGCGCCGATCAGCAGGGGTGTATGCCCGCTGTCTTCACAGATCATGATCCCCCCGCACACGACAAAGGGAGCGATACGCGCCAAGCCCGCGACAGTCGCTTCGTACAAGTCCACGTCTATATTCGCTAAGCGCACCCCGTTGCGTACGATCTCTTCTGGGATGGGATCGGTGATAATATTGCATTTGGAAACTTCGATCTTCATGCCTTCAACGCCACGGCCATAGGCCTGAATGCGTTCTCTAACAGCTTCGAACCCATCGGTCTGGTGCGTGCCCGCCCAGAAGACGTCACTACTGGACATCGCGTGGGGATAGTTGAATCCTTCGAAGACATCCATGTAATGGAATGACAGTTCTGGGAACCCGCGCTCGGCTTGTCGCGATCGCACATAAGAGAGTAGCGCACCGGCGGACGACCCACAGAAGCATCCGACCTCAACAATACATCCGGGTCGGTCACGCGTTGCCTCGAAGGCTTGGATGAGGTTGAGGAAATCGCCATAACCAAAATCGAGCTTGAGGAATCCTGCGGCCCGCTGCGATTCGATCTCTGCCCGCAGGGATTGCTTGGCCGGGGTGTTGCGCGACAGATAGTCTCTGGGGTTGGCAAACATCACTGGGTGCACCCGCAGTCGCTTTGCGTAGGCGACATTGACGAACGGCAAGCCCAAGTCGTCCTGGATACAGGCATACACAATCCCCGTTTCGGCTGGGATAGTCTCCATGGCAGCCAAGTCCGAGTCTCGGACGTCGATGAGCATGGGCGGCGTCTGGGTGAATTCAGAAAGCCGCGGGATGAACAACTCACCCAAGCACCCATCGTGAACGACCAAGACTTGCGGACAAGTCGAGAGAAATGCGATGAGCCCGGGCTCAATCAGGCCCCGTCCGAACCGATATTCTGGAAATAGGTTGCTGTTATCCATAAAGTCTTTCCTAGCTGATACTGAATCGACTGATGTTTGGCGATTCAAAATATTTCCTCCCTCGTCGAGTTTCCATTCTGCAAATCATTGGCGAAACACCGGAGGTTTCATGCCAAGAGCTGCTTGTTGCTGTTGGAGAGCCACATCCATGCCCACCACCAAGCAAACCCGAAACTCTAGTTTCAATGTGTTACGCTCTAGGGGACTCTTACAGTTGCTGTTTTATGCTTAGCCGGAAACCTTCACGACTTCCGCCGAGGGCTTCTTGTCCGATCTCTTGCCTGGTTTGGCCTTGATAAGATACTCGGCACCGGAATCCACATTCACCGTTACTTCGGTGCTACCCATTACTGACCCCCACGAGGTGTTCGTTACGCACATTACAGAGACTTCGTGAGTTCCAGGCTCCAGCCAAACCTTGTTACCGAGATTGTATCCCCGCACCCAGAGAATATCGCCATCATCGACCTTCCGTATCAGCACCTTCGAGTTCGATGTCGATTCTCCTCGGACAAGGGAACGAGTGGGAGACTTTGCATATTGCTTCGGCAATGTGCTACAACTGACGCAAAAAATAGCTGCGATTAGGAGTGCGATGTGTTTCATGATTTTATATTTAACTTAGGGTATGTCCTATTTGGGGTTTTGTGGTTTATTCCATTTTTCTAACAACTCTAAAGTCGCCACCTTTTTCCCATGGAGTACCTCTCCCGTCACGGCGCAAGCCCATCATACGAATAATTCGATATTTTTGCTTCAATCTCGGATCATCCATTTCAAATTCTACATAATTCCAAATGTGCTGACTCGCATCTCGCTCCTTGATGAAACGTATCACTCGGCCTCGCGTTCCAGCAGGACAACGTTCTATAACATATGTGTTTTCTGCTAAATTTTTCTGGTAATCAGGTATGATCCCATAGCCAGGCGTTAGTTCATCTATTTTGATATCACTTTTAGTGCAAATCCTAGAAGCTTGTTTCGTCTCAATAATTGCCCCAACCATGCCCTGCGTTATCTTATCGTTCTTCTCTTCACGCACCCATGTCACACAAGAGCAAACGCTGATAGACACACACAATATGCATACAAGCTGTATCAATTTCATTTTTCGTTTTTTAGGTTGTTAGTATAAATCAGGCATCCATTGGATATATTTTCCACCGTCTCTGTATGTATGAGGACTCCATTCACCTCCTACACCAAGTAAGGGAGCAGCTATTACGGATCCAACTATGCGGTATGGATTAGGCCTTGTGAAGGCATTATATCCAATGATGTTAGGAACTGCATCAGCTGGATGAGTCCTAAATGATGCTAATGATTTTGCACCATGAGCTTTGAAATTAAGATTGGTGCCTAACTGATTCACTGCAGCGCCATCAAAATGAACTGTAAAACTGGAAATATCTATTCCTTTTCTTGCCGCCATGTTTAAAGCATTTCGGATCAAAATGGTGCCCTGACTATGTCCGTATAAGGTGCTGTTGGGACTCACTCTGGAAAGCACATCTGCTACTTGTCTTGAAACGGGTGTGGCGCCAGAAATTTTATCCAAACTTGATTCGACCGTATCCATCAGTCCTCCACCTGATTGATTATGGAGCATGAGAAATTTAGAGGATCCTGTGTATTGTTTCCCAAGTTCAATCGCTTTAAAATAATCATTCGATTGGCCGTTAACCCAGATTTTTCCTGTGTACCCTCTGAGCTCCTGCCAATTGTTTATTTTACGTGACGCACCCAAGACGTAATCCCTTTTTGAGACAGTTGATTTTGTCTCCAGCATAGCCTTTTCCGCATCTGAAATTTCATAGACATCGAGATTTTTGATATCGTCTCCATGTATATTATTATAGACCCACTCAGATCCCATATACTGAATTCCAGAAGTGATAGCTCCTGTTATTCCACCGATTAATCCAGCACGTAGAATATCTCCTATTGATCCTCCCATTACGGCAGTGGAAGCCATCCCTGCCGCACTGCCAGCTACGGCACCTGCAACGACGGCTGCAGCTAGAGTTCCTGATTGTATTCCTAGTGCAGGCACTAAAAAGTTGAGCGCCAACCCTCCACTAAGCGCACCAACAACAATACCAACCACTACCACCACTATCGTCCGCCAGTTCTCCTTAATGAAACTTCCAATCTTACTGAACGCCTTGCTGATGAACGAAAACCCACTTGGATCCGTTGCGTTCAGCGGATTATTCAGAACGTAGCTGTAGCGGTTGAAGTTCTGGCTGTACTCGGGGATTTGGACGATGGGGTCGGGTGAGAGGAATCTCCCGAGTTCCGGATCGTAGATGCGGCCGTTCATGTGGATGAGGCCGGAGTCGTCTAACTGTTCGTGGCCGGTGTAGCCTCGGTCGTGGTCTTTTGCGCTGGTGCGGAAAGGATCGGTGTCGGTGGCGCGGTAGCTGATTTGGGTGCTGGCGTCGCGGCGTTCGCCCCAGGCGTCGAAGGACAGGCGTTCGATGGTTTGGTTGGCGAAGGTGGAGCCGTTCCAGATGCCGACGACCAACGCATCGGTGGAGCCGAGGTGGTCTTTGAGGACGTTGGTGAGTTTGGTGCCAGGGTCGGAACCGCCAAAGGTGCGGGTGTAGATCATTCCGCCGCCGAGGGAGTGTCTGTGAACGGTTTTCACCAAAACTGGGCTGGCGAATTCGTTGGCGCGGGTGGTGTGGTTTTCACGCTCGTAGGCACCGAGGTAGAGGGTGGTTTCGATTTCACGGGAATCGTTTGGTGCGATGCGTTCCTTGACTTGGCGGGCGCGCCCACCTGCGGCATCGAAATCAAATTCCGACCGCACGCGTCCAGCGGCGTGCCTGATGAAACCTGTTAGATCTTTGAGTTCAGGAGCGGATTCATAGACGAGTTGTTTGAGTTGGCCGAAGGAAGTCCAAGTGTAAGTGCGCTTGCCATCCGAAGTGACATAACCCGCGGCATCGTAAGAGTAGGTGCGATTGAAACCTTTCACCGTGGCCGAAGTGACTGCATGAATGCGAGTGGGGCTGGCGTAAGTTAGAGTGGCGGAGCTGCCTTTGGTTAGAAGGTTGCCTTTGATGTCATAAGAGTAACTCTGCGGCGGCGGGACGCTGGTGATGGTTGCGCCTGAGAGGGCTACGACTGAGGATGAAGTCAGACGATTGAGGGTATCGTAGCCAAAAGTTTCGGAGCGTCCGGCGATCAGATCCTTGCGGGTGTTGAGATTTCCCAGACTGTCCCAGCCGTAGGTTTTGTTTTGGATGGAGCTGCCATTGCGTGATGCGGACAGGGCTAGGACATCGCCTTTGGCGGCATCATAGGAGGCGCTGATGTTGACCCCTTGCGCAAGGGTCTGGGTGAGCGTGCGGCCTTTGCTGTCGTAAGTTCCTGCCTGCCATAAAGTGGTGCCGGCACCTTCATAGGAACCCGGAGCTAACTTTTGCCGCAAAAGAAAAGAGTAAGCCTCATCGTACTCGTTCATCACCGTTAACCCTCCGGCATCGGTGGAGGATGTGACCCGCCCGAGCGCATCGTAGGTGGTGGAAGTGGTAAACGTTTCCCCGAACTGGGTTTTGGTGGTGGTGAGGGGTCGGCCTAAAGAGTCGTAGGTAAACGATTCCTTATAACCGCTCGCCGCACCGGAGCCTGTGATTTGGATGACCTTTCCGCGAGTGACGCCAGTGGCCTCGCTGTAGAGCTTGGTGTAGGTGCCTTCGGGCTGGGTGACGGTTAGAGAACGTCCCAAGGCATCATAGGTAAAGGTGCTGGTTTGTCCTCTCGCATTGATGGAGGAAACAACTTCACCAAAGGCGTTATAGGCCGAGGATGATTTGCCGGAGTTGGTTTCGGAAACCGAAATTTTATTCCCAAAAGTGTCCCAGGTATTGGTGAGAAGAACGTTGCCGCCGACGGAAACGGTGAGCAGACGGCCCTCGACATCGAAGTTGAAGACCGTGGTCTGACCGGAGGGATCTTTCGATTGGACGAGCCTTCCGTGCTGATCTTCCCAGCGTTCAAGAACCTTGCCTGCGACGTTGATGGTTTTGGAGTAGGTGGTGGGTTGCCCTGCAAGCATACACGAGCCTTGTTCGATGACGGCATCGCTGACGTTGCCGGGTCGGTTGGTGCGGATGACACGGCTGAGCAGATCATATTGAATAGTTGTGTAATTCGGCGTTTCACCAGCGGCGAACGAATCCGAGACCGATGATTTGCGGCCTTGGTTGTCGTAACGCGTGACGGTGTAAACTTTCCCGTAACGTGATGAGCCGCCGACCGTGCCGTTTTTGAGAATGGTGGTTTCTGTGACGAGTTCACGGCCTAAAGCGTCGAGATAAACTTTTCCTATGGGCATGCCCGAGGATTGTTTGGCGCGGAAATAAACGATGTTTTGTGCGGAGTCCTGTGGCCATACGGATGATGGCACGGAGAAGTTGGCGGCGTAGCCGGTGACTTCCGCGGTCTCGGTGGAATCCGGATGGATGGTTTTGATCAGCGTTCCGAACGGATCGTAAGCGAAGCTGGTTGTTAGATTATTAGCATCCGTGGTGGAGAGAAGCAGGGCTTTTTCAGAATTGTAATGGTAGCTTGTGGTGTAGCCGAGATCATTGGATTCAGAGATGACGAATCGACCGCGCGCATCATAGGTGGCAGAAGATGAGCGCGACATGCCGGAGCCTGACACAGTAGTTGAGATGACGTTGCCGAAGGCGTCGTGGTTATAGGATTTGGTGACCGACAGTGGATGACCAGGCTCGACGGTTTCTGATTTGAGGAGACCAGTTGCCGTATCGTAGGTGAAGGCGGAGTTTTTCACACTGGATGAAGCGCTGGGTTTGGTCTTCGTGACACTTGCGGTGGCCAATCGACCCAAATGCCATTTCGTCGAATTCACGATGTGGTTGTAAATATTTTTCGTAGTCACCGATGAGCCATCGAGCGATGTCACGCTGGAGGTTTTTACAAATCCATAGGCATCAAAATCTGTTAGGTTTTGAGTGGTGACTGTCTCGCCTTTTAACGTGCCATCGAGATCAAAGATCTGATTCACCGAGGTGGTTTGGACTGGACGACGGATCGTGCCACCGACACCGACTTGGCTTGGCATTTCCGCATATGTGGCTGTCTGGATGGAAAGATTTTTCCGGCCGACAGTAAATGCTGGGCATCCTGGATGATTCGGCGGCATGAGAGCGATGTCTGCCGCTGTTAGGTTGACGCTGGTTTGAGTGAGGACCGGACTACCAGCAAAAGGAAACTGACGATGGCTATCTGTGCGGGTGAACTGGCCGTTGGTTTCGTCCAAAGCCTCGACCCAACCGAAGCCAAGAGAAGCTTCGTTGGTTTTGTCATAGCGAAGATCGCCATAGCGCTGGGATTTCCATTTGCGCCCACCCGATCCGTTAGGCTCGGAGTAGCGGGATACTACGAGACGGGAATCGATCAAACTCGCGTGACCCACTGGAAGAGGGCCGGTGAATTTTGTATAAACTCTTGTTCCGAAGCCTGGGGTTGGAGTTGGATCGTTGAGACGATGATACTCGACCTGAAGTTCCGAGCCAAAACCATCGGTGATCGCAGTGATGACTTCGGGTTTGACTTGGTTGAGATAAACGACCGGACGTTCACCGTTGCGGATATTGGCAATCACATCTGAAAAACCATCGCCGTTCACATCAGCCAATATGGATCTGGGATCCGCTTGACCTTTTTTACCAAGTCTTACCCCATCAGGCAGTCCCCATGACATATCCTGAACCCATCCTTTTCCCGTATTGATAAATGCACCGTTGTTTGTGCCTGAAAAAGGATCGTTGCTCGTGACTGTGCGTTTACCTCCAGGGCCAATGTAATCGGCTCCATCGCGGGAGTAGAGAATATCGATCAGCCCATCTCCGTTGAGATCGGTCCATTGAACACAGGCTTGTTCTTCGCCGACCTGCGTTTCAAGTGAGAGTGGAAGCGTATAGCCCTGGCCGTATGGTAAGGGATCTTTGAGCCAGCGTTTGGTTCCTGCGGCAGTGTCTCCACGATTAACCCAAGTGGCGTGTGAGACCTCAATCTTATCGCTAGAACTAAAAGTGCGAGTGAAAGCACGGACCAAATCAACCAAGCCATCGCCGTTCACATCGAGCATGGTCGTTCCCGCGCCATTTCGACTGCTCGAATCAGGATTTTGAGTGAGTGGTGCGTTGCCATCTAACGGATTGATATTCCACCGATCCATGTTCGAAGTTAAAGGATAAGGTGCCGTTGGAAATGTCCAATCGGCTATATCTTGATCCGGAAGAGCTGAAATCCATGAAGGGAGACTCGATGAAGAAACAGGAGCCCTGAATTTCCCGCTATAGCGAGTATCGACAAAGGGTGAACTGGAAGTATTCACCGTAGATTTTACATAATCCAAAAATCCGTCTCCGTTCAAATCGACCAGTGCGCGGCCGATGTCGTGCGTGATTTCATCATCGCTGTGACGTAAGTTTTCTGGCGGAGCTAGCGCATCGTTTCTGACCCATCCTTGACCTAAATGACAACGGTTTAGAAATACGGTTCGTGAATTTTCTAACAGGATCTTCGCTGAAGCGGGGAGTGAAGGCAGAGGGCTTGCATTGGCTAGCCATCCAGCATCCGAGGTGTTGATGTATAAGTCCAAGTATCCGTCTTTATCGATATCTATTAGATCCCGAGAAATCAAATGTCGCTTTCCGCCAGTGCCTCTCGATGAACTGTTATTTCTCGATTCAAAAGTTGGTGAATAGCCAGGAATTTCCACCCAGCCCGTACCATTGTGAGTGAGAAATTTGAATTTATTGACCGATGTGGAGCCGCTGTAGGCTTGCCTATGCTCTGTGACAAAGAGATCCATTTTGCCATCTCCATTGATATCACATGGAACAGAGGTGAGATCATGCCTGCCCGCCCATTCCCCATCTTGTGATACATCTGAAAATGGATAACGGGCATTGGGTTTGTATGTTTCATCTGTGTAAAATCCGTCGCCCGAATTTAAATAAACATCACCCGCAACATCTCCGACATCTGCAGTAGTCAGCTCAAGATTTGCCTGCAGCCAATTGGTGACTCTGTAATCCGTCATATCGAGCAAGCCATCGTTATTGATATCCATGAATTTCATTCCTCGGGTGCTATTTGAGGAATTACTGAACATCGGAATTTCTGAAATATCTGGAAAGGCAATTGCCGAAACTTGCCTGTTATCAAGCTGGGCTGCCGTGCCGAAACGAATGTTTCTGATTTCGCTCCAACCCGTTCCATTCGAATCATTCGTATCATAATTAACGAAAGCGAGATAAGGATAGGATCCGGCAGGAAGATTATTTGAAGATGATGAACTTCCCTGCAGAGCCACTCGATATGTCTTCCACTGGGAATTCTCTCCAACGCCATAGATGACATTGCGTTTTTCGTTAATGGGCGAAGACGAACCTGTACCCGGCCAAACACGAATGCCAAATTCGTCTCCTCCATCCCATATCTCATTCGTATCGATGATCAGATATGCACCCCTGTCCAAGTTTTCCGCTCTGAACTCAAATTCCACGAATGATGGATTGGTGATCGTTAAAGCAGGCGATTGCGCCAGAGTTCTTCCGGCACAACCTTCAAGACGGATTGAATTAGAAGTTGTTTCTACAAATGAGTTGATATCACGATCATTGGAGTCGAAGTCCCCGCCGTCATAGCTTGGAAGTTTGATTTGATCTGCCCGCACCCATTTGTTAGAAATGCTCGCAGTGCCCTGCCAGGTGAAAACCGTTGGGGTGGTCGTATAGCCGCCGGCA
Source organism: Luteolibacter sp. (assembly GCA_044233125.1). Classification (GTDB taxonomy): domain Bacteria; phylum Verrucomicrobiota; class Verrucomicrobiia; order Verrucomicrobiales; family Akkermansiaceae; genus Luteolibacter. The sequence goes on along the minus strand of JBIIKO010000010.1, from coordinate 30,679 downwards.
TGCTGCCTGAACATGGATGAGAGAACCGACCTACCTGTTTGCGCACTCGTCTGATAGTTCAGAAAATACGTATGATTCGTGTAGGAACCTGTTTTGACAGCGATTTCTTTGAGTCGCGAGTTGGTTTCATAGCGAACACCACAGGAATGATATGCAAACGTTTTATCTGGCCGATTTTCATACGTGAAATCCATACTGCAATATGGCGCCAAGCCACTGCCATTGCCTGTGTAGTTTACCGAAGTCACTCGACGATCCATCACATCATTGGCCGCATGACTCGCTTGTCCCGCCCAGTTGACCGAGTAATAATTTCCGCTGGTGTCAGATACTTTTGAGACATCCCAAGAAATCGGTGCGGCGTGAAGCGGGGAGACAATTTTAGAACTGCTAGTATTTCCTATCTCGATGATGAGACCTGCCTTGGTCTCGACCTGCCACCATGAGTTCGTGCTGTTTTGGTTTCCTCCCCTGAGGGTGATGCGTGCGAACGAATCGATTTCGGTCCGATATTCGGAATTCTGCTGACCGTAAGTTCCGGCCACGCAAACCAATTTTTCTCCATTAAAAAAGAACCGATCATCGCCGTCGAAACGGACTGCACCTTCAAAACCATCTTTTTGAAAACTCGCGGGGCCGCGGGTAATGCTTTGAAAACCAGATAATGACCAGCCCACGCCGGCGATCCCATTGCCTGCACCGGATGAATAATTGAGTGAAATTTTCGGCTCCATCCCAGCGGTGCCTTTTGGGATATCAATAGGCATCGAATACGTCATGGCGCCATCACCGCCGACTGACATCGAACCTTTTAACGAAGTGACGGGTTGATGAGTGCCGAGAATCGTAACCGGCGGAATGCTGCCTTGTGGCGGAAGTGGTGCGTTACCGTTCAACCCTCCGAGCCAGAGTGAATCCATGTAATGATCGAGAAAGGATTTTCCCGTGCCGGGTTTGATGTTGTCCCTATCATAAAGATTCGGGTTTGAGCCGTTTGCCGTTTCCCATGCATCTGGCAAACCATCTTTATCCGCATCCGGAAACATCGTATTCTTCGGATCGACTGTTAGGTCATCGATCAAGGTATCACCTACCTTGCTGCCGTAGAGTTCGATGTTTTCCAAATTCGCGCCACGCCCGTCAAATGCCAGGTTGGCGGCCGCCAGTTTTCCCCCGATGAACAAATCCCAAATGTTGCGTTGGTAGTCGTGGCGCAAGGTGATCCTTGTATAATCGGAAGCGGTCAGGCCGTTTGCCGCGAGCGCGAAAGTTCCCACCGTTTTCGCCCACTGCGCCGGGTTCGTTGAGCCGGAGCTGCCGTTGTAAACCCAGACATTTCCTGAATTCGCTCCTACCGGAACTTGAAACGCAAGCTGCGTGCCATTCGAATGAAAACTCGCAAGGCTTCCCTCGGGATCGGCTGCGGGTTTTAATTTCACATCGATGAATGCGACTGTCTGGTTCTTATCCCAGTCAATATCTCTAACCAGAAGCGGTTCTTGTGTTGGATTTGCTTGAATTTTCAAAGCCTGACCGCCGCCAACGCCTGCGCCATTTGCCGATATCGATGCGTTTCCAGACAACAACGACCATCCTGTGCCGCCATTCAGTCCTAAAGAATCACCAGGACTATATATAGGACTCTCAAAAGTAATGGGCGGCAAATACGCCATAAGTTGATTCGTCCAGATCGCGGCACAAGAAATCGTGGTAAGCGTCGCTTTATAAAATTCATTCATTATCGGGGGGGAGATAAGGGCGGCAAGATTCCACCCAATACTTATTTTGCCGATAAGATATCCAACATAAGCTCAATCAAACAACAGCATGATCGAATCTATGTTAGTTAGGGGGGGGCAGGACAGGTTGATTATCTAACAAAAAATTCAGTGCAAGATAAAAATATTTGCAGACAAAAAAACCACACATACCACCACAAAATGCGCATGGCAAGATGGCATGAAATATAAAATTTGCTTGGCGCATGCTGGGATCTTAAAAATCTTTCTAAGTCTTGCATTGGAGACGCGCGCGCCAAACTTCGTAACATTTGGCCTTTAAACCAACTCCGCTTTGTTTTGACGGCAGCCCAGATGTCTCTTATGTCTGTGCTCTCCCGATACCATGAAACTCGCCATTCTGTCGTGCTCCCCCAAGTGTTATTCGACGCGCCGCATCATTGAGGCCGGCCGCAAACGCGGACATAAAATCGAAGTTCTCAACACCTTGCGCCTGACGATCGGTCTCGATCAGGGAGATCCGCATATCTATTACCACGGCAAAGAACTCCGCACTCCCGATGCAGTGCTGCCACGGATCGGCACTTCGATCACCCGCTATGGCACCGCGGTCGTGAGGCAATTTGAGCAAATGGATGTATTCACGCCCAACACCGCCGCCGGCATCAGCAATTCCCGCGACAAGCTCCGTTCCCTTCAAATTCTATCCAAACACGATGTCGGCATTCCAAGCTCGGCTTATGTCGATGACAAACGTGATGTGGAGGATGCCTTGCATCGTGTCGGCGGCGCGCCGGTCATCATCAAACTGTTAGAAGGCACGCAGGGTGTCGGCGTGATTCTGGCGGATAAAATCGAGATTGCGAAAGCCATTGTCGAGACTCTCCACTCCACCAAGCAACAGGTCCTGCTCCAAAAATTCGTCTCGGAAAGCAAAGGCAAGGACGTGCGTGCGTTTGTGATCGGAGATCGCGTGGTCGCCGCCATCCGCCGTGTCGCGCAGGGCCAGGAGTTCCGCTCGAACGTACATCGCGGTGGAAAGGCGGAAGCCATCACGCTTGATCCGCGTTACGAAGAGGCCGCTGTGCGTGCCGCCCAAATCATGGGTCTGCGGATCTGCGGGGTGGATATGTTAGAAGGCAAGGACGGCCCGCAAATCATGGAGGTCAATTCTTCACCCGGCCTCGAGGGAATCGAGGGCGCGACCGGCCTGGACATCGCTGGAGAGATGATCGATTACATTGAGGATCAGGTCAAATTTCCCGAAATCGATATCCGCCAACGCCTCACGATTTCACGCGGTTATTCCGTCGCGGACATTCACATCCCCGTGGGCAGCAAATACATTGGCATGACCATTGAGGGAACCGGACTGCGAGAGATGGATGTCGTCGTTCTCACGCTGAAAAGAAAAGGGACCGTCATTTCCAACCCGAAAGGCAGCCGTGTTCTGGAAGCCGATGACACGATACTCTGCTACGGAAAATCGGAGCACATGAAAGGCTTGATTCCCGTGAAAAAGAGAAAACGCAGGAAGATGAAAAAACTTCCGAAATCCAACGATTCCATAACATGAGCATCATCATTGGCTGGCGCGAGCGGGTGGAGCTCCCGGATTGGTCTTTGAAATTAAAGGCCAAGGCCGATACCGGCGCCAAGAGTTCCGCCATTGATTGCGCCGAGATCACCGAGCTGCCCGGCAACCGCGTGCGTTTCACGGTGCGCCTTGATCGCAAGGACAAAAAACTCATCACGCTTGAAGAGGAGATCAAGTTGCGCAAGCGCGTCCGCTCCTCGGATGGAAAATCGGGTGACAGGATTTTCGTCTCCACCACGCTCCGCCTCGCCGGCATCGAAAAACAAATCATCATTTCCTTGGTTTCCCGGAAACGCATGATCCACCGGCTATTGCTAGGTCGTGAGGCGCTCGGGGATGATTTCCTGGTGAATTCCGCTGCCGATCACTGGGTCACTCCGAAATTAAAAAAGAAGAAGTGAGAGCGCGGTAATCAGGATGACAAATATCATGTTGAGATAAAAGCCCGCCTTCATCATGGTGCGCTGCGGAACCTGGCCTGTTCCATACACAATGGCGTTTGGCGGAGTGCCGACGGGCAACATGAATGAGCATGAAGTCGCCAAAGCGAGGGGTAATACCAGTTGGTTCGCAGAGAGATTGAACTCGGTCGCCATCGTAAAAAAGATCGGCACAAGCAGCGCCGCACTGGCGGTATTGCTGGTCAATTCTCCGAGAAAAATCACGAAACAGACAATCGCGGCGATCATGGCCCAGAGCGGCCATGCCTCAAGCGTTGCGCCTAACAAACGGGCCATGAACAAGCTCGCGCCGGATGTTCCCAAGACCGCGCTCAATGCCAACCCGCCCCCGAACAAAAACAACACGCCCCAATCGGTATTCTCCTGAACCTCTTTCCAGCTCACCACCTTGCAAGAAACCACGGCACACGCCGCCAACAGCGCCACCCACGCATCCATTTCCTCGATTCCCAGCAACGATTCGAGTTGGGTTCCGAACATCCATGCAAGCGCGGTGCAAATGAAAATGCACAGCGTCAGCCATCGCCGGCTGTTAAAAACAAATTTTTCTGCGGTGATTTCGGATCTCTCCAGCAACACATTTTCAGGTTTCAAAATCAACCAGAGCAAACCGATCATGGCCGGCAGTAAAACCGCGACGGCAGGCACACCGAACACGATCCACTCCGAGAAACCGATCCCCAGTTGTTTTGCCGCGATTCCGTTTGGAGGGCTTCCGACGATCGTGCCCAAGCCGCCGATACTCGCCGAATAGGCCAGCCCCAATAACAAGAAAGAAGTGTTTCCGGGATGGATTTGGTGCGCTTTAAACCGGCTCAACATTCCCAGAGCCAGAGGCAGCATCATGGCGGTTGTTGCCGTGTTGCTCATCCACATGGAAATAAAAGCCGTTCCCACGAAAAACCATATTGAGGAGGAAAGAAATTTCCCCTTCCCAAGAAAGCTCAACCGACTTGCCAGCCATCGGTCCAATCCCTGCGCGGTGAGTGCGGATGCCAACGCAAAACCTCCAAAAAACACAAAGATCAGCGGATTGGCGAAAGCTGCGAGACTGGTTTTCATATCGCTCAGCCCCATCACCGCCGCGAGGAGAGGGACCAACAATGCCGTTATGCTCAAAGGCAGCGTCTCGGTCATCCAGAGATAAGCGATGCAAACAAAAAGCCCCAGCCCCAGACGCAGCTGCGTGGGGTCGATCCCCTGCATGGCGGCGCTGCCCTCCGGCAGAGGCAGGAAATAAACCATGACCGGCAACAGTAATAAACACGCAACCCTTTTCATCACAGGGGGTTTCTAGCTGAAATATTTCAAGAGAACATGAAATTTGACTGTAATCTCTCCATCCTGCAAGATCCCCCAAGATGAAACCCAACCGCGTCTTTGCCATCGCCTGCTGCGTACTCGGATTGATCGCTTTTTCACAGCTACTGATTGCCGGCATGGCTCTTGCCGCCCGCTTGGAAGAGAGCCAGAAAATTCGCATCGTCGAACGCGAGGTGGAAAAACCCGTTCCCTATCCCGTCCGGCCATCATCAACGCTTCCGAGCGAGACCGCTCCGGTAAATCCTGAACCAACCCGCCCCTTACCGCCGACTCCGGAGCGTCCAAGCACCAACCCCGTCATTTCCCCAGCCATTCCTGAGCCCAAGCAACTCGTCACTCCCGCGATCGCGGATCCTCGCACCGAGCGCTTGGTCAATGAAGCGCGCACCGCGCGCGTTGCGGGCGACATGGGCATGGCCATCGTCAAACTCGAAGAGGCGCTCAAACAAACACCCAAAGAACCCAACGCCCTCTATGAACTCGGCTTGGTTCATGAATTGATGGGCGTTTACGATCAGGCGTCGATCTACTACGAGCAAGTGTTCCAGCTGGGCGTCACGGGATCTGGGGAGCTTTACAAGGCCGCTGCCGCAAAACTGCGTGATGGTTTCGAGCAAACCGGAGAAATGCGTGGAAAAATCGCTCTGGGCCGGGTGCGTATTTTCAAAGATCCCGAGGCCAGCGGCGGAGAACGTGCCGTTCTGTCCATTCCCGTACTCAAGGCCCCGGATCAGGAAGTCCAGTCCTCGGACATCGAGGTCTCTGTCACGTTTTTCAATCAAACCTCGAACGGAAAAATCATCCAGCTGGAGGATGAATCATGGGCAACTGCAAATTGGGTCAGCCTACCTTTTGACTGGGCCGCCGGAGAAGAAACCCTGCGGGTGACCTACCAGATTCCGAATCGCGACAATCAAACCACGCACCTTTTCGGTAAGCTGAACTATTATGGACAGGTCGCCACCTTGTCCTACAAAGGGGAAATTCTCGATGTTCAAGCCTGGCCCAGAGATCTTGCCGCGAAAATCGGCCAACCCGCAGGAAACAAGGATCCCTCGGATTCTTTCCCGGAATTTCTTGATCGGGATTCCCTACCGCCGAACTTTGATCCGGAAATCCCGCTTTTGAATCCTCTGCCTGCAGACAAATAACCCATGGAAATTTTCAACGAAAACAGGCAAATCGGCGACTATGTCCTCTTGGCATGCCTGAGAGATGGTCACGAGACCCGAACATGGTCGGCAAAACAGGTATCCGTCGGGCGCACGGTTCTCATCGATGAACTGAAAGAGAGCCATGCCGAAAACCGCGAAGCCTTCCTGGCCGATGTGAGAGCAAAGGCCGCAGTCGATCATCCGCTGGTGGGTTCGATTTACGAGGCATCCACGGATACCGCACATGGTTTTTTTGCTTACGAGCTTTTGCCGGGAGATACCATAACGCAGCTCATCGAGGCAGGGCAAAAATTCAAAGCCCTAAGTTTGGTGCAACTGCTGCGGCGCATTGCAGAGGCAAACATCTATCACGAATCCCACAATAACTCCACAGCTCCGCTTGGCCCAGACGACATTCATGTAGACACCCAGGGCATCATTCGACTTGAAAATCTCGTGATCCATGGTGCACGCACCCAGGATCAATCCAGCCGGGATATCGAAAGTCTCGGCACGTTTCTCCAAGCCATACTCGATCCGAATCACCCCGGCTCCACGCGCTGCATGACCCTTCTTGCATGGATGCGCGGCATGGACAACGGCCAACATTTGACTTGGTCTCAAATTCGAGACTACTGCGAGCAAATCGAACAACAACTCACCGAGCCATCCGAAATCACCGCTGTTCCAACCGCGGCCATTCCAAGCCGGAAAAAAAATCACACGATCTGGATTTTTGCCGCTCTGGCCGTTGTGCTCACAAGCGGTCTGAGCTGGGTGCTTCTCAAAAAAAACAACGAATCCGACTCGTCCGAAATCAAATCGGAATGGATCACGGTGCATGGCGGGAATTATACCACTCGCGACGGAACTCCCTTCAGCGTTACCCCTTTCTCCATTTCTAACAAGGAAGTCTCTATCGGAGAATACGCCAAATTTCTCAAGACTCTCGATTTGCTTGCCAAAGAATCGAACGACCAGGTTTTCGATCATCCCGAGCAACCCAGTGACAAGACCAGCCATCAACCCAATCATTGGGCCGATCTTTATGACTCTGCCAAAAAATCCAAAATTTGGAACGATCGAAAAATCGACCTCGGCACGCCGGTGGTCGGCGTGGATTGGTGGGATGCTTTCGCTTATGCGAAATGGAAAAAATGCAGCCTGCCAACACAGGAACAATGGCTTGCCGCATTGATGGGCGAAACCCCCGATTATACAGCCATTCCCCTCAGCACATGGCCACCATCCCCTCAAACCCGAGACCGCACGACCAATGGCATTCTTGCCATGGCCGGATCCGTCTCGGAATGGACGGCCGAACCGCGCGTCAGCCCGTCAAACCCGCTCGGTGAGCCACAATGGGTGATCATCGGCGGATCATTCCTCAAGCCCGGCAAAGGGACGCTCAGCCGGGAATGGCTCGAAGAGCGCTCCACCCGCAGGGCAGACCTCGGCTTCCGAGTTTGCACAACAAAACCTTGATGCGAATTTTCAAAAGACCGGCCGCCAACGTGTCTTTCGTCTCGACAGTGCGGTGATCGGGACGAGATTTGGGGACTTATGAAATCTAAATGCTATTTTCGCGCGGCCGCATTTGTCGCCATTCTTTGCTTGGGAACCGCTTTCGCAGGCGGCGAGGGCTGGTCCAATGACTTTGAAGCGGCCAAGAAACAGGCAACGGCTGAAAAGAAAAGCCTACTCCTCGACTTTACCGGCTCCGATTGGTGCGGCTGGTGCATCAAGCTTAACAAGGAAGTCTTCGTCCACGACGCGTTCAAAAACGGAGTGAAGGACAAGCTCGTCCTCGTCGAAATCGATTTCCCCAAAGACGCCACCAAACTCACCGAGGAAGTCATCGCCCGAAACGATGTCCTTAAGAAACAATATGCCATCAAAGGATTCCCGACTCTGCTCCTGACTGACGAGCGAGGCAGGCCGTTCGCAAGAACCGGCTACAAGGCCGGCGGACCCGAAGCCTATGTAACCCATCTCGATGAACTGCTCAGCATCCGCGGCAAGCGCGATGCCGCATTTGCAGAGGCCGCCAAGGCAGAGGGTGTCGCCAAAGCCAAGCTCCTCATCACCGCGATCCAATCCATGGGCCTCGAGGACACGGTGATCTCGACTTTCTACGCCGATGAAATGGAGGCCATCAAAACCGCCGATCCGAAAGACGAATCGGGATTCCTCAAAGGCATCGCAACAAAATCCAAATTCGAGGATTTCCAAGCCAGCCTGAATGAGCTGGCTCTCAAGAAAGACTTCGAGGGAGTGATGAAAAAAATCGACGAAACCCTAGCCGCAGGAACCTTTGAAGGCGAGCTCAAGCAACAGGCGATGATCTTCAAGGCCATCACTTACATGCAGCTCACAAAACCCGAGGACGCGCTCAAAACGCTTGATGAGGCAAAAGCCATCTCACCTGAGAGTCCCGTTTCAGCAAATATCGAAGGCCTCAAAAAACGCATCGCAGCAACCATCCCAAAATAACTCCATTTCCCGAAACATGACCCTTCAGGAACTCGGCTGGACCCAGGAACTCGAAATCGCCTTTGCGCCCTACCGCGAAAAAGGCTGGGTTCCCGCGCGCCTGATTCGGGAAACCTCCATCAACTTTTCCGCCTTCCTCGATGGCGGCGATGAAATTCACTGCATCCTCTGCGGGCGACTTTGGAATGCCGCGCAAGTCGATTCGGATCTGCCTGCGGTAGGCGATTGGGTCGCCATTGAAGAGGGTGACGAAAACCAGCCGCACGTCATCCGCGCCCAACTTCCCCGCCGCACGGTCTTTTCAAGAAAGATGCCAGGCAACAGCAGCCAAGCGCAAATCATCGGAACCAACATCGACATCGTCACGGTCGTGACTGATGCCGGCGCTGATTTCAACCTGCGCCGCCTCGAGCGCTATCTCGCCCTGATCCATAAAAGCGGCGCAAAGCCCGTCGTGCTCCTCAACAAGTCGGACTTGTTCACCAAAAAAGAACTCGCCAGCGCCGCTGCAGAAATCGCCAGCATTTCACCCGACGCAACCATCCACATCACCTCGGCCATAAAAGGCGAGGGACTGAAAGCCATCCGCTCCCATCTCTCGCCGGGAATTACGATGTGTATCGTAGGTTCCAGTGGTGTCGGAAAATCCACCTTGGTCAACCAACTCTACGGAGAAGAATGGCAGTGGACGGGCGAAGTGAATGAAACCACCGGCAAGGGACGCCACACAACCACTTGCCGGGAGCTTGTTCCGTTAGATTCCGGAGGCATGCTCATCGATAATCCCGGCATGCGTGAAATCCAAATGTGGACGGATGAGTTCACGCTGCGCGCCAGTTTCGAGGACATCGCCCAACTTGCCAGCGAATGCAAGTTTGCCGACTGCAGCCATGAGCGCGACTCAGGCTGCGCCATTCGCAAAGCCGTGGAACAAAACGAGCTTGACCCCGCACGGTATGAATCTTTTCTGAATCTTGAAACAGAAATCGAGGCACTTCGCAAACGTGCCAAAAAACGTCAGATGGCCACCGAGCGCTGGTTCAAACGCAATCATCGTGTGAAAGCTCGGAACCTTGATGATCGAATCCAACTTGAAAAAGATGAACGCGGTGAAGTTTAAACATGGTCTGGCCATTCTAACTCTTTTGGCGGGTGCCCTCGGCACGCAAGCCATTGCCCAAACAGGCATCCTTCCGAAAGAATCCAAATCTGAAAAAACCGACAAAAAAGCCGATGAGGTATCCGCGGTAAAGATCAGCGACCAGCTGGAGATCTGGAAGAAGCAGGTCGCCGAGGATCTGGAAGGTTTGTCCAAATTCATCGTTGAATCCGACCTGCCGCCCAAAGTCAGCGAAGCGGATTTGGAAAATCGCAAGCGGACTCTTGAACGCACCCAGTTGGCGATCCGTCGGCATTTCAATGCGATCAAGAACATCGAAGAAAACAAGCTCGCCCTGGAAGCCGCGAAAAAGGCGGCGGCCGAATGGAACGGATATGGCGATAACCCGCCAAAATCCATGCTGGTTCTTGATGAACTGAACAACCGGAAAGAGACACTTGCGGAAAAAGCGGCATCCGACCGCTCCTCGCTCGATATTTATCAGCGCACTCTGGATGGGTGGCTTGAAGAATCGAAAAGACTCGATGCGCGAATTTTAGAGGCTCAGAAGAATCAGCATACGGCAGAAGACCGGAATCATGCCGCGGTGTGGAATCTCGAATCCGATAAAGAAAAGCAGCGTCTGCTTTTCATTCAGTCCAGCGCGCTGCAATTTTCAATCACCGCGCTTAAAACCAGTATCCAGACACTGGATTGGGAATCCGATCTACTGCGCAAAAAAATACGCGAAGCCAGCTTGACCGCGGTGCTTGGCAAAGAGGATATCGAACAAATTAACGCCGCTTCCTCGGATCGGAGAAAAGCCCTGAGGGCCGAGATTGATGCGCTCAGAAACCGCCAGAGCAAAGCCTCAACAGATGAAGCGAAGGCACTTGCAAATCTTGAAAGCGCGAAGTCCGCCGAGCCCGCGGATCCATTGGCGTTCGAACTTGCCAGCATCAACCACGAAGCCTCACAGGTACGCTTGGACTCCATCCAGCAGATGATCAGCTCGCTTGAATCGCTGGACCAAATTGAAGCGTATATCCCCGAGTCTTATCAGCACCGTCTGATTTTACTGGATCCGAAATCCTCACCAAACGAGCGCAAGGATTCCTTCGCAGCGCTTCAATCCCTCCAACAAAGGCTCGCCACTTGGGAAGTCGTTGCCAACAACGAGCTCAAAGCCATTACCGCGGCGATCGGCAACGAACAGGCACGCGCTACTTCGTTTCCGGCAGATGATCCGAGATTGTCCTCCCTAAACCGGATTCGAACTTCACTTTGGGAGAGGCAGTCGCTCGTGCAACGCCTCATTCAAAGCATTTCCAACCAAACAAGGACCCTGGACAGTTGGCTTGCCATCTATCTCTCAAAAAACAAGGAGGCGCTGCATGAAAAAGTATCGGGGCTTTTTCAGCGGCTCTGGGCGTCCACAAAACAAGTCTGGAATATCCCGATCAACCAGTTCGAGGAGGTTATTGAAAGGGACGGTCAAAAAATCGTTCAGATCCGCGATGTTAGTCTCGGATCCATGATCCAGGCGCTCATTCTGTTCGTTATCGCCTACTTGGTGGCTTCTAACATTTTCCGCCGCATTCAACACATGCTCGTCCACCGCGGCATCATCGGAGAAAACCAAGCCCGCACGCTGAAAAATTGGATCATGCTTTTGGTCGCGTTTTTACTGGCTCTGGCAACACTTAACTGGCTCAGCATCCCCCTCACCATTTTCGCATTCCTCGCAGGTGCCCTGGCCATCGGGGTGGGTTTCGGGACCCAGACGATCATCAAGAATTTCATCTCGGGAATCATCCTGCTGTTTGAGAGGAAAATCCGGGTTGGCGATATCGTGGAAGTCGACAACAGCGTTGGCGTGGTTTCGGAAATCAACACGCGCTCATCGATCATTCGCGGTTTCAATGGTGTTGAAAGCCTTGTGCCTAATTCGCTTTTCCTTGAGAACCGCGTCGTCAACTGGACGCTGAACAACCGACTCCTTCTTCGCGAAATCAAGATCAGCGTCGCCTACGGATCTCCAACCCAGGATGTGATTGAAATTTTAAAAGGAGTCGCCCAACGACATGGGCTGGTTCTCAAAAAGCCTGAGCCGTTCGCAACTCTCTCCAATTTCGGGGATCATGCTTTGGATTTCACGCTGTATTTCTGGGTTGAAATCCAGGAAACAAACAATCGGCTCGTGATCGATAGCGATCTGAGAATCATGATCGAAAAATGTCTGGCCGAAGCTGGGATCTCCATTCCATTTCCGCAACGCGATTTGAATCTAGGCACCTCGAAGCCCCTGCAGATTCAAATCCAATCCGGCGAAACGCCGCAATAGCTCATCTTTGTAGCTGGAAGTTCCCAACCAAGGAGAACATGTCGGGTTTGGTGCCGGCAGGGAATATGGGGCGAAAACAAGAGCTGCGGAATTCCTCTCGGGAGTCTAAGCTTGCCATGTTGACCAAATTCCCGCCACTTTAGTTCCGATGGTTCATTTTATCCAATCCTGGTGGGACGCCCTGAACTTCGATCTTCAGATTTTTTATGGCATTGCCATTGTCTCGCTGATCGTGCTTTCGTTTCAGATGATCCTGACTCTTTTCTTCGGGATGAATGATGGAGCGGGAGGGTTCGAGCTTGCGGATCACGATTCAGGCATGGGGGTTTTCTCCGTGCGGGGAATCACTGCGTTTTTTACCGGTTTCGGTTGGACGGGAGTCATTTGCACCCGACGCGGTCTCGATCTCATTCCCACCGTCGCCATCGCATTTGTTGTCGGCTTCGGTTTGATGCTGATCATTTACCAAATGATGCGCTCTTTCATGCGCCTGCAATCAAACGGCAAGCTCGATTACTCGAATGCCATCGGACAAATCGCCACGGTCTATCTGACCATCTCTCCTGTCCAACGTGCCGGAGGCCAGGTCGAAGTCATGATCCAAGGTCGTCTTGTCACGGCCGAGGCTTTGCAAAAAGGCAGCCAACCTCTGGCCCCCGGAACCAAAGTCAAAGTGGTGAATACTATCGGAGCCACGACTCTCGTCGTCGAGCCACTTGACTGATCCAATACTCTCTCTTCACCTATCCAACTTCACAAAATATGGACATCATCATTGCAAGCGCCGCGGTCATCGCCACCTTATTCATCTTTCTTGTTGCCGTTTTGACGCGTTATCGGCGCTGTCCCTCGGATAAGATTCTGGTCGTTTATGGAAAAGTCGGTGGAGGAAAATCCGCAGACTGCCATCACGGTGGCGCCGCCTTCGTTTGGCCGGTATTCCAGGATTACCAATACCTTGATCTCACCCCGCTACCGATTGACATTCAGTTGACCGGTGCCCTTTCCAAACAAAACATCCGGGTCAACACGCCGTCCACTTTCACCGTCGGCATTTCCACGGAACCCGGTGTCATGGAAAACGCCGCAGAGCGCATGCTCGGGCTGAACATGGAGCACATCAAGGAACTCGCAAAGGACATCATCTTCGGCCAGATGCGCGTGGTCATTGCGACCATGGACATTGAGGAAATCAACGCCGACCGGGACAAGCTCATCGCCAACATATCCATGGGCGTGGAAGTCGAACTCAAAAAAGTCGGTCTGCGCCTGATCAACGTCAACGTTCAGGATATCACGGATGCCTCGGGATACATCGATGCGCTCGGTCAAGAGGCAGCTTCCAAAGCGATCGCCGAGGCAAAGGTCAAAGTCGCCATGGCGGACCGCGATGGCGAAAGCGGTGCCGCAGCCATGCAGCGGGATAAGCGGATCAACGTGGCGGCCGCCAACGCCGAGGCAACTCGCGGGGAAAACACCTCGCTCATCGACATTGCCAATTCAGATGCACAGCGCCGCAGTGCTCAGGCGGAGGCCGAGCGAGTCGCAATGGCTGCGGAAAAAGTCGCGGAAGCGAAAGTCCTCGAAGAAGCTTACGTCTCCGAACAAGCCGCCGAGCGTCAGCGCGCAGAACGTGACAAGGCCACTCAATTTGCGGATATCGTGGTGCCTGCGCAGATCGCAAAAGACCGTCAGATCGTGGAGGCCGATGCCGAAGCAGAGCGGGTGCGGCGCATCCAACAAGGTATGGCAGACGCGGTTCGGGCCGCGAAGCAAGCGGAGGCGGACGGCATCAAGTTTGTTCAAGAGGCGGAAGCCGGCGGTATGAAAGCCAAGCTTTTTGCGGAAGCGGAAGGAGCCAAAGCCGTTCTCGAAGGCAAAGCAAAAGGTTTCGAAGATCTCATCAAAGCCTGTATGGGGCCGGCTGGCGCACAGAACATGCTCGTCACCGAGCTTTTGCCACAACTCGTCCGCGAGCAGGTGCAAGCCATCGCCAATCTCAAGATCGACAAGATCACCGTCTGGGACAACGGCAGCGGCGCGGATGGTAAATCCAGCACCGCCAGTTTCCTTTCCGGCCTCGCAGGTGCCGTTCCACCGCTGCATGAAATCGCGAAAAATGTCGGTGTGGAACTTCCGCAATACCTCGGCAAGTTGGACGGAAGCACTGCTTCAACCCCTGCTGTAAAACCTGAGTCCAATCCTTCTGGCGCTAACCCAGAAGTCTGAGCATCCAAGCGCTTTCACAAATCCCCACCTTCGCCAAAAGCGAGCGTGGGGTTTTTGTTGTCCATGTGGCTGTCTGATCCAGAAGAAATACAACCATCGATAAACATGGGTTTTTCACGATCAAACCTTATCGCTTGCGCTGGCGTTCCTTAGCCCCTATCAAATTCATCTCTTAGCTCCCGTAGTTCAACGGATAGAACAAGGGTTTCCTAAACTCTAGATACAGGTTCGATTCCTGTCGGGAGCATTTTCCGGTGTGTAAGCTTGCGTTTCAATCTTTCCATGAAATTCGTCCTCTGTTTGCTCAGCCTTTGCTTGCCACTTCTTGCGGGAGAAAAACCCAATATTCTATGGATCGTCAGTGAGGATAATTCCTCGCATTGGCTCGGCTGCTACGGCAATGCGCAAGCGCAGACGCCGCGTATTGATGCACTCGCCAAGGAGGGCTTCCTATTTGAACATGCCTATTCGAACGCGCCGGTTTGTGCCGTTGCGCGATCAACCCTTCTGTTAGGCGCCTATGCCCCAACCGTTGGCACTCAGCATATGCGATCACGCCATGCCATACCCCAGAATTACCGTCCCTATGTCGAGTATCTCCGTGCCGCCGGTTACTACTGCACAAACAACTCGAAAACGGATTACAATTTCAAAGGAAACGATCACTCCTACTGGGATCAATCCTCCAACAAAGCGCATTATCAAAACCGCCCTGAGGGAAAGCCGTTCTTCGCCATTTTCAATCTCTTTGATTCTCATGAAAGCTCTCTTTTCAACAAAGCCGCCGCCGAGCCAAAGCGCCTGAAGCCGGTGGATATGGATCTCCCTCCTTATTTGCCAGATCTTCCGGAAATCCGCAAAGACATGGCGCGTTATCATGACCGCATCACAGACATGGATGCGAAGGTTGGAAAAATCATCGATGATCTCGAAAAAGCCGGGCTCGCGGACAGCACGATTGTCATCTACTGCTCAGACCACGGCGGAGTCCTGCCACGCGGCAAGCGTTATCTCGAGGAAACCGGCGTGAAAATTCCTTTGGTGATTCGCATTCCCGCAAAATTCAAAAAACTCTCACCCTTCAAATCGGGTGACCGCATCACCGAACCTGTCTCATTCGTTGATTTCTCAGCCACTTTCCTTTCGCTTGCCGGCCTTGAAACGCCGCCTCAGATGCAGGGTCGGGCCTTTCTTGGTGAAAACCGCGCCGAGCCCACCGCCGATGAAATGGAGTTTCTTTATGCGGATCGCTTCGATGAGCTTTACGGAATGCGCCGGGGTTTGACTGATGGCAAATGGAAATACATTCGGAACTTTCAACCCCATCTGCCTCTCGCTCCTTATTCATTTTATCAATTCGGCCAGCCGGGATGGGCGGCTTATCAAAAAGCATGGAAAGAAGAGGAATTCTGCGGTTACCACAAAGCACTTTGGGAACCACCCAACGGCTCAGAGCAGCTTTATGATCTAACAGCGGATCCTTGGGAGATGCAAAACCTCGCCAAAGATCCCGTCTACTCCGGCAAACTCGCCGCGATGCGCGAGCGTTTGAAAACCACCATGAAACAAACCCACGACACGGGACTTGTTCCAGAGCCCATGTTTGAGTCACTTGCAGGTGAGAGCACCATCGCAACTTATGTTCGAAGCGACGCATTTGATATGGATAAAATCATTGGCCTCGCCTTTGCCGCAACCGAGATGAATGAAAATAATCTCCCCGCTTTACGCGAAGCCCTGATATCGAAACATCCTGTCGAGCGCTACTGGGCGGCAACCGGACTGATGTTACTCACCAAAAAATTTCCCAATCTGAAAGTCGATGAACTGACGGGACTTTTAAAAGACGAACAACCCATCATCCGCACCACTGCCGCCGAGGCTTTGTGGAATTCGGGCCAAAAACAAATCGCCATCCAATCGCTCGTGACGGATGTCAGCCATGACATGCATCCCACAGCTTTGCTTCACCTGCTCAACACCCTTCGTCGTCTTGAGTTACTCCAAGAACTCCCCGAGGGTTGGGAAAAAGGTAAATCGATGAAAGGCGCGGATTTCGATTATATCCAGCGGTTTGCGGATCAGATTAAGAAGTAGGTCTCGGGCAAAGTCGTCCTTCGGCAAGCTCAGGACGGCTTTACGCAAGATGAAAACACTTCAGACTCACCAACCCATAATCCGGCTGGTGGCGAGGCGGAGAGCGACTTCTAGGAGGGCTGCTTCTGAATGAGTCACTGGGATGGAGACTTTGCGGAGGGATTTATCGGCGATTTCCTGGCGGGAAATGGAGAGCATGTAGGGCGCGCGATCGGGTTCATCGCGGATCACAAGTTCGAGGCTGCTGGTGGCTTTTTCGGATTTATGGAACAGCTTGGCCTCGGTTGTGCGGTTCTGCAGGAGAGCGAGGACAGCACCCATGTCGGAGAGGCCCCATTTCATGATGATTTTGTTTTCCCAATCAAACTGCTTTTCGCCGCTTTGCGGGGCGGCATCGAGAAAGATCGCGCCTTTCTCAGCATTGAGGTTGAAGCGGATCGCTCCGCCGTTACCGCGTTGGTTAGGTTTGTAGATGGCGTAGTCGTTGGAGTAGGATTTAATGGCTTGTTCAGGTAATGTATCGTTCATAGCGTGTTCATATGAACATTTTATGAATGCCTATGGCAAGAATCAATTTTTGTATTTTTAACCACGAAAAACACCAACCACACGAAACTACAGATGAAATTGTAATTTTTATGTCATCAAAAAGTGACGAAAGAACAAGGGTGTTACCCTCTGATTTTCGTGTTTTTTGTGCCTTTCGTGGTTAACAAAATTGGATTTCAAGTCCAATCGATCACTCGCTCTGAGCGTCCGCATCGGGATCCTTATCAATGTCGGCTCCGGGAGACTCCGAGGCTTCGATACTGATTGAGCCTGAGGACTCGCTGTCTTCGCCATCGGGGATGACCAAGGAAATATCCTGAAGCTTTTCGCCGGGTTTGAGTGTGAGAAGCTTCACGCCTTGGGCAACGCGTCCAGTTTCGCGGATATCGCTGACGCGGATACGGATACTTTGACCCGTGGAGGTCATCAGCATGAGTTCATCTGTTTCAGTGACTGCCACGGCACCAACGACTTGGCCGGTTTTTTCGGTAATATTGAGTGTTTTTACCCCACGCCCACCACGACGCAATGCGCGATAGCTGGAGAAGGTCGTACGTTTACCGAGACCATTTTCTGAGGCGACCAGGAGCATCGATTCTTCAGAAACGATCGCCATTCCGACTACGATATCATCTTTTTTCAAGCGTATACCGGTGACCCCAGCAGTCGCGCGACCTTGTGGACGGATCTGTGGCTTGCCTTCTTCTTCGGCATCGATTTCTTCGGTCTCTTCCTCTTCTCCTTCTTGGGGTTCGCCTTGAGCTTTTTTGTAAACACCTTCGGTGAACTTGATGCACATACCATTACGAGTAACGAGCAGAATTTCGTTTTCGCCTGTTGTTAGATTTACTCCGATGAGGTCGTTTCCTTCATCAAGGTTGATGGCAGTTAGGCCTGCTTTGCGGTAATTACGGAAATCATGCAAAGCGGTCTTCTTGACCTTTCCGTTGCGCGTAGCGAAGAAAACGAAGCCTGCGTCCTCGTGGAAAGTGATATCGTTGCCATTTTCATCCGTCTTGCGTTCCAAGCGTAGCAGGGCGGCAATTTTTTCCTCTGGTTTGAGATCGAGTACGTTTTTGATACTACGTCCGACAGAAGTGCGTGAGCCTTCGGGCAATTCATAAACGCGTTCCACATAGACACGTCCCGTATTGGTGAAAAACAGGAGGTAATCGTGCGTTTGGACGGAGAAGAGATGCTCGACAAAATCATCCGGCTCATCTTTCCCTGTCGCCTTGGTCTCCATGCCTTTGAGCCCTTTTCCGCCACGGCCTTGGAGACGGTATTCGCTGGCAGGCGTGCGCTTGATGTAACCGCGATGTGAAAGCGTGACGATCATCGCGTCATTGGCGATGAGATCCTCCATTGCAACCTCGCCGACTTCCGCGACGATAGGGCATTTACGAGGAGTGGCGTACTTCGCTTTGATCGCCTGGAGCTCGTCCTTGATGATGGTGAGCACGCGCTCTTCGCGAGCGAGGATGTCGAGAAAATCGGTGATTTCAACGAGGATGCCATCGTATTCAGCTTTGATTTTATCGCGCTCGAGTCCGGTGAGCTGATAGAGACGGAGTTCAAGGATCGCGTTCACCTGGCGCTCGGAGAAAACATATTTGTCTCCCTGCACGGCAGCTTGTGAACGGAGCAGAATGCCGAGTCCTTCTGCGGTTTTGGCGGAAAATTCGTAGGCGGCTAGGCGCTCACGGGCTTCCTCGCGGTTTTTGGAATCGCGAATGATCTTGATAAAATCATCGAGGTGGCCGAGCGCGAGCAAATAGGCCTCGAGAAGTTCTGCGCGCTCTTCGGCTTTTCCGAGAAGATATCGGGTGCGGCGGATGACGACCTCGCGGCGGTGCTCGATATAGCAATCAATGGCTTCCTTCAGGGAGAGTTGTTTGGGGCGCTTCTCATGAATTGCCAACATATTGACACTGAAAGACGTCTCCAGTGCGGTGAGCTTGAAGAGCTGGTTGACCACGACCTGCGGGCGGGCGTCGCGTTTCAGTTCGATCTCAATACGGGTTTCCTCATCGGAGAGGTCCCGCATACCGGAGATACCTGTTAGAATTTTCTCGTTCACCAGCTCCGCGATACGTGTCTGAAGAACGGCGCGGTTCACTCCATAAGGGACCTCGCGGATGATGATCATCGACTTGCCGTTTTCGTTTTCCTCGATCTCGACTTTCCCTCGAAGGCGCATTGAGCCACGCCCTGTGCTGAAATAATCTTGAATGCCGCGGATGCCGCGGATTTCACAGGCAACAGGGAAATCTGGACCTTTGATGTATTGCATCAGACCCGGCAGATCGATGTTCGGATCATTGATCATCGCGCAGATCCCGTCGATGACTTCGCCAAGGTTGTGCGGGGCGAGGTTCGTCGCCATGCCCACGGCGATACCGGTTCCGCCGTTGACCAAAAAGTTCGGGAACGCGGAAGGCATCACCGAGGGTTCCTGAAGAGTGCCGTCGTAGTTCGGAACGAAATCGACCGTATCTTTATCGAGATCATCCATCATCGCCATGCCCAGTGGGTGGAGGCGGGCCTCGGTGTAACGCATGGAAGCGGGGGCGTCGCCCTCAACCGAACCGAAGTTACCCTGTCCATCCACAATCAGCTCGCGCATGGACCATGGTTGGCCCATATTGACGAGAGTCGAGTAGATCGAGGAATCTCCGTGCGGGTGATAATTACCCATCGTCTCACCGACGATTTTCGCGCACTTCACATGGGATTTGGAAGGAGTTACGCCGAGCTGGCGCATCGCGTAAAGAACGCGGCGCTGGGAGGGTTTAAGGCCGTCACGGACATCAGGCAATGCCCGTGAAATAATCACCGACATCGAATACTCCAAGAATGACTGGGAGAGCTCGTCTGCGACGTTGATAGGCTTGATGGAATCGTTGCTCATGGGAAAAAGAAATCTAAGGGTAAAAAAGGGAATCAGACGTCGAGGTTGCGCACGTTGAGGGCGTTGTCTTCGATGAAGCGTTTGCGGGGTTCGACCACATCTCCCATCAGGACATCGAACATTTTATCGGCTTCGACCGCGTTGTCTTCGTCAAGGCGGACGCGGAGAAACTGGCGGGTTTCCGGATCCATGGTCGTGGCGAAAAGCTGCTTGGCATTCATTTCACCGAGTCCTTTGAATCGTTTGATCTGAACTCCCTTGGCGGAAATCTCGAGAACTTTTGCGAGAATTTCAGAAACCACAAAGATCGGGGTTATGGTTTTCTTTTCTCCCTCGCCTTCAAGGATTTCGAAGATCGGTGCATCCATCGAGTAAAAGGTCTTGGTATCGATTCCCAACTCGTTGAGGCGCGCGAAGATTTTCGTGATCGCATGTGATTCGTGCAGTTCATGGAGAACGGCGCGACGCGAAGGCCCAGTGACGGCGGCAAGCTCCTCTTCGGTGAGTTGCTCGTCAAAAAGACCAAGGTCACGATTTTCTGCGGCGTAGGTTGAAAGTGAGGACTCGTCGGCAAAATAGAGAACCGATTCCTGGTTGCCTTCACGAATGCGGACCATGTATTCCGGCAGATGGCTGTCGGCGCGACGGGCAGCGAGGTATTGCTGGAAATTTCCGCCATTGCCTTCGATCGCCTTTTGAAAACGGGACAGGGAAGAAAGACTCTCCAAAATACCTTTGAGTTCTTCTGCGGAGAACGTACGGGATTTGTCAAACGTGCGAAGAACCACTTCACCGGCGCCTAGATCGATGAGGATCTTGTTCAGCTCGTCATTGTCCTGAACATACTCGGAGCGTTTTTTCCGGGTCACCAAATAGAGCGGAGGCTGGGCGATATAGAGGTAGCCTTTTTTCACAAGCTCCGGCATGTGGCGGCAGAAGAAAGTCAGCAGAAGCGTGCGAATGTGGGAGCCGTCCACGTCGGCATCGGTCATGATGACGATTTTGTGATAGCGGACTTTTTCGATATTGAACGCCCCGTCCTGATCCCCCTCGCCGATGCCCGCGCCGATCGCGGTGATCATGGATTGAATCTCCTTGTTCTGCAGCGCGCGGTGAAGGCGGGCCTTCTCCACGTTGATGACTTTTCCGCGCAGGGGAAGGATGGCCTGAGTCCGTCGGTCACGGCCCTGTTTGGCGGAACCGCCGGCGGAGTCTCCTTCGACAATATAGAGTTCGGATTTCGCAGGGTCACGCTCTGAACAGTCAGCGAGTTTGCCGGGCAAGCCGCCGCCGGAGAGGGCGGATTTACGGACGGTCTCGCGCGCCTTGCGGGCGGCTTCACGCGCACGGGCGGCGTTGACCGATTTCTCGATGATCTTGCGGGCCAGTGCCGGATTTTCCTCAAAATAGGTGTTGAGGCCTTCATAAACAATCGATGAGACAACGCCTTCGATCTCCGAGTTGACCAGTTTTCCCTTTGTTTGGGAAGAGAAGCGCGGGCTGGGCATCTTCACGGAGATAACGCACACGAGACCTTCGCGCACATCGTCACCGGAGAGGGCGGGATCCTTGTCTTTAAGAATCTTATTAGTCTTGGCGTAGGCATTGATCGCACGCGTAAGTGCGGTGCGGAAACCTGTTAGGTGGGTTCCGCCGTCGGCGTTCGGAATGCTGTTTGCGAAGCAGAGAATCTGATCGTTGTAGGAATCGTTGTATTGGAAAACCACATCGGCAAAGACGTCTTCTTTCGTCTGCTTGCCATCGTAATCGAGATCAATCTCGCGTTTGCCACTGATAATGACAGGTGACTCGTGAACGACGTTTTTGTTTTCGCAAAGCTGGGCTACAAATTCAACGATGCCGTCCTTGTAGAAAAACGAGGTCTTTTTCGCAGATTCCGGGCGCTCGTCATCCAGCTCAATGGTCAGGCCCGGGTTAAGAAACGCCAGTTCCCGAAGACGTGTTGCGAGTCGGTCGAATTGGAAAACGATGGTATCGACGAAAATCGTGGCGTCTGGATAGAATGTGATCGCGGTGCCGGTTTTCTTGGGATCCGCTTCACCGACCACGTGCAGTTGCTCCGTGGTTTTGCCACGCTCGAAAGCAATGCGGTGGACTTTGCCATCACGGGTGATATCGGCACGGAACCAATCGGAGAGAGCGTTGACACATTTCGCGCCAACCCCGTGGAGACCGCCGGAATATTTGTATGCGCCCTGACCGAATTTTCCGCCGGCGTGGAGATTTGTTAGAACAAGCTCAACTGCGGGAATCCCGAACTTCGGATGCATGTCCACCGGGATACCGCGGCCGTTGTCGGAAATGGAAATGGATCCATCCACATGAATCGCCACTTTGATTTTGGAGCAGTAACCGGCAAGATGTTCATCGATCGAGTTATCCAGAACTTCGAACACGCAGTGATGCAAACCGCGCTCGTCCGGATCTCCGATATACATGCCCGGGCGCTTGCGAACCGCCTCCAGACCTTCGAGTTTATCAATCTGTCCGGCATTGTATTCTTGCTCGGCTCCGACCTGCGTTTGGGCTTTTTCTAGCTCGTTGGGAATCTCTGACATAGGGCGCGCTTAGGGTCTGAAATCCACGCATAGGAAACAAGGACTTATTGCTTAAAAAAGGCTTTTTTTACCGTTTCGTAAGCCATTGATTCCCAATGATTTAGCATGTCGATTTTAGCACCGCTGAGGATTTCCCGAGGCAAGCTCAGTGACTGCGGAAAACCTCACACAAAAAGACGAATGGGAATGTGTTTTTTGAAAATAAACACAACAAAGTCTTGCATCTTGCTCTCTCCGGTAGGAATCCTACTCACGGAGCATGCACGAGTAGCTCAGCGGTAGAGCAACCCGTTTACACCGGGTCGGTCGGCGGTTCGATCCCGTCCTCGTGTACCACTCTTTTTCCTTCCACTTTTTCCATCCACTCTTCTCATCTCCATCTTGTCCGGCGTTGTCATCTAACCGCCGTTGATTCGTTGGTGAGATCTCTGCCAACTCAGCGGTGAGGATGATTTTCGTCAGGCGCGGTTTGGAAATCAGATTCCCGTGATGATCTCAAGTTCGGGAAGTGCTTCTTTGAGTTTGGTGATCATTCCCTCGGAAACATCTGTCTGCCAGAGATAGAGGCGTTTCAACTGGGTGAGGGATTTCAATTTCTCCACACCGGCATCGGTCACACGTGTGCCATAAAGATTCACAGACTCCAAGTTTTTCAGGTCGGCGAGGGTATTCAGGGCGGCATCTGTAATCTTGGTTTCCGAGAGGCGAATCATCCGCAAATCCTTAGCGGCGGCGAGCAATTTGACCGAATCATCCGTGATTGCGGTCGCGGACAGATCCATCGACACCATGCTGGGGAGAACCGCTTTCAATTTGGAGAAAACCGAATCGTCCAGATTGTTGCGCAGAGAAACCGCCGTGAAGGTGAGTCCGGAGGAGGCTTGGGACTGGAAGGTCAGACCACCGGGGAAGTCTTTTGCCAGGGCCGCAACGGCTTTGACCAGCTCAGCGGAGGGCAGGTCGGTCTTTGGGGCCTCTGGAACGGATTTTGTTGTGCTTGGATCGACTGCGAGATCGAGCTTGGCAATGGCCGCACGGATTTCTTCGGAAAGTTCGATTTGCCCCACGGTTTTCAGGGGATCCGCACCGGAGTTGATCCACCATTTGATCACCGCGAGCTCGTGATCTTCCATGGGAGCTTTGGAATCCGGCGGCATATGCTCGTCGTCATCCTCGGGAAGCTCACAACGGTAGACAATATTGCTTTTGGCCGCATCACCCGGAACAACGCCGTTTCCTTCTTTGCCACCTTTGACGAGGAGCTCATAGGTATCCATGCGGAACTTACCCTTGGATTTGCTCTCTTTGTGACATTCCACGCAGCGTTTATCGAGAATGGGTTGGACCATGTCTGCGTAGACGATCTGATCCTCAAATGACTTAACCGGAACATCCTCTGTCTTCTCCTTCGGCTCATGGCCGAGGATTTTACGTAGCGAATCCGGAGCGTACTCGATGAGGTAATCTTTTCCGTGAGTGATCGATGCCCCGTCATGGCTGGCGTAGCTCATGATCCCGACGCTGCCGAAAATCATGACACGATAGAGTGCTGTGGAAAATCCGGGCTGTAGGGGCCAGGATTTGAAGATCAAGGTCAATATGGCAGCAGAGGCGAAAACAATCCCGCCCCAGAGGTGATCCTCAAGCAGCTCGCTCATCTCGTAGCTGCCGCCCATATAGAGCAAGAAGCCGAAAACAACCGCTACCACGGAACTTGCCGCGCCAATAAAGATGGGCATGATGCCGCTCTGCGGCTTGTAGCGGGTGAACATCGCCAACAACTCCTGGATCATGATGAGCGAGAAAATACCGATCGGAAGGTGCAGGACGACCGGATGGAAATGTCCGATAAACCGAACGATATCCGGCGTTTTTTCCGCATTCGGTTCCCCCGCGAGGAAGGGCATGGCAATCAGCACAGCAATGATGAGCAGGCCGAAAATCGTAATGCACCATGGGAGGCAGCGTGAGGAACAAGCGTTTTTTTGATCAGTTTCAGTGGTCATAAAGAGAATTAAAGCGTGAGGGGGTTCAAACGTCTAGGGTGACGCCCTTGTGGTCTGCACGAGGGCTTGACGGGGGATATGTTTTCTTTTTTGGGAGGAAGGGCAACCATTTAAGCAAGTCATAGCCGAGATACTCGGCACAACGGCCCAACACGAACAGGGCAATCCCCTCATCAACAAACGGGACGGGATCTGGAATCAGTCCGATCGTTAGCAGATAGAGGGTGGGTAAAATCACACCTAACCATGCGAGTTTGCGTTTCATCAATGCCCTAGATACGCACGTGCCAGCCTACAACTTTCCGAGTTTTCTTGATTTTTCCCAACCATGCGCGAAATGTTCTCGCAGTCATGGATCCCTTTTTATTGAAAATTCTTCACCTCGCCGGAGTCTTCGCCCTTTTCGCCTCGCTTGGCGCAACCTTACTGGGCGGCTCAAACCGGAAATCCGCATCTATTTTGCACGGGGTTTCGTTGCTGGTCATTTTGCTCGTTGGCTTTGCCATGCTTAAGAAGCCACCAATGGATCAATATTGGTGGATGGCGAAACTTGGCATCTGGCTTTTCATCGGGGTTGCACCCGTTCTCGCAAAGAAAAAGATTCTCTGCCCATGCGTTGTGTTTGCACTGACTCTAGCCGGCGCCGTGGGTGCCGCCTACTTGGCGTTTTACAAACCCTTCTGAGTCGGGCCACTCACAATCCGCCCCTGATCGAAATCGAACGGGGTCATTTCCAAGATGACCGGATCGCCTTCGGAAAATTCCGTTTTTTCATCGGTGAGAGGTTTGGACAAATGCCCGAGCACGACTTTGCCGTTCAACAGCCGAACACGATAAAGAATCTCTCCTTTGCGCTCGAGGACGGTGCCGGTGGTTTCGATTGCGGGTTCGGACATGGACGCAAGATCAACCCAGATCGCGCCAGCGCACAAGCCCCGCGAGCGGCATTTCCCCATCGGGATGCCAAAAAATTCCGGGTTCTTGGGCTTTGCCTGCGGCACAAATCCTTGGTGGAGCGATGGCTTCCAAGCGATCGGCAAACTCCAATGGCTCCACCACCGCGGTTGATAAAAATGCGATTTCCGCTCCGAGTGTTTCGGCAGCGAGCGTGTCTGGCATCGGAATGACCTGAACAAATCCTCCGCCCGGGCCGGTGCGTAGAAGCGTGGAATCGTTATCCAAGAGAAGGGTCCAATCGACAGAATCCGCACTCTCCCAGAGTTTCATGTTCGCACCGTTGGCAATCTGAAAACGTGCGACTTCGCGCGCGTTACGAATCCCTCCCGCCTCGGAAAGCGAAGTGACGATTTTTGGTCGCCATTCTTCCAACGCCACTGCCAGTTTTTCACAGAATTTTTCCATATCGCCTTGGACATAAATCGCCTGCACGGAAAGACAGCCACGCTGACCGAAGCGCATGACATCCTCTGCCAGCTGTTTTTCCAAACCAGCGCGGGATTCAAAAACAAATGCCGCGCTGAGTTTCGGTCCGTGCTCGATGATACGGGTTTGCGGTGAAAGCCACGCACGGAAAAACGCGAGCGTTTCCTCACCGCCATATATGACTGCAACTTCAGGGCTGCGCCATGCTTCCGGCAACTCGCGTTTCACCTCGAACAACTTGACCTCGGCCGCCCACTGCTCAAATTCTAACAATCCTGCTGATGGCACTTTAACCCAGCTTTCACATCCTAACAGAATGGTGCGAAACACCGATTGAAACGCGGCGTGTTCAGTATTTCCAGTGACCACATGCAGCACCGGCCCGCGCGGCGCAACGCGCGACCCATCAATCCATTGCTCCAGCCGACGATGATCACCGAGCTCAAGATCTAACCATTTTTTCAAGGTCATCTCATCATAGCATCCCACCCACCGCTCAAGTGTCGGCCGATGGGTGAGTAGGAATGCGATTCTGTCTGAGAGATTTTTCATTTTTAGTTTATGGAACCACGGATGGACGCGCTTCTATTTCATACCGCTAATACCGCATCCACTCCACGCGAGCAACCCCGCGCCACGGCGGAAGGATCACGTCCGATCAAAATAAAACTCCGCTCTCCCGTCGCGATCGCCAAATCCTGGGTGCGAATCGCGGAGACGGTATCGAGATTCGCGAGGTCCATGATTTCCAAATATCCGACCTCGCCTGCGGCCGCGGGGTTTCCGGAAAAAACATCCACCACCCGGATCGCCGTCCACGCGGGTCCTTGGTGAGTCTCCGTATCTCCCCATTGATAAAACTGGGAAAACAGCTCGGTCATTCCATATTCGTTGAGAATGCGCGACTCCGGCAACGAGAAATGGCCGGAGAGCCGTTGCCGGACCTCTGAAGGCGAATGGCTTTCACGCAAACCCTTACTTCCCCCGGTTTCAAAAATCCAAGAGCCCTCCGACAATTTGACCGGCTCGCTCTCTTCGCAAAACCGCCATAACGCCAGCGAAGTCCCGAGTACGGACGCGGCTCCGCTTGGCGAAAATTTTTCAGATAGCAACCGACCCTCGGCATCCATCAGCCACTCTCCATCTTCATTTAAAATTTCGAACATCCGCACCAAAGACGAATGCGGCGCATCTTCCGCCCGTTGTGAAAAAAACCAGGGTTTGCGAATCTGCGGCAAACCCAGCTCGCGCCAGCATCCTTTGACCGAAGCCTCGTAAAGCTCGAGATCGCGAAACTCATGCTTGCCGCGCACCTCACGCGTCGTTCCAGATGTCAGGAAAAAACCTTTCACATCATGACTGGGAAAGCAACGCATCGCCGTCTGGGTTAATTTGAAAACATCGGTTGGCACCGCGGGAATTTCCTGCCATCTGCCAACGTTTTTCGGCGTCCGCCCGAGAGCCTCGCAGTAATTCCGATACGCAAAGTTCGATCCAAACTGATAACGAAAAACCTCCAACGCCGCCGCCTCGAAGTCGCCACCGCCACCTCGCATCCATGCCAGAAGTTTTTGCTTCAAACTCACAACCGCTTCATAGTTCGGAAAAGACCGCATGCAAAGCCCGTTCGTTACGGAAAGATCTCTAATCTCGTATCGAAGCTGCCATTTGTCGAATGCCTTCAATACTAGTCGATTCTGTCCAGAACTTTTGCAAAACTTTCACGCTTAAATTACTACCAAAAAATGGATGCGTTGGAACAGACTCTAAAAACGCTTTAAATTTTACATCATTCTTGGCCTAACTGGCCTGACCCCAAACGTTAGACAGTTCTAAGTTAGAGTTAATGTGCTTGTTCTTTCTCTAAACATGAGAGCGGGTGTGGTCAAGCTGACATCAGCTTGCTGGGGTCTGGGGCGAGTAGCCCCGGGTTGTATTTTGTAAGCTTGTGCATACTCGTTTGGGGTTTGGTATTTGAGCGAGCTGTGTGGGCGATCTGCGTTGTATTCTTCTCTCCAGGCTTCAAGGATAATTCTTGCTTCTTCCAAGCTGTAAAAGATCTCCCGGTTGAGTAGTTCGTCACGCAGCTTGTCATGGAAGCTCTCCACGTATGGCTGCTCCCATGGTGAACCCGGCTCGATGTAGAATGTGTTGATCCTTCGCTTTTCGAGATGGTCTTTGAGTGCGTATGCGATGAATTCCGGCCCGTTATCGCTGCGTAGATAAACCGGACTGCCGTGTTCGGCGATCAGTTCATCCAGAACGTCGATCACATCCTTTGCGCGGTAACTACGCCGTGGGCGGATGCTGAAACATTGCCGCGTAAACTCATCAACCACACTCAGGATCCTCACACTCTGTCCATTGACTGTCTGGTCAACGACAAAGTCCCAACTCCAAACTTCGTTTGGGTTACTGGCTCGCAAGCGCTTGACGGAGTTCGGCTCAATGCGTCTCGTTTTGCGCTGCTTTTTCCTGACTTGCAGCCCGTGGCGACTTCTTACGCGTTGCACGCGTTTGATATTGATCCGCTTCCCAGAGCGCCTCATCAGCGCAGCTACCCTGCGATAACCATATCTGGGCTTCTCCTCGCTCAGTTCCACGATCTCGCGCTCGATTTCCTGGTTCGCTGGTGAGGTTTTTGACAGGGCATAAAAGCTCGAACGTGGCAGTCCGAGCAACCGACACATCGAACTAATGCTCGCCTTGCCTGCTTCCGTGAAGGTTCTTGCAACGTGCTTCTTGGCCTTCACGCTTACCACTTTTTTGAGTTTATCTCCTTGAGGATGTCGATTTGCATCGCCTGATCGGCGATGATCCTTTTCATCCTCGCATTCTCTTCTTCCAAGGCCCGTTGCTTGCGCGCCTCGTGAATGTCCATATCTCCATACTTGCGCTTCCAGTTAAACAAGGTCGCTGTGCTCAGATTGTGCTCGGCACAAATCTCTTTGACGCTCTTTCCTGAACGATACTCGTTAAGGATACGGATCTTCTGCTCATCGCTGAATCGGCTTCTTTTCATATTGGTTTCTGTAATTGTCTTTTATCCACAAAAACTCTAATTTGCCACTGTCCGATTTTTTGGAGTCAGGCCACACCCCATTCAATGTTAATCCGTGTACTTTGAAACCCATTCACTGCTCGAAGTTATTCGTCCCATCCAAGTTATACCAAAATTCTACATCTACTTCGTGCGATCGTCCTGTTTTCAATTCAATACGAGCTTTGGCGTATGTTCCGTCATTAAATCGAATCCAGAAGTCTCTTTTTCCATTTGGACTACTCCGCAACCAATTGTCTTGCGTATTTTTTGGCATCTCTACTTGGAAGACTTCTTGATAGCCATCGCTTGGAGCTGTTACGGGATCAAGCTCAGTAATCGCTTGTAGCTTTCCTCCTTCGATTTCGATCTCAGCTCGCCAATCATACCTATCGTAGGTGAAAGGAACTGGACACGAAGACCAACAACGAACATCAAGCCCGATTGCTTTCCTATCTGTTTTAAGTTCAATTTTCTGAGTTTCTCCATTTTTGCCAACAGATAAGCGCTTCTTGAAGTCATGAGCAAGATTCGCCAATGGGTTCTTTTTACGGAGAACAAATATCTGGGGGTTGTCTTTGGTTGGTGGCGCATAAGCAGGCATCGCTTCCATTGAATAGTAAATCATGCGTGAAGATATATTAGAGCCTATTTTATTATCTGAAGTTGATGCATAACCATCTGAAGAGACCTTCACGTAAGCTGAAGCTCCCCTTTGCCCTAAAAGTTCAAATAGCCCATCACTGTCTGAAAAAACGATATGTTTTTGATTACCTCCTTGCGTATCGATATCAATCTCGCTTTTCGCCCCAACAATAGGTCTACCATTTTGATCGACAACTTTACCCCAAAAATCAATCGGAGCATTGAAACCTTTTTTGATAATATTCTTTATTTTTTCTAATTTACTATTGCCTTTTTCTCGCTCGATTTCAGCAAGTTGTTCTGCCAAAAGGCTATTTTTGACTGGGGGCACATTGACTAAGTTTCCCTTTAATGATGAGTCACGTTCTTGTGCTTCTGGCGCTGATTTTTTTTGTTCACGAGGCGCTAGAATTTCCGGATATTTCTGCCAAAATAAGACTATCGCAACACTCCCAAAGATCAAAAAAACAATTCCGTATTTTAGTTTTTGTTTCATAGCTATGGAATCGGGTTAAGGTCTAGTTTCTCCAGCAGGTCATGATAGAAGCGGTCAGTTTTTTGAATTCTCCATAGCCATTCGGCACTATGCGTTTCACCAAAACCATAGCGGGCATCCATATCGACACTATCATTAATTACTCCCGCTGTGCGCCCATCTGCTCCTACCGTTTTCGTCCTTGATGCGGTTGCGTAAGCTGCGGATTCCTGAAATAGACGCAGGTTACGCCCAAATTCTGTCAGAAAGTTGATATACACCTTTGTGCCAGCGGCCCGATTAGGATCGTATGTATAACCTGTCGTTCCTAGATTGAATGACTCTGGTTTGAAAAAATTATTATTTTGCTCCCATCCCAGAGCTTCTCCTACAATGGGAACATCTAGCATCCCTGTTAAAGCAGAATCTTTTTTGGGGTCAGGTGTCACATCTTAACATTTTCTCAATTTCGTTCACTTTTCTGAGTTTTTCTTTGTTTCTCGTGGATACTCCGATGACACGACTCACAGAACCTGTATGTCCCATCTCTAAACG
>JBIIKO010000009.1:0-142409 GCA_044233125.1 Luteolibacter sp. | reverse complement strand
AAGTTCCATCGTTTGCTTGCTCTGATACCGGATGATTTGGTATCCCTTGATTCCTATCTCACTAGGTGGGGTCATGGGGCTCATGATTCATTCTTGGCCTCATGTCCCCAATCTTTGATTAAGAGCCGGGTTGGGCCGAGAACCCCTTGCCGCAGGCAACAGGGTTTGACTGCCAAGTTTTGCGAAACGCAAAACCATCATCACATCCGCGCAGCGCAATCTGCAGGGACGGAGCGCAGCAGAGTCAATCCCACCCACTTCCCCGGGTTTCTCTTGGGCTCATGGAATTCTTTGCGTGTTTGGTTGCGGTGGAGTCTCGCACATCCATGCACACCGCTTACGCACGAGTCTACGTTCTTAATGCTGGAAATGCGTTCTAAGGCGGACCGATTTTAGCGTCGGGTTTACGTGCTTGAGTCCCTCCGTCGGGGTTGTCCGTCGAGCGGTCCGTCATCTGCCACTGCATGGAATTTGCTTTCGTGGGTCGCTTCTGAAAGAGCAACCGAGCCCGACCAGAGTGCGGGAGAAAGGGGGTTGGCTAAGGCACAGCGAACATGATTTGAATACTCGTCCCTCCGGCATGCCCCGGACGCTTTTTAATTTGCCAGCCTTGTACCATACAAAGGCGCTCCACCAATGAAAGACCCAGACCATAACCTCTGTTTAGTGGATTTTCTCCAGAAACCTTCGCTAATTCGACAAACTCAGGCAACCCTGGACCATCATCTTCAAAACATAAAATCGCTACCCCTTCGTCGTTGTGGCTCAACGAAATCTCAAGCCGCCCCTCGCTAAGGTGGCTGAACGCATTCCCAACCAAATTGTGAACAAGCACCGCAAGACTTTCATGATGAGAATGCAGTCGGACGCACTTACATCCCTCAAGATCTACAACAAGCGGATGAGTCGGGTGTAGCGCACGCCATTCATCGACCACCTCTCGGACAAGCTCCTCAACCGCAATCTCGCCCTTCGGCTCGGGTAGTCGATTTTCACGGGCAATCATGAGAAA
The DNA here is from genome assembly GCA_044233125.1 of Luteolibacter sp. Classification (GTDB taxonomy): domain Bacteria; phylum Verrucomicrobiota; class Verrucomicrobiia; order Verrucomicrobiales; family Akkermansiaceae; genus Luteolibacter. The sequence goes on along the minus strand of JBIIKO010000009.1, from coordinate 141,397 downwards.
GGTTTGAATCAGGCTCTCCATCCGCCGTCCGGCTCGCTCCATCCGTGACAGCACGCGGTCATGTGCAGCAGCGGTGGCAGGTAGATCCCGCAACAGGGCAACAGCACCATTCAGCGTCGTGACCGGAGTCCGTAACTCATGACTGCAATCGGCAATAAACCGACGCTCGCGATCAAGCGTGTGCCGCAGATTTTCGTGATACTCATCAAGAACTCTTGCCAAATAGCCGAATTCATCCGCAGGCAACCCCGCTGCGAGCGGAGCTTCTGCATAGCGCCCCGCCGCACGCTCGGCTTCCCGAGCACGCACTCGATCCGCAAGTTCAAAAATCGGCCGCAACGCCCAGCTGGTGATGATTCGGCTTGTTAGAAATGCAGCGATGAAAACACCACTCGTCAGCACAGCAAGCCGCCACTGTATAGCGCCTAACTTCACATCGGAAAACTCCATATCGCCTAGATCCATCAGCACCCACACCGCTTCGCGCTCCGGAATCGCTGGCTCGAACCACATGCGAAACTCCCTCTCCCTATCATCCATCGTCCACATCCGAATCCGATCCCACGGGCTTTTCGGAGCGAACGCATTTCTTCCCTCATTGTCGGTAAAAAACTCATACAAACCCTTGTTTGCGGGAACGTTAGCCAAGCCGTGCGCCTTGGAAATTTCACCCGCATTCCAATACCGTACAATCCCGTGCGGCATCGATGTATCCCTCGGAGCCACTGCAACTTGCTTCAATAAAGGTTCAAGATAGCTGTCCTGAATGGCATCTTCGGCATCAATCAACAACAACCACCCACCCAAACTAAAAACTACCGCCACGGTGCACGCCAAGCCGACAAGCAGCCACCGAATCCGCGAAGCAAGGCGCGACTGAGGCATGTCCGGAGCTTCAGACATCATCAGCCTTTCCGAGGATCAGTTGATAGCCAATCCCGCGATGCGTGTGCAAAAGCGGCGGCCATGGCGATCGGTCAACTACCGCACGCAAGGCTGCCAGATGAGTGCGGAGCGCATCACTACCCGGCGGCTCGCCATGCCACAGATGGTGTTCGATGTCCACCCGCGGCACCACAGCAGGAGCACGCTGAATCAAAATTTCCAACAAATCATAACCCATCTTCGTAACCGTAAGAAGCTGTCCGGCACGGCGCACCGTCCGCAGATCGCGATCCAGCTCCACATCCGCAAAACGCAGGATCGTAGATGCTTGCCCACCGAATGCTTGTGCCCGGCGGATCAACGCCTGCAAGCGCGCGAGCAATTCAGGCAAAGCGAACGGCTTCACTAAATAATCGTCTGCGCCCGCTTCAAAACCCGTCAGTCGGTCATTCAATGTATCCGCCGCCGTGAGCATCAGTATCGGCAAGGTGGAGCTCACCTCGGCACGCACTCGCCGACAAAGCTCAATCCCTCCCAAGCCCGGCAGCCGCAGATCCAAAATCACGGCCGAATATTCCCTCGACAGGATCTGGTGAAGTCCCAGCGCACCATTCGGTGCATAATCAACATGCCAGCCATAATGCTCCAAGTAGTCCTGAATGTTGCCCGCAAGATCCAAGTCATCCTCCACAAGCAAAACGGGCGAAGAAGGGATGAGATTCATATTTGGATCTTACGAGTCATTCATTCAGAAAAACACGAATACAAACAAGCCTCAAAACTTATAGCGAAGCCCGATCAGGCAGGATAGCGCGTTGTAGTCAGCCTTCAAGCTAGTACCACCCGCACTAGGATCCAATTCGATTTCCCCGGCAAAGTGGTAGCGAGCTTCTCCATAGATCGACCAGGAAGGAGTTATCTCATATGTAACCCCAGCCATAACCTGTGCGGCAAAAATGTAATTGTCATCAAATTCCCGCTCCACTCCACCGACCGTAAAATCGATGTCCGCCTCTTGAAGAAATCCAACACCAGCGCCGACATAGGGAGTAAACTTACCCCACAGCGCATGGCCATCTGGCTGGGTGAAGGTGTAAATTCCATTGAGCATCAGATTGGTCGATGCGAAGTCACCCTCGGTAAACCCAGCAAAGGGTCCACCTGCTGAGATCGAATTAAGGTCTGCTGAGCGATAGAAAAACTCGAGCTCAAGCGCCCAATTCCGAGTGATATCCTTACCGATTGCCGCGCCAAAAAGTTGGCCTGTGTCGTAGGAACCTTCACCTGTCAACCCGCCTTGCGAAATGTCGCCATCGGGTATGATATTCACACCCCCGAACGCTTTCAAGTAAAGCCCCTCCGTCCACGAACCAGAGTTCGCAGAAGCAAGAGGGATCCCGACCAAAGATAAAAGCAGCATCGCATAACGAACACGCATGCGACTGCTTTTCCTGATCACACTTTGACAGGCAGCAAGTGCCGTGAGCAATTTCATATTCAGTTTCATTTTTTTGTTTTCTAATGGTTCTCACGGGATACACAACGACCTCATTGCCGGTAAATTCCGTGACGCATGAAACCTGGCGCACCTCGTGTTAAATCCGTGTGAACTTAGCGTTAATTTGCCGCTAAGGTTTCCGATAACTTCAGAGAACAGATTTCAAATTCATCCACCAATTCGGGATAGAATGGCAGTTTTTCCAACGGATTCCTAACAAAGAAACGTGTCGAAGCCTGTCATTCTGGTGAACCTGGAAAATCCAATGACCCAATGAATCCAATGAAATCAATAGATGACCCAAAATCCGAGGGCTAACTACCCCCTTAAGCCATCGAAACAGGGTTTGACTGCCAAGTTTTGCGAAACGCAAAACCATCATCACATCCGCGCAGCGCAAACTGCAAGGACACCGGGCGATTCATGTGTTAGGCGGCACGATCGGCATAGCGATCAAAGCGATTGGAGAGGATAAGGAACGTGGGTGCCCAGAGTCCTACAAAGATTCCGAAGCGCTCGGCATGAGCGACGGAATCTGCCGAGGTCCCGCCTGTAAGAAACCAAATCGCAATCGAACCCAGGATCGAGGCGAAGCCGAGGAAGAAGCATAAGTTACTGAGCTGTTTAAGTTGTTTTACTTTCATCAAGTAGGGTTGCCAGCCTGCTTTTTTTATACAAGATCGAAATTGAAGAATTTCTGTTTGGAAAGAACCTGAAATCCGCAATTGATGCGGATCATACCTTGAATCATCGCTCTCTTGGGGCCGTTTGCTCTAAGCATTAAGTGCCCATTTCCGAGTTTGATAGTGGCGATACTTGAAAAGTAGGGTGAGATAAAATCTCACGCCCGTCTCGGAAACTAACCGCCCCCACCAAGAGCGACCCCATTGATAGGTAATCGTGTCATGCATGAGACAGCGGTCCGGTCCCAGTTCGTCAAAGCGATGCTCGTGAATGAATACGGTGAACGGACCTTTAACGATCTCATCGACCAAGAGATGGGGTCGCTGCACCGTCTTCCAGCGGCATGTCCAGCGCATGGGGATGATCCACCAATCACGGCAATGTAGCTCGATCAAGCGTCCTTCCTGCGCCGGGCCATCGGTCTTTAGGCTGACGAGCGTCAGGGTAGGCGGCATGACCACCGTGAGATTCTCAGGATCACTGTGAAAGTCGAACATGGTTTCTGCGCTGGCTTCGAGCGGAGTACTGCTGTGGAAAATTGAAATCATAAAAGTGCTAATGGGTTTTTTGGATGAGCAGCATGGCAAGACAGAGCCCGCGGACGGTCCAAGCGAGAGTGCGCCATCCGTTGGTGGATACGAGACGGTCAATGATAACCGGATCATGACCTTGTGTAAGTTTCTGATGAAGCGGAATTTGAACGCATGCGGTAGAGATCCAAATCAAGGCCAAGGCGATCAGGCTGATACCAAAGAGCCAGGAGAGCCCGCCTAACAGAAGTAGCCATCCCGCGCTGCCGACCTCCGCCAGCATGAGGGGCCCAACCACCCATCTGATGAGTGCGATATGGCGCTTGTGATAGGCGGCGAAACGCTCCGGCCCAATATTTTTCAACAAGGGATAATGCACGACTTGGACGGTCCAGATGAGGCCGACCAGACACCACGTGACGGCCGCATGGATGACGAGCCAGCTGTTCATCGTACGATCCCCGGTTTGCCCTTACGGCATGCGTCGCTGCAGTAGAGAACCCGCTCCCAATCGCGCGCCCACTTTTTGCGCCAGACGAAAGGCCTCCCGCAATGGAGGCAGACCTTCTCTGGCAAATTCTGCTTCTTCAAGCCATTCATGGGATATTGATGGTTTCTAAGCCCTTGAAATCCATGGTTTTCACCATGCCCCCGCGGGACGACTTAGCTTGAAACGGAATACCAAGAATTTGCTTTTTCACCTCATGCAAACCCTACACTGGTATGCCAAGCTGGAAAGGGGAAAAGGCGTGTTTGATGTGCTCGGTGAGCTGCTTCTGGCTGAGCCAAACAATCTGGCCCTTCAGGCACCCATCCAGCTTGGTGCGACCTGCTTCGGATTGGTAGATGAGGATTTGGGCTGATTAAGATTCCGTCGATCGTTTTTTCTCTGCCTCCCAGTTTCCCAGCACTTCACCGATGACGACGGTGTAGGTGAGATTGCCGTGATCTAGGTCGACATCGGGGAGGAACTCATCGTCAAGGGATGAGAGCAGCTGCTGGATGTTGGATTCATCGAGGCCGGAGCCTTTGAGGAGGATGACCGTGCCGGCGACTGTGCCATTGGCGAGGTAGTGGAGATCCACAGCGGCGGCATCCGCGCCATTGCGGAGGGCGAGAAAGCGCTCGGACGAGGCCGTGCGCAGGGTGCGTTTCCAAGTGAGTTTCATGGGGTGAGGTGATTAAAAGTTGTTAGAAAAATCCGGGAGTGTGGGAGGGGAAGAAGCGGGCAGGATGCCCGCGCTCCCTTGCTGTGCTCAGGCTTTCGCTTGTTCATTTTTTTATTTTAATGCCCAGGCTGCCAAGGCGAGTGAGGCGGGAATGGCGGCGATGAGAATGAGGCAGCCGCCGCCCCGGTAGCTTACGCCCGTGCCAGGGATACTGAAGGCGGTGTAACGACGACCCCGGGCGCTCGTGCCGACGCGGAATCCGCGGCCGCCGACGGAATAGCCGATGCCGGATTTGCTGAGATTGACGCGGAACGGTCCGACGTTGACAGATTTGCGGTAGGAAAAGCCCATGGGTCGTTCGGTGAAGGATGCCTGTTTTAGGAATTACGGTTATTTGTAGAATGCGGGGTGGGACAAACACGATGCCACCCCCCACATGAAAAAGAATCCGGGGGCGCTCCGCATCGCTTATTTCAGGTTCTTGGGGCAGCGCCATCGGTTCTCAAACATTCTTCACCCGCGGACATCATGTTTCGGGCATGAAGACCTGAGCGGGTCACTTGACGGGAGACAAGGTGAAATCCTTGATCGTTACGCCGCGGCTGCCGGTTTTGAGCTCGAAGTGGAGCGTGTTTTTGCCTTTTTCCAGAGTGACCTGAAGAGGCTTGGTGTCCTGCCAGGCGCCGAGGGTGTAGGGGACCGAGAGCTCGGCGGGCTGGGCGGAATTGGCGGAGAGAATGAAGATCTGGCCTTCTTGGATCGTCGCGACTTTGGCGGTGAGCGTGTATTTGCCCGCCGCTGGTGCCTCGAGATCGTATTCGGTTTTGAACCCGCCGAGCGCGTGAAGTTGCATTCCGCCACCTGAGTAACTTTTCATCGCGGCGGCTTTACCCGTGCCTTTGCCATGGGCGACTGACGGGATCGTAATCACTCCGTTTTTTTCGATCACTTTTTGTTGATCAGCGGTAACGACTTCAGAAACGACTTTTTGTTCTTTCTCGTTTGCCTCACCCAGTTCCTGACCAAGCGGTCCGAGAGTTGCGGCTTTGGCGGCCAGAACGCGTGACTCGTAGAGTGCCAAATTGCTCCAGAAACCGCCGGCGATTTTTTTGCGCTCATTGTAAGCCGGCTCGCCAAGGATGCGGCCTATCCATTCTGCGCGCAGGACTTTGAGATATTCATCGGTGTGCTCGCGGGCTTGGGTCTCGAGCAGGAACTGATTGCCGCTGAGCGAAACATCGTCTTTGTCCCACCAGCTGTGGGCGTAGCCTGCGCCGAGATTGACCACCCAACCTTTGGGAGTCCAGTGGCTCAGGGCAGCATGTGCCTTCTGGGTCACGCCCCAAGTGGGGATCCCGAAAGAACGGAGCATGAAGCGGCCGAAAAACGCGCGGCGGCCGCAGATGCCAGCATTTTTGGCGATGTTTTGATATTGATGAAGGGTATCAAGATCGTATTTCACATTTTGTGAGCCGTAGGGGACTTCGGTTTTGACTGCGGCAACATAGCGCCAGCCGTAGTCAGCGTGATAAATGTGATCCGGGCGATAAGTCTGCAACATCTTGCGGCCCCATGTGATGATCTCGTCGGGCGCATCGCAGTTGATCACAAAGCGATATTCCCATGTGCTCAAATCCTTGAACGCCGCATCGAGTTCTCCATCGAGGTAGGCTTTTTCGTAATGCAGGTAGCGTTTGACCGGATCGATGATTTTTGGGGCATCCGTGAGTGCTTTGGCATTGTTTTGTTCGATGGGATTGGCGTGTTCAAGGCTGGTGGCGAGAGCCAGGCGCTGGAAGAGACCTGATTTGGCTTTCGGGCTGGCTTTTTGGATCTCGCTATAAATTTTCATCGCCTCGCCGTATTTGCCGTAACGAGCGCCGCCCGCCACGCACATCTCTTTCATCAACGATTCATCTGCCAGAAGTTGGGTGACTGCCGCCTTTTCCGCCGCGCCTTTTTCCGCAAAAGCCGCCAGGCCATGGGGAGTCGCATGGGTGATGACATTCGCTTTGACGGTCTTGGCATCCAGCTTGTCACTTCCAATCACTGAAGCGAGGGCGTCCGTGAGCGCTTTGGCGGATTTTGCCTCGTCATCTTTCGCTTTTGCCAAAGCGGCTTGGGCGGCATCGAATGTCGCACGCAATGCCGGCTCGTCTGCCTTGGCTTTCTCGTAGGCTTCGGTGCGCTCTTTGAGGGCATTGAGTCCTGCTTGTTTATCGGCTTCCGCGACTTGCAGTTGCTTTTGAGCTGCCGCTTTTTCAGCATCAGTGGTGGCTTTTTTCAGGGCTTCCTGGGCTTGCGCGATTCCTTTCTCGGCGCCGCCAATCCATTTGCCTTTGGCATGGTCGATGAGGGTTTTACCTTGAGAGATTTTGCCTAGCGCGGCTTGGGCCGCCTCCACCTCGGCGGTGGCTTTCTGCACGGCATCTCGAGCTTGGGTAGACGCGGCGATCTTTGCCTCGCTGATGGTGGGAATGGCTTTTTTGATATCCGCCACCAAGGCATCCAGGGTTTTGGCATATTCCGCTTTGAGTTTTTCCCCTTCAGGGCTCAAAGGGACGGCTGAATTGGATTTCGCGGATACGACGTTGGCACCGAGGAATAAACCGATGCCTAAAATAAGAGATAGGGTTTTTTGCATTTTGTGGAAACGTGCTGCGAGAACCTATTGTTTCAAGGATTTAAGAAAAGAATTTTCATGACCAAACCCCCGTGATGCAAATGACAGAGATTTTCCTGTAGCGTAGCTCAGAGCTTGGCAGGAGGATAAAACCGGGCTGCGGCTTTTCTGAGAAGCGGGTGGCTCTCTGATGCCCTATCGATGCGGTTTTCCTGAGCATTGCGTTTTTTCCACCCATGGTAAGCTGCAAGGGTTTCGAACGCCGCATTGAGAGAGCCCTGCATGGGATTATGAAGCAGCAAGTCTGCCTCGATATTCTCGGGCAAACCCATGGGGTAGAGAAACCTTTCAGCATCGAGATCCCTCAGGCCTTTCGGATAGAGTTCGGGATGGCTGAGTGCCAAGCCCATGAGCATGTAATGGGGATGCAACCAGCGAACGCCCATCACCTCCGTTCCGTTGGCGGTGTATCCCGCGCCGGGCATGCCTAATTCCCCCGCAGAGAGACCAAAAATGCCCGACTTGGCGACAGCGGCTTCCGGCCAATGGGTAGCTGGATAAGTCACTTGGTCCTTCAGCAAATTTTTGCGAACCTCAGGCCAAGAAATGGATGAGACAAGATCGGGCTCTTTTCTGTCAAAATCCGGATAGAACAAACTCTGGATTTCAGCGATAAATCCCACGCCACGGTATGGTGCTCCGCTGGGAAGCATTTTTCCGCGAGGGATGCGGTCCGGAATCATCGATTCAAGAGCGAGCACCAAAGCCGTTTCGCCGCCCCAGTCGCGCCATGTGGAGGCGAGCAAGGTCTTGCCATCATCCAGAAAGCCGTGCCCGATCCAGCCATCGGCATCCGTCACCGCATCGAAATTGATTCGCTCGATCATGGCGATCACTTGTTGATTCATCGCCGAGAGGTCGAGGATCTGGGTCGCAAGCAAAAGCGAATGCAGGGCGATTGCCGTATCAATCGTACTGAATTCGGTGCCGGGCACAATGGTAAGACGCCCGTCATTTCCGCAATGGACGAAGTGAGGGAGAAACCCCGCCGCCGTGGGCAAGGATTGGAGTGCTGTGAGCGTATGGGCAATTTCGGCAGCCGCCCTTTCCTTATCGATAATCCCCTCGGTAAACGCCAGTGCGCTGCCAAGGGCATGCATCCCCGTGGACGCGACCGAATCAAACTTGCCAGCGGGCGTATGGCCCCGGTCCCGGGTCATTCCGGTTTCAAAATCATGGCAACGACGGAGTTTGCCCATGGAAATTCTGAATGCCCATTCCTCGAGGGATATCGCGGGGCGCTCGGCGAGGAAGCCAATGGAAGAAAGCCGAAGTTCGCAATTCGGCTCAGCAACCCAGTTCATGATTTTGATCTTTCCCAGCGCGTTGGCATCCAGTGGAAACGTGAGCGTGGTCGTGGTTTCACTGTCGAGAGTCACGGAGGCGCTCCAAACCACCTTGCGGTCCACATTGGCGAGCTCAAGGCGCAGAAGGCCTTTGCCGCTGGCGTTCACGGCAAGCTCCCGGATGCCACACCGCTTTTCCGGGGTGCCGCCAAGACCGATGACATCGGCGGGATCGAATACGCGGCTTTTCTCAGCGGCAAGCCCAGCGAGTGAATGCCATGCCCCCGTCCACTCGCCGTTTGGTTTTACATTGATGATGCCACCTTTGGAATCGATCCGTTCACCGCCCGGGCCCATCCAGCCGAAGTCGGATGCCATGTGGGTGAAGTTTTCGAAAGGGTTGATCATGGGCGCCGCATCCGCCCGATCGCCGGGAAAGGAAATCGTGTAGTCAATGATCGGCTGCCAGACGCGATTGCTTGCCGCGTAACTGGATGAGACGAGAAGGACAGTGGAAATGATAAGACGAACCATTTTTGTGAATGATCGCCTGAATTCCAAATTTGGCAAGGACTCAAAAGGCGTGGAGCAGCTAACTTACTTCGCTGCCGGATTCACAACTATTTCATCAACCAGAGCTTTTGGCGCATGGATCCGAACTCGAATATAACGGGTCGCGACGGGTTTGCCACGGTCCGCCGGACCGGGAATGATCGCGAGCAAGGAGCGAGGCTTCAGATCTTCTGGGTTAACCTCTTTGTTCCTGCCGCCGTAACTGAAAGTGATGTTGTTGCTGCGGCCTCCCGGGTTCCAATTCACCCCATCCTCCGAGGTCTCATAGCCAACGCTCTTGGGAAACGGCACACCGGCCTCAGGATGGTATAGCACATTCACGCCGAAGCGATCGATCGCGCATGGCTCTTTCAAGTCCAAGATCAGTTCGGTGACCGTGCCATCGGCAGAAGTGAAGGTTTGCCATTCCTTATCATCCGCATTGACAGCTGCGAACTTGCCATTGGTGAGTGCGGCGAGTGTTCCGGAAACCGGTTGTGTGCCACTGACCATGCACCCGATCGCGCCGTGACTGGCGACATCTTCAGGACCATCGAAATGAACTGCTGTGAAGACATCCGGTTCAAAGCGGAGCTTGGGATCGATCAACAGGCAGGCTTTGCGCGCCATGCGCTCACCCATCACGGCATACGCGGGCGTTGGAAAATGTCCGTCTCTAAAAGAGTAGCCGCCCCAGGGATTCACTCCGGTGTTGAGATCATCCGTATCGACCCAATCCCCATTGTCATGGGCTTCCCCGATTTTTTGTTGAAGGGATCTGATCATGTCACCATCGACCAAGCCTCTCGGCGTGGTCCAATAATCGTTTATGCGGCCGAGCACATAGTTGACCTTTTGAATGCCAAGATCGGTTTTGATCTGATCCAACACTCCGTAAAAACTCTCCTCGTAAACGGCTCCCCAACCTGACTCTGCATCCGCTTCTCCCTGCATCCAAATATAGCTGACCGTTGTGAGGGATTTTCCTTGGGTTGCTTTTTTGACGTTGGCAATCAATGAGTCATAGATGTTGCCGTTAGGCTGCGGAGCTTTCCCATCCTTGGGCGGCGCCTCGACCTGACCCTGGGGAAGATGCCAATTTTTATACCAACGGCGTATCGGCTGGCTGGGGTGGGCGAGGGTCACAACGATGACCTTGTCTGCGCCAAACACTTTTTGAACTGCCGCTTGGAAACTTTTGGGCAGCGGATCGCGCATGTTCGACTGGCCTGAGAGAATGAAAAGATGATGGCCGGGAGATGACGGAGCTTCTGCTGCGAGGCATGAGTGGATAAACAAAAGGGGCAACAAAAGAGCGCATGCCAAACTTGTCGTCAGCAATGTTTTGTTAGGAGTAATTTGGGTTTTCATCGTAGAATATATTTATGGCGTAACGACCTGCAGTTTTTCACTGGCATCGAGTTCTTGCATGAGCTTGTTCGCCCGCTGCTGAAGTTCTTTGACTTTTTCGGGGAATTCTAGGCTGAGATCTTTGGATTCGGAGATGTCCTCGCGGAGGTTGTAAAGAGCGGGGATCATGGGGCCTTGGGGTTTTTTAGAGGGGTCGGCTTTTGTTAGAGTATCGCGTTGATCGAGGAAAAGTTTCCATTCCCCGAGGGTAAGAGCTTGAGGTTGGGCGGATTTTCCATGCCAGTGGAGTAGCTCGGAGCGGGCGTGTTGAGTGGATTTTGCTGTTAGAGTATCCCAGACATCCACCCCATCGATGATGGGGGCTTTTCGGGTGTGTTTGGTCAAATCGATCCCGGCAGCGCGACAGAGAGTGGGAAGGAGATCGATGGCTGCCGTGAGAGCGTCACTTGTTTGGTTTGGCGGGATGTTTCCAGGCCATGAAATGATGCCTGGAACGCGCGTGCCGCCTTCGAGCGGGCTCCATTTGTTTCCACGCAAAGGCAGATTGCTGGCTTTTTCTCCGCCCTGCGCTCCGTTATCCGAAGTGAAAATGACGATGGTGTGTTCCTTGAGCTTCAGTTCTTCTAACAATTTCAGCATCTCACCGGTGCGTGCATCGAGTTCCTCGACAACGTCGCCGTATTCGCCAAACTTGGATTTTCCTTTCCAATCGGGATGAGCTTCGACGGGAAAATGCGGAGCGGTGTGGGGGAGGTAGAGAAAGAAAGGTTTTTCATGATTCGCTCGAATGAAGCGTAAAGCCTCCGTATGAAAGTGCTCGGTGAAGTGGCGGTTATCGACGGATTTGATGGCGATTTCATCATCGCGCCAGATTTCCTTGAGCTGGTTGTTGCTCATAGGGCAGTAGAACGCGCTGTCGAAACCTTGGCGATGCGGTCGGGTTTCAGGCAGCTGACCGACGTGCCATTTCCCAGAGATACCTGTGGTATAATCTTCGGCGCGGAAAATTTCAGCCATAGTGAGCGCATCCGGGCTCAAACCATCTTTGTTGCCCATGAGGTAGCCCGCAACACCTTGAGTCCAGCCGCATCTAACAGGATAGGCGCCGGTGAGCAGAGCCATACGGGATGGCGTGCAGACCGATGCACCGGAATGGAAATTCGTGAGACGTATGCCGTCTTTGGCGAGTTGATCGAGTACAGGGGTTTTGATCGATGGGTGGCCATAGCAGCCAAGGTCCTGATAGCCAAGGTCATCGGCCATGATCAGGATCACATTGGGTTTGCGTGTGCTTTCAGCCCATGCGAGCTGGAGCGATCCCAACGCCAACGCGAGAGTGAATAAAGTCTTCATGGTTTAGCATGGGACTGCCAAATTTGTTCGAGTAACTCATACAATTTCGGATCGTGGGCTTTAAGCTCAGCTGAAACAAAAGGGTAGAAATCATTACGATACAACATCGCTTCCGTGGCTTCGGCGAAATATTCCTTATGATCCGTCAGGGCGTAGTGTTTGGTTTCGCCACCGTTGACATGAAGAACCTTTTCGTAATCGCCCCGTTGCTTGGCTGCCTGGTAGGCTTCGAGGATGCCTGTGTGATCAAAGCCTAAAATTTGATCATGATAGCCGTGGGCAAGTTCGTGGAGAATCACGGCCGGTTGTTTGAGCATGTTCTTCTTTGAAAAGATCTGCCTCGCCACGGGGATGTGGACTTTTTTCACAAGATCCGGGTGGTAGCCTTTTCCTGCAAGCCAATCCTTACTCGGATGGTATTGCATGTTGCCGAGCTCAGGGTGCTTGTGCTCGATCCAGATTCCGATTTTTCGCAGATCAGCCAATTGCGTTTCGGGCATTAGAATGATGATGCGTTGCAGATGATTCGCTAACATTTTCAAAGCAAGTGCACCTTCTTCCGCGTGTTCTCCCTCGAGCAATTGGGGATCGATCGACACCTTCCAGCCCTCGATGTCTTTTACCACTGGCTCGAACCATCCGATTTTTTTCGTTTCAGGTTCTGCTTTAATTGTCGGGATAAAACTTAAAACAAAGGCGAGGGTGAGCGTGGCGCTTCTCATAAAATGGTTAGATCAATCGAGAGTGAAGATGGAATTGTGGATTTCGCGTTCGATGGCTTCGCCCTTGGAGCCGGTGAGTTTCATCTTGATCGACATGCCCCATGTCGGTGCGAGTTCGGGGATGTCCAAGCTGATGGATTTCCCATCGGGGGAAAGATTCGCTTTTGAGATTTGCCAGGTTTTCTCATTAAGATGCTTGCAGCCGTATTTCGAGGTCCGCTGGAGATCCCATGCGCGGACTTCCCATGCGGAAATGTCTGTGATGGTTTTGGGATCCAACGCATCACTGAAACCGATAGTGACTTTGCCTTTTGTAGTGCCGAGCGCGACGGGCTGGTAGGCAGGTTGACCGGTATAGCGGATGCGATAGAATCCACCATGTTGCTGACGGTTACCCGCCCATGCAAACATCCCGCAGCCGTAGAGCTGGCCGTCCAGCGGGCTGAAGCGTCCGCGCATGATTCCAGTGGGTAAAGCTTTCATGCCAAGCGGGCTCATGCCGCCTTGTACTTCCTCGCCCTGTGTCTCGAATGGCACGGTGTAAATTTTGCCTTCACCGTAGGAAAGATTTAGCAGCGATCCGCGCAGGGGTTTCCATGCGGAACTTTCCGGCACCCAGAGCAGCTCGGCTGGTGAGCGGTCGAAGCTATTTGTAATCCAGCAGAGCGGTTGTTTCATCGCGGCATCCGATTCATCCGTGCTGTCGTGATAGCTCCACATGTTTCCGTAGAAAACATTTTTGCCCTTTGGTTTCACCCAGTTGATCCGGTTTTTCGGGGTCCAGTTGCCTTCCTGGTCGGTCACCATGAAACTACCATCGGGATTCAGACACACGCCGTTGGCGGCTCGGAAACCGTTGGCAAGGATTTCGGTTTTCAATCCGTCCTTGCTGACCTTCAACAAAGTGCCGTGGTGCGGCACCAGACCGGGCTTCCCGTGACGCGCGGATTTCGCATAGTAAAAATTGCCTTCTGCATCGGCTTGCAAACCCATGGCGAACTCGTGGAAATGCTCAGTGACTTGGTGATCGCTGTTGAAGTTTTCGATGTAATCCGTCTCGCGGTCGCCATTGGTGTCGCGCAAGATCGCGATCATATCTCGGCAGCCGACGTAGATGTTGCCATTTAGAATTTTTAGCCCAAGTGGCTGGAACAGCCCTGTGCAGATCAGCTGCCATTTCAGTTCGCCTTCGCTTTGATCGATTCCATCGACAATCCAAACCTCACCATTCCATGTACAGATCGCCGCGCTTTTGCCGCCTTCAAAGAAATCAAAACCTGTGGTACGCATCCAGGAGTTCCAGGGATTGTCTTTCGATTCCGGAGTTTCAAAGGTATCGACCGCCCAAGCACCTTCAGCTGGACTGGGTTTGATCCGCGTGGTGAGGGTGATCCCGAATCGTTTCGAGGCCGGCTGCGCGGCCGTTGCCGGAGCTTTGAGGTCGAATACCTCCACTTTATCGGCTTGATAACGAACTCCGAATTGGAACGGCGTCTTGCTTGCGGGAATGATGTGAACTTGTTTGTCATCGAGACGTAGTTTCAATTCTTTACTACTAGGTCCACAGTAGAACCAGCGCTCGAAAACATTCTCGCCGGCAAGCTTGGGGATTTCACGAATCTCACAATCGCCGATTGAATAGCGGATCACAGGATTGGCACCGTGTATTTCCATGCCTTTGAAATGCACCCAGTTGCGTGGCAGCGGGCCGTAAGGAAGATTGTCGCGACCGAGGATACGCAAATCTTTGAAATCCCCAGTTTCCGGGTTTGCCCATGCTGGCTCGTTGGGGAAGGTGAAATGTTTGTCGCCGACGATGCTTGTGTGCGTGCCGTGTGAGCCATCGAAGCCGATGCCTTTCCAGTTAACGAAATTTTTCCCCGTCCAGATTGCGGCGACCCGCATCGTGTCGTGTTCGTAAAGCATCCATGCATTGCCTTTGGAGATGCCGCCATCGCCTTGATCCAAACGAACGGCCAGGCCTTTTTGCGCGATGTTTCCCTGATCAACTTGAAGCGTCCAGAACAGGGCGTTGCCATAATCTTGCAGGAGGTACTGAGGTTCTTTTTCCTCACGAGCTTGTTCCTGGAGTTGGCTCATGCCGCGTGGCAAGGAAGCGAGGTATGTGTCATCGACCGCGGTGTAGAGTTTGTCGTTTTTGCCCTTCATGAATTCCTCGCGGATGTAGTTTATCACATCATATTTCTGGGCGGTGGTGTATTGCGGCATCGCCATCATCTGGCCGTAGCCTTTTTCCAAAGTCTGGAACATGCGGTAGGGATCGGAGCCGTTCTTGAGATCTCCGAGATGGAAACGTGGGGCGGTCGGAAGTGAACCCGGTTGATCCAGCGTGCCATGGCAAGTCACGCAGAGCTGCATGTAAACCGTTTTCCCCCGCGCTATGCTATCTTTGCCCCAAGCTTTGACCAGCGCCTGATGATCCGAAAGCGCAAGCGGCTGCACTACTGAACGGTGCATGTTGAAATCACTTAAAATTTCAAGCGTCAGACGAATGGGATGGCCGGGGATTTCACCCGGCTTTGGCTGAATCAGTCTCGAATCCGGTGTCCAATTCAAATCCGGTGTGTTGACCGTTTGCGCGTTTCCTCTCGATAAATCGTAGACTTCTTTGCCATTCAAACCACGACCCCAAAAACGGACTCCGGAAATCCTGCCGTCGAAGTTTTCTGTTAGATTGGCTGAAGCCAGACCGATTTGAAACACCGCGTCCTGAGGATCCGCCACCGTGAATTTTTCCTTAACGGCTTCATGTTTGCCGTTGAGATACATCGTCACGCGACCCGCTTCAGAAACAACCACGGCAGTGTATTTCTCGCCGGTTTTCAATTTGGTTTTCCCTTCCAAGCTTCCGAGTCCGGCAATTTCATAGACGAGCTTTTCATTACGAACGAAGAGCGCTTTGGAATCCGGAACCCATTTGCCTTGGGGCATGTTTTTTGCAATCAATGCGCCGCCTTTTTGATGCGGGGTGAACTCAGCCATTAGCGTGAAATCCCTGTCGAGTCGCAGCAATTCAGTGGAAGTTGTGGGATCCGCTACCATCGAGTCATCACCCACTTCGCTATCGGGAATATCGCGACCTTTCTCAACGATCAGCCCGTCCACCCAAACTCTAAACCGTGCGGGCTTGCCTGTGGAATGTTCGTAAGCGACTTCGATTTTGCGGTTGTTTCCGGCAGGGAGTTCAATTTCCACGCCTTTGCGCAAAATGAGATAGGCCGCTTGTTTTGCATCGTATTCCGCCAAGAAACGAAAGTTCGCATACTCTGCGGAAGCTTCGATCGTTTGCTCTATTTTACCCTCCTTAAAAATAGGAGTGAAGGTTTTTGAGAGCTCAACAGATGTTGGCGCTGCGTCTTGGGCATGGCCTGTCGGCATGCCAAGACCGAGAATCGCCACGGTAGCGGCATGTGCGATGAGCGGTGATTTCATGAATATGAAGGTAGCTTGGCGGGAAATAGTTTACTTCGTTTTGGGAACCGCATTCAGAGTATAAAACCCTTCGAGCGTTTTCCATGCGGGGATGTCTCCGAAAAGGGTGGGAGCCTCTTTAAGCTGGATGTGGTAGAGTCTGCCTGTCCATTTTTCGCCTTTGCCAAAGCCATCCAGATCGATGAGCAGCGATTTGCGATCGGGCGCCAGGGTGACGGAAGTTACGGTTTCATCACGCAGCTCGTGACGCGGAGAGCCGTATTCGGCCAGGTTGGTGTAGAACCAGGATTTCACCGCAAGTGCTTTTTTCAATGTGTCAGGGCTGACGTTGGCGCCGATGGGTTGTGTGAAATGGATGTCATAGCCTGTCGGTGTCGCGGTGATTTTGGAAATGTCCGCGGCAAGGGTTTTGCTATCGTGGGTCACGCGTTGAAGGGCGGATTGCTTACCGCCTTTGGCCGTCCAGCCGCGACCGGTTTGACCTAACAACAAACTGCCATCGGGAAGAAAAACGGGACGCATGATGCCGGACGCGAGACCTTTTCCGAAAGGAATCACACAACCTTGATCTTGGCCCTCCACCACCTCGGTGACGACACGCATCAACTGCGAGAGCGTCTGATCGCCAACAAACATCTGGTTTTTGTAAACGCCGAATTTTCCACCGGTCACGTCCCAAGCAAGATTGCCCGGAGAATTCGCCATCATACCGTGTGGAAGCCAGACAGCTCCTTTGCGGAGTTTGTCTTTCCACAAATCATGGTTGAGTTCGGGAGCGTCGGGGATCATGCCCGGCAAGGATTCGAGTCCTGACATGTGGCCATAAAACTTGCCTTGTTCAAGCGGAACGATTTTCGAGGATCCAACATATTCGCCCTGATTTTCCGCATACCAGATACGTCCGTCCGGAGCGACGCCGATTCCTGCCGGGCTGCGCAGGCCGAGGGCAAAAGTTTCGGTTTTCCCAGCCGGAGTCACACGCATCGCCCAGCCACGGTAGCCGCCCATGCTGCCCATGAAAGGTCCGCCCGCCCGCCATGAGACGCGGTCGGCTTTATCGTCATGCGAGAGATTCAGCAGGAAATAATAATTTCCCTCCGCATCCCTCACCGGGCCGTGGGTGTATTCGTGATAGTTTCCGTGGAAGCCATAATCATCGGAGACCGTTTGGAAAGTGTCCGCACGACCATCGCCGTTTTCATCGCGCATCCGCGTGAGTTCAGGTTTTTGGGCGATGACGATGACATCACCCTTATCGTCTTCAATGCAGACGCCGAGAGCTTCGTAAGTTCCTTCCGCAAAGAGCGTCCACTCGCCATTGCGGATGCGCCAGATACCGGCAGCACGTGTTGCAAGAACGATGGTGCCATCCTTGGCGACCGCAATTCCGGTGGGCTCGAACAACTGCTCGCGACCTAACAGATCGAGCGGAGAAACCCAATCTTCCAAGCTGTAGCCTGCTGGAAGTTCGATGGCGGTTTTGCCCGGTTTAGAGGGTTGTGTAACGAGTTTTTGTGGCGCCCAGTTTTCCTTGCGAGTCACGACTTCACGGGTGGCGGGGTCGACCTTGATTTGTGCCTGAAGTTTGAACGGGCCCTTGGCGCCGGCTGGAATGGACCATGTTGCGTCTTTTAGCGTTCCGCCCTCGACTTTCACGTCGTTGAGTTGGGCAACCGCGATTTGGAAGCTCTGTGCCTCACGCACCTCACCACTCAATGTGATGGCGAGAGCGCCTTTTTCGGTGATCGAGATCGTTTCCTCAAATTGGTTTTTGCCTACGCGGAACCGGAAAGTTGGATTCGTATTTTCAGTTGGCGCGCGATGTCCGAGAAACTCCGCATCGAGATTGGCCAGACGTTCTGCGAAATCGACCTTATCCCAGAGGTGTTTCTCAATGGCGGCGTTGTCATGGGCATCGGGTTCTTTGAACTCGAAATCGACGGGGTCGCCTTTACCAGTCAAGGGTTGCATGAGGGCGATGCCTTCGAAGTGGACTTTTGCGCCTTTGCCCAAGTTGGGAAGATCGCGTCCGCGCGAGGTGCGTTCTTCTTTCATATTGAGAAAACCGCCTGACCAAATTCGGCGTACCGAGAGCATGCGCGGATCAAACGTGTAACTCATGCCGTTTGGCTGGCCAACATGGAGGGCGCGTCCGCTGCTGCCTTTGATTGCCGCCCTGAAGACGCGTGTCCGGTCGGTGACGATTTCTTCGTTGGGGATTTCGAGGATGTTTGTCGGCTCAGCTGCGGCCGTGCGTTTCACCATCACCGTGGCAGGACCTTGATCCGCACCTTCCGCGAGCGTGCGGAGGTAATGATAGACAGATTCCATGTCATCGTCCGAGACCAACTCCTTCACATAGTTCGGCATAATCGCCGCATATGCCACGTCCTTCATTGGACCTTGTTCCCCGACTGCCAATTCGTCCCATGACTTGCGAAGAGATCTTTCAAAATACCCGCGATCCGCTTTCACGATGGTTTCCTTGCCGGCAACCATGACCTTGCGATCACGTGGAGTGGTCAGTAAAAGTCCGAACAGATTCGGTCCCGTTTTGTTAGAAGGATCGCCCTTTGTCACCGTGTGGCACTCGGAGCACCCTACCGTTTCAAAAACTTTTTTTCCTGCGGCAACGGCATCGACTTTCATCTCTGCAGCCCCTACCCAACCTGCTCCAAGAGCGGGGACCAACATCCATCTGGTAAATCTCATCATGATAAAAATTCTAGGTATTATTTTTTCGGATCCTGTGCTGCTGCGGGTTTTTTAGGTTTCAAACGTAAAATGACTTTGGTGTCGAGTGGTGGGACACGGCTTGGATCGATAGACCAAACGAGGCCTTGGTTGTCGTTCGCATGCACGCCGGGCAGCGCCAACAACTCGTCACCGAACGTGGAGAGAGAGACGACGTTACCGCTCTCATCGGCAAGATAGACCGGATCCGCTTCGCCATCCTTGAACACATGGGAACCCACAAAAAGGAAGGTGTTGGTCGGAAATGCCCGATCTTCTTTTTTCTCTTCTACCGCTGGCTTGGGTTCGAAAGACTCCTCTTGGCTTTTGATGAGGAATTCCTTGATGGGATGTTCTACAGGTTCGCCCGCCTCATTATTGAAAACCAGAGATAAATCGATTTCTTGGCCGCGTGGTTCCAGATCGACCCAGCGCGGTCCATCCTCGGTTTCCACTTCTTTGCGCATGGCGGGATTTCCGGGCTGCGCTCCGATCAAGAGCAATGCCGCATGGATATGTGCGGCTTTTGGCACAACGGCAATAAGGGACTCATGCTCCTTGCTGTCTTTCGTGCAAGCCAGAAGCTCCAGCATCCCTTCAGTCAGGCAGATTTTCGCTTCCACATCGATGTAACCTTTTTTCACAAGGATCTTCATTCCCGGCATGATCAATTCATCACGGTTCTGTGAGAGCTTGATCATCTCTTCCGCTTTTTTCTGGGTTGTTGCCGCATCCGGTTTTTCATCGGCTTTCTTTTCCTCATTCACAGACTGCTTGGCGGGTTCTTCCGCAAGCACCGGTGAAGCCATCGTAAACCAAGCCATTGCCAGCACAGCCGTTTGGAAAATAAGGGATGAATGTTTCATGATTTGGAGTGGTTGCGAACGCAGAATCGGTTGATCGGGAACGAATGTCGCAGCTTGTTGGGAATATTCAACGCGAGAAACCGATCGAAACTTGCTCGTTTATGGCCGAATATTATCCCATGCTTCTTTTGGAACCGCTTTGATCTGATACTCCATGAGGGTCTGCCATTTACCGTTCTCCTTGATGAGCAATGCCTCAAACGCGATGTATTCTTGGATAGCCTCCGCGTTTTTTTTCTTTTGAGTATAAAGGAAAACCCCTGATTCATGAGCGGTTTGGGTATCGCCAAAGCGATGGGAAAAGCGAAATTCGACCGATGCCTCGATTTCACCCGCCTTGGTATCATCAAACTCGGTTTTCCACCGATTAAGAGCCTGCGCCAAGGGGTAGCTGACCTGTTTCGTTCCGGAAACAAGAACCGCTTTCGGGTGGCAAGTCGCCTTGTAAGCTTGGAAATCTCCTTGGTTCACCGAGCGGGAAACCTCCGCCCAATAAGCATCTAGCTCAGCGAGCCGGGCTTTTTCCCCATCCTCCAAGGGGGTGACTTTGTAGCTTCGAATCGCGATCGGGCCATGATCTCCTTGGATCGCGATCGGGCCGATTTTGGCATCGCCTTCGAATGGAGCCGATTGGGTATGCCCGGTGGTCGCGACGTTTTCTTGTACCAACTGGCCGTTCACCAAAACTTTTTCAAAAGTTGCGTCTTTTAGCTTTTTACCGGCCCCATCGAAGCGAGGCGCGCGGAACACAATTTCCATCGTCTGCCATTCCCCGGGCGCCTTAGCGGCGTTCACTTTCGGTGGAGTGCCTTCGTAGTTCTGTCTGCCCTGAGGCCGCCCTTTGTCATGGCGTGAATACAAGCCACCCAAATCCCCAGAGCCGACTTTCTCCTTACCAAAACTATCCAGAATCTGGATTTCATACCGACCCATCACATACACCCCGGCGTTCGAACCTTTGGGGACCATGAATTCCAACTCGATTTTGACATCGCCGAATTCCTCTCGGGTCATCAAGTAAGGCAGGGTTTTATCTTTGGCCGTCGAGTTCACCAAAATTTTTCCCTCACCCTTGAGCTCGAACTCACATTTGTCCGCCACCGCACTCACCTCTGACACCCCGCGCCAGTGTTGGACTTCACGAAATTCCGCCAGCGCAGAACCTTTCAACAAATCCCGCGTTTCCGCGGAACCTGCAAGCGGCAGCAAGCAAATCGACCAACCCGACAAACGCGTGAACATCTTTTTCATGACGCCGGTGACTTAAACACAATCGAATGATTCTCCCAGCACGAAAATAGGAGCGCGGGCGTCCCGCCCGCATCCAGCGAAAGACAGAAGACTTGGAGACAGGAGACAGAAGAAGCTTCCCTCTTCATTCAACAATCAACAATCATCAATCTCTCCGTTGAGCGAGCTTTACGGCAGGTCCGATTTGATTTGGAAGGAATTTGTCCTGAGAGACAGAAAATTTAAACCTGTTAGGATTAAAGATTTTTTTACAGAAGGTAACGAAGTTAACGGAGGAGCTTCGCACTGAGGCTTGGCTTTCATTTTACAACTTTTTGACAGCAGATTTGAGAATGAGGTGTTGGCACATCCTTCGTTCTCTTTGTCACCTTCTGTAAGAACTTCTTCGATTCCGCTCACCAAGTCGGCAGGAATGTTCCGGCGGAGGATTCGAAACGAAAGTCTGTACCTGCTTTTTGGTGGGTGACGATTTTGTGGATGCCGGGTTCGAGGCGGACTTTGTTATCTTTTACTGGCTTTCCGTCCACCCAAACGCCGAGGGGAGTTTGAGAAAATTTGAGTGAAACCTCTGTGGCAGTGGAAATTTCGATGCGGATTCCTGTTAGAATTTCTTTGGCTGCACCGGCGTAGGTTGCGACATCGGCCGCTAACAGAGTGCCGTTGACTGTGCCGTTGACAGGAATCCACGACAGGGCGGGATCGCCTTTGGTTGCTGTTTCCGGCATGGTGGTTGCAAGTGGCAGGATGGCCCAAACCCGTGGTGCGCGGCTCTTGGTGGCATCGAAATCTCCTTGTTTGCCGAGTTGGGAGAGGAATTTGAAAAGATCGAGTTGTTCTTGTTCTTTCAAACCCGCAATCAGGTTTGCGGGCATCAGGCTGCCGGAATCCGTGCGTTTCAGGATCGCAGCATCCTCCAGCTTGATTTCCTGCCCCGCAGCATCGCTCAGCACCACGTTGCCACCGCCACTACGCAACAAGCGCCCCATTAAACTGCGTCCATCTTTGGTAGTGATGACAACCGAGTGATAGCCCTCTTTGACTTTGACGGCGGGTAGAAGAATCGACTCTACGATGTAGTCGAGCGGCGCGCTCGCACCGATCGAAGTCATGTCGGGGCCGACTTTGCCACCGGCGCCGCCGATGGCGTGGCAGGCCATGCAAGCGAGGGCGGGTTGGCGGTAAACGGCTTCTCCGCGGACCGCATCGCCTTTTTCCGCAGCCAGCTTGGCGAGGTTGAGGATGGATTCCGCCGTCGGTCCGCTGGCGGCCGCGCCTCCGGCTTGTTGACGCAACACACCGAGCAACTCGGCATGCTCATCGATATCCGGCACGGCAGGTAAATTCAGGGCAGCGACTTTCGGATCGAGTGCCTGTTCGCGAAACGATTTTGTGAGTTCGGCAGACAATCCGCTGAGTGAAAGGGCTTTCTGCCAGAACGTGCGGGCTTGCGTGAGGTCATCGAGACCGGGAAGCAGTGCACGGATGGCGTCTATCGCAGCGCCGCGGTGATGACGGGCAAGCGCGAGGGCAGCAGCGCGTTTCACCTCCGCGGGCGTATCTGAACCTGAGACAGCTAACAAGGCATCGCGCGCCGCATCGTTGGGAAAATGCGAGAGCGCATCGGTCGCCGCTAAGCGCAGGGTCGGCGATGCGGAAGAATTTGAAGCGATCCCCTTGATGGGATCTAACAAACCTTCGACCTGTAGTCCGCCCGCCAAACGCAGGGCGGCGGCGGCAGTTTCTGGTACGGGAGAATTGAACAAACCTAACAACTTCATCGCATCGCCCTTCAGCTTGACTTGCCGTTGGCTGACCACCCCTTCCAATCCACGCATGACCGCCGCCGAAGCGGAAACATCAAACCCGCCATCTAACAGCTGATCGAATATCGCTGCGAGCATATCTGGATCGGCGGTCTTGATGGCGAGCCCGAGCCAGGGACCTGAACCGTCGCGGGGTATGGGCTTTGGCATCAGATTGCGGATTCCTTTGAGTCCTTTTTCCGCAGGCATGTTGGCCAAGGCGAAATCCAACGCCACTTCGCGGCCGGCCAGTTGCAGATTTCCATCTAACAACGCTTTCAACCACACATCGCCTTGGCTACGCACGTTCAACCATAACGCGTATTCGAGAAAGCGATCCATCGGCTGGCTCAGCACCTGAAACGCCAGATCCATAGGCTCGGCTCCGGGCATTTTTGCAAGCGCACACACCGCCTCCAAACGAACCCGTGGATGGGGATCTTTGCTTGCCTTATCCAACCATTCTAATGCCTGAGTGCTGGGGAGACGGTTCAACTGATCTCCTAACAACCTAACTCCTGCTGCCCGAATCCGCCCGTCCTCGTCGCTCAACACCTGGCCTAACAATCCGCGTTCCGATCCATCCACTGGCATGCCTAGTCCTTCGCGCAACCACAGCGCTGCCCGGCGCTTGCGACCGTCCTTGGCTTTCGAGCTCCAGGTTTCGATCGCCGTTTTAAATGTCGGGCTCATCTTGCGCTCGACCAGAACCGCCATCGCGGCCTCGCGCTCGTAACGATGATCGCTGGTGAGCTTTGCGAATAAATCGGCATCTTTCGCCTTCGCCAGATTGACCGGTGATGCGATGGCAGGCGCGCCTTTTTTCGTCACTCGCCAGATCCGGCCATGCTCACGATCGCGCCGCGGATCGCGGAAATCGACCTCGCCGTGGTTGATGATAGGGTTCGACCAATCCGCGATGTAGAGCGCGCCGTCCGGGCCGATCTTCACATCAATGGGTCGGAAATTCACATCTTTGGTTCGCAATAAATCTTCGGCCACCTGAGCGGCGTAGCCCGAGCCCTGTTCACTAACAGAAAAGCGAACGACACGGTGCGCGCGGAAGTCACAGGTGATCATTGAGCCCTGCCACTCGGGTGGGAATTGCGACGACTCAACGATCTCCAAGCCACAAAACTTTGGATAGGATCCCGGGCTGATACTGCCGAGAATTTTCGCAGCTTTCGCATAGGTGTTATACATCGCTCCGGGGACACCCCAGCTGATGCCGTTGCCGCCTGCGCCATCCGTCATGAAAGACTGGCCATACTTGTCAAACTGATGTCCCCATGAATTGCAGAACCCGTAGAAAACCGTTTCCATTTTCTCCGTGCGCGGATCGAAGCGCATCAGCCCGCCGCTCCGCAAGCGCAGCAGCCCGTTGGGAGTTTCCGCGTCGGTGCGGGTGTAGATACTTTGATTCATCCACAGCTTACCATCTGGTCCACGGCGTAGGGTGTGCAGGTTGTGGTGAGTGTCCTCGGTCCCGAAGCCGCTGAGCACGCGCCGCATGGAATCGGCAACGCCATCGCCATTGGTATCTTTGAAATGTAGTAGATCCGTGCTTTGTCCGACGTAGCAACCGCCGTCTCCCGGCAGGATTGCCGTCGGCATCATCATGCCTGAAGCGAACACTTTTGCCGCGTCCGCTTTTCCATCTAGATTCGTATCTTCGAGAATCACGACCTTATCGTTGGGCGTCTGGCCGAGCTCGACCTGCGGATAGGTCTCCGAGCTGGCGACCCACAATCTACCACGCTCGTCGAAATTCATCTGCGTCGGTTTGTGGAGCATGGGGTTTTCCGCCCAGAGCGTCACTTCGTAGCCATCGGCCACCGTGAATTCTGGATAGGGCTGCGTGGTCTTCGCTGCGACTTTTGATTCGTTGCGGATAGGCGGAGCAGGGACGATCACCTTTTTGGAAAGGTCCCGCATTTGCGAGATGCGCCCGTCCTCTTCAACGACCAGTTGATCAAAGGCCAAAATTTCACCGGCGTTGCGACCCTGCTCGCGTTTCCTGAAACCAAAAATGTAGGCCATGTTGGCGGGGCGGGAGCGGTGAAAGAACCATTCGTTTTTTCGCAGGATTGCTTTGCGAAGTGCTTCGGCTTGCTCGCCTTGGTCCCATTTTGCCGCCTTCCAGCCGAGTTCTTTTTCTAACAATCGCGCCGCCATCTTGTAACCGGCCGAAGTCAGATGAATCCCGTTTTCCGAAAATATCTGCGCATCTTTAGCGGGAAAATTCAGCGGCACGAAAACGTGCCCACGCTGTTTGGCGACATCACGCAACACCCCATGGATCGCCTCCAAGGAAGCACGATGTGCTTTCACCGATTCCTCCATTTCTCCCGGACGCAGGAAACGTGGCGGCGCACCCAGAACCAGCACCCTTACCCCGCCTTCCAGCTTCGCGACGCGATCGAGCAAGCGCTCAAGATCCCGCTTGAACTCCTCAGGTGTCTGCCCGCCCGGCAAAGATGCCGCCATCCCATAACCGATGATCAACACATTCGGCTTATAGGTCGTCAATTGCGTCTCCAGTTGCCTCCAACCTTCATCCGCCGGCTCATGCCCGGCTTGCAAGAGACTCAGACCACTGCGCGAGGCCCCGGCCGGTGTGTCGGCGCTCCAGCCAAGATTGCGAAACGTCACCGTGCGGTCAGGAAAGGCCGTGGTCGCCGCAAGTTCAATCCAGCCTTCATACTGCTCGCGCTCAATGAACCCATCACCCAACAAGGCGACGCGGTCGCCCTCAAGAAATTCAAAACGGGAATCGGCAAACACGGAAAGCTGTACAGCAAGACAGGCTGCTAAAAAATAAAATCGTGTCATCATCTGGATGTAAGTTTGGATGGGTGGGGCTTTCGAATCAATAAACCTGTTTCCCGAACGCATACGGTATGGATATGGCAATCCTTTCTCCACAGAGAAAATGCGATGCGTGGATAGGCGATTTGCCCTTCGGATCCGTCGAAAGAAAGAGGTCGAGGGTCTATCCTTGAATCGCTGGGGCGATTAGGTAAATGAGAAGTCGTTTGTCAGGGGCTTGACTATAAACTATCAACCGCACCAGCCCCGACAGAACGGGGTGAACGGTTCTGGCATAGATATTAAGGTCCTCCACTTCTCGATTTCGCCGATGGCTATGGAGCGTTTCCAGTGATGGTGTATTGCCCGATGCTTCCGTAGTTGGAATATCCGTCAAGAAGCGGATCTCCGCGTCCCGTACCGGAAACACGAAGGAAATAATTTCCGGAAGCTAGCGTGACGGAAAGGCTCGCATCGGTTAGAGCATCTGGATTTGCTGAAGCAACCACCGCTCCATTTGAATCGAGAACTTCCAAAGATATGTCGAGATTCCGGCTTATAGAATCGCCTGATGCCGAAAAGTTACATAATCCACCAGTTGTGCTGAATCCAAACACATCAAGGTCGCCTATCGTTTCCAAAATACCCTTCGCGTTGAGACTGCCGTTGTTCCTTGTCAAAAGCGTGGCGGAAGTGATGGTTCCGCCAATTTGATCGCTGCGGTAACCAAACCCGTTGAGGGAAGTGATGCGTGTAAGGTCATCTTCGAGGTTGTTCGCGCTCAAGTATTCGCCTTTTGACCATTGTACGAGAAGTTTGTAATAGCCAACGCCCATGATGGGGGCCCAGCCAACCTCCCCAGTGCCATGTCCTTGGTAATAGGCTTCGGATGGGGAAATGCGTCCATCATGGCGGAGTGAGAGCGTGTGTCCAATTTCATGCGAGCTGGCCTCAGCGATGTAACGGGGTGAGTTTGAGAGCATATCGGAGAAGACCCAGCATGGCGTGTCACCCGTCCAGGTGAATGAATTGAGGTAAGCGACTCCGCCCGCACTGCCATACCATTCGTTATCCGGAGTGATGATGCAACGGATACGTGAATTCGATGGTGCCGCAAGGTAGACACTTTCCTCCGTTGTGACGTTTATATTGAATGGTGAGAAATCCTCGGCTGTGCGGTTGCAGATTTCCAACATCTGAGCATTGCTCAAAGTGCCAACCAAGCCGCGTGCCGTGATTGTCGCGCCGCCTGCCCAGCTCGTTCCCGAAACAATTTGTCCGTCCATATCAAGATAAGCGACCGCAACCGCGCCAGGTAGGCTGTTGAAGACAGGAACCGCGCTCGGTGCGGAATCGTCATTGGTGATGGTACCGACAGCCTGGCTGTCGCTGATCGTGGCGTTTATGGGATTTGAAAGATTCACCATGAATGTCTCATCCATTTCAATGTTCGTGTCACCGTTGACTGATATGCTGATTGTTGCGGAATTTTTGCCCGCAGGAATGGATACGGTTCCCGATTTCGCAACATAATCGCTGGCCCCAAGCGCCGAACCATCCGCGGTGCCGTAGTTCACGCTGATGGTTTTGGATCTGTCTGCTTTCGACAGCCTCACCGTGAAGATTAGGTTGGAGCTGCCGCTGTTTCCTTCCACAGCAATCACATCGGCAATACTGATGGTGATGCCACTCCCGGTCGTACTGCCACCACCGCTACCGCCACCTTTGGCTTCTTCCAGAAGTTTCTTTGCTTTCGCGATAGCTGCTTGATCGGCTTCATCGCTTTTTTTACCACGTGCACGATCAACGGGAGGAAGTCCCATTTGCTGAACTTCTCCTTCTTGACGATCTATCATGGAACAGAGCATTTCACTCAGTTCATGGCGGGTCGCAATCATGCCCTCGACATTCTTTTTGAATTCATAAGCGACAGGCAAGTTGTCGTAATAGAGTTGGGCGATGAAGAAATCCAATTCGGCATTCTGTTGAATCGTAAGTTGTCCTTGTGGAGTCCCGGGCAGAATGAGATTGGTGACCACCGTGCCGTCAGTCGTTGTATTACGATATGTCACTTGAGCCTGAATTTCAGGAACCTCGTTCGAGAGTTTTAGCATGACCATTGAGCCAATATCCTTCGTCATCGCTTGGGTGAAGCTTTCGGCATTCACTTGTATGGATTTGACAGCACGCTCACGTTCATTATTCGCGACTTTTTCCCAGAGCATTCCCTTGGACGCCAAGGATTGCTTATGGCGTTCTTGGTATGTGATGCCTTGCGGCTTTACTGCTGGCGCATCCGAGGAGCTTGCTGTGGATGAAGCGGCAGGTTTGTTCCACTGATATACGAGTAGCGTAACAAGCAAGATAATGGACGGTATGATAATGATTCGTGGGTTTTTCATATGTTTAGGGTTTTTCGTGTCCAAATTTTCGGTCTTGGCTCATGCGGCAAGCTTCTGCAAAAAGCGGATATGAGAGTCTTCCTATGAGCTCAAAATTAAATCAAATCAGTAAATTTCAATCCTACAGATGATTTGTTGCCTGACAAGATCTATTTTAAGCCCGACCTACCCTTCGCTGGACTGGGCCAATGCTCACATGTGCTCCATGAACTGATGGGATCGGATTTATTTGAAATTCAGTCCGTATTGACGCCAGTTGTCTTTAAAAATCCAAATAGATCTCTGTTCGACGATTGGCGCGGCGGCCGGAAGGATCGTCTTCTCCGGTTT
Organism: Luteolibacter sp.; assembly: GCA_044233125.1. Lineage (GTDB taxonomy): Bacteria > Verrucomicrobiota > Verrucomicrobiia > Verrucomicrobiales > Akkermansiaceae > Luteolibacter. The sequence goes on along the minus strand of JBIIKO010000009.1, from coordinate 113,019 downwards.
CGGTGACGTTGGGTCGGCGCGGTTGGGAAGCGCCCTTTGCAATCGTGACGATTTGTTCGGTGGAGACACCGGCAGCAGCGAGAAAATCTCGGACGACATCGGCGCGGTTGGCGGAGAGTTGGTCGTTATAAGATTTCGTACCCAGCGCATCTGTATGACCGCTGAGAGTGATTTTTTTCTTTGGATCATTTTTTAAAATCGCCACGACGATATCAAGCTGGCGTTTCGTGCGCGGACTAATGACATCCTCATTGAAATCGAAATAGAGCGCGAGGGTTTCCCCACCGGAAGGATTTTTCACGAGCGGGGAATAATAAATGTCTCCCCCGGCAATACGAGTCGCGTAATCTGCAAGCAGTTGATCAAGATTGATTTCGAATACGCGCCAATTTTGAGTGTCGGCATCCAAGCGGAGATTGAGGGAAAACTGGGCGGCTTGAGTTCCGTCTTTTGCCTCGATTTGTGCCAGATATCCGACCGTGTCCTCGCGCTGAAAAATGGCGCGTAACGGTTTTTCTTTACGTATTTTGTATTCTCCTTCTTCAAACAGAATGCAAAGTGCGGCGATTTTTGCTTCAGAAACCGCTTCAAGATCCACCCATTTGAGCGCGACTTCAAAATCTTGTTTTATCACCGCTTGGAGAAAAGTGTCTGCTAAGTTAAGCGGATCAATCACGGATGCTTTTTTATCAGGATCAGGCTTCGTCTCAGGCATAGAGATTTTTTCAACCCTCCATTTGCCGTTTTCCTGTTTAAGATCAAAATGGATTTGTCGTTTTTCGGAACCGCTCTCCGTCATCTCTAGCGCCCAACGGGTACGTTTATTGAGTTCGATTTCTCCCATCTCGCGAAATCTCTGAGGTTGTTTTGCAATCGTATTTAATAAGGCAAATGTCTCAGCATTCATGGCATCTTTGCCGATAAGTTTGGATACTTCAGCCATATCTCCTTTTTTGAGCGCCTCGCTGATTTGGTTGAGAAGATCGGAGGGATCCGAAGTTGCTAAGCCGACCCCAAGGTTTTCGAGAATTTGTTCGGGTGTTTGTATGGGTAGTGGTTGATCGAGGCCTTCAATGACGGGAGGTTTCGTCTCCGTGGTGTTGTTTTGTGATTTCGTTACTTTTTTAGTTTGTATGTCAGGTTTGGAGCTTGCCTGATGCTTGATTACCCACAATACCACGGCGGTGGCTGCCAATACGGCTGCTAGGCCGAGAAAGAAATAAGGCACTTTGTTTTTCATAAGTCGGGGAGTTTAAAGTTTGGGTAAAATCACGCGCAGCGGTTGGCCATCTCGAATGAGATGGACGATGGTTTCTTGTAACGGAACCGAAGCCGCCAGCTGCATATAAAATTCATTGCTGTTGGTAACTTGCGAATGATTTAGTGCAATGATTAGATCGCCGGGTAGAATTAAATCGCTGGAAAGGCTGTTAGGAGTGATGGCTGTAGCCACGACACCGCCAAATCCGCGTCGGGCCTCGATACCTGATAAATTCCGCACCTTGATTCCAATTGTGTTTAATAAACCCAAATTGATGTCTCCGTCTTGTGCTGTTGGCGCTCCTTGGGATGATAAAATAGAAACGCTCTCGCGTATGGTTGCTTCCAAAATTAAAAGTTCGCCTTGTCTCCAAATTTGGAGTTTTACCATTTCATTGATTTTGGAGCGTTGTACTAATGAAATGAGCTGACGTGTGCTGATGATATTTTCATCATTGTATTTTAAAATTATATCACCGGGTTTTAATCCTGCTAATTCTGCCGGTGAATCTGGAGTTACCACATAAACCGCCGAGCCTCCTTGCCCATCGTAGTTCAATTCATGACGTACGGCTGGATCAAGATCGCGCATTCTCACTCCCAGAAATCCTCGAACCGGTTTGCCTCTTTGAATAATTTGTTCAAGTGCTTCCCTGACTTCATTTGAAGGTATGGAAAATCCGACACCTTGGAAACTCGGCTTATCTTTATCGACACTGAAGATTGCCACGTTGATACCGATGATTTCACCGGTAAGATTTACCAACGGGCCACCTGAGTTCCCGGGGTTGATCGCGGCATCGGTCTGAAACAAATCTCGTTGATTATCTGAGAGTGATCGTTCCTTTGCAGAGATAATGCCCTGTGTGACTGTTTCACCCAAGCCGAAGGGATTTCCGATTGCAAATACAAGTTGTCCGACTTCGACGAGTGAAGAATCCCCAAATTTCAAAGGAGTGAATTGATCGTTGGAATCAATTTTTATGACAGCGATATCTAACAATGGATCTTCTCCGACAAGAGTAGCACTATATGTTTTACCGCCGTGCAATGTGATGCGAATTTGTTGTTGTCCGGCTATCACATGATGATTTGTAACAATATGGCCTTCTTCGCTGACGATGACCCCTGATCCTTGACCTTGTGTCGGGTATCTTAGAATTCTTGACCTTCCAAACAAATCCACTAATTGCTCAGTACGAACCCCGGCGGTATCGATACTCACAACGGAGGGCACCACAGCTTGCGTCAATTTTGCATATTCCTGATTGAGGCGTGAGAGAATTTCTACATCACTCAGATTCAATGTTGGTTTTGTTCTCGGAGTAAATGTCTCGGTTGTTTTTCTGACATTGAAGCTTAAAAATTCCGGAATCAGCGATTTGAAATCACCACCCATTTGCCAATTTTTCAACAAAGTGACGAAAACAAAAAAGATCACAAACACACAAAGCAAAACAATGAGGCGTTTGAGGTTTGCTAACATAATTTCAAAAAGACGTCGCAATATGGCAGGATGAGTATTTTTTTCCAAGCCCGAATGGGTCTATTTGCGCGATGCTGAGAGGCCGATGAGAATTCCGTTCATGGCTTGCATCATGATGAGTATTCTATTTTTTGAACCTATAAGATCATCATCTTCATCGTGTGTATAAATTCAATTTATACGCGTTCCACATTGCAGGTATTGGCGTTCCACAGGAATGATAAGTTGTGATCCAAAACGGATGAATGCCTGTGAACTTCGCTTGATTCGTATTTCTGAAGGAGTTCTTTTCATCATATCACAAGTTTTTGGGGCTTTATTCACAGCTTATTCATGCTGATAATTCCGGTGTTGAAACGTGTCATTATTACTGGTGGAACAGGAGGATTGGGGGAATGTATCAGTCTGCGGTTTATCACAGCCGGCTGGCAAGTTCTTGCTTTAGGTCGTGAAGATCTCGATCTGACATCTTCATTTGCGATCGAAACTTTTTTTTCTGAAAACCCTTGTGATTTGTTGGTTTGCGCCGCAGGAGCCATAGCTGACCAATCGCTTATTAAAATGCATGAATCGGTATGGGATGAGATTTTTGACATCAATTATTTAGCTGCAAAAAGGTGTGCTCTAGCTGCTGTTGCTTCGATGATGGATAAAAATCAAGGACATGTGATATTCATATCTAGTTATGCAGCGTGCCATCCAGTCATTGGTCAAGCGGCCTATTCCACAGCGAAGGCCGCTTTGCTCGGGCTAACGAGGGATTTGGCTTTTGAGTATGGCCCTAACCACATACGTGTGAATACGATTTTGCCAGGCTTCATGGATACGCCAATGACTGAAAGCGTCTCCTGTGAACGAAAGCGAGAAGTTCGTCATTCCCATGTTATGGGTCAATTCAATACACCTGATATAGTTGCCGATTTCATATGGTTTCTTCAGGAATGCATGCCACATACTTCTGGCCAAATTTTCCAATTAGATAGTCGTCCATCATTTTAAAAAATCATCGTTGAATTTCTTGACAGTATAGTCAGCAAAATGCTTTCTTGCCTCCCCGCTGCTTGCGGTAATGCACCCTTAGCTCAGCTGGATAGAGCGTCTGACTACGAATCAGAAGGCCGGGAGTTCGAATCTCTCAGGGTGCACTTTTTTCCCTCTCGCAGCTTGTGTCTAGGTTGCTGGTTTAATTTAGTTGTAAGTCACTGAATTTCAATGTCTTATGATAAGGCGTCATCACCCATAACGCGCTAGCAAATTACTGATCGGCACGTGTCAGTTTATCCAACCAGATAACCAAAATAGCAATATCCGCTGGGGTGATTCCTGGAATACGTGCTGCCTGACCGATCGTATGCGGTCGTATTTCACAAAACCTGACCCGTGCTTCTTTTTTCAATGCTGGAATCAAATCAAAATCAAGATTCGCCGGTATCTGCCTTTCTTGCTGGCGCGACATCCGATCGATTTGTTGTTGTTGCCTGGCGAGGTGCCCCGCATATTTGAAGTCGGTCTCGATTTGTGGCCAATCGGTATCGGAAAATTCCTTGCGTAAAGCGTCGGGCAAATTCTCCCATGAGCTATCCGCACGGCGCAACCATTGATGTAATTTTACACCTTCGTAAGAGGTATGGCGCACCCATTGTTCCGCGCGTTCCATCTCCGCAACTTTGATTTGTAGCCTCTCCAAGCGTTCTCCAGAGACCAAACCGAACTCCGCACCCTTGCGAGTCAGACGCAGATCGGCATTATCCTGACGTAGAAGCAAGCGATATTCGGCGCGGCTAGTAAACATCCGATATGGCTCGGTGCAGCCACGTGTGACGAGGTCGTCTACCATGACGCCGAGATAGGCTTCCTCCCTGCCCAGCACGAAAGCTTGCTTCCCAGCGGCTTTTAATGCGGCATTTGTACCGGCGATCAAGCCCTGCCCTGCGGCTTCCTCATAACCGGAAGTTCCATTGATTTGGCCTGCGAAATACAAGCCCTCGATGCGCTTGGTCTCAAGAGTTGGTTGAAGCTGGGTGGGTGGGCAGTAATCATATTCCACCGCGTAGCCCGGACGCAGAATTTCACATTTTTCCAAGCCAGGAATCGTACGCAGAAACTCCAACTGGACCTCGTAAGGGAGAGAGGTGGAAACCCCGTTGACATAAAATTCTGAGGTATGCCGACCTTCCGGTTCCAGAAAAACCTGGTGCCGTTCCTTTTCGGCAAAGCGCACGACCTTGTCCTCAATCGACGGGCAATAGCGTGGACCCGTGCCCTCGATCACGCCGCAATACATCGGTGATTGGTGGAGATTGTTACGGATGATTTCATGGGTTTTGGCGTTGGTGTAGGTCATCCAACACGGCATTTGTTCCACGTGGAACTCGGGATCACCCCAAGGGTTCAGAGTGAAAATGTCATGGGGGTTCTTGGTAAGGGTATCAGCCAAGTAACTGAACTTTGGCACAGGGGTGTCTCCGTCCTGCCGATCACACTTTGAAAAATCCAAGGATCTTCCCAATAAACGACATGGCGTGCCGGTTTTGAACCGAGCCACATCAAAGCCGAGTTGTTTTAGAGAATCCGATACCGTAGAGATCGCGTCCCCCATCCTGCCGCCTTTCTCATTTTTCAATCCCACATGCATGAGCCCACGCATAAAGGTGCCTGCACTCAGGATCACGGTTTTACCACAGATTTCCATGCCCAGTGAGGTTCGGATTCCGGTGATGCGTTGTTCACCGTCCACCAGTAATTCAGCGACATTTCCCTGATGGAGCTCGATCCCGTTGGTCGATTCCATCTGGGCCTTGGCTCGGAATTGGTAGGCTTTCTTGTCGCACTGAGCCCTTGGCGCACGGACCGAAGGACCCTTGGAAGCATTTAGCATACGCCATTGAATACCGGTCGCGTCAGTATTGAGTCCCATGAAACCGCCCAAAGCATCAATCTCTCGAACCATGTGACCCTTGCCAAGTCCGCCGATGGCGGGATTGCAGGACATTTGTCCGATGGTGTCGAGGTTCTGGGTAAGAACGGCGACCTGCGCGCCAATGCGAGCCGCGGCGAATGCCGCCTCAACTCCGGCATGGCCAGCGCCAATGACAATGACATCGTAATTTTTTGGGTAGCGGAACATGTTTAAAAGAAGTGGCTAGTGCCTAGTGAGCAGTGATCAGAATATAAGTTTGCCAGCTTCAAGTGGTCGGGTTGAATAAAAATTCTTATTTCTTTCCTAGGTCGGCGTCTTTTTGAAGTTTAGAATTTCAAACGTTCCACGTGGAACACTTAGGTGTTGGCCACCGCGACGAGCACGGCTTTTTGGGCATGCAGTCGGTTTTCAGCCTGCTGGAAAATGGTATCCGCATGAGCCTCGAGAATCTCTTCGCTGATTTCTTTGCCGCGATAAGCAGGCAGGCAGTGAAGCACGATATGGTTTGGAGCGGCGTGTTTGAGCAAATTTGTGTTCACTTCAAAACCCGCGAATTCAGCTTCTTTCTCTTTTTGGTTCTCCTGCCCCATGGAGAGCCAGACATCGGTATTGATGACATCGGCTCCTTTCACCGCCTCCGCGGGGTCGGCGGTGATTTTTAAACCGTCATGGCTAAGAGCTTTGATAAAATCGGCTGGAGGCTGGCAAGCGCTCGGTGAGGCGATGGTGAGTTCGAAATTAAGAATTTTTGCCGCCCAAATCCAGGAGCGGGTCATATTGGAAAAGCCGTCGCCAACGAAGGCGAATTTCTTCCCCTCCCAACCCCCGAGTTTTTCTTTGACCGTCAAAAGATCGGCAAGGATCTGGCAAGGATGCTCATCGTCAGTGAGAGCATTGATGACGGGAAGCTTCGAGTATTTGGCAAAATCGATGATATCTTGTTGGGCAAAGGTTCGGATGATCATGCCGTGAACCATTCTGCCTAGCACGCGCGCCGTATCTTTGATGGGTTCTCCGCGTCCGAGTTGGATTTCATTTCCTGAGAGAAACATGGGAAATCCGCCAAGTTCACGGATACCGACTTCGAAAGACACACGGGTACGCGTGGATGATTTCGTGAAAATCATCGCCCAAGTCTGTCCGGCGAGAGGTTGGGACGGGTGATTTCCACGCTCGGCTTTCAGGCTTTGGGCGTTGGTAATCAGGCTGGAAATGTCAGCTGCGGTGAGTTCTTCAATGGAAAGGAAATGTTTCATTTGAGTCTGAAGGTCTAAAAATCTGAAGGTCCTGTGGTTTGAAATCGCCCTAGGCGTAGGTGGACAGGATCTTGCGAATGATCGCCAGGGCCTCGTCGATTTCGGCGTCTGTGACGTTGAGTGGAGGGAGCAAACGGAAAGTTTCTGGGCCGGCCGGAGGGACGATGAGGCCTTCAGTCATCAAGGCTTTGACGACCGTGAGGGCGGGAGTTGAGCCTTCTGGGGTCGGGATGAGATCGGGGCGCAGCCCAATTCCGAGCAACAACCCGACACCACGGACTTCGGTAATCACGGGCAAGCCCCAGGAAGCGATTTCCGTGCGGATCCGCTGCTCTTGGTGAAGCGCGTTGGCGGCGAGATTTTTTTCGCGAATTTCGCGCAAGACTTCGAGGGCTGCGGCGCAAACCAAGGGGTTGCCGCCATAGGTCGATCCGTGGGAGCCCGGTCCCATAAGGGATGCAAGGGTTTTTCCGGAATCATCGATCACACGGTCGCTGAGCCAGAATGCGCCGATTGGGACGCCTCCGCCCATGCCTTTGGCCCATGAAATACCGTCCGGCTGGATTTCCGGTGCGATGGCGCGCCATGCCATGGCTTGGCCACAGCGGCCGAAACCGGCTTGGACTTCATCGAACATCAACAATAAATCGTGTTTTTTACATAACGCGACAAGCGCTTCCAGAAACGCTTTGGAAGCGACATGCACCCCGCCCTCCCCCTGTATGGGCTCGAGCAAGAAAGCGACGGTTTCTTCGCTGACCGCATTTTCTAAGGCGGAAATGTCATTGAAGGGAAGATAACGGAAGCCTGGCAACAAGGGATCGAAACCCTGTTGGATCTTCGCTTGGCCTGTGGCAGCCATGCTGCCGAGAGTGCGACCGTGAAAGGATTGTTGAAACGTAATGACTTCAAAACGCGGCTTGCCGTTCGCTTGTGGCTTGTGATGACCGTAGCGGCGCGCGGATTTGATCAAGCCGTCATTGGCTTCCGCGCCTGAGTTGGAAAAGAAGATCTTGCCAGGCAACCGGATATCAAGCTGGTTCATTTCTTGAGCCATAACTCCTTGAGGCTCATTGAGATACAGATTTGAAACATGCATCAGCTTGGCGGCTTGCTGCTGGATGGCCGTGACCAAACGTGGATGGCAATGCCCTAACGAACAAACGGCAATACCCATACAAAAATCCAAATATTCCCGTCCCGCATCGTCGCGCACGCATGCTCCCCTGCCCGAGACAAGCGTGAGAGGAAAGCGACCGTAAGTCGCCATCACGTGATCGTTGAAATTTTCCGTGGTAGTCATGATAGGTTCCGAATTCTTCCGGAAAGGGGCGGAGCCTATACACTTCCAACGAAATAGCAAATCACTTTCGAAGAACCTTTCGGTCTCACTATAGACTTGGCAAAAGCAAAGCTGCTGCATAACGATCGTGCACGATGAGCGATCAATGGTTTATACATAGTAATGGTGAGCAAATGGGACCTTACACCGGTGAGCAATTGGTGCAGTATGCGCAACAAGGCAGCGTAACCGCGGAAACCTTGGTTTGGGCGGAAGGCATGGCGGAATGGGCACCTGCTTCACAAGTTCCGGGATTGCTGCCAGCGGCGCCCGCAGCAGCAGCAGCAGCAGTGGTTGCGGCAAAGCCCGCCACAGGAGCGGGCTGGAACCCGAATGCAGGACGTCTTGCTGCAGCAGGTGGTGGGAGTGGGGCTCTCGGTGGCTCTGCCTACAAGCCAGGCGCGTCCTCACTCATACCTCAAGCGCCAGTTGGCGGTGAATATCCTCTTATCCCCGTCAAGAAATCCAGTTTCGGGCTCTGGCTGGGAACGTTTATTGGCGGTTTCTTTTGTTTCTTCCTTGCAATCATCATGATCGTTGCAGGAGTCGTGGCAGCGGCCAAAGCCGCTTCTGCGGGTGGCGCGGGCGATCTTTCAGGTGCTGGACAGGCAGGGGCTGGCGGTTTTTTGATTTTCGTTGGTTGGGCTGTTATGATTTTCTCCTCGATCCTCATGTATATCAACATCTATCGTGCGTGGTTTTGCCTTCAGGCAGGAGGACCGCAAACCACTCCCGGAAAAGCGGTTGGCTTTCTGTTTATCCCGTTATTCAATATTTATTGGTTGTTCGTTGCCATCAATGGCCTACCCAAAGATTGGAATCGTATCGTCTCCAGTTATGAGGATCTCAAAGCTGCGCCAAGGCTGAGCGAGACCACGTTTCTTCTATTCTGCATCGGAGCTTTCTTTCCGCCATTGGCCCTTATCATGATTTTCCCGATGATGTCGCAGATGTGCAAAGGCATCAATTTCTTTGCCGCGCGCCGTCTTGCCGTGGCGTCGGCAGGATACAGTCCGTTTGGTGGCCGCTGATCGATGAAGTCGGGCGGGACCCTGCCGTCCCTGCTCGGGTTCAAATCGTCCGACTCATTTCCGTTATGAGTCACATTTCATCCTTGGGATCGAATTTGGCTTTCCCTTGAGCCTTTGATCCGCTGAAACTCCAGCCGTTCTATGTCCAATCCTTTCCGCGAAGATCTTGTTTCCCGTAATCGTCCTGAGCCATGCACGGTGGTTATTTTTGGCGCAACTGGAGACCTCACTCACCGCAAGCTGATTCCCGCGCTTTACAACCTCGCAGTCGATGGCGAACTGCCGACGGGAGTGAATATCATTGGCTTTGCCCGCCGCGAGAAAGCCGATGAGGAATTCCGCAAAGGTCTTGAGGAATTGAACCGCAAGGTTTCCCGTAATGGCCACGATGAGGAAGTTTGGAATCCATTCATCAACAGCGTTACCTATCACCAATCGGAATTTTCCGATGATGCCGGATACGCATCGCTTGCGAAACGCTTGGACGAGATCGATGCCGAGCGGGGGGGCAAGGGTAACCGCTTGTTCTACATCGCTTCCGCTCCGGAATTTTTTGATGATATTTTACTGCATCTGAAAAAAGCCGGGCTCAACGAAGCCAAGCCAGGTTGTTGGGCACGCGTGATTGTTGAAAAGCCCTTCGGTACGGATCTTAAAACGGCACAGCATTTGAACCACGTCGTTAACCAAACGTTTAACGAATCCGACACCTATCGTATCGATCATTACCTTGGCAAAGAAACCGCGCAGAACCTGATGGTGTTGCGTTTTGCGAATGCGATTTTTGAGCCGTTGTGGAACAGCAAATACATCAGCCACATCCAGATCACCTGTGCGGAAAACCTAGGCATGGAAGGCGGACGCGGAGGTTACTATGAAAAATCCGGGGCTCTGCGGGATATGGTGCAGAACCATTTGTTACAACTTCTGAGCCTGGTTGCGATGGAGCCACCGACCGATCTTTCTGCCGATGGTGTGCGCGATGAAAAAGTCAAAGTCATCCGTTCGCTGCGTCAATGGGACACGCCGGAAAAAGTTGCGGAGAACGTCGTGCGCGCGCAATACACGGCTGGCCACGTTGATGGCAATCCCGTTCCCGGTTACCGCGAAGAAGATCGTGTTTCAGCAAGCTCGGAAACCGAAGCTTATGTCGCGGTGCGCCTTTTGATCGATACTTGGCGCTGGAGCGGAGTGCCGTTTTACATCCGCATGGGCAAACGTCTGCCGAAAAAATCCACAGAGATTTCCGTCCATTTCAAAGACGCACCATCCGTCCTTTTCGGGGCGCTTCCCGGCGGCGTTCCCGGCGGCAATGTATTGGTCATTCGCATCCAGCCTGACGAAGGAATCTCGTTGCGCATGGTCTCGAAAATTCCGGGTACCAGTTTGCGTCTTGAGCCTGTGAAAATGGATTTCCATTACGCCACCAGTTTCGGCAAAGGCAGCCCGGAAGCTTACGAGCGCCTCATCCTTGATGCGATGGCAGGCGATGCCACCCTGTTTGCTCGCCGGGATGAAGTAGAAGAGGCCTGGCGTTTTATTGATCACATCGAACGCGCCTGGCACGAATCTGACAACAAACCCCCTATGGCTGAGTTTGTAGCCGGTTCATGGGGTCCTCGTGAGGCGGATGAAATGATCCAAAGAGACGGTAACGCATGGCGTAGGCTGTAAGTGCCTGTTCAACCCATATCCGATGCCAAAATGAGCTCAAATTTTCCCAAATCCTGCCCTGAACTTGGCATCGAAGTTCCGATTTCCGAAATCGAACTTGAGCTTCGCAAGCTCTGGGAGCAGGACGAAGCGCGGACCAATGCCTCACTGATGAACTTGGCGGTTTATTCGGAAAAGCCCGGATCCTTATTGGAGAATTCCCGCATTATCAACAGCCTGACCCGCGACAACGCCTGCCGCGCGATTCTCGTGGAAATCAACCGTGAGGAACCTGCCAGCCTTCGCGCATGGATCACCGCACATTGTCATCTCTCGCACGGCCAGAAATCCGTTTGCTGCGAGCAAATTTCCTTTCGTCTAACAGGCCGTGTCACGGGTCGTTTTCGCAACACGGTATTTTCACATCTTAACTCCGATCTTCCTCTCGTTTTTTGGTGGCAGGGTGAACTTTCGGATGTCTTCACCGAGCGCCTTGCCAGCGTGATAGACCGGCTCATCATCGACAGCTCGCTCTGGAGCCAACCGCAGATTTCCTTTGCTCGTATTCTCGAAGCGCTGAAGGCAAATCCATCCCTCGTTGTGCAAGATCTTGCATGGACCCGCTGCTGGCAGTTCCGGGTTGGCATCGCCAGTTTGTTCGATGATACGGTGGCCCAGAGTGCCCTTGAGGGCATTGATCAAGTCCGCATCAAACACAGCCCGTCGCATCGCAACACCGCGCTCCAAATTATGGCATGGCTGGCCGTTCAAGCAGGTTGGAAACACCTGGGAAATCTCACCTTCGAATCCAAAACGGGCCTTAAAATCCACGCCCAGATCGAGTCATGCGGCGATTCCGCCCCACTCGGTATGGTCGAGCTTTCATCGGGAAAAGTGAACGTCCGAGTGAGTCATGAGAAAAACTCCGTTCATCTTTTGCGTGAAATCGAGGCCGGTGATTATCACGTCACTTCACTCTCGCCTGCCGATCCCGAAGCCTCTCCCGATCTCGTTGCCCAGCAGCTTTCCCGAGGTGGAAAAAACTCATTGTTTATCAAGATTCTGCCGATGTTTTTGGATCTTTTGAAATGAGGAAGTAGCCTCACGCGTTTGAATTTGTAGGCGTCCTTCAGAGATGGGTAGCCTTTTGGTGATAACGCCCATGAGATATGTGCGGCGAGGGAACGCTGGCATTGCCCTACAAATATGAAAGATTGCCGCGTGGCTGGCGTAGTTTAACATCCAGATTATTCATCAACCCCCGAACACAAATTCCCTATGTCACTTGAATCCACCAACCGTCGTCATTTTATCGCAACCAGCACAGCGGCCGCGGCTGTCATGTCTTTTCCGAACGTTCTGCGCGCGCAAGAAGCTGCGAATCAAAAAGTGCTTAAAATCGGTCTGATCGGTTGTGGCGGTCGTGGGACAGGTGCCGCATCCCAAGCCCTCTCCGCAGATCCCAATGTCCAACTCTGGGCGATTGGTGATGTATTCGCCCCACAAATCGAAGGGGCTTTGAAACACCTTATCAAAAAATTCGCTGGAAAAGTAGACGTTCCGGAAGCCCGTCAATTTTCGGGCCTAGATGCCTATCAGAAAGTGATCGACAGCGGTGTGGATGTGGTTCTGCTCACGGCTCCTCCGGGTTTTCGTCCCCTGCACCTCAGAGCCGCGGTTGAAGCTGGAAAACACGTTTTTGCCGAGAAGCCCATGGCGGTCGATATGGCTGGAATCAAATCCGTTTTGGAATCCGCAAAAATCGCCAAAGCAAAAGGCACTACCTTGCAACACGGTTACTGCTGGCGCTTTTCCCCGAACACGCGTGAGGGTTATGGCAAACTTCTTGCTGGCGAACTCGGCCGCGTCATTTCGATTTATGGAACTTACATGGCGAATGTTCCGAAGCCGTCCACAAACATCGACATGCGCGACAAGGAATGGGGTGATAGGGAATGGCAAATCCGCAACTGGATGGGGCACGAATGGCTTTCAGGCGGTCCGCTTTTGGAACAGTGCATTCACACCGTGGATAAAGTGGCATGGGCCATGGGTGATGTTGCGCCTATCGCAGCAAGAGCATCCGGTGGCCGACTCCAACGTTCCGATGATGGCAACGTTTATGATCATTACGATGTGGTGTACGAATATCCGGGCGGCGTTATGTGCCACGTAGCGCAACGTCAGATGACAGGCGCGTTTAACGAAGTGGTCGACCGCATCTATTGTGAAAAAGGCATGCTTGAAGCTCCTGGCCGTGTGATGACGAAAGACATTTCCGGAAAAATCACATGGGCGTATCGCGGTGAGCCGGCAAACATGTATCAGGTCTGCCATAACGAATGGTTTGCGGCGATCCGTGCCGGCAAGGAACTCAATGCCGGTGAATTCATGGCAAACAGCACGATGCTGGGCCTGCTCGGCCGCGAGGCGGCGCACACCGGACAACGCATTACATGGGAGCAGCTCCTGGCATCCAACCAAGATCTTTCTCCGGATGAATTCGCGCTGTCTGATGCGCATCCCGTTCCTCCGGTCCCCGTTCCGGGCAAACACAAGTTGAGTTAAAGCTGGATGAAATTGGCTAGAATTCCCTCACCGAGGGAACCGCATGAAATGGGAAAAGATTTCATGATTTAAGGGTGTATCATGTGCGATCCGCTTCGCACGCTGCCTCCGGCGCTGGCATTTACCCAATTCTGATGCGTAAAATTCACGGCTCGACCAAGTGGATGCTTTTTCATAGAAGGGCATAGACATGGAAACTCACACCCACGAGCGTTCGAGCGGTTACGGAGAAGAAATCGCTTGCGTTCTGGGCCTATTGTTTCTGGTTGCCGCCGCGGTCGTTGAAAAAGTCAGCGGCACAAGTTGGTGGACACACGGGCTATTCACGGGAGCGTATGTTTTCGCGGGTTATGAAGGGCTTAAATCCGCCATTGCCTCCTTACGCAAACGCGTGATTGATATTGACGGGCTGATGGTGCTCGCCGCCGTGGGTGCGGCGATTGTTGGCGCGCCGTTTGAAGGGGCGTTGCTGTTGTTTTTGTTCAGTTTCTCCAATGTGCTTCAGCATTATGCGATGGATCGCACCCACAACGCGATCCAGTCCCTACTCAAACTGCGGCCGGATCAAGCGCTGGTGAAACGCAACGGCGGTACGGTTTTGGTAAAAGTTGAAGAACTGGAACTTGGCGAAACCGTCATTGTTAAACCGGGAGAACAAATTCCGGTCGATGGGAAATTGGTGGAGGGTGACACGTTCGTGAACGAGTCCTCTCTAACAGGCGAGTCCATGCCGGTTGCGAAAACGGTTGGCAGTGATGTTTTTGCAGGCACGATCAACCAGAGCGGAGGCGTTGAAATCCAAGTGAAAAAACGCTCCGAGGATTCCGCGCTGGCACGGATGGTCAAACTCGTGGCGGCGGCACAAGCGGAAAAGTCCGGGACCCAACGTTTTCTTGAATCCGCCGAGCAATATTACGCCATAGGCGTGATCCTTTTCACCTTGGGAGTGTTCCTCGTACCGTGGTTGTTTTTCGGAAAGGGATGTTCGGAATCGTTTTACCAAGCCATGACGGTGATGGTCGTTGCCTCTCCCTGCGCGCTGATCATTAGCACCCCCGCAACAGTTTTGTCCGCGATTGGGGGAGCGGCACGGATCGGAATCCTGATCAAGGGCGGATCGCATTTGGATATTGCGGCGACGATAGACATCGTGGCTCTCGATAAAACCGGAACGCTCACCGCAGGTAAACCTTCGCTGACGGAAATCATCCTGCCTAGTGGCATGCAATCGTTGTCGGAGCTGTTAGACGCGGATGCACAAGCCATCCTGCGCGCGGCGGCGGCACTTGAAGCGCGCTCCGAACATCCGCTGGCAAGAGCGGTAGTGGATGCGGCGCAGCGCCTGCAGTTATCGGTTCCGGAGGCTACCGCTTTCCAATCCGTCACCGGTCATGGAGCGGAAGCCACCGTGGAATCCACGCATTATCTGATCGGTAGCGAGCGGTGGTTTCGGGAATCGGCAGCGCAAGGATTTGACGTGCTCGCGGCGCAGGCCCAAGCGCTTCAGGCAAAAGGACACAGCTGCGTGTGGCTTGGCGCGCGCGACGGTGAGCGACTTCTGGCCAAAGCGGTATTGGTCATGGCGGATACCATCCGACCCGAAGCAAAACTCCTGACGCAGCAGTTGCATCGTCTCGGAGTTAAAAAAGTGGTCATGCTCACCGGAGATCATCAGCAAGTTGCCAATGCAATCGGCGCCGAAATCGGAATCGATGAAATCCGAGCGGGACTTCTGCCCGAAAACAAACTGGATATCATCCGCGAGCTCAAGAAGGAGGGCCGGGTCATGATGATAGGCGATGGTGTGAATGATGCGCCTGCGCTCGCCACCTCGGATCTTGGTGTTGCCATGGGTGCGGCGGGTACGGATGTCGCCATGGAAACGGCGGATATCGTGCTGATGGGAGATCGTTTGGAAAATATTCCAATCCTTCTCAAACATGCCCGGCGTGCACGGCGCGTGCTGTTGGAAAATTTGATTTTTTCCGCGTCCGTTATCGTGACGCTGGTTGTCGCAGCCCTTGGCTTTTCACTACCGCTTCCCATCGGTGTGATCGGACACGAGGGCAGCACCGTCCTAGTCTGTCTCAACGGATTGCGATTGCTTATGATCGGCCGGTCAAGATTATGATCTCCGGTTCAGTGTGTGACCAGATCCGCTGAAAATCGAAACAACCCTTCGCAGGAACATTTTCACCATTCCATAGACGATGGCGAAAACCAAAAAAAAGAAACCGATGATCACGAACAGAATCACTGCGATGATCCCCAGTGCGATCCATAACGGTGCCCAGCGTTTATCGAGCACACGGATTTTACCCTGCCAGCTTTGCCAATTGAATCCCCAAGCCTGTTGAGGTCTGGACGAATGCGTTTCCGAACGCGGGTCCACCGCCACGCCGTCGATCTCGACAACTTCTGCTTCAAGGATTGGCTCATCCTGCTTCATCACACAAAGACCATACGTTCGATCGGCAGAGATGCACGGAAGAATTGCAAGTCATGCATATGGCAATGGATCTCCATGCTGATCCTAAACCATAAAAAACAGAAGCGGCCCGACCGATCATCCTCAGGAAAAACCCATTAACCCGGGGCATCTCAATCGGACCGCTATCTATTTTATACAGTAAACCCATTATCCATCTTTCACATCGCATGAAATATTTTTCCGGATGAAAGGATTCGGTCAAAAATATCAGGTTTATCATTTTCAAAATACGGCTCTCCATATGAGTTTGCAAAACCTGAGCCGTGCCACGGCGCTGCAAATTCTAACAGAATATATTCCGTCTCAATCCGCGGCTTTGATCTCGATCCGTGGAAAAACGGGCGAGGGTTTCTCGATTTCGTGACCGGTGGGAATCAGGCCCCATGTGAGGTCATCGAGTTGAAGATTGGAGAGTTGGGGAAGTTTGAGCTGTGCGGCAAGTTTTGCAGCGGCCTCCGGAAGGACGGGTGAGAGCAAGACCGCGCAGTGAGCGACGGATTCGGCGAGGTGATGCAGAACCGTGGCGAGGCGCTCTTTGTTTTCTGGATTTTTGTTTAGCTCCCAGGGTTTCATGCGCTCGGCGTATTGGTTACAATGCGAGACGTGACGGTTGATCGCCTCGAGGCCCATGGAAATTTCATGGTTATCCATTGCCTTGCGGTAAGCTGCTGTGGAATCGATGAGGGATTGCTGCAAAGCGGTGTCATCTTCAGTAAGCATTCCGCCGGGAGAGATGATGCCACCGGTGAAACGCACGCTCATGTTGAGCGCGCGGTTGCAGAGATTTCCGAGTTCGTTGGCAAGCTCGGTGTTGAACAGCATCACAAGACGCTCGACATCAAAATTGGAATCTTTACCGGTATGGATATCTCGTACGAGGTAATAGCGCAGCGCATCGACGCCAAAGGTATCTGCGAGCTCGACGGGGTCTACGATGTTGCCGAGAGATTTGGACATTTTTTCGCCACTGCGGTTCCACCAACCGTGGACGAGGAGTTGCGGCATTTGGTTTTCGGCAAATCCCAGGGCACGCAGCATGGCGAGCCAGTAGATGCCGTGGGCAGGGACGAGGATGTCCTTACCGATGATGTGGAGAGGACGATCCGTCCAGGTCGATTTGAAATCCGGTAATGAAGCGTCTGGTATGTAACCGATGAAAGATATGTAGTTGATCAGGGCGTCGAACCAAACGTAGGTCACGAAATCCGCATCGAACGGGAGTTCAATGCCCCAAGTGAGGCGCTCTTTGGGGCGTGAGATACATAGATCCGATCCAGTGTTTTTTTCGAGCGCGTTGATCAATTCGGATTTGCGAAATCCTGGCAGAATCGTGTCCTCGGATTTTTCCAGAAACTCACGCAGCCACGGGGTGTAATCGGAGAGTTTGAAATAGTAATTTTCTTCTTCAATCTCGGTGACCTCGCCCCATTCCGGTCCAAAGTTACCCGCTTCATCACGATCGCGATCGGTTAGGAATTGTTCTTGGCGGACCGAGTAGAAGCCACGGTAGGTTTTTTTGTAGATCTGTCCTTGAGCATGGAGATCGGAAAGAATGGCTTGCACGCAACGGATGTGACGGGGATCGGTGGTTTCCGCCCAGCCATCGTAATCCACGCCGATTTTTTCCCACAAGGCACGGAATCTTGCGGTGACCGTTTCGACGTATTGAGCTGGGGAAACGCCTTCTTTCTCGGCGGTCTGTTGCACCTTTTGTCCGTGTTGGTCTACTCCTGTTAGAAAATACGCATCTTCTCCGGCAAGGCGGCGATAGCGTGCAATGACATCTGCCAGAACTTTTTCATAAGCATGCCCGATATGTGGCGAGCCGTTGGTATAATCGATGGCGGTGGTGAGGAAAAACATAAGGTTCAAATTTCAAATTTCAAAGCTCAAGGAAGATGGTGTTACTGAATAGGTCTAGCGGACGATTTTTCCACCCATGGATAGGATGCGGGAGTTGGCTTTGGCGGCTTCGGCGTTGGGGATGTCGCCGAGGCGGACATAGATTTGTGAGAGGGCGGTCCAGGCGAGGAGATCGTTGGGCTGTAGGGTCGTGGCTTGGAGCGAGGCACCGAGGGCTTCCTTGAGCTGGTCGGTTTTGAGAAGAACCATGGATAGCGCGTGCCAGGCATCGAAGTGATTCGGATCCAGCTCCACGCATTTGCGATAGAGCGCGGTTGCTTGATCAAGCTCGCCGAGGGCGAGGTGACCGCTGGCATCGTCCAACAAAGATAGGATGGCTTCGCTCAAAATTTCAGGTTCTGGATGGTAACCCGCTAGGTTGAGTGACCGCATCGGGCGCGGGAACTTACTTGCGGTTGAGGCGTTGGATATCGGACGCTTCCGTTTTGTCACTGAGCCATGTCACAAACGCGTTGATGCGGTTGCTTTCGGTCTCGCGATTCACTTGGGAGTCAATGGATTGATCGGTGTTGGCATCTTTCACGAACTCCCGCTTTTCAACGAAAATGATGAAGGCGCGATCGGCTTCGATTTCGGGATCGGCGAGGGTGCCTGGAGCTGTGTATTTCGCGCTTTCGAAAAGTCTCGCAGGTGCCTTCGTGATATCGGGCTCCGTGGTCTGTGAAATTTGTGTCAGGCTTACAATATCGGATTCAATACCCGCGGATTTGGCGGCATCCGCAAAGGATTTTCCCTCTGCGAGTGCGGCTTTGATTTTTTCATGGGTGTCGGCAGCGGCTTTGGATAGTGCGGCGGTGGCTTGCTCGGCAAGCCATTGGTTACGGGCGGCTTCTTTGGCCTCATCGAAAGTTTTGACGCGGCTCGGTTCCGTCGCATCCACGTAGGCAACTAGCCAATCGTTTTCGCCGATGGCGAGGTCGATGATTTTTGAGGCAGGATCGGAAGTGACGTTCAAGCTGAATAAGGCACTTGCCGCGTTGCCCTGCGTGCGGGATCCACGGATTTGCGCTTGCAGTTCGGCGGGAGCTTCATTTTGTGAGATCAGTTCCGTGGTTTGGAGCTGGAAGCCGTCTTCTTTGGCGAGGGTCTTGAAATCCAGTTTTTCCTGAGTTTCAAGCTTGTAGAGCAAATCATCGACTTTCTTCCCAATCTCAAGTCGTGCGACTCTTTTGCCTTCTGCGATGGCGGCAGCCCGATCTGCAACTTTTTTCGCATGTTCCGCCTTGGCGGCCTCATTGGCATCTGCGGCAAGCGGGGCGATTTCCGCAGGCTCGGCAGGCAGGGTTGGCTTGGCGATGAAATAAGTGAACTGGCGCTTTTCATCCGTCTTGAACGCGTCTTGGACGGTTTCCCAATACGTTTTGATTTCATCATCCTTGGGAGCGATTTTCGCTTGGATTGGAGCGATGTCGATGCGGGCAAGTTTCGCATCGATGCGTTGGCCATCGATGGCGAATTGTTTGGCAATGATGGCACGATCCGTGGCCAGTCCCGAGCCGAGGATTTCCGTGAGCTTGCGATGGACGAGCATGTCGGAAGCGAGATCCCGAATGTCACCCTCGACTAGGCCGAGGCGACCGAGGCCGCGTTCGATGAAGGTGCGGTATTGTTCTTGGGAAAAAGCCCCATCTGGACTGGTGAAAGCGCGGAATTTGCGGATCATGCCATCGATTTCTTCCTCGCTCGGATAGATTCCGAATTCTTTCTGCGCGGAGCGGAGCAACATTCGGTTGATGAAAAATGTTTCCTTCGCATCGTCCTCCGGGTTATTTCCAGCAAGCATGCTGAGAAAGCCGTAGACTTGGTAATCACCGGCTTGGAAAAGGGCCACCGTCAACTCGTAGGCGGAAGACCCGTTTTTAAGCAGGTCTCCATCCGTGTAGGTGCTTCCGGCAATTTTCAAAACCGGAATGCCACCCCTTGATTCGCTCATTTTGTTTGTATCCATCAGAACAAATCCGATGATGACAAGAACGAAGAGAATGATGATAAGAACGGTGTATTTACGTAGATTTTCGATCATGGCGCAGTGGCTGGGAGTGAGAGTTAAACGCTAAAATCAGAAGTTTAAACTCTAAACTTCAACGAAAGTTATCATTCAAAAGCCATACGGGTGGGAAGAGGCTTGCCGAAAAGCAGGTTTGCGGGTTATTTGGGGTATGAATTTGCGTTGGTTGAATGCGTTGCTGTGGGGAAATTCGGTTGCGCTTGCTTGGATGTGGGGCTTGGGTTTGTTTTTCAGCGTTCAAATTTCCTTCATGTTTGGGATGCGCGGGTTGCTGATGTTTGCCGTGCCCAATGCGATCGGGCTCATGCTTTTTGGCTGGTTAACCCAAATTGTGGCGAAGAAACACCAAGGCGGGCATGAGTCTTTGGCGCTGTTTTTTGATAAATTCGCCAAGCCCTTCCGGCTGATTTTTTATCTTTATCAGGTCGTGGCGTTGTCCCTGACGGTTTTTGCCTTGGTCAAATACCTGTTTGTACCCTTGTTGGGAACCTTTGACGGATTTTCCGGAAATGCTGTGTTTGTCCTGGCCGTGACCATGGCCGTGTTTGTGCTGCTGGCGGTCGGGTGTCTTTTTGGAGAAGAATTCGGAATTCGTAAAATCAAGGCCGGGCATGCGTTACTGGGACTGTTGCTGATGGTCTGTATCATCAGGGTGTTGAGCTCGCTGAGTCCGCTGGATTTGGGTGCCGGTGTGCTGGGGCTTGGAAAAGATTATGGATATGGCGAATCCCGTTTCTGGGGCTTGGCTGTGCCGCTGGTGGTTGGGCTGGCGGTTGGACCATGGCTGGATTTGCAACATTGGCAGCGCGCGATTCAGATTCATCGTGAAGAGACCTCCATCCGCCTGAGTTATGTTTTTGGCGGATTGATTTTCTTCTGCCTGCTGATGTTCCATGGCTTTTTGGCGATGTGGGTCATGGGCAATGCACCGCAGGGCATCGAACTGACCGCTTCAACGCTTGATGATCTGGTATATGGGCATCACCTCGTCGTTGAATATTTCGCCAAAGGTTTTACCGGCAACTCATGGATTCCCGCGGCGTATTTCGGCTTTCTTGTGATCTGTGTGCTGACGACTTTGGACAGCGGTTACGTTTCCCTCAAATGGTTCTTGGAAAAGAATGTGGAGAAGAGCGACAACATGCTGCTTTCGATCATTCCCAAGCAGATTGTTTCCTCGCCGATCCCGACCTTTGGGGTGGTGGCCATCATCACGCTGTTTGGATTTTTTGCGAAATTCGAGGTGGAGTATTTCATGGTGTTTTACGCTTCGTTTTTTGTGGGTTACGCGGCTTTGGCGATCACGCGTTGTTTTGTTCCCAACAGCCAGCAACCGCTTCCCCAGATCCGGATGTTTTCGATGGCTTGCCTGTGTCTGGTGATTTTCGCCTTCGGCTACATGATAGACCAGAATGCGTTGATGTATATCGGATCGCTGCTGCCGCTTGCTTATGTGGTGTGGTTGGTGACCACTACGGACTTACTTCGTCTGGTCACCGAAAAAGCAGATCAAGTCATGCACGCGGCGGCGGAAATTCCGGCGATCAAAGCGCTTTCAAGACAAGAGCCTCCTGTTGCCAAGACGGAAGTCACCGCTCCGGCTGCCGGTGGCGATCACAATCTGGCCGGGCATTTTGAAGGCAAATGGTTCGTTTACTCCTTGATTGCGACGTATCAGGATACCAATTCTGTCGGTAACGTTTATTTTGGAATGTATCCGCTTTATGTCGGAAAAGCCCGTGAGTTGTTTTTCAATGCAACGATGCCGGACTTCGATTTGAAGACCACGAAATTTTACATCCTCACGCGATCCTTCGAGCACAAATTTGTTCGCGAAACCCGCGAGTTCGACACGATCACCGTGAAAATCAAAGTCGCCGAGGCAAACCGCAAATTCTGCACCTTGGAGCACCAGATCTTCGGCGCGGAAGGGCAGTTGTTAGGAAAAGGCAAGCAGAGCTTGCTGTTCGTTTCCTCGAAAGATTACGGACTGTTAGATATTCCCTCGGAAGTCTATACGGCGTTCATGAAGTATTTGTAAAGGCGCGCCGCGCTGCCTATTTACGAGAAAGTATAACCCGATTGACAATTTTTTACTCACGCCCTCCGCGTGGGGGGCGATTTGATAAAGTCATTTCACGAGACGAAGCCGCCAGTTTCAATCCGCGCCCCCCGCGTGGGGGGCGATAATACACAAAAGGAAGCTGGAGATCACAACTATGTTTCAATCCGCGCCCCCCGCGTGGGGGGCGATCTCCGTTCATATGGCAGCTTTCAACCAACGGGGCTGTTTCAATCCGCGCCCCCCGCGTGGGGGGCGATCAGCAAAAACAAAGGGGGAACTCTACCGCCGTGAGTTTCAATCCGCGCCCCCCGCGTGGGGGGCGATGACTTCCGTTCTATTCGTAAGGGGGCAGGCCCAGTTTCAATCCGCGCCCCCCGCGTGGGGGGCGATTGCCCATTGGGTGTATTGCTTGGGGAGATCGAGGTTTCAATCCGCGCCCCCCGCGTGGGGGGCGATAAAGCTTATAAAACAAGGGGAAATGAAGAAAGATGTTTCAATCCGCGCCCCCCGCGTGGGGGGCGATACACGTGCCTTTCGGGCAATCAATCTTGCCGCTTGTTTCAATCCGCGCCCCCCGCGTGGGGGGCGATCTGTAATCTTTTTTACGTTGCAAGCTATGTTTAGTTTCAATCCGCGCCCCCCGCGTGGGGGGCGATTGTGCCACTATTCCGGCTTGGCTTGTAGTTGCCCGTTTCAATCCGCGCCCCCCGCGTGGGGGGCGATTTGCCACTTTTTTTGCTTGGCTTATAATTGCCCGTTTCAATCCGCGCCCCCCGCGTGGGGGGCGATCGCTTGGTCTAAAGCAGTCCAAACCTACGCCTTAGTTTCAATCCGCGCCCCCCGCGTGGGGGGCGATCGGACAAGCACCAGTACAACGCTAGGACAGCGCGGTTTCAATCCGCGCCCCCCGCGTGGGGGGCGATGGTTTTAGCATGGTGCGCCGTAATGTTTCCCGTTGTTTCAATCCGCGCCCCCCGCGTGGGGGGCGATAGTTTCCGCCTGACGAGTCCCTTGCTACGGGATGGTTTCAATCCGCGCCCCCCGCGTGGGGGGCGATATTGATGTTTGCGTGCTGCTTGTTACTCATTTAAGTTTCAATCCGCGCCCCCCGCGTGGGGGGCGATAAACGATTGCGAAACTGGTAAGCAAACAACCGAACGTTTCAATCCGCGCCCCCCGCGTGGGGGGCGATTCAACTTCGGAGCAATTAAGAGTGCCATCAATCGTTTCAATCCGCGCCCCCCGCGTGGGGGGCGATTTCATTGGCACGGCATCCAGGCAAGGCAATGGCAGTTTCAATCCGCGCCCCCCGCGTGGGGGGCGATGGCAGCGTAAGAGACGGTTTTGCCTTAAAACAAGTTTCAATCCGCGCCCCCCGCGTGGGGGGCGATAAAGCCATACGCCACCACTCCGGATCGCCTGTTTGTTTCAATCCGCGCCCCCCGCGTGGGGGGCGATAGCGGAGGATTCTAAACAAGGTTTTACAAGGCTTTCCAGCCTTGTTTCCGCGAACCTTGTTTTTTGTGATGTCAAAGAGCTTAAAGATACATTGGAAAATGGCGCGAGCGCTTAGGGTTCGCGGGGTGACAAAATAGCCGTTACAGAATGAGTGGCGCATCGATGTTGTAGTCATCGTTTTTGCCGTGATGTTCGACTTTTTGCTCCCAATTTTTTCCAAGATGATAAATCCTTACGCTGTCAGTTTCTGCATCGATGATGGAGAGTAATTTTCCACGAAATTGGACGAATTGTGCGTGATCCATTTTACATTCAAACACTGAGTTCTGCACTCGCTGTCCATAGTCAAGGCAGGTTTTTGCGACGTTACGCAAACGCTTTTGCCCCGCTTTCGTCACGGTTGCTACATCGTAAGTGAGTAATATATACATCGGTGAAAATTCAAATTTGAAACTTTAAAGAAGAACTACGACTTAAAATCTTATTTAGAGAGAAAGGCTGGGTAGGCATCGTAATCATTCCTTAAGTAACGGGCTAGAAGTCGGGCTTGTATTTGAGGTAAGAGACCGTAGGTGATTTTTTCATCGATGAATGGGTGGTGGAAGGCTTCTTGTTTTCTTTCCTGCCAAGCGGTGAGGATTTTTTTTCGCGAATCCGGTTTGAGAAAAACAGCACCGCTTTGTTGGACTTCAAAATCATCGGCACGGATTTGTTGGCGATTGATCAATGAAAGAGCCAGGCGATCTACAAAAATGGGACGAAACTCTTCCATGAGATCTAGCGCGAGAGAATGACGCCCCGATCGTGGTTGATGGAGAAATCCAGACTGAGGATCCAGTCCGACGGTTTCACAGGCTGAACGGCAATCGTGAGCCAGAAGGACATAGAGAAAAGACAACAGTGCATTGGTGCGATTCAGTGGAGGTCGTTTGGAGCGACCTATGATTTGGAAATTGGGATCGTCAGTAGTGAGAAGGTGATTGAACACTGCGAAGTATGCCGCAGCAGATTCACCCTCCACCCCGCGTAACGAATCGAGCGATGTCGTACGTGAGCAGGCAGAGATGCGACTGGCTAAAAAATCGGCAGCACGCGTAAGCGCATAGGCACGTTCGGCGGATTTGCTTCCGTGGTCACGGGCGGCGCGCTGGAGGATGGTTCGTGTGTTGTGTAGTTTTGCAGCAATCATATTTTGCGCGATGGACAGCGATGCTGCCTCGGATTCAGCACGGCGGTATTGTTCGCGGCGTAAGAGGATATTTCCCGAGACTCCTCCGTAAGAACTGGCGATGAACTTTCCATGAGGTGTCAGAAAAGTGATGGAAACTCCATGTTCATGACAGCCTGCCATGAGACTGGCTGAAACCGTGGTATCCCAACCGTAGGTGACAATTCCTTCCAGATTATGCAAAGGGACACGTAGTTTGGTTTCGCCTTCGTGGCGGATCTCAACGGCCGCACCATCTTTCCGCAGGTAGGTGCCTTCGAGGGTGACAAATAAAGTGTTGAGATGTGTTTTCATGGATTTGAAATCTCAAGGCTCAGTTTTGAGATTGGAGGCAAACCATGATGCTGCTCCGCGTTTAAGTCGCATGGCTTTGGGTTGGCAGTGATCAATGAGAGAGCAGGCATCACATTTGCTGGAATCGTATTCCGCCAGCGGAGTGAAGCCAGATTGTTTCATCTCATGGACGGCTGTGATGGTTGAAAATGTTAGATCGCGCAGTTCCTGATCAAGGATGACCTCGGTGCGTCTCCGGGTCTTCCCGTAGAAAATCAAACCTAATGGAATTTCTGTTTGGAACATTTCCTCTAAACAAATCGCCTGCGCACAAACTTGCACCTCATCCGCGCGGTGGGATTTTGGTTTGCCGCGTTTGTATTCCACAGGCGCCACGTTGCGCGTGGTGGATTTCATAGAATGAATTTCCACGATGTCGCAGATGCCGGTGATGTTGAACGTTTCAGAAGAGATATGAAGATGACGGAGAATGGAACCAGATGACCGATGCTCGTCAGACCCCTCATTGGCCTTCTTGTGGAGAAGCTGTCCCTCCGCCGTGAATTGATTCTCGGCCCAAACCTGCTCGTTATGAATCAACGCACACTGGCGCGGGCAGTAAAGCCAGTGCTGGAGGGCGGAGATGGGAATGGATGGTTGGTCGGGGGACACGTAGATTCATGGCCGTCAATCACGCCCTCTTTGCCATTTTAAACAATGAGGACGTGATTTACAGAATGTTTCAATTAGATTCGCTCTATGATTTCGATGCCTTTTGGAAGTGATTCACGCTCAATCTTGACTTCGTAGTCGTCGAAAGAACGAGGAACTTCGACACCGTCCTTTTTCTTTACGGTAACAAGTTCGAAGAGTTTGTGACTTGGTGCTGATCCAAGAGCGCTGTCGTGTTTGAAGACAATGAGTGCTCGTGGGCTCATGCTGCCTGCGGGACGAGCTGCGGATTGATCAAACTGGAAAGCGTTCTCCAAGGCGGTGAAAAGGAGTTCGAGATCGTCATCTGTGAAACCTGTCTGGTTTGCTAGAAACGGGTTCACGAAACCTTGAGCTTTGTAGAGGCCGTAGGGAATGGTGAATTTGCGACCCATCGTGCGCTCTTTCTCGATGTCTTTTTCGTTGGTGACGGACGTGCGGGTAATGGCGTGTTCACTGGAGACAATTGGATCTATGGAGCGAGCGAATGATAGTTGGACTGGGCCACGCACTTGACCACAGTTGACTTCGGTAGACATGACTGCACCGAAAGTTCGCACATCGTAGTAGGTTTGGCACATCCATGCGGTGGCTTTGTCTTTAATTTCAGGCTTAACGGATTTGGCTGGCGTTTCTCCAATGGCTTCAAAAGCTCCTTTATGCTGGAGGTTGTGGACGGCACCTTCGGTGAAATAGATACGTTTGCCCTCTTGTCCTCCACCAGTGAGCGCGACGAAGTTGCGGATCTTGCGCTTGAGGCAAACGTCAGTGACGAGGCCTTGCCCGGTTTCCACATCGATGCGTGGGAGATTGCCCGCATCAGGATCACCGTTGGGGTTTGCGTCTTGGCAGTCGAAGAGGAAGAGGAAGTCGTAGCGATTGTTCATGTTGTTGATATAGTTAGAATTAGGATTAGTAAGAGTTATGCGTTAGTGGTTTCAGTTTCTTTTTTGGTGAAGAAATCTTTGCGTTGGTGGTAGTAGCCGATGGCGAAAATGCCTTGTTTTTTGAGTGAGAGTTGATTGGGAAATCCTGAGGCATCCACGGATGATAGGATCTCTTGGATTAAGCGCTCGCGGTTCACTTTTGCGCCGCCATTTAAACCAGAGAGGTGGTGTTGGTAGGTGCGGAGCAATCGCGGAAAGACAGCCGCGGGAGTTGCGGATGCGGAGCTATAAAAGCGGTCGCGGATTCCGGCATTGAGATTCCCAAGGGAGTCCTCTTGGGTTTTTTCAAGTGCGGCGAATAGTCTGCCTAGTAAGTATGCGGGATCGGTGTTTTGGGTGTCTAACATGATGGGTATGGTTTGGTTGTGATTTCGTGTGAGCACTGCTTTTAAAGTGGCGGCGCGGAGATAGTTGATTGTGCGGTCTGCATGGATGCGGCGAATAATGGCGGTGAAAAGTCCTTCAGGATATGGAGTGCCTTCGATGATGGATCGGGCGATTGCACCGCTGAGGAGCGGCGGGATTTCATCGGCAACGCGGGCTGTTTCGCGAAGAATCTGCCAGACGGCTGGAAACTCGGAATCGGCTTGGCGTTTGCCAACGGGTTCAGCGTACTCACGGATGATTTCTAAACATCGTTGATGGTCGTGAAGTTTCTGGAGTAGGCCGGCGATGGTAGATTGGTGGTAGAAACGAATGGAGACACGGGCTGCATTTGGGGCTAATCCTAGAATATGGAAAGAGGTCTCCGATTCCCCAAGTTCTTGATATCGTCCGCCGATACGGACGGCTTCGAGTAGGCGTTTGATCTGTTCGCGTCTGCTGGTGTCTTCAATATCCAAGGCTGCTTCAGAACCGTTTCCGAAGATATCGGCGAGACAGTCTTCCAAGAGGCTGGGCTTTTCGGTCCAGAAAACCGTGGTTGTATCGCCGATGCGGATGCGGTGTTTAGCGGATTGAGGTCCGTTTAATAGAGAGTTTAGCGCAGTGCCGTATTGGAATGCCGCAACTTCGCTGACAGGAGCGTTGTAGCTCTGAGTTTTTCCGTAGGATTCGTAGGCGTTTGCATTAAAGGAAACAAGGGAAGCACCTGACGATTGAGCTCCAGTGACTCCTTTGATTTTTGGGTGTAACCGCGCAATGGGAGAATTTTCTCCAGACAGGAGACACTGAGCGGTTTCATCCGTTGCGAAATCTTGGTTATCATCTTCGTTTTCATTACTCAGAGTGCTGCGCCACCATTCCATGACGCGCGCTGATTCATGAATCGGCATCTTCTCACCTAAAATTTGGAAGATTCCAAAGCCTGTTCCTGCTTCTCCGATAATATGATGTGCATATGCTTGGTCGTGAGTCCATTGCTCGAAAAATCGGCACACTGCGGAAAAAGAAGGGTCATTGATTGTTTGTTCGAGGGCGAGGTGATGTTTGCGAGAAGCCTCAAGCGACTCGATTGCTCGTGCTGCTTCTTTTTCCGCTTTGGCTGCGTCTTTATCTGGTTTCTTGAAGCCTAAAAGATAGGCAGTGTTATCCCATAGCGTGCATGGATTTAATCCTGAGCCAGGTGGTTTTCCTTCGCCGGGAACAAGCATAACGATGTTCTGTAGCTTTCCTTTTTCATCAGCCTGTCTAGCATCTTGAATTTCAAAGAGCGTTCCGTCTGGTTTAAGGACAATGCGGAAACCGATTTTCTGTGGAGAGAAGCCCGGTGGGGCGATCTCGTAGGACGGATCTTCTGCGAGGCGGGTGTAGAGGTCGTTGAGGGATTGGAGAATCATGGGGAAATGAATTTCAAATTTTGAACGGGAGTATGGGGACGAGAATCACGCCATCGGTCATCTTGGCGCGAAAGAAGTGAGGAGTGGTCGACTTCACTTTCTTTGTAGCGATGTCTTGCTGGAACTCGATATCGTGAAGCATAAAACCGAGGTCTTTTTCACCGTGAAATGAAGGGTCAGGTTTTGGGAGATCGGCTTCGTTTTCAATGAGTTCAAAACGGACGGGGAACTCACGGCAACCGAAGTAGGGTTGTTGGAATGCTTGGCCTTTGAGGGCGCGACGTTTGAACATTTCGAGGTGTTTGCCAGCGGCTTCATTGGCTGGGACTGCTGGGCCGTCTTTATCGAGGCGGGTGTCGAAGAGATGAACGCGGGCTTTGATGAGGTAGGCAACATCCTTGAGCAGAAGAGAAGCGCGTTGCTGTCTGTGGTCGTTGATATCAATCCCCTCTGGCGGTGGTTCCTCGCCGCTGAGTTGTTTTGCCGTAGGATTAGAAATTTTTTTACCAATTTCATTACGCCGGATGTTGGTGAAGCGAATGGGGTTGAGGACGTGGATTTCATCAATCATCCAGCGGATTTGAGGTTTCCAATAGATGGCTTCGAGGACGCCACGCGCGGCGGATGGAGTGATGACATCGTAGGAGACGCGTTCGACCTTCATTTCGGGCCGAGAGAAGAGGGCGTAATCGCCAGCGATTTTGAGATAGATATGAGTGTTCGACATGTTGAAAAATATTTCCGTTAGGTCAGCAGATTAGTTTAGCACTGCCAGCATCTTCTTCATCGAAGGTAATGCCGAAGTGATTGGAGTAGTTGAGTTCTGTGGAGATGAGAGCGTGAAATTCACCATCTCGCAGCACCTCGAAAGAGCGGATGTTTTCGTTAAGGAGTTCTGCGGAGATTTGGACGCTATAGCGCTGAAGGGCGCGGAGAAGATTGCGATGAAGAGGAATCGCTGAGTTGCGAAGTTGGGATATGAGATCGCGCGCTTTGTCATCGAAAGGTATCAAGACAGGAACTTGCCATTCGTCGATGAGCTTAAATTCCTTGGCGACGGTCGCGAATTGGAATTTAAACGGAAGCGCTTTATCGCCGCCATCGAGACGGAAGCTTTCGAGGATATTCTTCGAGTCCCAGCGGCGTTTCTGTTGATAGTAATAAAGATCGAAATAGTGGTGGATGGCATCTTCGCTGAGTAGATCCGAGTGAAGCTCGATGAGCTGGCTAGCGATTTGGGCGGTCTCGCGGAAGTATGCTTCTCCTTTTTGATCCTCTGGGGTGAAGATGTAGGTTTGGCCGATGGCTAGTTTTCCGTTGCGATTACAGCGTCCCGCGGCTTGGGCGATAGAATCGAGGCCGGCGAGAGCGCGATAGACTGTGGGGAAATCGACATCGACACCGGCTTCGATGAGCTGGGTGGAGACGAGGCGAACGGGTTCGCCATCGGCAAGGCGATTGCGAATGGCGGCGAGGATTTGTGAGCGATGCTCCGCGCACATGAGAGCGGAGAGATGGAAGTTTTCCTTGCTGTTTCCGAGAAGGCGGAAAATTTCGCGGGCGTGCTTGCGGCGATTCACGATACAGAGGACTTGGGAATGACTGCGTAGGCGACAGGCGAGATCGTTATCAGGGATTTTAGCGAGCGACGTTAGTTCTACGCGTTTGAGGGCAGTGAAAAGTGAATCGGTATCACGGATGATTTCGCGGCAGTTTTCGAGGCCGATGGGAAAATCCTGCTCGTGACGGTGAATGGCTGGCTGTGTGGCTGTGCAAAGAACGGCGGTGGTGTGATAGTGGGCGGTAAGTTCACTCAAAACGCGGAGGCAGGGATGTAGAAAATCGACGGGTAACGTTTGCGCCTCATCGAGAATGATGACTGAGTTGGCGATGTTATGAAGCTTACGGCAGCGAGAGGTTTTTGCGGCGTAGAGAGATTCATAAAACTGGACGGCGGTGGTGATGATGACAGGTGCGTCCCAGTTCTCCGTAGAGAGGCGGGATTGCTCGGTTTCTATGTCTGGCGAGAGTGCAGAGTGATGCTCGATGAGTGGGGTGAATTCATGTGTTTGAAGTGGAGCAAGAATGTCGCGGATGACCTGGGCGTTTTGTTCGATGATGGATGTGAACGGGACGACGAAGATGATTCGGCTTTGTCCGTGGCCTACGGCGTGAAGAAGCGCGAACAGCAGCGAAGAGAGTGTTTTTCCTCCACCCGTGGGGACAGTGAGGCTGAAGAGTCCGGGGGATTCGGATGATTTGGCTCGACAGTCTTCCACTACATTACGGCGCTGTATGTTGACTACGTTTTCCGGGGTCGGTTCCCCAAATGAATCGATGCGTTGGCTGACGAGGTCTGCGATTTTTTGGAGACAATTTTCGGGAATTTGGTTTCTAACCGAAGTTTGCGATGGATTCATGAACGACTCGGTGGCGAGGAAATCGGCATCAACGAGGCAGGAGAAAATCATACGTGAGAAGAAAGCTAGAGAGAACGAATCAGGCTGAAGGAATGAAGGAAGAGCTGGTAGCGGAGCAGAAATAATTTCCTCCGGGGCGCCAGACCAGTCAGCAAGATCAGATTTTGCAAGGCGTGTTTTTTGGCAAGCGTGGTTGGATACAGCATCAAGTAATCCTGAGTGATGACCTGCGATGGGATAGGCGAGGAGGTGACCGAGTATTTGGATTTTTACGGCTTGCTGCGCGCCTGCGGTGGAGTGATCGACTTTTCCGGAGACTTCCCCGGCGTGGGGATCCGCTTTGGATGAGAGGTAGATTTGCCATGCTGGGGCGAATTTCCCTAAATCATGCCAGATTCCTGTTAGATACCCCCACTGGTGTGCGGATTCCGATTCATCGGAATCTTTAGGAAACATTTCGGCTGCGAATTTTGCTGTCCAGAAAGCGACCTTGTTTAGGTGGCCGTGGTAAGGTTCTAAATTTTTACATTTATCGCAATTGTCGCGTTGGCACACGTCAACGGCTTTACCGAAAGGAGTGAAGAGTGGTTCCCATTTCTCCTTGGGTTGGTCTTTAAGAGTGTGGGCGTAAAAAATCATTTCATGGAGGGGAAGATCGGCGACCGAAGATCTCCGCTACGGTTAGATCCGCGAGATGGATTCGATCTGGAAGAGGGTGAACTGGCGGTTGTTGAGTTGGAGGAGGATATGGGCGCGGATTTTGGGGAGTTTTTTGGATGCGATGGTTAGGATGCCTTCGAGGGGTTTGTCTTCACCTGTTAGCTTGAGGATGACGGGTTTGCCGATGATGATGCCGTAGCGGGATTCGATTTCCTTTTTTCTGGTGTCGAGTTCTTGCTGCCATTTTTGGTAGCCGTGTTGGAAGGGGTCGTGGTTGAAATCGAGTTCGCCCTGATTAAAGTCCATGATTCTCAAAACTCTAGGGTTGAAACTTTAAACTCCAAGGCGGATTTGAATGGAAAAGAAATTCGATATTAGGGCATCCGACTGCGCCAAGGCTACGTCGGACAAGATGGGGATTAGGGAGAAGAACGGCGCCCCCCGAAGTGTCGGGGGCGCCACGGTTACAATTCGCTCGATATGGCGGAAGGTGTGGGTGGTTTTGCGGAGATGGCAGCAGGTTAGGAGATTAAGTTTCTGCTTTGCATGGTGTGGTTTGAAGATGAGTGGCGGCGAGGCTTGCTAGGACGGTCGGAGGCACGGCTCTCTATTAGTTAAGCTTTATTAAATTTTAGCTGGCGGAAGGGTGACATGGCGTGTAGTTGAACTGTGATGAGTCGTCTTTATCGATACGTTATTTATTTCTAATGCGAGATATTGCGTCAAGAAAAACGATACATTATTTTTTAACGACGTGTATATATGGGGAATACGAGCAATAAAGATCAATGGGCTGCGAGAGAGCGGATGCTTTTTATTGAGCGTTTGGCGTGGTGGAAGGGGGTGGTGAATCGTGGGGATGTGCGGGCGGTATTCGGCATTTCAGCGACCCAGGCATCGGCAGATTTACAGGGATACCAGGAAATGAATCCGATGGCGCTGACTTATAATGTACGGGCGAAGCGCTACGAGGCCCATGAGAGAATGAGTTGCGTGATGCACGAGCCGCGCTTGGAGGAGGCGGTGAGATTGTTTTTGGGAGTTGATAATCCGCTGATGGGAATGGCTGGGCGGATACAATCCGCCGCCACGATTGATTTTATTCGTCCACTGGCGCGCGAGGCAAGTCGTCCAGTTCAGCGAAAAGTGTTTCTTGCGTTAGAGCAGCGCAGGAGACTGCGGATAAAATATGGATCAGTGAGGAGTAGTAAGGCAAGTTTCCGTGAGATTGCACCACATGCGTTGGCACACGACGGACACCGCTGGCATGCGCGCGCATGGTGTTTTGAAAATGAGAGATTTCAGGATTTCGTGCTGAGTCGGATTGCGATCGCGGACTGGCCGGGAGACATTTTTAATGTTCCCGTCGATGAAGAGTGGGAGAAAACAGAAGTGATCGAGCTGGTTCCGAACTCGCAACTTAGCGAAGAACAACGCGGTACGATCATGTTGGATTACGGAATGCAGCAGGGAAAACTGAGAGTGGAGGTGCGGTCTGCGATGAAAGAATACTATCTGGCCCACTGGCGTGTCGCCGGGCCAGACAGGCCTGCGCATTTGGAAATTTTGTAGAGTTGATTTCAGGATTTTTCAGTTAACGAAAACTGGACATGCTTGAAAATTGAATTAAATTAATCTGTATGATCCAAACGATTGATGCCCTAGCTTTAGGCGCGATTGAGTTGCCGCCCGACCAACGTTTTGCTTTGGCTCAGAGGATATTAGCCAGTGTCGAGCCAGAAGAAATTTTGGAAACAGACGAAGCCTGGACTCTCGAAATAAGAGAGCGAATGAGAAGGTATGATGCTGGTGAAACTCAGGGAATTCCAGCACAAGAGGTTTTTGCGGAACTTGCTCGTCATTTGAATCCATGAAAATGGAGATTCTTCCTGAGGCGCGCCAAGAGCTGTTTGATGCGGTTGACTACTATGAGCAAAAACAGCTTGGTTTGGGTAAACGCTTTTACACGGAAATCGTCGAGATTTGTTCAATGATTCTGGAACACCCACTTTTATGGCGAGAGCAAAATGCAAGTTTTCGACGAACCAATTGTCCGGTATTTCCGTATTACATCGCCTACTTCATTCGGGAGAATGTGATTGTGGTGGCAGCCGTTGCACATTCAAGCAGGCATCCAAATTATTGGAAAGATCGGCTTGATTAGTTTTTTGTTAGGCCAGATCCATCACCAGAACCTTCGCCCATAATTCCCGGTGACCGCCGGAGAAGGCGTCATGGATGGGATCGGCTTTCTGGTATGTTTCGTGGGCCTCCATCGTATCAAACTGGAGTGAAATGCCGTAATCCCATGAATGATCCGTGACGGGGCGGGATTCGGTAGCGGCAGGCTTGCCCCAGTGAGCTTTGGAAATGTTAGGGGATTTCACCAATTCGGCGAGGGCGGCTTCCATGCGTGCGCGACCTGCTTCGGTTTTGAATTCGTCTTTGAGCCAGAAATAAACGTGATGTTCCATACCCGGAGATTTGTAAATTCGGAGTGGGCTGGCAAGCCGACGATCAAAGTTTCTCACCGCGGAGTTCGAAAACTTTTTTCACTGTCGCCTCGATCAGGTTGTTCGGGCAGGACGCGCCGGCAGTGAGGCCGATGATGATTTTCTCTTTCCCGGCAAAAACCTTAGCGTAATTTGTGGTCTGTTCCTTTTGGTGATGGAGATCGTAATGAACGATTTCTTCCAGAGACTTGATTTGGGAGGCATCGCTGATGAAAAACGTGGGGAGTTCCTTTTCGCCGATTTCGACGAGGTGCGCGGTATTTGAAGAGTTGTATCCGCCAACGACGAGGAGCAAATCCATTTTGGTTTTCAGCATCTCGAACAAAGCGTCCTGGCGTTCCTGGGTGGCACCGCAAATCGTATCGAACATGGAAAAGTTTTCAGAGGATCCGTCGCGATCCGAGATTGCTTTGGAGAGGCGGTTTTGAATTTCCTGCGTCTCGCTTTTCAGCATGGTTGTCTGGTTGGCGATGCCGATTTTCAGCAGGTCCCGATCGGGATCAAAGCCCACGGAATAGGATCCGCGGAAACGTTCGAGAAAAGCTTCCTTGTCTCCGCCGTTGCGGATGTGGTTGCAGACGAAATCGGTATCCGCAAGGGTAAGAATAACGAGGTAATGCCCAGTCCCATGTTCACCGAGTGCGCGTGAGGAAGTGGCGCGCGTTTCCTCATGATCCGCCTTGCCGTGAATGATGGAAGTGATTCCTTCCTTAGCGTAGCCACGCACCCGCCGCCAGACTTTCATGACATCGCCGCATGTGGTGTCGACCGTGTAACATCCAAGCTCTTCGATCTTGTCCATGAAATGCGTCGGGGCGCCGAAGGCGGGGACGATGACGACATCGTCTTCCGTCAGATCGTCATAGGATGTATCGATTTCCCGCCATGGCAGGGAGACGATGTTCATCTCGCGGAGCTGGCGATTCACCTCCGGGTTGTGGATGATTTCTCCGATGAGAAAGATGCGATTTTCGGGAAAGACCTTGCGTGAGGCGTAGGCGAGATCGATGGCGCGCTCGACACCATAGCAGAAACCGAAGTCCCGGGCGAGTAGTAGCGTGGTGTTCCCGCTTGTCAGCTTCCCGCCTTGGTCTTTGATTTTTTCCACCAGCGATGAGCGGTAGTGCACCGCAACCTCGGCCGAGACAAGCTCCATCACATCCGGGCGACGAACATTGACGCGGGGTTTTTTGTTAGAGGAATCAGACATCGGGGTTTATTTTTTCAACGACTCAAGAAAAGCCACGAGGTCGCGTAGATCGGATTTGCTTAGAATCAGACCCATGGGCGGCATGGTGGACATGACCGGCGGCAGGGTTTTGATGTCGGATTTTTTGCAAACGGTTTCCTCTTTGGTTTCAATGTTTCGGACGACGACCTCGGTATCGGTTTCCTTCATCATCATGCCGGAAACGAGGGAGCCGTTGTTCATGGTGATGGCGATGGGCGCGTATCCGGGAGTGATTTTCGCGCTGGGGTTGACCATGGATTCGAGGATGTAAGCTGTGTTCTGTCGGGCTCCGATGCCGTTGAGGTTCGGGCCCGCCTCTCCGCCGGGGCGGTCGCCGGCTTTGTGGCATTGTACGCAGTTGCCGCTGCCATGGAAAATCTTGCGGCCGTTATCGGCGTTGCCGCCTTCGAGAGCGACTTGGAATGGAGCGAGTGGATTGCTTTTGTCGAGACCGGCCTCGTATTCCTCAATGGTGGTTTTGAATTCTGGCTCGGGACGCTTTGCGGCGGCATTCAGAATATCCAGTTGAACCGCGGCGGGTTGGGTGGAAAGTTTTTTCAAACGATCTAACAGCGTATCGCCCGCCTTGGGATGATTGAGTTTCGTGAGCAGGGCATAGGCGCGTTGTTGATCATCGGTCCTGCCAGAAGTGAGGATTTTGCTGACAACTTCGTATGCGGTATCTGGTGCGAGCTTGCCAAGTGATTCGAGCGCTGCGCCGCGGATCCGAGCATCCGGATCTTCGGTGAGTGAGACAAGGGTTTTGGGTAATGCATTGGGAGCGTCTTTTTCGAGCATCTTAAGTGCGGCGATGCGAATATCCGGGCGTATGCCTTTGCCAGTGAGTTGGCCGAACATCGCATCGGTGGGGATGGGCACTTTGAATTGTCCGGAGGCGCCAATCACTTCGACAAGCACATTGCCCGAGGATTTGGTGAGAAGGGATTCCAGCGTTTTGCGAATTTCTGGAAGCATCGCCTCGATGTTGCGGGTTTCGTTGATCGGGCGATACATGCCGGTGGTGGGATCGGTGGGAGGATTTTTGTCGAAGCGGCGGATAAGAAACATCGCCTCGGTGCGGGTATTCTCTGAGAGCGACTCGTCGCTAGCAATCTTGAGCAGGCGGCGGACATTTTCATCGCCACCCGCGCGGATCATGGCGTTGAGGATGCGGAGATCGACTGCCCATGTGGATTTACCGAGCAGGTGGGTTGCGGCGGCGAGAGCGGGACGGGCGCCCTCGATGTAATTGTCGTTGATGGCCTGAACGGCCTCGACGGCAATCGAGAGGTCCGAGTCTTTCAGGAATTCACCGATGCGAGGATCTTGCATGCGGCGGAAGGCAAGGACGATGGCGCGGCGAACGGCGGGAGATTTGGAATTGGCGAAGGAGTAAATGGCATCGGCATGACCGAGGCGAACCATGCCTTGGACCGCACCATGACGGACGTATTCGTCTTGGTCGTTGTTTTTTTCCACAAGGGCCATCAGAGCGGGGACTTGCCCTTTGTGTCCGAGTTTTCCGATGGCGATGGCAGCGAGCATGCGAGTGCGCGCATCCGAATCATTCAGCAGTGACATTGCCATGTTGAGAGAAGAATTGAACTTAAGATCGCCAAGGCATTGGATAGCTTGGCCACGGACTTTTGCATCGGCATCGCCGCAGAGATAGTTGAGGGCATCAGCGGAGGCTCTGTCGTTTTTCAAGCGGGCGAGATTTCCAAGCCCCCATACTCCGTGCAGACGTGTGGTGATTTTTTCTTTCTCGTCAGTCGCTGTGACAAAGATCTGGCGATTTGCAGGCTTTTCCGCGAGGGCGAATTGAGCGCGGAGACGAACACGCATATCGGGGTGGCGGAGTAGCTCGGCGAGTTTCTCTGCGGACAATTTCTCGATGCCATTCGCGAAAAGCTCACGGACTTGTCGGGTCTCGGGTTTTGCGGTTTCAGCGGGATTTTCGAAGGAAAAAATATTTCCAAAACCATGGGTCGGCCAACTTCCGACATAGTCGGTCACGTAAGCTTTGCTGTCGTAGCCAAACTCGATATCCGTGCAGAGCATTCCGGAAACGAAGTTTTCTTTCCGTTCAACCTTGAAGCCCGCGCCGTTTGGCTCCATGCGGAAGCCGATCACCGCGCTGTTTGCCCCGACGAAATCACAAACGAAGAAATGGTTGTCCCATTTTTCTGAGAGGCCGGTGCCGGGGTTGTAAGCGAGACCGGAAGGGCCTTTGCTGACCCAACCCGCAGGAGCGAGAATGGCGCGTGGGCGAAGCGGGCTGTCCATGTCCCAATGGCGTTCTCTCATCCAATTCGTATCGTGACGGCTGGTGCCTTGGATGAGATTGGTAAACTTCTGGAAGGCTTGATGGCCGCGCTGCCAGCCGGAATGGGCGCCTTCCACAACTGCGACCACGCGCGCCATGTCCTGCATGTCCGCTTCGTTATCTACGGAAAAGAAGTTTCCGTAACGATCGAAGGCGATCTCCTTGGGATTTCTCAATCCGGTGTGAACGACCTCGAGGTTGCTGCCGTCCCGCTCCATGCGAAACACGGCGCCTTCGTATTGGGAGTAAAGATGACGACCTTCCTTGGTTTTCAAATTGTAACCCCGATCGCCAATCGTGAACCAAATGCGGTTATCGGGACCAAGCGCGAAACCGTTGAGATCGTGTCCGCTCAGACTGACGGAAATGCCGTAGCCTTCCTGGAGGGATTCACGTTTGTCTGCTTTCAAATCACCGTCAGTATCTTCCAACAACCAGACGTGTGGAATACATGCGAGGTAGATTTTACCATCGAGAGCCATCACGCCCGCGGCGGTGCCATCGAGCGGGTTGTTAAAACCTTCCGCATAAACGGTCGCGTGGTCGCACTTGCCATCGCCGTCCCTGTCCTCAATCACGCGGATTTTTTCCGAGTATTTCGTGAAATATTCCATGGGCTTTTTATCCGGAAATTTAGCCGCGTATTTTTTCAACATCTCCAATCGCTCGGCGGTGGATGTGATCTGATAATCATCGGCGACCCATGGGTTGCGGCGGTTGTCCTCGATGCCTCGTTCGAACCGATGGGTCTCGGCGATATAGAGGCGGTTTTGGTCGTCGAAGGTGATGGCGGTGGGGTCCTGGACATCCGGCTCGCGGGCGAAGAGTTTTGTCACCATCCCCTCGGGAGCTTTGATGTTGGCCAGGATGGCTTTTTCTTCCTCGAGCTTTGGCAAGGCCTGGGGATTTGCCGTGCCTTCGGTTTTGACCGCGGGCTCATCCGTCAGAGCGGAGGCTGTCAGCACGGAAAAAAATCCGGCAGCGGCAACACGCAGGCAAGTGGAGGCAAGATTCATATTTTTAAAACTCATGGGCGGTCATTGTTGGTAAAGTGGGTAGAGATACGATCAAAAAAACGCGGGAAAATGAGGGCGTTGGCTCTTATTCGCGCTTGCGGAACGGTAAAGCCAAAAGGAGGAAAAAGATCAGCGCGAGACCCTGCATGGAAAAAAGGTAAACTGGCCATGGTCCGAGATGGTCGATGAGCGAGGGATTTTCCGGAACGTGTGAGGCGAAGGCAAAATTGGTTTTTAAGACCGTATTGATCAACAACGCAAAGGCTTGGTAACAGATCGAAATACCGAGCACGATGAGTGGGGATTTCCACCAAGGTTGCGCAGGTTTCCACTTTAGAACGATGGGAATGTAGAGCGCGGTGGCGACGATGGCGAAGTGTTGGAAGAAAAAATGAATGAACGGCAGCTGTGGCGACCCGATGGTCAGGGCGGGCGTGATGAGTGCTTGGGTGGTTGCGGCCAGTCCCCAAAAATACGTCAGCGTGAGCAGGATGGGTCTGCGCGTCACCAAGGCGAATCCGCCAACGATTGCCGCGAGGTCGCAAAGATGCAGGGGAATGTTATTGTCGAGAGAGTGCGGATAATCACGCCATGCAAAAAGCGCGAAGGGGTAAGACACAAGATTGCAAAACGCGAGCAGCGCAGTGATGATAAGTTGGGATTTTTCAGATCGTCTCGCTAATACAATCAACATTCCAATGATCACAAAGCCAACGGCCAAGGTGATGAAATGCTCACTGGAAAATGGATAAAAGGGTTTTGCGGGCATGTTCTTAGTGCGGGCTGATATTTACCACAGTGACACAGAGGAAGAAAATGAGGACATTGAGGAAAATCCCAGAAGAGGAAATACTGAAATAAAATCTTCGCCATGTTCTCAGTTTTCTTAGTGCCTCTGTGGTAGAAAATGACTGGAGTTGGATCACGCTCGGATCTCTGCTATTGCGGGTTTTTGAGCAAAGATTTTTTTGGCAATCGCTTGGACTTGTGGGTCAGTGACTTGCAGGAGGTTTTCGCGTGCCTGTTGAGGTGAGGGAATATGGCCAAAAAAAAGTAAACCTTCGCCGACCCATGCGCAGTGAGCGGAGGTGGATTCGAAGCCGAGTTTGGATTGTGCGATGGCGAGTCGTTTGGCGCGTTCGAGCTCCCCGGGACGCGGGCCGTTTTGAGCGAGATCCTCAGTTTCTTTGAAAAGGGTTTTGAGGGATTCCTCGCGAGATTCGGGATCGAGGCCGGCAAGGATTTGCAGAGCGCCGGTTTCCTCAAAGAGTGAAAGTTCCGAGCCGACCTGATAGCAGAGGCCGCGTTCTTCGCGCAGCTCGGTGAACAAGCGTGATGAAGAGGATTCGCCGAGGATGAGGGAGAGCAGGCGCAGGGCATGGCGTTCCGGCGCGAGGCGACCGGGGGTGTGCCAAGCGAGGGCGAGCTGGAGTTGGTCGGTGGGGCGTCGCTCGATCATTTCCTGACAAGGCGTGAGCGTCGCTCTGGAACGCGGTGGTGCGGTTTTGAATTGTTTCGGTAGAAGCGGGAGAAGAATTTCAAGGATGGCTTCCGCGGACATCGGCCCGGCGGTGGCGATGACGATGTCTTTGCGGAAATGATGTTCGTTCGCAAAGTTTTGCAGGCAGGCGCGGTCGATGGTTTCGATGGAATCGAGCGAGCCGGCAATGGATTGGCCGAGCGGGTGTTCCGGCCAGAGTGCGGCGGCCAGCAGATCATTGATATGATCCGAGGGCGTTTCACGGATCATGGTGATTTCCTCGCCGATCACATCGCGTTCGAGGTCGATTTCGTTTTCAGGAAAGGTCGAATGCCAGACCATGTCCGCCAGCACATCGATGAGCACCGGCATCAACTCGGCTTCTCCCTGAGCTTCGTAAACCGTATAGTCTTCAGTCGTGCAGGCGTTGGCTTGGCCTCCGCCGGATTCGATGGCGAGAGTCAGTTCTTTCGCCGAGCGACGCTGCGTGCCTTTGAACGCCATGTGTTCGGAAAAATGCGCGAGCCCGGATGGAATGTTTCCGGTTTCATCCCGCGAGCCGACCGGAATATAAATCGACAACGCGGCGCACTCCGAATCTGCAAGTTGCGCATGCGCAAGGCGCGGACCGCCGGGAAGATCATGAGTGGTGTAAATGGCGGGCACGGGCACAGGCTAAACCTTAAATTTTAAACTTTAAACCCCAATGAAGAGGATTTTTGTGATGAAGTGGAAAATATTTCGTGGAGTTGGCTGTCGGGGCTGGGAGCTTGTGGCAAGGATTGGCATAGGAGTGAGATCGTTGTTTTCTCTCACTGGGAGTCATCATGATGTTACTATGATCCTACCCTACCCTGTCTTTTTCAACAGAGTCTGGCATTCGACCGGTCAAATGATTTGCGCCAATTGTTCTCGATTTAAAAACGGAATCGTGTAAATAGGCAGCATGAAAAGTTTTTTCGGTCTGGGGTTTTTATTAGCGGTGGGATTGAGCTTGGGAGGATATTTCATCGGCAAGGGCATTGCGGATCGCAATAGCGGCAGCCGTATCATCTCTGTCAAAGGTTTGGCGGAGCGCCAGGTGCCGGCAACACTCGCGATTTGGTCGATAGGATATCAAAGCAGCGGGGATGATTTGGTCGGGCTTAACGAAAAGCTTAAAACCGATACCCAGACGGTGATCGATTTCCTCACGAAGAAACACGGCTTTGCCGAATCCGATATCGCGGTGCAGCCGCCGTCCTTTACAGACACAAGTCTGCAAATGCGCGACAAGGATACGCCTGCCCCTAGCCTGCGTTACAATGGTTATCAATCGGTTTTGTTACGCACCTCAAAAGTGGATGCGATCAAGGGCACGATGGCAGACATGT
This sequence comes from Luteolibacter sp., assembly GCA_044233125.1. Lineage (GTDB taxonomy): Bacteria > Verrucomicrobiota > Verrucomicrobiia > Verrucomicrobiales > Akkermansiaceae > Luteolibacter. The sequence goes on along the minus strand of JBIIKO010000009.1, from coordinate 71,602 downwards.
CCGAGCTGATTCAAAAACAGGTCATGCTCAGCAGCCGCAGCTCTCCGAATTTCAGTTTTAATGAGTTAAATGAGATCAAGCCTGGCATGATTCAGGAGGCGACAAAAAACGCGCGGATCGCCGCCGAGCAATTCTCGAGAGACTCCCAGACCGAATTGGGCAAACTGCGCAACGCCTCGCAGGGTTGGTTCCAGATCGATGACCGCGATGAAGCGACGCCCGAACAAAAAGTGGTGCGCGTGATTGTGGAAGTGCAATACGAGGTTGAGTGATCTGACAAGGCAACGCCGGACAACGCGCGAGTGGATGCAGCATGACAGATGACAAGAAATCGCGACTGCGGCTCACGCTGTATCCACGGGCGGAGAGCGCGATTCGCAGCAACCATCCGTGGGTGTATGCGGAGAGTATCAAGACGCAAAACCGTGATGGAGAAACCGGTGAGCTCGCGGTGATTTACGACAAGCGGGATCGCTTCATGGCGGTGGGGATGTATGAGGCGGAATCGCCGATCCGTTTACGGATTCTTCACGTCGGAAAGCCGATGACGATAAACCGTGATTGGTGGTTAGAAAAAGCGCATGCTTGTCTTGCGCAGCGTGAAGGCGGCATCATCCAACCCAGCACCGACGGCGCGCGAATGATCCAAGGGGAGAGCGAAGGTTTTCCCGGCCTCGTCGCGGATCGGTATGCCGATACCTTGGTGGTGAAAATTTATGCGACGAGCTGGTTGGCGCGCTGGGAGGAGACGGAGAGCGTGTTGCGCGAGGTGTTCGCTCCAAAATATCTGGTGTTGAGAATGAGCCGGAATGTCGCCGCCTGTGCGGAGAAATACGGAATGGCGGAGGGTTTCTGCGGGGATGCCGGCGCCGAAACCGTGGTGTTTTCTGAAAACGGATTGCGTTTTGAATCGGCGGTTCTCAAAGGGCAGAAGACCGGATTTTTTCTCGATCAACGCGACAACCGCGCGCGCGTTGAAACGCTTGCGAAAGGCCGGGATGTATTGAACGTCTTCAGCTTTTCGGGGGGGTTTTCTCTCTACGCCGCACGAGGTGGAGCCTCATCCGTCACCGATCTCGATATCAGTTCACATGCCCTTGATAGCGCGGCGCGAAATTTTTCTTTGAATTCCAGCAACGCTCAAATCGCCAGCGTCAAACGCCACGCCGTGCAAGCCGATGCTTTCAAGTGGATGGATGAAACCCGAGAAACCTACGATCTCATCATCACCGATCCACCGACATTGGCGAAGCGTGAATCCGAACGGGCCGGGGCCATTCGTGCCTATCAACACTTGAACGCAGCCGCGATCTCGCGTTTGAGGCCGGGCGGTATTTTGGTTGCGGCATCATGCTCGGCGCATGTTTCCGCGGAAGATTTTTTTCGCACGATCGAAGCAACCGCGCAAGCATCGGCAAGACCATGGACAGAACGTTGGCGCACCGGCCATGCGCCGGATCATCCCGCCAACTTCCGAGAAGCGGAATATTTGAAAGCGGTTTGTATCGAGCTTGGGCTGTGAGTTCAGATTTTTACCAAATTTTTTCATCTTATCTTTTCAGGCGAGGATTTCTGGCAACGGGTTTGGATAATAAAAACGGGCCGGCAGGAAAATCCTGCCGGCCCGATCCAGGCGGTTTTTGCAATTGAATCAGTTAGGAATGAAATTGCTGACCTCATAAATTGTGGTCGTGCCGCTCACTTCGTTGGCGACAACAAGCAGAGGCTTCCCATTCGGACTCTTGGCTGCAGGCACAAAATCGAGGCCTTCAGGACCCAGATCGCCTGCGGCGGCGACGTTGATGAGGTTGTCTTCGTCGTATTCTACCGAGAAGTCGCGATTCAGGCCAAAACCTGCGAACTTCACGTCTCGTGGATCGGTGATGTCACAAGCGAAGATGCCGCTGAAACGCTCAAGGCCGATGAAGGCGTAAGTCCGGTCACCGATAACACCGATTTCAACGGATTCAGGCTCAGGGCCTTTATTGTCAGAACGGGTATCAAAACTATCGCCCTCATCGTGAGTGCTGTTGAAGGTATTCGGGTATTTTTCCGCAAGATAAGTTTCGATCATTTCTCCGCTGTCGAAAACGAGTTTTCCATCTTCATCAAAAATGGAAAATGAACGAGTGCCGAAGCTGAAAAGCTGATTATGTACATTACCACCTTCAATTTTACCCTCCGTATTTACGATGTTGAGACGACCCATGTTTATGGGCAACTTGAGAGTGCTGCCGAGCGGAAAGGCGCTGGGATCGAGAGTGCTGTTGCTGACGCGTGACTCGTCTAAATAATCACCCCAATCCCGTGCGTCACCTTCATTGGCAGTAACGAAATACGTGGAGCGCTTCTTGCTTCCTGTCTCGATGGGAGCGGTGTAAGTAGCGATGCCATCCGGCATCAACAGACCGCGAACGGGCCAGTTGGCAATGCGAATGATTCCGCCGCCGCCACTTGAACCGTCAAAATCCCTGTCCGAGAAATCGATCGCATTGCCAAGCTCCGCGTGATTGATGGAGCCGAGCGGCATCACAGCCAAAACACGCTTTCTCGAGATATCGATTTTCGCGACCGCGTTGTTTTCTTGGCAGGTAATAAATGCCGTGTCGCCATGAATGGCGATAAATTCAGGCTCGAGATCTTCAGCAACGGTAGTGCCTTCGGGACCCGTGATACGGACACCTGGGACGTCTTCTGGAGAGAGATGGGAAAAGGTGACTTCGTGGTGAGTCCGGCGTTTGCCGTCCATGCTGATGATGGACACCGAACCCTCTGGATCGATGGTGTAGTCATCGCTGGGCTCTCCCTCGTTGGCGACGAGAACTTTTCCGCCTGTCGCGTTATACGTGAGCATGTCAGGCAGATAGCCAACTTGGACCGGCTCTCCGACAACATCGCCATTTTTGTTCATGAAAACGACCTTGCCGCGTTGGGTTTTGTCATGGGCTCCTAGAGCGACCGCGACTTCGTTAGCTCTGGAATTCGGGTTGATATCAACGCTGTTGGGGCTGCCCATCTCGCTGAGATCCACCGCTTTAATGAATGTTGGATTGTTGAGATTTGTCGCGTCGAAGATATCGATGGAATCCGTTGCGCCGTTCACTACGAACATGCGCTTGGTAACAGGGTCGAATTTCACGATCTCTGCGGCAGACTGTGCAAAAATGCCGGCTACGTCGCCATTTCGGACGGTTGAAAGCGGTTGGAAGCTGAGTGTGGGATCGCCCGCCAGAAGCGTTGCGTGGGCAAGCGCGGAGGCCAGAAATATGAAGGAAGTTTTCATGATTTTTTGTGGTATGTTAGAGGCCACCAAAGCGGATTGCTCTGGTATGACCCACCAAAAATCACAAGAACCACGGCATCATAGAAGCAGCCGAATGTTTCAACATTGTCACGTTGACCTACCGAGGCTTGTATTCGCGTTGAGCGGTTGGCAGAAAACTCTTGAGCGCAAGGATGCGAGATTGGTCGAGCGGATGGGTGCGGAGAAATTCGGGAGACTCGCTTTCACCTTTTTTGATGCGCCATGCGGAAAAGCGCTCCCAGAGTTTGATGGATTCCTCAGGATTGTATCCGGCGCGTGCCATGTAGAGCGTGCCGAGTTGGTCGGATTGGAGTTCAGCTTTGCGCGAGTAGGGCAAAATTAGACCGACGGTGCCGGCTGCAGCGGCTCCCGAAGCGGCGATGGCGCGAGTCGATTTGTCCGCACCGTTGGCGGACAAGACCGCATCTAACAGAACGGTTCCAAGTGCCACGCCGGTGGCTTGGTTGACGCGTTGTTGGGAATGATTGAGAACGACGTGGGCAATTTCGTGTCCGAGCACCGCAGCGAGTCCGGCATCGTTTTGGGTGATTTGAAAGAGTCCGGTGTGCACCCCTACCTTGCCGCCGGGAAGCGCGAAGGCGTTGGGGGTCGGGTCTTCAAAGACCACAAATTCCCAGCGCGCGTTGGGGATATGGATGACCGATTTCAAACGAGAGACCACGCGTTGGACCTGAGCGTTGTGGGCGGGATTTTGCGAGATGCGCTTCTCGCGCTTCATTTTGTCAAACTCGCGGATTCCCTGTGACACCAGTGAGCTGGATGGCGCGGATGCGCGGACTTCCCCCGTGTTGGGGTCGAACGAGGAAACCGCGCAAGACACGATGACCAAAGCCAAGACCGCAGGAAAAAGGGCTGAAAATTTTCGGAAACGCATAGGGTGAAAATGATTTAAAAACCCCATCCATGACAAGCTGCGAAATGAGCGGCGGACAAGTTCCCGCAGGTGCCGCAGAGATCAAAAAAACTCGACAGGAAGGAAACTACCATTTTCAAAATGAGAGATGGAACAGCCACCTCCCCTTACGCCGCAGGAAATCTCAAAATTCACAGGTAGCGAATAAGCCCAACTGGGCCAGCCGCAGACCGTCAAGGTTTTCGGAATCATGCACCTGATTTTTGGAGGATTTGGGGTTTTGATGGTCATATGGTCATTGTTTGTTCTCATCGCCGGAAACCCCTTTCTCAAACTGGCTGGCAATAGCCCGCAGGTGGAGATGCAAACCAAGCTTCAGGCAGACATGATGTCATACACCATCGGTAGTACAGCACTTACTGTTTGGGTTACCGGGCTGATGATTGTTGCAGGTATTTTGCTTTTGAAAGGACGCAAAAGTGCGCGCAAGTGGTCGAATTGCTTCGCCATCTCATCCATTTCTGTGAAGATCATCAACATGGTTGTCCAGGTCGTTTACGTGCTTCCGATGACGCAGAAAATGATTTCGGAAATGAGCCTGACCCCTACCGGTCCTGGGGTTGGGGCGATGGAAAGCGTGATGCTCGCGTCAATGATCGGTACAGCTGTGATCACACTCGTCTATCCTGTCCTGACACTCATCCTGTTGAATCGTCCCAGTGTCAAAACCTGGTTTGCCAATCAGCCGGCTTGATTTGTTAGAGGGCTTTTAGGGGGCTTTAAATTAAAGTTCCATTGGCGGGCTTTTACGGTAAGAACATAGGGATATGAATTCCCATGAAGGCGCGCCAGAAAGAGAAGAGCTGCAACGTCTTCGTGAGCGCTTGGAAGTCCTGAGCATCCGGCATAGCGCGGAACTGGATTCGATACGCTCAAGAATTCTGGCTTTGGAAGTGGCGTATGACTCCGCGCCAACCGCTGCGCAGGAACCGGTTCCCGAAAGTCCCAAGCCACAGGCGAAGCCAGTCGCACTTCCGCCACCCCTTCCTAAAGTTCCCGTCTTTGAGGAGACCGAACCGGTCAGAGCGCCTGCGCCTGTCAGAGTGGAAATTCCAGCTATCCCGCCCAAATCGGACGAATCCTTTGAGCTCGATTTCGGAAAGGTCTGGTTTGTCCGTATCGGGATTGTGATTTTACTCACCGGCTTGGTGTTTCTCGGAAACTACGCCTATCAAAATTGGATCCGTGAGATGTCCAACGGCTTGCGCCTAACCGCACTTTTCCTCTGTTCCGGATTGCTTGCGGAAACGGGAAGACGTCTGGCTCAAAAAAGAAACCTCAATCGTTTCGGCGAGGTATTGTTGGCCGGTGGCATGGCATTTTTCTATTACTGCACGTTTGCGGCGCATCATGTTGCACGGCTGAAAGTGATCGATAGTCCGTCGCTTGCCGCAGTCTTGTTGCTCATGTCAGCCGGGGCGATTGCTGCGGTTTCATGGATACGCCAAGCCAAGGTCACGGCCGCGATCGGGCTCGTTCTGGCTTCCTACGCGACCATGCTTCAGCCGATCGGTTGGATGTCTTGTGTTTCGAATCTTTTGTTAGCGGCAATCGGTTTGTTCTTCATGCTGAAACCGGGTTGGACCGGGCCGGGCTGGGCCTCGATGCTTGGGAGTTACGGCGCGTTTCTGGGATCGCAAGTTTTCGGACATGACGAATTCGGCTACAGTTCCAATCCCCTCGCCATGCTGTGTTTTCTCCCGCCGCTGTGGATCATGTATGCCGTTCCCGGCATGTTGGGTCGTTTTCGTGAAAGCCTCTCGGATCGCGCGCGCGCTTGGTTTACCGGCGTTAACCATGTGCTGTTCTTCGTTTTGTTCTCGGCGTTGTGGATCGATCAATACGGCGATGCGGACTATTGGAGAGTCGCTGCGGTATTCGGCTCGGTGCTTTTGGTAATGGGAATGATCGGTCGTCGCCAAAGCACGATTGCTGGCGGAGTAAACATTGCCCAAGGTCTCTCGGTCGTGACTTTCGCGCTGGTTCTGAAACTCGACGGGCATCAGCTCGCGCTGGTTCTCGCGATGGAGTCGCTCGCGCTAGCGCTAGCGGCTTGGAAATTCAGAAGCCGGAGCGAAGTGGTTTTCTCGCTGCTCACGGGACTGGGTAGCACATTTTTGATGATAGGCGGCCGCGCGTCATTCTTCGGGTCGATTCCTGTTTGGAGCATCGCACTAACAGCTTTAACGATCGCAGCCGCTTCCGTTGCCATGGCGAGGGTGAAGCCTTTGGTTGAGATTTTTCATGTGTTTGTTCGTCTTACCAGCGTATTGCTTTTGATCTCTGCGGCACTGATCGCAAATCATCTTTGTCTGTTTCGTATTGAGCCATCCCATGGCTTGATCACCGCCGGATTGTTTTCTCTCGGGCTTTCGGTCGCGTATTTGAAACTCGATACCAAACATTATCAGCCGGAGAGCATTTGGATTTCCCTATGGTTTCTGGCTGTTTCAGGCTGGCTTGGTTTGGATGTAAGTCATATCTGGCCGCTCAGCGCCATGTTAGGAATCAGTTTGGCAGCTTGTGGGTTGTGGCATCGTCAACCAAAGATGGAGAAGATCGATCCCGCTCCCGATCTCACCTACTTACCCGGCATTCCTGCATGGTCGTTTTCATTGGCGAGTTCCTTTTTCACATGGCAAATCTCGGATGCTTTGAGTTCGGGTTACCGAGAAGCTTTTCTATTCCATCAAATTGGGGCGCTCGCGCTTTTGGCCGTTGCCATCCTGATTCGCTGCCAACGCCTGACCATCACCGCGGCGCTTCCGGCCATCCTGAGTCTTGGGTTGTTGGTCGCTCCCAGAGCTAGGGACGTCTCGCATCTTTTTGCCGCCGTTATCCTCGCCTTCGCCGCTGCCGGCTTACTTTACAGTCCGTGGGGGCAGGCAAACATCAAGGTCACGCAGAGAAAAGTTTCGTCCGTCATGTTTCGCTTCACGGCTTTCATCGCATACATGATAGGTTGGCATGAGGTATCGCCAGAAGCATGGGGAGACTGGATCGCGCTCACTTCGATCATTGGAATCATAGGCTTCGCCCTATTGAAACGGCGTTGCTTGGAAGAATGCGTGGGTTGGATTTTCATTTCAGTGCTTTGGCTGTTTGTGGAAACGTTGACCGCATCCTGGAGCCCGCATTCCGAGGGGCAGACATGGCATGGAGGCATCGTGATTGTTTCATTGCTCGTGATCACAGCCGGTTACAAAATGAGTCCGCCCTCGATCGACAACCTTGAGGATAGAAGAGCAGCGCTTGGAATTTGCGCGGGCCTGACGTGCTTCATGATCACCCTTTGGGCCACACACATGTTGGTATGGCGCTTTGATTGGAAGCCAACTGCCGTGTTGTGGACGATTCTAGGTTTCATGTTTGTCAGCGGCGGTCTTTGGCAGCGTCTCCACGTCGCGCGAGTGATGGGGTTCCTTTTGCTCGCCGCTTCGTTGGGCAAACTTTTCATATTCGATGTATGGGACTTCACCGCCTTCATGCGGGTGGTGTCGTTCATTGTGCTGGGTGCAGCGCTGATTTTGCTGGGCCTCTTCTACAACAAATTCGCACCCGCCATCAAAACGTTGCTGGAAGCGGAAAAGTAACGAATCAGAAAATGCATGGCGTTTTGAAAATTCCTGTTAGCCTGCGTCCCAAATGAAATTGGTAAAACTTTTGGCAAACCTCGGTTACGGCTCGCGTAAAGAGGTGGATAAACTGCTCCGCAGCGGGGCGGTGACCAATGCGCTTGGCGTGGCTTATAAGCACAAGGAGGATGCGGAACCGGATGACGTCAGAGTTGCGGGCGAGCCGTTGGATCCGGTGTTTCCGCTGGTGATCGTGATGAACAAACCGGAGGGCTTCACTTGCAGCACGGAAGATCCCGGGGAAACGATTTACGATCTCCTGCCGCCACGTTTTTCCAAACGCAACCCCGGGCTCAATCCGGTCGGCCGACTTGATAAAGACACCACGGGAATGTTGCTGATGACCGATGACGGAAAATTGCTCCACCAAGTGATCCACCCCAAATCGGATTGTTTGAAAGTGTATCACGTCTGGCTGGATCGGCCGCTGAACGGAAACGAAGCCGAGGTTTTCGGTTCGGGTGAAATGATGTTGGAAAACGAATCCAAGCCCTTGTTGCCCGCCGGTTTTGAGGCGATTGGAGAGAAAGAGGCTTTGGTGACCCTGCACGAAGGGCGTTACCATCAAGTGCGCAGAATGTTCGCCGCGGTGGGAAATCACGTGCTTGCGCTGAAACGGATTTCAATCGGCAATTTCAGCCTTCCCGAGGATCTGGAGGAAGGTGAATGGCGTGAGGTTTCCGAAGCGGAAATCGATGCGCTGTTTGGAAAGGAGCCACCGGTGGACACAGATGCACACAGATAAGAGCGATGCATGCTCGCATCTCTTTGTCATGAAACTTACTTGAGTTTCAAAGTTAGGTTTCTAGATGGCAGATGCATTTTTAATCCGCTCACAGCTGCGTCCACCCGTAGTTCAAATTTTCATCTCCTGACGACAGGGATTGACCGATGCGATCCCAGCATTAAAGTGAACTTCAATTTTCAACCACCCATACCAACCATCATGTCCATCAAAGTAGGCGATACCGCACCCGATTTCACCCTAGTTACCAAAACCACCAACGGCCCCGCGCTGGTCAAGCTCAGCGATGAGATTGGCAAATCCAACATCGTGTTGTTGTTTGTGCCGATGGCTTTCACCGGAGTATGCACCACCGAGCTCTGCGATGTTTCCCAGGGCATCGGCGCTTACGAGGCGCTCGATGCCAAGGTCTTCGGGATTTCCGGAGACAATCCCTTCGCACAAGAGGCATGGGCACAAAAAGAAGGCATCACCCTGCCCCTTCTCAGTGATTATGAACACGATGTCGCCAAAGCCTACGGCGTGGCCTATGAGCAGTTTCTCCCAGAAGCCAACCTCATCATGGGTGGCGTGCCAAAGCGCTCCGCCTTCGTGATCGATAAGCAGGGCATCGTTCGCTTCGTCGACGTGAAGGAACATCCAAAAGATCTCCCCGATTTCGAGGCGTTGAAGACCACGCTCGCAAGTCTGTAAGGAAAATTCTCCTGATAAAAAATTTGGCGCGGATCCGGAAACGGATTCGCGCTTTTTTGTGGCTACGGATCTAAACGTCTTGGCTTTGGCCGCGAGGTTCCTATGTTGGTTCATATCCCGTACCCTTTATGAAAACCTGCCGCCCCTTCCTTCGTTTTGTGTTTCTTCCATTATCAGCCGTCATGCTGCTAGCGCTCAATTCGCCAGCCCAGTCGGAGAGTCCCGTTCAAGGTTCACACACGAACGTGATTGATGGCCCGCCCACCGGCAACACCCGTGCCGAAATCGTGCCGCTTTTCTGGAAAGCCCTGATCGGCGGATCCATTGTTTCGGCGCCACTTGGTTCGATCGAATACTTCGGGGTGCAGACCTATGATGTGGATGGCGCCGCCCGGGTCCGTGAGTTGACGATCACGACGAAATCCCAGTTCATGATACGCATCTATCACATGGCACCGCTCGGCGTCCTTGCCGAGCATGCGGAAAACACGATCAAGGCTTTAGGCGGAATCGTGGAGAGTGCCGCAGGGGAAGAACTCAACGTCCCGTTAAAGGTTTTCCCCTCCACCACTCACGCCCACATGGTGGAATACCGTGTTGCTGAGAAGGCGGACATCGACACCCTTTACCAACACCTTGAAACCGCCATGAAAGACTATCACGCCCGCACGCTTGTTCCCGCCCAGCGCGAAAACACGGTTCGTCAGGTCAAGGTCGGTGGCGAACAGAAGTAATTCCGGATCCTAGGTAAAAACCCAAAAATTGCAGAAAAGTCTCTTTTTTGTTCTAGTGAACATCTTTTTTCTTGCGTCCGAACACCTGTTCAGACAATTTCCCCGCATGGCTACGAAAACAAGCACCGAAACAGCAACCACAGCAGCGGCAGACAAACTTCAAGACGCACGCAAGAGAAACCTGGATATGGCGATTTCCCAGATTCAGAAGGAATTCGGCGAAGCGGCGATCATGCGGATGGGCGATGAGCATCGGGTCGATGTCGATGTCATCCCGACGGGGAACCTGCTGATCGACCGTGCCCTCGGTGTCGGCGGCTTCCCACGCGGCCGGATCGTGGAAGTTTACGGACCGGAATCCTCAGGTAAAACCACTTTGACGCTCACGGTCATCGCTCAAGCCCAGAAACGCGGCGGCCTCGCGGCCTTCATTGATGTGGAACACGCACTTGACCCGCAATACGCCCGCAAGCTCGGCGTGAATCTTGACGATCTTTTGGTTTCCCAACCCTCTTCCGGTGAAGAGGCCCTGCAAATCTGCGAGGCCCTTGTGCGTTCCAACGCGATCGATGTCGTGGTGCTGGATTCCGTCGCGGCTCTCGTGACCAAACAGGAACTCGACGGCGAGATCGGAGACTCCACAGTCGGCGCCCAAGCCCGCTTGATGAGTGCCGCCATGCGCAAGCTCACCTCATTCATTTCCAAAGCGAAAACCGTCTGCATTTTTACCAACCAGATCCGCGAAAAAATCGGGGTGATGTTCGGCAGCCCGGAAACGACCCCAGGCGGGCGCGCGCTCAAATTCTTCTCATCCGTACGCATCGACATCCGCCGCGTCGGTCAGATCAAAGCTTCCGATGGCGCAACGATCGGCAGCCGCACCAAAATCAAGGTCGTTAAAAACAAGGTCGCCCCTCCGTTCACGGAAGCCGAGTTCGACATTATGTATGACGAGGGGATTTCCTCCACCGGATCGCTGCTCGATCTAGCTCTTGAAATGGAAATCATTCAGAAGCGCGGCTCCTGGTTCTCTTATGACGGCGCCCAACTCGCCCAAGGCCGTGATGCGGCGAAAGATGTGCTCAAGGGCGATCCCGCCATTTACGAATCGATCGAAGCGAAAGTCAAAGAAGGCTTGGAAGCTGCGAAAGGGAAGAAGAAGTAGGAGTTCGCGTTCTTGCTGTTCTTCTAACAACCCGGTGGAGCCTTTGCGCACTGTCGGGTTGTACTCGTTGATGCGTGACTGACATAAAATGGTAGGGCGGCATCGACGCATGCCGCCGCGCGAAGCGAAGTGTCTTTTAAATTTACATGAAGCATCATCTTTCCAGTCACGGACGACCCAACCTTCCAACCCACCCATTCGAATCATTTCCCTCTGGAACAGACTTGCTCTCCTATAAATTAACTTGTTGATCCTCATTGCGATGATTAAAAATCACCAAACGAACGAATAACTCGGAGCTACACCCTTCCGTGCGGCATTTGCAGGACAATTACCGCGTGCGGCTCAATAACGCTGTTCGCTATAGAAAGATGCCTTTTACGATCTCACATGCCGGATTCGTGCTTCCTTTCAGGAGGTTTGTTCCGCCGTCCGTTCTCTGCGGGCTGATGATCGGCTCTATGGTTCCTGACTTTGGATACTTCATCCGCGATTTTGGAGTCGCGTCGTTCGCCCATACAGTTCTGGGTGCGCTCTACTTTTCTCTTCCAGTCGGATTGGCGATGTATCTCCTGATGCGTTTGTCCATCAAGAGAATCGCCAAGGTGCTTCCGATTCCTCATTCAAGTTTTCTTATGAGCTGGGGAATTGACAGGCATATCGGAATGCGAACCCTACTAACCGCAGCGGTTGCTATTTTTGTAGGAGCTCTGTCCCACAATTTCATTGATAGTTTCACGCATCAATCGGGCGCAGCGGTTTCGATGTTTCCAGTATTGCGCAAGGAAGTCTTTTCGTTTGGGGGTGATCCACTTCATGTTTTCCGCCTCCTTCAGTATCTTGGTTCGGCTATTGGTATGGTGATGATTATTGGCGCGTATTGGTTTGGATTGATACGCTACTGCCGTGCAACAGGCGCCAAAATCTGGCAGGACTGTCGGGGATGGCTAGTACTGATCGGAGTGACTGGATTCACTATCTTGGTCGCAGCTGCCTTGAACGCTGAGTATTTTCCCCGTGACCTCAATTTTTACGCTTTCCGAGTATTCGGATTCAAGTTCCTGATCACCTGGCTTCCGATTATTGGACTAGCAATTCTATGCTTGGCCGTGCTCTTCACCCCTAAATCCAAAAGCGAACAAGGCGTCACTCCTAACGCCTGAACCGCCTCCAGTTCCAGCCGCCACTACAACCACAACCCCGTGTTCCATCCTTGCCCTCGATCAGAAGTAGGAGGACTAGACGTTGTCTTCAAATACCGCTATGACTCGCACTTGGGCTCCCCATCCTCAATCTCAACTGCAGTTGGGAGGGCCAATGAACGGAATATCATGCGCCCATCCGAGGTCAGGATAAAAAACCTGCATGAAAATCATGTATATACAAAAAAAGAAAAGGGTTGTGGTAGTGAAAATTTCAGACAGTCATCTCAATGTTAGAAATAACACCCCCCCATGAAAACCGCAATACGCATCGCCACTACCGCCGCCTTCATTTGCTGCCTCAACAGCTGCATCGCCTAAGGTAACAAAATCGGATACAACACCACCGGCAGGCAATTGATCGAACTCAAGGAAGCGCTCGATAAAGGAGCAATTAGCCAGAAAGAATATAAGACCCAGCGCGAGAGGATTCTCAGCGCGGAGTCCCGGTGAGGCACATCCGGTCATTCTGCATGCACGCCAATCTGTAACGATTTATCCTGCAAGAAAATGAAAACTACTCTCCAACACATACTTTTCTTCATCATCTTCCCAATCATTATCGTCGGCTGCGGCGGGAAGAAAAGTAAGTCGACGGATTCTGACAGCGCCGGATTCTCGACCCTCGGTGAGAAGCAAACTTTTCTGGAGCAGTATGTGAATTTCCGGAGGAATTACGAAGATCTGGAGTTCAAAGTTTCATACCTCGACGGTGGACACGGAAGGGTTCCAGGACCAACAGAATGGGATATCCGAGTTGCAGCGAAGGTGCCGCCAGGGGATATCAAAGAATGGTTTGCGGGAATGATGCCCGCAAAGTCCCCTGATACAAGCTGGGTGCCATCTATCCCGAAGGCTCCAGCCAACCTCGATGCGTTCCAATGGTATGAAGATGGACATAGGTTGGTAGGCATCAGCCCAGACGACCGGATTGTACTCTACCGGAATCTAGCCAATTGAATCGCGATGCAGAGCAAGCCAGCACATCCAACGGCGGGCAACGCGCCAGTTTGAATTAGGGCCGCCTATCCCGTCGTGGATGGCCCCGCCGTTCTCCAAGATAACAACAAACCAACCACCACTACCATGACTTCATCTCAATACAGCTTTGCCGGTTTCTGGCGCCGCCTTGGTGCGGCTTTGATCGACGTTCTTCTCATCTCGGTTATCACGCTCCCCATACTCATTGGCATCTATGGTATGGATTACTTTGACTATGAAAAGACGGGGCTTATTGCGGGACCAGCCGACTTTCTACTTTCCTATTTTTTGCCAGCAGTAGCGACTATTTGGTTCTGGGTTCGCTATCGCGCAACCCCAGGTAAGCTTGCTCTCCGCGCATACATCGTCGATGCAGAATCCGGTAACCCAATCACCCTTCGCCAATCCGTAATTCGCTATCTAGGCTACTTCGTCTCTGTTGTACCACTTGGTTTTGGGGTTCTATGGATTGCTTTCGATCAGCGAAAGCAAGGATGGCATGACAAGATGGCTGGCACCGTAGTCACCTACCGTCCAGCGAGCAGCGCACCTGAGAGTGAGACCTCTCAAGAAACACACCTTAATTGATTGATTTGTATAGGGTTTTATATGAAGATAGACAGAAATATGAAGACTGTGTTGATCGTATCCGCAGTAACTGGTTTAGCATGGAGCTTGCTTATCGTAACTCTAATGGGTGGCTCTGCGAGCGATTGGGCACGTGCTTATTCATTCATCATCGGCGGAATCATTGCAGGGCTTGTCGCAGGCTTTCATACGATACGATCCAGAGAAAAACGATTCGGAAAGGAAGGATTCGTAGTCGGTTTACTGTGTTATTATTTGGCTATGTTAGTTTTTTGGGCATCATCGACAGTGTTGGAAAGAGTCGGAATGTGCATAGCTCATCAAGGATGGACGGATTTTGAGCTTGGTGAAGACCTAAATATGATCGGACTATATTTCATTTACGGCACGATTCCTTGGGGCCTACTGCTCATTCCCATATGCTTCCTAAATCGCTGGGTTGTGTGGAATATTTTCATAAATACAATGAAAAACGAGCCTAACAAGGCAGTGGAGCCGCGACCATAGATTTCACGAATCCTGCTGACGCAGGCGTCGCACCATGTATGGTCGCGGCTCATTTTTGAGCGTTCGCCACAAAGTCAAATTCTCATGTTGACACCATATACGGTGGCACATACGGTATCTATGTGATTCGTGCTGTGATTGATACGAATGTGTTGGTAGCCGCCTTGCGTTCATCCACAGGTGCCAGCCACGAGATTTTATTGGCTGCTGATCTGGGGGAATTTGAGGTCGCTCTGTCCGTTCCTTTGCTCGCGGAATACGATGATGTCTGCCACCGCCCGGGAAGCGGGATTCCCATCCCAACATCGGCGGTTAACGACGTGATCAACCGGATCGCACAGCTTTCTCGACAGCAGACTATCCACTACTTATGGCGTGGGATCCTTCCTGATCCGAAGGATGACATGGTATTGGAAGTGGCCGTGGCCGCTGGTGCCTCTCACATCGTCACATTCAACATCAAGCATCTCAAGCAAGCCTCGGAGTTTGGGATCGCCGCAGTAACACCTTCCGAGTTTCTTATCCTGTTATGAGCACACTTAGCCTTAGAATACCAGATTCGCTGCATCGAACGCTTAAGAGCGCGGCTGAGCAAGACGGCGTTTCGATCAATCAGTTCGTGAGTCTCGCGGTTGCAGAGAAGCTTTCGGCTCTCCAAACCTACAATTTGATCGCCGAGAGGGCGGCGAAGGGTTCCCAAGAGAGCTTCCACAAAGCCATGTTGGCGGTTCCCGCAGGCGAAGTCATTGAAGGCGACGAGATCCCACCGGAATACAAGAGGAGAACAAGGCGTCACTCCTAACGCCTGATCCGCCTCCAGTTCCGGCCGCCATGACCGCTACAACCTCAACCCCCTGTTCAAACCTCGCCTCCAGTCAGGCGTAGGAGGATTTCGACGTCGACCAAAAGTTGCCAGTGACTTCAGGGGTTCTCAGAGTGAGCGGATTCTCACTCGCTTACTTCATCATGAAATGAAGCAAGCTGCCGATGCGTTCGCGCATGTCGTGGCGTGGGACGATGGCATCGATGAGGCCGTGTTCGAGCATGAACTCAGCGGTTTGGAAGCCGGGAGGAAGGTTTTGGTGGGTGGTTTCCTTGACCACGCGCGGGCCGGCGAAGCCGATCATGCATTTCGGCTCGGCGATGTTGATATCGCCAATGGTTGCGAAGGAAGCGGTGACTCCTCCAGTGGTGGGATGGGTCAGAACCGAGATGTAAGGTAAGCCTGCTTCACCGAGCTTGGCGAGGGCGCCACAGGTTTTCGCCATCTGCATGAGTGAGAGCATGCCTTCCTGCATGCGAGCGCCGGAGGAGGCGGAAACGATGATGACGCCGCGTTTTTCCGCGATGGCGGTTTCAATGGCGCGAGTGATTTTTTCACCGACGACCGAGCCCATGGAGCCCGCGAAGAATTTGAAATCCATCACAGCGATCATGGCGGGTTTGCCGTGGATGTTCAGGCGGCCGGTGACGACCGCGTCATTCATTTCCGTGCGTTTGCGCAAGCCGTCGATTTTATCTTCGTAGCCTTTGAAGTTCAGCGGGTTGGCGGAGAACAAACCGGCATCGGTTTCCTCGAAGCTGCCGGGATCTGCGAGCAGGAAGATGCGATCCATGGAACCGAGCAGGAAGTGGAAGCCGCAGGGCGGGCAGACTTGGAGGTTTTGTTTGAGCTCGATGGCGTGAACCATCGCGCCGCAATCCGGACACTTTGACCATAGGCCTTCCGGCATATCGTCGCGCTTTTGTTGATTGCGGAGGAGAGGTTTGCTGAAGATGCCCATGGGAAGATCGGATTGGAGGTTGGCGGAAGCGAATGGCAAGTATCCTAGCCACATGAAATCAGGGCGACAACCCTGATTTCTACGAGTCAAGAAATAGGCTTTTGGTCAGATACCACTTGTAAGTCATGGGCTGGGACTCTAAATCCGGAGCCGCATGGATCCACGTCACCCCTATGAGCAGATTTCGCTCTTTTCCGCCGGCATTCTGCTCGCCATCTGGTTGATCGGGGTGCACGCGCTGATGTTGGCCAGGCCAACGCAGGTGCAGGGCTACTTGAAAAAATTCCCACGTGACCCGATCGCGGGGCAAATCATTCTGGCCTTGGGGATGGCGTGGTTTTGGTTGTTGGTGGCTCCTGATGGTTTGGGAAAACTCAGCGCCTTGCAGATGGATCTTGGGGAGTTTAACAAAGCCAAGCCACTGTTGCGCCTGTTGGTGCCGGCGGCTGTGATTGCGGTTGCCATGAGTGTGAGGGATTTCCTTGCGGTTCGCGCACTCGGGCTGCTTGGACTGCTCGTTGCGGCGCCGCTTCTGGAAGCGGCATTCTTGAAAGATCCGGCAACCCGCCTGCTGATTCCGATTTTTACTTATGCGATGCTAACCGCATCCCTTTACATGGTTGGCATGCCATATCTGTTTCGCGATGCGGTGACATGGGTCAGCGCAACCCATACCAGATGGAATATTTGTGCTCTGGCTGGCTTGGCATACGGAATCGCGACCTTGGTCTGCGCGATTCTTTACTGGCGCGGTTATTGACGCTCAGTAAACAGGTGCGCCTGATGCTCCGGAGTCGTAGCCACTGTTTGGAGCGGATTTTTCTGCGGTTTTTTCCAAGTTCTCACCCAACAAACGGGTATCACGGCCTAGGCCAACCATGGTGTTGCATGAGGACAATACGAAAATTGCGACAAGGCTTGAAAAGATAAGTTTCATGGTAGGGAATAAGTGACTAGGAAAATGTCCAAGATATCGGGCGAATGTCAACGTTGCTTTAAAGAACGCCGGATTTCGAGAATGCCGTCGCGGATGCTGAAAATATCCGCACGGAGTTGTTCGAGTGCCGCGATTTGATCGAGGTTTTTTTCATCCCCGATGAGTTGCTGGCATGCGCCGACCGCATCGTTGATCCAGTTCAGGCAACGTTTTAAAACCGCTAGCACAAAACCGGCCTCAGGCTGGTAACCGCTGGAGCGATCGTTGAGGACGCCCGCAAGCTTGGTGCTGATCCTCATCAGGCTCGTGGCAAGCTCATAGCTCGGGCCCTCGTCGTTTTCACAATCCGAGCCGAGAATCTCGAAGGCACGGAGTGAAATCTGTTGGGCGTGAACCTGCAGCGGATGGGTTTGATCCAGTTCATCGCCATCACGAGATTTGCCATCGTGATAATAATCCTCATCGCCGGTGACCGAATTCCAATCGCCGTTTTCCTCATCAAAATCGTCATCTTCGAAATTCCCGCTTTCCTCGCGATCCGCCATCGCACCAAGCAAGCCATCCCACCCCATCACGAACGCTTCTTTGCGCTCGGCATCCGGATCGTCGATGTATTTTTCCAAGACTTCTTGGTAAGCGTCTGTCAGACGATCCGATTCCTTCAGGCGCTCTTCCCATTCGTATTCGTTGAGCTCTGTGCGATGGTTTTTCGCTTTGGCCGCCGCCATAGGATCATCCGATTCATTGCGACGAATCATCTGAGCGAGGAAATCGCGCATGCTGTTCATGTTCGCGAGTTTCTGAGCCTCCTCGAGATCTTGATCCATTTCCCAAAGATGTTCGGAAATCCGCAGGCGATAGTCGGGGGCTTCGATCAGGACGCGGCCGTTGATTTCACTGAACCATTCCACGTAGAGTAGGTTTTTCCACTCGCAAGGGATCTCGCGATTCTGGCGATAATACTCCGGAATTTCTTCCTCGGTAATTTGTGGCACTTTGGCTTTTTGGGAGGCGGTGATGTCCCCGACGATGCCAGTCTGCTCTGTATCGAGAGAGTTGGCTTCCTCAGAAGCTTTGGGCTTGGGATTTTCAAATTCGAGTACCGTACCCGCAAGGTCCCTCCAGCAATCGCCGTTCAGGGAGAGGATCAAAGGCTCGTCTCGGCCCGCGAGCCAAATTTTTCCCGTGGTCATGCCTTCGACCGTGTTGTCGATGATTCCGTGTTCGACCGCTTCATCCAAACGCCATGCCATGAAATATATCTTCCGGCTGATGAACGGGTGCGTCAAGTCATCGATTTGGGTCTGCCCCATCCCGGAGATGAACTCGAGGCGAATATCTCGGAAAACTCAAATCCGACGAAACGAATTTACGGGATAAACCACGAGCCCGATTTTTTAAATTTACAGCAACCTTGAGACACCGCTATGGATGCCGTCTTATAGATGATAAAGAAAGTGATATGGGCGGTGATGGCCGTGATTGTTTCCCTCGCAGCCGTAACGGCCGAGAAGCCAAAGGGGTTGAACGGCGCGCGCGGAAACATCTCGAAATTTGATCTCAAGGCCCAGAGCTTCGAGCTGCTCAAAGAGACCGAATATGATCCGAAAACCGATATTGGAAAATCTCGTTTTACCATTCATTGGAATGAAAAAACCCGGATTTCCCATGTAACGCGGAATACGAAATTGAAAATCATCAGCGAGGAGGTCATTCAAGCAGAGCAGCTGACAAAAGGTTTCTGGCAAGCAACCATCTTGGGCACGCAAGATGGCGAGCGATTCGTGGCGGAGAGCCTGCAGGTTTCACCCCTGGAAGATCCGCGTGCGACGGATGATCCGAATTTGCCGCGGGTGCTCGTCATCGGTGACTCGATCAGCATGAATTATCACGAGGCGGCGAAAGCAGCTTTGAAAGGGATCGCAAACTATCATCGCAATGAAGGCAACTCGTTTTCGAGTGTGCATGGTGTCAATAACGCCGAGCTCTGGTTGGGAGATTACCGGCAAAAAGGCCTGCATTGGGATGTCATTCAATTCAATCACGGCCTGCACGACCTCAAACAAACCTACAATCCAAAGACCGACACCTTTGGTGACTATGCTGTATCGCTTGAGGTCTATAAACAGAGCTTGGAGAAGGAGATCGCGATTTTAAAGAAAACGGGAGCGACATTGATCTGGTGCTCCACAACCCCTGTTCCCCAAGACAATAAAAGCCAATATGCACGCCGCAAAGGAGCTGAGGAGATATTCAACCAAGCCGCCGCGGAAGTCATGAAGCGCCACCCGGAGATTTTGATTAATGATTTGCATGGGATGGTGAGTAAATCTCCTGTCTACGATAACTGGAGAAAAGGAATCGACGTGCATTTCTATCAGAAGCCTGAGCAGGATCTGCTCGGTTCCGCGGTTGCGGAAGCGGTCAAAACCGCCCTGAAGCAGAGGAAATGATAATTTTTTTGTAAAAAGCTGCTGAGCTTATACGCTCCATTGCGAGATCCCATATCCAACTTCATGAAACGACTGCTCTTTCCCATGACCGCGCTTCTCATTTGTGGAACCGTGCTCGCAGCTCCCTCGGCTAAGACCACGAAAGGCATCATTCAAATTGGAGATTTGAAGCGCCCGGAAGGCGCCGTGCAATTGCTCGGGGAAACCGAAAATCATTTCATCCCGGCAGGCAAAGAAGCCAGCTTGTGGGTCTTCAAAGACGGCGTACTCACCGCCTCTCCAAAGTGGGACAGCGTCGTGACTCCGACCCCGTATCGGGATTTTCAAATGCATCTCGAGTTCAATGTGAACGAAGTTGCGGATGCGAAAAATCCCGAGGACAACGGGAATTCGGGCGTCTATATCCAACAGCGCTACGAGCTCCAGATTCTCAATTCATTCGGCATTTCAGCCGAGGATTTCAAAGAGAGTTATTGCGCAAGCCTATACAAGATCAAGAAGCCGGATCAGCTGGTTTGCAAAAAAGCCGGTGTGTGGCAGACCTACGACATCGTTTTCCGTTCCGCGCGTTTCGAGGGAGACATCAAAACCGAGAACGCAAGAATCACGGTCTATCACAACGGGGCTCTCGTTCACGATGACTTTGAGATTCCCAAAAAAACCGGCGCCGGTCAGAAAGAGGGCCCCGAAGCCGGGCCTATCAAGTTACAAGGTCACCATAATCCAGTGAGTTTCCGAAACATCTGGATCAAAGAACTGATTTTGGAGAAATCGCCCTAAGTCAGGGTTGTCTCAGGAGTTGCTAGTGTAGTATATACGCACATCCCCCCATACCTTTTTTGTAAATTGTAAGCCATTCCAGATCTCGCTCCCTGCTTCGTTCCTATGCCTAACGCCCACTCTCACGCCACCTTCGAAGCCCCGAAATCAGAGGAGGTTGCGGCTCTCTTTCCCAATTATGAGGTCTATGGCTTGATTGCTTGCGGCGGCATGGGCGCCGTTTATCATGCGAGACAGCGTTCGCTCGATCGTGATGTGGCGATCAAAATCCTGCCTCGGGAGTTTTCACAAAATGAGGAATTCAGCATCAGCTTTGAGGCGGAGGCAAAAGCGATGGCCAAGCTCAATCACCCGAATTTGATCGGGGTGTATGATTTTGGCGATGTCTCGGGTCTGCTTTTCATCGTGATGGAATACGTCTCCGGCAGTTCACTCTATGCGATCAGTCACGGACACGCGGTGCACCAAGAGGATGCGCTGAAAATGGTGATCGGCATTTGCCGCGGTCTGGCCCATGCCCACCAATACGGTATTCTTCATCGCGATATCAAACCGAGCAACATTCTGCTAGATGCCAATGCGAACCCAAAAATCGGCGATTTCGGACTCGCAAGCGCCTTGGGAAAACAAATTCAGGAGGGCGAACAAATTTACGGAACTCCGGGCTATACCGCCCCGGAAGTCATTGACCCTCCGCATATTTTCGATCATCGCGCCGATATTTTTTCGGTCGGAGTTCTGCTGCATGAATTGCTGACGGGAATCACTCCGAACGGGGTGGATCCCTTGGCTGCACTACCTCATACCATCCATTCACGACTGCGCGGCGTTATCCAGCGCGCGACTGATCCCAACCCGGCCGCACGCCATGCTTCTGCGGATGAACTGGCTGCGGAGTTGGAAAAAATTGCCACAATCCCCCACAACCCGCTGCTTGCCGCTGCCGCAAATTCGAGAAGGGCCCGCCCTATGGCCCGCCCTGCGGCGCGCTCGATGGCCCACCGCCCCGTTATCAAGAAAAACTCCTCATCGGGCTCAGGTTTCATCATCTTACTCGTAATCGTTGCGGTTGCCGCCATCGTTTTTCTGGTGATCAAGTCTGGGAACTCGGCTCCGGCCGCGACCGATGGCGGTGCACCTGCGCCCACGGTAAAAAATATCACGCCGTCTGTTCAGAAACCCCTTCCCAGAAAAACGGCGGCTCAAGAGGGACTCAAGCCGATCGACGATGTGGATGCGTATTTCATGCGCGTCGAAGGGATCATGAGAGAACGCTTGAAGCATGATCTGGAGACCTATCGCCAGGGACTTAGAGTGAACACCCAAGATTTTGAGACACAAGCCAAGCAGGCGATTGAAAATCTCAGTGCCAGTGCGGCGGTCAAAGCGCGTGCTGATTTGGAGGCGTTCATGGTGTCGTGGGACGCGCAGAATGACAACATGCCCGGCTCGTTGCCTGCATCGCTTGGTAAAATTTCCACCATCCAACAAGCCTTTGCCCAAGCTCACGAAGTTGAAACGAAATTGCGCTCACGTTTCCATTCCAGGCTCATGAGCGAACAAGCGGCTTATATCAGAGGACTTGAAAAACAAATCATTCACTATCGCGAAACCAAAGACCATGTTGCCATGAATCTGATTCAAAAAGAAATCACACGATTGGGTTCCGAACGAGGCTACTACGAGTTTTTGATAAGCCAATAATGCTAAGTATGAGGGTTGAATCCTTTGAAATTCAATCTCAAGGGTTTTGCCTCGGGCATTTTCACCAGTGCTAACGATTGCTTGGCCGTGACGAGCAATTCGTTGTCAGATTCGCGTCGCATTTCGAATTCGCACCAAAAACGCGCGGAGCTTGTCGCTCCCAGCCAGCCACGAATCACGATCCAGTCTCCCAGTTTCGCCGGTCTACGGTAATCCACCTCCGTACGGGTCAACACAGGAAAAATACCGGTTTCCGACATATCACGAAGCTCCATTCCCAATTTTGCCGCCAGTCTGGTCCGGCACGTTTCGATCATCCTCAGATAGGCAAGATTGTGAACCACTCCACCGCAGTCGGTATCAAAAAACATCACTTCCTCTCGGGTTATTACTTCTGTATCAGTTCCTGACATGTCCGGAGGATCACAAAAAAATGCATCCGGCTGCAATGTTCTCTTGTGAATTCATTCCAAAAACGACACATGTCCTTAAGCGGTATGAACTCTGGATCCCCAAATTGGCTCATTAGAGGGCTGAGTGCATGTTGTCTTTTTGCTCTGACATCCGCATCAAGCGCCGATTTATTCCTGCCCCCATCGGGAAAAATTTCACCCTTTCGCCGCGATCGTTTGCCGATCAATGAACGATGGATCCATGGCTTGTCGAATGATCTAACAACGATGATCAGCGGTAGCCCTTACGAAACAGCCGAGGACCGCCGTGCCGTCGCAAAAGCTCTGGCTCTCGCCTTGGCTCTTGACCCAAAAAACGAAACCACCGGAGAAAGGCTTGCCAAACTCATTGAAGGCGAAAAACCCGCTACCGCCGACAAAGACAAACTTGAGCGCGAGAAGAAAAACATCTGGAACAGCTTGAACTGGCTATCCGCGCCGGAGGCGGGTCGAGACGGCAATCTGCTTGCGAACCTAATGGGAGAAACTCTTGCCGCCATTTATCCTGATGATTTGCAGGCCAAAGCTTATCTTGGCAAACCGGAAAACACGGCATGGAAAGATTGGGTAGCAGAACTCGCATCTTTCAAAAAAGCTCCGGTCATCGAGCCGCCGCCCGAAATAAAAAAAGAGAAGAACGAAGAGAAAGCGCTGGCTGAAAACAAGCCTAAGATAGAAGAGCGGAAGTTTGATCCCAAAGCCGGAGTGATTCTCGACAGCGCCCGGATCATGTCCGTCGTCAACCTTTATGATAGAGAAAAGGGTCTCTGGCTGCCTAAAGTCGTACCGGTATCAATGCAAGCCACCAGCAAGCCAAAGAATGATGACGGCGAGGATCAATATGGGTTTCGCTTGGAAATCTCCGGTGACCCAGATGATTTTTGGCAGATTCAGGAAGAAGTTTCCAATCCCTTGCGTGACCGACTTTCCGATTTCCTCGGTCAGGCTCCCGAGCGTGCCGAGATCAAAGTCCAACTGGATGGCGAAGCATCTTATACGCTTCAAAAAAACCGCGGTGCGATTAGCGGGCCGGCCTTTGTTTTGGCTCATGCCGCGCTCATGGGATCGGCAGTTGACGGCACGGTGATCGGTGAAATCGACAAGTCGGGCAAACTCAAATTACCCGATTATTTCTGGCGCTCGCTTATGGAACTAACAGAGGGAGCTGGTGGCAGATTGATTATTCCGGCATCCGCTGAACCCATGTTTATCAATCTGCTCGCCCTTGAAAAATCCGATTTTTTCCTCAAATACGAAGTGCTCATGGCCACCTCGTTGTCAGAGTATGTCATGCTTTCACGAAAGGAAGTTTCCGGTCAACAAGATGAAATCCGCCAGAAGTTCCAAATCATTCAAGAAAAAGCCACCGATAACGCATTGGGTGCTTATTTGACAAATAAGTTTGTCCGTGAACGCCTGCAGGAAATTGTCGATCAAGCGCCGTATCATTTGTCCGCGAAAGTTCTCAACATTTACGGTTCCGTATCCCGTCCCCGCTATCTCACCCGAGAAGCATTGGCTGCGGAAATCTGGCGTAAAGTGGATGCGATCACGGAGATTGGCAAAATCGAGAATATCCATGAAATCAATTCTAACCAGTTGGAAAGGCTCGATGAGCTTTACAAAAAAATGCGCAATGACCTCAAAGATCTCGAGCGCTACACGGATTCCCGCAATACCGATCTTTTGAGGGAAGCAAAAGATCTGGTGGCGTCCGTTCGCGGCTTGGGTAGGGAATTTGAGGGGAAAGATGAAAGGTGGGAAAAATACGATGAGATCGAGTCCGCCCGCGGGAAAATGATGCGCGCCAACCGGGAATTGCTTGAGAAGTTTGTCGAGTTGACAGGAGATCCAAGGCCTAACTAGCCGATGTTCGCTGCGATCGCTGCTCACTGAGCCAAGTGTAAAGCATCACCCACATCGCCAGAGCCAAACCGAATAATGGGATTTGTAACAGGGACGGCAGCGAATAGAGAATCGCCACCAACGGAATCCAGACGCCCCAGGTTGCAAACAAAATGGGAACGATCACTTCCCGATAATATTTTGCAGTTAGAAATCGGCCGATATTTTTGAAAGAACATCCTGAAAGTTTCCAATCATAAAACCAAGCCCCGCTCGGTGCGGCAATGATCGGATTATAGATGAACTGATCCACGATGACTTTGGTCGCAACAACTTGAAGCGTTGCCTCGGCGCCAAACCATTCGGTCTGCATGCGGTAGAAGCCATCTACCGCCATGCCCGTGCACCCCCAGAAAGGAAGCGTGAACAAGAGGTTTGTGGCATTAGCCTTCTTTGGGCGTCCCTTTTGAAACAACAGCACCCGCATGATTTCCGGAAACACTCCGCCGGCGATCGCAGCTGATAAAGCTGAATAACCATAACCCCAGCTTTGCTTGAACTCCGCCAGCTGATTGAGCCACCGCGTGGTTGGCGGATAAAAGTAATACCCCAACACCAGCGTCAACATGATTCCCTGCACGATCAAGGCCGGAACGAGATTCGCCCGCGCTGCCCGTACACCCGCCATCCACGGAGCTTCTTCAGGGATCTGGGGAGTGTCGTAACTCATCGGCGTGGACATCTCTATCGCACGGATTTCCTTAGGCAATAAGCAATCCAGCCGATGTGACGCCGAGTGACAAATCCGTCACAATAATCCCCTTCAAGCGGCTAGGCCCTAGAATGCATGTTGTCGCCGTGCCTATTCAGCACTCAACCAACAACACACACAACTATGAAATCAATTCAAAGCGCCCTTCTTGCAACTAGCCTGCTTGGGATGACATCAGCCCACGCCGAGCCGACCGGACTTCTCTACGGCAAACTGTCTGGCGACACTGCCTTTGACCGCGCATGGTCCGCGTTCACGCTTCACAAAGATGAGGACAACCAGATCCTTCAGGAATTTAGCCTCCAAGGCCGTCTCCATGTTCAGTCGATCTATGGTGAAAGCGATGGCGACAGTTTTAACACGTCCGACTACAAGGACGCAGGTAACGATGAAACTGTTTGGGGAGATGACTTCGAAGCCCGTCGCGCACGTTTCGGTTTCAAATCCAAGTGGTTTCAGACATGGAAATTCGATGGCCTGATTAACGTTGACGTTGACGGCATGGACAATACCGGCTCGGACACGCTTTACAAAGATATCTACGATCTTATTGTCACCTATGCTCCCTCAGACGCTTTCAACATGTCTGCTGGTAAGACCAAGGTGAAATTCACCCGCGAGCAAGAAACCTCTTCAAATAACATCCTCACCCTTGAGCGCAGCCTTCTTGCCAACACCCTGTTCCCAGGCGAATTAACGGGTATCTGGACGAGCGGAAAAGGTATCGCAGGCGGCTGGCTTTATGAGCTCGGTATTTACGGCAATGACCGTCAACGCGAATTCAGCGATATGGATGGCGGCGAAATCATTCTCGCAAAAATTGGTTATGATTATGCTGAAAAAGTGGGATTCGACTCAGCTGTCGCGTCCATCCATTTCATGACCAACAGCGAGCCCAACTACAAGCCAACGAATACTCCGGAATACACGACCGGCACATCTCCAAACTTCGGTAGATCCATTGCAATCACCAATGATATCAGCCAAGGCCGGTTTGGACTTGTTTCGGATGTTATGTTCGCCTCCGGCAACGATTCGCAATCCGACGTGATGGGCATCACTGTCATTCCTTCTTACTATCTTGCCCCGGGCTTGCAACTTGTGGGTCGGCTTCAAGTTGCTACCTGTGAAGACGCAAACGATCTTCGGGTGCCCTCACGCTATGAGCGCCTGGTAGCTGGAGATGACGAGCGCGGCAACACCTACGCTTCCGCATATGCCGGTCTCAACTACTACCTTTACGGCCATAAGCTTAAACTGATGAATGGAATTGAATATTCTCATTTGGGCGGCGGTGATTACGACGGCTACACCTTCATGAGCGGACTTCGTTTCTCATTCTAATTGCCCTGTTTCCACCCATCATTTAAAAACAAACACATTATGAAAGCTATCAGCACACTAATCGCCACCGCCGCTCTCGTTTCCATGGGAAGCGCGCAAACCCTCAGCTTGAAGGGCAGTGACACCCTCGGCGCGAAACTCATTCCCCAGCTATCAGAGTCCTTCAAGGCTGCCGGTAACAAGAGTGTGAAATTCGAGATCGCCGCCGAAGGTTCGACCACCGCCTTTCCGGCGCTCGCCAACGGCACCGCTCAAATCGGGATGTCCTCGCGCAAAGTGAAGGACGACGAGCGCACCTTTTGCAAAACCAAGGGCGTTTACATCAAAGAGCATCCGATCTGCCGTGACATGCTTGTCGTGATCGTCAACAAGAACAGCCCCGTAAGCAGTTTGACCAAGGCGCAAGTTGCCAAGGTCTTCACCGGTCAGATCAAAGATTGGTCGGAACTCGGTGGCGCTCCAGGGCCTATCTCCATCTATACCCGCAATACTTCCTCCGGAACTTACAAGGACTGGCAGAAACTGGCGATGGGTGGACGTGATTATGCTTCGACCTCTCTCAAAATGGCAGGTAACGAGCAAATCGCCCAAGAGGTTGCGAAAAACAAGAACGGCATCGGTTACGTGGGTCTGGCTTACGCCAAGACACCAGGCACCAAGACCATTGTCATCGATGGGGTTGAGCCAACTGAGTCGAATGCGAAAAAATACGTTTATTCACGTGTTTGCTACCTCTATGCGCCTGATAAACCAACCGCGGAGGCTCAATCCTTCCTCGATTACATCAAGTCGCCAGCCGGTCAGGAGATCGTGAAAAAAGTCGGCTTCGTGCAATATTGACTTTAAAATATTCCGCAGAGTATGTTGTTTACGGGCATCGTTGACAGGTTCGGCGATGCTCGTTTTCATTCCCATTCATCTCTCTCATTTTTGACGCGGCATAAGGACTATGGCATCTGAAAAATCATCCAACGCGAAAACAAGCCACAAGTTCCAACGCAGCGGTTTCTCCTATGAGCAGCTCATTCGGTTTTTCTTCGCTTCCAATGCCGGATTAACCATCGTCATTTTAACTCTGATCATTGCATTCCTTCTTAAGGAAGGACTTGGATTTTTCCCGGGATACCGTCGGGACCTGGAGACTTATCGGATTGCTGGCTTGGAATTCGTTGATATTTCAAGGAACAATCTCACCTCCCACGAGCAGCTTACCAGCCTGCTCAATCGCGCTTACTATGCGGAAGTGAACGGAAAAAGCGCCCGTGAGTTGAAGCGCACCCAGGAAGCCAGCGCCCTTTACAACGCTTTCACAGATCAAGTCGGCCCGACAAGGGATCTGATCATCAACAATCCCCAAGCCCAAACAGATGCCAATGCAGGCATGAAGGCCGCACTGCTTGGCAATTACGAGAAACAGCGGGAGAAGGCCCTGCTCAAACCCCTCAGCACGCCTCACCTGACGGCGAAAGAGCGTGCGGAGTTGCTTGAATCGTTACGCACCCGTCCACCAGAAGCTACGGAGGATCCTCCTTTGGTCGCCGCGTTGGCGCAGGAATTTGTTGCCGCCCAACAAAAACACGCCGCCCCGCTCCAGGAATTCCGAACCGTGATTGATGACTTTGAGTCCGCAGGCTTCGACCTTGGCTCCATCATCATGGAAATGACAGAGTCGGTGACGGTGACCAAAGAACAGCTGCAAACGGCTGATATTTTGGAAAAAGACCGGAAAACCCTCCTAGGTGCGGCCTCCCGCGAGAAAAATCCCGTTGAACGCGAAAGGCTGCTTGCCGATGCCCGTGCGGCGCTGGCGGATAAGCCTGACGTAGAGACACCCATGCAGGCGCTGCTGGAACGAAAGCCCGAGTGCGCGCGCCTTCACGAAGCACTTAAAACGGCATCATCGGACGCATTTTCAAAAATTCCAAGTCGCCTATCCGATCCCGATGCGCGACGTTTACTGGGTGCGGCCCGTAAAGCATGGCCGCAGTTCATCGCGGATCTCGAGGCAGCTCCAAAAAAAATCAACGCATGGAAACACACCGATCCCGTGCCTCTCTCCGATGCGATCTTGTCATTCTTGACCGGTAAAAAATGGGTTACGGGCGGAGAATGGCAGGATTTTTACGGAATTCTGCCACTGGCGGTCGGCTCACTCATGATCGCCATGATTGCCCTGAGCATCTCGATTCCCGTCAGTATCAGCGCCGCAATCTATGTGAATCATTTCGCCAAGCCACGTGAACAAGCTTTGGTGAAACCGGTCATCGAATTCATCCAAGCCATTCCATCGGTGGTTCTTGGCTTTGTGGGCATCTTGGTGTTTGGCACGATCTTGCGGGAAATTTCCGTGATGGATGCGTTTCAATGGGTGCCTGGATTCCCGATCGAAGAGCGGCTCAATATTTTCACCGCCGGATGCCTTCTCGCCCTGATGAGCATCCCGACGATCTTCTCTTTGGCGGAAGATGCGCTGAACAATGTGCCATCCGCCTATGCCGAGGCATCTGAGGCGTTGGGAGCATCTCACGTGCAAACCGCTTTCCGCGTGATGATTCCGGCTTCATTCTCCGGAATTCTGGCGGCTATTTTGTTAGGCTTTGGCCGCGTGATCGGCGAGACGATGGTGGTGCTTCTCGTCGCGGGGAATCGCATCAAGATTCCGGATTTCAGCGAGGGTCTGGGAGCGTTTTTCCAGCCCAGCCACACGCTTACCGGCATCATCGCCCAAGAGCTTGGTGAGGTACCTCTGGGCAGTGTGCACTACCGCGCGCTTTTCGTCGTCGGCATTGTCCTGTTCGCAGTCGTTCTTGGTATCAATGCAACTGCCCATCACTTTGTGAATCGCGCCAAAAAGTAGATTAATTTCATGATCGATCCGGACATACTCATACGCAAAGGAATGCCGAAAGGTTATTTCAAGGATATTTTCGTGCGTATCTCGCTCGGGAGTGTCACGTATCTGATTCTTTTGATCGCTGTCATGCTGTTTGCCAAGATTGTCATCGATGGCGCACCCGCGATCTTTTCTTCAAAATTTCCTTTTGTGGATATGGAGTTTCTCACGGCAAAAAACGAAACTCTGCATGTGTTTGACGACGCCGAAGGCACGCGACACAAGCTTCCCGCATCCACATACAACGAATATCTCAAAGCGCATCCTGGTGATACCATCTATAACGAAAAAACCTTTTCCTACTCGGGCGGGGGCATCGCGGGACCCATTGCAGGCACGGCACTTCTCACATTGGGCGCCATCATGTTGGCTTTGTTTTTCGGGGTGAGCGCGGCGATTTATCTCGCCGAATACGCAAAGCAAAGCCCTTTCATTCACATGGTTCGGCTCGCGATTCTCAACCTGGCAGGGATTCCCTCCATCGTGTTCGGATTGTTCGGTTTTTCCGTCTTTGTGTTGGCGGTTCCGGTCATCACGAACATGCCATCAGACCGCTCATTGCTGGTCGTGCCTTTGTTAATCAATGATTTTTGCCTGAGTTTTCAGGGCTGGAATTCATCCCTCATGGCAGGCTGCGCAACGCTGGCGTGCATGATTTTACCGGTGATCATTACGGCATCCGAGGAATCCCTGCGCGCAGTGCCCCAAGGCTTCCGCGATGCGTCACTTGCGATGGGCGCGACCCGTTGGCAGACGATCAGGAAATGTGTTTTGCCTTATTCTCTTCCCGGCATCCTGACTTCATCTCTACTAGCCATTACCCGCGTGGCAGGTGAAACCGCACCTATCATGTTCACCGCAGCCGTGGCGGCAAAAGACGATTTTCCATGGGAGGGATTGAAAAATCCTTTGGATATTCTCTCCTCCCAAGTGCAGGCACTGCCATACCACATCTACACTCTTGCGGCCCGCATTCCGAATTCCGAATACACGCAACGCGCCCAATACGGATCCGTTCTCGTGTTCCTGATTCTCGTAGCGGTGCTCTCATTCGGATCCATGATTCTTCGTGCAAAACTTCGCGCCAAACTCAAATGGTAAATTCTCCCACAGAAACACCCGTCTCCACGGATCGTGCGGTTCAGATCCGGAACGTAAATTTTTCTTACGGCTCAAAACAAGTGCTGCATGATGTCACTTTGGATATTCCTGCAAATCAGGTTACCGCTTTCATCGGCCCATCAGGTTGCGGCAAATCCACTCTGATTCGATGCATCAACCGCATTAATGACCGTATTCCTAACGCGAAAGTCACCTCGGGATCCATTCACGTTCACGGCATCGACATCCATCGTGATGATATCAATCTTCATGAACTCCGCCGCCGAGTCGGTATGGTGTTCCAAAAATACAATCCGTTTGCAAAATCCATTTATGAGAATGTCGTCTACGGGTTACGCATTGCCGGTGTGAAGAAGCGCTCGGAACTCGACGAGGCGGCTGAGAAAGCCCTGACCAATGCCGCGCTTTGGAACGAAGTCAAAGACCGCCTGCATACCAGCGCCTTCGGTCTATCAGGAGGACAACAACAACGTCTCTGCATCGCGCGGGTCATTGCCACGGAGCCTGATATCGTCCTCATGGACGAGCCGTGTGCCGCCCTGGATCCGCTTGCCACATTGAAGATCGAAGAGCTGATCAATGAACTGAAGAAAAAATTCACCATCGTGATCGTCACTCACAACATGTCGCAAGCTACCCGATGCTCGGATCGTACCGCTTTCATGTATCTGGGCAAGCTTATCGAATATGGCGATACAATGCAGATTTTTGAAAACCCCGGAAATTCACAAACCGAAGCCTACATCACTGGCGCGTTCGGCTGATTTGCCACTTTTCTTTTTCATATGAACGATCATCAGGAAAAACCGATGGAATCCCGGACATCCGCGACCGCAGTGGATATTCGCAATCTGTCATTCAACTACGGTTCAACCCAGGCGCTTAAAAATATCGGCCTGAATTTGAAGCGGAACGAGGTTACCGCATTCATCGGCCCCTCGGGCTGCGGCAAATCCACTTTGCTACGTTGCATCAACCGAATGAACGACGAAATTGTCGGAACCCGCATCACACAGGGTGAGATTCTTATCGACGACATCAACATTTATGACCGTTCGGTCGATGTGGTGAAACTCCGCCGCGAGGTGGGCATGGTGTTTCAAAAATCAAACCCCTTCCCTTCCAGCATTTATGACAATGTCGCTTACGGCTTGCGCATGCGTGGCGAGCGTGACACTGCGGTGCTCGACCAGTCCGTGCAAGAAAGCCTTGAATCCGCTGCACTGTGGGACGAGGTAAAAGACCGCCTTCAGGAGTCCGCGCTCGGACTTTCCGGCGGACAACAACAACGTTTATGTATCGCCAGAACGATCGCGGTCAAACCCACCATCGTTCTCATGGATGAGCCTTGTAGCGCACTGGATCCGATTGCCACGGCGAAAGTCGAGGACCTGATCTGGAAGCTCAAGCATGACTATACGTTCATCATCGTCACCCATAACATGCACCAAGCCGCGAGGGTTTCGGACAAGACGGCGTTTTTCTACATGGGCGAGCTGGTTGAGTTTTCCGATACAAGCCGCATGTTCTCAAATCCAAGTGTCAAAAAAACCGAGGAATACATCACCGGCCGTTTCGGTTGATTTTCCATTTCATCAGCAACCATTCATACACCATGAGCAATCAACATATATTTCAAGAGATGGATCTTTCCATGAACGCCCTAAGAGAAAAGGTCCAACTCATGGCTTCTCTAACAGCTCAAAACATGAAAAACGCCATCCGGGCGCTTGTGAGCCGGGATATCGATCTGGCACGCATCGTGATTGGGGATGATTCGGAAGTGGATGAGCTGGAAGTGAAAATCGACCAGCTGGGAATGGACATTCTCATCCGCTTCCATCCGATGGCCTCGGATTTGAGAGCGGTGATCACAGCGATGAAAACCGCGCATAATTTGGAGCGCATCTCCGATCACGCCGTAAATATTGCCAAGCGCGCGAAGAAGATCTGCAAATCCCAATCATCCATCGAGGTGAATATGATTGAGCCGCTTTTTGCCATGGCGGAACAGATACTCAACGACGCTCTGCGCGCCTACAAGGATGGGGATTCGGATCTTGGAGAAGGACTCCACGCGGCCGACGAGCAACTGGACAAGGCTTACAAAAAAGTTTCCGCATCACTCAGTAGCGGCTTGGAAAACCCGGGCACAAATGCGGAAAACATTTTGCACCTCATTTTTGTGGCGCGCTCAATCGAGCGCATGGGTGATCTGGCGGTCAATATCGGAGAAGACTCCGTTTTTCTCAGCAAAGCCCGTGACATCCGTCATGAACAACGCAAAGCCCAGAGCTGAATCCGTGCTATTGCAAAAGTAGGGCCGGTGGGGATTGAACCCACGACCAACCCCGACTGTGTCGGGGCTGCTCTAACCATTCAAAAAAGTAAGCGCTTTTGCTGGGCTCTTCCAATTTTTCAATTTCCGTTCCATTAGCAAGGCCTCTTGCATTGTCTCGAACGAGCGACTTGCAACGAGCTCAAGTGGCAGTCCCAAGCGCTTTGTGGAATGGACATGTCCGGTATGATGGCGCTCCAAACGTAAGACGAGATTTTCCGTTGCACCTATATAGTAGCGTCCCTTGCTGCCGCGTAACATGTAAACCCAAGCCATCGTAATCTGAAACAAAGTAGGGCCGGTGGGGATTGAACCCACGACCAAAGGATTATGAGTCCCCTGCTCTGACCGCTGAGCTACAGCCCCGTTTTTGCTCGGACACGCGGACAAGCATGATCCAATGATGAACGGGGGCGCAAGGCTAAGGTTTGCTAAGTTTGAACCCACGACCAACCCCGACTGTGTCGGGGCTGCTCTGACCGGTTCCCCCGATAAGTCGGGGCTGAGCTACAGCCCCGTTTTTGCGCGGACACGCAAGCAAGCATGATCCAATGATGAACGAGGGTGCAAGCAAGGACTGAGGTTTTTCCATATGAAACTTCTAGTCCAATACCTCATGGATGGCGTAAGCGAGTTGTTCCATGGTGCTGGCAACGCGATCCGCCGCCATGAGCCGTGAGCCATCATGGTAACCCCAAGTGACGGCGATCGACCGCATGCCGGCGTTTTTGGCGGTATCGAGATCCATGGTTGAGTCACCGATGATCACGCAGCTCTTGGGCGCGATTCCCAGAGAGCTGGCAATTTCGAGCGCGCCGGAGGGATCGGGTTTGTGCGGCAGGGTTTCGCGGTTTCCCAGAACCACCGCGAAATTCGTATCCGGGAAAAGCGTTTTCACAATTTCCGTAGTAAAAGCATGGGGCTTGTTAGAGAGCACGGCGAGGGGAATGTCGCGCGATTCGAGCTCTGAGAGCAATTCAAGCATGCCAGGATAGACCGAAGTCCCGCTGGGCCAAGAAATCGCATAGTCCGAGGCAAAATTTTTGACCACACTATCGGTCAGGTCGGTTCTTGATACGGTTGAAAGGGCGCGTTGCACGAGTTTGATGGCGCCATCGCCAATGAAACCTCGGACGTTTTCATGGCTTTGACCGGGTAGCCCGTGTTGGGTCAGCGCCCGGTTTAATGAGGCAGCAATTCCTGGCAGCGATTCCACCAAGGTACCATCAAGATCGAAAATCAAAGCGCGCATGCAAGGGATGGAAGCAAAGTTCGTGCGGATTGAACACGGTTTTCCGATATGCCTGATCCTACAAAAAATATGCTCTGCATTCCGCGCGCGCTACTCTAGCTTGCTTGCGTGTCAGATGAGATCGTAAAAAAATCACAGGGCAGTTCGCTATGGAAGGATGCTTGGCACCGACTGTCGGGTAACAAGCCGGCGCTGGTTAGCCTTGGAGTTTTGACGGTGATCGTGTTGGCATGCTTTGTCGGGCCGTTTCTGTCATTCGTTAAAGCGCCCTCGACCATCAACCTCCAAAATATCGTCGCCGCGCCCTCGGCCGAACATTGGTTCGGCACCGATCAACTTGGCCGGGATGTTTTCTCAAGAGTGCTCTACGGAGGGCAGGTTTCGCTTTTGGTCGGTTTTGTGGCAACGGGCGTTGCGGTGATGATCGGGGTCATCTACGGCTCCATTTCCGGCTATGTCGGTGGCATGGTCGATTCCGTCATGATGCGCTTTGTCGATATCATGTTCGCTCTGCCGTTTCTGGTTTTGGTCATTTTGTTCGCTCTGGTGGTGGACAAGCCTTCGTCGGACTTCACGACATGGGTCGTTGAAACAACCGGCTGGGAAAGAGACCGAGTCGCACCCATCACAACCCTGATTCCACTTTTTATCGCGATTGGTGCGATCGGTTGGCTGACGATTGCAAGGATTGTCCGGGCACAGGTGATGAACGTGAAAAATCTGGAATTCGTTGAAGCAGCGATTTCCCTCGGCTTAAGCCGGAAGCGGATTCTTTTCCGTCACATTTTGCCAAATGTTATCGGCCCCATCATCATCTATACCACGCTTGCGGTTCCCGGGGTCATGTTGATGGAAAGCGTGCTGTCTTTTCTTGGCTTGGGAGTGAAACCGCCGAATTCCTCATGGGGTATTCTCATCAAGGAAGGCGCCGATCGCATGGAAGTAACACCTTATCTCTTGTTGTTTCCCTCATTGTTTTTTGCCACGACCCTGTTTGCGCTAAATTTCCTCGGTGACGGCCTGCGAGATGCGTTGGATCCGAAATCCTCGAAGGATTGATTTCTATTTCCATACCGCATGAGCCCCCCCTTCATGAAGTTAGTCCTGGACGGATTGTATCCTCCTATTTGTGAGCTATGTGGTTGTGGTCTTTCGGACGGACAGGCTCTCTGCGAGGAATGCTCGGAAAAGTTGCCACGTATCCTCAGCCCGTTTTGTGAAATGTGTGGCGAGAGCTTCACGGGAATGATTGACGGTTCCTTTGATTGCCCGAACTGTAAGGAAATTTCTTTTCATTTCGAGTTCGCGTTGGCTGCGATGAATCGCTGCGATGAAACTCTGGAACTGGTGCATCGCTTGAAATACGGAAGGGAAATCCATCTTGCCTGCGCGCTTGGAAAGCTTGCATGCGGGGCGTTTGCGGATCGCCGGTTTCAGATCGCGCTGGAGCAGAAATGGCTTCTGGTTCCCGTGCCTTTGCATCAAAGCCGTCTCCGCACCCGACATTTCAACCAAGCGGAGGAAATTGCTCGAGTTGTCGCCGAGCTCTCCGGGATGCCCATGGAAAAATGCCTCACGCGGGTGCGCAGAACCGAAACTCAAACACGGCTCACGCGCAAGCAGCGGATGGAAAATCTCAGGAAAGCCTTCGCCCTTCGCGAAACATGGAACAAGAAAAAACCCGCCGCTCTGAAAGAGGCGCCGGGTGTGGTTTTGGTGGATGATGTCTTTACTACGGGATCCACCGTAGATGCGTGCGCGAAAGTGTTACGCAAGGCGGGAGTGAAACGCATCGCCGTGCTTACCGTTCTTCGAGGGTGATATCACGGAACAGGATTTTCATTTCTTTTCCGGGATGCACCTGCAGTCCCACCGGTCCTTTGTCTTTCGCAGTTTCCGAGGTGTAGGTCATCACTTCTTTGCCATTGAGTTCGACCGTATAAACCGCGCCGACAGCCGTGATTTTCATGGTGTTCCATTCGCCTTCTTTGAGGAGCTCCGCAACGCCCTTGGCCTCGATGGGATATTCTTTTTTGGAAGCGATGTATGGCGAGGCCGTCATATCGCGTTTCAAAGAACCGGAGATGCCGATTTGGATCTGATCGTTTTCATGACGAAGAAAAACACCTGAATCGATTTTCCCCTCGTATTTGAAAGCGCATTGGAAAACGAAGTTGGTGTATTCTTTTTCCGTCCAGAGAATCGAGCCCTTCTTCTTGAGATCGTTTTGACCCAGAATCATTCCTTCCTCCACGGTCCAAGCCTGAGCTCCAACTATTCTCCATCCGGCCAGAGTTTTGCCATCGAAGATGGGTTGTGGGGCGGCTTGGGAAAAAGCGCTGGCGGCAAATAGGATGGCGATCGTTAATTTTTTCATCAGGTGGAAAGCTACTTAGTGAGGCTTGCTGTTTTATCATGTCTCCTCATCAGAACAAGCCGGACCCATGTGGCACACAGACCGAAACAAACCCCAAGGGCGATGAGCGGTAGTATACCGGATTTCAGATCTGAACCGATGAACCAGGGGTGCAGCGGGGATTTCGGGTTGAGTTGCTGGGTTAAGGAGAAGGTTTTCAGCGCAAAAACCAGACCAGCATGAATGCCGATTGGCAGCCAGAGCGAAGCGGTGCGCGTCCTGCACCAAGCAAGCAATAACCCGAGCAGCGCGAGGGTTGCGAAATCGGTAACAAAGAAAAGAGGATGGGCAAAATGACCCAGCGTACCTCCTAAGATTTCAAATCCTGAATGCCATGAATTCGGATCCGCAATGATCGTGTTGGCAGGGGGCTTGAGGAAATGGACAAAAGAAAACAGGAGAGAGCTTCCGATCCATGCGCTCCATACGGAGCATGCACGTAGCCACAGACCGAGCAGAAGTCCGCGGAAAAGGAGTTCTTCGATGATCCCCGCGCCTAGCGCCGGAATGACGGCTTTGGAAATGAACTTGGAAAGTGGTATGGCTTTTTCATTCGATTCACTGGCGCCGGTGAAATGTAGGATCATCGCAAGTGCGCCGAGTACAGCAGCCCCGATGATCAAACCACTCGAGAGATGAATGCATCGCTGGCTCCATGTGAGTTTACGTAGGGCGTAAAGTGAGCGATCTTCATTCTTGGGTATGCGGCGCACACGGCGAATCAGAAATGGCAACAAAGCCAGCGCAGAGACCAGCAGGCATCGGCTGAAATACCGATCGAGCTTAGCGCGATCCGCCGATCCGGCAATGGATTCGATCCAGCCGGGGTAAGCGGTGATCTTCGCGCTTTCAGCTAGATTTTTTCCAGCCTCATAAAGATGCGGTGTAAACAAGGCCGCGAAGAATAGTGCCGCTGCTAGCCACAAAATGATCGCGCCTGCTTCTGACTTGAGGAATCGCATCGCTTAGATTTTATCTGTGCCAAAATACGGCACCAATGCCGTGGGGATTTTGATCGAGCCGTCAGGTTGTTGACATTGCTCTAACAGCGCAACGTAAAGTCTTGGCAACGCCGTACCGGAGCCATTCAGTGTGGCGGGAAAACGGTTTTTGCCTTCCTTGTCTTTGAAGCGGAGTTTCATGCGGCGGGCCTGGTAATCGCCGAAGCATGAGCAGCTCGAAACCTCGAGATATTTGCCGTGGCCGGGAGCCCAAACTTCGATGTCATAAGTCTTTGCAGATGATTGGCCGATATCACCCGTGCAAAGTTCGATCACGC
Organism: Luteolibacter sp.; assembly: GCA_044233125.1. Lineage (GTDB taxonomy): Bacteria > Verrucomicrobiota > Verrucomicrobiia > Verrucomicrobiales > Akkermansiaceae > Luteolibacter. The sequence goes on along the minus strand of JBIIKO010000009.1, from coordinate 33,743 downwards.
GGTAGTGCAGGCCGAGTTTTTGCAAAATGCTCTCGGCATGTCCGGTGAGCTCTTCGAGAACTTCAAATCCCTTTTCCGGCTCCACCACCTGCACGAGTTCCACTTTGTCGAACTGATGCATGCGAATGATGCCTTTGTTGTCGCGCCCCGCTGAGCCGGCCTCGCGGCGGAAGCATGGAGTGTAAGCCACGAGCTTGAGCGGCAGGTCGCTCTCGGCAACGATCGTATCGCGGTAAAGATTCGTCACCGGAACCTCAGCAGTTGGCGCAAGGAAAAGCGTGTTGCGCCCATCGGTTTCGGATGGCTCGGTGCCATACATGTCGTCTTCGAACTTTGGTAGCTGGCCAGTGCCTTCCATGCACTCACGTAGGACCAGATGCGGAACATTGACTTCTTCATAACCGTTGGCGGTCTGGGTATCCAAGAGGAAATTGATCAGGGCGCGCTCCAGTCTCGCGCCTTTGCCGCGATAGACCGCAAAGCCGGAACCGGAAATCCGGATTGCGTCCTCCCATGAAATCAAACCGTGCGCGGTGGCAAGGGCAACGTGGTCTTGCGGGTTTTCCAAAGCAGGTTTTTGCCCCCATTCGCGCACGACGGGATTGGCTTCCTCACTATCACCCACCGGACATTCCGCATGCGGAAGGTTGGGAATGTTCAGCAGAAGATCTGTTTGCTTGGAGGTCGCCTCTTCAGCGAGGAGATCGAATTTGGAAATCTCATCATTGATCCCGCGAACCTCTGCTTCGATCGCGGAGCTATCTTCGCCTTTGGCCTTCATCATGCCAATCTGTTTGGAGATCGTCTTGCGTTGGTTTTGAAGTTCTTGTTTGGAAGTTTCCGCAGCGCGGCGTGATTCATCACAGGCCAGTACCTCGTCAATGAGTTTCCAATGCTCTCCACCGCGTTTTTTCAAACGCTCACGCACCTCTTCCGCGTTTTCCCGAATGATCCTGATATCCAACATGTCGGCGCAAACTTTCGCGGATTGCGGGCTATGAAAGCAAGGCAAACGTGACATCCCCCTATTCTCCACCAAACTTTCCCCATCCATCCTCTTACAATCTTTGTCCTGCCCATGACAAAGATTGTAAGAGGAGAGGTGTCATCGCTTGTCAGCGGTGGGGTGGGTTGATATTTGATTTCCCGACGTGCTGCTTCTTTTCCACAAACCCTACGGCGTGCTGTGCCAGTTTACACCGGATCAGCCAGGCCAAAAAACCTTGGCGGATTTTGGTTTTCCGAAAGGGGTTTATCCGGTCGGGCGGCTTGATATGGATTCCGAGGGCTTGCTGCTGCTATGCGATGAGCCGGGGTTTAATCACCGTTTTTTGGACCCCGAACAGGGGCATCCGCGTGCTTATTGGGTGCAGGTTGAGGGTGAACCCGATGAAGTAGCGCTGGAGAAGCTGAGATCCGGAGGAATCGACATCCAAGGTCACAAGACCAGACCGTGTCGGGTGGCGTTGTTGGGAATTGAGCCAAATGTTCCGCCACGCGATCCGCCTGTGCGTTTCCGAAAATCTATCCCGACCTCTTGGTTGCGCATCGAACTGGTCGAGGGGAAAAACCGCCAAGTCAGGCGTATGACTGCGGCGGTTGGTTTTCCGACACTACGTCTGATCCGTGTGGCGATCGGCGGATTGGATGAACAGGAATTGGCTCCCGGTGCATGGCGTGAGATTAAGGGCGAAGAACGGAAGTCTTTAATCGGCAGGGCCGGTCGTTCCTAACCGTTTGTTTCGTTGCGTAAGCGGATGAAACCGCCGGTTCATACGCTTTCTCATTACATGGTGGACGCGTAGTGACACGCGTCCCTGCCTTGATCTCGGTTCACCTAGGCAGCGCATGCCGTGGCATCTTCACGAAGAAACTGCCGAGCAACAAGCCGCCGAGGAAGCCGCCCAAGTGGGCTCCGTAGGCGACACCCATGCCTCCGCCGGTGTAGCCCATGAAATCGAAAATCAATCCGATGATTCCAACCATTGCCAGTTGGCTTGGTGCAATAGGTCTTGCCATGGGCCAGACATGGGGATTGGGCAAGTGCCAGCGAACGGTCATGGCGAGGTAGAGACCTTCAAATCCCATGACCGCACCTGAAGCGCCGAGACATGGGATGATTTCATCTGGATTGAGCGCGATGTGGCAGAGACTGCCCGTGATGGCGGTGAAGAAGAAAACAAAAAGCATGCAGCGTTGACCGAGCAATTCCGCTGCGAGCGCCGCGAAGATCCACAAGAAGATCATGTTCCCGATGATGTGGCCCGCGCTTCCATGAAGCATCGCCGGGGTGAACAGCGTGACAAAACCAGTCCAATGGACATGTTCATAATCGCCAGCGCGCAAGGTATTCCATGCGTTGACGACATCTGCAGGGAAGAGCATGTATTTGCCATAAAAACCCTCGCCAAGAACATTCTGAAGTAGAAATGTTAGAAAAATCGCAAGGATGAGAAAAAGCAGAGCTCCCTGAGCTTTGAAGAGAGGACGAAGTTGGATGAAGCGACTCATGATTCTATCACCCACATTTAGAAATCAATCTCTCAACATCACAGTGAGTCATCCCAAGTATCTTGATAGATCCCATGATTTTATATCTTTCAGCCATTTATTAGCCGACCAAAGATCGCCGACTCATCACGCGTAGCTACGAACGGAAAGCTTAACGCTTTCGTATTTGAGCTCTTCTTTGTGAAGTGTGGGAGCCTGACCCGGACCGTTATATTCCCATGCGGAAACGTAGGCATACGTATCGTCATGGCGCTTGGCTTCCCCGGGTTGGGTTTTGCCTTCCAAGACTTCAGGATCCTTGTCGGTGAATTGGTGCTCGCTACGGAAATGACCTCCACAGGATTCCTCGCGCTGGAGTGCGTCGTGGCACATGAGCTCGCCGAATTCGAGGAAGTCCGCCACGCGACCCGCCTTTTCGAGTTCCATGTTGGCGTTTTCCGCATTGCCGGGAATAAGCACATGATTCCAAAAATCCTCGCGAATCCTTGCGATTTCCTGAAGCGCCCATTTGAGACCCTCCGCATTACGTTCCATGCCGCATTTGTCCCACATGACTTTGCCGAGATCCCGGTGGAAGGAATCGACCGTGCGGGTACCTTTGATGGACAGCAATTTCGCGATGCGCTCGCGCACTTCACCCTCTACTTGCGCGAAGGCGGGATGTGCGGTGGTCACTGCTCCTGGCTTCTGGGTTGCGAGGTAGTTGGCGATCGTATTTGGAATGACGAAATAACCATCGGCAAGTCCCTGCATGAGCGCCGAGGCGCCGAGGCGATTTGCTCCGTGGTCGGAAAAGTTCGCTTCGCCGAGCACATGCAGGCCCGGGACATTGGACATTAGGTTGTAGTCAACCCACAGCCCGCCCATCGTGTAATGGACGGCTGGATAAATCATCATCGGGCGCTCGTAAGGATTCTCGCCGGCGATTTTTTCATACATCTGGAAGAGATTGCCGTAACGGGCGCGGATCGTGTCCTCACCAAGGCGTTTGATCGCGTCGCGGAAATCGAGATAAACTCCCAGCCCGGTCGGGGCGACTCCACGACCGTCATCACAAGCCTCCTTTGCGGCACGGGATGCGATGTCACGAGGTGCCAAGTTTCCGAAGGATGGATATTTCCGTTCCAGATAATAGTCGCGATCCTCTTCGGATATTTCCGAAGGATGAATTTCTTTTTTGCGGAGTTTTTCTGCAAGTGCCCGGGTTTTAGGAACCCAGATGCGACCATCGTTCCGGAGGGATTCCGACATGAGCGTGAGCTTGGATTGGTACTCGCCAGAGACCGGAATACAGGTCGGGTGAATCTGCGTGAAGCAGGGATTGGCGAACAAGGCACCACGGCGTGCGGCGCGCCATGCAGCCATCACATTGCAGCCCATGGCGTTGGTGGAGAGGAAAAACACGTTACCGTATCCACCGGTGGCCAGGATCACGGCATCCGCGGCATGGGTGGAGATCTCTCCGGTGTTCAAGTTGCGGACGATGATGCCTTTCGCATGGCCATCGACTAGAACGAGATCCAGCATCTCGGTGCGGGGATACATTTTCACCCCGCCTTTGCTGATTTCTTTTTCCAGGGCTTGGTAACATCCGATGAGGAGTTGTTGTCCGGTTTGGCCACGGGCGTAAAACGTACGGGAAACCTGCGCGCCGCCGAAGGAGCGGTTGTCGAGCAGGCCGCCGTATTCCCGGGCAAATGGTACGCCTTGGGCAACACATTGATCGATGATGCTGTTGGACACTTCGGCGAGGCGATAGACGTTTGCCTCACGCGAGCGGAAGTCGCCGCCTTTGATCGTGTCGTAAAACAAGCGGTAAACCGAGTCACCATCGTTGCGGTAGTTTTTCGCAGCATTGATTCCACCTTGGGCTGCGATCGAGTGGGCGCGGCGTGGGGAATCTTGGTAGCAGAAACATTTCACTTGGTAACCGAGCTCAGAAAGCGTTGCGGCAGCCGATCCGCCCGCAAGGCCGGAGCCGACGACGATGATGTTGAATTTCCGTTTGTTTGACGGATTGATGAGCTTGGAGTCCGCTTTGTGCTTGGACCATTTCTGCTCAAGAGGGCCAGCCGGGATTTTGCTATCGAGTGACATGATGATTTAGAGAAGGAATTATTTGACGAACCCGAAGAAGATGGAGAGAGGCACGGAGATGAAGCCGGCCCAGATGATGAAGGAATAACCGAGCGCGATTTTGCGTATCAAGTCCTGGGATTTTTTTGACCGCCAACCGAGCGTTTGGAAAACCGAGCCGACCCCGTGGCTGAGGTGTGAGCAGAGCAGGCTCATGGCGATGATGTAAAACGCCACGACCACCCAATTGAAGCTGCTGTTTTGGAAACCAGCGATGACCATCCCATAGGCATCGTGGCGCGATTCGCCAGTGGCGGCATGGTAATCTTTATCCATCATTTCCGAGAAGCCACCTGCGATTCTCACGGTGAAATGAAGGATGTGAAAAATGATGAAAGCCAGAACCGTCAAGCCGCTCCAAATCATCAGCAGTGAGGATTTTTTCGCCTGGATAGTGGTCTTGTATTGATAAGCCTCCTTGCGTGCCGAACGATTTTGGCGGGTCAGCTGAATGGTCGCAACGACATGCAGCACAACCGTAACCAGCAACCCAATCCGAGCGATCCAGATTAAGGCTCCGTGGCCTGCATGGTGGAGAAATTGCGCGTAGTCGTTAAAAGCTTCCCGACCTGCGAAAATCAAAAGGTTGCCAGTCAGGTGTCCGGCGAGAAACAGGATCATTACGATTCCGGTGACGGCTACGATCAGTTTTTTACCGATGGAAGACTGCCAATAAGCGGTGGCACTGCGGGTTAGAGCATTCATTGTTTGGAGAAAAGGGACGCGCCCACGCGCAATCTGGTATCGAGTCGGGAAAAACTCAAACCCTAATCCCCAAAGTTTTTTCTAAATCATCGTCAGGCGGACTAGAATTTAGACTTTATCGCTCAGTCCTCGCTCGTTACTTCGCGTTCGCTGCTGCCTTTGTGGCGGAGGTCTCTGGCGTGTTCGAGGAAAACGGCGTCTTCGCCGATGTTGCAGGAGAGATCGCCGACGCGTTCGAGGGAGCGGATGATGAGGATGAGGTGGAGATATTCTTGGCTACGACCGGCGGTGTCTTCAATGCGGGCGCTGAATTGGGAGGTCACGTCCTTGTGCATTTTATCGAGCTCTTTGTCACGCACATGCAGGGAGGCGCCGAGTGTGCCATTGCCATCGCTGTAGGAGGAAATCGCATCGCGTAACAAGTGGTCTGCCAACGAGTAGATCGGCTCAACCAGGGTCACGTCGCCAAGCTCGGCGGTAGCGATGGTTTTTTTCGCGCGTTTGGCGATGCTGACCGCGTGATCGGAGATGCGCTCAAGGTTCATCGAGATTTTCATCGATGAGACGACCAGCCGGAGATCATTGGCGAGCGGATGATAGCGGACAAGAATGTCCATCCCGAGTTTGTCGATAGAGCGTTCAAGTTCGTCGATTTCATCATCGTCCGCGATGACCGCGTTCGCGATTTCCGGGTTGCGTTCGAGCAGGGCCTGGATGGCGCGCTCCAGGTTATGACGGGCTTTTGCAGCCATTCTCAAGACCTCGCCTTTGAGGGTGGTGATGGCGTGATCGAAATCCCGGAGGATATGTGGGGAGTTGTTCATGGTTGCCGCCCGATCATGGACTTTCGGTGATGGAAGCAGGTGGGATACCTCATTCTTTATCTAATAGGCAAAGCCTTATGCGATCCGGTGAAGAAACGCAATCAGAGAGAGCCGAGAGTTTTCCTATGAGACCCCCTAAGCGTGATACTCTTGGATGCTTTGGACTGTGAGTTCGGTTTCTTTGAGGGAGCGGATGGCTTTTACGGAGGCCTCTGCCGCTGCCATATTAGTGGCATAGGAAATTTTCTGAGCAATCGCGGTGGAGCGGATCAGGATCTCATCGGCGCGGGACTCGTGAGTTGCCGGGGTATTGATGAGGAAATGGATCTCGTTGTTTTTCATCATGTCGATGACGTTCGGGCGAGCTTGCTCGAGGACCTTGTAAACCCGGTCGGCGGGAATACCAGCTTCGGCGAGTTTGGCGAGCGTGCCGCCGGTGGAGACGATTTTGAAACCGAGTTCGTGAAGGCTGCGGGCGATGTCGATGGCACGCTCTTTATCACGATCCGCAACGGAGAAGAACACCGTGCCTTCTTTCGGAAGCGGGTTGAAGGCGGAGATCTGGGATTTGGCATAGGCCATACCCCAATCCTTATCGATGCCCATCACCTCGCCGGTGGATTTCATTTCCGGGCCGAGCACGATATCGATGCCTGGGAAGCGGTTCCATGGGAACACGGCTTCTTTTACGGAGAAATGGGCAGGAATGATGGTTTCCGTATAGCCCATATCGGCGAGTTTCTCGCCTACCATGATTTTGGCGGCGAGTTTGGCGAGAGAAACGCCAGTGGCTTTTGAGACAAACGGCACGGTCCGAGAGGCGCGAGGATTGACCTCGATGACGTAAAGCTCCTCGTCTTTCACCGCGAACTGGATGTTCATCAAGCCTTTGACCTGTAACTCGCGGGCGAGGTCTTTGGCGGCTTTTTCGATTTGGGCTTTGATGTGATCCGAGATTGAGAAGGCAGGAATGACGCAAGCGGAATCACCGGAATGGATGCCGGCTTGTTCGATGTGTTGCATGATTGCGCCGACTACGGAGGTTTCCCCGTCGCTGATGCAGTCGACATCGATTTCCGTGGCGTTATCGAGGAAACGATCGACGAGAACCGGGCGCTCAGGAGAAGCGGTCACTGCCTCTCGCATATAGGTGGAGAGCTCGGAGTCGCAGTAAACGATCACCATGGCCCGGCCGCCGAGCACGAAGGAAGGTCTGACAAGAACCGGGTAACCGATGCGGTTGGCGACTGCGATGGCTTCGGCCTCGTTAGTGGCCGTTCCGGCTTCGGCTTGTTTGAGGTTGAGTTTGTCTAACAAGGCGGAGAAGAACTTGCGGTCTTCGGCGAGTTCGATGGATTTCGGCGAGGTTCCGATGATGGGGACGCCATGGCGCTCGAGATCCGCGGCGAGGTTGAGCGGGGTTTGGCCGCCGAACTGGACGATCACGCCGTAGGGTTTTTCTTGATCGCAGATGTTGAGAACGTCTTCAAGGGTGAGGGGTTCGAAAAACAGTTTGTCCGAGGTATCGTAGTCGGTGGAGACCGTCTCGGGATTGGAGTTCACCATGATCGTTTCATAGCCGAGCTCCTTGAGCGCAAAGGCGGCATGTACGCAGCAGTAATCGAACTCGATACCCTGGCCGATTCTGTTAGGTCCGCCGCCGAGGATGATGATTTTCTTTTTGTCCGATTGGCGCGCTTCGTTCTCATCGCCGTAGGTGGAGTAGAAATAAGGGGTGTAGGCTTCAAACTCCGCGGCGCAGGTATCGACAAGGCGGTAGGTCGGGATGATCTTTTTCGATTTCCGCTCGGCGCGCACTTCGTCTTCCGAGGTGCCTTTGGCTTTGGCGATCTGGCGGTCCGAGAAGCCGAGTTTCTTGGCTTGCTTGAGATCGAGATTGGCAAGTTCCAGCCCTTCCCTAGCGATCTCTTCGAGATGGCGCAGGAACCATGGATCGATGGAAGTGGCGGCGTGGACTTCATCGAGCGTCCAGCCGTTCACGAATGCGGTTTGCAGCCAGAAAATACGCTCAGCATTGGGAATCTGGAGCTTACGGGTGATCTCGTCTTTGGTGGGGGATTTCGCATCTTTGTTGTCGAAGCCGAAACCCCAGCGCCCGGTTTCGAGGGAGCGCAGGCATTTCTGCATGGACTCCTTGAACGTACGGCCGATGGACATCGCCTCGCCGACGGATTTCATGGAAGTGGTAAGTACGGGATTTGCAGTAGGAAACTTTTCGAAAGTGAAGCGCGGGATCTTGGTGACCACGTAATCGATGGTGGGCTCGAAGGATGCCGGGGTCTCGCGCGTGATGTCGTTTGGCAGTTCATCGAGCGTATAACCGACAGCGAGTTTCGCGGCGATTTTTGCGATGGGAAATCCGGTGGCCTTGGAAGCGAGCGCCGAGGAGCGGGAAACGCGCGGGTTCATCTCAATGACGATCATGCGGCCGGTTTTCGGATCGGTGGCGAACTGGATGTTCGAACCGCCGGTCTCGACGCCGATCTCGCGGATCACCGCGAATGAGGCGTCGCGCATGATTTGGTATTCCCGGTCTGTTAGGGTTTGGATCGGCGCAACGGTGATGGAGTCTCCGGTATGGACGCCCATGGGATCGAGGTTTTCGATGGAGCAGATGACCACGCAGTTGTCCGCGCGGTCGCGCATGACTTCCATTTCGAATTCCTTCCAGCCGAGCAGGGATTCGTCAATCAGGACCTCGGAGACGGGTGACAGATCAAGGCCGCGGTGGACAATCTCCTCGAATTCCTCCTTGTTGTAAGCGATGCCACCGCCTTGGCCGCCAAGGGTAAAGGCGGGACGGACGATGAGAGGGAACGTGCCGATCTCTTCCGCAACGTCGCGAGCTTCTTCCATCGTGCGGGCAATGCCGGAGCGCGGCATGTCGAGGCCGATTTTTTCCATCGCTTCCTTGAACAGGTGGCGGTCTTCGCCTTTGTCGATCGCTTCGGCATTTGCTCCGATCATGCGGACGCCGTGTTTCTCCAAGGTGCCGGATTTGAAAAGCGACATCGAGGTATTCAGGGCGGTTTGGCCACCGAGAGTGGGAAGCAGTGCGTCGGGTTTTTCGCGGATGATGATTTTTTCGACCACCTCCGGCGTGATGGGCTCGATGTAAGTGCGGTGCGCGAACTCCGGATCGGTCATGATCGTAGCGGGGTTAGAGTTCACCAGAATTACCTCATATCCTTCTTCTTTGAGAGCTTTACAGGCTTGGACTCCGGAGTAGTCGAATTCGCAGCCTTGGCCGATAACAATGGGGCCGGAGCCGATGACGAGAATTTTGCGGATCGAGGTGTCTTTGGGCATGTTGTGCGGGCGTGTGGGTTAAACTTTCAGGGGTGTGACAGGGGATCGCCAAATTGTAAAGGCGAGTTGCGTAAACATTTCCGGAAAATGGAAAAAAAGCGCTTCTGCCCGCGTCAGGTGAGCTCGAAGTTATATTTGATGGATTTCCGCAGGGCGGTCATCACCTCAATCATTCCCCTGAGCTCTTCGCCAGCATTTTTGCACTCGGGATTCTTGTCTAGGTTAAGACTGATGTAGCTGCCAATGTCCGCGTATAGCACGCGTATTTGGGTTTCGAGCGAGTTGAGCTGGGCCCGCCTGGAGGATATTTGCTGGTTGGCATCGCCGATGGATTGCGAGGACTCGGAAATTTTGGAGCGACTGGATGCCTTAAGCTCGCTGACCGATGCCTCGATTTCCTTGATTCTGGTGTTCGCTGCGGCGATTTCCTGGACGTTGTTTTGCCGCTCTTGTTTGAGAAGATTGAACTCGTTGCGGATTTCGATCAAAAGCGCCGAGGTCTTATCGATTTCTTCCAGCTTGACGCCTTCTTTGCCTAGGAAATTTTTTTTGATTCTCAGTCTGCGGTAATTGCGCCGCATATGGCGTGCCCTGTTGTTGATTTGATCACGGACTCTGCTCAACATGTCGATTTGGCTTAGCAACTGATTACGTTCGGCGATGAGATCCTGAATGGACTTGTTGGTGCTTTTCCAAACTTCCGTTCGCTGCTCGTGGATTTGATCCAATTTTTCCTGAAAATGATCGATTTCTTTGGCAAGCCGATCCAGATCTTTCATGCATTTTCTCAGGTTCCAATACTCCATCGAGAGGGCTTCGATGTTCTCGGTCTTTTGCCAGATTGCCTCGCCAAGGAAGGTTTCTGCCTCTCTCAGCAAATTCGATTCGATGGCCATATGACTCAACCGAAGGGGTTTGCGCGAGTAACCAAAACGACTCGCGATCCGCAAAAAGAAGTATTTTGATGGGGTCATGGACGACTATTTTTTTAGGAGTGTTTTGAGATGATCGATGACAGTGATATCATCCAAGGTGGTGACATTGCCTGAAATGGTACCGATCGTCACGAGTTCCTTAAGCAGACGGCGAATGATTTTTCCGGAGCGGGTTTTTGGCAGCCCCGGAGTGAAATAAATATCATCGGGTTTTGCGATCGCGCCAATCACGTGACCGACGTGGTTGCGCAGTTCGTTTTCCAGTTGCGCCGAAGCTTCATAGCCTGTTTTCAGGGTGACGAAAGCGGCAACGGCTTGCCCTTTGAGATCGTGCGGGCGGCCGACAACAGCGGCTTCGGCGACGGCGGGGTGAGCGACGAGAGCCGATTCGATTTCAGCGGTTCCGAGGCGGTGACCTGAGACGTTGAGCACGTCATCGAGACGACCGATGATCCAGAAATTGCCTTTTTTATCACGACGTGCGCCGTCACCAGCGGTATACAAGCCGGGGTAATCCGAGAAGTAGGTTTTTTTGAAGCGGGCTTTGTCGCCATAGATCGTGCGGGTCATGGATGGCCATGGCTTACGAATCACTAGGCGACCATCCACGTTAGGAGGACATTCGTTTCCGGCATCATCGAGGATGGCGGCATCGATCCCAAAGAACGGGCGGGTAGCGGTGCCTGGGATGCAGGAAGTGGCGCCGGGGATGGGAGAAATGAGAATCGCTCCGGTTTCGGTTTGCCACCAAGTGTCGACGATGGGGCAGCGGCCGCCACCGATTTTTTCATGATACCAGTGCCAAGCTTCAGGATTGATGGGTTCGCCAACCGAGCCGAGCAGGCGCAGGGAGGAGAGATCGTATTTTTCGGGGAATTCATCGCCTGCTTTGATGAACGCGCGGATGGCCGTGGGAGCTGTGTAGAAAATGCTGACCCGGTGTTGCTCGATCATTTTCCAGAAACGACCGAAGTCCGGTTGGTTTGGGGCGCCCTCATACATGACTTGGGTAGCGCCATTGGCGAGCGGTCCGTAAACAATATAAGAGTGGCCGGTGATCCAGCCGACATCGGCGGTACACCAGTAAACATCTTCATCACGCATGTCGAAGATGTATTTGCAGGTGGAGTAAGTGCCCGTGAGGTATCCGCCGGAGGTATGAAGAATGCCTTTGGGTTTTCCGGTTGAGCCGGAGGTGTAAAGAATGAAAAGCGGGTGCTCGGAATCGAATCCTTTTGGCTCGTGTTTGGCTGAGGCACCTGCCATTTCCTCATGCCACCACAAATCGCGTTTTGCTTTCATGGAAACTTCGTTTCCGGTACGATTGACGACGAAGATGTTTTTAACCTTGGAATATTTTTTCAGGGCTTCGTCGACAGCGGGCTTGAGCGGTATGATTTTTCCACGACGCCATCCCCCATCGGCAGTAATGATGGCGGTGGCGCCGGAGTCTTCGAGGCGATCGAGGATGGCCTCGGAAGCGAAGCCGCCGAAAACGACATTGTGCACAGCGCCGATGCGCGCGCAGGCCAGCATGGCGACAGCGGCCTCCGGGATCATTGGCATATAGATGAGCACGCGGTCGTTGGCTTTCACTCCGCGTTTGAGGAGCACGTTGGCGAACTGGCAAACCTCGCGATGGAGCTGGGCGTAGGTGATGGTGCGGGTATCGCCGGGCTCGCCCTCAAAAATGATGGCGGCCTTGTTGGCGCGCGGACCTTTTGCGTGCCGATCCACGCAGTTTTCCGCGACATTGATTTTGCCCCCCGTAAACCATTTCGCATCGGGGCATTTCCATTCGAGAACCTTAGAAAACGGCTTTTGCCAGTGCAGTTCTTTTGCCTCTGAGCCCCAGAATTTTTCCGGTTTTTCGATCGATGATTTATAAAGCTTTTCGTAAGCTGCCATGGATCCGATTCTCGCCTTTTTGGAAAACTCCGCCGAGGGCTTATAGGTGGCGCTCAAGGCGGCGCTGTGATCGGAAGTCTGCTTTTTGCTTGGTTTGGATTTTGCGGAACTCATGGTGTGAAGTGCGTACGTATATTAGAGAGGGGATTTCAGCTGGGCAATGAAAGATTGAAAGGGCGCCTAAAGCGATCCTAACTTTTACGTTATAGCCACTTTTCCAGTTCATTTCAGAGGGGCGAGGTGGAATGCCAAGCGTATTTTCCTCTTTTCCAGCGGGAAAAGCCGGATTTTAAAGGCATGAATATCATGCGCTTCTGAATTTCGGAATCGAGGCAAGCAAGCGCTGCGTGTAAGCGTCTTTGGGTGCATTGAATACGTCACTTGCTGGGCCGACCTCCACGATTTTTCCTCTATACATCACCGCGATTCGATCCGCGATGTAATGCACGACGCCGAGATCATGGGAGATGAACACCATGGTCAGCCCGAGATCGCGTTGGAGGTCTTTGAGAAGATTGAGGATTTGAGATTGGATTGAGACATCGAGCGCGGAAACGGGCTCGTCCGCAATGATCAGTTTAGGTTCTGGAGCAAGAGCTCTGGCAATCGCGATGCGTTGGCGCTGACCGCCGGAAAATTCATGCGGGTAGCGCTTCATCTGCGCTGCCTCAAGGCCCACCCTGGACATCAAATCGATGACTTTTGTCTCCAACTCCAGACCCTTCATTTTTGGATGACGCTGACGCACGGCTTCGGCGATGGTGGAGAAAACCGTCATGCGTGGATTCAGCGAGGCGTAGGGGTCTTGAAAAACCATTTGGAAATCGAGGCGCCGCCGGCGGATCTCCGAATGACTGAGCTCGGAGAGATTTTCTCCATCGAGGCTGATGGATCCTGCGCTGGGTTTGATAAGTTGCATCAGAGTCCGGGACAGGGTTGATTTCCCGCAACCTGACTCGCCCACCAAGCCGAGGATTTCACCTTTTTCGATTTCCAGAGAGACGCCATCGACCGCTTTGACGATTTCTCGTTTGGAAGAGAGCATGCCTCCGCCGCTTTTCACGAAATGCTTTTCAAGATTTACAATCTTCAAATACGCCATGTGAAGGAATGAAGCAGGAGCAACATCCATCGGCAACGAAGTTCGTAAAGTCGTGCAATTCGTAGCCTGACAAAGGTTCTTTTTTTAACGCAAAGCCGCAAACCTCTGCGATCTTCGCGGCTTTTCGTTGAAATTTTGTCTCAAAACTGAGAACTCATTTCACCTTGGTCTCGCCAAGCAGCATCTTGACTTCTTTGGCATTGAGAACCGCCCAGCGGCCGATTTCCAGATCGCCCAACCAGAGATTCCCGATCCGTACGCGCAGCAGTTTGGTGACTTGGTAACCGAGGGCTTCGAACATGACGCGGATCTGGCGCTTTGCGCCATGGTCTAGGACGACTTTGATCCTCCGCGCGGAAATCCGCTCGATGTGTTTGGCCTTGAGCTTGCCTTCCTCGGTGAAAACGCCCGCGAGAAACTGATCAAGGTGGGCGTTTTCGAAGGCTTGGTTCGAGGTGACGAGGTATTCTTTTTCCACCGATTTTGATGGATGCATGAGCTGCTGGGAAAGGTCACCATCGTTGGTGAGAATGAGCATACCTTCTGAATCCGTATCAAGCCGGCCGACGTGATGGAGGGCGTGCAACGAGGCGGGAAGAAGGCTGTAAATCGTATCGCGACCCAGTTCGTCGCTGCGGGTGCAGACGTAACCGCGAGGTTTATGAAAAATGACGACGATTTCCTCTTTCGGGAAAACACGTTTGCCGTCGACCCGAACACTGTCGGTTTCCGTGACTCGGGTGGCGAGCTTGATGCAAGGCGCACCGTTCACATCGACTCGACCCGTGGCAATCAATTCATCACAGGCACGCCGGGATCCAACCCCGCAGGAAGCAAGATACTTGTTGAGACGGACTCCCTCTGACATGGTGTTATAATGGTTCCGCGCAATTCACACGGATGCTGGGAGCAGGCGACAAATCGCGAAGAATTAGCCTTCGTGCTTGGTCTTGGGAAGGCCAATCGGGGATTTGCCCTGTTTCCATTCGCCGCGCTCTTTGAGAAGTTTCACGCGCTCGAAACGTTTGAGGACGGAGCGTTTGCCGCCGACGGTGGCGTTTGATTTGAGTGAGTTGTGCTTGGACATCTTGAAGCGTGGTTGGACGGTTGGAGGGCGGAACCTATGGCGCTTTTTCTCTGGTGGCAATGCGAAAATAGCAGAATTTTTTAAAAAATAATTCCTGAGGAATAGAGCATATTGCGTCCCGCTCATGTCTTACATCGGATACTCACCATGCCTAAGGTCCCACAAACGGTTGAAACGCGATTCGCGCGGCGTTGCCGTGGGAAATCTTCATCAGCGCCGCGACTTCAAGCAAACCTGCGATCACCGTGATATCTTAGGCGAGGTTGTTTCGCCCCAGCAATGTAAACATGGCTCGTATCCTCCCCGGTCACGAACGCTATGCGATTGGGTTGTCGTGAGACTTTTTGGTATCATTGCAAGAGCGAGGCGCAATGTTTCGTAAAAATGGGATGTTGATTCCATCAGTCCATCGGTTGCGAGCGATTTACGCTGTGTTTTTCATCACCTTGCTGGCTCCCTCCAGTGCTCAGGCAGAGGAAAAAGCCGCGGCCGAAAAAAGCGGCCATTTGTTTATACTCTCTGGGCAGTCCAACATGACAGGGGGGCTCGAATCGGGATTTGCCAGCGCCGTCACCAAGGCGCTCGGAAAAGATCAGGTGACGATTGTCTGCAGCATGAGGAGCGGGCGTGGCATCCGTTTCTGGGTGAAGGATTACGAGTTGCCCGAAGATCACGAGCTCCATGGCAAACTCAGGAGCGGAAATGGCGAGGAGTATCCGAGACTCTTGCAAGCAATCAAAGATGCCGGCGATTCGCGCGCTTTCAAAACCGTTACTTTCATCTGGATGCAGGGCGAATCCGATGGCTGGCGCGATCTCTCTGTGGCCTATGAGAAAAGTTTCAAAACTCTTTATCATCAGCTCAAGACGGATCTCGGATTGGAAAAGATGCATTTCGTGATCGGCCGTATCAGCGACTTTGGTTTACACGGAGAGAGGAAGGAAGGTTGGAAACGGATGCGTGAAGTTCAAGTTCATCTTGCCGAATCAATCGAACTCGGCGCATGGATCGACACGGACGACCTCAACGGCGGGGATGAAAAGAATCCCCACGGCGAACTCCACTATCCGGCCGAACAATGTCCGAAACTCGGAGAACGCTTCGGTAAGAAGGCTCTCGAGCAGCTCGGGGTGAAATAGTTTTTTGATTGACCCGATCAAGTCGTCTTTTCAGCCGTTTGATGCCCTAGCCTCATTTTTTTCATCGATCTGCTTATGGGAACGGAGGTGTAGCTTGGCATCCACCATGATTTTTCCGATGATGAGCAAGATCAACATTCCTGCCGAGCTGCCAATGGCGGTAATAGCGAACGCGCCCAGGATGATCGCGATGTGCAGCACCACAATCCGACCATAAGGTGCGTGCATCAATTCAGATGGCGTTTTTTTACGGTATTCGCCTTTGCCCAAATAGTTGTGAAAGAACGAGAAAACATGGCTGGCGATAATCGCGATCACATACCACTTGATGTCGGAATGCAACAAACTGCCTGTCATTTCACGCATGCCTGAGATGGAATCTCCAGCACCAAACGCGCCTGATTTCTGACCAAGTAGAGCGAACACAAAAATGCCATGCACGAAACAAAACATTCCGTAATGAATGGTGAAAAAAGGAATGAGGAAAAATTTGGCGGCATGATGGAAAACTGCAGAAGCATCCGAACGCAAATATTCTGGTAGCGGCCGTCCGTTAATCTCCGCCTCGTCCTGACTCGGCACGGAAGTCATAATTTTGAAAACATTCACCACGCCGATGACGACATTCTCAAACCAGTAGAGCACGACGATTTCAAAAACATCCCAGCCCGCATAAATCACGCCGAAGATGGGCAAGAGGTTGACCAAGATCAAAATGATCAGTGAAACTGAAACTTTGGATTTCACGGGCTAATTGATGCAGGCAGGCTTGATTTCATCAAGCGTGGGATTCTTCAAAGAGAGGAATCGCGATTTCCAATCGCGTCTGCAACGGTTTGGTTAGCCAAAGCTCTTTTGCTTGCGAGGTTGCGATTGGAAATCGCGGTTCCTTTCGTTACCACTCAATCCCCACGCCCTCCTCCGGGATCAGGATTTTATCGCTGATCCCGAGGCGTTCCGCTTCTGTTAGAAGCCGCTCGACGGGTTCGTGCAGGGCTTCGTTGCCCAAGGGGAAAGTGCCGTAATGCATGGGGATCATGATTTTTGCGCCGAGATCAGCAAAGGCGCGGACGGCTTGTTCGGGATTCATATGGACGTCGCGTCCGCTGGGGGATTCGTAGGCGCCGATGGGCATTAGGGCGACATCGATATCATGGCGTTTACCGATTTCCGTGAAACCCTCAAAGTAGGTGCTGTCACCGCAGTGGAACACGCTTTTGCCTGAGGATTTGACGATGTAGCCGCCATAATCCCGATGGGTGTCGTGAACATAACGCGCGCCCCAGTGATGACAGGGCGTGTGAATGATTTCCATGCCCTTCACATCTAGTTCGTCCCAGATATTGACCTCGTGGATCTCGGGGAAACCGAGTTTTTTGACCAGCGATGCGCTGCCTTTGGGGACGACAATGCCGTTGCTGGCTTGAAGGATTTTCAGGCTGGGTTTGTGCAAGTGATCGAAATGGGCATGAGTGACGAGCACCAGATCGACTTCAGGGATGTCTTTCAAACGAAACCCCGGATGCCGTTGGCGTTTCACCGGGCCGTGCCATTTTGCCCAGTTGGGATCGACCAACACCGAGTGCCCCGCAAACTGGAGAAAAAATGACGCGTGACCGATCCATGTGACACGTACGCGATCTTCGGCTGGTGGAGTGAGGATGGGCTCGAGTATCGTGCCACCCATCTTTTTGAACATACCCGGAACAACGTGATGCCTGAGGAATTTTGCATTACGCCCAGGCCAACCCTTCCGCGGTGAGAGACCGGAATATGTGTTGCCGTTGGGTTTTTTCATGACGAATGGAATACCCTAAACGCTTTGGTAGCCGAGTGCAATTTTCTCCATCCAGAATTTTGCACGTTCGCGGAAGCTCAAGCCGTCTTGCGCGTAGAGGATTCCACGTGAAACGTTGATGACATCAGGAGCGCTGCGCCCCGCGGCAGCAAGGGCCCCGAGATCGCCACCCTGCGCGCCGAGGCCGGGAACCAACAGTGGCGCGTCCGGCATTTTCGGCAAGACGCTCTCTGAATTCGTCAGCCCCACGACATACCCGACATCGGTGGCACGACCTTCGGATTTCGCGCGTTCTCCGAGAGCGGTGACCAACTCGAACACTTTCCGTCCATCTTTGAGATCCTGTTGTTGGAAATCCGCAGTACCGGCATTTGATGTCACGGCGAGGAGATAAATCCCTTTGCCGGCGTAATCGAGAAACGGCTCGATGGAATCATACCCGAGGAAAGGATTCAGCGTGACCGCATCAACATTCCAGCCGTTGAAATATCCCTGCGCGTAGTATTTCTGCGTCTCGCCGATGTCGCTGCGTTTCGCGTCGAGAATGATGGGGATATGACTAGGGATTTGTTTGAGAATTTCCTCAAGCACCCGTATCCCGGATATCCCCATGGCTTCGAAGTATGCCATGTTAGGTTTGAACGCAGCGGCGAAGTCGGTGGTTTCTTCGATCACGCGGGACAGGAATTCCTTCGCGGCTTCCGCTCCGCCATCGCCAGGCCTTGGGTCGAGCCCGACACATAATCTCGATCCGGTGGAAGTGATTTGCTGCTGTAGCTTTTCGTTAAAACGCATGGACTAGGTTTTGCTGAAAAAAAGCGTTTCGCAATGCAAACCACTAAGTTTCGGGCAAAGAATTCAACACGGGGTCTTTTCAAAGCGGATAAAGCTGGGGCGACAAGATAAACTAAGAGGATTTTCAGCAGTCGCCGGTCTTACCCATGAAATAATCCTAAATTCAGCATAAGTTTCTGAAATTAACGTTCATCTACGACCATCTGCGCTTGCCTTGCTGTTTTCCAGTCGCTCCATGCGATCCAGCCCAGTGCGGCCAGATAAACCGCGAATTCCACCGCCTTTTTCCAATAAGAAATTTTTTCTGCCCCGCCCAGGCAACCGCAGCTGATATCGAGCCCGCGCCACCATGCGGAACCCACGGAAAAAATAAATGCCATGACCAAGCCAAGCATGATCCACCAGGTGCCTTTGCGTAAAATTCCCAGCATGAAGCAGATACCTGCAACGACTTCAAGCCACGGAATGGCATACCCGGCCACAGCCGCCATCTGTCCGCTCACGAGACGATAATTTTCAATATCCAGCACAAAACGATCCAGCCCGGTGATGAAAATTTTCAGCGCGCCCGCATACACAAACCACGCGCCCATCAGCACTTTTAGAATGAGTGCAATCATCTCAGATTTCCGAGTCGGTATCATGTGGGTCATTAGCTTTGGATTTTCTCCCAAACAGCATGACGGGAAAACCAAGAAAAAGCGATGCCAAAGCCATGATCGGCCAAGCGCGTACGGGCGGCTCGACGAAAGGGGCTGATTTCATCGATTTGTCATATTCCACATACAGCGTCTCGGCTTGCTCCACATCCTCATCTGCAACCACGACACGTATTCCGCCAAGCGCCTGGGTATGAGCCCAGAACCACTGCGAAACATGCTCATCGTAAATATAGGATGCGATTCCCTGCGATTCCAAAAACGAGCGGAACAAATACGCATCCTCGCTTTTGATAAATTTTGCGATGGAGGTCATGGTTGTCTCGGTGATGATGATTTACAGTAAGGCATATCCTCTCACTCATCCCTCGTTTTTTCGGCTCGGAGGATCGAGTGAAAAACCCATGTGATCACCGTGAAACCCATCAAAAAAGCCTTCATGTTCCCGAATCTACACAGCTGAGGCTTGATGACAACAGGCTTTCCTATCCCTGACTTTTGTCTGCTACCGCACCGCTGATCAAAAGTTTCGCGGCTGTCTCAAATCAGCGGATGCAGATGCCTTGGTATTCGCGGGTCGTTCCCTATGCTGGACAAATCGCAATCCGTCCACGAACATCCCCGCCCGATGTCCGAGTTAGCGAAAGCGTATGAGCCACAAGCCGTGGAGGAGAAATGGTATGCCGCCTGGTTGGCCGCCGATTGTTTCCATGCCGATGAATCTTCTGAAAAGGAGGCTTATTCTATGGTCATTCCGCCGCCAAACGTCACCGGTATTCTTCATCTTGGACATGTCCTGAACAACGCCATCCAAGACATTCTCGCCCGCCGCGCCCGCCAAGAGGGCAAAGAAGTTCTTTGGCTTCCCGGCACCGATCATGCCGGCATCGCAACCCAAGCAAAAGTCGAGCGCGAGCTGCGCGAAAAAGAAGGAAAGACCCGCCGCGACCTTGGCCGAGACGCGTTTCTCGAACGTGTCTGGGACTTCAAAAACACCCACGGTGACATCATCATCAAACAGCTTAAACGACTCGGCTGCTCCTGCGATTGGTCGCGCGAGCGCTTCACGATGGATCCGCAATACACCCGATGGGTTAGCCAGGTTTTTGTCGATCTCTTCAACGAAGGCCTGATCTACCGCGGCAAGCGCATGGTCAACTGGTGCCCTGTTTCTCTCACCGCCCTTTCCGACGAGGAGGTGATCATGAAGCCCTCTCGCTCCAAACTTTTCACGATGAAATACGAACTTGCCGATCACCCAGGCGAGTTCATCGAAATCTCCACCACCCGCCCTGAAACCTTGATGGCGGATGTCGCGGTCGCGGTCCATCCCAAGCATCCGAAATACGCGAAGTGGATAGGTAAAATGGTGAAACGTCCTTTCCCCGAAGCTCTCATTCCCATCATTGGCGACGAGGCAGTGGATTTGGAATTCGGCACCGGCGCGCTGAAAATCACCCCGGCTCATGACAAGGTCGATTTTGAAATCGGCCTCAAGCATGGCCTTGATATCGTCGACACGCTTCATCCCGACGGACGCATCAACTGCCCCGCCTGCCCGGACCTCGATGGGCTGGATCGATTTGTCGCTCGCCGCAAGGCTGCCGCGAAACTGGAGGAAATGGGCCTCCTGATCGGCGTCGAGGAATATGAAAACAACGTGGGTTACTCCGAGCGCGCCGATGTGCCGATCGAACCGCGCATTTCCATGCAGTGGTTCCTGCGCTATCCGAAAATCAAGGAATCCACGGATGCCGTTGCCTCGGGTGAGATCCGTTTCCGTCCTGAGCGCTGGGCGAAAACCTATGCCCATTGGATGGAAAATCTCCAGGATTGGTGCATTAGCCGTCAGCTCTGGTGGGGACATCAAATCCCTGTATGGTATCGCAAGGACAAATTCGATTCCCTCAAGAATGCCGAGTCCCTCGAAACGAAAGACGCCGCCGCCGGAGACATCTACGTTGGCGTCGAGCCGCCAGCCCAAGGCGATTGGATCCGTGACGAAGACGTCATGGACACATGGTTCTCCTCATGGCTCTGGCCGTTTGCTACGATGTCTGACGTAGGTGAAAATTCCTCCACGCTGAAGAAATTTTATCCTACTACGGATCTCGTAACTGGCCCGGACATCATCTTCTTCTGGGTGGCGCGCATGATCATGGCGGGTTATCGCTTTGCCGGTGGCTTGCCATTTAAAAATGTTTATTTCACGTCCATCATCCGTGATCTCAAAGGCCGCAAGATGAGCAAGTCTTTGGGCAACTCACCGGACCCCATCGACCTCATGGATAAGTTCGGCGCCGACGGGCTTCGCTTCGGCCTCATGCGTATCGCTCCGGTTGGCGCGGATGTCCGCTTTGATGAATCATCCGTTGAGGAAGGACGGAACTTTGCCAACAAGCTCTACAACGCTTGTCGTTTCCGTCAGATGGACGGCAACGAGTTCGCGCCGCTTCCAAGCGTGCATGGGCTGCCGGTCTATCATGTTTTGGTCATGTCGAAACTCGACCAACTCGCCAACGATCTCGTTGGGATTTACGCTGAATATCGTTTCGGCGAGATCGCGCAGCGCCTCTATGAATTTCTTTGGAATGACTTCTGCGATAAATGGCTGGAAGCCGTGAAAGCGGATCTCCGCGAATCCGCCACAGCTGATGCCCGCGCCGCCGCGCTCGGTACATTTGATGCCGTGATGAGTCGTTATTTGCAGTTGTTGCATCCTTACATGCCCCACGTTACCGAGGAACTTTCCGAGCGGATGAATTATGTTTCGTCTGGCGAGTTTTTGATGAAAAAATCCCTGCCAGACAAACCGCTGCTCGCAGGGCTCCCCGCCGCAGAACTTGAAGCCGCACAGAAGCAAGCCACCGCGATTTACGAGACGGCTGGCCGCCTCCGCAACCTCAAGGCTGAATACAACCTAGGCTCACGCAAGGACGTTCGCTTCGTCATGAAAGGTTCGGTCGCTTGGCTTTCGAACGAACTCAATGTCCTAGCCCTCCTCGCCGGATCTGCGGAGATTCTGGTTGATGATGCTTATGAGGCTCCAAAAGGAACTCCAGCCGCCGTGACACCCGTTGGCGAGGCTTACATGCCGATGGATGGCCTGATCGATGTAGCAGCTGAGCGCGCCCGAATTTCTAAAGAAATCGAAAAGATGGAGCTTGAGGTGAAAAAATCCCAAGGCAAACTCGGCAATGCGTCGTTTGTGGACCGGGCTCCGCCAGAGGTGGTGGCTCAGGAAAAACAACGTCTCGAAGATTGGAAAACCAAACTCACCCAATTGGGGGAAATGCTTGCGGCTCTGAAATAAGCTATGCTTGAAATCAAGGAAATCCCTGGAATCGATTCCAACGCCGCCGCGCTGCTGGATATGGCAGGGATTCGCGATGCCAAGCATCTGGGGGGGCAAAATCCGGAAAAACTATTAGAAAAGCTCAGGCAGGCGAATGAGATCTTCCATTTCGCCGGCGGAGTGCCGGATCAAGCCATATTGGAGACTTGGATTCAAAACGCCATCCAGGCGACCCACCATGGCAAGGGCCAGTTCAAAAGCCCGTCTCTTGAGACGGCGGTCAATTACGAGCGCATTGAGCAAGTTATTGAAATGCTCGCCGTCTCTCCTTGTGCGATTCCGCTGCCTGGCAAGTTTTTGGCGGAGAAAAAAATCCGCGTTTCCGACATACCTGCCGGCTTGTTGCTGAATCGATATTCCGGTGATTTGGATCTCCGTATCGTCAATCCGGAGCTTCCTCAAGGCGATTTGCCAAAGCGCCGGCACGTGGGCTCGACAAAGCCCGATCAAAGGAGCCAAGAGAAAGTTTTTGATGCGGCGGCTGTTCAAACCATCCGGCCGGATGTCGCTCCGGTTCATCGCGTTGTTGATTTCAAGCAAGGCCCGCAAGACGAAAGGGCTGCCCTGATCCGCACGCCGCTGGAATCCACCAATCGAGGAAAACTCGCAAATTCCCGAAGGTTTGTACGGGGTATTTTGCACCCCTATCCGTGGCGCTTGCGCTTGGGCGCATTTTTCACCCTGATTTTATTGCCGTTGCTACCCATTGCGGTTTTATCCGGTGTTCTGCTTCTGCTTTCCTCGGTTTATCCGAAGTCTTTTTCTTGGGTTCCTGAAGGGTTGCTCGTGTTCCCAATCGCACTGCCCGTCATTGCCCTTGGCTATCTTTTTTGGGGCGTAGGCGGAAAATGTCGCGTTTGTGGCCAGAAAATTTTCATTCATAAAAAGGCGCTGAAGCATGGCAAGGCGCATCGGTTTTTACGCACGGGTTTTATTGCACCGCTCAGTCTTCACCTGTTGTTGTTCAGTTGGTTCAGGTGCTCTTCTTGCGGCACACCGGTTCGTTTGAAAAAATAAACCATGCCAAATCATCACAGAAACCTCCGCGTCATCGTCACATGCCTGGTGCTTGGCAGTTGTGCGGACGAGGGCGGATTCCGCATTGAGCAGGCTCCGATTCCAGCGGAATTGCCTCAGACCGCACTGCCGGAAACTGCAGGAACGGCGGAAACTGCCGGCACAGCGGTCAATCCAGGAGGCAACGTAGGGCCTCGGCAGCTTAATTACACGCCGGAAGAGGATATCTCTTGGACCGATCCGGATCGTCCGGATGCGGGTATTCCGGAGTTGGAGACCTTGATGGCGGCTCCAAAGCGAGGGCCATGGGAAGAGAGCGAAACGATTGCCCGACAAACCGCTGCCCGCGAAGGCAAGCCCATCCTCATTTGGTTTACGGACTCCTCCATAAGTCCGGCATGCAAAGCCCTTTCCGAAGAACTTTTCGCGACTCATGCATTTGGAGCATGGGCGGAAAAAAACGTGGTTCGGTTGCGGGTGGATTCCTCGATAGCCGTGGACGATCCGAATCTTTCCCGACCTGCGAAAATCAGCCGTCAAGCCGAGCTCAGCAGTTATGTGCAACGACTCAAGAAACGTTACAAAGTGTTAGGTCATCCGACCTTGCTGATGCTGAATCCGAGTGGTGAGGTGCTTTGGAAGGACAGCGGATACAAGCGTGGCCGAGCGGATTTCGTTTGGGGTTTGATCAAGCAAGCCGTAGCCGTGACGGCCGCTCAGTATCAAGAATGGCGCAAAAACCTGGAATCGAAAGGTTACCGTGAGTGGCAGGGCTCAAACGGCCGGGAAGTTTTCGCCAAGCTTGTGTCCTATTCCAAAGGAGACCTGCTCCTCATCGAACCCGGGGGCGAACGCTATAAAACCCATGAATCCCGACTCTCCAAGAAAGACAGGAAATGGATTGCCGAACAAAAATCACTACGTGGTATCGAATGATGCAGATGGATTTTTTCAAGGCACCCATCTTGCTCTTGGCGAGCGCCTCGCTGATGTCTTGCGCTTGTCGAACTCGAACTCCCGAGGCGGCGTTACGCACGGCGCAATCCTATGCCGATCTTGAATGGGTGCCCCAAGCGCGACACATCCGGCACGGCAAGGATAAGAAAGGCGTGACCGTGCATACGCCAGACTCAAGCCTTAAGGATCATGGCGACGATCGTGGTTGGTGGAAGCCCGGGGTTCCGGCTCAAGGTATGGCCTACAAATGGGGCGGCTTCGATACCCCGGAAACGTTTCTTGATGGTCTTCGAAAAGGCAAAAAAGCCGGTGATATCGCCAACCCCTACAAGATACTTCTCGATGATGCGGCTGTGAGCCAGGGCAGCGTTGGCATTGATTGTTCCGGCTTCGTTTCGCGCTGCTGGGGCCTTTGCAAACCTGTTTCAACCCGAGATTTGCCCTCGATTTGTTACCCTGTGTCTTGGGAAGAATTGAAAACGGGAGACATCCTGCTCAAGAGCGGTCATGTTGTCTTGTTTGTCGCCCGCAGGGAAAACGTTATCATCGGATACGAATCCGGGGCATTTCCGACATGGCGCGTGCGGCGCTTTGCAATGACGGTCGGATACATGAAGCGTGACGGCTACGCCCCATGGCGCTACCGGCACATGGTTGAGCCTCAAGAACGCGTCGAGTTACCTCTCGGAGAGATCCGATTGTGCCGCCCGGATGACAGGTTATGATTCCATTCTAACAACCAGCCGCTCATAGCCGATCCGGCGCTCGAAGTCAGTCGTTGTCTCGATGTTCGGAGTTTCTTCCAGGATGGTGATTTTGGAAACCGTGTTAGCGATTTGCTTGAGAAGCTCGCGGATGATGAGGCGTGCATGAAATGCGCCGAGGCAGAAATGATCGCCCGCGCCGAAAGCGATGTGCGGATTGGGTTTGCGATCGAGGCGCACTTCATCGGGTTGTGGGAACGCGGCAGGATCCCGGTTCGCCGATGCCCAACCGAGCGAGACTCTTCCGTTTGCGGGAACTTTTATGCCGTGCACATCCGTCGCCACCGGACAAACCCGACCAATGTGCGTGAGCGGTGAAACCACGCGAAAAAATTCCTCGGCCGCGAGCACGGCCCGTTTCGGATCGGCGCGAAGGAATGCGATGGCCTCAGGATGCCGCGCCAGGTAAGCGATGACCGATGTGATCGTATGAATCACCGTATCGCGCCCTCCGGCGAATGTCAGGTTCGCGAACCCGGCCATTTCATCTCGCGTCAACCTTCTTCCTTGAAATTCCGCTTGGGTCAGAGCGGAGAAAAAATCCGTTTCCGGATTGAGTGCTGCGCGATCCAGTTGTTTTGCAATGTAAGCATCGACCGCAGTTTCGTTAGAATTTCCATCGATGAGATTGTGAAAAACATGGGTCCCCCAAGCGATCCATTCATCCGCCTCCGATTCCGGAAGGCCGAGCAAATGCGCGAGCGCTTTGGATTGCAGCGGCACGGCAAATTCACTGACGGCTTCGAACGAGCTTTCCTTACGCACACTATCCAAGGTTTTTCCTATCAATGCGGAAATCTCTGCAGCGAATGCGGGATCGCGTGGCTTTTTGAAAAACGGCTCTACGATTTCGCGATATTCTCCATGCAACGGCGGATCGGTTTCGATTGGCAGCTGGCGTACTTTTCGCACATGTTCTTCTGAAGGAATTGGCACGCGGAAGGGCGCATCCGAGCTGTATGTTTTCCAATCCTTCGCCGCAGACATGACATCGGCATGTCGCAGAATCATGGGGATGGCCTCGTTTTGAAAGCGGTATGCCGCCACCGGGCAGCGCTCGCGCGGTGGCTGAAACGTTTTATCGTTTTCCAAAGGCTCGTTCATCGTATTTAGCGAAGTTCGTTTTGAAGTTCTTCAAGCACCTCAGCATCCATTTCCAGCAGATGTTCCGCTGCTGGAAATACCCCGCTTTTCACATCCGTCGCATATTCTTTGAACGCGGCAATACGTTCTTGCTGGAGTCTCTGGTACTCGCCGGCGAAATCGCGGTAAGCCTTCGCGTGCCTCGGTAGGCGCTCATGGTAATCTCCAAGAATATCATCGGAAAACAGGAACTGGGTATCACAGCCCGCGCCCGAGCCAAGCGACATCAGCAGCAAGCGGGTTTGTTTACACAGCCATGAGGCGAGATTGTGCGGCACGCATTCGATCTCGGCCGCATACGCGCCGGCGTTTTCCAAATCCTTCATCGCTTGGAAAAGCGCTTTTGCCTCGTCCAAGGTTTTTCCTATTCCACGATAATTTGTCCATGTGACATGCCGGGGAATCATACCGAGATGGCCGACTACGGGAATACGTTCGCGCGCCATGCCCTCGATCACATGCGGACTCGCCGAGCAATAGACGGAACTCGCACCAAGCTCGAGCGCGCGGAAGCCGATCCTGATCGCTTCCTCCTGCGAGGCCATGCCGTGCGGAGTAGAGCAGGATAAAAAAGCATGAGGCGCGGCCGCAACCAGTTCCGGCAAGCGGGCTTGGGCGGCTGGGTTGTCAAACGGACAACTCATCAGGTCGATCCCCGCCGCTTCTGCCGCCGCCGCTTCTTCGGGAGTTTTGACATGAACGTGAGTCAGGCAACGTTTGCCTTTGAGATTTCTCAAATCATGGACCGTGTATTTTTTTCGGGGTCTGAGCATGTTGATAAAGTTTCGCTTAGGGTGGGGAACGATGGGTTTCTATGCGCCATCCGAAATCGAATCGATCAGAAAAAACACCAAAATACAGAAACTCCAAGTTGAGTAGATGGAAAAACTCTCTACCTTGCCACCTATGAAATGGAACGCCACCAGCGTAAGCGCTGCCTGCATCGTCATCGGAGTCGGTGGATTTTTGTTGGGTAAAATGACCAACAGCAACTCAGGACTCTCCGAAGAAGAACGTCTTGCCGAAATGCCCGAGAAACTGATTCATCAACGCCCAGTCGGTGCCAACGCCGATTCCAGAAGCCGTGCCGGTGCGAACCGTCCCAACCGCCCGACTCAGCAGAAAGCCGACACCAGTTTTGATCAAAAAATTCTCAAGATGGAGCGAATCGTCCGTGGCGAAAATGCTCTGGATCGCAGCCGCGCCATGCTCGATTGGATCGAATCTCTGGCGCCTCAGGACTTCGAAGCGGCGGTCGCCCGCTTTCGCAGCCTTGGGCTCACTGAGGCCCGCATGGGTGAGTATGCCATGTTGCTGACAGCATGGGCGGAGGTGGATCCCATTTCTGCTCTGGCCTATACCACGAAAAACACCAATTCCGGTATGGCCACGAACACGGTCCTCAGCGCATGGGCCAGCCGCAATCCTGAAGCTGCGATTGCATGGGCGAAGGCCAATCACGAGGGTGATGATGCCAATCCTCACATGGCGGGAATTATTCGCGGTCTCGCCGGAACCGATCCGGCGCGTGCCACCGCCCTTCTCACGGAAATGCCTTTCAGTGCCGAGCGTGCCGATGCCCTCGAGGCAATGATTCCGCATCTTTTGCAAATAGGATCCGAGGACGCCAAAAAGTGGATTGCGGATCTCAGCGATGAGCGCCTCAAGGGCGGAGCGGTTGCACGTTATGCCGAGGCGATGGCGAAACAGGATCCCGCGGGAACCGCATTTTGGTTGATGGAAAATCTCACCGAATCATCTGTTAGAAGTGTGGATGATGTTTTCCGTGAATGGGCAAGAGCCGATTCCGTGGCAGCACTGGCTAATTTCGAAGGCCTGCCCGCAGGCGAAGCCCGCTCACGGGCCTTGCGCGGCATGGTCATGGCCGATGCCGGCAAAAACCCCCAAGCCGCCGCTGACCTGATGAACCGCTTTCGGGAGGATATCACGGACAACACCGTGCAACATTTCATCTGGAACTCTTTTGAAAAAGCTCCCGATGTGGCAACCAAGCAAATCGGCCTGATCCAAGATGAACGTTATCGCAACCGCATGTATGAACGCGCGCTGGGTGCCTGGTTGGAGCGTGATCAAGCCGCCGCACAAAAGTGGATCGATAACGCGAATCTCCCGGCATCCGTAATGGAGTCTTTGGGCAAGCGGTAGGATGAAAGCCGCGTAATCTCCGGAGGTAGTTGCGACCTATCTAATATCCGTGGCCTTTGAGATTTCCGCGGAAGAGGCATATTTTATTTGACTTGTTAGAAGATTGATAATTAAAGCAGGGCGTGCCCCCCAGCTCTAACAATTATTGCATTTTCATCGCTTGGATTAATCGGATGGTCAATTCGGTTGATATCCCACTTCGGATCGTCCGGATGCCGGGTAAAGTATCGCCGACCTGGTCGCGTATTTTTTCTTTCAAAAATACCTTCTCGCCAAATTCATTTATCCGGTTTCAATCTGTGAAAAACAGAATTTTTAAAGGGTTGGCACTTTCGCTCCTAGTTATGTTGGCCAGTCCTGCGGCTGAGTTTGCGGACGAATCAAAGGGTGATGAGGCTCATCTGAAAACCGAAGGTGAACGGGGTCCCGTGGATGATCAGGTGGAGGTCCAACGTATGGAGGATCAAAAGTGTGAAATTCTCGTTCGGGTGGGCATGGCGGCAACATTGGACGCCGCAGAAACCACGGATCCCAGCACGGGGATCGACTCCGTGCTAAAGATCTATGACAGCGGCTTCATCATTTCAGCCACGCTCGAGGAAGTCGAGGCGGCACTGCATGCCGCCGCACAGACACCGGAAACTGAGGATGATACAAATGCCCTGATCCTCATGCACCGTGGATCCTATCGATTTTTCATTAACGAATGAATATTACCCCCCTTTATCATGAAAACAGCCCTTCGCATCCTGCTTCCCATTCCAGTTCTTCTCAGCTTGGTCTCCTGGTCCCCTACGGATCCGACGGTGATCATCGGGACAGGAAATGACATTGATGGTTACATCGGAACCAGTCCAACCAGCAGGATTACCGCGTTTCGTGGATTTTTATCCGGAAACAATAATTTTGTCGGAAGCACGAATACCGGCTCCGGAATGCCGACGATGCCTCTCGCCCCCATTGGAGGAGCAGCCGTCATAGGCAATTCGAACAAGGCCAACCTCTATTACTCCGTGCTCGCAGGAGAATCGAATCAACTGGCTCTCACAGCGGACCCCGCGGTTCTCTCCACTTTCATCCGTGGTGCGGGAGTATTCGGCAATGGCAATGTCCTCTCCAATGGATGCGCGAACCTGCTCGTATCTGGCTCAGGCAATACGATTGCTGCCAATACGTCCCTAGTAACCGGTTATACCAACACTTTGGGGGGCGCTACAATAGGAAGTTCGGCTTCGAATTCTGCGGTCATTGGCATCGCCAACCAAATAGCCGCATCGCAAGGATGGGCGATAGGCAACACGAACACGGTTACGAATACGTCCGGCGTTGCCTTAGGAACAGGACTTATCGTATCCAACGACTCTTCTATTGCCCTCGGCAAATGGAATGCGCCCATGGGAATAAATGATTTGCTCGTCATAGGACGCGGCACATCCTCAAGCGCTCGCGCCACGGCATTGACCATCCAAACCACCGGCGCAGTGGTCATTCCCGGTGCGGTTACAATTTCCGGTAACACAAGCCTCCAGGGGGCGACAGCGAGCAACCTTACCGTCTCGGGATTATCCAAGCTTCAAGGATTGTCCGCTACGAGCGTAACTTCCACCGGCGGCGGTAGCTTCACGACGCTCACTGGTTCCAGCTTGAATATTTCGGGCTCGAGCACCTTGGGTATAACCAATCTGCCCACCGGAAATCTGACGCTTACAAACGGAAATTTGACCTTATCCGGGCCTACGAGCGTGGCGAGTTTCAAAGCCACTCTTGCCACCTCGCTGTCGGTATCCGGAGCCACCACCCTCGCTACGACCACCGCATCTGCGCTCGCGGTAACCGGAGCGAGCAGCTTGGGCGCAACCCACCTTCGTACCGGAGATCTGACGCTTGCCGAGGGAAATCTGACCCTGTTCGGAGCAACCAGCGTGGCGAGCTTCAAGACCACCCAAACCACCTCGCTGACGGTAACAGGAACCACCACTTTAGCTGGCACCACCGCCACCACCCTCACCACTTCGGGATCGACCAAACTCGCAGCTACCAGCGCCGCAAGTTTGGATGTCTCCGGCCATTCAACCCTGGCATCCACTTCCATTGGATCTTTGGCCGTTACAGGCTCGACCACGCTGGCTGCCGCAAGCGCCAGCACGTTAAACGCGGGATCCTCAACTTTGGGTTCAACATCTGCAGAAGAGCTCACGGTATCCGGTTCCACTGTTTTGCAAGGCAATGTAACCCTTGGCCAAGCCCAAGGTGATATTTCCATGGGCATCTACGGCGAGTAAATCAGACCCCCGAATGCCTTAGCTAGCGGCGTAACCCCCCCCAGTTACCATGCGATTACACACCGTATTTCTCGGATTGCTTTTGCTCTCCTCCACAGCCCATTCCAACCCCGATTGGTGGGAAACCCGTGGGGTCATATCCACTAGCCCTGCCGCGAATCTCGCCCCGGCAAACATCGGCCAAGCCAAACACATGGCCACCATGGCACTGGCAGAACTGCAAGAACAGCTTCCTCTCGCCACTTACCATGCCCTGCAAGCCGACGTGGCGCGGATCGTCGATCTCTCCCTGCCCGACCCACCTCCACCCGGCTACCGCGAAACCCAGCGCGCCGTCCTGCTCAACGGCCAGCTCAAGGCGCTCGCTAAACCGTTCTATGACCACCTCCGCACCCATGATGCAACATGGCTGGACAATTCCATGGTGGCGGGCAAACTTGTGGTGATGGAACCGGGCACTGATCCACCTGCCCCCAGCCCCTACCCATGGTCCGTCGCCACCACCGACGATGCCAACCTCGCCCCCGCCACCCTCGGCCAACTCAAAGCGGTATTTTCACTGCCGCTGGAATTGCTTTCCCAACGGGACACCGATGCCGATGGAATGCCAGACGCGTGGGAGCTGCTTTACGCGTTGAACCCTGCCAGTGCATCGGATGCAGGTCTTGACTTGGATAACGACGGCTTGCCCAACCTGCAGGAATACCAATGGGGAGCGAATCCCACCAACCCGGACACCGATGGCGATGGCGCGATGGATGGAGATGAAAAGGATGGCAACACGAATCTAAAAGATCCGGAAAGCGCGCCGCAGGAAGGATGGATCGTTTTGACAGGAGACTATCCAAAGGAAGAAAGAAAAGCTCTCAAGCGCACCGTAACCATACCGAAGGGGCAAACCCGTGTGGTTGTGGTGGTTCTGCACAGCGAGGAGTATCCGGAATACACCGAATACAATTCCGAGTTTGACGATCTTCTGGAGTGGAAAATCACGCCCGCAGGCGGGACCGAAATTGCAGGCCAAGCGGGCGTGAATGATAAACACGCGGATTGGCAACTCGCCGAATCCAAAGGCACCGCGATCAAAAACTTCTACCCTGCCCACATCGAGAAAGTCAGCAGTCTTACGGCTCCCCCTGAAAAAGACCTTACCGTAACCCTCGAACTAGCCGCCACAAATATCAGCGATGACGAAAAGCCAAGCACGGTCATGGTTGGCCTTTTGCCGGTGGAGGTAGTCCCGGACGACGACCAGCCCGGAAAGACCGGAGACCAGATTCCGAGCAACAAAGGGGGTACTGGCGAGAAACACTACGTCAGCCCCAAGAAGAGTGCGGAAATTCCCGATGACTTCGTCGTTCTCAAAGCCAAGGGAATCGACAAGGCACTCTTCGAGCAAGGCCTCGAATGGGAAGGAGGTGAAGCTCACCCAACTGATTCTTTAAAGCGTAGAGTAAAGCGGGATGCCACAGGGAAAACGGTTGTCAAACTCAAGACCAAAAACGGAGGGCAAGAAGTTGACCTCATGAATGTCTGGGTCATTTGGAGTGATGTAGTGGTACAGAAAGGTAATGGTGATTATGAGGTCGGTGATGGCTGGTCTCAGTATAAAACACCTTTAACCGAGCAAGATGGCTGGTTGTTCAAATTTCAAATTAGGCCGGGAACGATAATCACTGATCAGGATCGTCCAGCCTTGGATGGTGAGAAGCAGAAGCCTGTTCCTGGAAAAGGTAAAGCACACCTTTTGATCGCAGGGATGGATGCCGATAGCGCTCAGTATAAATGGGACTCAAGTAGACAAATAAGGGTTACGATTAGAAATCCCGATTTGATCAGCAAAGAGCTACTCGATCTACACGACTCTGATGCTTTTTGGGTCAATCAGCCGAAAGCTTTGGATGTGGTGGAAGATTACCCCGTCAAGGCTTATGAAGGAAACGATGATCCATTAGTTGCAGACGAGCATTCCATTCCATATGTTGTATCGAATGCAGTTGCTTTGAACCATCAAGTTGGAGAGATTGCGTGTCACGATGCTCCGAACATAGTTTTTTTAGATGAATGGGGGCAGAATAATTACACTCTTGATGTTGATTATGAGTTTAGAGAATTCGCTCGGATTGAATTATGGGACGGCAATCGCAATGCCGGCCAGTATTGGTTTAAGATCTCGGATTACTCTGAGTGGAATTTCAAGGCAAAATCAAAATTCAAAACACCTCCGGGCGACTGGATAAACAATGAATCATCAACGGGCAATTAAGTTGAAAAATATCTCTGCGGTAGTGTGCCTAATGCTTGCGCTTCCTTTGGCAGCAGAAGAGCAAGCTGTGGACTTAAAAATGGCTCTTCCAACATTACAAACTGCAGAGAAGCCTGAATTTTTAGACAAGGTCTGGAGACTGCAGGATTATGAGCTAATAGGGCTTGTATTAAAGGAAGGCGATACAGATTTGCTGAAGTATTTTAAAATCAAATTAGGTAATGCCCCGGTCGATGAATTTAAAAGCAAGGTAAGTGTTCTTTTCTTGAGAGCTCCAGAAAAGTTCTGGGATGGTGTCCCTCCTTCTTCTGGCTCAGGCACAATCGACTTTTCTGCAAGACGTGCGATATTAGAGGTTTTAGCAGAAAATCTGGGTGAAGAGAATCTGTCTCTTGAGGATATTGACGACTCAGAGGAAAGAAAAACCTTAGCTGACAAACTTGAAAAAGCTATAGGGGTCAAACTCCCGCAAATCTTTTCTGATGAAATTATGCACTCCCCTCGAAATAACTTGAGAGGAAATAATCTGGATGGTCGATTTCAAACGGAATCCGCCAATCGTGCGAATCAAAAAGAAGAGACCCAAGAAAATGTTGACGAGACAAAACAATCTAATCTCCTGTGGATCGTCGCCGGAGTGCTTGTTGTGGGAATCCTCGCCATGCTCTTGAAAGTTTGGATGGGCAGGTCGGCGCGGTAATCCTATCGGGTAATCTGGGCAAAACCAACCGCTAGAGCATCTTTTGGGGTCAGGTGTCGCATTTTAACATTTATCTTGCTGCTGCCAATGAGATGGCCAGGTTGTGGTCATGCCACGAGCGTTAAGATATCAATATGCGGGAGCAGTTTATCATGTCATGGCTA
>JBIIKO010000001.1:0-424520 GCA_044233125.1 Luteolibacter sp. | reverse complement strand
CCCGGCATCCACTGAAATTCTCATACATCCGCATGAACATCCGGAACTTTTCCTTCTCCTCCATCCCAAAAGCATACCGCCGCTCCACAACCCGCGAAATACAATGGTAAATCGAAGGCTTCTCAAACGAATCCTTCCAAGGCGATATCCAACGCGCACGTCTCATGTGTCCCTTTTCAATCCCTGAATCCAATATGGCAAGGGGAAAACATATATAAGGACTGTCCCTTTATATGAATTTAGTCACTTTATTCACCCGCAGCGCATCAACATCAAGATCAACACCTATAACTTTCCAAGGGGATGGCATCCCGATAAGTTGGGCGTAGTGATTTGCGGTCAAGTCCATGCATGAGCATCCAAGCCATGAGCACTCCAAGCAAGATATCACTTGCTCCACAAAATCTTACGAAGAACCGAAAAAGAGTGTAATCGTATGAGCCTCCGAAACACCTCGCGCAGACTTTTTCCAAATAGAAGGCTCCGTTTCGCTACCGCGACACAATTGAAGTCATGAGCCGGATGAACGTTAGCTATGCAAAGTAATCACTTTTCTCGCGTCGGCTGCTGCATTTATAACATCTGCCGCCGTAAGCAACTGCGAAACGATCACGCATCTTCTCGCGCCGGCATTGATGACTTCTGTTAGATTTTCCATCTTGATTCCACCGATGCAGAAGGCGGGAACGAATCGGCCAACCTCGGTTTCCATTTTTGAAACTTCTTCCAAGCCGATGGCGGGTCGGCCAGCTTTGGTGGGGGTGGGGAACAAGGGTCCGAAGCCGATGTAATCCGCGCCATCGGTCATGGCTTGGTGGGCTTGCTCCAAACTATGCGTGGAGCGACCGATTAGCATCTCATTGCCGATCCTATGACGAACCTCGTAGATCGATCCATCGTCCTGACCGATATGGACGCCATCCGCGTCGAGTTCGAGGGCGAGTTCTGGGAAATCGTTTAGGATGAAAGGAATTCCAGCTGATTTACACAGAGGTAGCATTTGTTTCGCGGCGTGGATGATCTGATCCATCTCTGCACCTTTGGCGCGCAACTGGATGACATCCGCACCACCTGTTAGTAGTTGCTGTGTGATGATCGCAACATTGCTTGGAGCTACGTATCCGAAATCGACGATCCCGTAAAGGTAGGCGTTAGCGAGTTTTGATCTTCGCTGGGCTTGGTTCACAGGCCTTTTTCTTCGAGGAAGCGACCCACCCAACCGATGTCATAGGTTCCATTCTCAAAATCCGGATGATTGAGAATTTCCTGTTGGAAAGGAATGGTGGTTTTGATGCCTTTGATCATGAACTCACCAAGTGCACGCTTCATGCGGGCTATCGCGATTTCACGAGTCGCGCCGGTAACGATTAGCTTGGCGATCATGGAGTCGTAGTAGGG
Organism: Luteolibacter sp.; assembly: GCA_044233125.1. GTDB lineage: Bacteria > Verrucomicrobiota > Verrucomicrobiia > Verrucomicrobiales > Akkermansiaceae > Luteolibacter. The sequence goes on along the minus strand of JBIIKO010000001.1, from coordinate 423,122 downwards.
CGGCACCGAATATCCGGAGTAAACGTGGGTATCGACTCGCACACCCTTTCCACCAGGTGCATACCAGAGCGATATCGTACCGGGGCTTGGCATGAACTTGTTGTAAGGATCCTCGGCGTTGATGCGGCACTCGATGGAGTGACCCCGCGGACTGGCTTGCAAGACATGGCGGGAAAGCGATTCGCCGGCGGCGACACGGATTTGCTCCTTGATGAGCTCGCAGCCCATGACTTCTTCGGTTACCGGATGTTCAACCTGGATTCGGGTGTTCATTTCCATGAAGTAGAAATTCTCACCCGCTTCATCGACGAGGTATTCGATGGTTCCGGCGTTCTGATAGTTGATCGCCTTGATCAGTGCGACCGATGCTTTGCCCATGCGCTCGCGCATTTCTGGAGAAATCAAGGGTGATGGACATTCCTCAATGATCTTTTGGTTACGGCGCTGCATCGAGCAATCGCGTTCGCCGAGATGGATGAAATTTCCGTGTGAATCCGCGATGACTTGGAATTCGATATGGTGCGGGTTGAGCACGAGTTTTTCTAAATAACAATCGCCGTTTCCAAAGCATGACATCGCTTCGTTTGAGGCGGCTTGGAAAAGGGATTTGAATTCTTCCTCTTTGAAACAAGGACGCATCCCGCGTCCGCCACCACCAGCAGTGGCTTTGATCATGACTGGCAGTCCGATTTCTTTCGCCTTTGCCAAGGCCTTATCGGGATCGTGAATGATTTCCGAACCGGGTGTGATTGGTACTCCGTTCGCGATGGCGGTGGCGCGAGCGGTCGCTTTGTCGCCCATCATGCGGATGACATCTGCGGAAGGACCGATGAAAACGATACCGGAGGATTCGCAGATGTCAGCGAAGCGCGCGTTTTCTGATAGGAAACCGTATCCCGGATGAATCGCATCTGCGCCAGTGATTTCCGCTGCGGCAATGATGCGATCCGGCTTCAGGTAGCTGTCCTTACTCGGACCTGGTCCGATGCACACCGCTTCATCAGCGAGTTGGACGTGCATGGAATCGACATCCGCTTCGGAATAGACTGCCACGGATTCCACTCCGAGTTCGCGACAAGCACGAATGATTCGCAGGGCGATCTCGCCACGGTTTGCTACCAGGACTCGTTTGAACATTTCGATGAAGGGAGAAAATTATTTGATGCGGAACAAAATATCGCCGTATTGCACGGGATTGCCATCCGTGGCAACCAGCTCGCAGATGGTGCCGGAGCATTCGGCTTTGATCTCATTCATGACTTTCATCGCTTCGATAATACAGAGGGTTTGTCCCTCGGAAACGGTTGAGCCGACTTCGACGAAGTTCGGTGCGTCTGGGGCGGGCTTGCGATAGAACGTTCCGACCATCGGCGAAGTGATTTCTGAACCCTCGGCCGCGGCAGGTGCGGCGGCGGCAGGAGCTGTAGCCGCGGCGACGGGTGCTGAGGCGGGTGCCGCTTGCGCAGCAACACGTGGCATATTTGCCAATAGTCCGCTCAGCGCCTCCATGTCAGGCCCTTTTTTGAGTTTGAGATGAAAATCCTTTTTGGATAGATCGAAATCGGTGAGCCCATGCTCGTTCATCAATTCCACAATATTTCGGATTTCTTGGAGGTCCACAGTTACAGTTTGCTAAAGATTTATCGGATTTGAGATGGGGTCACCGCGACTCCATCTCCTGCGAAGCGTAGGAATCCATGCCGAAGCTCGTCAAGCATTGCATTTTTGATCTGTTGATTTTCCGAACTTGCTTCCCACGGCTCCGGAACCGATTCTTCAGTCATGTCCAATCCAACCGAAGCTGATCCTCGCTTCAATGAATTTATCCTGCTCCAAGCTCAAAACGCCGGCTTATTTCTCGGCCAGATCCCAAATCCTTCGACCGGCGAGAAATCCGTGAACCTTCGCGCCGCGAAATCCGTGATCGATTCCCTTGGCATGTTGAAAAACAAAACCTCAGGAAATCTCACTGAGCACGAAACCCATTTGCTCGAAACCGCTCTGAAAAACCTGATTCCTCTTTACAAAACCGTCCTCAACGATTCCGAAGCCTGATCCCATGAAATCATTCACTCCATTCCAAATATCCCAAGTCCCCGTCGGCGGCCCCATTCCTTTTTTTATCCTCGGGCCGTGCGCGCTTGAGTCGGAAACATTTGCCTGGGAAATGGCGAGTTCACTTAAAGAAATCGCCGATCGCACGGGGATTCCTTTTGTTTTCAAGGCGTCTTTTGACAAAGCCAACCGCACGTCCGTGAATTCCTTCCGTGGCCCGGGAATTGTCGAGGGCTGCCGCATTCTTAGTGAAATTTCCAAAGAACTCAAAGTTCCTGTTACCACTGATATCCATACCGCCGAGCAGGCGGAAATTGCTGCGGAATATATCGATCTCCTCCAAATCCCCGCCTTTCTCTGCCGTCAAACCGATCTTCTTGAGGCCGCCGCAAAAACCGGACGTGTCGTAAACGTGAAAAAAGGCCAGTTCCTCGCGCCTTGGGACTGCGTGAACATCGCCGATAAAATGCGGGCGTTTGGGTGCGATCGGTTCCTCATCACCGAGCGCGGGACAACATTTGGGTATAACAACTTGGTTGTCGACATGCGCTCGCTTTACATCATGCGGAAAGAAGGCATACCGGTGATTTTTGATGCGACGCATTCCGTGCAGCGTCCGGGTGGGCTCGGTGGCGCGACTGGCGGAGATGGCGAACTCGCACCGGTGCTTGCACGCGCGGCTGTTGCGACCGGACTTGATGGGCTTTTCATGGAAGTCCACTCTGATCCAGCGAACGCGATGTCCGACGGACCCAACCAAATTCCTCTGGAGTTTATCGAGGATCTTTTGGTGAAACTCTTAGCAATTCATCACGCGAGCCACTGAATCTTTTGCTATAGGCTCTGGATTACTGCGGTGATCCGCAGCTTTTGGCAAAGAACTGCGATTCACGGGGAAACGGGTTGTTACCGTTAGCCACGGTGATAGCTGCATGCCGTGAAAGCTGGGAATGATCCCAGCAGTCCAAAGCCTGCGGCGCTCACTTACTTACCCCAACGCGTCATCAGGGTGGATGCCATGTCGCTTGGAGTTTCGGCTACGGCGATGCCACATGCTGCGAGAATTTTCTTCTTCGCTTCAGCGGTATCTTCCTCACCCCCAACGATGGCGCCGGCGTGGCCCATGCGGCGCCCCGGAGGTGCCGTCGCTCCGGCGATGAAACCAGCGATCGGCTTCTTGCAGTTGTCTTTCGCCCAACGTGCGGCTTCGACTTCCGCATTACCCCCGATTTCGCCAATCATGATGATCGCTTCGGTTTCGGGGTCTTCATTGAACATTTTCAGCACGTCGAGATGGCTCGTACCGTTGATCGGATCACCCCCGATACCGACGCAAGTGCTCTGGCCGTAGCCCATTTGAGTAAGTTGGAAAACGGCTTCGTAAGTAAGCGTTCCTGAGCGGGAAACCACGCCGACGTTGCCGCGTTTGTGGATGTAACCCGGTGCGATACCGATGCGGCAACCTCCATGACTTTTCTCGCCACGACCCGGAGTAACGAGACCCGGGCAGTTCGGGCCGACGAGACGGGATTTTGAACCTTGAAGCGCCGATTTCACACGCATCATATCCATGACAGGAATGCCCTCGGTGATCGCAACAATCAGCTCTACACCCGCGTCCATGGCTTCGAGAATCGCATCGGCTGCGAACGGTGGTGGAACAAAAATTGCGGAAGCCGTTGCGCCGGTTTCGTTGACCGCTTGAGAGACCGTATCAAAAATCGGCACCGTGTTTTCAAATTTCTGGCCGCCTTTGCCGGGAGTTACGCCGGCAACAAGCTTGGTGCCGTATTGAAGTGAAAGCTGTGCGTGTCTCGCACCGAAGCTGCCGGTGATTCCTTGGACAAGGACTTTGGTGTTTTCGTCAATTAAAATGGCCATGTTCTGGTAGGTTCGATTTAGAGATTAAATTTCGAGTTTGCCGAGGATATCGGTCGGGATTTTTTCCTTCAGTTCCGGATGGGTTTCGAGAAGGCGGGAAATATCAGTAAGATCTTTCATGCGCTTACTGCCGCGCCGTTCTTTGTCTGAGTAAGCGGCTATTTTTCCGGTCAGTGTATCTTGTAAAGAGGCCACACGCATGAGGATACCGTGAACTTCTGTCGGCACGGCGCGCGATGGAAATTCCTGATACATGGCCTCGGTGCTGATCTGGATGGTGACTTTGGATTCACCTTTGAAATTGATCGACCAATCGAAACGATTTTCAGAAAAGCCGAGTTCTTTGAGGGTGGTGGCAGCCTCTTCGATTTTTTCTGAAGCGATGACCAGATCCACATCAGCAGTTGCCATAGGCTCAGCTGCCCAATGGTTCACGGCGAGACCGCCGATCATACACCATGAGATTTCGCGCTCTTCCAACGCCGCAACCAAACGCATGACGTCTTTCGCGCCACCGAGGGTTTGCCAGTCGTAAAATTGCCTTAATGTCATGGGGTAAAAAGGTTTCAGCCAACCGCCTTCACGATTTTTTCCGCGCCGTCTGCCATGGTGTTTGCGGAGACGATATTCAGACCGGAGGCTGCGAGTGTGGCTTTGCCGGCCTCGACGTTGTTGCCTTCGAGGCGAACCACGAGAGGAATTGGCAGTCCGGTTTCTTTCGCGGCGGCGATCACACCTTCCGCGATCACGTTGCAATCCATGATGCCGCCGAAAATGTTGATCAGGATGCCTTTGACGTTCGGGTCACCGAGGATGATTTTGAAAGCTGCGGTGACTTGTTCTTTTGAAGCACCACCGCCCACATCAAGGAAGTTTGCCGGTTCACCACCATAGTGTTTGATGATGTCCATCGTCGCCATCGCGAGTCCCGCACCGTTCACCAGGCAGGCGATGTTTCCATCAAGGCCGATGTAGTTGAGGTCGTATTCGGAAGCGGCGACCTCACGTGGGTCTTCTTCTTCCTTGTCGCGCATCGCGACGATATCTGGGTGACGATAGAGCGCGTTGTCATCGAAGCCGAACTTCGCATCGAGTGCGAGGACGCGACCATCGGGTGTCGTGACCAGCGGGTTGATTTCCAGCATCGAGCAATCGCAATCGATGAAAAGCTTGTAGAGATTTTTCAGTAATTTGGCGAACTGCTTGGCGATATCGCCACTCAAGCCGAGTTCTGCGGTGATCTTGCGGATCTCGTAAGCTTGAAGGCCCAAGAGAGGATGAATCACTTGGCGGAAAATTTTCTCGGGAGTATCGTGTGCGACGTCCTCGATGCTCATGCCGCCTTCAGTAGAAGCCACGATAACGGGAGCGCATGTGGCACGATCCATCAAAATCGCGAGGTAGTATTCATGAGTGATATCGACCGCCTCAGCGACCATGACTTTGCGTACCACGCGGCCGGCTTCGCCGGTCTGCACGGTGACGAGGGTTTCGTTGAGCATTTTGCCTGCGAACTCCGCGGCCTGCTCCGGGCTGTCGATCAAATGCACGCCGCCTTGGAAGCCATTTTTGAAATGACCCTTGCCACGACCCCCCGCATGAACTTGTGCTTTGATGACCAATTTCGCTCCCGCGAACTCCTTGGCCGCAGCTGCAGCTTCTTCGGGATTGGCTGCGACTCTTCCTCTCGGACTCGGGACTTGGAAACGATCAAACAGCTCCTTGGCTTGGTATTCGTGGATATTCATAAAAAACAGGTCAGGCAAAAAACCGCGCGAAACTAGACCTCTCTCGGCCATAGGGTCAAGCAACCCTTGTAAAAACTTGTGCATTTCATCAGTGCCTGAGGATCATTTGAAATATTCACTTGGAGGATAGGGTATGAGAGATTTAAACACCTATACCCCATGACCCAGTCCTTTCACCTCAGCAGTCGTCGTAATTTTCTCAAAGGCATAACCGCAACGACCGCCGCAGGGATTGCGATGCCGAACCTGTTGCTCAGAGCCCAAGATACTCCGGCGGCGAAAAAACTCGAGATCGGATGTATCGGGGTTGGAGGTAGAGGTTTTCAAGACATGATGGGGGCGGCGTGGCAAAACGAAATTGTCGCAATCTGCGATGTCGATGCCGGATTCCTTGCGAAAGCGGCGCAGAAATTTCCAAATGCCCGTCAGTATAGGGATTTCCGCGAAATGCTGGAGAAGGAAAAAGGCATGGATGGGGTCACGATCTCCACCCCGGATCATTCCCACTACCCGGCGGCCATGCATGCCATTTCGCTTGGCAAACACATCTGTGTGCAAAAGCCCTTGGTAAACACGCTATGGGAGGCGAACGAACTTCATCTTGCGGCTCGGAAAAAAGGCGTCATCACTCAAATGGGCAACCAAGGGCATACTTATGAAGAGAATCGCCTCCTCAAAGAATGGCTCGATGCGGGGGTGGTTGGCAAGGTGAAGGAAATTCATGTCTGGACCAACCGCCCAGGCTGGCCGCAGGGCAAATCAGCAAATCTCAAACCCGCACAACCCGCTCCTGAAAAACTGGATTGGGATCTTTGGCTCGCCGCAGTTCCAGACCGCCCATACCACCCGGATATCCATCCGTTCAAATGGCGCGGTTTATTCGAATACGGTGCCGGAGCACTCGGCGATATGGGTTGTCACAACCTCGATCCGCTCGTTTGGTCGCTCGGCCTCGGAGTGCCTGACCGGATCCAAGCCACGGCTGACGAATTGACCGATGTCGCCTGGCCGCGCGGCGCGAAAGTCGAATATGTTTGGAAAAACGTCCCCGGCCACGGCGAGATCAAACTCTATTGGTATGAAGGCAAAAATATCGATGGCACTCCTTGTCTGCCACCGCCTCCCAAAGATTTGAACCGACCTGTCGGCAGCGCGGGGTTTTACGTCATCGGTTCGGATGGGATAGTTTACAACGAAGGCAGTCAGGCGCAAAAGCTCACGATCCTGCCAGAAGCCCGCTCCGTGGAATTTCTGGCGAATCCTCCCGCGAAAACCCTTGAACGCAGCCCCACTCCCGGTGATGCGCAAAAGGAATGGTCGGCCGCCATCAAGCAGGGAAAAGAATTTCCGTTCATGTCGCAGTTCGATTACGCGGTTCCTCTAACCGAGCTCTGCCTGCTCGGAGCCCTCGCAATCCGAACTGGCTTGCCCATTGAATGGGATCAGAAAAAATTCATGGCGATCAACAACGACGCCGCCAACAAACTCATCAAACGTGCCCAATACCGCAAGGGCTGGGAATACGCTGCAAAAGATATTTGAAGTGGCACCAATCGGAGCGAAGCGGAGATGGAAGAGCTCATTTAGATCTAAGGGGTTTCTTAAATCGCATCCGCCATACCGAATCATTCAGAGACAGCCACACCGTGATTAAGAAAGGAATTGAAAGGCTGATCGAGGTTATGCGGCAGCAACAAGTCCGACTGATTTTGAGTTCTCTGCTTGGGATTGCTGGATATATTGGGCTTCGAAAAATAGATCCCAATTCGTCACTTGTTTTGGGTGGCTTAACTCTTTTCATCATTGGATTATTACCGTGGCTGGTCGCATTGCGTAGAGCCTTTTGGGTGAAACGTTATCCTGAAGGTGGAAAATGGATGAAAGCCACGCGGTTCTTCTTGTGGTTAGCCCTGTTGATTTTTCCAATCACGGCAGGGTGTTTATGGATATGGTTCGCCATTTTTCCCATGCCTGATGGCTTCGATGGGCTGGGGCAGACCCTCTTATTGCTATTGTTCTTGATGATAGCCATGTACGCCACCGGCATCTCCGCTACCCTCGCCTTTTTCATCCAACTCTGGCGCGATCAATGGCACAGACGACTGAATCTCGCCATCCTGATCTATCTCTGCCTTTTCTTCATGAGCATCATCACTCTTTCAGAGATGCAGGGTGTGCTATAGTCATTCAATAGCTATCCGGTGCTTTCCACGAAAAAGTCCGCTCAAATTCATCCTTCCAGCCCGCATACGGCGTATCTTTATCGTGGAGCCACTGATCGACCACTTGGTTGACCTTTTCATCATCGATGTGGTCGCAATCAAGCATGAGTTTCATGAGGCCAATACTGGTCATCTGCCTGACTTCGTAGGTTTCGCCTAACTCGATCATGTCCCTATCGTCCGTGACCATGGGAATTTCCAGAACGAGGGCTGTGGCGACAATTTTCACATCCACGGGCGATGGCCCTTTGCCTCGCTTCTCTAGAAATTCCTCTTTCACGTAGTTCCACATGAAATCGTAGGTTTCATCGATTGCTTTCTTGTGCTGATTGCTGAGGGAAACCGAACGTCCGCGATTTTCGCTGTATGGCTTTTGCTGAACCCAATCAAAGCGGTTTTTGAGTCGCGGGCTAAAATGGATTTCTTCTGTCAAGTCCGCGTGCATGTAGATGGTGTATTGTTCTTTCCCGAAAGGCTTGCACAGAAAGGGATGAATGTTCTGCGCCAGGCGAAAGTAGCTATTGGAATCAACAATGATTTTCGTCTGCGCCATGGGGAATTCTTTCACCAGTTATTGGGCAAACGCGTCCAGATAAGCGCTGGCATCCGTGCGATTGATGCCGAGTATGGTGGCGATAGTTCCGGCGCTCGGTTGCTTTTCGCGCACGTATCGACTGAGCGCGCTGTAAGCTTGGGTGCGGAAGGCGTCTTGGACCACGCGCATGAAGTGATCGGCTGTGGGGAGCTTACCATCGAATAATCGCGTGCTGACCATCACGTGGTTCTTGTGCTTCTGGGCGATGGCCTTGTGTAGCATGGCAGTGGGGATTTTGTTGAACGGTTCCTGATGGTGCGCGGCGTATTTCTCGATCTCTTTGTACACGCTGTTGGGTGAGATGGTGTGTCGCTCGGCCCATGAGAACAACACACGCAACTGGCCTTGCTCGCTGCGCGCTTTATTGTATTCGGCAAAGGCGATCTTAGCAATGGATTCGGGGAAAAGCAGCGCTCCGGCGAAGGCATCAGCAAAGTCTTCTGCAAAATCGATTTTCTCATCGCGCAGCAGATCCACCGTCAGGACGTGACCCAGCTCGTGCGCCATCCAGAATTTGAAGTCGCGTATTTCCACATCGAGATTCAGGTAGATCCAAGTCGTCTGCGAATCCGGTAAGTGGATGTGAATTGCATTCTCGTGCTTGGTTTTTGGTCCCCACAGGGTCGGCACGATGACGGCCTGATGTTTCTCAAACAGGGCGATCAACGCACCAAACTCAAATGCGGCATTCTCGGCGATATTCAAATCACGGCGTATGCGCGCAGCCAAGTCTTGCAGGTAGCGATAGTCGCAAGATGGATTTTTCAGGTTGGGCGGCCCGATGAATTCATCCACATCGAGAAACGGCACCAAGGGCTTCAACATGCGCCCCATGTCGCGAGCTCGCTGGAAATGCTCGTCAGTCGTGAGACAGGAACCTCGTTTGCGAAAGGCGACCAGTGGTTCGTGTTGTTGAGCAAGGGACACGACAAGTTCCTTGTGACCAAGCCCCAGCAAGCGCCCCAGCTTTAGCAATTCCGCCGGGCGAGGAAACGATTTGCTCGTAAGCCACTTCGATACAGCGGCTCGCGTGACCCCCAGCGATTCCGCCAGTGCAGTCTGACTTAGCCCCTGAGCCTCCATTAATTCATCGATTCGCGTGGTGTTGAGGACTCTTTCCATAAATGGCTTACGTACCGAAAGATCGATTTTTGTCAACTTTTGTCAACGGAAATGTGAGGCATGCATTGTTGCCAGCTGTTTTGCATTTAAGGTGTTTGATTTTTTATGCTTGAGAAGTAGTGAATTCTGAAATGCGTGAGCGAAGTATTTTCATGAAAGTTTCGTTTCTCGCTTGAGCGTCTTTAACCAATGCATCGTAATTCATAATAACAACATCTACAAGAATGGCCGGTGAATCCTCATTCAATAGTATAGGTTGCTGATTATAGAACAATTGTCCAAAAGAGAAGAATTCACGATAGCCGCTTTCCTTCAGGGAGATCCTAAATTCTGACGTAATTTCTGATACCGCAAAAAACCAAATTCGCTCAATTTTGGTGGGGTAATATTGAAGCAGACGACGAGCACGTTGTTTTATCTGACTAACAACTTCTTCTTGCTTAGCTAATGCGATACCTTCTTTTTTTATTTCAGCAATTACAACGCTAAATCTTTCGGAAGCATCCGGGTCGGAAGAAAATACAATAGCTACATCGGGACGACCATCGTCATCTTTAGTGGATTCTTCATTCAGGTAATCTTTTAATTTTTTCAACTCTTGATCACTGAGAATAGTGTCATAGCACATGTATTTATCATCTAGCAGCCATATATTCTGCTTGAAATAATCTTCGTCCCAGCTTTTTTTGTGAAACTCGGTTCTTTTAGGAACTATTATGTTGTGAAGACTGTCTTCCGAATCCCCTGATTTTCGAGATTTTAGTTTTTCAATTATTCGAGCGCGATATAATACGTATTCCATCAATGATCTAGATGAATGCTCAACAGCGATTTCATATTGCTCGTCGCTCAGATTTTCACATTCCAATAGTACCTTTTGCTCGTTAAAATACTCACGTTGCGCCTCATCTATTACCTGCGTCTTCACCATTACACCCGGATAGTTGTTGTTATAAAATCCAATTAAGTGCGGAAAGGTTTTCTCAATTTCATTTTTGATTTTATTGTTAGTTTCAATTATAGAAGGAATTTCAAGATTTAAAATTTCTTTCAATTCGTCTCTGAATTTGTTTCGTAAATCCCTCTCACTAATGTCTTCAGGTAGCTCAAGTTTTTGACGTGATGCATTTGATTTTCCAATAAAAAAATCTGATACAAAAAAGACCTCGATTTGATGTCCCATTGGTACAGCTTCAATAGGAATAAGATCGAAATCTATAGCTCGGCCATCAACACAGATAGCGGTTAAAACCGACTTTTCTACAGTTTTGTCATGCGAAATCCTGTAGTGAATGTCGATGTTTTGATAAAAATCAATACTATTATCTTTAAATGATTTAACTTTGAATTTTGGCAGTTCCTCTGTTGATAGAATTGCAATTTCTGCATTTGTATCAATCTTGCCACTCTCATCATTTATTTCCAATTTAATTTCGATTTTGAGAATTTCATTTCTTTTTGATCTCTCAAAAAAAGTCGGCATAAATTCCTTCATTAAAATTTGCTTAACAAAATTTGGCTTGAGGTAATTAATCGAATGTAATTTTTTACCATTAAAGCCATGAAACTCAAGTATTGTGCCGCTTTCGCTATTGTCTGAGGATGCTATTTCTTCAGATTTTCCTTTAAATTTTGAGTCAAAAGCAAACGTCCTTACAGAATTTTTTTTATAACAACTTTTTACTAATACACGATCAAAATATGCCAGATAGACAAGGCGTCCAAGTCCTTTGTGGTCATCGCTTTGCGCTTTTAATAATTCTGAGAATCTCTCAAAGTTTTCCTTATTAAAGCCAATTCCGTTGTCGCTAATTTTGACTGTAACCGTCTTCGTGTCTTTCGGATCACGGAGTTTTATTCCAATTTTTATTTCAGACGCACCTGCATCGATTGCGTTTGCAACTGCTTCTTTGTATATTTGATCAAAACTTGGATTTGGATAAAATGCTTTAATTGCTTTTGCTAAATTTATTTTCATAAAAATCGATCTAATATATTTTTATGTCACGCTTCGACTATTACAATTTCTTCTGAGCTGAGTGCATAAAGACTGTAGATGATGGTATTTAAGGCGGATTCTTTTTGGGCGATGGTTTGCTCCAATTTTGTGATCTCCTGATCCAGCATAAGGATCCTTTCACTCAGGGGTTGTTCTTTTGTGGTGCGGATGGCTAGAAGCTGTTTGACGAGGCGTTTGGCGTCGAAGGCTTCGGTGACGTTTAGGTCTCTTAGGGCGTGGCGCCATTGGGCCGCGATGAAAGGGGTGTCTGGCTTGTCGTAAAGGCGCAGGGCTTCGCGGCCGCTGATGTGGAGAATGAGTTCGTCATCGGTGTTGGTGACGTTGAGGGTTACGCCGGGCTGGAGAAGGACATCGAGGCTGTCGTAGTGTTGTTGGAGAGTTTCGGTATGACGTGCTTTTGCCCACGCGGTGAGATCCTTGGCGCTGATGCCCGCTGGCGCTTGGGGCGACTGTTTCCAGCTTGCAGGTGTGCCGACATCCGACCAGAGCCATGACTCTTTGAGCGCGGGACTGATAGAAACCGTCTGGGCGCTGTTGAGACGTTGATCGAGTTTGGCGATGGTATCGCGGCGGCGAGTGTGGAGTTCTTGTAATTCACGAGCGCGGTTGCCGATTTCTGTGCACTGTTCAGGCGAAGCCTCTGGGATAGGTAGAGGAGCGAGAAATTGACTTTCGATATCGTAAAATCCATTCGCTTTTGGGCGGGCTGTACGCTGCAAAACAAAGCTAGGAACCTTACTATTTAATATTCCCGTTAAATACCACAGGTCCTCGGTCGAAGGAATTACAGTATAGACCCGCTTATCGTTTGCAGCGTATTCACCATTCTCATCTACCGTACAAATTAAATTTTTTGCAGTTCCTGCAATCAATATTTTGGGTAGCGCTTGTTTATCTAAATTCTGGTTTCTGCTGTAACGATACCACAGTTCATTGTCGAGCTTTCCCGAATCACGCGCACGCAAAAAGCCTTCATATTTACTAAGAAAGCTCCACGCTCTTGGATAGGTTGTTCGCAAAGTAGATTCATCCAGCAATGATGAGTTTCCATCTCTGGTGTATGGAAAAATAATGCGAATTTCTGTAGATGGGTTTTCGTAGCGTTTGATTTGTTCCCCTGTGACCAATTTAAGCATTAATTCGTCTTCTAGCTCGATCATGTGAGGAGGCTCGCTACTAACTTTATCGTTGGGAATATGCCAAAAGGAGCATTGAGAACGCAGCTCATTCGCGTAAATCCAATACGCACCGGAGATGATTCCTTGCGAAATAGAATCAGTACAAGATTCGAGATCTGGGAAATTCCGAGTTAATTTGTTGATCAAGGCAAGTTCTCGCTGAGGCACTATGATCCATGCATCCTCTTCTGGTAATTCTTCGTAAGGAATGAGATCCGCATTTTCCCACTGAATCGCAGCCGCGTTTCCATCTGGAGCAAAAGCGCAGGTCAGAGCTGAAACGGAAGTTCCTCGGAAGAATTGCAGAGCAGTATAAGTAGTAGCTTCCTCAAAAATTTGGTGGCATTTAAAGTCGAGCCAGCGGTCAAGTGTACGGGTGCGGCGCACGAGTTGACGAAGAGGTGTGCCGTATTCGTTCATCATCCATACGTTAGGGGCGATGTAGCCCATGCGGCCTTCGGGTTTCAGAATGCGCACGCCTTTTTCGATGAAAGGCAGATACATGTCGAAGTTGCCGCTCTGGGTGCTGGCGTAAACCGGAGTGCCGTCGGGATTTTGCGCATCGACCAGATAGGCTGCGGTATCTTCCTGGGCGCGGCGGAAGTGTTGAAGCTTGATGTAAGGTGGGTTGCCGATGACGCAGTCGAAACCACCGTGGGAAAAAACTTCGGGAAAAGCCGCATTCCAATCAAAGGCGTTGATGCGTTCGCGTTCATTTGGATTGGCGGCAGCAAAAAGAGTGCTATGACGTTGGTTGTAGAAGTTCGCAAAGTCGGAACCGACGAGGCTGTTGCCACAGCGGATGTTTCGGTCAAGCGAACACAAGGGCTGTCCCGGAGCAGCTGTGTGAAGCCAAAGCGCGAGCTTGGTGATCTCCACGGATTCCTCGTTGATGTCCACGCCGTAGATATTTTGTGAGAGGATGGAGCGGATGATGGAATCCTGATCGAAGAGTCTGCGTGTGCCGGTGATTCTTTCTTCTTCCGCCACGATCCACCGATATTCCTCAACGAGACGGTTCAGTGCCTGAATCAGGAAAGCTCCGGAGCCGCATGCCGGATCAACAATGCGCAACTGACTGAGACGGAAACGGTATTTATCCAAGAACGTCATCCATGCGCCCGCAGCGTGAGCTGCAAGTCGCTTATCGTTAAGAAAGGCTCGATATTTCTGAATAGCTTCGTTGTCCAGCGGAGCAAGTTGATCAAAGCTTAGTTCGGCCTTGATATCCTCCAAACGCATCCCGAGCGTTTGATCCACAATCATGTTCACCACCCATTCGGGCGTATAGTAAACGCCATCGGTTTTGCGCTTGCTGAGTTTGTTGATGGAAACGCGCCCATCGGCCTCCGCCTCCATGATTTCGAGTTCGGTGATGGATTGCTCGAAGATGCGACCGAGTGTGTACAGGCTGATCGCGCGTTCGCCTGCGGCTGAGCTGAGACCGAAGTTATACGCTGCCGAGAAATAAAGCAGCGTGCGTGGATGGGCACGGAGGTTTGTCGCCTGATCTTGTGCGCAGAAAACTTTGGCGGGGATATGGAGGGCATCGAACTCGGGATCTTCTTCAAACAAACCGCCATTAAAACGATCAATGGCATGGGAACCGAATCTGCCGCCGTCGCGCATGGCGCGGAACAGCGCACGCATTTCATCCCACGGACCCGAGCCTTCCGGATCGTAAAAGCGGCTTTGGCTTTTTTCCATGAGGATATCCCGCAACAAGGCTGGCGGGTAACGCAGGACGCGCCCCATATCCTCGCAGAAAAGGATGAAAATACAGCGATCAAGAAAGCGCTGCGTTAAACGAACCAGTTGGCCTCGCGTGCCCGTGAAGTCCGGATTGGCTTCAACGAGTGTATGATAAACAAATTCGCGATATTCTCGATATTCGCGGTAGAAATCTTTCTCGATGGTTTTCTCACGAACGATCTGATCACGCAGGAGTTTATCGATCATGGGTGCGCCACGATCTGAGAGCAGCATGGCGGGTTGGAAGATTTTCCAGAAAACGAAACGCCGGAACGCTGCCGCAGGATTATCCGCAAGCAACCCGGGCTCGGTCGCGCTGCCTGTTTCGGAGAGGACAAACCGCTGATATTGTCCGCGACCGAGGCGCCGAACATAAAGCCGGAACTCTTTCATGTCGGTCACGATCCCAAAGAACGGCTCCACTAAACTGTCGCGATTACGGGATTGCCATGAGAGCTGAAGATAATCGAAGCACTGATCAACCGGAGAGCGGTTGTTGTTTTTCCGCAACTGGCGCGCATCAAGACCCGAGCGGATGTCTTTGAACTCGCAAAGGACTTGCGGAACTCCATCTCCACCGAAATTCCCAAGCGCCAGGTCTGCATAACCCGTCCCCCCAGACTGCCCCGCGCCGGCCACTTCGTATTGCGGACGGCAGCTGTAATTTGAGGTTTCATCGCCTTGGAGACGATAGCCCCAGATTTCTGCGAAAAATCGCTGAATGAAAGCGGTTTCCGAGGCGCGTTCGTTCAATTGCTCGCGGGAAGCCCAGTTCCGAAGACGAGCAAGCAGAGCTGCGGACTCCGGACCCGCCTCGAAAGCGTCAAATTCCGCACTCCATTGGGCGCGGAGAAAAGTGTCTTCAAAAAGTGGCTGAGCGGGCATGAAACGGTTCGATTTGTAAAATGCAGGATTTGGGAGGACGGGAGGAATTCTTGCTTATTTGGCAATAGACGAACGCTAGTGATTTCAAATCCTCTCTCAAGAACTATTCCTCATCCTTCAATGATCCTTCTCCAGTTCCACATCCGGAATATGCGTGAAACTGATTCTCATGGGCGCGCTGTTTCTAACATCTTGGACCGCTCCTAGGTAAACTGCATCGCGGCCGTAGCGCGCGCGGAGTTTGTCCAAGGTGGCGTCGAGACGTCGATGCTTGTCATGAGTTTCATGGGGTTTGAACTCGGCAGGGTCTTCGGCTAGGAGAGTCGGGAAGAGTTGCGGAGTGAAATTTCCCTGTTCGACGAGACGGGTGAGAGTCACCGCGACCTTGATGAGATGGGATTTGGGTTCGGGGCGTTCCCGCCAGATTCGCCCGAGGATGCGGATCAGGTTCACGGTTGAGTCCGTTTCAGGAAAGCGGATCTCCGGGTTCCATGCATCGGCGCGCAGGAATGAGAGGTGCAGGGTCAGAGAGCCCGCGAGCAAGCCATGGGAGCGCAAGCGTTCGCAGGCTTTGTGGAGGAGCTTGCAGAGAATGGGCCACGCCTTTTCCGGATGGCGGAACTCCGGTGGCAGAACATGGCTGTGGCCGATAGATTTCCTCGCGGAAACCAGATCGGGAATTTCCTCGCCGCGGATCAGGTGCCAGAATCGATCCCCCATCACACCGCCCCAGGCTTGGCGGAGCAATTCTTTCGGTGCGGTGCAGAGCTTCTGAACCGTGTGGATTCCAGCGGCATGCATCCGCACCTCCATGTTTCTCGCGATCCCGTTGAAATCGCGGAGTTCGAGCTCGTAGAGGACTTCGGGCAGATCGCGATGCTCGATGAAAAACAAGCCATCGGGCTTACGCATTTTGCTCGCGGTTTTGGCGAGGTATCGGTTTGGTCCAACCCCGATTGAGACTTTGATCACGGGAGAAACTTCCCTGGCGATGGTGGATTTGATTTTGGACGCGATGCCTCGAATCACTG
Organism: Luteolibacter sp.; assembly: GCA_044233125.1. Classification (GTDB taxonomy): domain Bacteria; phylum Verrucomicrobiota; class Verrucomicrobiia; order Verrucomicrobiales; family Akkermansiaceae; genus Luteolibacter. The sequence continues at coordinate 406,633 of JBIIKO010000001.1, read as the reverse complement.
GAACTTCGCGAAGGTTCAGGGGTAGCCATGCCCACATTTCATCGATGCTGAGCACCGCCTCAACATGAATGCAATCCTCCACCGCGGCGATGATCCGGTGATGGTAACGGATGTATTCCGAGGGCTTGCTTTCAACGATGGTAATGTCCGGACACATGATCCGCGCATCGCTGATTCGCGTGCCGGTTTTCACCCCGTAAGCCTTGGCTTCATAAGAAGCCGCGATGCAAGAACTCGACTCCGCCATCACCGGAGCTACTCCGACGGGCCGACCCCGCAGCTTGGGATTGAGGTGTTGTTCAACGCTTGCGAAATAGGAATCGCAATCGACAAACAGCGCGGTGAGAGGACGGGACACAGGCTCCAACTGTCGCAATTTGGGCGAAATGGTCAACCTAAAAAAGTGTTCATAAGAACACTTTTTGCGGGCTTTGGAATACTGGGATTTTCCTCAGCTTTTTAGTCTTGGATTTGAGGATCGTGGCGCCGGGTCATGCGATGTGTATTCGCTGAAATGAGTTCACCTTGAAAGCTGCCCCGGCATATCTGGGCGGCCGTCAGAGCCTTTGGCGTTTTGAAAATGAGAGTCGACTATTTCTTCTCAGGTCCACCCACGATTTCTTTGACTTTGCCACTGATCGCTTCTGCCCAGATGTCGTAACCTTTGGGTGCGAGGTGGAGGAAATCGTGCATGACCTCTTTGCTGATCGTGCCGTCGGCATCGAGGTATTTCGCACTGATGTCCATGTATTCCACCGAGCCACCCGCGAACTTCGAAATCAGTTGGTTGACTTCCATTCTTTTTTCACGCCCTGGATTGGGTTTTTCGCCTGTGGGTAAAATACTCATCAGGAGAATCTTCGCGTGGGGTTGTTTGGACCGGATTAAATCGATCACCGCTTTGACACCGGCTGCGGCTTGGGCTGGATCGGGGTTTTTGCTCCACATGTTGTTGGTGCCGATCATCACGACAAACAGCTTCGCTTTGTAGCCATCCAAGTCGCCGTTCTGCAAACGCCAGAGAACGTGTTGCGTCTGGTCTCCGCCGATTCCCATGTTGACCGCGCGATAGCCACCCCAGTGCTTGGTCCAGTTTTCACTGCCTCTCCAGCGCGCCGTAATCGAGTCGCCCACAAATGCCACATCGATGTTGCCTTCCATCTTTTTGATATCCGCATCGATTCTTTCACAATTTCCGTTCCACCATTTCTCCCCGTTGGTTTTGGCAGCGACAGGTGTGGTACTTTCCATTTCCGCGGCATGAGCCGTGAATCCTGCAAGGGCGGAAAGTGCGATAAGGGCGAGGCGGGAGTAGGTCGATTTCATGAGGTTTTCGGATTGGGATGGAAGACGGATCGTTTTGCTTCAAACGGGCGGCCGGTGGGAAGATAAAAAAGCTTTTTGGGCAAGGGGTTTCATGAATCTCGGCATTTGGAAATTCCCTGAAAGCATACACACCTCGCCAAGAGAGGAATTTTTGCAGATTTTCCCCAAACACTTGATTCCAGGCTTGGAATCGTTTCCTCTTCCATGACTGCTCGAATCCGTCCGCGGTTTAGTTTTTCCACTTTCACCCATGTCAGCCACTCCCAAATCCGATTTCATCCGAGACATCATCGCCGAAGACCTTGCCTCGGGGAAACATCAGACCACGATCACCCGCTTTCCGCCGGAGCCGAACGGCTACCTGCATCTTGGTCATGCGAAGTCGATCTGCCTCAACTTTGGCATCGCACAGGAGCATCCCGGCGCGAAGTGTCACCTGCGTTTTGACGACACGAATCCGGAGAAAGAAGAAACGGAATACGTTGAATCGATCAAAGCCGATGTGAAGTGGCTGGGATTTGATTGGGGGAGTGACCTCTATTTCGCGAGCAATTACTTCGAGTTTTTCTACGATTGCGCCGTGCACCTCATCAAAAACGGCCTCGCCTACGTCGATGAGGAGAGTCCTGAGGAAATCAAGCTTCATCGCGGCAACGTCCAAACACCCGGAACGCCATCGAAATTTCGCGAGCGTTCCGTTGAGGAAAACCTGGAAATGTTCTCAGCCATGCGTGCCGGGAAATTCAAAGAAGGCGAAGCGGTCTTGCGCGCGAAAATCGGCCTGACTTCATCGAACATGAACATGCGTGACCCCGTGCTTTACCGCATCATGCACGCGCACCACCATCATACTGGCAATGCCTGGTGCATTTACCCGATGTATGATTTTGCGCATCCCCTGGAAGACGCGCTTGAGCACATCACGCATTCGCTCTGCACTTTGGAGTTCGAGAACCATCGTCCGCTTTACAACTGGTTTATCGAAAACTGCCCGGTGCCATCCAAGCCTCGCCAGATCGAGTTCGCGCGCTTGAGCTTGACCTATACGATCATGAGCAAACGCAAATTGCTCCAACTCGTCAATGAAGGTCATGTCAGCGGCTGGGATGACCCTCGCTTGCCGACCATTTCCGGTATTCGCCGCCGTGGTTATCCCGCGGTCGCGGTCCGCGATTTCTGCAAACACATCGGCATCACGAAATACAATGGAACCACCGATGTTGCCTTGCTTGAGCATGAAATCCGCAATCACCTCAACAGCGCCGCACCCCGTCGCATGGCCGTGCTCGATCCGTTGAAAGTGATCATCGAGAATTTCTCTGAAGAGCCTACTACAAACCTAGTAGTTTCCAATCACCCGCAAGACGAATCCTTCGGTGATCGATCGGTTTCTTTCTCCTCGGAAATCTTTATCGAGCGAGAGGATTTTCAGGAAATTCCTGAGAAAAAATTCTTCCGCCTCGGCCCTGAACGCTACGTCCGTCTTCGCGGCGGACCAATTATTCAATGCACGGGTTTGGATAAAAACGCAGCGGGGGAGGTTACCCAGATTCGCGTGAAACTTTTACCTGATACCACCGGAAAAGATTCGCCGGAGGGAGTCGTTTGTAAAGCCGCTATCCATTGGGTCGATGCCGCAACCGCCGTCGATGCGGAAGTTCGTCTTTATGACCGGCTCTTCACTGTCGAAGATCCGGATGCTGCGGAAGGCGGATTCCTTTCCGTTCTCAATCCGGAATCCGTGAAAACGGTCGTCGCCAAAGTTGAGGCATCATTGCTGAACGAGGCGGCCGGGTATTCCTGTCAGTTCGAGCGCAACGGCTATTTCATCACCGATACGAAAGATCATGTTTCCGGCAAAAAAGCCGTCTTCAATCGCACGGTGGCTCTCAAAGATTCGTGGGGAAAAGGCAAGTGATCATGGAAGCTTGCTGGAATATTTTTTGATGTGAAAACCATGAAAACCCTTTTCATAGCGATCGCCATGATGTCTCCGGTTTCGTGGCTTTCCGCGATGGAGGAGAAATCGAAACCCAACATCATTCTTATTTTTGCCGATGACCTCGGATGGAAGGACGTGGGTTATCAAGGCAGTGATTTCATGGAAACACCCGTGCTGGATGCCATGACAAAAGAAGGCATGGTGTTCACCAACGCTTACGCTGCGGCGGGTAATTGCGCGCCCAGTCGCGCCTGCATGCTCTCCGGCAACTACACTCCGCGACATGGCGTTTATGCGGTGCGTACCACGGAGCGTGGAAAGAAGTCCGAGATGCGTCTTGTGCCAACTCCTAACAAAAGCGGCTTAGCAAAAGAGAATATCACCTTTGCCGATGCGATGAAGTCCGCGGGATATGTGACAGGAATTTTCGGAAAGTGGCATCTCGAAGGAAAAGATGGAGCGCGCGCGGAGGAGCAGGGATTCGATGTCGTTCACCAGTGCCATGGTGGTTGGAACGGAAAGGAAGCAGATAATCCGAAGGGAATTTACTCACTCACCCAAGCTGCAGGTGAGTTTATGGAGAAAAACAAGGATAGGCCTTTTTTGGTCTATCTGCCGCATTACGCGATCCATACCGGCTTGCAGTCGAGGAAAAGCACACTGGAGAAATTCGAAGCCAAGACGCCCGGTAAGCAACATCATGATGCGCTTTATGCGGCATGCACTTATGATCTCGATGATGGTATCGGCCTGCTCCTGAAGAAACTCAAGGAGCTTGGCCTCGATCAAAACACAATGGTTGTTTTCACGAGTGATAACGGCGGCACGCAGCACTCTTCGCAGGAACCGCTGCGTGGAAACAAAGGAGGATATTACGAGGGTGGCATCCGCGCGCCAATGATCGTGCGCTGGCCCGGAGTCGTTAAAGCGGGAACCACATGTGATGTTCCTGTGATCAACGTGGATTTCTTTCCCACGTTTCTGGCTGTGGCTGGAGCAAAGCCAGAAAAGGATCTTGATGGTGAAAGCCTGCTTCCGCTCTTGAAGCAGGAAGGTTCGCTCAAGCGTGAATCGATCTTCTGGCATTTTCCCGGTTATCTTGACGATCCGGTTACCCGCGGCCGCGAACTCGATGTGCGCACCGGATTCCGAAGCCGACCCGTCTCCGTTATCCGCAAGGGCGATTGGAAACTCCATTTGTTTTCAGAGGAATGGCAGCTGGACGGGGGCAGAGAAAAGCTTTCGACCAACAACGCGGTGGAGCTCTATAACATCAGGGATGATATCGGTGAACGAAAGAACTTGGCCGCTGTGAACATGGTGAAACGGGACGAACTGCTCGATGATTTGCTCGAATGGTTCAAGTCAACCGATGCGATCCTGCCCTCTCAGCCAAATCCTGATTTTGATCCCGGCAATACCGGTGCGGCGAAAGATAAAAAGGTAAAAAAGAAATCCAAATGAATCGTCGCTCCATCGGTAATAGAATTTTCGGTTTTTTTGGGTGTGCGCTACTTGCCTCGCTCCACGCCGCAACTCCATCGCTTCCTAACATCATTTTGGTCATGCCGGACGATGTTGGCTATGGCGACTATGCGTGTTTGGGAGGTCCCATCGTGCAAACGCCGGCGGTGGATGCTTTCAAAAAGGAAAGCCTGCTTTTCACTCAATTTCACGTCAGTCCCACATGTTCGCCCACGCGATCGGCATTGATGAGCGGCCGTCATGAGTTCAAAAACGGGGTCACTCATACCATTTTTGAGCGTGAGCGGATGAGTTTGAAAACCTTCACCTTACCCCAGATGTTAAAAACGTCGGGCTACACCACGGGCATTTTCGGCAAGTGGCATCTCGGCGATGAGCAGGCTTATCGCCCTGAAAGTCGCGGCTTCGATGAAGTTTACATCCATGGGGGTGGCGGCATCGGACAGACCTATCCGGGCTCCTGTGGTGACGCTCCGGGAAACACGAACATCAATCCGGCGCTGTGGCACAATGGCAAGTGGGAGAAAACCGAAGGCTACTGTACGGATCTGTTTTTCACACAGGCGACAAAGTGGATGGATGCAAGTCGTTCTGCTGGAAAGCCCTTTTTTGCCTACATCACGCCGAATGCCGCGCACGGGCCGCACGTGGTTCCCAAGAAGTATTATCAGCAGTATCTCGACAAGCCGGGTGTCAATGAGGATACCGCCAAGTTCTTTGGCATGATCGAAAACATCGATACCAACTTCGGCATTTTGCTTGGGAAATTGAAGGAGTGGGGCATCGAAAATAACACGCTGGTTATTTATCTGGGCAGTGACAACGGAGGTACGGCAGGTCTGAAAATATTCAACGCCGGCATGCGCGGGAGCAAGGGAACGATTTATCAGGGCGGTACTCGTGCGCCATGTCTCTTTCGTTGGCCTGCCGGTAAGATCCCAGGCGGTGTGGAATGCGACGCCCTGAGCGCGCACCTTGATCTCTTCCCCACACTCGCCGAAATCACCGAAGCCAAACTTTCCGAAGAAGTCCAAAAGCAAGTCGAAGGCCGCAGCCTGCTGCCGCTGCTGAAAAACCCAAAAGCCGATTGGCCGGAGCGCACAATCGTTCATCACGTGGGTCGTTGGGAAAAAGGCAAGGCGCAAGATTCAAAATACGACAAGTGCGCCATCCGGAATTCGCGTTTTACCTTGGTCAACCATTCCGAGCTTTACGATCTGAAAGCCGATCCGAGTGAGACCAGAAATGTTGCGAATGAACATCCCGATGTTGTTGCTAGTCTGCGGGCTGAATACGATGCCTGGTGGAGCGAAACGCTGCCACTTCTCGTTAACGAGGATGCGGTGGGTCCAAAGTTTAATCCCATGAAGGAGCTTTACTGGAAACAGTTTGGAATCGAGCCGAATGCCAAAACGACGCCAGAAATAAGGAGCCCGAAAAAGAAATCCTCCCATTAGGTCCATGATCCTGAGATGGCTTCATGGATATGCTTTTGGGTGGTTATGTCGTTACTTCCTATGCTCCTCATATTTCGCGCCTTGGGCTCAAGGTTTTAGGCTTGGCCGTTGTCGGTTCATCTCTTTGGTAATCGGTTTAAATCAGCACCAGAGCCAGAGCGACAACCATGAGGATGGCTCCCACCAGCTGCTTGCCGCCTAACGGCTCCTTGCCGCGTTTGATGATCGCCCAGACGAAAAATACCGCCATCACTCCGCGCGTGCTGTAGGCGATATTGCTGAGAGCCGGTTCGCGGAACCAGCTGAACGCCAGATTGACGAGCAAGGACTGGATGCCAAGCGCAAGACCGCCGGCGAGCACGGGTGTTGATATCCGCAGGCTTCCAAAAGCAAACCGGACATCCTGCCACCGGATGATCATCATGACCAAGGATAACGATCCGGTGGTCATCATCATCAGGATCAACCACCTTGCTCCGCCTGTCTCCTGGCTTTTCCATCCTGTTAGAAAATCGTTGGTTGCGAAGAAAACGCAGGCGAGCAGAGTCAGCCAGAGTGTCATGCGGTTTGCCTTCAGGCGCTCGAGCGTAGCTCCTGCAACCAAGTATACGGCCACTGCCGCAAGAAGCGCGCCACCCATCAGGCCCGGGCCGGCCTTTTCCAAGCCCACACTGGCGGAAAGAACCGCCACCAGCAACACCTTGAAACCCAGCGCGGAGGAATGGACCACCAAATCTCCTTGGCGAACCGAATAGATTGAAAACCACTGTCCCCAGAAAAACAGGAATCCGTTGAAGATGGCCAAACCGTCATAAGCACCGAGAGGTGCGCTGAAATCGGGTTTCAGATACCAGGCGAAAATGGCCAGTGTCAGCAGGTTCGCACATCCCAACATCACGGTAAGCCGCACGCCCAAGCGTGTCGCTCGCTGAATCAAGGCACCGAGAACCGGATGCAAAGCCGCACCAACCAAAGGCAAACCTATCGCTCCAGACCATGCATCCACACCCGTTCGCTAAACCCTTGTCGCCCCGTGGTCAATCTCTGCCTTTCATCCACGTTGAATCACATGAAACGCTAGTCAGCCTGCAAGCGCTGCCCGGCATCGAGCAGATGTTGTTTCAGTGTTTCGTAATTCACATCTTGGACAGGTATGTTGTTCCGACTGGCGATGCTTGCGGCCATGCCCGCACTTTGGCCGAGTATCATGAAAACAGGTTCCATGCGGATGGATCCGTAGGCAACATGTGTTGAGGAAAGGCAAACCGGAACTAACAGATTTTTGCATTCATCTTTTTTTGGAACAATGGAACGATAGGAGATAGGATAAGGTTTCGGACATTTGTGGCCGAACGCGCCCTCGTTTCTAACGATGTCTTTGCCGTTTTCCCGTACGATGGTGCGTTGGCAGGGATGGGAATCCATGCTGTATGAGCCGAGACCGATCGAATCATTTGCCGTGGTTTTGGATTCGCAGTTATTTTGGGTCATGACGTATCCGGAAACCATGCGACGTCCCTCACGGACATAAAGATGATGTGGCCAATTTCCGGTTGCCTTGAATTCATCGGGGCATAAGCCGAAAGCATTGACACGTTTCCTCAGATTTTCCGGAACTTGGGAATCGTTCGCGAGAAAATACATATAGCCTTGCTGGTAGGCAAGGTGTTCCTGGTAAAGGGTTTCGCGAAGCCGGTATAATGTGTTAAGAGGAACTCGAAGTCCTCGCCGTGGAGCTGGAAGATTTGCAAACGATGCCGGCTCAAAAGTTCCGTCCGGCCAGCGATTGCTGCCGTTGACGAGATTGGAAGACATGCTGCCTGCGTTGTTGCTATCGCCATTGCGAAGCTGCACGGGACCGTCTGTCATGGGTGCTGTGGTGTAATTCAATGTCCATCGGATGTCCTGACTCGCATGCATGAAGCGCGCCAACAAGGCGTAGCGGCTGGCATCGTAGTCCTTGGGTTTCGGAAAAGGAATTCTGCCATCTTTGTTGGAAATTCTCATTCGGAAATTGTAGGCCTGAACCCGGTAATCTCCCTCACCGGGCTTGCCATAGGGTTCAGCAGAAATTCCCGGAAGAAGCCCGGATTTCGGATCGTCCGCTTTAACATATGGACTGATGGGCAAGCCGCAGAACTGATAGACGGTATGCCATGAGACGGCTTGCCACTGGCCATTGAGAGATTCACCAAATGCTGCAGACGGCTCCCGACCCACCCGATAAGAAACATTCGCCGCGGCAAGGAGATCACCCTCGTAGGTGGAATCGATAAAAACGTTCGCTTTGATGGTCTTTTCGCTTTCTGAAGTGATGGAGGCAAGTTGTCCGTCCGACAATTCAACAGATTTCAAAAAGCTATCATAGATGATCTTCACGCCTGCTTCACCCAGCATTTTGCGATAAAGTGATTCGGCTTCGGATGGGCTGTAATCCACATGTTTTCCGAGTCGATGGTAAAACTCCATAGCCAGGCCGCCTATGGAACTTTTTTCTCCGAGGTCGGTGGCGGTAAGTCCTCCAGATGTCATTCCGCCAACATGCTGATTATGAGAGATCAGGATCACTTTTTGTCCTGACCTTGCGGCTTGAATCGCGGCGGTGACACCCGCAGGCGTTCCTCCGTAAATGGCGATGTCACATTCGAGCGTCGTGGGCTTTTCCGCTGCGACTGGGCGATAGTAGTAAAGCCCGCCTTTGCAGAGAGTGTCTGCCTGAATAGGATTCGCGGAAAAACCGAAAGCCAGCATGATCATGAAGACATGTGGGAGATTGGGCGTGATCATGATTTTTTTGAAACAAACAAACGCAGAGCATGATGGAATGGCTTCATCTAATACAGAGACACGTCTTTGTGTTTATCATGCGGTCATTCAAGAACAGGCTGTTATGGTTCATGGTTATCGGAGAGAGTCGTTATCTCTCCAAAAAATAGGGCAAAAGCATCGGCTGCTTATCTGATATCTTATGGGTAACAGATCCTCCTGATTCATCCCTAGACGAATTCGTCATCTTGAGTGATCAATAAATCGTTGCTACGCAACAAGGTGATCTGGAAATTATCTTTCGAGATCACCATGAAAGCTTTTCGAATTGCACCCCGTTTCCCGGGGGGGATAAAAGCCACGCAAGTGGTGGAGCGGGGTGCGATTCGAATTTTTTCATACGGCTTGTCAGCCGCGATGATTACAGGATTTTCCTTAGGAGCGAATCCGTGGGTGACAGAGGGTCCCTGATATGGGATGAGTCCTTGGCGGGCATTGTTCATGTGCCCGATCTTTTATTCACCTTTTTTTATGTTCACAGGTCTTGTCGAATCTTTGGGTCAAGTGGTTTCATTGGAGAAACAGGGTGAGCAGGCGTGGCTGAATGTGTTGATGCCCTTTGCCGGAGAGTTGCAGTTGGGTGATTCGGTCGCTGTGAATGGCTGCTGCTTGACGGTGGCGGATCTTTCTGGGGCTGGCGTGAGATTCGATCTATTGGCTCAAACCTTACGGGTTACCTCCTTGGGTAAACTTGAAGCCGGCTCGGTCGTTAACTTGGAGCGCGCGCTGCGGGTGGGGGATCGCTTGGGTGGGCATTTTGTTCAAGGGCATGTGGATGCCGTGGGAATCATTCTCGCGCTATCGGAGAACGGCCAGGATCATGTTTTGGAAATTTCATTGCCCGCGGAGATCGAACGCTTGTGTGTGCCGAAAGGTTCAATCTCGATCGACGGGATTTCACTGACCCTTGCGGAACTTAAAAAAGAATCCGCGGTTTTCTGGATTACGCCACATACGTTTTCTCACACGAATCTGCACCTGGCTGAAGTCGGCGATGCCGTGAATTTGGAAGCTGATATGCTAGCGAAGCATGTCGCCGCGCTGATGGCGAAATCTTGAGTTTCCGTCCTTAGCTCAGAATCGCAGGTGATGAAGCAAAAAAGCAGACCCAGTTTGTCGGGGTTAATCGTCTATATTTTGCGCCCCAATTAACCCAGAGAGTTCGATGGGATATTCACTTATAAATCCCGCGCGCAGCGAAAGCCGGTGTGACTGGCAGGCGAGTCTTCTTCAAGGGAGTGGCGTGCGGCTGGACGATAACGCATGCAGTAAGAGATGTGACAGAGAAATGACCCGCCCTTGGTAACGTGGTTGGGTGCGCCTTGAGCCCTGCGCCCGCTGCTGCGATTGATCCAGGTTTCCGGACCTTTGGGGTCGCACGTCTCACATTTGCCGCGATATTCCGGATCATAGAAATCCGAGCAAATTTCCCATACATTTCCGGCCATGTCGTAGAGGCCGTAGCCGTTTGGAGCAAAGGATTTCACGGGAGCGGAACCGACGAACCCGTCCTCTCCGGTGTCTTTGCTTGGAAATTCGCCATGGAAGGTATTTGCCATCCATCCGTCGCCGGGCTTGAGTTCATCGCCCCAAACATAAGTTTTTCCGACCAAACCGCCACAAGCGGCGAATTCCCACTCGGCTTCGGTTGGCAGGCGCTTTCCGGCCCATTTCGCATATGCTGAAGCATCCGCAAAATTTACGCACACGACCGGATGGCTGCCTTTCTCCGAAATATCGGTTCCCTCGCCAAACGGTTGCCGCCAATTCGCGGTCGGATCCCAGCGCCACCATGACAATGCCGAATTTGGATCATCGAGGCTGCCTGTGAATTTTTCGGGAGGAGAGAAAACGATGGAGCCTTGGTTGAAGGGTGGCTTTGGTAAATAGGCGAGGGCATCCGCAGGAAAATCCTCAAGCTTCGCTTCGCGTTCGGCGTAGGTGACATAGCCTGTTGCTTTAACAAAGGCCGCAAACTGATCATTAGTGACCTCGGTTTCATCCATCCAGAATCCCGTCACTTTGATTTTACGGACAGGCGTTTCTTCGGGAAAGCGCTTGATGCCATAAGGCGTTTCAAATTCGCCGACCGAACCCATCGTCGTTTCGCCACCCCGTATTTCAATCATTCCGTCTTTTTTCTTAGACTTCAGCTCGGCAGGTGATTCGGACTCGCCGCAGGCAGAAAAGGCCGCGACGGAGGCCAAGGCGAGAAGGGCATGGAAAACGTTCACGGCAGGAGGCTACGCCGTTTGCAGGCTCATTTCATCATAAAAATCCGATTAGACCTATTGCCAGAAAGATTTGCCGAAAACGGCCGAGCCTGCGAAGCCTTAGTTCTAGGCGCGACGAGGGAGCGTATAAACATCCGTGACCGAGGAGTAACAACGAATGGAGCGGAGCGACATGGACGGTCGCGAAGCGAGCGCCCGCAGGGGCCAGCCGGAGGCTGGATCAAATAAGGCTTTGCGGGCCGGAACTCCTTGATCCTATACCGCGCATGCGGCATGCATCCAAAACTTTCCTCCCCTCCGTTTCGGAAAAGATTTTTGGCAATGGGTCTAAAGCTTTGGCTTCCTCTGGCCCGAAGAACATGGCTATTCTCTTTGCAAGCGATGAAAGCAAGACTCACCAAAGATTTTCGATTCGAGGCCGCGCATACACTTCCGAGTTTGCCGGAGGGTCACAAGTGCCGCCAGATGCATGGCCATAGTTTCAAAATTGAAATTTCCATTGAGGGCGAGGTTGACCCAGCGATTGGCTGGATCTACGACCACAAACTCATTTCGAATGCAATGAATCCCCTGCTTGAACTGCTGGATCATGCTTACCTGAACGACATTGAGGGACTGGAAAGTCCGACGATTGAAATCATGGCTGCCTGGTTCTGGAAAAAACTCGCACCCCAGCTCCCCGGCCTGGCTGAGATCGTTATTTTCGAAACCCCAACCGCGCGTTGCTCCTTCAAAGGTGAATTCTAGAAGCTTAGAGCTTGGAGCACCGAGGGGAAAAATAGAGCTGATGGTTCAGTGTTTTGAGGAAAAATTCATCATGTGAGAAATAGTCTTGCGAAGTGTCGCGGCTTGTATCAATTTCCCCGCCCCGCATCGGGACGTAGCTCAGCCTGGTAGAGCGCCTGCTTTGGGAGCAGGATGTCGTCAGTTCGAATCTGGCCGTCCCGACCATTTTAAAAACCTCCCTGCAAGGGAGGTTTTTTACTATGCGGGCCGGTCTCGGTGAGACTCTTTCGCTTTGCGAAACGTTCGAACGCCCAAAGCCGCGTTAGCGGCGGTAATAGAATCGGCTGAAAGCCGCATTCTGCTTGGATGGCAAAGCCATCAATCTGGCCGTCCCGACCATTTTAAAAACCTCCCTGCAAGGGAGGTTTTTTATTGTCCGGACGCGCCCGTTCAAACTCTTTCGCGCAGCGAAACGTTCGACTGCTCAGTTTTGTGAAACACAAAACATTCATCTCATCCGCGTAGCGCATCCTGCAGGGACGGAGTGGCAACGTAGTCAATCTGGCCGTCCCGACCCTTTTAAAAAAGAAAAAAGCCAGCGACCGGAATTTACCGATCACTGGCTCAATCCGATCAGGATGGCAGTCAATCGATTTTCACTTCGATCGCCTTTGGTGCGACCTCCTTGTTCTTAGGGATGTGAAGGGTCAGCATGCCATCGTTGTATTTGGCCACCATTTTATCGACGGTGCAGGTATCGGGCAGCATGAACGTTCTTTCGAATGAACCGTAAGAACGCTCAACGCGGTGATATCTTTTGCCCTCTTCTTCTTTTTCGAAATGGCGCTCGCCACTGATCGTCAACATGCCGTTCTCGATGCGTACCTTGACATCCTCTTTCTTGACCCCGGGCAACTCGGCCTTGATGACATATTCCTTTCCGTCCTCGATGACGTCGACGAGCGGTGCCCAGTCTGCAAGAGCCAGCCTGCCGTCACCATTGCCGCTGAGGTTTTTTCCAAAGAAGCTCGAAAGCCTGTTTTGCATTTCATTGATCTCGTTGATGGGGTTCCATTTTGTTAGTGTGGTCATAATTTTTTATTTGTTCCGGTCAGTTTTTTTCTCTGCTGGAGTGTCTCGCCGGATGAGTCGCTCAAGCAGGAAAGCTGAAGTTCGGGGGCAAACCGTGCCTCCACTTTTCTTTCCTTGTTATTATTCCGTGGAACGCAGCCTGTGGCTCGTCGGATTATGCCCTGCGAAGTTCGCTTATTGCGCTTGCTTGGGAGAAAAAGGAACTGCCTCCCTGCGGCAAATATCCTGAAGAAACTGCCTCCCGTTTCGACCACGCTCCAGCATTTGCCGAGGTGATATGCCTTCGTCTCCGGCGAGTTCGAGAATTACGGTTCCCCGGAAATTCGCCTTGCTCAATTCATGAATGACTTGAGTCCAATCGATAGTTCCTTCACCGGGAACAAGGTGGGAGTCTCCGTCGCCTCTGTTGTCGTTGGCGTGAATCATTCGCAGATGTCCCGACATTTTGTGAACGACATTGAAAATTTCTCCAGACAAGTTCGCGTGCCCGGTATCGAGACAGGTCCCAACATTGGTTTCCTTGATTGCGCCGAGTATGTAGAGAATGTCGCTGGTGTGCCCGAAAAGCAGATGGGGTAGCATATTTTCCAGCAAAAGTTGTAGGCCTAGTTTCCGGCAGTGTGCGGCGACCATGGACAGGACTTTTGAGGCGTTTCTCATCCTTTGATAGAGTTCCTCGTCACGGGGTTTGCCCTCTCTTTCTGGACCGGGGTGGATGACGATATGGCGGGCGCCGATGATGGCCGCCGCCTCGCATGCCGCAAGAAGCTCCTCGAGCGCCTTCTGGCGTTGTCCTCCGTCAAGTGCGGTGATGTCGATGTGGCTGGCGAAAGGAGCATGGAATGAGAATGCTTCGAGTCCGAGTTTGCGAATCTTGTCTCGTGCCCTGTTGACCGCGTCTGCGTCATGATATGGAAGATGACCCGGTGAGGAACAGATTTCCATGAGGGTGAATCCGCCGTCTCGTATATCCTCTAGGACGTCGGTAATGGGTGTTTTGTAAAAGCACCCGGTCGAAATTCCAATGGGCCAATCGGTCATCATTCAGTACGGTTGGAGTTGAGTTTCTCGCATAGCGATGCGAGCGAGCAGTTTTCCCCACTGCTGCGGCAGAGGTCTTTTTCCTTTGATGAGATGCAGTTGTAGTCAATGAGTTTGTCAATTCCGGTTGCCACCTGACCGGCAAACAACCGGGTATAGAATTCTGCTCTTACGCCCGGGTCATAGTGGATCCATGCATCACCCCAGTTCGCTATTGGGTCGTGAAATCTAAAGGTGATGAAGCCCGCGATGTGACGCGGATGCCAGCCCTCTGCCAACAGGGAGCGGACCACCATCTGTATTCCCGCCGGTTTGAGTAGCGAATCGTTCGGGTTTTCGATGATCCATCGCACGCATGAGGGTAGGGAGGATAGATCCGCAAGAGCATAGGTATCGCTCCATCGTTCCTCGGGATGCTGTTTTTCTTGATAGTATTTCTCATGAAATTTCCTGAGAGGAGAGGCGAGATATTCAGAAAGCAGGCGGTTCATTCCCCGGCTTTCGTCGGGAATCCGCACGGAGGCTCGTTTTGCGAGATCCCTGACCGCTTTCTCGTTCTGGCGAATTGCGATGGCTTCTCGGATACCCATTTCATGAAGCGGTAATACGAACATGTCGGAATGGCGGTGTTGGCGATCGAATAAACTCGAAATCCACGTGCGCTGCTGTTTCATGTATCTGGAGAATGGCATGCGTATCATCCGAGTATGGATCGGGTCGCCATACTCGGAAATATCCAGCGATATGATTTCTCTCGCTTTTCCAAGTGCTCTGGGGCCGGAGATTACCGCCGTGGTATCGACAGTTACTGGAGTCCGCTCTGATGCGATTTTTTTCACCTCGTTGGCGAAATATTCCATCACCATACCAAGACCCGTAAAAGGTCGTAACCAGCTGGTGCAGTTTGCTGTTTCAATTCGGCATGTCGTCCGCCTGTAAGCTTTTTTCATCCAGTCTTGTGCAGGTGCCAGTCTTGCCAGCGTGCGTTCGGGTGCGGAATGACGTGGAACGCTCCAGACAAAATGATGCCCCTGACCCGTCACAAGATGCAGTGGCGTGATCCCCCATTTCAAAAGGACCTCCTCGATGACATCGATAACAGGTTGCTGGATTTCAAAGGCTCTTCCGGGGTCGGTGAATACACGGATTGGAGAATCGAAGTTCACATACTCCACATCGAGATGAACCAACAACGATTCAGAATCACATATGGAACGTGCGACTTCCTTTCCCTCTTCTAGGAACCAATCCAGATCGGATGAATGGCGGATCGCTTCTTCGGAATGAAAATCGCCATCGCATTGGGAAAAATATGCGCAAGTAGGACCTGAGTCATTGAAGCCTCCCGCGTATTCGATCAGGCGTTCTCGTACGTTCTCATCTTCATAATATCCATCCATCTCGTTTTTGATGATGGATGTTTTGAAGACACGGATCTCCCTGTTGTTTGTCGCGTCCAGTGCAATGATTGCCCTATCTTCTTGATTATATCTTCGCTTGTTTGCTTTGCATTGATAATGGGATGCCACTTTCTTTTTCTAGAAGTGGCACGTTGCAGACTACGCGGGTTCCGCCATCAGGAGGTTCTCCTGGGAAAAAATCCAACGCAGCCCCGATCGCATCGGCGCGAGACTGGGCGAAGCGAAGTCCCATTCCCTCGCCTATTGTTTTCTTTCCATAAAAGGGTTTTCCATCGTTTGTCACTTCCAAGCGCAACCCGCCTGCTGAGTTGTAAAGCCCCACGTGAATACGCTTGGGTTCTGCGTGTTTGGCCGCGTTGTTCATCAGCTCCCGTGCGATATTGAAAATGTTCGAAGCTGTCGTTTCGTTGCTGACCTTGACCGGTTGCGGGCAATCGAATCGGCAGGCTATCTGAAAACGCCTAGATAAGGTATCCGTAAAATGCCTGAGCCCTTCCATCAGACCCTCTGCTTCCATGGTTACCGGAGATAGCCCTGCCGCAATCGAACGCGTGAGAGCGATAGCTTCTTGCAATTCCCTGATGGCGGGTTCCAGTAATTCTGCATGCGCATGATTTTCCCTCTCCAATTCTCCATGCGTTATTCCGCATTTCAATCCAATGGCTACAAGTCTCTGGCAGAGATCGTCGTGCAATTCCTTGCCGATCCGCAGGCGTTCCTTTTCAGCGATCTCAAGGAGTTGCCTCTCCAATTCCTTCTGCTGGGTGATATCTCTGCGGATCGCAATGTATTGGTGAGGTTTTTTTCGTTCATCCAGGAAGGGGACAATTGTTGTGCCTACCCAATAAATCGTCCCGTCCTTACGGCGGTTGCGGATTTCACCGCTCCAGACGGCGCCTTGGCTGATCGTTCTCCATAGTTCTTTGAAGAAACCTTTGGAGTGATAGCCGGAGTTGAGTATCCTGTGGTTTTTTCCTAACAACTCGGATTCCGCATATCCCGAGATCTCGCAGAATTTATCGTTCACATATGAGATGGTTCCGTCCGCATCGGTCACCGCCACGATGGCATGTTCATCAAGGGCATATTTGATATCAGAAAGAGCCTTCAAAGCATGTCGAAGTTCTCTCTGTATGTTCTCACTGCCTCTGGTATCATCATCCATGCATTGAACAATATAATCAAGCCGCCGCCAGATCGCAATGTTCCATTTTTTTAATTCTTGAACGAAATTCTGTGGGGGATTCACCCGCAAACCTCAGAAAATTCCTGCCGAATTGGGAGAGCGAAGTGAACCCGACTTGCTCCGATATTTCAGCGATCTGGCGATAAGGATCACGGAGCAGATTTTTTGCGCTCTGCACCCGTTTCCTGCTCATGTATTCGGTCATCGTGATGCCGGTATCGCGCTTGAAAATCCTGCACAGTTGAAACGAGCAGATTCCTGCGGCGTTTGCCACGTCATCAAGATGGATTTTGGTCCCAATGTTTTTCGAGATATATTCTTTCGCCCTGATGACGGCGCCACTGCCAGCTTGTCCGGATTCAAGCATCGCCCGGTTCGATTCCTCGCCCAGTTGGAGTGCGAAAGCTTCTAACAGGCCTTTCATATATACCTGATAATCCTTCGCCTCATGTGAGGACGTCTCAATTCGAATGGCCACTAATTTCAGAGGATATGTCCGGCCCACTGGTACGGGAATGATCAGGTTTTCCGCCTTTGCATGCTCCTGCTTCATTGCCAGTGAAATTCGGTATCCTGTGGCTAACTCGAAGGCATCGCGGTAGGTCAGAAACAAACTTGAGTTTTTCAGTTTGTGAAGAAAGGTCGGTAAGGATGGTTTTTCTTTCATATTTTTGGGAAGAATGGATCAATGGAATCCTGAATGAATGCGCCCCGGCCGTCCATAGGCAGTTGCCCGGCACGGGACTAGTCGGGATTCCTGAGTCGGCATAGGGAATTCCTCTATGCACCTGAATTTTTAGGGGAAATACGCCCGGGCAAGATATTGCAAAAGCATTCTCTGGGTATTGAAGAACGAACCGTTCAAGGCGATCGAGTGGCGCATGATCTCGATGAATTCGCCCCGTTCGCCCAGATACATCGGGACAATTTCATTTTGCAGTTTGTCATAAAGCGCCCTCGCGTCTCCGGCGCTTCCCTCAATGGCCCATCCTGTAAGGCCTTCAATGCATCCCTCTATCCACCAACCGTCGAGTATGCTCAGGCTTGGCACTCCGTTGAGCGCCGCCTTCATCCCGCTGGTTCCGGAAGCTTCCATGGGTGCCTGTGGAGTATTGATCCAAACGTCCACACCGCTGGTTAAAAGTTGACCGACCCTCATGTCATAGTCTGGAAGATAAACCAGCATGATTTCATGTTCCGCCAATTCTTCCCTGAGGCGTATGATATTCTGAATCAGCAGTTTTCCCTGATGGTCTCCCGGATGTGCCTTGCCCGCATAGACAAGCTGCAGCCCGCCTGCCTGCTTTGCGATTTCTCCAAGTCGTTCTCTGTTTTCAAATATAAGCCCCGGTCTCTTGTAAGCCGCCGCCCGCCTTGCGAATCCGAGCGTGAGTTTGTCATGGTATAGTTGCGTCCCAGTCTTTTCCATAACGAAGTTTAGCAGGTTGTTCTTTGACAACTGGTGGGCTCTCCATATTTCGTCATCAGGAATGCTCAGGACAGAGCGGAGGTTGAAACTGTCTTTTCGCCAATCACTCACGTAGCGTTCGAAGAGGGCATTGAATGCGGGTGAGACCCAAGTCCCGGGGTGAACCCCGTTAGTGATCGCATCGATAGAAAAGTGGGCGAACATCATTCTTGAAACCTCGGCATGGCGTTTGGCTACGCCATTGACATAGTGGCTGAGGTGAAGAGCCAGGCTGGTCATGTTGAGGCACTCCGAATCGCAGAGCTCCGAATGGAAAAGATCCTTCCGGTTCAGGAATGCGCTATGATGCCCTAACACCTGGCGAACCATTTCCATATCGAATTGATCGTGCCCGGCTGGCACTGGCGTGTGTGTTGTGAAAACGCATTTCGCACGAACATTGTGCAGGATTTCCTCATCAATCTCCTCGCGGCCTAAGTTATTCATTTCCTCGTAGAGCAACTCGATTCCGAGGCATGCCGCATGTCCCTCGTTCATATGATAACGTGACAGCTCAAGGTGCCCGAGAGCCTTCAGCATACGAACGCCTCCCTGTCCGAGAATCATCTCCTGACAGAGGCGCAAGTAACGGTCTCCCAGATAAAGCCGGTCAGTGAGACCTCTGTCCCACTCGCTGTTTTCTTCCAGATTCGTGTCTAACAGATAAACTGGAATGATGCCGCCGGAGATGCCATGAATCTCATACAGCCAGCAGCGTACGTTCACATCCCTTCCATCGATCCGAACGATGACTCTTGGTGAGAGTTCTTTCACGTATTTTTCAAGGTTCCAAGGATCCTCTTCCTCGGATTGCCAACCGCTTTCATCAAGTCTTTGCCGAAAATATCCCTTACGATGAATCAATGTCACCGCGCACATCGGCAATCCCATATCTGCAGCCGAGTGCAGCGTGTCCCCGCCTAAAATACCCAGACCGCCGGCGTATGTCGGGATGGCGGGCTCCAAGGCGATCTCCATCGAAAAATAGGCGATTTTCATGGGTTTAGTCATAGGTTTCGAAGCGTTTCTTCGTATGGCTTCGCCTGATTTTTCGAGAAAAACGAGAACAAGATCTCCGTTCCATGGCTTTAAGGCAAATGACGCTCACTCACGGGCAAGAACTGCTGAGAACATTCGATTCATGATGCGCTATAAACGCGATTGTTATGAATCATGCGGCCTACCATTCACTCTTTCGTCATCATGGAATCCTTTGGATTCTTTTTCTAACAACCCTTCTTTTACTGTTGCTTGCCATGGTTGCGGCAAAGCCCGAAAAGGCGGAAAACATCGATCCCCGTTCCAACAGTGGCGACCTGACATTGAATACAAAAACCGGGGAAGAAGAATTATGATCGCGCGCGCTCGGCTCTGGGATCTAGAAGATCTGTCCCCATTGACTCCGGTCATTCCGTTTCGTGAAAAATCGGAAAGGCTTTCTCCGAGGCCAAGAATACTTTTCGTTACACCAGAAATTTCACGAATTTCCCGGCTGATGTGCCCCGGAGCCGAGCGCTTCAGCGTGAAGTCGGGAGGTCTCGCGGATATCTCCGCCACTTTGGTCGAAAACCTTGTCCGTGATGGCGCCGATGTCCACCTTGCCATTCCTCACTACCGGAGGATTTTCCGTAAAGGAAAATCGGATGGCAATGCCTCCGCGATTTGTGCCGCTCCCGAATCCCGTGTTCATCTCGCCGAGGACTGTGCCTTCTACCGCCGCACGGGAGCCTACCATGGCAGCCCGGATGAACTCCGCGGTGCTGCCATCGCTTTCCAACGCGAGGTCATCAATCACATCATTCCGAGAGTCCGGCCCGACATTGTCCATTGCAACGACTGGATGACGGGATTGATTCCCGCCGCTTGCAAAAAGTTAGGGATCAAGACCCTTTTTGCTCTTCACAACATTCACCGTGAAGCGACAACGCTTGCGGAAATCGAGAGCAAGGGAATTGATGCCGGTGATTTCTGGAATCTTCTTCATTATGAAAATTATCCCAGCTCGTTTGAAGAATGCTATCATCACAATCCTGTCGATCCACTTTCTTCAGCCATACAGAACGCGGACTTTGTCAGCACGGTGAGCCCGACTTTTCTCGAGGAAATCATCCATAACAAGCACGGCAGACTGCCTGCTTCGATCCGTTGGGATCTTCGAATGAAGATCGATTCCGGTTATGCTTCGGGTATTCTCAACGCGCCTGATGCATCCTACGATCCGGAGTTGGATGGGGCACTTGCCAAAAAATATAATCATACCAATTTTAGGCGTGGAAAGAATGGGAACAAGCGTCAACTTCAGAAACAACTCGGGTTGTCTCAGGATAGCAAAGCACCGGTTTTCTTCTGGCCTTCCAGACTCGATCCTGTTCAGAAAGGCTGCCAGCTACTTACGGAAATTCTTTTCCAAATCACCAGTGACTATAGTGAGGAAGGTCTTCAGCTCGTTATGATCGGTGACGGTTGTTTTCAGGATCATTTTCATAACATCGTCGCCCAGCACGGCCTTCGCGATCGGGTTGCGATCATCGATTTTGGCGAAGACCTTGCACGGCTCGCATTCGGTGGAGCAGACTTTGTTCTCATGCCATCATCCTATGAGCCATGTGGACTTCCTCAGATGATAGGTGCGCGATACGGCACACTCCCCATCGTTCACGATACCGGTGGCTTACACGATACCGTAAGCCAGCTCTCGGATGATCGCACTACGGGTAACGGCTTCGTTTTTCATCACTTCGACTCCAACGGACTGCGCTGGGCGATTGATCAGGCTATGGCCTTCTATCGTTCTCCCAAGGACACCCGAGAAGCCACCATCGGTCGTGTCATGGCGGAATCTGCCAGCCGCTTCAGCACCGAGGTGATGTGTGCGCAATTCTTCGAAATCTATCGCAAGCTGGTCCAAGACAAGATCGGCGCAAGCAGTCAATCATCATGAAATCTAACGAAAACAAAAAAACCGTGATTCTGGCGGACATGGGAAGCATTCGGGCGTTCACGCTTTCCGCTCCGGGAACCGCGCTTTTTCCGCATTCCGGACCCGTGGCCATTGAAGAGATCGTTCTTCCCAAGAGGCAGAGAGAGCCGAGCCCGATCGGTCGTTTTCCGCAGGGAAGATCCGTATCGGAAAGTGCTGGCATGAGTCCTGGAGAAAGTCACAACGAGGAAACCGAATTCGAAAAAAAGCGCATTGAATTTATCGCGCGGAAGATTTGCGGTTTGGTGGAGCAAGAAGGCAACACACCTTGGTGTCTTGCGGCGCCCGCCGCCATCAATCGGCAAATCCTCGATCTCATCCCACCCCGGTTACAGGCTTCTTTGGTTTCCAATACCCTCGCGGATCTCACGCACCTCCCACTTGCGGACATCGAAGCGCGTTTTCTCAATCCGCATCGAAACACCTGAGATTCAATCCTTCATCAGGCAAAACACTCAAGGCGATGAAAACAGGTTATCCATTGATTTGCACCACTTGGAATTCGGGTTGGGCAGAGCTTGAAGAGGCGGCCCGGCTCAGCGGCATGCACCCGGAAATGATCGAAGTTTTTTTGCGTGCGGGGATCGTAAGATCGGAAGCCGATGGTTATGGCGTCCGTTACATCCGGGCGGATGGAGTTGAACGGCTGTGTCAGATCCAACGC
Source organism: Luteolibacter sp. (assembly GCA_044233125.1). GTDB lineage: Bacteria > Verrucomicrobiota > Verrucomicrobiia > Verrucomicrobiales > Akkermansiaceae > Luteolibacter. The sequence goes on along the minus strand of JBIIKO010000001.1, from coordinate 384,785 downwards.
ATGAGAAAGCAACGGCGCCCAGTGCTGAGGCATATCCGTGTGGTCTTTGCTCTCACTGATCGACTGGTCAAAGCCGAGCGTGAGATTCAGGAACTCCGGAATTTGCTTTCCAGTCGGCATGCGGATTGACGATGGCAAAAAACGTGCGCACTCGCCACTGCGCGTTTTGGAATGTGCTGCCCCGCTATCAGGCAAAATGGCTCTACTTGCTTTCCGGAGCTCCGACAGTAAGCACGGAACAAGGACTTCTGTGAATAAGCCGCTCGGTGGTTGTTCCGATGAAAAATTCCGATATTTTTGAATGTCCGCGTGTGCCAACCACGACCAAATCCATGTTTTTCTTCTCGTTGATGAAATCAATGATTCCCGTGATGACCGACGGAGCCTCTATCACGGAGGTCGTGATGTTTGCTGCGAAGTATTCCTGCATGAGCTTGGCTCTTATTCTCTTGATCTTTCGCTTGGCAGCTATTTTCGCCGCTTCCATCTGACTTTCAATCAGGTGATGGTTCAGGCCCTCAACAGGAAAATCATAAGCTCCCCACGGATCGCACCAAACATGGAGAATATGAAGCTCCGCGTTTTCATTGCACGCGATTTCCGCGGCGTATTCCACGGCTTCTTGCGATGATCCGGAAAAATCCACGCAAACCACCAGCTTCTTGTAGCCGACATCATGCTGCCTTCTGACCAGCAGTACCGGCACCCGCGAGCGGCGCACACATTTGCTTGCGACCGTTCCCACATAGTTCGATTTTTCTCCGCCGCCATTGGACCCGACAACCATCAGATCCGCGCCGGTGGCGTCAATCAGTGCCATCATCTCATCGAACGGATTGCCGACGCGCACATGATAAACTTTTTTAGCGCAAAGATTGGTAGCGCTCTCCGTGAAGGATTTCAGTTTTTTCCGCATGCCTGATAATACCTCATGACTTGGTTTCGAAGCGCCTGATATCGACTTGGCTTCGTCTGACGTGATCACATGCACGACGTGAAGCTCGCCTCCCTCCCACAGCGCTATGTAGTCAGCTTCGATCAGTGCGGACTTGGAACAATCCGAGAAATCAACACCTACGAGAATCGTGTTCAAGGGTCTCATGAGGCGATTAGATTGGATGGTCTGAAACTTTCCGCCTGGTAATTTTTCGAGCCTTGCACCACTTTTTTCCCTGAAAGTGATTGGCTTTCGTTTTCGCAACGTCGGTATTCCGTCGGAGTGATTTGGGTGATTTTATGAAAGCAGCGATTGAATTGGGACAGCGATTGAAAGCCTACTTCAAACGCGATATCCGCAACGCGCAGTGAGGAGTTTGCAAGCATATCCTTTGCCATTTTTATCCTGCGGTCGGTGACATACTCGGTCAGGGTCATTCCGGTGGCTTCCTTGAATTTACGGCAAAGATAGTAGCGGCTCATATGAACTTCATCGGCTACCTCGTCCAACACAATCGGCTCTTGGATGTTCTCATCGATGTAGTCTTTGGCACAGGCGATGCAATCGCTTTTTTCATGGCGTAATTCCAAAACGATCTGACCCGCAAGCTCTCCAAGTTGTAGTGAAAACGCCGCCAACAAGGTGGTCATGGCGCGATATTTCTCTTTCCCGATGACCGGGGTCTCAAGGTAGGCCTGTTCCAATTTCGCGTGGCTATTGACATCTTCACCCACGGTTTTCAGAACCTCCGCAAATTCTTTTCCGGTAGGAGTTTCATGAAAAACGTGACCTGTCATAAGTTGTCCCACGACAGCTCCGCCCTGCATGACCGGCACGGTGGTCTCTGTCAGGCCAGCGAAGCAACGGATGGATCGAACGCCTCGCTCTTCACTCGAAGAGAGTCCGCATTGGGTCGCACTACATAGCTTACAACGATGGGTGCTGCCATTGAGCATCCGGCAGAAGTTGCTCCCACCGGCATCATCCGAAACGCTCTCCAGTCGCTGCGCTCCGACGGGCCGCAGATCCAGCGGTAGTCCCATTGAATTTTGGAAAATCTCGCGGTAGCTACAGAACAGCTCTGAATTGCGAAGTCTACCGATGAGCGAGTTGGCAGACTTTTGCTGCGTCATTTGCGGTAGGGGGTCTAGACTGCTTTTCGTAAGAGTTTTCATGGGATTTTTCGTGTGAATGATTTTCGAGACGAGGGATCATCATACGAAATACATCTTCAGAGTAAATGAGGAGACCTCCTTGATGGTTCCTAGTGGAAATCCTTAATCCGCCCCGCAAGCTTGCCTTCGGGATCCGTCTGTCTGGCGCGGATTCCCTCCCCGAGGCATATGAGAAATCCGGCTACGACCGAGCCGATCATATTGGATACCAGATCCCATCCCGTATTCTCGTAGCCGCCGATGTCCATCTCAGGCGCCTTCATCATCATCATGAACTCCACCGTTTCATTGAATGCGCCGAAGCCCATCCCGCCGGCGATGCATAAGGTTATCAACCCAAACGTCGGGGTAGGTTTTTTCCCATGGCGGAATGACAATCCGTTCCCAAGGATTTGCCAGCAGAGCCATGTGGTGATTCCAAATCCGTAGGCATGGACGATCTGATCGTATTTCAGTCTGTGCGGAATGAGCCACAGGGAATAGAGAACGTCTTGCGGGGCGTTAGATGGCCAGAATCCGGGAATCCGCAACAGCCCCCCAGCCATATGCATGAGACCCCAGACTGAAAAGCACCAGAGCAGTGGGCGGCTTAGGTGACTCCAAGCATTCACAATGGAGATGGCGATGACGAGTGTCGACATCACCAGCAGGTAGGAAAAAAGATCCCGGTTTCCGGACCGCAGCGCAGAGAGGCCGATGACTGCCGTATAGAAAAACGTGAAAATCAAAATCATGATCGGGAAGCGATCATCGGAACTCCTTTGGATTCGCATCTCCATATCTCTCCCAAAAATTTCACCCCCGGCGCGGGGACGGTGATTTTTTCTTAAAACATCCTTGGATTTCATTTTTTAAAAACAAATCTGCTCAAGGTCACAATGGCTTCGATCTATCCATCCGGCTTCGCCTGGCTTGTCTATGTTTGAGCGGCGTTTGCCACTCAGTTCCGGTAAGCGTCCTGCTAAGCGCTTCTGGTCATAAAACTCATAAGTGCCTAGCTTACGACGTTTATGAACATGACCAAAGAATCATCTACCTCTGAAGAGGTTATTGCTGACTGCCCAGACACTGTCGAGAGTGACATCCTCAAGACCGACACAGAAAGCACAGAAGGGGTTCACAGAAAGCACCACAGAAAGGGTCTGTCCCGAATGGCACGGGATTAAGCGGTTTTTCGTTTAGCCAGCTTAAATCACGCCGACTTCCGAAAGATTTGGGAATGTCGTTGAATTCATTCTGGTGCGGCAGATCACAAGGTCTTGCCATGGCGACGAATCCTTTTCCGTGCAAGGCTTCCGTGATCGAAATCGGGCTTAATCCCGTGCCATTCGGGTCTGTCCCTTAACGACAATCGCTTAGTTATGAGTCGGATCAAATTGGTCATCTCTCGTTCCCCTTGCAAGCGCATGGCCGTTGGAATACTCGACGATAGCTTCAATTGCCATATTTATTGCCGTGTTTGCCATCATTCTATTCCAGATGCTGATGTGAATGTAGGTACCGAAGAGTAAATAACTCCAGAGTGCCAAGACTGAAGTAAATTCTATCGTCTCAGTAAATGCTTCTGTTTTCTGAATCTCCGCAAGCACCTCACTAAATCTCCGCTCGATATATGGTTCTAATTTCTTGTAAAGGGTTTCGTAACTTAACTCAGAGTTGAATACGGTAATTCCACCAAGAGCCTCGAAAGAAAATCGATCAAGGTTTAAATCCTTAGGCTTAACGCTCAAGGCTTGGCAAGATCTGAGAAAGTCGTCTCTCTCGCTCATTACCCGTTTGTCGCGTGTGTCCTTACTGAGCATACGACATGTAAGGAATATCGAACTAAGAAAAAACCATGCATCAAAATTATCTCCCCAATCATCTTCGACACCATAAGGGGCTATTTGGTTTCTCATTTTCTTGCTATCAATAGTAAAGCATGCTTTCCTAAGTAGCTTTGGAATGATTTGATAAAAGGCGTTTTCCGTACGTTCTTCTAAATCCATAAGAAGTAAAATTTCTTCGATTAATTGAAATTTGCCATGACTCTGCGGTCCCAGAGCTTGTTCAGATGCGTAATCCATTATGTTAACGTAAACATGTTTTTTCTTACTGCGTTCTACGGTAACTTCCATCCCCTTAGTGACGCCGTCGCTGTATTCCCAAGTGGGAGTGTATTTTTCCCAGCACTCTATACTGCAGTCGTAGGATTTGTAATCGTGATACCCATACATACGTCCATACAAGAGATTGGTAGATGCGGATATTTTCTTAAAGGACTGATCTAATGCGTATGGATTGGATGAATAATTCCAGATGAACCAGTGGATGCATAACGCAAGTAGTTGATCTTTGTGTGTGTCTAACGTATCTACCACTCCCGAGGCTGTCTTTCGTCTAATCACGAATCTTTTATCGTAAACAAGTCTGAAATTTGTCTTATTTGCTAGAAAAGATAGATATTTCACTGAAGAATGCAGCATGTCATGTACAAGAAATGGATCTCGAGTTTTGTATTCTGTGACAAATGATGTGACACTGATCTCAATGCTTCCATTGCAGGGCATTATACGCTTTGCCTGCTTTGTGACGTATTCGATATTCGCATTGATAGCTGAATCAACTGATACTTGCGTCTGCTTTGTGTTCGGATCGCAATAATCGAGGAGTGATTTGAGCCTGCTGTTCTTGAAACTATCAATTGCGCCCATTAGCAAACTAATCACGATGAGGAAGACGATTGCTATTACGGCTACGATGAGCATTGTGTTTTATTTTCTTATTATCCAAGAACTGAATCACTAATCTTATCAAGTTTGATATTACATTGCCAAGAATTTGATTCTTCACAATAGGTTCGGCTAGAAATTGCAGTCAATGCTATGCATATGTTTTTCATCTTCGCTATTTCTCTATTCAATTTCGCTGCTTGTGAGCGGCGAAGTGCCAGTAAGTCTTAAATCTGTTTGTTGTTAAGAGACTGTCGATAAGGGACAGACCTGAATGGCACGGGATTAAGCCCGATTTCGATCACGGAAGCCTTGCACGGAAAAGGATTCGTCGCCATGGCAAGACTTTGTGATCTGCCGCACCAGAATGAATTCAACGACATTCCCAAATCTTTCGGAAGTCGGCGTGATTTAAGCTGGCTAAACGAAAAACCGCTTAATCCCGTGCCATTCGGGACAGACCTTTTATTTATCACAAGCCGTTAGATTTGGATCTTGGCTCCGCACCGCAAAGCGATACTAGGCTGTCACTTGATCAGCGGATCTTCCCACCTTCGCTGCTTACTTCGCTAAAGCGACTGAGGCTAAAAAGCTAGGGTGGTCAAGAAAGCTACGGAGAACTTCGTGGGAACATGTGACTTCGTGCGATAGTGCTGCATCCAGTCCGGGTGTCTCCTGCAAGCGGATGACGATGTCGAGTTTCTTTGATAATGGGGAGACGCTTACTCGTTCCTGCAGGCAACGGCTGCTGAGCATTCCGCAAGTCATGCTAAGCCATCCCTTGCCATTGTCGTAGTCATGGTTGTGCGGGACAGGTCACTTCTTCGTAACAAATCCCATTCTTCCTGAGACTGCGCTGAGTCTCGCCAATTTCCAGTGAAACGCGAGATACGCGCTGACAAGACAAGCCATTATGCAGCATAACCACCATGACCGAGAGCACCAGTTCCAAACCATTTCCAAACCTTGGAGTCTGTCCGGAGAGCAGGTGCTTGAAAGGCTCCATGTGGATAGCTCCCTGGGACTTTCCGAAAAAGAGGCTGAGGCTCGCCTCGATATTCACGGCCCAAACCATCTTCAGACCCGGGCCGGTCGGGCTTGGCCCAGCGTGTTGTTTGCCCAGTTCAAGAGTTTCCTCGTCCTGCTTCTGGCCTTGGCGGCCGCTCTGGGTTTCACATTCCAAAACTGGGTCGAAGGCAGTGCCATCTGTGTGGTTATTCTCATCAATGCGGCGATCGGCTTCTTCACGGAAATCGGGGCCATTCGCTCCATGGAGTCCCTGCGCAAGTTCAATGCCGTGCATGTGACTGTGCGCCGTGATGGAAAAAGCAAGCGTTTGCGCGCGGAGAAAATGGTTCCGGGAGACATTGTCATGATTGATGCCGGTGATGTGATCGCTGCGGATATGCGTTTGCTTTCTGCCTCGCGGCTGCTTGCCAATGAATCTCTTCTGACTGGCGAATCATTCCCTGTGGAAAAAGGCATGTCCACACTCCCCGAGAGCACCATGGCATCCGATCGTTTCAACATGCTCTTCAAAGGTGCTTCCGTCAATCGGGGCAACGCCATGGCCGTCGTCACGGCTACCGGACTGGATACGGAACTGGGCCGGATCTCCTCATTGGTCCTTGCAACCAAAGATGAAATTACCCCGCTTGAAAAACGCCTCAATCTTCTCGCCCGGAAGCTCATCATCGTCACGCTGATCATTACCCTCCTGACGCTGATCCTGGGTCTGGTTTCCGGAAAGGAACTTTTCCTGATGATCGAGACTTCCATCGCGCTTGCGGTGGCCGCTATCCCGGAAGGCCTTCCCATCATTGCCACGCTCGCTCTCGCAAGGGGCATGTGGCGCATGGCAAAAAATAATGCCCTGATCAACAGGCTCTCCTCGGTGGAAACATTGGGCGCTACCAATGTGATCTGCACGGACAAGACTGGCACCCTCACGGAAAACAAGATGACTCTCGATCGCATCCATCCCACTGCTTCGGGTGGAGATTTGGAAATCCTGAAAATCGGAGCCCTCTGCAACAAGGCGACTGCCGACGGCATCGGTGATCCGCTTGAAGTCGCGCTGCTCCATGCCGCCAAAGAAAGGGATTTCTCACAAAACGAACTCTCGGAAACCCATCCGCTGGTTAGTGAGGAGGCTTTCGATTCCGAATCCAAACGCATGGCCACAGCCCATCGGCATGAGCTTGATATCCTTGTCGCTGTCAAGGGAGCGGCGGAAGCCGTCCTTTCCATATGCACTCGCATCAGGAATACCGAAGTCTCGATCCCGCTGACCGACATGGAGCGTGGGATTTGGCTCAGGAAAAACCATGATCTAGCCTCGGAAGGATTTCGTGTTCTCGCGTTTGCCACCAAGTCCACCGCCGAGTTGGTAGAGCCTCTTTGTCAGGATCTTACCTTCCTCGGGCTTGTCAGTTTCATTGATCCGCCCCGTGAGGATGTCCGTGCCGCATTGGAAGAGTGCCGGAAAGCGGGGATTCGCGTGGTCATGGTGACTGGTGACCAACCGGGCACTGCCGTCCATGTGGCGAAAAGCGTCCATATTCTGGAAGAGTCCGCGCCCGACGAAGTCGTTCTTGGCAAAGATTTGTCGACGCTCACCGACCAACAGTTGTTAGAAACTGAGATCTTCGCTCGCGTCACCCCCCGGGACAAGCTAGACATCATTGCGTGTCATCAAAAAAACGGCTCTGTGGTTGCCATGACCGGGGACGGAATCAACGACGCTCCTGCCCTTAAAAAAGCCGATATCGGCATCGCCATGGGTCAGCGTGGCACCGAGGTGTCGCGCGAGGCTGCCGATATGATCCTTCGGGATGACTCGTTCACCACCATCGTCACCGCGATCCGGCAAGGTCGCATCATTTATAATAATATTCGTAAGTTCGTGGTTTATCTTATGTCTTGCAATCTCAGCGAGGTTCTCATCGTCGGGCTTGCTGCCTCGGTGAATGCGCCGCTTCCGCTTCTTCCTCTGCAGATTCTCTTTCTCAATATGATCACCGATGTCTTCCCCGCTCTGGCGCTGGGTGCGAGTGAGGGGGATCAAAACATCATGTCCCTTCCTCCTCGTAAGATGACCGCGCAGCTGATCGGTCGTTCTCAATGGATTCGAATCACGGCTTACAGCCTGCTTATCAGCGTGGTGGTTCTCGGTTCCTTTTTCTATTCTCTCAACGTGTTCCAAGTATCCTCGAAAGAGGCAGTGACCTCCTCGTTTCTCGTGCTGGCCATCGCGCAGATTCTCCACGTCTTTAACATGACAGAGAAAGGATCTCCGTTTTTTCTCAATGAGATCACCCGGAATCACTTTGTCTGGCTGGCGATATCGGTTTGTTTTGCCCTGCTTTTCGCGGCCCTCTATGTTCCCGTGTTGTCCGCTGCACTTGATCTGACCATTCCAAGCACCAAGAGCTGGCTGTTGATCGTTCTGGGCGGCTCGGCTCCTCTCGTGATCGGTCGTATCGCCTCTTGGATCCGTTCACAATTCATGCACAACGTTGGTCACTAAACACGTAGCCGCGGATCGGGAAAGGCTCAGGATTCGAAACGCGATGAAATATTCGGTTCTCGGAACGATCTCCTGTGCGGCCTTGCTGGTGGCTTGCTCCGCTTTCCATGAGATGGAGCCCGCATCAACGGGAGGAGGAGGTCTGCTCGTTCTGCCGTCTGAGCAAATCGCAAAGCAATCAGGCGTAGCTCTCAAAGACCTCCGCACCGGTTTCGATGTATGGATAAACGAATGTGGAAAATGTCATCTTCATGTTTTACCCGCTGACGTTTCGCAAAAGGCATGGCATGTGATGAAGCCAGGAGTGAAGTGGAATGCCAATATCTCATACGCTGAGGAGGCTGCGCTGCTGAAATACATCATCGCGGCAAAAAAATACGCTACGGAGGAAAACAAGCGGCCTGGGGAATTGGAAAACCTGGCGCTTTAGACGATCCGATGTTGTCTCTGTCTTACCATTTTCCTGTCGGGGCCTCAGAGAGGGTGATGAGATATTCGGATACCGGAAGGAAGGATTGATAAATCCTAAAGCGACTTTGCGATTTCTTTTGAGAGATTTTCAAGAGCTTCGTTCATCGCCTTGATTCTGTGAGGTATTGAATCGTTCTGAGAATGAAAGCTCACTTCAGATCGATAGTATTTTGTTAGATCTTCGCTTCCTTCAGCGGATTTTATTTTCCAAGTGCACTCAAGAAGCAGGAATCCCTCGGAGGAAGGATCGAAGCGGTCGATGCGTATTTCGACTATGGAGGAATAGTCTTTGCTGATAAAACTACCGGCAGGTTGGATGTTGGTGGAGCCGGTCAGGTTTCGCAAGTTCTCTGCGATAACACGTGCGATGGCAGCATCCAAAGGCTCTGCCCAAAGATCGGTTTCATGGATGCTGAGCCGTCCGGAGTTTAACCGTGTCACCAGCTCGCTACGTTCCAGATAGGGAGGAAGCGATGGCCGGGCAATTGCGACAACAGGTGATGAACCACGCGGATCTCGTCTCTTTAGCGATGAATCCAGCAGATGTCTCACTGGTTCGTCTGCTATGGGTGGTAGGAGTGAGCAACCTGCCAGAAGCGTGAAAAAAAGAGGTAATGCAATGAGTTTCATCGGGAGTTTGTTTTGCCGCGTAGCAGGCTGCCAGGGTTTCTTTTTAAATCATTGGAAAGCTCCTTAAGTGCGCGTGAGGCCATCTCCGCTTCATGAACCAAATGCTTCAGATCAAGCAAAGACGGTGAATGCGGGTCTCCGAGTGCCCCGATTTCTTTGGCTGCTTCCTCGAGGGTCTTGAGACTTTTTTCAGAGCCCTTCACCACTTTTTCGATATCCTCCAGAAGGGGATCGATTTTCCCGTTCAGTTTCGCGCTCAGATGCTTCATTTCCAAGAGGGTGTCGTCAAGATTGCCCAGCGCATCCGGCAGTTTCCGATCGCCAGTAAGTTCCTTCAGATTTTCCAAGATCTCCACCAGATTGTCATTGATCCGTTTCACCTCCAATTGCTCTGCCTGCAGACTGAATCTCTCGAGAGCTGTTTCTATTTTTGCAACGGCACCTTCCAGATCAAGGCGGTTGATTTTTTTTAAACCCTCGGAGATATCGGATATCAGTTCATCAGCCTGTGTTGGAATGGTGGGAACGATCGGAAGCGTCTCTTCCATTGCGGAATGATAAACGAAACCTCTCGCATCGGGTACGATATCGAATTCCACATAGAGCTGACCCGTCACCAAGCTCTCCTGTTTCATCCCTGCCCGCAGCCCTAGGTTCACTGCCCGGCCTATGCCTTCGCGCGAGGTGAAATCGATGACACCGCTTCCGGCTTCGGAGATCTTTTTCAATTCCTTAGCAGCCAGTTCCACGATGACAGGAATCACTTTGTGATTCTTTGTCGTGTCGATAATCACCGAGATCGATGACACTCTGCCAATTTTTACCCCGCCCAGCCGCACATCGGAGCCGACTTGGAGTCCGTAAACGCTTTTCTCGAAGTGCAGCAGAATCTTTTGATTTTTTTCAAAGCGCATGCCCACTCCCAGTATGACAAAGGCGAATCCCAAGAGCAGAATTCCAACGAGTGTGAAAATGCCAATCGCCGTGGCGCTGGATGTTTTAATCATATTGTTCCGATGGGTTGCCGGTTTTCCCCCGGTTGTAAAAGAGACGGACATTTTCATTTTGCGAGTGATCCCGCAGCCAAACGGGATTGCCTGTCGCACCCTGGGTTCGCGTATGGACATCGAGAAACACGGAGTTATTGGCGATGGCGAAAATACTCGCCAATTCATGAGTTACCATGACCACCGTGGATCCCAGAGTATCTCTCAATTTCAATATCAGCTCATCGAGTCTTTGTGAACTCAGCGGATCCAGTCCCGCTCCGGGCTCATCGAGAAAAATGATTTCAGGATCCAGGGCAATGGCGCGGGCGATTCCCGCACGCTTTTTCATCCCCCCGCTGATTTGCGAGGGATAGTGGTTCTCAAATCCGGAGAGTCCTACCAAAGCCAATTTGTAGTAAGCCAGATCAAGAGCTTCCCGACCCGTTATCCCGGCCATCTCTTCGATAGGCATCGCGATATTCTCAGCAAGAGTCATGGACGACCACAGCGCGCCCGACTGATACATCACCCCAAAGCGACTCATGAACTTCATCCTCTCGCTCTCTGTTGCAGCCGTGAAGCTTTCAGCTCCGTAACAAATCGATCCTTTTGCTGGCTCAATCAGGCCGATCAAATGCCGCAAGAGCGTGCTTTTTCCGCATCCGCTCTCACCGACAATGGCAAAGATGTCTTTCTCAGCGATATCGAAACCAAGATCCTTCATCACAACGAACGATCCGAAATTCATGGTGAGTCCACGAACGGATATTTTGTTCATTGGCTGTAGTGTATTCGTCATGGTTAAATATCCAGGAGGGTGAAGAGGATCGCGAAGGCGGAATCGAGAATCACAATTGCGGTAATTGAGACGACCACCGAGCGTGTGGCGGCTTGTCCCACGGCGGATGACGACTTGCCGGATCTCATTCCCTGCATGCATCCGGCGATCGCTATGGTGGCACCGAAAAACACACTCTTGATCACACCCAGGGAATAGCTCTGGGGGCTGATCGCACTCAAAAGTTCTGTCCAGAAAAGTATGGGTGTGATGCCGGTCGTCCAAGCGACAAGCATCCCGCCAAGGATGCCGATGGTGTTCGCATAGACGGTCAGCAAGGGCATCATCAGTATCAGCGCAAGAACGCGTGGCAGAACCAGAAAATCGAATGGATGAAACCCGAAAGTCCTGAGGGCATCGATTTCCTCATTGGCGTTCATGCTGCCGAGATGGGCGGCAAAGGAAGCGCCGGTGCGACCGCTCAGGATGATCGCCGTCATGACAACCCCCATCTCCCGCACGGTTGCGATTCCCACGAGATCCGCGACATAAATTTCCGCCCCAAAATTTGCCAACTGGGCATTCCCGACAAATGCCAGAATCATGCCGATCAAAAACGTGATCAGCGCGACGATGGGTAGCGCCTTCGCGCCGCATTCTTGCAATATCGTTCGGAAATCGCTTTTGCGAAATCTGGCTTTTCCGGTGAAAAAACGACCCAGGGAAAGTACGGTTTGTCCGATGAATTCGAACAGCGAAACGGACGCCAGCCAAACAGATGTCATCGTGTTTCCCAATGCCGCAAGTCTGCCGAAACACTCTGTTTGTTTTTCTGCTTCATGGTGATCCGGAACTTTCAGAGCAAGCTCCATCAACTCGCGCAAGTTGTTAGGCATTCCACTCAGAGATCCCTCGTGATGTCTTTTCTTGGCTCGAAAGCAGCTCATGAGGTAACTGGGAAGTCTTGAATCAAAATGCCCGATGCCATCTGTCACAAACCGCTTTGGCCAGTCTCCGTCCTCATATCCCTCAACCTTGATTTCACCTGAGCCAAGCGTCCATTCTCCTGCGAATCTCAATGTTTTTTCAGTGCCTGCGCCCTGCCATGTCGCGCGGGGAAATTTTGAAGAATCCTCATTCATGGAAAAAATTGGTTCAGAACAGCTTCAGGAGTTGTATGTAATGGAGCACCGCACGCCTTGTCCTGAGTTTCTTGAATTTTGCAATGCACATCAGGCAAGTTTGCACGGTGTCCATCACGAGACGGATGATCCATGATTCCGAGAAAATGCCGCATATTGATGACTTGATTGTAAAAAACGCCATAGGTTTCCCCATGGCGTTCTTCGGACGGCATATTGACCGTTTTCAGCGTTTTGCCTGGCTGGGCATTTGCTGATCTGACATGGTGCGCTCTTTGCCCGGAGGTCCCATCTTGTGGGTGCTCACTTCTTTCATGCCGCAAGAGCTTGCAAGGAATGCGATTGCGGCAAGTCCCAGAAAAGCTGAGACGATGGTTACGTGTTTTTTCATATGGTTATCGGTTGGTGTGTTGTTTGGCGGATTTGGCTTCGAATCTGCCACCGCAATAAGTGGTGGGATTGATTACCTTCCGACTGATTGAACCTACGTTATGATATTTGTGGATGCTCCGCATTTTTAGGAAATGGATGGGCGGATTTTGTATGGGCCTGAGAGTATTCCGACCCAAGTTAGGACATGCTGTCGTTCTTTGTTTTTTTGAATATATCTGAGCATATAGAATCTTTGCGTATGAGCGCATTTTATGCGCGCTTGTCTGCAAGGGATGCGGTGAAGCACCGACAGTGACGTGCAATGGTGACCGCATCAACCGATCGCATACCTCAGAATTGTTGACGGTGTATTCAAACCTTTTTTCAAAACCATGAATAAAAACATCAACTCGGTTGCCATCCCTACCACATACCATGAAGTCCTTATTTCTTGCGGAAAGACCCAGCTGATAGGCGATCTTGCTGTGCCTGCCAAAGCTCGGGGCATTGTTCTCTTCGCTCATGGCAGCGGCAGCAGCCGGAGAAGCAGTCGGAACCGCTTCGTTGCAGAGCAGATCAATGACATCGGACTCGCGACTTTGCTGTTCGATCTGCTGACACCCCAAGAGGCTGAAGAAGACTATCATACCGGTGAACTGCGCTTCAATATTCCGTTTTTGGCTGGCCGCTTGCGAGATGCGACTCGTTGGGTGCGTGAGGAAGAGTCGCTTGAAGGCTTGAAGATCGGTTACTTCGGAGCGAGCACCGGCGCGGCAGCCGCTCTAACAGCTGCTTCATCCGATCTTGCGATCGAAGCGGTTGTTTCACGAGGCGGAAGAACCGATCTTGCCACTGGGGTGGAAAATGTGCGGGCCGCCACTCTGCTCATCGTCGGCGGACTAGACCGCACGGTCATTCGCTGGAACGAGGAGACATACGGGCGTCTGAGGTGTGAGAAGATGATCTCGGTTGTGGAAGGCGCATCACACCTGTTTGAGGAAATCGGCAAGCTCGAAGAGGTCGCCGAACTTGCCGCGTCTTGGTTCAAACTTTACCTGAAACCATCCAAATGATTCCAATACATATATTTCATGACCGTACGGACGCCGGAAAACAACTGGCGCGCATCATTCCGGAATCCATAAAAAATCGTGATCCTATTATTTTGGCATTGCCTCGCGGAGGCGTGCCCGTTGCTGCTGAAATCGCCAGGGCTTGGAGGATTCCCTTCGATATTCTTGTTGTTAGAAAAATCGGAGTACCGGGAGCGGAGGAGACAGCCATGGGGGCAATCGCAGGCTCGGGAATCAAGGTTCTTGATCGCAATCTCATTAACAGGCTCGGACTTGGCGAGGAGGAAGTGGAGGCCGTGGTTGAGCGTGAGCTCTCGGAATTGCGTCGCAGAGAGAATCTTTATCGCGGGGATCGGCCCGCCCCGGATATTGAGGGTCGCACGGTGATTCTTGTGGATGACGGGATAGCCACCGGCTCGACGATGATCGCCGCGATCACACTCCTGCGCAGCCAGCTTGCGCGACGCATCGTGGTTGCGGCTCCGGTTGCGGCTCCGGTTACGGTCGAGCGCCTTCGTGAAAAAGCAGATGACGTCTTCATCGTGCTTGAACCCGAATATTTCAGGGCGGTGGGCAGATGGTACGATGACTTTTCGGAAACAAGCGACGATCAAGTCAGGTCTCTACTCACCGAGTTTAAATCCGGACAACCTCTTTCCCCAAAATAAACCTAACCATAAAAAAACCAAAAATATGAAATTAGCCGAAATCATGACCCGCGACCCTGAATGGATCCGCCCTGAAGCCTCTCTTGAGGATGCTGCCTGCAAGATGCGGGAGTTGGATACGGGGTTCATCCCCGTGGGTGATGGGGACCGTCTCCGAGGTATCATTACCGACCGTGATATTACGATTCGCGCGGTCGCTGATGGAATGGACACCACGACTCCGGTAGAAGACGTGATGACCCCGAATGTCGTTTATTGTTTCGAGGATCAGGATGTGCGGGATGCGGCGGAACTCATGGCTGAAAAACAGATCCGGCGCTTGGTGGTTCTGGATCGAAATAAGAAGCTTACCGGCATCATCTCCTTGGGTGATATTTGTGTGCGTTGTGGGGACGAGGAAATGGTCGCTAATACCCTAGACGATATTTCCCAGTCATCGATTCTGGCATATTGAACCCTCAAGCCGTCATGTTAACCCGTTCCATTCCCTCAGCACCGTCGGTTGTCGCCTCGGTGGCAAAATCCATTTCCGACGGATATGATGAATTGTTAGATTGCATCGGCGATTCGGAGATTGTCTTGATCGGTGAGGCCTCGCACGGTACGCATGATTTTTACTCCGTACGTGAGAGGCTGACCCGGCGGCTGATTGCTGAGAAAGGATTCCGCATCGTCGCTTTGGAGGCCGACTGGCCGGATGCTCTACGCATCAACAGGTATGTGAAGGGTTGCGGTATCGATCAAAGCGCAAACGAAGCGCTTTCCGGTTTCCGACGATTTCCCTCCTGGATGTGGCGGAACACCGTGATGGAGGAATTTGTCAATTGGTTGAAGGACTGGAATTCCGAAAGAAGCGGGCGGGAAACCGCAGGCATTTTCGGTATGGATCTTTATAGCATGCATACCTCGATGGATGCCGTACTCGAGTATCTCGATGATGTCGACCCCGAGGCAGCCATGCGGGCGCGTCATCGCTACAGTTGCTTCGAACAATTTAACGGTGATCCGCAGCAATACGGCTACATGACGACCAGCGGTGGCGCAGAGCCGTGCAAAGCGGCGGTTGTAAAACAGCTTATGGAGCTCCGCGAACGTCGCATGGAATGGATCAAGCAGAATGGGAAGGATGCTGAGGATGAGTTCTTTTATGCCGAGCAGAATGCAAGACTTGTGGTTAATGCGGAGGAGTATTACCGGTCCATGTTCATGGGTCGGCGCAGTTCTTGGAATCTTCGCGACCAACATATGTCTGAGACTCTTGCGGCACTGAAATTACATTTTGGAAAAGCTGGTGGCAAAATGGTCGTTTGGGCGCACAACTCCCATCTGGGCGATGCGCGGGCAACGGAAATGGTCGTCAGGGGTGAGGTGAACGTCGGTCAACTGATGCGGCAGCAATTCGGATCGCGCGTTTTTAATATCGGTTTCAGCACTTACACCGGAACGGTTACCGCGTCTCGTAATTGGGGTGATCCCGCCGAGTGTCGGCGGGTCGTGCCTGGACTGCCAGGCAGTTATGAGGCGCTTTTCCACGATACTGGACTGAATGATTTCTGGATTGATCTCAGGGAGGAGGGTGCCGTCGAAAAAGTTCTTGTGCAGGAGCGGCTTCAGCGCGCGATTGGGGTGATCTATCGCCCCGAAACCGAGCGCTATAGCCACTATTTCAGGACTTCATTACCGAGGCAGTTTGATGTCATGATTCACATGGATGAGACACGCGCCCTGGATCCGCTCGAGTCGATCAGTGAGTGGGATGAGGATGAGTTGCCCGAGACTTATCCTGCAGGACTGTGATTTGCAGACGGGCTTGAAGCCAACCGCCGAATGTGGTTACAGATCATTTTCATTATCTAACAAATTTTCTTTCGGGAAATATTGAAGATGATCGAAAAAAAGATTTGGTAATCAGTGATGCGGCGGTTCAATCATGAATGCTTATCGGAGTTCCCACATTGACCCAATCATAGAAAAACTTTGCCGGATTGCCTCCACTGATTGGAAGCCGAATACATCCGTGTGAGGCTGGATAATCGGGCACGGAGAAAAAACCATGGATAAAAATATTCCCGGTTACCTCCACGCTCCATGGCATCGGGGCGTTATCGTAGAGTGTTGAATGGTGCATCCGCGCCTTGTAAGGACCTGCGTGGAAATCGCCTTTCGGTGTTCTGTGTCCCGGCTTCCCCGAGCTGATCTGAGTTTCGAGAACGAGGCGCTTTCCCTGCCATGCTCGGAGCTTTTGTTCCGTTAGGTTTATCTCCGTATACTTTGCGCCAACCATGATGTCGAAACTGCGGATAAAGCGGCTCACTCTTGCAAATTTGCCTGATTCCGTGCGTATGACTTTAACCCCTTTTTCCGTCAGTTCCTTCAGCGATACAAGCGGCGTTCCATCTACAAGTTTCCGTGAAGTCTGACAATGAACTGGGTATAAGATCCGCAGGTTCAGCCGACGCGTCGCTTCATCTATTGGAATGTAAATCTCGCCACGCTCCGCGGCAAACGTGATGCCCTGAACCGCAGCGGTAGGGCCGTTCATTTTCAGAGAGACCGCGCCGCTGCATGAGCCCAGAAATATCGTGTGAAAAGCCATCAGTCTGAAGAGATTTGTCATGCATTCCGGATACCCGAGAAAAAATCATTCCGTCCCATCGCTTCCATCCTTGAAGAGATCAAGGAAGCGATCTTCGTAGAGGCCGTAGAGATTCCAGCGGTCGAGCTCCTCCTTGAGTCTAGCCGCTTTTTTCTTCGATTTGTTCAGTGCGAGTTCTTCAAAGAGCTGCTCAATCCTCAGCATCGCACCCTCCGGTGTCTTGCTTCTCTTTCCCTCTCTGACCGTCTGCTCCCTTTGAATGCCGGTCTCTTGTTCTCCGCTCAATTTTGACATGGCCTCAAGGATGCGTTTTTCAATGTCGCTCATGATCAATTCCATTTCCCTCACGCCCTTGTTCAGTCCGGTCATGTTCACCGTGCAATTCAGCGCTCTCTCAAAAAAACGAATGATTTCGCGTGACGATTTTGGATTTGGAAGCCGCTGAGCATATTGCGGCATGGTCGACATCAGGCACGCCGCCGGGATCTGGTAATCATTCGCCAATTTCAGAAGGGCACCGTTGATTCCTGATACATGCCCATCCTTTAACAGCGTGACTCCCATGGGACCGAGCCGATCCCTCAGTAGGATATCATTGGCCGCACCAAAGATGACCGGATCATGAGCACAGCTTACTGGCATGGCGAAAGCGGCCGCAGTGTAGATCGTGCGAACCTCTGATTCGCGCGCGAGATCAAGTACTCCACGCATGAGCGAAAGTGCTGCTTGTCCGTGAAGCTGCTCTTCGCCCTCGACAAAAATCACCGAGGGCTGTGACGTATAAAATAGGCGGGTCAGAGGAAGATCTGGGTGCATGATGAGTCCGTCTTTCACGCCGATTGCTTCCGGCATGAGTTCATCACTCATATCGATCCGAGCAAACTCCTTCGCTCCCATGCTCGAACGCATGTAATTCACCGCTCTCAAGCCAACATTTCCCATGCCTGACCAACCCGCTATCATGTCAGGACAAGAGATAGGCTCCTTAAAGGAATCGTTCATTTTAATTCTCATCGGGTCATGGGTTTGTCTCTGTCCCAGATGGAAGCGGTATTTATCATCCTCTGCCCCGCGGTTATTGCCGAATCTTGCGTGATCTTTGCTAGGCGGTCTGGTCTTAGGTCGAGACTGACCTCTGGTAACGTCTCAGACTCAGAATGAAAAAGCAGGGTGAAATTTGCTATCGAGCGGGATAGTCGCCCCCAAAAAAATCTCCATTGCCAAGACGATGAACAAATGCAGCGAGCTTCTTCCTTCAGTCGTCTTTCAGTTATGCGAATGAACGCATGATCTGAGAAAAAGATCAACCCGTGCCCAGAGAATGCCAAGGCGTGCGTGGAATCAATAGGTGCCATGGGGGATGTTTTGCTCAAGCCGTCCAGCACTGGAGAGTTCTTACAATTACGTAAGCGGTAAAAAAAGAAAGGTAACAATCAAATGAACGATTCCAAAAAAACGCCCCTCTGCATGATTTCGGTCCTGCTTGTTCTACTCATCATCGTCCTGGTCATTCAGGGAATCACGGTCAGCAAGCTTTATGCCGATCACCATCCCGATAGCCGCTTGGCCAAAATTGCCGAACGTGTCAGCTCATTGGAAAATGCTTTTGAAAACAAAGCCAGAAAGATCGAACGGCGGATAGGTAACAAACTGATCTCTGATTCGAAATCTCCGGATTCTGGAGATGAGTCATCAGTCGATGGGGAGAAGGATCTGCGGTCTCAGGAGGATTGGAATCCCTTTCAGGAAATACAGCGCATGCGCGATCAGATCGATAAAATGTTCGGCCGCAGTCTGGAGAGGTTTCGGGGAGAGCCCGGTTTTGATCTCTCATGGTTGAAAAAGCCTTACATACCTGCTGCCGACTTCGAATCCAAAGAGGATCACTATTTGATCACCCTGGATGTGCCGGGTATGGAAAAATCCAAGCTTGAGGTTTCCATTGAAGGTCTTCTGCTGCAGATCAAAGGACAACGGGACGAGATCGTAGAGAAAAAAGATGGAGAGACTCTCCATGCCGAGCGGATGCATGGCCAGTTCCTTCGCGCCTTCACTCTGCCAAGTGGCATTGATCCAGGCCAAACAAAGGCGGAATACAAGGACGGTGTCCTGACCATTACCATTCCGAAAGGGGAAGAGACCACCGATGTGAGCCAAAAAATCGAGGTGAAATAAGCTGACTTTCTAAGTCCAAACCCCTGACCTGTTCCTCAGATGAAAAAGTCATTCTCCATTCTCATTTTCCTAGCTGGAATAGTTCTGTCTCTGAATTCCTGCGGGGATAAGAAAGAAAGGCTTGAAGCCAAAAAAAACCAAGGATTTCGACTCCCGGGGGGTGATGAGGAGAGGGGGAGGGAAACCTTTATTCGACTGAATTGCCACCAGTGCCATGATGTGGAAGGTGCAAATCTTCCGGAGATTGCGGAGCAGGCCGGCGCTCGTTACGCCCTTGGGGGAGAAGTTGTAAAAGTGAAATCATACGGCGAGCTTGTCACCGCAATCATACAGCCTCAACACGTTATCTCACCCGATTACCTTGCTACTATTGAAGGGGCGGCGCGCGAGGGTTTTAAATCACCGATGCCGGATTACAACGAGACCATGACCGTGCGGCAAATGACCGATCTGGTGGTCTTCCTTCACGCCCATTACAAAAAGTATGTTCCGGCCTACGACAACGAATTCTTCAGTTACTACTGACCTATTCCAATCTTCTTTGTTTTGAATTTAGACATGAAAACCGTCTGTCTCCAATCATCATTTTTTCAGCTGAAGGATTGTAAAGAGCTGCGCAATCGCTCTCTTTTTATGACGCACCAGTGGCAATAATCTGATACTTTCAAGGCAGAATGGCGCATGCGTGTTTCTCGGATATTTCCGCAATCCGCATCACTGGATCCGTTCAAAGAAGCTGGCTGCTTCCAACCACTTTGGCAAACCCTACACAGTGCTCAGCAACGCATGCGAAGCATGTACGTGAAGAAAATCTTATTCATAGGTCCATGAAAACACCCATGATGACAGAAAGAATAGATATTTCCTACTACCTCGATACCGTTGAAAACGGAATTCTGTTGAGCGACAGTGAAAGTATAAAAAAGCTTTGTGAGATAACAGAACATGCATCTTCCGTAATCAGGGAAGTCGAACCACATCTCGATAACCAAGGACGGCAGGAATCAAATGTCCTCCGTGCAGCCATTGACGAATTACAGGTTCAACTCGCTCTTGGCAAAATGGATGCGGCTGACAAATTGGATGAAATTGAAAGGCGCATCGAGCATAGTTATGCCGAGATGAAGCACGCCATCGCGCGTTTGGAAAGGCTGAGCGAAGAAGAGGCGAATGCGCTCCGTGACAGGATTCACAATAGTTGGTTGCACCTGAAGTCGGCCGGGACCATAGCCCGTATCCGCCTGGAACTTGCCGATGAAAAGAGTAAAGAGAAACTGCAAGCCGCTAGGAATGAGCTGATTGAAGATCTCGAAAAAATCCGGAATCTCGCCAAGGAAAATGTCGGTGGTGCCTGTGAAAAATCCGCTGATTGGATCAAGAAGACGAAAAAATCCGTCGGCAGAAAAGCGCACAATGTTCTCGATGCCCTCAAGAGCTAAATCAGTTCTGAATTTTTTCTCCCTCGTGCTGGAAAAGATTTCTAGCAATCAATAGATGCAAAAAATGACCTTATTTAGGCAAGATCTCTGAAGCCTTCAGCGGCGAAAAACCCTAGTGTTATTGATTATGACAATCGATTTTGACAAGTATGCCACGACAGGAAAAGAATTCCTGAAAAAAGTTGCCGCCGAACTCGGAGACGAAGACGACACCTCGAGAGCCAGCAGGCTGCTGCGCGCCACGCTTCATGTCTTGCGTGACCAATCTTCCATGTTTGAGTCCATGCAGTTCATTAGCCAGCTTCCGATGTTTATTAAGGCGATCTATGTGGATGGCTGGAACCCAGGTAGTAGCAAAAACCATTTCAGGCATCTCGATGAATTCACGGATGCGGTTGAGGAATATGGCGGCTTCGAGCCCTTCGCAACGCGATTGGAGAAAATTCACGATATTCAAGCCGTGATGCGTGTCATTGCGGAATACGTGTCCGAGGGAGAACTTGAGGATTTCCGCAAAACCATGCCCAAGGAATTGCGGGTTTTGCTTGAGGCAAGAAGTGCCTGAAAAAATGAACGGCGGGCCGATGGATTCATAGAACCGGTTCAAATATCAAACTCCACGCCCGGCTCGGGAATGATGACCTCGGTGCCGGGTAGGCGGCTTTCCAAGTCCTGTTTGAACCAAGCCATCGCTCCTTCATCGCCATGCACGAGGAAGATTTTCTTGGGTTTCACACGCACTGCGAAGTCGGCAATGGCATCGCGTGTGGAGTGTCCTGAGAAATCGAAGATGCGGACTTCGCAGTTGAGTTTGACGGGAGGATAAGCTGGATCAAGCTCGACCATGTCGCCGGGTTTTGCGGCGCGTATCTTTCCGCCGGGTGTTTCCGAATCCGCATAACCCACAAAGAACAAGCCGTGTTTTTTATTCTCCAGCACTCCTTGTCGCGCAAAGTTGTTAGAGACGGTTTTTTCACTCATCATGCCGCTGGAGAGGGCGTAGATGCAGCCGTTGTTGAAAGGAATGGGACCCACCCGTTTCCTATTGCCACCGGCCAATTCCATATCGGTCAGGAATTTGAAGCCACGTCGGTTGCGACGGGAGACATCGGAAAACTTGTCGTAAATCGTGGTCATTTTGGTGCTCAGCCCGCCGATATAGACCGGCACGTTTTCATGTATTAGACCTTCTTCCTTGAAGCGTTGAAGCATGGCCAGAACCTCTTGGGTTTTACCCATCGCGAAAACCGGAATCAGGGCGGATCCGCCACGTTTCAAAACCCGATTGATTGCTGCGGCAAATTCGTTCTCCTCCTCGCGGCGCGAATAATCCGCGCGCCTGGCTTGCTCGCCACGGGTGGTCTCGACAATGAGCACATCGACCTCCCCATCGGGAAATACGGCACCTTTCTGCAGCGTGCTGTCCTCGAAATTCACATCTCCCGTGTAGAAAACTTTTTTACCCTCCGCCTCAAACATCACGCCTACCGAACCAAGAATGTGACCGGCATCGAAAAATTCCGCTTTGATTTTCCCTGCCGCATCGACATCGAATCTTTTTCCGACATTTCGACGCTCGAAAATCCCTTTCATTCGATCGAGTTGGCCATGGACGAAAAATGGGTATTCGGAAATACCCAGTTCGGTGCGCTTGCTTTCCATCACGTTGACCGAGTTATGCAGCATCGCGCAGGCAAGCTCGGCGGTTTCCGGCGTGAGGAAAACCTTTGCGCGACTCTGGCGATCGACACAAACCGGCAGGGTGCCGACGTGATCCAAGTGTGAATGGGTGATGAAAATCGCCTCCGCGGTGTCGTCTTCGACAAGGTCGTAACGCGGTTGTGCTGTCATGCCTTCTTCTTTCGGATGCATGCCTGCATCAAGGATCACCCTTACTCCGCCAATATCGAGCAAATAGGAATTTGCGCCGATCCCGACGTCTCTACAGATACTTTTGAAAATCATTACTGCACGCACCCTCTGAAATGCGTTCGCAACTGTCAATGCGGCGTAATTTGAAGCTTTTTTGGTAAACCATCTTCAGTGTAGCTTGGCAGCATGATGAACTTCATGAAAAAATTGGCGGGTGCGATCCTTCGCATCGTGATGACAGGAGGCTGGCTCATCGCAAGCGGCTCCGCCGTGGCGGAGGAGAGTCACAAGGTCTCTAAGCCAGCCAAAGCTAAAATCTCGCGATCGTTCAATGTTCTCGATTACGGCGCCGTGGGTGACGGTAAGACTGATAACACAGAGGCGTTTTCAGCCTGCTTGAAGAGGGTCATCGAAGCGGGAGGCGGGCGCATGGTCCTTCCTGACGGTATGTATCTTGGTCGGATCATCATTCCAGGGACGAAAGACTGGATTACCATTGAGATCGTTGGGGAGAGCGAGCCGACACCCGTCTTTGGTACGATAGGTGCGTTTCCTTTTCCCGAAAATGGAACCATTATCAAGTGCCTCGCAGATTCGGGTGCGGCCGTCATCTCCGCTTCAAACACCCCCGAAAAATTGTATCATCGCTTCTCAGGAGTGAATGTCATTTTGCGGAATCTTGATGTCCGTACATCTGATAACCCACGCATCAGTGGTATTGATCTGCTTAATGCCGCGCAATGCAAGATCGAGAACGTGTTCGTCAATACGGACCGCTATAACGTCCAGGCATCAAAGCCGACCCATGGCACGGTGGGGATCGTGACTCCGGGATGCAATAACGCTGCACTGACCCTTTTGCGTAACGTGATCGTGACCGGATATCACACCGGCATTCTCGTCAACGAGCACACAGACGGTGATAACATCAACCTCGCCTCTAACATCAACGGTCTGGAATTTGCCTTCGCCCATCACGCTTCCAGATTTGGCCGCGTGGGTGCGCAACGCTGTACCCGCAGCGTTACCGTCACAGGCAAGCATGGTTTCACGATTGAACAGCTCGACATGGAAATCGCCGGTGCAGGACAAACCGACAAAGGCAACCAGTGGCAGACAACGGATTTTAATATCTTCGACCCCGGCAATTTGGGTGTTGGAGATATCAAGTATTGGGTTGTCGAAGGAAATGTGGGAGCGATCGAAACATTGACGCGCAATGGCGGCAGTTTGATCCAAGCGCGGAGAATCGGAGCATCTCCAAAGTGATTACGCGAAAACCGAAGCTTCGGATCCTTACGCGTGTTGCACCCGGCATTTATACGGCCTTCCTAGACAATTCCTTCAGCTGTCTCCTGTTTGAGGCGGAGTTGGCCGCAAGCCGCATCGATATCGTGGCCTTTTTCGATGCGCAGGGTGGCGGTGATTCCAGCTTGTTTCAGAACGTCTTGGAACGCTCGGCAGTGTGAGAGGGCAGGGCGTTCCCATTCGAGTCCCTCGACCGTGTTGTATGGAATCAGGTTTACCTTGGCGGAAATGTGGCGGGCGTGGCGGGCGAGGATGGCGGCTTGTTCGAGATCGTCGTTGATCCCTTTGATCAAAATATATTCCAAGGTGAGTTTTTGTTTCTTGGTCGAGTTCCAATGCGCCAGTGCGTCTAACAATTCCGCCACTGGATATTTTTTATTTACCGGCATGATCTTATTGCGGACTTCATCGGTTGCTCCATGGAAGGAGATGGCGAGTCGGATTTGCTGGGGATGATCGGCAAGTTTGCGGATTTGTGGAGCGAGGCCGGAGGTGGAAATGGTGAGATGACGCGCACCGAGGTGCAGGGTTTCCGGACCGGTGATCAGTGCGATCGCGGCCATGAGGTTGTTGAAATTCGCCATCGGCTCGCCCATGCCCATGAAGACGAGATTATCAACGCGCTCACCGGAGATCTGCTCTGCGGCAAGAACTTGTCCAGCGATCTCCGAGGCGTCCAAGTTCCGGGTGTATCCTGCAAGACCCGATGCGCAAAATTTACACCCGTAAGCACAGCCGACCTGTGAGGAAACACAGAGAGTTCTGCGATCGGATTTTTCGCCATAGAGTGCGGGATTGGCGGGGATGAGAACGGATTCGATGTAGCGTCCGTCATGGAGTTTGAACAGGAACTTGCGCGTGGTGTCTGCGCTGCCTTGGGTCTTTGCATGCGTGAGCGCGGTGATGCGGAATGCGGCGGCGAGTTTTTCTCTCAGCGCGGCAGAGAGGTTGGTCATTTGGTCAAATGAAGTGACCTTTTTTTTCCAGACCCAATCGAGGATTTGTTTGGCGCGAAAGGTCGGCTCCTGATTGGCAGCAAGCCACTCGGAGAGTTCTTGCGGAGAGAGTCCCGGGAGAGCGGGTCGTGCGGCTGGTTGGGTGATCGGTTCAAGATCTGGCATCGTGGGCTATTCGGTGAAAGTGAATTTGACGCCTTTTCCGGAATAGGCCTTGGCGATGTCTTTTTCGAGCTCCAGCCAGGATTGTCCGTCTAACAGAAATTCCAGAGCGGCTTCGCCTTGTTTGTTTTGCCTGAGAGCGCCGAGAAACTTTTTGATCCGTGCCGCATCTTCCTTTTGGTCCATGTGAAAGAAGTAGTTCGCGATCAATAAAGCGCAGCCGTAGTTGACCTGCGCGTTCGAGGTAAAACCAGAGTAGGACTGGAGCATGAAATTTTTCAGTGGTCCAAGTTTGATTTCTTTGCCGAGACCGCGTCCACCCGTGCCGTCTTTGCCATAACCGATCGCATACTCGATGATGGCCCTGGAATTCGCCCTCACGTTGAATGATCCACCCGCATAGTAGGGGGTGACCGCCACGTATTCCGAGAGGCCCTCGGTAAACCAACCCATCGAACCCGCCGCGAAGTAGGGATCCGGAGTCAATTGGTGCACCAGTTCGTGTGGCAAGGTCTTGGAGGATTTGTCCCGATCCAGTGAGTAAGCGCTGCCCAATTTTTTCACGCCAAGACTGGTCAGTGGAACCATGACGATATTTTTGCCGCCAATATAAACTCCGGCACTGCCTGGAGGTCCGCCAGCGGAGACATAGTCTTTTTCAAATTCAAAGAGAATGATCTCATATTTGCCATTGTTTTTCGCTCCACCATCCACAGCCAAGGGTAATTCCCTCACAAATTGATGGGTGGCTTCAAATAGCACCGCGAACCCTTTGACGACGGAATTGTTGAGCCGCACATTGCAGTTGTAGCGATAGTTTGCGGATTCATAAACGAACTGGTTTGTCTCTTTATCTTCTTTGACGGTTATAATTTCCGGATCATCCGAAAATTTGATTCGCTCCGGCCAAGGGGCATTGAAGTTAAGTTTCTGCTCATCCGCATTTCCGGAAATTTCTTTTTCCTTTTTCTGGCTGAAATTTCGGACCCACAACTGATCGTCTTGGGATAGTTTCGCGATGGGAAACGGAGATTCTTTGCCACTTGGAAGTTGCAAGATCGCATTGCCGTTCTCCACGCGCAACAAAAGCGCTTTGGTGTGACGGCCCTGATCGTCGGTCCAGACACGCTCAATCTGCCGGGCTATGCCGGACATGAAACCGGCAAAGAATAAAAAGATGATGGAAAATTTCACGGCTTGACGAGGAAGTTGCCATCAATCTTTTCGTAAGTCGAACCCTGATTCGAGGGCGAGTCCGTGCTTCGAGCCTTTCACGTCAGCCAATGCGCTTGGACGACAAAAGTTCCCTCACTCTTTGAGAGCAAGCGTGTTATCTGCCAAGTTTGAAAGAAAAGCCTTTGCCCTTTTGAATATTGAGTTTTTCGATCCGTTGGCGGATGTCATCCGGTGCGGCAGCTTTGTCCTGTTCGGTGTCCCACGGGCCCGACCAGACAATTTCATTCGCTTTGTTCCGCACCACGACTTCAGCGTTTTCTCCACTGGATTTGATTTCGACCGATCCCTCATGATCCATCATTCGAATGGTGGATTTCTGCTGGAACTGCAAGTCCGGTGCCTGGTCAGGATTGATTTTCTCCTCGCCTCCCATGGCCTGATTCATGCGCTCGCGGAGCATCTGGAGTTGTTCGTTGAATCCTGGATCCGGCACAAGCAATTCGTTCAAGCCATTTTCGCCAAGCTGACCCAGATTGCGTTCGATCAAATCCTTCAGGCGCTGCGCTTGTCCATCCGGCACGCCTTCAAGCAAGAGTGGCTCTTGGTCTGGAAGATTTGCGACGGCCTCGGCCGGACGTTCTGCGAGGGTGACGGCGACTTCAGCGGGTGCTCCCTTTTGGATGGTTTTCAATGAGAGCTTGTCGCCAATTTTGAAACTGCGAATTTTTGCACTGAATGTATCCGGCTCGTTTACTGCGGTATCATTGACCTTGAGGATGATGTCGTTCGGCTTGATGCCTGCTAGATCGGCCGGACTTTCCGGCATGACGGTACGCACGATGATGCCGATGCCGTGTTTCAGATTAACATGATCTGCCACCATTTCCGGAAGCGATGCGGTAACGACTCCGATGAATGGAAGTTTTGCCTCAGCCTCATCCAGCAGTGCGGCAGGGGGCTTCGAGTTATCCGGCGCAGGTTCAATTGCCAACCCGTTATTTACGCCCAAGAAGCAAAAAACTCCGGCGGCACCAAACGCGAGAATGGGGGATCGTGTGTGTGTCTTTGATTTCATAGTGAATGATATGTTTTTGGACGGATGTGAGGATCAATCAACTTTTTCAGGAATGATGACATACTCCTCACGCGGTTGCTCGACTTGGATGGATTCGCCTTTTTCGTTTTTCAGGGTGACACGATCCATGTAGGTGAAGCGCATGACTCGGTGCGGTCGGTTGGATTGATTCCAAATGACGCCTTCATCGCGGGTGTCACGTAAATTTCGATTGAAGGTAGCCGGCACGAAAGAATTGGAGGCGGCAGCGGGGGGTGTCGGAGAATGGAAGGAATGGTTGGAAGCGCTTCCGGCCTTGTCGTTGGTTTGAGTTGGAGTCATCCATGCGGCGAGAGAGCCGAGCAAGGCCACGGCGGCAGCGGCGGCGATATGGAAACGGCGTATTTTGGAGCCTGATTTGTCGGCGCGAGATACGGACTTATGGAATAGCACGATTTTATCATCCACGTGGAAGGGAGTGTGGTTGAGAATGTCGAGGAGTGCGCGGTCCTGGGAAGATGATAGCTTTCGTGGAGAGAATTTACGCAGGCTGTTTTCAAAGCGCTGTTCCGCGTCGCTCAGTTCGAACAAGGATCCATCCGTAGCGGCAAGTAATCGCGACATGAAATCCTCATCGAGTTTGTTCGGTTGAAGATTCGCAAGTTGTTGTTCGGCGATGGTAGGAATTTTCGACATATGGGAGAGTTGAGTTCAGATCGACAGATCGCCACGCTTGCGGGCGGAGGCGAGTTCACGTTTCAAAGCTTCAAGAGCATAGCGATACCGGGAGGCGGCTGTGTTTTGAGAAATTTCGAGAGCTTCACCGATTTCTGCAAATGTGCGGTCGCCCCAAATTTTCATGATGATCACGGAAGAGAATTTCTCCGGCAGGTTTTTCAGGGCGGCTTCGAGTTGGCCGCGTGTCTCTTCATCACTTTCCTCGGAATCAAACCAAGGGTGAAAAGCCTCATGTTGGTCGGCTTGAATATCTGCGGATACATGGTCTTCACGACGTTTTCTCCGATCGTCTTTTCTTGAGAGGTCGATGGCGAGTCTGCGAATGGTGGTGTAGAGATAAGGCTGCCAAGCTTCCTGTCCACCGACGAATTCGCCCGCGCGAATTTTGTCCACCAGTTTCACGATGGCGTCTTGAAGGACGTCTTGGGCGTCTTCATGAGAGCGCGTCTGGTTTTTCGCGAAGAGGAAAAGTTTGGGCGCGTGTTCGTCCAGCCACGCGCGCCATGCGGCGGTTGCAGGTGAGGACTTTGGTAGAACTTCAGTGGCAGACATAATCGGAACGCAAATTCGAAGCGGTGCGTCCGCATGAATTTGTTTAAAATTCCAACTCGAGGGAAACTAGCGAGCCCAGAGGGTGAAGCGTTGCGGATGGAAATGGTCTTTCGGGCTGAAGAGCCAGCCGGGCTGTCGATTTACCACCTCGTAATCGGTGAGGGAGAAAACGGGCAGAATCTGGTTGCTGTTGGGCTCGTAAGCTTTTTCTCCCGTATAACTGCCGTAGATGCGGTATTCGTAGTTGTTGTCAAAGCCGTAGCGGGCGTTGCCAGGCCCGTCTTCCGGAAGGCGATCCGGATTTTTTTTCAAGTTTTCTTTGAAAATAACCAGTTTGGATTTATCGGCGGATTGGCGGGGTTCGCGTAGATAACCCCAAAAACGGGTTTTCTCCACATAGTAGCGGCGTCCGTAGTAGAAATTACCGGTTGGCTCGCTCGCAATAGATGCCTGGCGCTCTTCTTGGGTCGGCCCGCCCATATTCGGAGGTCCGATAACATTCGGATCCATGCATTGGCATAGTGCCAAGCAAACGGCTGAAATGCATACCAGTTTCAGGGTTAACATGACCCCAGAATAGTCGGCACTTTGACCGGATGGAAGTCCGATTATGACATTTGCGTTTTGAGGCGCCGGCAGACTTCCTCGACATTCTCACGGGTGTTGAAGGCAGAGATGCGGAAATAGCCTTCACCTGCGGAGCCAAAGCCAGAGCCGGGGGTGATAACGACCTGGGCTTCCTGGAGCATTTTATCAAACATTTGCCACGAGCTCACCCCTTTGGGGCAGCCAACCCAAACGTATGGGGCATTGACGCCGCCAAAGACCTGAAGTCCGAGCGCAAGGCAGGTCTCGCGGAGAAGCTTGGCATTTCCCATGTAGTGATGGATGAGTGCGGAAACCTGTTTTTTACCCTCTTCGGAAAAGACCGCCGCCGCTCCTTTTTGGACGGGGTAGGATGCTCCGTTGAACTTGGTGGAATGGCGACGGGACCAGAGTTGGTGAATCGGCACCGGAGTGCCATCCTCGGTGCGACCGGTAACTGATTTCGGAATCACCACGTAGGCGCAACGGACGCCGGTGAAACCTCCGTTTTTTGAAAACGAGCGGAATTCGATCGCGCAATCTCGCGCACCTTCGATTTCGTAGATGGAGTGTGGAATTTCGGGATCTTGTATGAATGCCTCGTATGCGGCATCGAACAGAATGATCGCGTTGTGCTTGAGCGCGTAGTTGACCCACTCCGTGAGCTGCGCCCGCGTCGCGACCGCACCGGTCGGGTTATTGGGAAAGCAAAGGTAGATGAGATCGGCTTTTTCAGATGGCACGCCGGCAACGAATTCGTTTTCCGCATTGCATGGTAGGTAGAGAAGTCCCTCGTAGGCGCCGGTTTCATCGGCTTCACCGGTGTTTCCGGCCATGACGTTGGTATCGACGTAGACGGGATAAACCGGATCAGTGATGGCGATGACGTTGCCTTTTCCAAAAATGTCCAAAATATTTCCCGTGTCGCATTTCGAGCCATCGGAAATGAAAACTTCGTCAGCGGAAATTCCCATGTTGGCGAACTGGTTGTCGACGATCGCTTGGCGGAGGAACTCGTAACCTTGCTCCGGGCCGTATCCTTTGAACGTGGCGCGATCGCCCTGTTCGTCCACTGCGGAATGCATCGCCTCGCGCACGGCGGCGGGGAGCGGCTCGGTCACATCGCCGATGCCGCAACGGATAATGCGTTTCGCGATTTCCGGATTTGCTTCCGTGTAGGCTTTGACGCGGCGGGCGATTTCAGGAAAGAGGTAACCTGCCTTGAGTTTGAGGAAATTGGAATTGATCGTTGCCATGCGGGAGGATGTAGGCGCGGGAGGGGATTTGGGCAAGTGCGGGATTTCAAAAAAGGATGTTCACGAAACGTTATTTTCAAAACTCCGCCGTTCCTTACTTTTTTTTGCAGCCTGATTCGGATTAGGGGTCGGCCTCTGGGCATTTACCGAAATGCTCCAAATCTTGAGATTTTGGAGTCGTTTTGAAGCTTGTGTCTTGAATCAGTTTCTGTCGATCGGTCCTGCCGGAGGCAGGTGGGGGGATCGCTTCCATTGCATCAATAGGTTCGCCAGCAAGATCAAGCCCCCGCCTGCGGCGAGTGAAAGGGTGAATGATTCGTTGGGATAATCCGCCGCGATGAAAGCGCCCAACCAAGCAGGCAAGAACAAGACATACACCGCCGTGAATACGGGTTCGGTGGTGTAGATGAGTCCGGCTTCAGTTGACGATAACTTGGGTTGCCAAACATTCATTAACAAATAGGCGCCAACAGAACAGGGCAGCGCGAGTGCCACAACCAGGGTGATGCTGTGATACGACGCACCTGCTTCAATGCAGGCTTGGAAGCTGGGAGCAACCATCCAAGTAATGGGAATGAACAAAAGGGCAATGCCTGCAAACATCACCAAGGTGACGGGCAATCCGCGGTTTCCGGCAAACTTCGGATTTTCGAGTGTGAGAATTTGAAAAGTGAACAACAGGGCAGCCAACAACGTTTCAATCTCGCCACGACCCATTCGCATGCTTCCCCATTTCAAACTTGATAAAATCACGCAGCCGATCACCACGAAAGCGGTCGCAAGCATCACGCGCGCGGCAGGCGTCTGGCGTGAGCGCACGCAAGCCCATAATGGAAGAATCACACAGTAAGCCTGAGTCAGAAATGCCGATGTCGAGGCTTCGGTGTAAGCTAGGGCATCAGCTTGTAGCCACATTGCCAAGCCGCCCCAAAAAGCCAGTTGCAATCCTTGGGAACATTCGCTCCATGAAATCGCCCTAGCCCGTAACACAAATGGCAGAAGAAAAATCGAGCCGCAAAGAAAACGCGCGCACTGCAACCAAGACGAGAGAAAAACGCTCGATGCTTCAGGCATCCTGCTTGCCTGTTCAAGGTTGAGCGCCTTGATCAAAGGAAAGCTCAATCCCCAAAGCGCGCAGGCTAAAATCAGAAATAACAATGCCATTCGTTGAGCGGCATCATGATTGGCTGATGGACCACGGCAAGCCCCAAGCTCACGCGCCAATTTACATTCTAGGGTTTTCCAAAATCGACGATGAAGTCATCGAACAGGCCGTCTCCACCGGATCTTCCGCTGCGGTCAAGTCCGATGGTTTCGAGTTTTCCGATATCGGCGGCTTTGATGACCGCGCTTTTTTGAAATCGATGACCTGCGCTGTTAACGGTTACGTCCAAGGACACATTTCCTTCGGCCAGTCGTTTCACTTCGATGCTCATCAAAACAAGTTTGTCCACTTGTGGGTTGAATCCCATGTTTGTGTTCTGAACCATCGCCACGTTGTTGTCCACCCGCTCAAAGCGGAATGCCCCAGACGGGTAGCCGGGGTGAAACAATGCCCTGACGTTTCCGATTGAAATTCCCACATGATACGCGCCCTCACCACCAGCTGCGCCACCCATTTTTGATTCAATCCGAAACACATCCGGAAACTCTTGTTTGCCGTTAAAATCTCTGGCTCGGAGAATGAGCCTCTGATCGCCATCCTGTGCGTGATCTCCCCTGAAGCGTGCCATGCCGCCCGTGACCGCGCCAGCCAGCCCATCTGGCGCGCTGAACCTGAGTTGCCGGTAGCCACCACTGAGCGATGGCTTCTCCGTATTGAAGCATTCCACAAACAGCTTCCCTTGCGGATCGGCGATCCCGGGATTTTTTCTTTCATGTAATAAGCTTTCAATCGCTCGCTGCACTAAAGCGTTCCGGTTCCAACGGCCGTCTGCTTGCAGGGAAGTCAGGATTCTGCCGAGTCTCATCCTGACTTCTGGATCATCAGCTGTTGGAAGCGCGAGGATCATCGGCAACACATCCTTACCCATCATCAAAATATCCTTTTGTGCCTGTTCTCGCTCGGTAAATTTTTCTGATGCCAGGAGCTTGATTTTCTCATCCAAGATCTCGGCGGAGATGAAATGATTTTTCTGACTTTTTTCCAATGCAGCGGTGTCTGTGGGAATTCCCTGCTCATTTAGAAGCTCGATCCGCCAATCGCTTGATTCTTCTGCGCTGGCGTTAGAAGCAACGATCAACGCGATGGCAACCATGCGATAAATCCATGTTTTGCTCGGCACCATGCTCCACTCTATGTAACTCCCGCGCAGTCGTTCAATCCGATTCATGAGTCTCTCCGAGGTTGGTAGTAAAGTCAGCGTTTTGCTGGCTCGGTTTCCAGTAGCAGCACGGGGTCCAGACTCAGGTCACTGCTGTCCTTGCCGTCATTGTGGCCCTCGATAGCGATGACGTTTTTACCTTGCTTGAATGATTCCGAAAATTTTTCGAGGGAGAAATACTCCGCGCCGCTTGCCTCGTGTTTTTCAATTTCAGTTTTTCCCTCTTTTGATTTTGTAATGCCTTTGGAAAGCAGTTCTTTGCCATTCACATGGAGAACAAAGGCATCATCGTAATTGATGAGCAGTCCAAGGCGCTTGAGATCCGTCCCTGGCGGAATGACAAATTCATGGCGGATATAGATCTTGGTGAATTTGCCACGCATATCCTTCAATTCCGTGCGGTCATCACCATCGCCATAACCGAAGCCAGCAGGTCCTGATTTCCAACCTTCTTCTCTGGAGTCATAGCCCGCTTGTGTCCACATCTCGGTTTCCGGATGCTCGCCGTTTGCGAGGTAATCCCATTGCGCGTTTTTTGGAATCAGGGCTTTGACATTCTTCGGCATCGGTTTCGAAATGTTTTTTGCGCCGGCTTGTTGGGCTTTTGTGGAATCTGCATCGGTTTTCGCTGCGCCCAAAACGCCTGCTCCGGTTCGTTCCAAGGTTTGCTCTGACGGAGTCCATGGCTTTTGGAGGATACGTTGCTTCACGACTCCGCGTTTGATGATTGAAAACCGATCCCGCTCCTTGCCATGCAGATCGAGCATGACTCCTGTGAGTGTGTCGCCATCGACGTCGATAATGGTTGAGCCGTGATCCATAACGATCCGACGCATCACGGGAGATACGCCCATGGCGTTGCGTCCCAGTGCTCCGCCGTGTCCGGTTACAACTGCCACGGTTCCGTTATTCGGAGTTTTTTTCTCACTTTTTAGATAAGCGCCGTCCCCCTTCGGATCTCCATCGCCATCGTCTAAAATCACCCCCTCTGCGGTGGTCGGTGTGGTGTAGGCTCCGTCGATTAACATCGAGCGTTCATAGATGTGTGAGTGTCCGCTCAACACGAGATCTACGCCACCCTTTTCCATGATCGGCATGATGTGGTTACGCATTTCCACAAGTTGTTTTTCGGTATCACTGTCATGGGTTCCCTTGGTAAAAGGGGGATGATGCCAGAAACCCATGATCCAGCTTGCTCGGGTGTTGGCTAGATCTCGTACCAGCCATTTTGCCATCTCACCTTGCGGTGTGCGGTCGATGTCATGGGAGTTGAGGCAGATCACATGGATATCGCCATAGTCGAATGAATAAAACGACTCACTGCCGGATGGAAGACCGCCAGCCTCGCCTCGGGTTGGACAGACAAAAGCATCGAAGAACGGACCTTTGTTTATTTTTCCGTCAGAACTGGATCCCTCATGGTTTCCCAACGATGCCCAGCAAACCGTGTTGCGCAGTGTTTTTTCGTAGGGCTCAAAAAACTTTTTCTGAAATTGATCATCGGTTCCCTGGCCGTATGCCATGTCACCGACATGCAGATAGAAGTCGAGCGCGCCTTTCGTTTCCTTGGTGTATATCTGCATGGCTCGGTGAACAAGCAGCTGATGATACTCTCCGGTGCCGGAATCTCCGACCACCCATATGCGCGTCGGGGTCGCTTTACCAGTTGGAGGGTGGGTCGAGAAACGATGGTCAACGTCGCTTTTTAAAAGCTCGGCATCTCCATCGAAAATAAAATAGCGATAGCTTGTGCCTGGCTCGAGGCCGCTGATCGTTGCCTCATATTGAATGGTCCCCTCAGGTGCCTTGCTGAGCTTGTCTTGACCGGCTAAGCCGCGAGGCAAGATCGCGTTGGCATTACATTGGCTCAATTTCCTATCGCCCTCTTTCTGATAAGCTACCCTGGGATTTTTCAGCGCTTTGTCGGTGCGCCAGACAATGGTGATTCCATCTTGCCGAGCCAGCTGCAGATAAGGTCCGCGGGTCATCTCGGCGGCCGTGCAGAACGAGATCACTAGCCCGAGGCCGAAGATAAGCAGGCGGTGGACATTCATATGGTTGGGATTACGGATCTGGGAATCGGTTTTGTCAATCTTCACACCCAGAGTTCCAATATACCCTTGTGGGATCGCGAGTTCTGACCGAGTGTGTGTGAAATATCTTATATAATGAGATTCAAAAACCTTATCTTGCTTTTGCTTTCGGTATTCACTTTCGAGGCTATGGCCGCACCCGTTGTCCTTGAGCGCGAACTTGCATTCAAGATGGCGAAAAAACAACAAGTCCGTCACTCGATGATGGGTATTCGCGATACCCTAGTCTTCTATGCTATGGAGGGTCAAAAGGCGGTCATTGTTTTGAGAATCGATAACAAAGACGCCAAGCTTGCCGTGTCCGGAACCGTGTATCTGTTTGCGAACGACGCCACCAATGAAGGCCTTGGCAATTGGATTAACAATCAACATTCCGATGGCTTGTTCCCAGAAGTCCCCGAGCCAATCGGTTCTTTCCAATTGCCTGCGGAAAACTGCTCGATTACCGAACGCAAAGTCATTGGCAAGGAAAAGCAGGAATTGGATCAGAAAGAATTTGCCGACTATGAGGTGAAGGTCTCCGTCAAAGAGTATAAGGTTGAAGGGAAGTTCCATCTACCCGCATTCGAGGACGTGGCGAACGTCTATTTAAAACTCGAGAATTCCTGAAAACTTTGGGATGTGATCGAGCAAGCTGCAATTCCTCATGAAAACCTTGTTTAACGGAATTACCATTCTTCTGCTGGCGACTCTTTACCTGTCTCATGCCGGTGAGAAACCGAACATCATCGTCATGCTTGTCGATGATATGGGTTTTTCGGATCTGGGTTGTTATGGCTCGGAGATTGAAACGCCGAATCTCGATCGTCTTGCCAGAGATGGGCTCAGGTATTCAAATTTTTACAACACCTCGCGCTGTTGTCCGACACGTGCCGCGTTGTTAACTGGCTTGTATTCTCATCAGGCTGGAGTGGGAGCGATGACGGAAAAAACCGACAAGCCGGGATATTTGGGTCACTTGAATCGCAATTGCGTGACATTGGCTGAGGCGCTCAAACCTGCGGGTTATACAACCTTGATGACAGGCAAATGGCACGTGGGTGATGGCGCAGGCATGAAGCCCGTTGATCGTGGATTTGATCGCTATTGGGGCGTGTTGCATGGCGGAGGCCTGTATTTCAAGGAAACCATGAAGATTAAGCCGGAACGTAAGTTTTATTCCAACCACGAGATGATCGATCCTCCCGACAATCTCTACGTCACTGATGATTTTACGGATCGTGCCATCGACTTTATCGACGAGGCTGTGAAGGAAACCAAAAAACCTTTCTTTCTTTATCTTGCTCACATCGCTCCCCACTGGCCTCTGCAGGCCAAACCGAAAGACATCGAAAAATACAAGGGACGATACGATGCCGGTTGGGATGCAGTTAGGAAAAAACGTTTTGAGAAACAGAAGCAGCTTGGTGTGATTCCAGCGCATACGGTGCTTAGTCCGCGTGATTCATCTGTTTTGGCATGGAGCGAAATGCCAGAGGAAAAGCGCAAAGACTTGTCGCATCGAATGGAAATCTATGCCGCACAGATTGACTGTATCGACCAAAACGTTGGCAAACTGGTTGCCAAACTCAGAGAACTCGGCCAGTTGGATCATACGCTGATTCTATTCATGTCAGATAATGGCTGTTCAGCAGAAGGTGGTCCCGGCGGATTTGACAAAGGGCAAAAAGACGCGCCGATTGGAACCGGGCTTTCTTACTCAAGCGGAGGCCTCGAATGGGCGAACGTGTCCGGCACACCCTACCGGAATTATAAAATGTTTACGCATGAGGGTGGCATCGCTTCTCCATTCATCGCGCATTGGCCAGCGGTCATTCGCGACAAGGGAAGCATTCGCCCGCAGGTAGGTCATGTGATTGATATCATGCCTACGCTGTTAGAAGTCGGTAGCGCAGAATACCCCAAACAGGTCGATAACAAGGAAATCAAGCCGTATGAGGGGATCAGCCTTATTTCTTCTTTCAAATCAGGTGCCGCAAAAACAGATAGAGTTTTGTATTGGGAGCATTATGGCAAAAAAGCCGTGCGCCGTGGAGATTGGAAGGCGGTGAGTGGCAATCAGAAGATCTGGCATCTGTATCATTTGAAAGACGATCCAAGTGAACTGAATGATCTTGCGGAAAACGAACCCGCAATGCTGGAGGAATTCAAGGAGCTCTGGCAGGTTTGGGCAAAGCGTTGCGATGTGCTTAAATGATCCAACTGAAAGAGAAAAGGCAGGGTAAACGAGAGAATTCTGCCTAAATCACACTCATGGATTCCTTCTGTTGCGCGAACATCGGATTGTTGTAAACTATGTCCGTGAGAACGTTGGATGCCTGTGAGAAGCCT
The DNA here is from genome assembly GCA_044233125.1 of Luteolibacter sp. Classification (GTDB taxonomy): domain Bacteria; phylum Verrucomicrobiota; class Verrucomicrobiia; order Verrucomicrobiales; family Akkermansiaceae; genus Luteolibacter. The sequence goes on along the minus strand of JBIIKO010000001.1, from coordinate 347,693 downwards.
GATTTGCTTTTGTCTTTTGATTTCGATGGCACGCTTCACGATCCCGCGGACTCCCATCCCGTGCCAGTTGCGTTTTTTGAGACGATAAAAAACCTTCGTGAAACGAGGAATGCTGTCTGGGGAATCAATACCGGGCGTTCCATGCCGCATGTGGTCGAGGGCTTGGTGGAGAGCAAATTTCCGTTTCTTCCCGATTGGGTGATCGCACGAGAGCGGGAGATTTTTTTTCCAAACGCGTTTGGCCGGTTTCAACCTCACAAGGCATGGAACACCCGATGCGGAAAAGACATTCACCAGCTTTTTAAAAAATCGCGCAAGACACTCAAACACATTCGCCAATTCGTCGAGGAACACACGGGGGCACAATACATCGAGCTGGATGGCGATCCCGCCGGGCTGATCTCTCGCACGGAAGAGGAAATGGAATGGATCGTCGATCGCATCGCGCCGCTCATCAACGAAGTGCCGGAGCTAGGCTGGCAGCGGAATTCGATTTATCTCCGCTTCGGTCACAAAAATTATCAGAAAGGTAGCACCTTGTCCGAGATCACGCGGCTGCATGAATTGGACATCTCCCAAAACTTCGCGATGGGCGATAGCCACAACGACATCGAAATGCTCTCCAAAGAACATTCCGGTCAAGCCGCCTGTCCCGCAAATTCGGTATCCGCAATCCGCAAGGTCATCGAATCCAGAAACGGCTACATCGCAAAAGCCGCCCATGGCAATGGCGTGGTGGAGGCGTTGAGGGCAATTTTCGGGTAGTTTGATCTGGGATGAGACTCACCACGAATTTGCCGGATCATCCAAGTTGTCATTCTTGTCGGCCCCTTAGAGCATGAGTTTGGTGAGTTCTTGCTCATCGATGCAGGGGGAAAGATTTCCGATCAAGACAGCCCCAGAGGCATTTGCTTGCTCCCATTTCAGATAAATTCTCTAGACCTGAGAAAAACCCCTTGCTATTGCGATTGAGTCTCATTAGCGTAGTTCGCGCCCAGCACGTCATTCAATTCAATAGGACAACGATGAAGCTAAACAAGCAAAGCACCCTCACAGCCAGCGTCACCATCTGCCTTGCCGTCGGGCAGTTGTTGCAAGCTCAAACCTTTCGCGATCGCCTCGCGGGAGACGAAGCAAGCGCCGCATCCGACATTGACGCCTCCTTTGTCTCTCCGAAGGAGCAGGCATGGTATGATCGCTTTAGCTTCGGCTCATATGGCGAAGCTCATTTCAATTCGGGTGATGTTGACGACAAGTTTGACATCCACCGTCTTGTGCTTTTCACAGCCTATGAATTCAACCATCGCTCGCGCTTCGTATCCGAGCTCGAGCTGGAGCATCTTTATTCGAACGATCCCGGCACCGACATCGAGTGGGAGCTTGAGCAGGCCTACTTCGAGCTGGATCTGGGCAACAATTATCACCTCCAGACTGGCGCGTTCCTGGTCCCGTTAGGCATCACCAACGAGATCCATGAGCCTAACACCTTCTATGGCGTCGAGCGCAATCGCATCGAAACCGAGATCATCCCCTCGACCTGGACGGAATATGGCTTCCTCCTGCGGAAGAACTATGACAGTGGTCTGCAGTGGGATATCGCCGTGCACCGGGGTCTCGAAGTTGACAGGGACGACATCAATCTCAACGGTCCCGATCTTCGTGAAGGCAGGCAGAAAGCGGACAGCTTCCGCGGAGCGGCCACCACCGCCCGAGTGAGATACACCGGCATCAGCGGCCTTGAGCTCGGCGCCGGTATTCAGTATCAGGACGATATCTCGCGTGGCGCGGAGGACAACAGCGCCGTGCTCACCACGGGGCACTTCATCTATACGGACGGTGGCTTCGGGCTGCGGGGCCTCGTCGCAAACTGGGATATCAGCGGTGACACCGCAGTCGGTGGCGGCACGGTCAAAGGCACGGGTATCGACACCCAGTATGGTGGATACATTGAGCCGTCCTACAAGTGGACATTTGGAAACGGTATGGCGCTGGGTGTGTTCACTCGCGCCCTTTACTGGGAGAACGAGGACGCGCCGGACGGCCAGCTTGAGTTCCAGACAGGCTTCAACTTCTGGCCCACCGAAAACACTGTGGTCAAAGTCGACTGGCTCTATGAGGACCGAACCAAGGGCAATGCGAACCGCGACGTGTTCAACTTTGGGGTTGGCTACGCGTTTTAATTGGAGAAAATGAATCGGTCTTTGGTCGATCCAGCCCTGTTACGATGAAACAGCCCATCCGCATTCTTGCACTCACGCTCGCCCTCGCGGCCTGCGTGCTTGGCGAGGATCGCGTTTACAAGCAGCCATCCGAGTTCATCAAATCAGCTTTCGGCGGGAAAATCCCAAGCGCTTCCGTCCTCAGTCTCTCCAGTGAGGCTAAGTCCCGCGCCAAGGCAATCATGTCGCACAACTTCGGGGAATCCCGGATTCGCCACTGGAAACAGGGCGATCGCAGCGTCTGGATTCTCGAGGAAATCGGCAAGACTCAGCCGATTACTACCGGCTTTCTCATCGAAAACGGGCAGATCAAATCTGTGGAGATCCTCATTTATCGTGAGAGTCATGGATGGGAGGTCAGTAAGCCGTTTTTCACCAAACAGTTCTCCAACGCCTCGCTGAAAAGCGGCGACCAGCTCTCCGCCGATGTGAAGAACGTTGCCGGAGCCACCCTTTCTGTCCGCGCGGTCACCAAGCTCGCGAGATTAGCCCTTTACCTCGATTCTCTCGTCTGACGCCGTGGCCGAAAATCAAAAAAAGAAGCGGTGGAGCCGCACGATTCACCGCTGGTCCGGCCTTCTCTTGCTGGTGCCGCTCACGATCGCCTGCGTCACCGGCCTGATCTTGAATCATACGGTTGATCTGAATTTGAGCAACCGCCGCGTCACCTCGCCATGGATCGAGGCGCGCTACGGGATGGCCCTCGAAGGAAAACCCGAGGCTCTCGGACTCGATGGGAAAGCATTCGCTGCAAGTTGGGATGGAAAGATTTTTCACAGGAAAAAAATCATCAGCGATAACTCCCCGCTTGTCGGAGCCGTGCCGCTGCGCGATGGCACCGCCGTCGTCACGAACTCCGCCGTGTATTATTTCGGCCTTGATGGTGAGCTTATCGAAACCCTCGATTCCGTATCACTCCCAGCCACTCCCATTGCAAAGGCCGGGCGCACTGACGATTTAGCCCTCGTCTTGGATACGGTTTCCGGAACCTTCACCAGCGATGCGAATCTACTCGATTTCAATGAAACTCCCGCCGCTCAGGAGATAAATTGGTCATCTCCAGCAACTCCGAGCGCTTCAGATCTAAAAGCCTGGAAAACTGCCTTCTCTGGAGACGGCATCCCACTCGACCGCGTCATGCTCGATCTCCATTCCGGGCGTTTCTTTGGCACCCTAGGGAAATGGATTTACGATCTCACGGTCATCGGCGTCCTCGTCCTCTCGGCCACTGGCTTCGTCCTGTTTCTTCGCACCCGCCGCCGTTCCACATGAACCGCCGCCACGCCATCACCATCCTCGGTGCGGCGGCTCTCACCTCCTGCCGTCGTCGCCATTCCCTCCTTACGGTTTCCGACTACGCCTTCGGCACAGCCGTCCACTTCCAAGTTCATGGGATTTCGGAATCCTCTTTCAAAAAAATCTCCGCAGCATGCTTGAGCCGTCTCCGCGAAATGGAATCCCTCTTCAGCCTCTACGACCCGGATTCTACTCTCTGCAAACTCAACCGAGAAGGCATGTTAGAAAATCCTCCCGAGGAATTCCTCCATCTGATCCGCACTGCCCTCGGCTATGGCGAAAAGACCGGAGGGCTGTTTGATATCACCGTGCAACCGCTCTGGAATTGGCGGCAGAAATGGAAAGAGTCAGACCTCCCTGAGCGCGATATCATGGAAAAAACCACATGGGCAGAGTCCCTCGGATTGGTCGATTTCCGGAAGGTCAAGGTAACAGGTCACACGGTTGCCTTCGAAAAAAAAGGCATGGCCATCACCTTGAACGGAATCGTCCAAGGGTATGCCACCGACCAGATCGCCGCCCTCCTCCAGAAGCGAGGAGTGACCCATATGCTGATAAACATCGGTGAATACGCAGCTTTAGGAAACGCTCCGGACGGCAAGCCATGGGAAGTCGAACTCTCGGCCACCGGTAAAAAAATCACTCTTCCCCCTGGCCGCGCCCTGGCCGTTTCCGCTGGCAGCGGTCACACCTTCGATCCCGAAGGTCGTTTCCATCACATTTTCCGTCCATCCGACGGCACGAACACACGCCACGATAGCACCACCGTCGTCACCGCCCCGACCGCCACCTTGGCGGATGCGCTCTCGACCACTCTCGCGATAGCAAACGAGGAAGAACGCAAGGTCATCCTCGCGGAATTTCCCGAAGCCGATTTCAGGGAAATCCGTTGACATGCGTTGTCACGACGCGGGTTGCGCCACATGACCTAGTGCTAATTTTTTCTAAGGAAATGGCAGCTCTCGGTTCTCAATCATATCACCCACTTTTAAATACTCTTATGAACCGACTCACCGATAAAAACTTTTCATTCAAATGCCCGATGAATTGGGATGCCATGCAAGCGACTGACAACGGTCGTTTCTGCGGTAAATGCCAGAAAGAAGTCTTCGATCTGACGAATTGTTCGCTCGATGAAGTGCGCGCGCTGCAGCAGAAGCATGGGTCGATCTGTGGGTCGATTCGTGTGATGAGCGCCGCGGCCGTGGCGATCTCGCTTTCAACGGCAGCTTGCCAGAAAGAAAATCAGAAACCGGATTCCGTGCGGATAGTTGGTTTGATGCAGTCGCCAAGTCAGCTCGTGCTTCCGCCTGAGCAACGGCTCATGGGAGATGTCTGTGTGCCGCCGCCAGTTGAGCCTCAGAAAAAAGAAGCGCCGAAAGAACAACCTCCCGAGGTGATCAAAGGTTTTGTTTGCCCAATTCCTCCACCAGCAGCTCCACCAGCTCCGAGCAAAGAGTGATGCCGTTGATCAAAAAGGCAGGGACGCGTATCCTTACGCGTCCATATCTATCAGCGCTGAAAATCCCATCGAAAACCTTCTAACATTAGGGCAGCGAGATATGGACTTTTAAGGATAAAAGTCCCTGCCTGTTTCACGAAATAGGGTCAAGGCTCGGGATTTTTTATCTGATCACCTAGTACGTTGCCAGAGGCTATCGTATGCAGCCCTATTGGGGCTAGAGAGATTGAGGACGATCAATCCTCCTCGTCTTTCACACTCTCTTGGGCAGCTTTTAGCATTTGTTCTAATTCTCTTGGGTCCGCGACTTTTTTGAGAATGTGTTTGGTCCCCTTGTATTCAAAAGTGAACGATTTTGGCGGGTCTGCATCTGGTATAAGTTCAATAGTTCCGGCAATTTTGCGCACGAGAAATTCCGACTCATCAATAATATCGAGCAAAAGAGTTCCATCTGCGCCGGCGCGCCAGAGACAGGTGAATTCGCCGACTGCCCCGTGCATAGTAACGTTGCCGTCGGGCCGGAATATGAAAGTTAGGGTTTTGAATTCGTCGAGTTCGTTGCTCCACATTCCAACCCATTTATTGGGCGGTTGCATGCCATATAATTCCCAGATTTTGGATTTACGTTCTGGGTCCAGCACGGCGAGTAGATCGATTTGGAAGGTTTGTTCAGCCCATTGCACGGCGGTTTTTCCACCCGCATCTTTTAGATTGGGATTGGCTCCATGTTTCATGAGAAGTTTTGCGAGAGTCACTCGATCATAATTGTTTTTTGAAATCACGAGAGTTCCCATGAGTTTGGATGTTGTATTTCCCTCTAACGGAACGGTAGGCGCACCAGCTTTAAGAAGGATTTCAATCGCTTCATATTTATCCTCGAAGTCATGGCAAATAATTCTGGTCAGCAGATCATCATCTTTGGCTGGAGATACTCCACATTGAATCAACCATTTGATGGCCTCGAGATCGGGTGCAGTGCGAAAAGGATTTTGTTCGGGTTTGAACCAGTCGCCGGGGTCGACTTTGTGCTCGTTAAATTTTCCATACGACTTTGTGGCGATCCACTTCTGGGCTAAGGTGATTCTTTCTGCGTAATGTGATTCAACGATGGAGTGTCCTCTTAGAACAGCGCCTTTGTCGCGCAGTGTCTTGGCAATTGTTTCGTTGTTGTGAAAGATCGCAGAAGCTAGACGATCATCGTCGTTGAGGTAGCCAAGTGGTGGAGGTTCTGTTCCACTATACCCCAAGGCTTTTGAGACGAATTTCAATCCATATTCATGTGATTGGAGTGCTGCTGTTTTCGATATCTCTCCCCATGCTGAAGGAGCGAGTCCACGTTTCGACATGTCATTGAGGAGTTCAGCTACCAGATGCTCTTCGTGGATATGATCGCCTGCGCGATTCACAAAATAGAAGGGTAGTAACTCTAAATCAGATCTTTCTAATTTTGGATCTTGGGGAGGTTTAGCCAAAAATACTTTGAGATCTGGAGCTTTGTCTATGATCTGGCGGACGGTTTTCCATGAATGATAGGATAAGGAATATTGGAGGTTGCGGGGATCTGTGACCGGCGTTTTTTCTAACAAAGCAAGGATCGCGTTTTCTGAACGAATGTATCTGGAATGCGATAGGAGGAGTTCACTTCTATCTTGGGCTAGAAGTTGTTCAACAAAGACTCGTTGTATGGGTTTCTCTGATTGCTGATAGCCACCAAGACCTGTAGTTATGGCGTAAATGAGTGTGGCGTCGTCGGGCTTCTTCTCAAGAATAGCCGTCATAATTTCTATATGACCTAGATTTAACGCTTCAGAGAGCGCGGTGGTTTCTGGGGTGTCATGGGTTTCATGTTCGCGCCTGGCATTTGGATTGGCACCAGCGGCTAGAAGCTCACGCGTTTTAATAAGATCGCCCGCGATAACCACCGAGATCAATTCTGCTTCAGAAGGCGCACAATATCCTGTGACATTTAAACTGATGCAAAAAATTGCACATGAAACAGCCAGCAGTGTGGTTATTGAGACGGATTTCATCTAACTCACTTTTTAAGCTGTGATGTAGGAGATGGAGAGCTCTCAATCCTTCTTCTTCAACAGCGGGAAGAGCACCACATCACGGATGGTCGGCGCGCCGGTGAGCATCATGACCAAGCGATCAATCCCGATCCCGATTCCGCCTGCTGGCGGCATGCCGTGCTCGAGGGTTTCGATGAAATCGTAATCGACCTTCTGTTCTTCTTCGCCACCGGCTTGGTGCTCGAGGCGTTGTTTTTGGACGTCGGGATCGTTGAGTTCGGAATAGCCCGGTGAAATTTCCTGGCCGTTGATGATGAGTTCGTAAACCTCGACCGTTCGGCCGCCGGGGGTGACTTTGGCGAGGGGTACAAGCTCGCTCGCGACACGGGTGACGAAGCATGGATCAAAGGTGTGCTCCTCGACTTTTTTCTCGAAGACCTGTTGGATGACCTCGTAGTCCTCCATGTTTTCGGAAAGCTGCACACCGATCGCTTCGCATTTTACGCGGCGCTCGGCAGCGGTGATGTCGAAGAAATCCTCACCCGCAACTTCCTTGATGAGGTCGTGATAGTTCGCGCGTTTCCATGGACGAGTCAGGTCGATGGTGCGGATCACGTTGCCTTCTTCGTCTTTGTGCTCGATCTTCAAGCCTCCACAGAATTTTTCAGCGAGGTGGCAGGTCATTTCCTCAACCATGTTTGCCATTTCCTCGAAATCTGAAAACGCCCAGTAAGCTTCCAGCATCGTGAACTCCGGATTGTGGCGGCGGGAGATGCCCTCGTTGCGGAAGTTGCGGTTGAGTTCGAATACTTTCGTAAAGCCCCCGACCAAAAGGCGTTTGAGGAAAAGTTCAGGAGCGATGCGCAGGGTGAGCGGCATACCGAGGGCGTTGTGATGCGTCTCGAAGGGGCGCGCCGCTGCGCCGCCGGCGACGGATTGCAGCATGGGAGTTTCTACTTCGAGGAAGTCTCGTGCGTGGAGGAAATTGCGGATCTCCGCGATCATTTTCGAGCGGGTGATGAAAAGTTGCGCGCTGTCGGGATTGCCGATGAGATCGAGGTGGCGTTTGCGGTATTTCGTTTCCCGATCAGAAAGGCCGTGGAATTTGTCCGGCATCGGGCGGAGGGATTTGGAGAGCACGGTGAAGGAGGAAACTTTAATCGTCGGCTCGCCGGTGCGGGTGAGGAAGGTTTCGCCAGAGACCCCAATCCAGTCACCGCGGTCGAGACATTTCCAGATCGCGGCTTGGGTCTCATCGAGCTCCTTGATACTGAGGTAGCCTTGGATGGAGCCATGTGCGTCGCCGATACCGAAGAAAACCGATTTCCCCATGTCGCGCAGCGCGACGATGCGGCCGGCGGTGGTCACTTGTTTGCCTTCCTCGAAATTTGCCTTGAGATCGGCAGGGGAGATCGTGGTGGCAAATCTCGCACCGTAGGGATCGACCCCGAGTTCGCGGAGCTTGGCGAGCTTCTCGCGGCGAACGGCGATCAATTCTGCTTCGGTGGACTGGGGTGTTTGGGAAACTTCACTCATGTCGCGTTTGCAGTAGCGGGAAGAGGCGAGCGGGGCAAGCAAAGTTCGTTCATGACTCGTTTTGAAGAAAACAAACCGCGAATGAACGCGAATGAACGCTAATTTTCAGGAATGAGTGATATTGAACTCCTGTGGTTTTTGTCGGAAATCAAAATTCCTACTGAATCCGTCAGTTTGGTCTTCATTCGCGTGCATTGGCGTTCATTCGCGGTTCAATTCCTCTTGGATGTTCGGGTTCTTGACAAGTGGGATGGGCTGAATGACTCTGCCTACACGACAGGGGAGCTTTCCGAACGGGAGGCTGAGATTTTTCGACGCGCGAAAAGAAACCCTTCGAACCTGAAGCGGATCATGCCGCCGTAGGGAGTCGGGATGGCTATATGGCTTTCTTGTTTTCCGATGGTTTACTGATTCGCGATTTTGCAACACGAACTCATAAACCATCATGATCAGCCCAGAAGAAACCGCCGGTAAGGAAGCCGCCACACACGATGAATCCCGTGCGCCATTGCCAGCCTCGACCCGGATTTATGTGCAGGGTGAGATTCATCCCGAGGTGCGGGTGCCGATGCGTGAGATTGCCCTGAGTGATACCAAGGCGTTCAACGGCAGGATTGAGAAAAATGAGGCGGTGCGGGTGTATGACTGCTCGGGTCCATGGGGAGATCCGGATTTCAAAGGGACTTCCGAAGAAGGCTTGCCGCCCTTGCGCCGCGAGTGGATTTTAAAACGTGGCGATGTGGAGGCTTACGACGGCCGCGAGGTGCAACCGCAAGACAACGGCTACCTTACGGAAAAGCACGCGGAGTTCGCCTCCAAGTCCGAGCGCGCCAACCGCTTCGTCGAGTTTCCCGGTTTGACCGCAGAGCGCCGCAAGCCTCTGCGCGCGACGGGTAAACCCGTGACCCAGAAATGGTATGCCGACAACGGCATCATCACACCGGAAATGGAATTTGTCGCGATCCGTGAAAACATGCGCATCGCAAAGATCAAGGACATGAAAAGCGACATCGTTCGCAATGATCTCAATAAGCAGCACACGGGTTCTCACCAATCTCCCGATAGCCCATATACGCCCGGCATTTTCAAACGCTTTCCGCAGCGTATTCCCGAGCAGATCACTCCTGAATTCGTTCGCAGCGAGGTCGCTGCTGGGCGCGCGATCATTCCGCTCAACATCAATCATCCCGAGTGTGAACCGATGATCATTGGCCGCAATTTCCTGGTGAAAATCAACGCGAACATCGGCAACTCCGCAGTCGCATCCTCGATCGAGGAAGAGGTCGAGAAAATGCGTTGGGCAACCAAGTGGGGCGGGGATACCGTGATGGATCTTTCCACCGGCAAGAACATCCACGCGACCCGTGAATGGATTCTTCGCAACTCACCCGTCCCCATCGGCACGGTGCCGATCTATCAGGCCCTCGAGAAAGTCAACGGCAAGGCCGAGGATCTCACATGGGAGCTTTACCGCGATACGCTCATCGAGCAAGCCGAGCAGGGTGTCGATTATTTCACGATCCATGCCGGCGTTCTTCTGCGCTTTGTCCCGATGACCGCCAGCCGCATGACCGGTATCGTCTCACGCGGTGGTTCGATCATGGCGAAGTGGTGCCTCTCACATCACAAGGAAAACTTCCTCTATACGCATTGGGATGAAATCTGCGACATCTGCGCCAAGTATGATGTCAGTTTCTCCATCGGCGATGGCCTGCGCCCGGGTTCGGTCGCGGATGCCAATGACATGGCTCAGTTCGGTGAGCTTCAAGTTCAGGGCGAGCTCACCAAGCGCGCATGGGCGAAAGGTTGCCAAGTGATGAACGAAGGTCCCGGTCATGTGCCGATGCACATGATCGAGGAAAACATGGCAAAGCAACTCGAGTGGTGCCACGAAGCTCCGTTCTACACGCTCGGACCTTTGACCACGGATATCGCTCCAGGTTATGATCATATCACTTCAGGCATCGGTGCGGCGATGATTGGTTGGTTTGGTTGCGCGATGCTTTGCTACGTGACGCCCAAAGAGCACCTCGGTCTCCCTAACAAAAAGGACGTGAAAGACGGAGTGATCACCTACAAGCTTGCCGCTCACGCGGCCGACCTTGCAAAAGGCCACCCCGGTGCGCAATACCGCGACAACGCCCTTTCCAAAGCCCGCTTCGAATTCCGCTGGGAAGATCAGTTCAACCTCGGACTCGATCCATCAACAGCTCGTGAATTCCACGACGAAACCCTTCCTCAGGACGGCGCGAAAACCGCCCACTTCTGCTCGATGTGCGGCCCGCATTTCTGCTCGATGAAAATTTCCGAAGACGTCCGCCAATACGCAGCTGCCCAGGGAATCTCCGAAGAAGAAGCCCTCGAAAAAGGCATGGAGGAGAAGAGCAAGGAATTCGTTGAAGCTGGAGCTGAGGTTTATATCAAAGCATAAGTCTTGTAGGACTTATCATCCAAATACCATGCTCGAAGTCGTCTGCGGAATCATCAAAAACAGCTCCGGAGAATTCCTCGCCTGTCGTCGCGGTTTAGAGCGGCATTTGGGAGGGTTATGGGAATTTCCCGGTGGAAAAGTTGATACCGGAGAGACGCCGGAAATCGCCTTAGCGCGGGAGCTTCAGGAAGAACTCGGCATCCTTGTGCGGGTGGGAAAACCGCTTTCGGCCCTTGTCGAATGGACCGATGGCGCGGTGTCGATCCGGCTCCGAGGATTTTTCTGTGAAATCATTGCGGGAGTGCCTTTCGCTCACGAACACGAGGAAATCCGTTGGTGCAAAACTGCGGAGCTTTCCCTTTTGGAATGGGCAGAGGCGGATATCCCTCTGGTTGAGGAGTTGACGCAAGGAATCTAACAGTCTTTTCAGAATTTCATCCCAGCCTATCCACCCGGAGCACGGTTTTGTGGCAAGGCTGCGCGCTTCCCAGGATCTCTGGCGACAGCGGATTTCAGGCAAAAACACCGTTCACGGGTTTCCCCTTGTTGCCAATGGTGAAGGGGCGGCCGCTCGCGCTGACAACGGCTTTTTCAACTGGCAAGCCGCAGGCCTGCGCGATCGTTGCGTGAAGATCGCCCACCGTGACCGGATCACTTTTGACATCGCCGCCTGCCGCATCACTGGCACCGTGGACGTAGCCACGTTTCGCTCCACCGCCTGCCAGCACGCAGGAAAAAACCAGAGGATGGTGGCCGCGTCCACTGCCATCGAAGCTCGGTTTGCGACCGAACTCCGTTGCTACGACGACCATCGTACTATCGAGCAGGCCACGTGAGTCCAGATCGGCGACGAGTGCGGCGAACGCGGCGTCGAATTCCGCACCCCGATCTTCCATGCCTCCCTCGAGGTCTTTGTGCATGTCCCAGCCGCCGCTTTCCACCTCGACATAGCGCACGCCACCCTCCACCAAGCGCCGCGCGAGCAGGCAGCCCTGACCGAATTTGTTTCTGCCATATTTGTCACGCAGATCGGCGGGTTCTTTTTCAAGATCGAAGCACTGCAAATCCTTGCCTTTCATCAGGCGAAGGGTGCTTTCATAGAAATCATTATAGGCGGAAACAGCCGGGTCATTGATGGCGTCGCTAAACGTGCTGTCCATCCGGCGTAGTAGGGACAAGCGTTTTTCCATCACGGTAGAATCCGCCTTGGCGATCGCGTTTTGAAGTCCTGAATCGGGATCAAGGATCGGTAATGGACTCATGGTGGCGGGGAAAAATCCGTTGCCGTGGTTGGCTGGGCGGTTCACGCAGACGCTGCTGGGCAAGGTGGGGTGACTTGGACCAAGAAAATTCTGCGCCCATGCGCCAAGGGTCGGATGCGCAACGGTGCCTCGTTTTTCAAAGCCCGTGCGCATCAGATATTGGGCTTGCTCATGCACTCCGACCTTTGCGGTCATGCTCCGGATCACCGTGATTTTATCGGCGATTTTCGCAATCTCCGGAAGGAATGAGGAAACTTGAAAATCTGCCTTGGTGCTGACCGCCGAACTCGGGCCTTTCGATGCTCCGGTTTTCGGATCGAAGCTATCGATCTGACTCAATCCGCCTGAGAGTTGCAGCATGATGACCGCCTTGGCCTTGCCAAAACCGGGCTTGGCTTGGCCGGTAGCTTGGGCTGCTTCCTCAGCGAAGCCCTGTGGTGAAAGGCAAGGCAGCAGGCTCAGACCGAAGGCCGATTTCGCCATGCGCTCGACAAACATGCGGCGGGTCAATTCATTGAGTTTGGTGTGATCGGATTTCATCGTGTGGAACGGGTTTGAAAATGTTAGGGAAGGAAAAGGAATTCGCGGGTGTTGAGTAAAACCCATGCGATGTCTTGGGTGCTCAAACCGCTTTTGAGAGCGGCAAGGGCTTTGTTAGATTCTTCCGAGCTTGGCTTTCGGCTGAGGAAACTCATGTAGAGCGAATGAATTTGGGATGCTGCATCCTTCTTCTGATTAGCGGAACGCATCGCGAGCGAATAATGAGTGACCGCATCCTGCACCGGACCGTTCATGAGTTGTAGCATCTGCGGCACACTGCCATCGGAGGTGTTAGAGTCGGAGACGAGTCGGTCACTTTGACCAAACAACCTCAGGAAGTGATTTTCCGGAGCGGGTTGTTGAATCTCGCTGGCGCGTGCCAGCAGCAAGCCGGAACGGAATTCGGGTTTTCCTCCTTCGTAAAACGAGGCGATCATGCGTGCACCGCCCGGTTTCTTGCCGTTGCCTGGCCCCATGAAAGCGCCGCTTTCTCGCATTTTCTCGACGAGTTGCATGACGGTTTCCGGATTCATCTCGTCATCCGCGATCACGGTTTTTTGCAGATCATCGCCACGGCGCAGCAGCAGTTGATCCGCGCTGTCGCCAGAGACAAGGGTCACGATCGAGTCCCATGCTTGCTCCGCGCTCATGCGGCGAATGACCGGACCTTGGAAAAGATATTCCTTCGGCTTGTCCGGCATCCGGCTTGCCTGCCGCTGGTAAGCCGCTGTGTGGAAAAGGATGCGTTGGAATTCGCGCAGATCGAATTTCGCCTGCTTCATGTAGCTGCTGATTTGAGCCAGCAATTCCGGATTGCTTGCTTCCGATGGATCGTCAATGTCCGTCACGGGTTCTTGCACCGCGACCCCGAAAACCTTCTTCCACAAACGGTTCGCGATCGCGGTGGCGAAGCGGGGATTTTCCGGATGCACCATCCAATCGGCAAATTGATCGCGAAGTTGATCGGGGTTCTGGTGGGTGAGATTGTATGCGGGATTGTTATCTTTCGTATCGCTCCAGCGGATCAGTGAGGGAACGGTCAGCTCACCCGGCTTGGCGTCTTTGTATTTGTAATCCTGCGGAAATTTCAAACGGTTCTTTGGAAGATCTACCAAGTTGAGAGCATTGGCGGAAAGTGACTGGAAGACCATGTTCTTGCCCATCGCTGCGAGCTTCTCGGACTTGAGGATGCGGCGCGTTTGGCGGAACACGTCCTCATGATAGCCATCCGTGGCTCCGAAAAATGCCGCCATGCTGTAAAAGTCATGCTGGGACCAATCCGCAAACGGATGATCATGGCACTGCGCGCATGACACGTTCGCACCCAGAAAAGTGTTCATTAAGTTCGAAACGCCATCCAACGGCATTTGCGCATCCCGAAGCAGAAATCCCGCCGCCCCGTTTTCGTAGAGCTTGCCATCGGCCGTCAACATGTCCCGAACAATTGCGTTCCACGGCACGTTCATGGCGAGCTGGTCTTTCAACCAATCCTGATAAAGAAATGCACGCGCACCTCTGCCGTAGTCGTCCTTGACCCGCAGCATGTCGGCAAGCCAGTTATACATGTGCATGGTGTAGCCGGAAGAATTGAGCAAGGTGTTGATCAGGTTCGAGCGCTTCTGCGGTGAGGGGTCATTCAAAAATGCCAGCGCTTCCTCTTCTGTCGGGATGCGTCCGATCGCATCCAGATAAATGCGGCGCACGAACAAGCTGTCTGGGATCGGCAGGTTCGGCACCATCTCGTTTTCCTTGAGTGCGGCATGGATGGATTCATCCAAACGCGCGGCCGCACTGTTGATCACCTTTTGCGAAAACGGAGCATTCGGCTGCGCCATCTTACAGGCTTTGGCATAGGCCTGATCCGCTGGAGTCAGGCGAGCGAGTGCAAACCGCGAGAGTTTTTTGTCTTTTTTCTCAACGGTCACGATTCCGTTTTCCAGTGCTTTGAACTTCGCTTCCAATTTTTCGCCACCGGATGCCGTCCAAGTGTGCCAGGACGAACTGGCTGCTGGCGAAGTATTGGGGCGTGTCACCGCCTCTTTGACCGGTTCAGTGAAGCGACCCTTGCCCTTTTTTTGGGTTTCGGGAGCCGCCGTAAGTGAAGCTGAGCCTAACACGGACAGGGTGCCGATCAGTAAGAATGCGGGTTTCATGATTGATTCAAGGGTTTCAAACCCCATTCGCGGGGAATGGTTGCGCAGAAAAAGATCTGGCTGTTTTCAGCAAATCCCTCTTCCCACAAGGCTAACTTGCGAATTCATCGCTGGCTTGACTTTATGGCTTGCGAAGCAGCGTCAGGAGTGGCGTTATGGTAATTCAATTTTTAACTTTTTTACCCTGTGAGTGCTGACCAACTGCCTTTCGACGAAAATTTTCTCAAAGATAAACTCAAAAACGATCCCACGCTCTGGGAGACGCGTCGCCAACTGGCACACGGGCTTTTCGACAAACAGTCTTACGAAGAGGCCGCGGACATCATTTGGGCGGCCGATCCGATTCCCAGCACCGATATCGA
Organism: Luteolibacter sp.; assembly: GCA_044233125.1. Lineage (GTDB taxonomy): Bacteria > Verrucomicrobiota > Verrucomicrobiia > Verrucomicrobiales > Akkermansiaceae > Luteolibacter. The sequence goes on along the minus strand of JBIIKO010000001.1, from coordinate 332,420 downwards.
TCTCGCCTTCGCCATTCGCATCCTCGCGAAGGCCAGGCCGCGCCGCGCGATCCGCCTTCTGACTGCTGTGCTCGAGCTCAATCAAGGCAAGGCCGTGCAAAACATGGCGATGGCCAACGCGCTGCTTCACCACGGCATGGTCCTGCAAGCGGCAAGGTTTTACGGAGCGGCGTTGGAGGCGGATCCAAGCCTCGTCAATCCGGACCTCGAACACTTCATCCTGTGGTCTGACGATGAATGCACCCTCTGGGACCTTTTTGAAAAAAACCGTCCCAAACTCGGACAGCTTCCCTGGATGCTGCGCGATCCAAAAGAGGCACTGAAGCTCACCTCAAGGATTAGCCTGCACACCACACCCATTTCTGTGCCGGATCTTCCGGTTGTTGCTGCCGAGCATCTCAACCACGATCTCTATCAGCAAGAGGCCAAGTATCTCGGAAAAATCACTCCGCCGCCAGCCGTCACGATTCCGATTGATCGGGTCGATCCCAAAGACCGCCTGTTTGATGCGGATTACGGAGCTGCCGCACCTGAGGTGCAAGCGAAGCCTGTGGCACCAGCGCCCATGGCATCACCGGAGCCAACGGGATTTCCTGCATCCGTGGTATTTCCACCGGCGGTTCGTCCCGCAATACCTGTGGCACAAGTCACTTCCGCAGGAACGACCGAAATCGCCGCGCCGGACGCGCCTTTTGTGCCGGATGTTCATCTCGGAGGGACTCAGAGCGAGCAACCCATGGCCGGACATGGGGAAGCATCCGGATCGGTGCAAAACGATGCGCCTCCAAAAGAGCAAGGATTTCCCTCCAGCGTGGTCCTTCCGTCTCTCGTTCCGTCCATGGCCCCGACTTCACCCTTCGCTGGCGATCCTCTGGAAATCCCGGCTTCCGCATTCACTGCAGCCGAAACTTCCTCAGATGGTTTTGTTGCGGCACCACCCGTTGTTCCTGCAGCGCCTATCCCGGTTGCAAAACCTGTCCCAATGGCAATCTTGATGCCGAATGACAAAGCCGAGGCGACTCCGCAGATTCTGGAAACCCAAGAAGGCGCTCCTATAGCCGCACCGGTGCCGCCTGTCCCAAGCCCTGCCGATCTGCCAAGAGGCGCGCCAACCGGCACTCCAACCCGCGTCCTTCTTCCCAGCGGCACTCCTCCCGCCGCGGGCGCACCTCGTCGCTTACTCGTCACGCCGCCACTCAACAACCCACGGGCACCCCACACCCAGCCTGCAACACCACCCCAAAATCCGAAAACAACGGATGCAACCTAGGCCTCTGCTCCTAGAACAAAAGGGAGCGCGGGCGTCTCGCCCGCATCTTAAAAAAACTAAGGCGGGCAAGATGCCCGCGCTCCCCTCCACGAAGACATCCATTGATTTGGGTCACCCTAAAAATGTCCCACCCTAGCATTCAGGATCCTTGAATTTGAGACAACATCTCAAACAATACGATGAATCAAAACCTTACAGAAATCGCCTATGTATTTGATCGTTCACGATCCATAGAATCCCTCCAAGAGGGTGCTACCAGTGGCTTTAGTCATTTTGTAAAAGAGCAACTCAAGGCTCCCAGAGGCGCAAATCTTTCTCCACTGAATTCATTAAAATAGTCTATCCCCCGAATGCAACCTCTTTAACCGCCGCAGCAGTTCTACCGCCGGAAACACAAATGCCAAAGTCACCGCATCCCGCGAATACCTTAAAGCGTTGAATGAACGGTATGGATCTTTGTGGTTCTTTGAAATGCTAACAATTTGGGCTTTCCGAAGAACGGAAAAGCCATAGAACTACGTTAGTTAATGCCGACCCCAGAACAACAAGCCCGTGAAGTGATCGACGCCCAATTGGCGGCGGCGGGATGGTTGGTGCAGAGCATTTCCGATTTAAACCTCTCCGCCTCACGCGGCGTCGCCATCCGCGAGCTTCAATCCATGGGCGGTCCAGCCGATTACGTCCTCTTCGTCGATGGCAAGGCACTCGGCATCGTCGAGGCGAAGAAAGTCGGCACCACGCTTTCTGCGGTGGCTGAGCAATCCGCCCGTTACACCGCCGCGAAGAAATGGATTCCCCAGCGCTGGGCAGATCCGCTGCCTTTCACCTACGAGACCACCGGTGTGGAAACCAACTTCCGCGACCAACGCGATCCCGATTCCCGCTCGCGTCCCGTCTTTGCTTTCCACAGACCCGAGCACTTGGTCGCGCTTGTCCAACAACCCGAAACCCTCCGCGCTCGCCTCAAGTATTTCCCGAGCTTAAACACCAAGCCACTTCGGGATTGCCAGATTGCTGCCATCACCGATTTGGAAAAATCTCTCGCCGACAACCGTCCGCGCGCGCTTCTTCAGATGGCGACCGGTTCCGGAAAAACTTTCACCGCGTGCACCGTGGCCTACCGCCTCATCAAATACGCCGGAGCCAAGCGCATTCTCTTCCTCGTCGACCGCGGCAATCTCGGGCGCCAGACGGTCAACGAATTCCAGCAGTTCACCACTCCCGACGACGGCCGTAAGTTCACCGACCTCTACAACGTCCAGATGCTCGGTCCCGCCGGCATCGATCCCGTCTGGAAGGTCACCGTTTCCACCATCCAGCGCCTTTACTCCCAACTTTCTAACAACGACCATTTCGACGATGAGGCCGATGAATACTCCGGCTACGAGGGGAGCGCGGGTAGCTCGACCGCAGCCTTGCCCGTCACCTACAATCCCCGCATCCCCATCGAGTCCTTTGACTTCGTCATCGTCGATGAATGCCATCGCTCCATCTACAATCTCTGGAGGCAGGTGATCGAATACTTCGACGCCTTCCTCATCGGTCTCACCGCCACACCTAGCAAGGCCACACTCGGCTTCTTCAATCAGAACCTCGTCACCGAATATCCTCACGTTCAGGCCGTCGCCGATGGCGTCAACGTCGGCTACGACATCTACCGCATCAAGACCCGCGTCTCCGAGCAAGGCACCAAGCTCGATGCCGGTTTCGACTACCAGAAGCGCGACCGCCTCACTCGCGAGAAACGCTGGGCTGTCCAGGACGAGGAGGAAACATTTCAGAAAACCCAGCTCGACCGATCCGTTGTCGTTCCCGATCAGATCCGCACGGTCATCAAAACCTTTCGGGAAAAACTTTTCACCGATCTCTTTCCCGGCCGCACCGGTGATTGGGTGCCTAAAACTCTCATCTTCGCCAAGGACGACAACCACGCCGAAGACATCGTCAACTACGTTCGCGAAGAGTTCGGCAAGGGCAACGACTTCTGCAAAAAGGTCACTTACAAGGCCAGCGGCAAGTCCGAGGATATCATCAAAGCCTTCCGCACCGCACCCGAGTTCCGCATTGCCGTCACCGTGGACATGATCGCCACCGGCACCGACATCAAGCCGCTTGAATGCCTGCTCTTCCTTCGCGATGTCCGCTCGCAGCTTTACTTTGAGCAGATGAAAGGCCGGGGAACGCGCACCATCGATCCCACCGACCTCGCCACCGTCACCCCCGATGCCGGATCAAAGACTCGCTTCGTCCTCGTCGATGCTGTTGGCGTCACCGAGTCCGACAAGACCGACTCCCGTCCGTTAGAGCGCAAGCCCACGGTCGCATTTGAACAACTGCTCAAAGACGTCGCCATCGGCCACCGCGATGAGGACACCCTAACAAGTCTCGCCAACCGCATCGCCCGTCTCGATCGGTCACTCAGCGATTCCGATAAAGCAGATCTCCAATCCACCGGCGGCATTTCCCTCAAACAACTCGCCTCCGATCTCCTCCGCGCCACCGATCCTGACATCATCAAAGGTAGGGCGCTACCGCCGGGAGCGCCGTCTTCCGAAGAACCTAAGAGTGAGTCTCTACAACAAGCCGCGCTCGAACTCGCCAACACCGCCTGCCAACCCATCGCTACCAACCCTGCCTTCCGAGACCTGTTAGAAATCAAACGCCGCGACCGCGAGATCACCATCGACCACCTCGCCAGCGACGAAGTGATTGAAACCCGCTACGACGAGGAAAAAGCCAAAGGCCTCATCAACAATTGGAAACAATTCCTCGAAGACAATCAGGACGAAATCACCGCCCTACAGATCCTCTACAATAAGCCCCACGCGAAGCGGCACCTCGTTTACGAAGAGCTAAAAGCCCTTGCCGAAGCCATCGCCCGGCCGCCGTATCACATCGCACCCGCAGAAGTTTGGTCGGCTTATGAGCATCTGGAGAAACGCCCGCTCACCCGTAACCCCGTCAAGATCCTCACCAACCTCATTTCTCTCGTCCGCCACACCGCCGATCCCCAGAAGACTCCGCTCGCGCCTTTCCCTGAACTCGTCGAAACCCGTTACCAGCAGTGGCTCGCCCAAAACGGAACGCGCTTTAATGATGCCCAACGCCATTGGCTCGAAGTGATTAAAAATTATGTCGCCCTGAACGGCGCCTTTGCCACCGACGACCAGGCCGCTTATCTCGAAGCCTGGCAAGGCGTCGATTCGGGCGAGGGCGTGCCGTTGGCCGTTGCCAAACGCGTCTTTGGCGGAGATCCGAAATCCATCGTCGAAGAGCTCAACTTGGCACTGATCGCATGAAGAAAATTCTCATCATTGCCGGGCCTAACGGGGCGGGGAAAACGACCTTCGCCGAGGAACTGCTTCCCAATGAGGCCGGTTGCCCGGAATTCGTGAACGCGGATCTCATCGCCGCCGGGTTGAGTCCTTTCCAGCCCGAGCAGGCGGCACTGGCTGCGGGTCGCCTGATGTTGCAGCGCATCTCGTATCTTGCAGCTCTCGGAAAAAACTTCGCGTTGGAAACCACCCTTTCCAGCAAAACCTATCTCCGTCTCATTCCGGTTTGGCAGAGGGAAGGCTATGCGGTAAAACTATATTTCCTCAAATTACCGGATGCTGAGTTCGCCATCCAACGGGTCGCGCAGCGAGTCCTCATGGGTGGACATCATATCCCCACGGAAACCATCCGCCGCCGTCACCATCGTGGCTGGCTGAACTTGATAAGCACCTACATTTCCATCGTTGATGAATGGGCGATCTACGATGCTTTCTCCACTCCCCCGGTCCTCATCGAGACGGGCGTGAATCATCAACCTGAAAATCTCATGGAAGACACCGCTCCCTATCGCCCGGAGACCAACGGAAAAATTTCCGTCAAGCCGCTCAACGATCCCGACTTCATCGGTGCCGAGGCCGCTCTCAAACGGGCTTCCGAAAAAGCCATCGCAAAGGCCCGTGCCGCCGGATTGGAACCCATCGTCAGCAATCCCGCCGACCTCCCGAAAAGCCCCTGATATCACTTCATATATCCTGAATCCCCCCCAATTTCATATATAAGTGAAAAAATCAGTTGAAATCGTTTTGACCACCATGCACCTTGGGCTTGCGAGACGGGTTGTCACTCTGGCTATCAATCAGCGTGACGACGCACAGGCCTTTCTTTCCAAACTCAAGAACACGGATACGAAAAAGTATGATGAGATCAACACCCGGATCTACGCCGTTTCACAATATCACACCTATGAAAACAAACTTACCTTCAGAAACGTTGGGGAGGGTGTGTTTGAATTCAAGCGCCCCGGCGTCAGACTTTATGCATTTTATGATGAGATCGATGACGAAGAGCACCTGATTCTTTGCACCAATGGAGGAAAAAAGAACAAACAGCAATCGGCAGACATCGCCTTGGCCAAGAAAATCAAAGCCGAATACCTGAATGCCAAAAAACAACCCGACACCATTTTGAAACTGAAAGATTGAATCTTATGAAAATGATCCACGTTAAGGGTAAAAACCCACTTGCCGAAGATTTTGCGAAATCGGTGGATCGCGTCGATTCACAGGTGGAATTCACCAAGCTCATCGCTGTTGAAGAACTCCTCCAGTTCATGAAGCGTCAGGGCATCAGTCGCACCAATCTTGCGCAGCGCCTCGGCGTCGCGCCTTCGCGCATCACCGCCATGCTCAGTGGCGATAGTAACCTCACGATCGATACGCTGGTTCGTGCCGGACACGCGGTTGGAGCGGATTTGAAACAAACCTTCGTCCCGAAAGGACATAAGGTGCGCTGGATTCATTATCCAAGCAGCAGTGTAGATCGACACTCCATCCAATACGCTTTGAAGTCCGTGACTCCGGTTACCAAGGCTCTCGTTCCCATGCTCAATAACGATACAACTGCCAACCAAGATGACTCAAACGCAGCTTAAACTTTCCCCCATCCACGTTCATTACCAAAATTTCTTGTCAGTGAACGTGCAGGCAACTCTCGCTGATTCATTCGCCGCGGGTGATATCCAAGTCGAGAGAATCGTCAAAAAACTCCCAGAGCGCGAAAACTGCTGGAGCGTTTACTTTGAGCTACATCTTAAAGCCATCGAAGGACAGCCCTTGCCTCCCTACACAGGCAACATCATCGCAGAAGGCGTTTACGAAGTGCTTCCCAACTATCCGAATGATCCTGAACGCCTCGTGCGTGTCACGGGCTGCTCCATGCTTTACGGCGCACTGCGGGAATTGGTCTCAACGATCACAGCACGTGGTCCTAACGGGATGGTGACTTTGCCATCAGTTTCATTTGTTGAGGATGCGCCGCTAGTTGCTAAGAAAAAATCATCTGCAAGCAAAGTCTTGAAGAAGGTCACAAAGAGCAAATCGAAGCCTGCGTGAGTTGTTTTTAAGTCGCAATCTCATTCCCATGCCTGCAACCAAGTCCAAATCAAAAGCTCCCCAGTTAGAAAAGGGTGGGGTGGCTGCTGATGGTTATAGAATGAGCAAGCTTCCGAAAGGATGGAGCATTGCAACAGTCGGCGAGCTCGCTGAATCTATTCAGTACGGACATACCGCAAGCTCGACCAAGGAGAAGATCGGTCCAAGATTCCTTCGTATCACAGATATTCAGGATAACCGTGTTGATTGGTCTGCGGTTCCTTATTGTAAGATACCTGATGCGCAAATTCCAAAGTATCAGCTCGCAAAGGGTGATCTGCTATTTGCACGAACAGGTGCGACCGTAGGTAAAAGCTTCCTTATCCAAACAGAGATTCCGGAGAGTATTTTCGCTTCTTACTTAATCAGAGTGCGAGTAACGAAAGCTATTGAACCGCGCTATCTTTATTACTTTTTCCAAACCCCGGATTATTGGTTACAGATTAGCGATAATGCGAGTGGCATCGGCCAACCGAATGTGAATGGAACAAAGTTGGCGTCGATTGTCATTCCTATAGCACCCCTCCCCGAACAACGCCGCATCGTCGCGCGGATTGAGGAACTCTTCTCACACCTCGCCGCCGGCGTCGCCGCCTTGCGCCACGCCAAAGCCCAACTCCAACGCTACCGCCAATCCGTTCTCGCCGCCGCTGTGACTGGGGAGTTGACGAAGGAATGGAGAGAACGGCATCCAGAATCCGGATGCTCCAAGGTTTATCTTGGAGATCTGTGTAAGTTTTCACAAGGAGTTCAGGTTCCAAAGGAAGATCAAGCAGAGGTATGCGGAGATGGAATGGTTAGGTTTCTGCGAATAGTTGATTACACCAAAGGCGATGAGCCTCCTCGCTACATCGTCGCTCCAGGAAAGCAATATATCGTTCAAAAGACTGATCTCGCGATGATTCGCTACGGCTCTGCTGGCAAAATCTGCTGGGGCTATGAAGGTGTGATTGCAAATAATCTTTTTCGTATCGAACCGGACGCGCGAGCTCTCAAACCTTATCTTTTTCACTACTTCTCTTCCCCCCAATTTCTCCAAGTTCTGGCTTTCAACATCAAAGGTGCAACGATGCCAGCGATCAGCTTCAAATTTCTTAAAGAACTGCAGATCAAACTCCCTTCGATAATCGAACAACACCAAATCGTCGCCGAAGTCGAAGCCCGCACCACCGCCATCGACCACCTCGAAGCCGAACTCGACCGCCAAATCACCCGCTCTAACCGCCTTCGGCAATCAATACTCAATTCCGCGTTCAACGGATCAATAAGTGGAACATCATCATGAAACTAATTTCGTTTTCTGTCGCCAACTACCGCAGCATTAAAAGCGCGAACAAGCTCAAATTTGGCGAATTAACAACGCTTGTCGGCCCAAATAATGAAGGGAAATCAAATATACTCAGAGCATTAGTTATTTCGCTAGAGTTCTTGCGAAGCGCCCGGACGGAGCGGTTGTATCGCGGACGTCTGTCGTATACTCGATCGGGCGTTGAACGATATTCGTGGGATCTTGATTTCCCATTGTCCCTCCAAGAAAAGGAACCCGACGGCGCTTCCAGATTCGATCTGGAGTTCCAACTCGACGAGTCCGAACTTTTGGAATTTCAGACAGAAGTTAAATCAAAACTTAATGGTTCACTACCGATTCGCGTGGAGATCGGACGAAAGGACGTTGAGTTCACGGTCCGAAAGCCCGGCAAGGGAGCGAATGCACTAACAAAAAAACGCGAGCAGATAGTCAAGTTTTTGTCGAAACGACTCAATCTCACATACATACCATCCGTTCGTACTGCGCATGAAGCAGAACGAATCGTGGATCAGCTTCTAGGTGCAGCGCTATCTCAACTCGATCTTGATCCAAAATATAGAGCGGCCCTGAAGGCTGTTCGCGAAATTGAAACACCGGTTCTGAAAGCATTGGGTGAGAATATTTCAAAGACGCTTTCAACGTTTATTACCGGTGTGAAAGAGGTTCGTCTTGAATTGTCCGAAGGGAATAGATCTCAAGCACTAACAATCGACAAGAGGATACTAGTAGATGATGGTACTCCGACTACCCTCGATCGAAAAGGGGATGGGATTCAGAGTCTCGCTGCGCTGGCGTTAATGAAATACCTTTCTGAAATCTCACCGGGGAAACATCACCATATTTTAGCGATTGAGGAACCCGAATCCCATCTTCATCCCAACGCTATTCACGAGCTCAAGAGAGTGCTTGGTGAAATCTCTGCAAGCAACCAAGTAATTATAACGACCCATAATCCATTGCTCGTCAATCGATCTCAAATTAGCAGCAATATTCTAGTTCAAGATTCCGCGGCGAGACCTGCAAGTAACACTGAGGAGATTCGTTGCGCCCTAGGAGTTAGGGCCTCTGATAATCTCCGCCACGCAGAACTTTTGCTTCTTGTTGAAGGAGAGGATGACCGTCGGAGCCTAAGTGCAATCTTTCAGTGCTCATCCAAGCCTATTGCAAAGGCGCTCGCAGATGGGTCATTCGCGATTGAAACTCTCAACGGCGGTTCGAATCTTTGCTATAAGTTATCAGAGGCGCGAGCGGCTCTCTGTAATGCACACGTCTTCTTGGATCGAGACGCCTGCGGTTTGGATGCGGCGAAGCGCGCTCAGGCCGAAGGTCTACTCGAACCCGCAGACCTTCATTTTGCAATCTGCAGTGGACAAAGCGAAACCGAGCTTGAGGATTTATTAGCCAAAGATCTATACGCTAAAATGCTTCTACATAAATATGGGGTTTCAATTGCTCATCCCAAATTTAAGGGGAAGAAAAAGTGGTCAGATCGCCTCAAATTGACTTTTGAGGCGCAGGGAAAGCTCTGGAATGATCACATCGAGGAAGAAGTAAAATACAGGGTTGCCGCACTTGTCGAAGCCAACCCCACCAAGGCAATTGAGCCGAACTTTCAGGCGATCATCGATAGCCTCTGTCAAGCGATTCAGGAAAAACTAACCGTAATCGGCAAGTCTAGGCAGTCCCTGTAGTAATTTTATGTCGAACGACAACTACTCCACTATCGTCTCCAAAGTCCCGCCTTCGCCAAGGCTACGGTCGGGCAAGCTGGAACTACCCACCTTCCCCTCAGGGCTACGGCGGACAAGCACCCACGTCCTCAAGAACGCGGGGGTCGGTTACGGCGACTACATCGAGCAGATCACCTACCTGCTTTTCCTCAAGCTCGCCGCTGCCAAAAAATTAAGCCCGCCATCACCCTGAGAAGGTTACCCTTCGACGACATGGAGTCGGAATTCAGGTGCGGCAGGCCAAAGGGAAGATTCCACGAGACTCAGATCCACGCCAGTTCAAATTTCCACGACCATCCGGCCTTTTCAGATTTGCCATTCAGATCAGACCGCCAAGCGTCACTTCAAAGTGGCCACAAGTCGTTTTTTAAGCCACTTATGGCCACTTATAGAAATCCTCTGATCAACGTCCGAATTGCAATATTTCTTGCAATTCATTATTTTCCCGAGTGGGAAAACTTGACAATTTAAGAAAATATGATTTAATTTCCTCATAAATCGATTTTCCCGAGTGGGAAAACATAACAAAATAAGAAAATGAACGAGTGGAAGATCATGGAATATCTCTTGCAGAACAGGGACTTGCTTCCGCCGCTGCAGCGAGAATCTTTGCTCACGGATCAGGAAGAATTAGCGGGTGCTGATGCCATGCTTACGGCCTGTCTGAGAGTGGACCCTCTGGAGCGATTTCTCTTTTTGGTGGAAGTGAAATCCAAGAGCACACCGCAAGTGGTTCAGAGTGCCATTCAACAAATCAAGTTTTGTACGAAGAAGAAAAACGACCCGGAGATGCATCCGATGATTGTCGTCCCCTACCTTTCGGAGGAGCGCCTAAAGGAGCTAGAAGAAGAACAAGTCAGCGGGCTGGATCTTTGCGGAAATGGCATCGTTACGATCCCGAGGCGGATGCTGATTTACCGCACGGGTCATAAAAACCGCTATCCTGAATCTCGTGCTCTGAGTAATCCTTATCGCGGTCGCTCAAGCATGGTTGCAAGAGCTTTTCTGATGCAGTCAGAATATGAAACATTGGGTGAGCTCTATGAAGCCATCCAAACCAGTGGCACGAATCTTTCGCTCTCCCAAGTTTCCAAAGCAGTCAAGGCCCTCGAAGACGAACTGATTGTCTCCAGCACGGGTAGGAAAATCAGGTTGAAGGATTCGTTGCGCTTGTTGGATCAATTGGGCTCAGAATGGAGACCGCCACGTGCGGCAAAAATGGGATTGCGCTTACCGCAGCCCCTGCTCGCGCTCCCCCGCCTATCCCAAAGTCAGGGGCTTAAATGGTCCATCACCGGTGAGTCATCGGTGACAAAATACACTCCGTTTGGACAAGGACGTCCACTCCAAGTCGCAGTAACAAATATCAGCAAAGCTTGGAAAATCCTCGATGGCAGCCCTGAAGATATTCGTAGCTTCGCCGATGTGGAACTGATCGAAACCTCCGAAGCAGGTTTCTATTTCCAGAATGATACCGATCCTGATGGGCTGAAATGGGCGAGTAAAATCCAAACCTGGATCGAACTTCGCAACGGTGACGCGCGTCAACAAGATGCAGCCAGAGACATCAGGGCACAAATCCTCAAAGGAATAAGCTAATGGCGAAGATCGAAGACGAACTCTGGACACATTTCAAACCACTCTGGCGTGATCTCACATCAGTAAGCGGCGAAATCATCGTGGCAGGTGGGTATGGTCTCTTCCTCAAGCAGCAGTGGCTGCTGGATCAAGACCAACCCGCCATCGTGGTACCACTGGAACGCTGGCCGGATCCGACACCACGCGTGACCAAAGATTTCGATCTTGTTGTAGGACTTGATCTCATCGCCGATGAAACGACTAACAGCCTAATCTCAAAAGCGTTGAAAGATAATGGCTTCGAGGTATCCACGATGGCTCAGGGTAAGCGCTGGCAGTTTTTTAAAAAACTGAGTGAAGATAGGCAAATCATCGTCGAGTTGCATGCACCTACACCTCCGACGGGAGCCGAGAACCTGCGCACGGATAGAATTAGAGTCAAACACGCCCCCTCTCTCGGTGAGGAGGGTGTCCATGGACGCCATAACCCGGAAGCTGTAGGCATCCAAATGCACCCATTCAAATTATCCATCGACGGTATGGATCTTGAGGTTTTGAACCCCGTCACATGGTCGGTAATGAAACTAACAGCCGCCGCTGACCGTTGGTTGGAATCTTTGAATTTGGAGAAGAGTTCTGAAATACGGGCAGATTCACGCAAGCAGGCAGTGAAGCATGCGCATGATGTCTGCCGGGCTGTAGCGATGATGACCATCGATGAAAGAGACAACACGGCAAACATCATAGCAGCTATCAAGGACACCATTCAATTTCTAAGAGCCTCGGAAATTTATCGTGAAATTTTCACGAGTCCAGATGCCTGGGCACAGGAAGTCTTGACAGAAAAATGGTTGGCAGAAGATTTGGCTACCATCGTCACAGTGCTTGGTTCTTGGTTTGGTAACTAACAAAATTATGTCAAACGACAACTCTTCCACCATCGTCTCCAAAGTCTGGAACTACGCCCACGTCCTCAAGAACGCGGGGGTCGGTTACGGCGACTACATCGAGCAGATCACCTATCTGCTTTTCCTCAAGCTCGCCGACGAGATGACCGAGCTGGGTTTCGATAACCCCATCCCGGACGCCTACGCTTGGTCCGTGCTGAGCGGCAAGAGCGGCGACGATCTCGAAATTCATTACCGCCACACCCTCGAAAACCTCGGCAAAGAACCCGGCCTCGTCGGCATCATTTTCCGCAAGGCCCAGAACAAGATCTCCAATCCCTCTGACCTCCAGCGCGTGATCAAGATGATAGGTGATGAGGATTGGTCCGGCATGGACGTGGACATCAAAGGCGCGATTTATGAAGGCCTGTTAGAAAAAACCGCCAGCTCATCCGACAAAGGAGCCGGACAATATTTCACGCCCCGCCCGCTCATCCGCGCCATCGTCGATGTGATGCAGCCGAAGCCTGGGCAAGTCATCGGCGATCCCGCCTGCGGCACCGGTGGTTTCTTGCTTGCTGCGCACGATTACATTTCCCAGCACAACAAACTCAGCAAGCCGGAGATCAAACACCTCAAAACGGAAGCCCTGCGCGGCACCGACATCGTTCCCGGCGTCGTCAGCCTCTGTGCGATGAATCTCTATCTTCACGGCATTGGCTCCACCGCCGATGCGAATGATCCACCGGTCGACCGCGCCGACGCCCTCGCGCAGCCCAGCGGCAAAAAATTCGACATGATCCTCGCCAACCCGCCCTTCGGCAAAAAAGGCGGCTACACCATCGTCGGCGACGACGGCAAGATCAGCACCGAGAAACAGGAATACGAGCGCGACGAATTCTGGGCGACCACCGCGAACAAACAGCTCAACTTCGTCCAGCACATCGTCAGCGAACTCAAGATCGGTGGCACGGCAGCCGTCGTCCTCCCCGACAACGTCCTCTTCGAAGGCGGAGCCGGCGAAACCATCCGCCGCGAACTCCTCAAACGTTGCAACGTCCACACCCTCCTGCGCCTGCCCACCGGCATCTTTTACGCCCAAGGCGTGAAAGCCAACGTCCTCTTCTTCGAGCGCAAAGAAGCCAGCGAAAAGCCCTGGACCAAAGACCTCTGGATCTACGACCTCCGCACCAACCAGCACTTCACCCTAAAAACCAATCCACTCGCGAACAAAGACCTCGACGATTTCAAAGCCGTCTATCAACCCGGCAATTTCACCAAACGCACAGAAACCGAACGTTTCAAGAAATTTACCTACGAAGAAATCATCGCCCGAGACAAAGCCAACCTAGACATCCTCTGGCTCAAAGACGAAAGCCTGGAAGACAGTGAAAATCTTCCTGCTCCTGCATTGTTAGCAGCGGAGATTGTGGAGAGCTTGGAAGCCGCGCTAGCGGAGTTTCGGGCGGTGGAAGAGGCTCTAACGATTATAGAAGACTAGAACCATGCAAAATAATCCGACCGAATTGCCGACTTGGGATGAATTTCTAAGACCCTTGCTTGAACTTGCGTCAGCAGGTCCGATCCTGCGTCGCACGGCAGTAATCAAGATCGCCGATCAATATCATTTCTCGGATGAAATCAGAAATTCCAGAGTCAAAAGCGGTCAGACCCACATCGACAATCGATCGGGCTGGGCGATGAGTTCCCTACTCAAGGCGAACTTGATTTCAAAGCACCCTACCGCGAAATTCACCTACCAAATCACCGAGTCAGGGCGCTCCTTTTTGGAGAAGCACAGTGGCCCGATTACCATCCACGATCTAAGAAATATCGAGGGATACGAAGAAGCCTGGAAAGCGGCAAGTCAGGCGAAAAAGGTGGATACGTTGGACGTTGCATCCATTTCCAATATCGACACAAGCACACCTTCAGACCTGATTGAAAAAGCAGTTGAAGAAATCCAGTCAAATTTGCGCTCAGAGCTACTGGCACAGATGTCCAAGATGGATCCGTATGACTTTGAACAACTTGTGATCGATCTTCTTTTCGCTATGGGCTATGGCGGATCACGCGAAGAAGCCGCCAAGGTCACCAAAAAATCCGGCGACGAAGGGATCGACGGCGTGATCAACGAAGACCGCCTCGGGTTGGATGTGATTTATGTGCAGGCCAAACGCTGGCAAGGTAACGTCGGGAGAAAAGAGATCCAAAGCTTCGTCGGAGCGCTTGCCGGTCAACAAGCGAACAAAGGTGTATTCATCACGACCAGTGACTTTGTGCAAAATGCCCACGATTACGCAAAGTCCGTAAACCAGAAAGTCATTCTCATCAACGGTGCCCGCCTCGCCGACCTGATGATCGAGCATAATATTGGTGTCTCGACGACCCGCACCATTGCGTTGAAAAGAATCGATACCGATTATTTCGAGGAATCTTGAAACGCGGGTGTAAATATACCGTCCGGAATTTGAATAATTGGGGCCGTGTATCTCTTTTTAAAATCAAATAAATTACCAACAGATTTTCTCTCGCTCTGTTCTAATCCACGTCGCCATAAAAACATGAACCAAACAGACATCAACGAAGCCATCGAGGTGGTGGGTTCTGAGGAGAAGCTCAACAAGATGGTGTTGCAAGTGGCGAGGATGTGGAAAGCGATCTTTCTTAGAGGGCTGATAAGTCATCTGAAAGCGGGTAAGTCGCTTGCTGAATTTTTCATCAAGGATGACCCCAATCTGCATCCCTACGACGCCAACCCGGAACATCTCCGCGTGGAACGAATCGGAGATGGGTATTGCATGGATATCGGCATTTGCATCGGTGGCGACTGTGGCGAGGGCGGGAAGTTCATGTTCGATGCAGACGGGGTGATGAACGATGATTCACCGCCAGACTTTGTCATCTACTGAGGCCTAAATGGAATCAGTCATCCGTCTTTGTTGGTTTGGCTTTTTGCGTAATTCGCCAGCAAGTCCGATTTAGATCGCGCAAGTTTGTTCCAAGGGATGAGGGTTTTGGATTCGATTCCAAGAGATTGCATGCAGCGTCGGCAGGCCCCTAAAGAGGAGATTTTTTTGAGAAGCTTGATTTCCTTGAGTAGATCTCGGTCCGGAAGGCTTCCTAGATCGGCATCATTGATCAGCAGAGAAATATATTCTGGTAGGATCATTGCCATCATACGGACATGTCGCTCGTCCTGGCGGTCGGCTTGAGGCAGATGTAGGAAGCAGTGGCACTTACTCAGGAAAAGATATATTGGGTCGATGACTCGTATCGTTCCGTCGTCCAAGGCTCTTTGCATTAGACGCGGGTATTCACGAACATTGATTCCATAAACGGATTGGAGAATATCAACAATGAGGGGCGGTTCTTTACTGAGCGTGAGTATTCCGAGTTGTCCATCCGCAGGAGAAGAGCTTTTTCGAACTGCTGGATTTCTCTTTAATTTTTCCCATGTGTTGAAGCTAACCCATATATCACAATCCTTGGATGTAAATGGGCGCATCGAACTCAAGGGTCTGCATTGGATGTGCGCGTCAATGTATTCTGCCCAAAAATTTACGGCTTGCCCGCCTTCAAGAAAATACTCGGTCTTTGATTCGCGAAGAGATTTTAGATACCCTAAATAGTCTTCCACTCCCGCCTCGGAACCGTTCATTTTCCGATAGCAGAAGAGAAATTCAGAATCCGGTGGTGCTCGAAATAGCTCGGCGGAAATATGGAGTTTTCGCGCTGAATGACTTCCGAATTCTCCCCGCGTTCCAAGCGTTGACGATCCGCCTGCCTAGCTGCCTTTTTCACGGCAGCTCGGCTACTGGGATGGATCTTTTGTTTGGAAACTTTCATCAGAGTGGGGTGGCTGTGATAGTAAACAAGATATTCATTTGAGGCGGCGCGGTCAAGCCGCCAAATTCTGCTGATAACAGATTCTTCTTGGTTGTTATGATTTGCTCTGCCTGCCCTGAAGAACGTATGTCGGGAGCTTGGCTATGAACTCTCTACCACACCAGCGGTTCTGGCTTCGACCATCGACCTTCGATACTACCCCAATTCTTCCTCGATGAACTCGAGGACCAGATCGACGAGTTCGTCCATGCCGGCGGGGAGTTCTTCTTCGATGGTGGCGAGGTAGTCGGATTCGGTCTCGCTGTAGTCTTCGCGGTCTTGATTGCGGGTTTGGCACCATTGGCTGGCGTTGAGGGTGTCGACAATCATGGAGGAGCCGATGAGATCGAAGGAGTTGATGATGCGTTGGTGATCGATTCCGGACTGCCAGAACTCGTGCAGGCAGTCTTGGCTCTCGAGGATGGGGACGGTCTCGTAGACGTCCATCAGGGCGCGTTCCTCGCGGCTGAGGGCGCGCTTGGAAGCTTCGCTTTCAAGGTGGTCGATGATGACTTCAACTTGATCCGGCCATTCGATAGGTTCTTGGGAAAACATTCTGCGGGGTCTTAGAACGGGGTAGAGGGCTTTGCCAAGAGAATGTCTTCTCAAATGGAATAAAATTTCCTTGAAGCCTGGCGACTGGGGCATCGACACGGGTGAGCGGATAGTGAATGATTGTGGCATTAAACGATGAAGAAGTGCCCCTATTGTGCGGAAGAGATTCAGGAAGACGCGGTGAAATGCAGGTATTGCATGGAGTATCTCGATCCATCCAAACGGCCAGGGGTTGCGGTGCCCCCGCCAGTTCCGGGGAGTGATGTGCCATGGTATTGCAAACCGGGTGTGATCGTGATTGCCTTTCTAACCATTCCGCCATTTGCGCTGCCTCTCATCTGGCTGCATCCAAAATTGAATCTCATTTGGAAGATTGTGATCAGCCTGCTCATTGTTCTTGTATGCTTTTGGATGTATCGGACTCTTGTCTTTTTGACTCAACAGGTCAGTGAAGCCATGAAGATGATGGAAAGCATGCGAATCTGAGGTCAACCGCCAAAGAGCGGCGACGGAAATTCGATGCATGGCACAAACCACCCTGATATGTCGGGATGGGTTGTTTCATAAACGGTAGGGTCATTTTGATAAAATGACCGCTCTGGTGGAAAAGGCTTTTCATTAAGAGGCTATGAAGTCGATTCATGATCTGCGTATTTGCAGACCGGCGGTTTTATCAAAACCGCCCTACCAATGCATGGCACAAAACGCCCTGATATGTCGGGGTGGGTTGTTTCATAAACGGTAGGGTCATTTTGATAAAATGACCGCTCTGTTGTGATTTCCGCTCGGGTGGCAGGTCTTTATTGGACTTA
The DNA here is from genome assembly GCA_044233125.1 of Luteolibacter sp. Classification (GTDB taxonomy): domain Bacteria; phylum Verrucomicrobiota; class Verrucomicrobiia; order Verrucomicrobiales; family Akkermansiaceae; genus Luteolibacter. The sequence goes on along the minus strand of JBIIKO010000001.1, from coordinate 314,965 downwards.
TGGGTGAAGCCTTGTATCTTTCAACTTCGCTTTTGTGCTAGGCAGGTCTCAGTCTGGCGAAAGTGGATCTCCTCACTGTTTTTTTTGACAAAAAGGTGGGGGAGCAGCTATGTCGCTGCCGAATCAAATTCAACCCCATTCAATCATGAGCAAAGCAACAACAGAAAAACATGTATTCCAGGCAGAGATCCAACAACTGCTGGATTTGGTGGTGCATTCGCTTTACACCGATAAGGATATCTTTTTACGCGAGTTGATTTCGAACGCATCGGATTCGATGGAGAAGGTTCGCCACCTTGAAGGCACGGAGAAGCATTTTAAAGATGCCGGAGCGGAGCTTCAGATCACTTTGGAAGCGGATAAGGATGCCGGAACCGTGACCTTGACCGACCGTGGGATCGGGATGACCCGTGAGGAGTTGATCGAGAATCTCGGTACGATTGCCCATTCCGGGACCAAGGCGTTTCTCGAGCAGCTCAAAGCCAGCGGCGGTAGCCCGTCGGGCCTGATAGGTCAGTTCGGGGTCGGGTTTTATTCCGCATTCATGGTTGCGGACAAAGTGGAGGTTTACAGCCGTTCCTGGAAAGAGGACGCGGAAAGCCTGCGCTGGGAAAGTGATGGAAAAACCGGTTACGAGATTGAGAACGTGGACGAACTTCCGCGCGGAGTGAAAATCGTGCTGCATCTCAGTGAGGCGAGCAAAGAGTTTGCGGATGATTTCCGCATCAAAGGCCTGATCCAGCGTTACAGCAATTTCGTTGGCTTCCCGATCCTGATCGATGGCAAACGCGTCAATGAGATCGAAGCCCTGTGGTTGAAAAACAAATCCGATATCACGGATGAGGAATACAAGGCGTTCTATCAGTTCGCCTGCAAGGGTTTCGACGATCCGACTTATCGCCTGCATTTCAGTGCCGATGCTCCGATCACGATCAACGCCCTGATCTTCACTCCGGGCGAGAATCCCGAGAAGATGGGCTTTGGGAAAGTCGATGGCGGTGTGGCGCTGTATTGTAAAAAAGTGTTGATCGATCCCGAGCCGAAAGGTCTGTTGCCGGAATGGTTGAGATTTGTGAAAGGCGTGGTCGATAGTGCGGATCTTCCGCTGAACATCTCGCGGGAAACCATGCAGGACAGCGCGTTGGTGCGGAAGCTCAACGGCGTGATCACCAAGCGCATCATCAAGATGTTTGAAAAAGAGGCGGCGGCGGATCCCGCGAAATACCGGGATTTTTATAAGAAGTTCGAGCGTTTCTTCAAGGAAGGCATCGCAACGGATTATGCGAACAAAGACGCGCTCGCCAAGCTCCTGCGCTTTGAAACCTCCATGACCGATGCGGGCGAGGTGTGCAGCCTGACGGATTACGCCGGACGCATGAAAGAGGGTCAGGAAAAGATCTATTACTTGGTCGGGCAGAACCGCGAACAGATCGAGAGCGGTCCATACATCGAAGCGTTCAAGGCGCGTGGCTTGGAAGTCATCTATTTCACGGATGCGGTGGATGAATACGTGGTCGATTCTCTCGGCGAGTTTGATGGCAAGAAATTGGCATCCGTGCGTCACGCCGGTGTGGAGCTTGAGGATGTCGATTCGGGTGAGGGCAGCCTCAGCGAGGAGCAGATCAACGGCTTGTGCGAGTTCTTGCAAGCCGAGCTGGGTGAGAAAGTCACCAAGGTCTCAAGTGGCAAGCGCTTGGTCGAAAGTCCGGTGATTGCCTTGGTTCCTGAAGACGGGATGAGCCCGCAGGTCCGCCAAATGATGAAGGCGATGGACGAGAATTTCAAAGACGAGGTGAAAATCGAACTCGAGATCAACCCACGTCACGCTCTCATCAAGAAGCTTGCTGAAACTCGTGCGTCCCATCCTGAGGTGGCGAAATTGGTAGCGGCCCAGATGCTGGATAACGCACTCATTTCCGCCGGGCTTCTGGACGATGCCCGCGAGATGATCCAGCGCATGAACGCTCTCATGGAAAAGGCGATGCCGTAAGGGCGGTCCCGCATTGTGAATAACTTGTGAAGATTCCGTGGTATTTCCTCGGAATCTTTGCTTTTTGATATGGTTAAAGGGGAATTCGGAATTTCTGAAAGGTAAATTCTTCACAGTTATTCACAATGAGATGCCGAGAATTCGTGGGCAGAGCTTTGATTCGAACAGGGATTCTTCGCGAAGATCCGTGATTCAAGAGATTGACTCAAAACGCACAGATGGTAGCGTATTTACTTGATCTAAACCCATGTTCAAAATTTCCAGTCGCGCCGTGCTTTTGAGTCTCACTCTGGCGCTTTGTGCTCAAGCGTTTGATGAGGTCAAACCCAAGAATGATGCCGAGTCTCTGAAAAAGGCGGCCTTGAAAATCGACACGCTGATCGCCAATTTTTATCGCCTCAAGAAACTGCCGGTGCCGGAAGTGACGGACGATGCGACGTTCATGCGGCGTGCGTTTCTTGTGACCATCGGCCGGATTCCAACAGCGGAGGAGGCATGGTCCTTTATCGAGATTGAAGATCCCGATAAGCGGGTGGGGTTGGTGGATTATTTGATCAAATCACCGGGCTATTCGAGCCACATGACCAACTGGGCATTCGATTTACTCAGGCTCAGGGATGACGGCCAAGGACGGCAGGGAAACAGTGAGCCGTATCGCGACTGGATTCGTCAGGCGATGGATCGGAATATGTCCTGGAATGAGTTTGTGGGTCAGCTGGTAAGCAGCACGGGAAATGGCTGGGATCCCAAGACCGCGGCGGTGGGTTATTACACGAGTGACCGGGGAATGCCCTTGGATAATTTGTCCAACACGATGCGTGTTTTTCTCGGTACGCGCATGGAATGCGCGCAATGCCATGACGATCCGTTTGGTGAGACGGAGCGAAAAGATTTTTATCATTTGGCGGCCTTCACCCATGGGCAGGAACCATTGAATCGGTCCCTGATGGGCGGTCTTTGGAGTGAGCTCCAAAAAGATACGAAGTCGAGAGGGATCGAGTATCAGGTTGGACAGTTGTTCTGGGAGCGAATTTATGGAATGTCCCTCGGCGGAGGCGGGGATGGCAGAATCCAGTTGCCATCGGATTATCAGTATCGTGATGGAAAACCCGGAGAGGTGCTGGGTGGCAGGACGCCATTTGGAAAATTTGTTAGAACATCGGATCGGAATGATGATGAGGAGGGTCGGAAAAAACTATCCGAATGGATGACCGAAAAAACAGGCCCCCAGTTCCCGACCGTGATTGCGAACCGGATGTGGAAACGCGTGATGGGAAAAGGAATTCATGAACCTGTGGACGATTATGTCGATGCGTCGAAGACGGTTTATCCTGAATTGATGACTTACCTTTCCAGCTTGATGCTGGAGCTGGATTACGATCTTCGGGCCTTTCAAAAGGTGCTGCTGCTGACGAAAACCTTCCAATTCGCGACCAATCCGAATCCATCCACCCTGGATGGCGGGGATGATTTTCACGGACGGAAAATCGAGCGGCTCTCCGCGGAGCAGATTTGGGATTCCCTCATTACACTGTCAAACGGTGATCCTGACAAGCTACCGAAGCGGAGTGTCGATACTCGGATTCATGTCGGTGGACGTCCCGTGCTGGTCGGTGAAATGGACATGATCCAGCTATCCAACGAAGTGCTCGCGTTGAAGACCGAGGCGAGTGTTAGAAAGTATTACAAAGAGTTTCTGGAGCGCGTGAAAAAGAATGGAGGAACGAGGCAAGAAGACCCGTCTATGATGATGGAAAACGTGCGGAAGTATGGAGCCGAATCGGCGGTGAGGGCATCAGAGCTGCCATCCCCCGCGCCGCGTGAGCATTTTCTTTCCTTGTTCGGCGCCTCCGATCGCGAGGTTGTCGATGCGGCCAGCAAGGATCCGAATGTGGGTCAGATGCTCTCGCTCATGAATGGCTTCGTGCAGCGCCAACTCGTGAACAGGCAGGATGCGCATGTTTATAAAAGTCTTCATAAAGTGACATCGACCCATGAAAAAATCCGGCGGTTGTATCTCGCCATTTTGAGTCGTCCGCCCAGCGCGCAGGAAATGGAATGGATGATCGCTGAAGTTGAATCCGCGGGAGATCAGGCCTATCGCAACATGGTCGCGGCTTTGGTGATGTCTTCCGAGTTTGTGTTCCTGCAATGACTTTCCAACCTCAAACCCAATGATCCATGAACCTTCATGATTTGAATCGCACCGATGAGTTGACGCGCAGGCAGTTTATGTTGAACGCGGCCAGAGCCTATTTGGGGGTCGGCCTTTTTCCGATGTTGGGCGCATCGGTGGCGGGTGCGGCTCCTGCGGCGGCCGGTGCGGGCGGCAAAGCGAAGTATGTCATTTATCTCTATATGTCGGGCGGCATGAGCCACTTGGACACCTTTGATCCCAAGCCCAAGAAAAAAGCTGTGATGGGACCTACGGAAACCATCATGGGCAAGGCCGATGTCCAGATCAGCGGTTACTTGCCCAAGACCGCACAGGTCACTGACAAGATGTGCATCATCAACTCGATGAGCTCCACGCAAGGCGCGCATGAGCAAGGAAACTATGTGATGCATCACAGTTACGCACCGCGGGGAACGATCAGGCATCCCGCATTCGGTTCGTGGGTTCTGAAGCTCGCCGGTCCGCTGCATCCGGATCTTCCGGGATTCATTGCGATCAACACACCTCCCGCCGCGACATCGGGCGGATTTTTTGGGGCAAAGTTTTCCGCGGCACCGATCGGCAAACCCGAGGAGGGGCTTCAGGATTCGAGAAGACCCGGAGATGTCTCTGAAGGCGATTTCGACCGACGCCTCTCGCTGGCGGACAAGCTTAACCAGCAGTTTCATTCACGCTACCCGAACGCGGACGTGAAAGCTTACGAGGAACTTTACCGGGATGCGATTTCCCTCATGAAATCATCCGATCTGGCCGCATTTGATCTAACAAAAGAGAGCCAGGCGACGCGGGATTTGTACGGTTCTGGAAATTTCGCGCAGGGTTGTTTGTTGGCGAGAAGATTGGTTGAACATGACGTGCGCTTTGTGGAAGTTCAGCTGGGTGGCTGGGATACGCATTACGATAACTTCGCGGGAGTAGAGGGGCGTTGCCAGGAATTTGACCAAGCCTACGCCGCCTTGCTAACCGATCTTGAGGCGCGGGGTAAACTCAAGGAAACCTTGGTTGTGGTGGCCACAGAGTTCGGCAGGACACCCGAAATCAAGAGTGAGCACAAGGACGGGCGTGATCATCATCCATCGGCATTTAGCTGCGTTTTGGCAGGTGGCGGAATCAAGGGGGGGATGAAATACGGCCAGACCGATGCGTCGGGAGACAAGGTGAAAAAGGATGTGGTGAGTATTCAGGATTTCAATGCAACCATCGCCTACGGGCTAGGCTTGCCTCACGATTTGATCGTGATGTCACCCTCGAAGCGACCTTTCAAAATCGCAGATCAGGGAAAACCGATCACGACGATTTTCGGTTAGGTTGCGCGATTCTTCGGATTCGGCGGCCACCGTCAGCTTGATGGGTGAACTCCAGCCATTGGGTATGCTCGGGAAAAAGCTCCGGAAACAAATCCGCCCATTCGCAGATGACCACGGCAGCGTCATCCAAGTATTCATCCCAACCGAGATCCATGAGTTCATTGGCGGATTTCAAGCGATAGAAATCAAAGTGATAAGTGGGGCAAGTGCCATCCATGTAGGTATTGACGATGCTAAACGTGGGGCTGGTGACGTGGGTTTCAGGTTGCAAATGCTTGAGAAAACCCTTGGTCCAATGGGTTTTCCCGCTGCCCAAATTGCCTACCAAAGCAAATACATCACCGGGTTTTGCCTGGGCGGCGAAGTCCGCGCCAAGATCCATCATGGCCTCTGGTGAGGATGCGTTGAAATCCGATTTCATGGTGTTTTTGTGTGCTTCGTCAGCACGGCCCTTACGTCTCCAATATAGACAGAGGCCCGCAACTCCAGAGGAATCCGGTCCGTATCATCGGAAAGCCAGAGTGTCACCGGCTTCTTGAGTTTTTTATATGCGACCAGCTCGTTGGTCTTCAGGTTGATTTTTCGCAAGGCGAAGCTCAGGCGGATGGCGTCTTTGCCATCGTGCTTTTCTTTCGCATCCACGCTGACTTTGAGAAGGTAGGGACTCTTGAAAGGCAGAATGAGCATCGTGTGGCTATCGCCGACATCAAGTTTTTGGCTTCTCACAAACAGAATGGCTGAAAACAAATCCCGCACTTCCGGCTGAGTGAAAGTTTCTGTTAGAGTGGTTTTTTTTGAGGTGCCGGTTCGGGTGGTGATCTCCTCGATTTCCACTTTGCTGGGGTTGTATCGATTGGTGGTAACGGTTTTTTCCTTTGAATCCGTCTCGGTGGATTGGAAGTACCGGGACTCCAGGGTGCTGGGGACGATTTCCGACCAATAGCTGTGGCTGTAGGGGAAAAGTTTTTTTGCGAAGCCCTGGCTGTAGCCGGAGGATTTGATGACGAGATACCCGGGCTTGCTGATTTCTTTCGGGGCGATCTCGATATCGAGGTAGCCGGCTTGGACGATTCCTTTCCAACTCAGTGAAAACTCCAATTTACCGCTCTCGATGGCTGGATGCGTGCCAACTGTGGATGAAGTGATTTCCTTGGCCCACTCAGGATCTGCACGTAGGGTTGCCGTGGCAAGGGATAGCGGCAAAAGAAAGCGGAGAAAAGATAACGGGTGGTTCATCGAAATCGTCTTTTTCACGGTATCCTTGGTGGGGGAATGGTTTGAGCCTCCCTGATGGTTCAGGCTTCTCTCTGACTTTTGAGAAACGGGATTTGACATACCTGAAGTTTTTAAACCGGAGCAGCAAACAGGAAAGACGGGTTTGGTGATGTGGGCAAAACAAAAAGCGCTTGAAAAAACCGCGCTGGCAAGTGGCGGCCTTGGATAAATGCCTTGGTTTTTTGACGGGTTGTGCGGTTTTCCCGCCAACTCGGGATGTTTTGTGGAATAGGCATTTTTGAGTGCTTCGGTTGCGATACGCTCCGTTATTTTTTATGAAAAAGAACCTTTCCTGCGCGATCCCGCTGCTCCAATCGAGCTAGGGCCGCAGAGAAATCGTTAAGGTCAAAGGTGCTGTCGACCTTCTGGGCCAGTTTGCCCGAGCGGATCAGCTCGGCGAGCATGGCGTAGGCTTCGGTTAACGTGGATGAATCGGAGTTGCGGATCCATTGGGTGACCCAGAGACCGCGCACGCGAAGATCCTGAAAGATGAGCAGGCCGTTGGGAACTGTTAGAGGTTTTTTCGCCATGGCGCCATAGGTGATATGAGTTCCGCTGGGTCCCAGCAGTTTCATGATGCGCAGCGCGCTATCTCCGCCAACTGCGTTGAAGGCGAGCTTGGCGCGATCTTTTCCCAAGGACTCCTGGGCTTCGGAATATCCCGTGGGTGAGTCTTCGAAAACCTCTGTGGCGCCGAGTTTTTTTAGATCAGGGGCGAGTGAGGGGTTTCTCAAAAAACAAAGCGTGCGGATTCCCATGTGTTTGGCGAGCTGGATGGTGCACTGACCGACCCCTGAGTTTGCGGCATTGAGAGCGACCCAATCTCCCGCCTGCAGGGACTCGAAATGGGTGAGCAGAAGCAGGGCTGTTGCCGGATTCACTCTCAACATGGCCGCTTGAAGCGGATCGGTTCCAGTTGGAATTCGAATGAGGTTTTGCCCGTGGGTCACGGCGTGATCCGCCCAGCCACCGATTCTGGAAATCGGCATGACCGAGTCGCCGGGAGAAAAGAGTTTGGACTGGCTTTCGAGAACCGTAGCAACGCACTCCATGCCGGGAGTGACGGGCAGTTCCGGCTTCACGCCGTAGGTTCCCTCGATGAAATTCAAATCGGCGGGATTGATGGGAGAGGCTTGTATTTCAAGCAAAACCTCACCGCTTTTCAGGGGTGGGAGCGTGAACGCCTCTGGCTTTAACACGGTGCCGGGCACTCCGAATTGGCTGAAGACAAGATGCCGGCTTTTCATGATTCGTTGGTGGATTGTTCTTGGCTGAAGGCGAAAGAAGCGCTACCTCAACGCCGACATGACACGTTCTTCCATTGAGCTTTCGATTAAAATTTTCCTGTTGTGCTTGGTTGCGGTGTTCGCTTACGCCCTGATAAGAGTGTTTGGAATGATTTCTTGAAATCATCCCGTCACGTCACAACAGGTTTTTGGGTAGAAGATCGGATAATTTTTTGATCGCGTCTGCCTGATGACGATTTGCAATCAGCAGCGCGTCTTGGGTTTTAACGACGATGAGATCATCCACTCCCAGCAGGGCGATGTGGGTTCCATCCGTCGCGTTAAAGATGATGTTGTTTTCGGAATCGATTTGAGAGATGTGCCGGTTGGTGCGGTTGTTTTCGCCCTCCTCCTGTAGATATTTCGCGATCGAGACCCATGAGCCGACATCGTCCCAATCAAAAGTGGCTTCAATATTCAGCACGCGATCCGCGGTTTCCATCAGGGCGTAATCGATCGATACCGCAGTGAGTTTCGGAAACTGCGCGTCAATGGTTGCGGGGATGTTGCTGGATTTTCTTAATTCTGAAATGAAGTCCGCCAGCTCCGGGGCGTGAGCCGCGAGTTGGCTGATCACGGTCGGTAAAGACCAAACAAACATCCCGGCATTCCATGAAAATCCTCCGGCGTTGAGGAATTCCTCGGCGAGTTCCGGATTGGGCTTCTCACGAAAGCGTTTCACCTCAACCGGTGAATGTTGAAAATCCATGCCGGGAATCGATGCAATCTCACCGCGCTCGATATATCCGTAGGACGGGCAGGGCCAGGTTGGCTTGATGCCGATCGTGACCAAACCATCCGAGTGTTCCGCACAAGCGAGCGCGTCTTTCATGACTGATTGGTAGGCATGGTGATCTTTGATCAGTTGATCCGAAGGTAAAACCATCATGATCGCATCCGGATTACGTGCCGAAATCAGACCGATGCCAAGGGCGACGGCGGGTGCTGTATCCCGCTTTGCCGGCTCTGCAAAAATGTTTTCAGCCGGGAGCATGGAGGCGATTTGACGAACGGATTCGACCTGTAGGGAGTTGGTCAGGATCAGAATGTTTTCAACAGGAACCAGGCCGACAAGCCGGTTGATCGTTGCTTCCAGAAGAGTTCCGTTTCCAAAAAGATCGAGGAGCTGCTTGGGCTTGTCGTTACGACTGAGAGGCCAGAAGCGGGTTCCGGAGCCTCCGGCTAGGATGAGGGCATAGGTGTTTTCGGGAGTTGGCATGCGCTTGGGATGGTAACTCATCTTGGCTCTTCGGGAAGTCACAATATCTTTTCCTTGAGAATCATTTCTTGAGTTGTCGAAACCGATTAAAATGGGTAGGTTTATCCCATGTCAGATCAGCATATGGACGCCACGCCGGTATGGGTAGAAGGTAGCACCTTGGCTGCCCCCGTGATTCTCGGAGCAGCAGCAGGCCTTTTAGTGGGCGATATGATGCACAGCAATGCGAGACGCGGTATCGGCATCAGCCTCGGAGTTCTGGGAATTTTGGCTTTTGTTCCGCTGGTTGTCGATGGTGTGGCAGGACTGATTACCGGTCCTAGGAGCAAATTCGGAGTGAACCGCAAAATCCAAAAAATCCGCGATATCGGGATTGGTTCGCCCTCGCATGACGACGTTGACGATATGTTGCGCGAGCAGGGCGTTATTTGATCTTTCAGGGAGATCTGATGAGCTTTTTTGAAATGATTCCATAAAATCGGGAATAAAAAGTCGGCGGTGACGCTCTTAAAGGAGGAAGTATAAATTATCCTCCTTTTCTTATGTCCTACGAATCCGACTCCAGCATGAAAATCTACCTTCGGGAGATATCGAAAACCCCTTTGCTTACGGTTGAAGAAGAAATCCAACTTGCCGAGCGAATCAAAGACGGTGACCCCGACGCCCGTGCGCACATGATCCGCGCGAATCTGCGTTTGGTGGTGAAAATCGCACAAGATTATTCCAATTACGGCCTTCCAGTCACGGATCTTATTTCCGAAGGAAATATCGGCCTGATGAAGGCGGTTGAACGTTTCGATCCTGAAAAGGGCGGCAAGCTTTCGACCTATGCCGCATGGTGGATCAAACAATCCATCAAACGCGCTCTTGCCAATCAGTCGAAGACCATCCGCCTGCCAGTTCACATGGTGGACAAGATTGCAAAAATGCGTCGCATTTCATCCCTTCTCGCGGAGGCCTTGGGTCGCGAGCCAACGGATGAAGAGTTGGCGGATGAAGTGGGCTTACCTCGTCGCAAGCTTGCGATCTTGAGGCAAGCATCCCAGCGTCCGGCATCGCTTGATGCTCCGATCAATGAAGGTGAAGCCACTGAATTTGGAGAGGTCATCAGTGATGAGCGTGCGGAAAATCCTTTCGACATGCTTTCCGATAAGAACATGCACGGTGAAATTGACGGGCTTCTCTCGTTGCTCGATGAGCGTGAGCGCCGCATCATTGATGAGCGTTTCGGTTTGAACGGCAAAAAGCCACTGACCTTGGAAGAAGTGGGCCGCGAGTTCGGTGTGACACGCGAGCGTATCCGCCAACTCCAAAACTCGGCCCTAACCAAAATGCGCCGCGCCTTGAGCAAAAAGGAAAAGCCTTTGCCAAAGCCGGTGAGTGGCCTTGCATAAGCCCTGCCTCATTCTAACAATATCCAAAACCGCTGATTTTTTCATCCAGCGGTTTTGGTATTTTTAAAATCCGTCTAGAGTCCTGATTTTTCAATCAGCGCGCGCAGTTGCTGTTGAAACTCCATGATGTCCTCGCGCGAGGGTTGGTAACCGATGGTGGTGAAATCGAGAGTGGGGCGGCCGGTTTGATCGAGGCTCCACACGCCAAGCTCACCATCGCTGAACGTGACTTTTCCACTGACCAGACTACCGGGCACGGGCAGCGCATCCATCGTGACATGGGTGCCACCCTCGGGAGGTAAGGGTGATTCGGCCACTTCAGCAACGGGCTCCTTTTCTTTTTCCACCACCAATTCAATGCCCAAATCCAAAATAAGAAAGCGCGTGTCCATGTATGTCAGCGAATGATTCATTTCTGCACTGATGCGCTGTTGGATTTCAGGCAGCTGTGCCCCCGCCGCGGCCCATGTTTTGATCGTGTTGATTTGATCCGCTGTGAGCTGTTTTGAACTGAACATGAAGGCATCATGAAGATTTCTTCGAACTTTCCCAGCACAATAGCACAACTTTGATCTACGGCTTCATGAGTTGCTTGAAATAGCCCGAGAAATACTCTTGGCAAATCGGCGTGCTCGGAAAAGCATCAAGCCATGTCAACGACTGCTTATCTCAAGGAAATGTTCGATCTCACTGGAAAAACCGCCGTCGTGATCGGTGGTACTGGAGAACTTTGCGGAACGATGGCCGTGGGGCTTGCGCGCGCAGGTGCAACCGTCGTTCTCGGAGGACGTATCAAGGAAAAAGCCGACAAGCGTTTGGCTGAAATCGAATCCCATGGCGGTAAAGGATATTTCGTTCCGGTTGATGTGACTTCCCGCCAATCTCTTCATGACATGTTAGACACAGTCTTGGAAAAATCCGGCGGCGTGGACATTCTGGTCAACGGTGCGGGCACCAACTCGCCGACCCCGTTTCTGGAAATTTCCGAGGAGGAATATTCCCGCATCATCGACACCAATCTCACCGCGATCTTTCGTGCTTGCCAGGTCTTCGGTCAGTATTTTGTCGATGAAATGAGACCCGCCTCGATCATCAACCTCGGCTCAATCTCCGGACTCAATCCACTTTCACGCGTCTTCACTTATTCGGCATCGAAGGCAGCGGTTCACAACCTCACCCGCAATCTCGCCCGCGAGTGGGCGGACAAAGACATCCGCGTCAACACCCTCGTTCCCGGCTTCTTTCCCGCAGAGCAAAACCGCAAAGTGTTGGATGAATCCCGTGTGTTGGACATTCTCCGCCACACCCCGGCATCCCGTTTCGGAAATGCCGAAGAACTCATCGGTGCAACTCTTCTCCTCGCCTCGCCAAAAGCTTCATCCTTCATCACCGGCATGGAAATGATCGTCGACGGCGGCTTCCAAGCGATGAGTATCTAACCGGAGAGCCGCCTTACAGGCGGCTTGTCTTAAGATAGGAACCGCGATTTCCAATCGCGGCTGCAACGGTTGCGTTAACCAAGATATTTCGCTCACGAGGTCACGATTCAAAAATCGCGGTTCCATTCTTAGCCTCACGGCACCCGCGGAAACTTCGAGAAATCCGGTTGGCGTTTTTCCAGGAAAGCTTCTTTCCCTTCCTTGCCTTCTTCCGACATGTAGTAGAGCAGAGTGGCATTCCCCGCTAAATCTAACAGTCCAATCTGGCCATCGCAGTCCGCGTTGAGTGCGGATTTCAAGCAGCGCAGGGCGAGAGGGGAATGAGCGAGCATTTCACGGCACCATTTCACGGTCTCGGTTTCAAGTTCGGCAAGCGGGACGACGGTGTTGACCAAGCCCATGTCGAGGGCTTGTTGCGCATCGTATTGGCGGCAGAGATACCAAATTTCGCGTGCTTTTTTCTGACCGACGATGCGGGCGAGGTAACTGGAGCCGAGTCCGCCATCGAAGCTTCCAACTTTCGGGCCGGTCTGACCGAAGCGGGCGTTATCGGCGGCGATGGTGAGATCACAAACGATGTGGAGGACATGGCCGCCACCGATGGCGTAGCCGGCGACCATCGCGACCACTGGTTTGGGCAATGAGCGGATTTTCTTCTGGAGATCCAGAACGTTGAGACGTGGGATGCCATCGCCCCCGATGTAGCCCGCATGACCGCGCACCCGTTGATCTCCGCCGGAGCAGAATGCGAGATCGCCTTCCCCGGTGAGAATAATCACACCGACCTGTGGGTCGTCGTGAGCCATATCGAAGGCGCGGAGCATTTCGGTGACAGTTTTGGGGCGGAATGCGTTGCGCACCTCGGGGCGGTTGATTGTGATCTTGGCGATCGCACCATCTTCGCTGGTCTCGTAACGGATGTCTTCGAAATCAAATTTGGAAATCCACATGGCCGGAAAATGAAGCAGCAAGGGCATACCCGCAACCAAAACAAAAAGGGAAATTTCGATGCGCCGCAGAAGGAAACTTTACCTTTAAAAGCAAATAATTAGGTGTGGCTGGACATGAGGACTGGAATTTGATTCAAATAGGCAGATCATAATATCCAATTTCAACGTGGTCTAAGTTACAGAAGTAGCCCATTTGATATGAATCCAAAAAAGTCCCGAATTAAATGCTTGTCACTATTAATAACTGTTCATATTAACAGCATTACAAATATTAAAAAATCATGAAAGTAGTATCATTTTTTGCAGGTGCAGGCGGGCTAGATTTGGGCTTTAGGAAAGCTGGTTTCGATGTCATTTGGGCCAACGAATACGATAAATCAATCTGGCAAACATACGAAAAAAATCATCCCGACACGATCTTAGACAGAAGGAGTATTGTGGATATTCCTTCTGATGAAGTTCCTGACTGCGATGGCATTATTGGAGGGCCACCGTGTCAAAGCTGGTCTGAAGCGGGTTCTAAGAGAGGAATAAAGGATAAAAGAGGTCAACTCTTCTACGAGTTCATGCGAATTTTGGCGGATAAAAAACCCAAATTCTTTTTGGCAGAAAATGTTTCGGGAATGTTGTTACCTGCTCATCGGGAAGCATTGACTAATATAAAGCAGATGTTTCAGGACATTGGTTATGATTTATCTTTTAAGCTTCTAAATGTGTCAGATTATGGAGTTCCACAAGATCGTAAGCGTGTATTCTTCATTGGATACAGACAAGATTTGGGAAAAAAGTTTGAATTTCCGCATCCAACAACGCCGGATAAAAAAATTAATCTCTATGAGGCTATAGGCGATCTTCAAGCAAACGCCTTACCAGCCAAGACTGGAAATTTTAGTAATGGAGAAAAATGTCTCTTTTTAAATCATGAATACATGATTGGCGGTTTTTCATCTATTTATATGTCGAGAAATCGTGTTAGAACTTGGGATGAGGTGTCATTCACAATCCAAGCGGGTGGACGACATGCCCCTATACACCCTCAAGCGCCATGTATGAAATTTATAAGCCAGAATGTAAGAGAATTTGTTAAAGGCAAAGAATATTTATATAGGCGGCTAAGTGTAAGAGAGTGCGCTAGAGTTCAAACGTTCCCGGATAAATTTAAATTTTACTACTCTAATATCACAGATGGATACAAAATGATTGGTAATGCTGTGCCAGTTAGAATGGCTCAAATACTGGCTAAAAAAATAAAAGCTGACATAGCCTTGATTGAAGCACCTTCTCCAAAAAAAGAAAAATCAAAAATTGATGGCAATGCCGTAAAAAATAAAATGTTAGAAATTGTTAGTGGTCTATGACAAAAATATCGCGCCAGACAATAAACGGAAAATCTTTTGAATATTCTTTGATTTTAAATTTTTATAACCGTTTGAAAGAACTAACTAATGTAGTTCTTGACGAAACGAGTGCTCTACAAGTGGCGCGTAGATGTTACGAGGAATCTTCAGAGGATAATAAAAATATGTACGATGCTGCTGCCTCTAAGGCAGTGGAAGAAATTATAAGATTAGAGCCATTACTAAGTAGTAGTATATCTGCTAAAGATAACCTTGAACTGTCGATTTTACCTGATGCTGCGGGACAACTTGGAGATGTGCGTGATGTCATTGCAATAAGAGCCGAGCAGAAGTGGGAAATTGGATTATCTGCTAAGAATAACCACAAAGCTGTCAAACACCCTAGATTATCAGCAAGGCTTGATTTTGGGAAAAAATGGCTCGGCACTTCGTGTTCAACTGAGTATTTTGAAGAAATTAAACCCATCTTTGATAGGCTCAAATCAATTAAATCAGCAAGTAAGCGTACTGCATTGTGGTCTTCAATCACAGACAGTCATGAAACTATTTATGCTCCATTGTTAGCTGCATTTAAATCCGAACTTTTAAGAATTTATAAAGCTTACCCTGATACAACAGCAGCAAACCTAGTTAAATTTTTAATTGGTAAAAATGATTTTTACAAAGTCATCAAGCAAAAAGGACATGTAGAAATTCAGGCTTTTAATTTCAACGGCACACTTGGACAAAATATTAACAAATCTAATATCAAAAAAACAGGAATTAAGCTCCCCACTAAAATTCATAATATTGATTTCGAAGAGAACTCACAATCGACACTTGTAGTTATTTTCAATGAGGGCTGGCAAATATCATTTAGAATTCACAGCGCGAGTTCAAAGGTTGATCCTTCGTTGAAGTTTGATATAAATTTGAGTTCCTATCCCAGCACTATGTGGCATAGAAATTTTGAGATTTAAGCCTCTTCAAAACAAACTCTCGGCGAAAATCTCCACCTCGGCGAAGGGGAGGTCGGAGAGGAGGCCGTAGCTATCGTTTCGGTAAAGCCTAGCGCGCATGCTGGCGGGGCTGGACATGCCGCAGAGGAAACGGGCGAGCTGGCGCGGGGTGCCGAGTGCAGCGTGTTTTTCTTCCAAGAGGGAAAGGATCTGTGCGTGCTCAGAGGTGGAAATTTTGCGTGGCTGAGTGCGCTTGAGTTTTACGGGAGCGATTCCACGACAGCGATCACAATGACCGCACGGTTCGTTCATTTTCTCCCCGAAATGAGCGAGTAAGGTTTGCGTCAGGCAGCGTTTCCCCTGCGCCAGCGCAAGCACTTGATCGAGCCGGGCGAGCTCGCGGGTCTCACGTTCCTGGAGTTTTTCTGCCATCGCTGCGGAAATGGATTTCGGATCGATATCGGTTTTTTTGAGCCGATATGCCTGTCTCCAACCGGATTTTTTCAAAGCGATATCGCCACCGTTTTCCAGTTCGGAAATGAGTTCGCGTAGGGTATCGGCGGAGATTCCCAGTCCTTTCGCGACCTCGGGGATTTTCACCGAAAGCCATTTCCACTCGGCATCCAGAGGCGCGAAGAGTTGCTCGAGCAGTTTGCGCTCTTTCGGTTTGCGTCCCGCCAACAACGCGCCTAGCGGCCGTAGCAATTTCAGACGATAGGTATCAAAGCTTTTTCCCCCAACCTCCAGAATCCCATCCATATCCAGATAGGTGAAAATCGTTTCGATCACGGTTTGGCGTATGTCACAGGTCGATGCGAGTTCATAGATCGAAACATCGAATATTTCACCCAATCGCAGTACACGTTCTAACAGATTTCGAACCGCGCGCTCGCTGGGAATATCCGAGAAGATGAAGTTTTCGAGCACGGTCTGATCGTCGGCGCAGGCGAGCAGATCGCAGATGGCGGGTTGCCCGTCGCGGCCCGAGCGGCCGATCTCTTGGGTGTAGCCTTCAAGGCTTTTTGGAAGATTGTAATGAAATACTGCACGGATATCGGATTTGTCCACGCCCATCCCGAAGGCTATCGTCGCGACCACGATTTCAATTTCTCCGCCCATGAATTCTTCCTGGATCTCCCTGCGTAGATCGTCGCGCAGTCCGGCATGATAGGCGCGGGCGTTCAGCTTTTGCTTGGTCAGGAAAGTCGCGATTTCTTCAGCGGTTTCCTGCCGTGTGACGTAGATGATCGCTGGCTTGGCGCAGTTGGAAACCTTTTCTAACAAAATGGATTTCCGATTATCTCTTGAACACGGTGTGATACGAAGATCGAGATTGGGGCGGTGAAAACTCAGCTTCACCACATCTTTTTTGGCGATGCGGAACTGGCGACGAATCTCTGTCTCAACTTTTGGCGTTGCAGTGGCGGTGAGCGCGAGGATTCTGCTGACGCGGAGTTTACGGAAAATCGTTGTGAGCTTGAGGTAATCGGGGCGGAAATTATGCCCCCATTCCGAGATGCAATGTGCCTCATCGACAGCGATCAGGGAAATGTTCACTCCTTTGAGGGATTTTTGGAACTCGGTGTTCGCAAGTTTTTCCGGCGAAACATACAACAGCTTCAACTCGCCTTGTTTGAGCTGGGATAATGTTTTGGCGTAACGATCGGCGCAGAGGGTAGAGTCCAGACGCGCGGCCGCCACGCCTTTTGCAATCAAACCATCGACCTGATCCTTCATTAACGCGAGCAGGGGAGAGACCACGAGAGCTGTTCCATCCAACAAAACGGCCGGCAGTTGGTAGCAGAGTGATTTTCCACCACCGGTTGGAAAAATCGCAAGCGCAGATCGCCCTTCCATCAAAGCTGCCACAACTTCTGCCTGCCCTGCGCGCAGATCATCGAAGCCGAAAATATCTCGTAACGCAACGTTCACGCCTGCCTTGATACGCGGATTTGTCAGTCGCGTCCATGGTCAACCTTCGTCAGAAATTTCTTTCCGTCACCTCCCTGCAAGTCCAAGCTTCCATTCAACGTATCTTTTACTCTATGAAACATTTTTTACTCTTGGGACTGTTTGTTTGTACATCGCTACATGCGAAAACTCCTCAGAAACCGGCAGCCACCGAACTTGAAAAGGTCACTGCGGAGATGGCAACCGCAGCCAAAGCTTTGCTCGCAGCTCTGGATAAGGAGCAAGCCGATAAGGCCCGATTTCCATTTGATTCCGAGCAGCGCGAAGCTTGGGGCTATGTCCCGCGGGAGCGCAAAGGGATTCCTTTGGAAGCGCTCGATGAAAAGCAGGTCGGTCTGGTGCGGGATTTGTTGAAAACGGCATTGAGCGATCCAGGCCTTAAGAAGGTCGATACCATCATGGCGCTTGAGGCGTTTCTCGCGGAGATCGAAAAACGTCCTGACTTTCGCAATCCGAAAGCCTATTTCACGTCAATCTTCGGTGAGCCATCCGCGACAGGAACTTGGGCAT
This sequence comes from Luteolibacter sp., assembly GCA_044233125.1. GTDB lineage: Bacteria > Verrucomicrobiota > Verrucomicrobiia > Verrucomicrobiales > Akkermansiaceae > Luteolibacter. The sequence goes on along the minus strand of JBIIKO010000001.1, from coordinate 297,152 downwards.
GGCGATTCGAAGGTCATCACCTCTCGCTGAACTACACGATTGTCGATGGCAAAGCCGTTGCCGTGACACCTTCGTTTTTCGCCGCCAATCCCGGCGAGATCATGATCGATCACAAAATGAAAGGCACGCGTCCGTTTCATGCGGAGGAAGATCTCGCCCGTTCGCTTGCAGTGGTTTTAAAGGAGGGCGGAAAAGCAGTGGTTTATTCGGAACAGCCGCCAGCTGAAATTCTAACAGCTGAGGATCGTGCGGTGAAGCAACTTGAGCCGGTCGGAATCCTTGCGACAGAGATGACCGAAAATCAACAAAAAGCCCTCATGGAGATCATCGCTGAATTTGCGAACCGCCATCGCAAAGAACTCGCCGAAAACGATCTAAAAGCTATCAGGGCAGATTTGAAAAACCTACGTTTCGGCTGGGCAGGTGGACTTAAGAGAGGTGAGCCATATTATTACCGTATCCAAGGAACCACATTTTTGGTTGAGGTCGCCAATGTTCAAAACAAAGGCAATCATTTCCATGGTGTCTGGCGCGACGCAAAAAATGATTTTGGAAAAGATCTGTTAGGAGGACATGTGAAGCACGAGCATTGATTGCTAAAACCTACTGGAGAGCCGAGCCTCCGGCCGGCTTCTTCCTTTAATGAATCAAGCTGAACAGAGGCTCGGCTTTCCGATATTGCTTTCCGACATGAAATCCTCAGACAACGAAGACGAATGGACCGAAGTCGGGTCGTATCCTACTTTCGATGAGGCTTATGAGCGTGCTTTGGTAGCATTGGCGATGGGGGAGTCGACACGGGTTGAACATGGGGATCTACCCGGGGAGTTTGATCTGCAGGTGGAGTCAGAGGCGGCGGAAAAAATTTCTAAAGAGATCCGTCAATACGAGGCTGAGTTGGAAATGGTGGGAAATCCAAAAATCGCTCCGTCCAATTGGGCGCAGTATTCTTCGGGTTGGCTGCAATATGCCATCTGGGCGCTGATACTGATCGTCGTTTTCAACCTACAGCAAATCGATCCAGCCTTGAGGGATCGTGGGGCATCATTCAACATTGGATTCATGGAAAAAGCCGAATGGTGGAGGCCTTTCACTTCGCTCTTTCTGCATGCGGATGTCGGGCATTTGCTTGGCAATCTTGCGAGCGGTGCGTTGTTCGGCATGCTGGTATCAAAATCCATTGGTCCGTTGAAGGCATGGGTATTGATTCTTTTGTCCGGAACGTTGGGTAATATGATCACTGCGGCGACCACCTGGCCGGAGTCTTTTACGTCGATCGGGGCTTCAACTGCCGTTTTTGGTGCGCTGGGGATTTTGTCCGGAGTCGGTCTGGTGGAAAATTTACGAGAAAAAGTCAGCATGCCGTGGGTGCGGGTCTTGGCGCCGCTGCTTGCGGGGTTTATTTTGCTTGGCTGGCTTGGTGGTGCGGCGCCAGACTCAGGAACGGATGTTCCCGGGCATGTTTTCGGATTCTCTGTGGGCGTGGTCGGCGGGATTTTCTGTCGGTATTTTGTGACAAGCGAGGCGTTGCAAGTGTCCTCGAAAAAGTCTAGCTAAGGCTGTGACTTCCACGGAAACACGACAAAACGGAGAGGAGACCCGCCTGTGGCTGGCGGCGCTTCTGATCTCCATCGTGCTTAACGCCGCACTACTTGGTTGGGTGAGTTACGAGGCGATTGTCTCAAAAATCCATAGCAAAAAAATCCTTCCGATGCTCAAGACGGAATCGGTCATCACGGTGTTTCCCGATATGTTCGTACAAGCACCTGATGAGCTGAAACCTGCTATCATAGAATCTGAAGCTGTTCGCACATCTGATGACCAGACCAGCCGGGAGGCGCCGAAAAGCCACCGCTATATTGGTGAGCGCAACACTCAAGCAACCAGTGATCGAGCCGCAACAAATGATGATGCGACCATGCCATCCCAAGCGGGCCGCGAAGCTTTGCCCACAGAAGAGATTGAAACCACAGAAAGCGTTTATCAAGATGGCAGTCTCGATACCTCCCTTCAGCCCGCCGTTCCGACTCCGCCCGCTCCGCTGTCAGGCAATTTTCCTGCCGCGCCGACTCCATCCGTCGAAAAAACGAAAGGTGAGAAGCAGCCGGATCCCGGCGATGTTGACATTGCGCAGCCAGCGATTCGTGAAAATCTGTTAGATGGTCCGAATCCGGTTATAAAAGAAGTTTCCAAGACCGAGGTAAAAGACAGTAACCGACCCAGCGAGGAGCGAAAGGCCCGTGATGGCGATCCACAGGGTTTGGCAGTGAACCAATCTTCCGCGCTGCCGAAAGCAACCGTAAAGCCATCTCCTTCCACACCAAGCGACCCTGCATTTAGAGGTAACCAGACCAAAACCGCGATACTTGGCAGCATATCACGCACGGGCCGCAGTGCCTTGGATGTGGTTGATACTCCGATGGGTCGCTATCAGGCGCAGATCAGTCGTGCAGTTGAATTGGAATTCCAGCGGAATTGCGTCAAACGCCGTGACTTCATCGTTCCAGGTTATATCACAGTGCGATTTTTTATCGACAGTAAAGGCCGTGTCACGAGCCTCAGTCTGATGGGAGAAATCGAAGGTGGTGAAGTCCAGAAAGGATTTACGATTGATTCCATTCGCGAAGCTCCGATTCCTCCCATGCCGCCTGAAATCAAAAAAGAAATGGAAGGCGATCCTCTCGAACTGATTTATAACTTTTATTTTTAAACACCCACCTAACTATGGATTACCTCGCCATCTCCTACACTGAAGCCACTCTCAAATTTCTTGAAGATGGCGGTATCTTTATCTACCCCTTGCTGGCTTGCTCGGTTGCTGGGCTGACAGCGATCAGCTTCAAGCTTTTTGCGCTCTCTCGCGGCCGTGTCATACCCTCGGAGCTTGCCCATGTGCTTGAAAACGCCGGTCATGCGAAGGATGTGGCAGGTGAAATTTCCAAACATGAAAGTGCGCTTTCCCGGTTGGCGGCGGTTGCACTGAAAAACACGGGAAAGGATTCCACGCAAATCAGCCAAGCTGTTGAAGCGATAGCTCGTGAAGAAGTGGTGAGAATGCATTCCGGAATCGGTGTATTGGACGTGGTAATCACCGTATCACCCCTCTTGGGCTTGCTCGGAACAGCATCGGGGCTGGTGACGATTTTCCAAGGACTTGGAGAAACCACCGATTACCTCGCCATTGCGCGAGGAATTGCGGAAGCGCTCAGCACCACGATTTTCGGTTTGGCGATCACTGTTCCTTGCGTGGTAGCGCACAGCTATTTCATGCGTCGCATTGAGCGGCTCACCGCACGTATGGAATCCATCCTGACAAGTTTCACCGAGACCTGTTCAAATTCCAAGTGAAGCTGAATCCATGAAGTTTTACCGCATTCAACGCCAATCCGCACAGGTGCCTATCGTTTCGCTGATCGATATTCTCTTTATTTTGCTGGTGTTTTTCATTGTCACCATGACATTCAAAAAGCCACGTGAGGTTCTGGAAATCGAGCTGCCCACCGTGAAAGAAATTGCTTCTGGCAAAGTGTCTGATTCGCGTTCGGTGATTGCGGTGGATGCGCTGGGAAACGTGACGCTGGATGGCATATCTGTGCCGGAAGGATTATTGGGGTCCTATTTAAGCGCGTTTCAAAAACAAAATCCCGGACGCAAACTCGAACTGGAAGCGGATCGGCGTCTACCACTGGAGCGCTTGCTGCAGGTCTGGGATGCGCTGAGCAAAGCGGGAATTAAGATCAAGGATGTCCCTGCGAGGATCAAGGCTGGTGGGCAGGATTAAGAATCAAATTCTCAAAGTTTCAGCGATAATTCTGCGATTTTTTTGCAGAGCTCTGGGAAAGGTAGGCCATCGGCAGCGGCGGATTTCGGCAGGAGGGAGGTTTCCGTCATGCCGGGGATGGTGTTGGCTTCTAGGACATAGGGATTATTGTTAGAATCCAGCATGACATCGACGCGGGAGTAGACTTCGAGACCGAGGGCTTTGTGAGCGGCGACGGCTGCGGCTTGGACTTTTATCGTGGTTTCCAAATCGAGATCGGCCGGGCAGATGTATTGTGAACCTTTGCTCAGACCGGTCAGCCATGGGTATTTTGCCGCCATGTCATAAACGCCTTCCGGGGGGATGATGTGGATGACGGGGTAGGGAATGCCGTCGATAACGGGAACTGTGAGCTCGTATCCGGAGATGTATTCCTCAATCAGAAGATCCTTGGAATGTTGCGAAGCTTTGGCGATGGCATCTGTGGCGACTTCTTGGTTTTTGACGATTTCGATGCCGACCGATGAACCTTCGCGCGGGGGCTTGACGACAAAGGGTGCGGAAAAGGAGGGCAGCACCGGACCATTCGTGCAATCGATGATTTCCGATTTGGGAGTTGGAACTCCAGCGGCGAGGAAGGCTTGTTTGGCGAGGCTTTTGTCAAACGCGATACGGGAAGATTTCGCGCGGGCTCCGGTGTAGGGAATGCCTTTTTTATCCAGGATGTCCTGAAGCTGCCCGTCTTCACCAAAAGTGCCATGGATCAAGTTGAAGCACAGACCGGTGCCTTCGGGTAAATCGATTTCGGTGGAGGTTACATCGACGGGAACCGCATCGAGCCCGAGTGAGAGCAGGGCTTTGAGAACAGCGTTTCCGGAAGCTAGCGAAACCTGGCGTTCCGAACCGGGTCCGCCCATTAGGACAGCGATTTTTATGTTAGAGAGAGGCATGGGATTTGAAGATTTTTACCACAGAGACTCAGAGGTCACAGAGCGGATTCTATGAAAAGGATTATGTCTTACTTGAAATTTGAAACTTGAGATTTGAAATTTAAAACAGCGTTTCATCGTCACCGATGATTTTGACTTCGGTTTCGAGGTCGATGTTGTGTTTTTCCTTGGCGGTTTTGCGGATGGAATCGATGAGGATAAGGATGTCTTTGGCGGTTGCTTTGCCGTTGTTGACGATGAAGTTTCCGTGGACTTCAGAGACGGCGGCGTTGCCGACGGATTGCCCTTTCAGGCCAAGGTTGTCAATCAGGCGGCCTGCGGGAATTTCCTCTGGGTTTTTGAATGTGCAGCCGGCGGAAGCGGCGATGGGTTGGGAGTCTTTGCGTTTGTCGCGGGATTCCTGCCAACGTTGTTTGATGTTTTCGTGGCTGTCGTTTTTACCTTTGAAAACAGCCTGGAGTGCGAAGTTGCGGCGCAGCTCTTGGACATTGCGGTAGTTGGAGACGATTTCGTCACGCTCGCGGGTACGAATGACACCATCTTCGTCGAGGAAGGTGACACGGACAACTTGGTCGAAGGTTTCGATGCCCATCGCTCCAGCATTCATACGTAAAGAGCCACCGACGTTTCCTGGGATGCCTTCCATCCACTCGAAGCCGCCGATGCCGTGAGCGCCGGCAAATGAAGCGAGTTTTTTCAAACGCACGCCAACGCCAGCACTCACATGACCTTTGGAGTCGATGCTGAGTTCGGAAAACGCACCGCCGTTGGGATGGATCACTGCACCTCGAATGCCGCCGTCTTTGACAAGTAGATTTGAACCGCGACCCACGACCCGTATCGGCAGGCCGCGCTCACGACAGGAATCAACGAGGAAGGCGAAGGCGTAAAAGGATTGTGGCTCGAACCAGAATTGCGCGGGACCTCCGACTAGGAGAGTCGTATGTTTGCGCATCGGCTCATAGAGCTTGCCGAGAATTTCACCGGCAGGGGCGACAGAGCGGAGCTCTTCGAAAGTTTTCAGATCGCGGCAAATACGGGTTCCGACCTCGTGGACATTTCCTGCGCCGAGCGTGATGAGCAGATCTCCGGATTCGAGAGCGTTGCCGACGATGTGGTGGGCGGTGCTGATATCGTTGAGAAACATGGCAGGCACATCGCCGTGGACTTTCATGGCGTCGACGATGGTTTGTCCGGTAATGCCCGGGATGGGTGCCTCGGAAGCGGGATAGACATCGGTAACGAAAACTTTATCAGCGGCTTGCAGGACCTTTCCGAAATCGTCTGCGAGCAACTGGGTACGAGTGAATCGATGCGGTTGGAACAGAACGACAAGACGTGAGGGTTTGAGCGAGCGCGCGGTTTGCATCGTGGCGGCGAGCTCGGTAGGATGATGGCCGTAGTCATCAATGATACGGTATTCTTTGGAAAGGTATTTGGTTTCGAAACGGCGTTTTGCGCCAGCGAAGGAAGACAGCGCGCGTGCGATGAGTGAAAAATCCGCACCACAGGTATCGGCGATGGCGATGGCGGCGAGGGCGTTGAGAATGTTGTGTTCTCCGGGGATGGCGAGTTCGATGTCGCCAAGTGTCTTGCCGTTTTTCTTCACGGTGAACGCAGAGGAACCTTTGAGATCGCGGATGTCGGAGGCGGTATAATGCGTCTGGTCATCCGTGGTTTCCCAACCGTAGGAGATTGCGTTGGCGCGCCCTGCGCAGATCTCGTGAGCGACCGGGCTTTCCGCGCAATATACTATACTTCCCGTAGTTTGATCGGCGAGTTGGGAAAAAACCTGTTTGATCTGATCAAGGTCCTTGTAGAAATCAAGATGCTCAGCCTCGATGTTGAGGATGACCGAGTGGCGGGGATTGTAGAGCGCGAGTGTGCCATCGGATTCATCGCCTTCTGCAACCATGAGTTCGCCCTCGGGTTCCCATTTCGCGTTCGCACCGAGGATGGGAATTTCCGCACCGACATAATAGGAGGGCTGCTGACCACACTCGCGCAGCAAGTGGGCGGTCATCGATGAGGTCGTGGTTTTTCCGTGCGTTCCAGAAATGACGATGCCGGCTTTGGTGTGAAGAATGGCTGCGAGACATTCCGCGCGACGCATCAGGGGAATGTTTGCTTGTTTCGCAGCAGCGAGCGCCGGATTGGAATTGTTGATCGCGGAGGAATAAACGACCAACTCCGCGCCTTTTACGGAGTCTGCGGTTTGAGGGGAGGAAAATTTGAGGCCGAGTGTCTGCATCCGCTCGGTTTCTGAGGTGGTCACGCGATCGCATCCGGAAACTTTGTGACCCATGCCGAGCAGCAACAGGGCGAGTCCGCTCATGCCGGAGCCGGCCACGCCGATGAGATGGATGTTCAGAGGTTGTGAGAGATCGGTGAGGTCCCGTGAGGTATCGTTTGGAGCCATTTCAGAAGCGCGAAGTTGGCGGGTTTCGGGGCTCTCGGCAATGGGAAACCGGAAATTTCAAATTTCAAAACCCAAATTTCAAGGGGAAAGAAAGATGAGGAGATTTGATGGAGAGTTATAAGATCAGAAGGTTTTCAGGTTTCGCTGATGTGACTGGAGTTAGAGGGATGTTTTGATCGAAGGTGACGAGTGTCGCGTTGTTTTTTGCGGCTAGAGCGAGGAGGTAGAGATCTGTGAGATGTTTCGAGCTAAGTATGGAGGTGTGTTGGAATTCATTTTCGTCCCGAAAGCTTATAGGATCGGACCAGAACTCATGGTCGGTATTCGCAGTGAATACAGATAGCAGAGTCGTAACATCGGCAACAGATAGCTGTGAGTTTTTGCTGTACGATGTGGAAGCCATGATACGAATCAAACCATTTTCCGTGATCGGGCACGATGACCAAGGTCGATCTTCCTTACTCCACCATTGATGTGCGAGTTGATGAAACGTGTGATTTGTATCTAAAAGTGCAATCAGGACATTAATATCTAATAAGCAGCGCATGGTGATCAGATTCCTTCTTCCTCCATAATGCGACGTATGTGTTCGTTTGTGATAACTTCGCCTCGTGATGGCAGGACGGGGATACCGTTTTTCATCGTATAAGGCTGACCAGGCTTTGGACCATTAGAATCTGTGTTTGCCGATTGGACACCACGGCGAAAGAACTCAGATAGGACTTTTCCAGCGGTTTTTCGTTCCTTGGCCGCAAGCTCCTTCGCAGCGAAAAGAACGTCGTCATCAATATCGAGAGTAGTTCTCATGCATCTGATGATAATGCATCAAATGCATAATGCAAGTCTTCCTAATAAGGCTTAAATTAGTAAGCTAGAGCAAAAATCAGACAATACTTGCCATAAAGTAGGATTTATGTAGCATAAAAGTATGAAAATAACGGTAGATCTTCCTGAAAAAGAGATTCGAGAAATTACTCGCCTGACGGGTATTTCAAAAAAGGGTCCTGCGATTCGTAAGCTTCTTGCGGATACCTTGATGCTGCAACGTCGAGCTGAAATATCGGCGAAGTTTCTCTCAGGGGAATGGTCGGCGGAGTTGAAAGGCTACGAAAAATCGAGGACATCTGACCGTCAGGAAAGTCAAACCATCGCGGAATCATGGCGCGATTGATAGACTCATCTCTGTGGGTTGATTTCACTCGGGCGAAATCACCGATTGCACTAAAGTCATTTATACATCCATGGATTCTTGATCCTGCCGCGGTCCTTTGTGAACCCATTGCGTTTGAGGTGCTTCGTCATGCGACTAAGCCTGAGCGGGTAAAAATCCACCAACAATTTTCCACGTTACCCTTGCTCCCTACTCCAACAAAGTTGTGGCGGGATGCCACGACTTTGGGTGAAAAATGTCATGAGAAAGGGATCAATCCCGGTTCGCTGGATCTTGTCATTGCAGCAATCGCGATTCACCACGGTGCTGAACTTATTACCTTCGATGTCGGTTTTAGTATGATCGCCTCGGTGTCGACGTTGAAAGTCAACGTCTTGAAGCGCCCGACTGCGTGATGGGATCAAACATCATTCAAAATCAGCGAGGCTACTTTGTCTGCTGCGTTGGGGATGGCGAGAGCTTTTGAGGCGTTGGCCATGTTTTTCAGGGCGCCGGGGTTGGTCAGGAGTTGGGTGAGGAGTGCGGCCAGGGAGGTGGGGGAGAGTTCTTTTTCTTGGATGAGTTTGGCGGCGTTGGCTTTGGCGAAGACTTGGGCGTTGGCGGTTTGGTGGTCGTCGGCGGCGTAGGGGAAGGGGACGAGGACGGAGGGTAGGCCGGCGAGGGATATTTCAGTTAGGGTGGATGCGCCGGAGCGGGCGACCACGAGATCGGCGCAGGCATAAGCTGCGGCCATTTGATCGCAGAAACCGATGAGTTGGTAGCCGGGGCGTTGTTGGGGAAACTCGGCCTGAATGCGTGGGAGATCGCCGGGGCCGGCGATGTGCAGGATTTGGATTTCCGGCGGCAGAGAGTTGGCGGCTTCGGCGATGAGTTGGTTCAGGCGTAACGCTCCTTGTGAACCGCCGGTGACAAGCAGGGTGGTTTGGTTGGGATCGAGTCCGAAATGCTTTGCGGCATCGCCGCGCGATGGAAGCTTGAGAATTTCGGGACGGGCGGGGGTTCCTGTTAGGTGCGTGGCTTTTTTGAAAAAAGCTGCGGCGGGTTCGAGGCCGATGAAGACTTTGTTGCAAAAGCGGGAGGTGAGAATGTTGGCGCGGCCGGGGCGTGCGTTGGAATCGTGGACGAAGGTTTTTTTGCCGAGTCTGTGTCCAGCATAAACAGGAGGTAGAGAAGTGAAGCCACCCATGCCGAGAACTGCGTCCGCGCCGAATTCGCAGATGATTTTTTTCGAGGCTTGGATGGATTGATAAAGTGCCCAGAGGAAGGGAAGCATCTTCGGTGAAAGCGTTTTCGGCTTCGCGATGGCGGGTACGACTTTGAAATGGAGGTGTGGATATTTCGCGGAGGCTTGGGAGTCGATTTTCTTTTGGGAAATCAGCAGTAAGGGCTCGTGGCCTTGGGCAAGAAAAGCTTCAGCAACAGCGATTCCGGGAAATAAGTGACCACCAGTGCCACCGCAAGCGATGAGGATTTTCATAATGTTGTAGATTAAATATTTTCACCGCAAAGCAGTGTGAGCGATAGCGAATTTCATTTTTAGCGAAGCGATTTGGCTTTGACGGAATGCAATGGAGTCAAAGACGCAGAGGTCGCGGAGGGGCACAGAGATTTGAAATATTTCGAATTTGTTAGAAAAAAATGCTCAATCGAGAGATTCGACGTGTGGGTAATCAAGGATGAGGCGGTCGGTGGTGACGAGGGGCATGCGGCGGATGCGAGAGGTTGCGATGAGGATTCTGTCTGCAGGATCGCGATGGATGGGGTCTGGGAGGGAATATGATTCTTCGACAATTTCACCAGAGATGGGTGCGAGGTTCCAGCCGTTCACTTCTAACATTGTTCGGAACCAGGTTTTCCAGTGGCCTTCGATTTCGATGCGCCCGCGTTCCTGGAGGCAGGCGATTTCGCCGATGGATATGGCAGAACACCAAACCTCGGTATCGGGTGAGGTGAGACGGGATAGGATGGCCGGGCTCAAACGATCCGGTGCGGCGCTGAAATGAATGATCGCGCAAGTATCGAGGAGCAGTTTCATCCTTGGTCGTCGTTCAGCATGTTCCAATCGCATTCAGGGATGGCTGGTCCGTCGATGGGTTTAAGAATGCGCAGGGATGATTTGGCCCAGCCGGGTTGGGATCGGTTTTTCCGTTGTGGAATACTGGTGATGGTCGCGAAAGGGACGTTGCGCTTGCAGATAATCACTTCCTCGCCGCTTTCCACCCTTTCGAGGAATTCGCTAAGGTGGTTTTTCAGTTCTCCGATGTTCACCGTGGAAGTCATGGCTATTTATTTAGCTTAAAACTTAGCCAAGTCAATATTCATGGCTCAAATCATGAATAAATTTTACCACGGAGACACGGAGAACACAGAGTTTTTGTCTCGTAGTTTAAGAACTAACCTTACCTCTATGTTCTCTAGGTCTCTGTGGTAATTTTGGTTTTGATGCGTCCGGTTGAAAGTTGTTCGCCCTAAACCAACCCAGCCCGAACCAGGAGAGCTTCGGGATCGGCGGGGCGGGACATGAAGTTTTCATAAAGGATTTCCGGTGAGGCGGAGTTACCTCTGGAAAGGATGTGTTCGCGGAATGCCATACCGGTCTCGGGGTTGAGGATGCCTTCTTTTCTAAAACGGGAAAAGGCATCGGCGTCGAGCACCTCCGCCCATTTGTAGGAGTAGTAACCCGCGGCGTAGCCGGTAGGAGATGAGAAGAGGTGGTTGAAACGCAGCACCATCGAAGGGGCTTGGGTTTTGAACGGCGCGCGGTAATCGGCGAGGATTTCGCGATCGACTTCCGCGAGATCGCGGCCGAGGTATTTTTCTGGGTGGAGGTGGAGCTCAAGGTCGATTTTTCCGAGGGCGAGTTGGCGCATGAAAACCGTGGCGGACATGTAGTTTTTTGCGGCCAGCATTTTTTGGAAAAGATCTTCAGGGATAGTCGCGCCCGTGATGTGGTGGCGGGCGAAGAGGTCCAGGCTTTCGCGTTCCCAGCAGAAGTTCTCCATGATTTGGGAGGGGAGTTCAACGAAGTCCCAAGCAACATTGGTGCCGGAAAGGGATTTCACAGGGACGTGTGAAAGAAGTCCGTGGAGGAGGTGGCCGAACTCATGGAAGATGGTTTCCACTTCGCGATGGGTGAGAAGAGCCGGGGTGTCGCCGACGGGTGGGGACATGTTGCCGATGATGAGGCCGAGGTGGGGTTCGCCGAGCTCGCCGGTATGAAGGGAGTTCATCCATGCGCCGCCGCGTTTGGTTTCGCGCGGATGCCAATCGGCGTAGAAGGAGCCGAGATGTTTTTGGCTCATGGAATCGTGAATTTCGTAAAACGTCACTTCGGGATGCCAGGTATCCGGTGCGTCGATTTTCTCAGAAGCGGGATCGATGGTTTCTTTTTGGATGATGGTGATTCCAAAAATTTTTGAAGCGATGCCAAACATGCCCTCCATAACGCCGCTCACGGGAAAATAGGGACGGAGGTCTTCGTCATCGATATCGTAAAATTCCTTGCGTCGGCGCTCGGCCCAGTAGGAAATTTCCCATGGCTCGAGGGGTTCGGGTGCGGTTGAGGTTTTTGCGGCTTTGTATTCGGAAAGCTGTTTCGAGTCGGCGAGAAACGAATCACGGATTTTTTTGTGAATGCCTTCGACGAAGGCGATTGCGGTTTCGCCATTGCGGGCCATGCGGCGCTGCAGGGTGAGGTCGGCGAAGTTCTGGTGGCCGAGGATTTCGGCTTTTTCTTTGCGAAGTTCGAGAATTTTCCAAACGAGTTCGGAGTTATCGAAAGGAGCTTCCGAGCCAACTTTGACTGACGCTTCCCAGACGGTTTTGCGAAGTGCTTCATCATGGGCATGTTGCATGATGGGTGACATGGAGGGAGCTTGCAGCGTGAAACGCCATGCGGGGGCCTGGATGTTTTTGGAGCGCGCGCTTGCGGCAGCGGCGGATTTTGCGGAGTCAGGGAGACCGTCGAGTTTGGATTCGTCCGTCACAATGAGATCCCACGCATTGGTGGCATCGAGGACGTTCTCGGAATATTTCTTGGTGAGTTTGGAAAGCTCGGAGTCGATCGCGGCGATGCGGCTTTTTTGTTCATCGGGCAAAGCTGCGCCGGATTCGATGAAATCCGCGATTGTTTCCCGGATGTGGCGCTGTTGGATTTCTGTTAGGGATTCAGCGGCTTCGCTCTGCGCCACCGTGTTGAGTACCTGAAAGAGGCGGGGGTTGAGAGATAGCGAGGAGTAAAAATCCGTGACGTCGGGAAGAAGGTTGTTGATCGATTCGCGTTGGGCTGGGTTGTCTGAAACGGAATCGAGGTGTTGGAGTCGGCCCCAACCGCGGGAGAGTGATTCGGTGGCTTGTTCGAGGGCGAGGAAGCTGGATGCGTAGGTGGCTTTGGAGGGATCCTGTGAAGCGATTTGATCGATATTTTCCTTGGCCTCGGCGAGAGCGTGACGGATGGAAGGTTCGATGGCTTCAGCGGTGAAGGTGGACCATTTGGGAAGGAAAGCAGGATCCAAGAATGTGTGCATGATTGATTGGTCGGTTAAGAATAAAAGAGCGGTCTTGAGTTCCAATGGGACTCATTTAAAGAGTTTCTGTCAGAACGAGAATACCGACCGTGAGGCCGATGAGGATTCGGTAGTAGCCGAAGCCCTGAAGGCCGTGGGATTGGAGAAAAGTGACCAGCCATTTCACGGCGAAGGCCGCAGAGATTGTTGCTGCGATGATTCCGGCAGCAAGGGGGAGTGGACCATAGGTGTCCCACATGAGCTTGGTTCCGCCAAACCAAGTGTCGTATTGTGCGCCGGCGCCTTCGATGCTCCAGAGGGCCTTTTTGAAAGTTGCGGCGGAGAGGGTGACCACTCCCAAGAGGAATGAGTATTCAACCGCGGCTTTGACGGAGAGCCCGACGATCAAGCCGCCGCAGATGGTCATCAGCGAGCGGGACGTTCCCGGCCACATCGCGATGCATTGAAGGAGGCCGATGAAGAGGGCGGATTGCCAGGCGAGCTTGAGAATATCCCGACCATTGCCACGGGGCGGGTTGCGTCTGCGCCAAGAGACCGTCCAGATAATGCCGATGCCGCCGAGGATCCATGCCGTGATCACCGGCCATATACCGAAGAGTTTTGCCTCGATCCAATCATTGAGCAGCAATCCAAGAATGGCAGCAGGAAGAAAACCAACAATTACCGCGATGGCCAGTCTGAGACCTTCTTGATCTTTTCCGAACACCCCTTTGATCATGCGGATCACGTATTTGTAATATAGACCGAGTACGGCGAGGATGGCCCCGCCTTGGATACAGATGGCAAAAGCATCTGCGGCAAGCTTGTTGCCTTCCATCAAGGTGCCGATGTTCATGAGCCGCTGGGCGACAATCAGATGGCCGGTTGATGATACGGGAAGATATTCGGTGATGCCTTCAATGAGGCCCAGGAGGATGGCTTGCCAGATTTCCATAAATTTTCTGCCCAATCTTGGGAGCAGATCCGCTTCAGGGCAAGAACGGGATGAAAAATGAGTTCATGAATATGAGTATTGGACATTGCCCATTTGATCGGGCATGTGAAGTGGGTTTCGAGAAAAGGGATGAAAGAGAAATATTTAAGGTTGGTTCGAAAAAGCTACCGTATGCTGAAGCACAAGCGGCTACGGGATCGTCCGTGGTGGCGTGCCATGACCAAGCCCTTGTTTGATCGTTCTCTTTGGATACCCTGTCGGGATACCGTGGCGGCGGGCTTGGCGATCGGCTGTTTCTTTTCCATGCTTCTGGTTTTGCCTTTGCAGATGCTTTTTTCGGTGATTGTGGCGATAAGGTTCCGGGTGAACGTGCCGTTTGCGATGTTGGCGTGCTGGTTTTCCAACATGTTCACCAATGTGCCGATCGGTCTTTTGCAGGTGGCAATCGGCGACTGGATGAGAAAAACCCTGGGAATGAAGGTTCCTGGTTTTGAGGGAGTGGAGATCAGTTTCATGGATTTGAATTTCAATGCCGCGAGTTTCATCCTCGGGATGGTCGTTTCCGGGGTGTTGCTGGCATTGGCTGCTTTTCCGGTGGTGCATCTGTTTTCAGCGATCATGCCGCATCACCTGCCGGTTTTGAAGCGTCGTGCGCGGAGCACGGGAAGGATGAGTTGAGGTTTTTTGTTGGACAGGAGGGAAAAGTCGGCGCCTCATTTCGGCAGACATGATTCCGAACGTTCTGGCAGAAAGATATTCCTCAGCAGGTATGAATGACATTTGGTCCGCTGAAGGGCGGATTGTGTTGGAGCGGGAGTATTGGATCGCGGTGATGAAAGCGCAGCGGGATCTCGGTTTGGGGATTTCGGAGGAGGCGATTGCCGCTTATGAAAAAGTCAAAAATCAGGTGGATGTGGGATCGATTATGGCTCGCGAGCGGGTGACCCGTCACGATGTGAAAGCACGGATCGAGGAATTCAACGGACTTGCCGGTCATGAGGAAATTCACAAAGGCCTGACTTCGCGGGATCTGACGGAAAACGTCGAGCAGTTGCAGGTTTTCAGAAGTCTTCAACTCATTCGCACGAAAACCATCGCCGCACTCCGCCGGATGCGTGAGCGCGCGGAGCAGTGGGACGATGTGGTGTTGACGGCGCGCACGCACAATGTGGCGGCGCAGCCCACGACGCTTGGCAAACGCATTGCGATGTTTGGCGAGGAGCTTCAATCGGGCTTGGGTGTGTTGGAAAATGTGATTTCCGGCTACGCGGTGCGCGGCTTAAAAGGAGCGGTCGGTACGCAGATGGATCAGCTCTCCTTGTTTGAAGGCGATGCCGATAAAGTAGCGGAGCTTGAAGGGCGTATTGTGAAACATCTCGGCATTCCGCATCAGTGGGACAACGTCGGTCAGGTTTATCCTCGTTCCTTGGATATGCGCGTGGTTTCGGTTCTAACAGAACTTGCGAGCGGACCCTCGTCGTTTTGTAAAACCCTGCGATTGATGGCTGGAAATGAAACCGCGAGCGAAGGCTTCGCCCCTGGGCAGACCGGATCGAGCGCGATGCCGCACAAGATGAACTCGCGTTCCTGCGAGCGGGTGAACGGTTTCCATGTGATTCTCAAAGGCTACCTCGCGATGGCGGCGGGGCTTGCGGGAGATCAGTGGAACGAAGGCGATGTTTCATGCTCTGTCGTGCGCCGGGTGATGTTGCCGGATGCGTTTTTTGCCTTGGATGGTATGTTCGAAACCTATCTCACCATCCTCGATCAGATGGATGCTTACGAAGCGGTGATCGCTGCCGAAACCTCACGTTACCTGCCGTTCCTGATGACTACCACGGTCATGATGGAAGCCGTGAAACGCGGGGTCGGTCGCGAAACGGCGCACAAAGCGATTAAGGAACACGCCGTCGCCACCGTCGCTGACATGCGTACGGGTGTGGTGGAGAAAAACAATTTGGTCGAGCGACTTGCGGGCGATAGTCGACTCGGCCTCAACCGCGCTGAACTCGATGAAATCCTGCGCAAAGGCGACCAAGAGGTCGGTGCTGCGAAAGCCCAGGTGGCGAAGTTTTCCAAGAATGTGAAATGGTTAGAAAAACAATGGCCTGAAGCCGCGGCGTATATGCCGGGTGGGATTTTGTGAAGGGGGAAAATAATCAGAGACGGTAGGTTTCCACCGTTAGTCCTTTGATGCGGTTGAAGTGATTGATGTTATCGGTGACAATTGGAATTGCGGCTTCGACGGCTGTGGCGGCGATCAAGATGTCGAAATCTCCGATCATCTCGCCGCGCTTGCGGAGATCACGTCTGATGCGACTGCCTATACGTGCGACTTCTTCGGATAGAGGAAGCGTAGAAAAAGGTGAGAGAAAACGTTGACCATCCTTGGTCTGCTCAAAGCCCTCGAGAAACTCAAGAGAAGTAATGACGGAAATGCTGAATTCTTCTTGTGGCTGCTGCTCAAGGTAACGAGTGGCAGGCCCAGGTTGTTTTTTGGCCCATTCACGATGCAAATGGATGAGAAAGCAGGTATCCAGCAATTTCACGATGCTTTATCTCCTTCCCATGGAGAGGAGCTGCTGGTTCGTTCTGGTAGGCCGATTTTTTCCCAATGTGTCACTGCTTTTTTGTCGGAGTCCCGAACGTTGAGCGCGGATAAGGCGCTGATGATGGAGCTACCACGTGCATCGGCAGGGTCAAATCTTGCGCGACGGACGACCGCAGAAAAGGATTCTCCGTCGAGTTTGGAGCGACGGAGCTTTTCGTAAGCATCGAGTTCTAGGGAAATTGTTTTGGTTGCCATGCATGGAATCATGCATGGATTTATGTATTAATCAAGGAAAATGCTGAGTTGCGGGGGCTGAGCATCGTAGAGAATGTCAAGAGAGGCGGCAGAATACCGCCTCTCCTTGGGGTCAACTCAACTGCGTCTCCACGAGAAAACGATAAGTTCCATTCGCCGCGTAGAGTGCATCGTGAGTTCCCTGTTCGACGAGTTTACCTTTGGAGATCACGAGGATTTGATCAGCGTGGCGGACGGTGGATAGGCGGTGGGCGATGACGAGTGAGGTGCGGTTTTTCATCAAACGCTCGAGGGCTTCATTGACGAGTCGTTCGGATTCGGAATCGAGGGCGGAGGTGGCTTCGTCTAAGAGAAGAATTTTCGGATCGGCTAGGATGGCGCGAGCGATGGCGATACGTTGGCGCTGCCCTCCGGAGAGTTTGGTGCCGCGGGGGCCGACGAGAGTTTCGTATGCGCTCGGAAGCTCCGCGATAAAATCGTGGGCGTTGGCGAGCCTTGCGGCGTTTTCGATTTCTTCTTTTGAGGCGCCGGGTTTGCCGTAGGCGATGTTTTCAGAAATCGTGCCGCCGAAGAGCATGACTTCTTGCGGCACGATGGCGATTTGTGAGCGCAAGCAATCGAGGGAAATGTTTTGGGCATCGGTTTCGTCGAAGCGGATGCTGCCGGAGTTGGGATCGTTGAAGCCGAGGATGAGTGAAAACAAAGTCGATTTTCCAGCTCCGGAAGGACCGACGATGGCGGTGCGTTGACCTGATGGGATTTGCAGGGAAACTTCGCTCAAGGTTGTGATCTCGGGTCGGGAGGCGTAGCTGAAGGAAACGTTTTCAAATGCGATCTGACCGTTTAGAGTCACGCCAGAATTGCCGGTTTTGCGTTCGCCCTGCATATCGAGAATTTCACGGAGTCGCTCCGTGGCGCCGGCGGTTTGTTGGAATTGGGAAATGATTTCCGGAAACGAGCCGAGCGAGGCGCCGACAAAAATGGAGAAGATGATGAAGGCGAAAAACGGTTCCCAAAGGATTTCGCCGCTGGCATACATGTGAGCGCCGCACCAAACGACGAAGGCGATGGTTCCGAACAGGACGAAGATGATGAACGAAAGAAATGCGCCACGGGCTTTTGCTCCACGGAGGGTGACGTTGAGGAAAGATTGCAGGGCGGATTGGTAGCGAGCTTGTTCGAACGGCTCGTTGGTGAAAGCTTTGACATCGGCGATGTTTTGCACGGATTCCTCGATGACCGTGGAGGCATCAGCGAGCGATTGCTGGGCGGCTTTCGAATGGTTACGGACTTTCCGACCAAAAAATGCGATGAGCAACACCACCACCGGAATGCATCCGAGCATGATGAGGGAGAGTTTCCACGAGGAGATGAAAATGAAGGTCAGGCCGCCGATGAGGATGACGGTTTGGCGAACCGCTTGGGGGACGGTGGTGAGCAGGGTTTCACGCACCAAGGCCAGATCCGCTGAGACGCGGTTGCTCAGGGAGCCCGCGCGTTGGTCCTGAAAATAAGGAACCGGCAAGTGCAGGAGATGTTTGAAAAGATCTTTGCGCAAACGGTTCAGTGCCGTCTCACCAGAGCGAATGAAGCCCTGAACGCGGAAATATCCGATCGTGGCCTGAAGAAACAAAACCGCGATGAGTTTCAGGATCACCTCGTTGATGGTTGCGAGGATTTCCGATGCGGGGACGGAAGCGCGTGCGGCATCGACGGGATTTCCGATGAGTTCTTTGAGGAAATAGGGGAAAGCCAGCGACAGCCCAGCGGTCAGGAACAGCGCGATGAGCGAGGGGATGAAGATTTTCTTCTCAGTGAGTAAGTAAGAAAAAATCCAGCGATTCGATGAGATCGGAGACTTTTTTTCCACAGCGGGCATGCGGGATGGGAAACGATGATCGAGACGGAGTCAATGACAGTGATCAACCTTTGGCGAGACTAAATCAGGTTTTCATTGATTCTCGAGCCTTGAGGTGGCGGAATACAGGGCAACCTATGAAGAATTTCAAAATGCCTGTGAGTCTCATCGTAACGGTGGCTGCGTTGTTTTTATTAGCCGGATGTATTCCAGGAGCGGGGAGTCAGATGGGTGACATGAAAGCTGGTGATGATGGAGATGTTGGGGGGATTTCCGAGGTGCCTAATCCCGATAACAAGATGGCCAAGGCCAGCGGAACGCCGCTTGTGCGTCTTCAGCGCGGGCATGAAGTTTACATGTTGAAATGTGGAGAGTGCCATCAATACCAACTTCCCGAATACGTTGACATCATGGATTGGGAGGACGCGATGCCAAAAATGATCAGCCATGCGGGTTTGCCGAAATCCGACGAGAAGGCCGTATTGGACTACGTGATCGCGGTAAAAAAGCAGAAGGGTCAGAAATTTTAATCCAGTGCGGTTTTCGCTGGAAGTGAAAAAGTCGAGATGAACGCCCTGTAACGAAAGCAGTGAAAAGTTATTTTCTAAGACGATTTCTGTTGATCCCGCCGACTCTGTTAGGGATCACGTTTTTCGTTTTTGCGATCACTCGTTTTGTGCCGGGTGGTCCGATGGACCGGATGCTGCAGCAAGCGGCGGGCAAAGCCGATAGCGGTGGTGGAAAGCAGTCTTCGACGCGATCCTCAGGGGCGTTGAGTCCGGAGCAGTTGGAAGAGCTTGAGGAGCAGTTCGGCCTGGATAAGTCGATGCCGGTTGCCTACCTGCAATGGCTTGGTTTGTGGCCTAAAGAGGTTTCACTCTCCAAAGCCGACTTCGGAGAGCGGGGGGATGAATCTATAGGAGGATCTGAGCAAGATCCCGATCACACTGCAAACATGGTTTTGCGAGGTGACGGACGTCTGGTTAGGATCAAGAGGAACGGGGATAAAATCGTCTCCGCCTTGTATGTGGCGAGTGGCAAAAGCATTTTCGATGATGGATGGGAAATTCGTTATGAGGATGAGAAGGTGAGGCAGGAGCGTTTCAAGCGGCGCAGTATTGCCAATGAGAAAGCCCCATCGTATCCACCGCGTGCCGTGGCTTACAAAACTCGTTTCAGCGGATTGTTGCAGGGTGATCTGGGTAGATCGACGGTTTATAACGATCCGGTGAGCTCGATGATCCTTGAGCGTGTTCCCGTGGCGGTGTATTTTGGATTGTTAACAGCAGTTTTGACCTACGCGGTGTGTTTACCACTTGGAGTGCTGAAAGCGCTCAAGCACCGAACATTTATCGACAGCGCGAGCTCGGTGTTGATTTTTATTGGATACTCGATCCCCGGCTTTGCCTTTGGAGCCATACTCCTTGTGCATCTAGGTGCACGGATGAACCTGTTCCCGCTGTTTGGAATGACCAGTCCGAATTTTGCGGAGATGGGCACATGGGATCAGATCAAGGATCTGGCGCATCATACCGTGTTGCCATTGCTGTGTTATCTCGTTGGATCCTTTGCGATGCTGACGATGCTGACGAAAAATAATCTGATGGACCAGTTGGCGGCTGATTATGTGCGGACTGCGGTGGCGAAGGGTGTGAGTTTCCGGAAAGCGGTTTTCGGGCATGCGTTTCGCAACTCGATGATCCCAATCGCAACCAGCGCCGGGGGATTGATTGAAATTTTCATCGGCGGCTCGCTGTTAGTGGAGACGGTTTTCGACATCCAGGGATTCGGTTTGCTACAGTATCAGGCGATTCTGGCGAGGGATGTGCCGGTGATCATGGGGACGCTGACGATCGCCGCATTCCTGATGTTGTTGGGAAAAGTGATATCCGATCTTATTGTTGCGATGGTTGACCCGAGAATTAAATTCAAATGATCAGATTTTCGACAGGTTTGTTATGGATGTTGCTCGGCGCTCTGGCGGTGATCGGGGAACTCAAGGGTTTAGACTTTCCAACAGCTAGTTGGTTTTTCGAGGTCAGTCGTGAACTCTTGCCGCTGAGTATCGGGAAAGGTGACGATGCCTTCCTATGGTTCGGATGGTTGTGCAGCGCGTTGCTCCTTGGGGGTGGTCTTGCTTTCATTATTTTTTCACTCAAAGGAACCCCTCCCAATCCGGTGACGATCAGAAAATGGATGCGCTTCAGAGAGATCAAGCGGGGCTATTATTCTTTGTTGATTATCGTGTTTCTCGCAGCGCTGGCGGCTTTGGATCAGATCATCGTTGGTCATGAGGCTCTTGCGGTTCGTTACAAGGGCGAGTGGAGTTTTCCTGCCTTTACTGCAAAACCTTTCAAAGGATCGAAATATGGCATTGGTGGGGAGCTGGCCGATGCGCCGGTGGACTACCGGATGTTGAAAATTGCTATGAAGAAGGACAAGCAGGCTGGAGACGGGCTCGTGATCATGCCTTTAATTCCTTATGCTTCGACGGGAGACACGCTGAAACTCCGATCTGTGGATTTGGTATTGCGTGAGGGGTTATATTATGAATCTGGTCGAGGAACCCCCTATGCCGGCTTGGCTGCGGCTTTTCATGATGTGGATCAGGGGAGAATTCATCTTCGCTATACCCTGCGCAGAGGTATGCTCAACGGAGCTGTGGATGGCTGGGACACCCGTGGCGAGAGGGTGTATAGTGCCGAATACAGAGAGGGAAAAAAAGTTTCCGAGAAATTCGATGGAACCGGAGATGTGGCTGGTTTTCTGAAACTAACAGGCGGTCAGCTGAGGGCGGTGAAATACAATCCGGCACCGCCGATCTGGGATAAGCAGAATTGGTTGGGCACCACATCCCAAGGTTACGATGTGTTGGCCTACCTTTATGGCGGACTGCAGGTGAATTTTAAAGCGACGCTGATTTTCCTGCCTGTCGTTTACATGATTGGAATCCTCCTCGGCATGTTGATGGGTTATTTGGGCGGATGGTTCGATCTCGTCGTGGATCGCCTGATCGAAGTCTTTTCCAACATGCCGTTTTTGTTTGTGGTTATTATTTTCTCCAGCATGGTTCCGGAAAAGTTCAAGGGTTTGCCGATCATCCTGACGATCCTGATTTTGTTCGGCTGGATGGGTATCACGGCATTGATGCGCACCGCGGCATACCGGGACAAAGAACGGGACTATATTGCAGCTGCGAGGGTTCTGGGGGCCGGCACGCCACGTATCATATTCCGACATCTTTTACCCAACACTGTCGCAATCATCGTGACCCTGCTGCCGTTCACCGTTTCCTCGCTGGTGTTTTCTCTGACTGCTCTGGATTATCTTGGCTTTGGACTGCCTCCGAAAGATGCAACTTGGGGGCGATTGCTCGGTGACGGATTGTCTAATTTATCCGCGCCATGGTTGATCACCTCCACATTCTCCGCACTTGTTGGCCTGCTGGTATTGATCACATTCATAGGTGAAGCTGTCCGAGAAGCGTTTGATCCGAAAAAATACACTTACTATCGCTGATGCGTAAAATTCTACAGATCATAGGATGCGGTCTTGCGTTGTTCGGGCTCACAGGTTGCCGGACGAAAGAGGTTGAGTTGCGCCGGACATCCAATTTCGACAGCTTCATATCCAGTTATAACAAACATATCACCCAGTGGTTGAATGATCAGAAAGAGGCGACGCTCGGAGCGATTTTGGAAGCTGAGACCAAACTTGGGAAAGCGGAAGGCGAGGAGCGCGAGGCGCTCGAACGAAGTTTAGCCAACCTCAAGCGCGAGCAGGAAAAATGGAACTTCCGTCTTAGCCTGGGGAATTATTTCCGTTACGGAACACTGGCTGAAATTCCGACCAATCTGATATGGGAAGACGGCATGGAGCATGAGGAAATCGGTGATCCGCGCGCGCAGAAGGGCGGAACCTTCAATCAATTCATGCTGTCGTTCCCGCCAACGATCCGTCCATTCGGGGCCAATTCGAACAACGGATTCCGCGGAAGTCTTTACGACGAAATCGATATGCCTTTGGTGGGTTTTCATCCCAAATCCATGGCGATGATACCGGGGCTGGCAAAGCAATGGGCGGTTTCCGAAGATGGCCGGACGGTGTATTTTAAAATCAACGAACAGGCGACGTATTCGGACGGAGTAAGGGTGAAAGCGGGAGATTTTCTTTTTGGTTCGTATGTCAGAATTTCTGACGATATCGTAAATCCTTTTGCGAAGCAGTTTTATCGTGAAAACATAGCCGGCATCACGGTTTATGATGATCTGACCTTGTCTGTCTCACTTCCCGAGGCGCGCGTCTATGCGCCAGCGACCGCAGGACTCATGCCGCTCTCTCCACCGCATTTTTATGCGGATTACGGTCCGGATTTCACGGAGCGCCATCAGTGGAAATTTCCACCGACAACCGGCGCTTACGAAGTGCTGCAGAAAGATATTGTAAAAGGTGTGTCCGTCACCCAGACGCGGGTCAAAAACTGGTGGGCAAAGGACAACAAGTACTACAAATACCGTTTCAACGTGGATCGTATCCGTCATGTGGTGGTCCGGGATGAGGCCAAGGCGTTCGAGTTGTTCCGCGCGGGTGAGTTGGATTCCTGTTACATCACCCGTCCTGAATATTGGTATGAAAAATCTGAAATGGACGCGGTGTTCAACGGCTACATTGAGCGCTATACGTTTTACAACCAATACCCCGCCATTCCGAGAGGGATGTATCTCAATGTGAGCAAGCCCCTGCTTGATCAAAAGGATGTCCGTATCGGTATACAGCACGCCATGAACTGGCAGAAGGTCATCGATGTGATTTTCCGCGGAGACTATCAGCGGCTGGATTCTTTCAACCAAGGTTATCTGCTTTTCAGTGACCCGACGATCAAAGCCCGGCCGTTTTCGATCAAAGCGGCGCGTGAGGCCTTCGCCAAAGCGGGCTTCACGCAGTCGGATCGGAACGGAATCTTGCAACGCGAGGACGGCACGAAGCTTTCGATTTCCGTGAGTTACCCGGCCAATCCGATGCTTGAGAGGATGCTGACGATCTTGCGAGAGGAGGCAAAAGCGTGCGGATTTGATTTACGGCTCGATTCGAATGAGATGACCGTGGACTACATCAAGGTCATGCAGAAGCAACATGAAATGGCATTCACCGCATGGGTGATCACGCCGCCTACGCCGGATTATTATCAGTATCTCCACTCGAGCAACGCGCGTGATGAGCGTGGAAATCTCAAGACTCAGACAAACAACGTCTTTGCATGGGCGCGGGATGACACGGATTTACTTTGTGAAAAAGCCCGCAACGCCCGCACCGAAGAAGAACTCAGCGATGCGACATACAAATTGCAACGGATTGTCCACGATGAGGCGATTTTCGTGCCCGGATACACTGTGGATTTCGTTAGAATGGGTTCATGGCGTTGGTTGAGGTGGCCGGATTCGGAGCAGACACGTTTCTGCGCGCCGGTCGTTTACGAGCCGCTCGAAGCGCATGTGCACTGGATTGATGAGGATATGAAAAAGGAGACGATCGAAGCGAAACGGAAGGGTAGAAAATTTCCAGAAGTGAATCGTGTTTTTGACGATTACCGCTCGCATCCAAAGGGTGATGCTTCAAAACAAGCGCCAGCAGAGGAGGTGTCCGATGAGTGATGCAAACTTGTTGGAAGTGGATCGGCTGATCACTTCGTTCGAGACCGATCGCGGCTTGCTGCGTGCGGTCGATCAAGTTTCTTTTAAAATTCCTCATGGCAAGACCGTGGGTATGGTGGGTGAGTCGGGCTGTGGGAAAAGCGTGACGGCGATGTCGATTGTCCGCTTGTTGCCGCAACCATCCGGCAAGATATTGGGAGGTGAGATTCTTTTCAAAGGTGAGGATTTGTTGCATTGTGGTGAGAAGCGTATTCGTGAGGTTCGTGGCGGTGAAATCGGCGTGATTTTCCAAGAGCCGATGGCGGCGCTCAATCCGGTGCACCGGATTGGCAAACAAGTATCGGAGGTTTTCCGGATTCATAAAAACATGAGCAAGAAGGACGCATGGGATGCTGCGACCGAAATGTTGGCACTGCTGCGAATTCCGGCTCCTGAGAAGCGGATGATGGATTATCCGCATCATCTTTCCGGTGGCATGCGGCAGCGGGTGGTGATCGCACTTGCCTTGGCATGCCGACCCGACCTCGTCATCGCCGATGAGCCGACAACGGCGCTCGATGTGACCGTGCAGGCGCAGATTCTTGATTTGCTTGGCGGGTTGCAGAGTGAGATGGGGATGTCGGTTTTGTTGATCACCCACGATCTGGGAGTGATCGCTGAAACCTGCGATGAGGTCATTGTGATGTATGCCGGCCGGGTGGTGGAGAGCGCTCCGGTCGGTGAGCTTTTTGGCAATCCGCAACATGCTTATACCAAAGCCCTCCTGCGCTCGATCCCGACACCGGATACTCCGCCTAAATCGCATTTATATACCATTCCCGGAACCGTTGCTGGCTTGGGAGATTACACGCATGGTTGCCGTTTTTGCCAGCGCCTGGGCATTAAAACGCCGATCAGTCCTGAGCGACCGCCTTTCAAGGAAGTCTCGCCGGGACATTGGTTGGAAATTTGTAGAAACTGTTCTGAACTGTGAGTGAATCCATCATGTTGAAAACCGAGGACCTGCGGGTGCATTATCCGGTCAGGAGCGGTCTGTTATTGAGGCAGACCGGAGCCGTGAAAGCAGTCGACGGGGTATCGCTGGAGCTTGGAGTTGGTGAAACCCTGGGCTTGGTCGGTGAGTCAGGCTGTGGCAAATCGACGCTTGGGAAAGCGCTGGTGCGTCTGCTTAATCCGACATCCGGCCGTATCCTCTTTGAGGGCAGGGACATCACCCGTCTCAGTCAGGGACAGATCCGCCCGTTGCGCAGGGATTTTCAAATGATTTTCCAGGATCCTGCGGAATCGCTGGACGCGCGGATGAATGTCCGTTCGATTGTCGAGGAACCGTTTCAGATTCATGGTATGGGTTCGCGTGAAGAGCGTAGAAAGTGGGTCAATGAGCTGTTAGATACAGTGGGTCTCACGGCGAGTTCGGCAGAGCGTTATCCGTTTGAGTTCTCGGGAGGGCAAAGGCAGCGGATCGGGATCGCGAGAGCGCTCGCGCTGAAGCCGAAGTGGATTGTTTGTGATGAGCCGGTGTCCGCTTTGGATGTTTCCGTACAATCCCAGATTCTCAACTTGTTGGTGGATTTACAGAAAGAATTCCAACTTTCATACCTGTTCATCGCACATGATCTATCCGTGGTTAAGCACGTCAGTGACAGGGTTGCGGTGATGTATCTCGGTAAAATTGTGGAGCTTGCGGATTCCGAAACGATTTACCGGAGGCCGAGACACGCATACACCAAAGCGCTGCTTTCCGCCGTGCCGATTCCGGATCCTAAAATCAAACGCGAAAAGATCTTGTTGGAAGGCGATGTTCCGTCACCCATCAATCCTCCGGCTGGAAGCGCGTTCGGTCACCGCATGAATCATCCTCGCTATGAGGAGACCATCGGCATGGATCTCTCGCTGAGGGAAATCGAGGCAGGTCATTGGGTTGCAGCGGATCCGACGTGTCTCGAAGAGGCCGACTGGAAAAAGATCTGCTGATCTGGTTGGTTACTCCACACCGAGCTCCTTGAGCTTCGTTGAGAGAGCAGCAGCCCATGTGTCATAGGCGGCTGGCGAGAGGTGGAGCAGATCCGGAAAGATCTCTTTGCTCAGGTTTCCTTCATCGTCGAGGAATCGTTCATTAATATCTAACAAATGAACGCGCTTGCCATCTGCCAGAGCTTTGACCTGTTCGTTGATCTGCGAGTTAATTTTTCGTAGCGGATCGTCTTGGCTTGCTCCACGGGGGAAAACCGACATCAGGATGATTTTGGTGTCCGGCCATTTCCATGCGAGATCATCAAGGGTGCGTTTGATGCCGCCGACCGTTTCCTCGGCGGGGCGCTGATCGTGGCCAGTGTTGTTGGTGCCGATGAGCAAAACGGCGACTTCGGGATTCACGCGTTGGATATCTCCGTTTTGAAGTCGCCAGATCAGGTGTTCGGTGCGGTCACCGGAGAAGCCCCAGTTCAAAGTTCCAAGAGGTGCGAAGTTTTTGTCCCATGCTTCCTTGCCCTTATCTTCCCAAGCCTGAGTGATGGAGTCGCCGAGGAAAACGATTCTGGCTTTTTTGGCAGCTGGCGTATTGGCTTCCTTGTTTTTCTCGTCCCAACGATCTTTCCACCATTTCTGATTCCAGCGTTGATCGGGAAAAGTGGAAGAGGTTACTTGGTATTGTTTGCGGAGTGAGCCATAAAGGCCGCGCATATCTTTCAGAACGGTTTCATATTGCTTTTCTGCCACGACATTTTTCATTTCCTGCGGATCATTTTCGAGATCGAACAACATCCATTCATCGGTATCGGGAAAGCGCATGAGCTTGTAACGGTCGTTACGGACACCGTCGTGAGCCGCTACGTGGTGGGTGTATTCGCCGGAGTATTCGTAGTAAATCGCAGAGCGCCAATCGCTTGGGGCTTTACCTTCGTTTTTTAAGACGGGAATAAGGCTCTTACCTTGAACATCATCAGGAATTGTTGCTCCTGCGGCTTCCAGAAAAGTTGGCGCGTAATCGATGTTCTGGATCATGGTTTTCGTGCGCACACCGGATTTCACAACGCCCGGCCAGCGGATGATGAAGGGCATGGAGAGGGATTCTTCAAACATCCAGCGCTTGTCATACCAGCCATGTTCGCCGAGGTAGAAACCTTGGTCGGATGCGTAGATGACAATCGTGTTTTGAGCGAGGCCTGACTCATCGAGATATTCCAACAATCGACCGATGTTTTCATCCACACCGCGGATGCAGCGAAGATAATTTTTCATATAGCGTTGATATTTCCAACGAGTCAGCTCCTTGTCGCTCATGCCTTGGGCGAGTTGGTCGATGAGTGTCTGGTTTTCCTTGCCGTAGGCCTCCTCGAAAGCCTTTTTCTGCGCATCGTTCATGCGCCCGTATTCGTTGTCATTCATGCCATCTGCGAATCTAGGATCTGTCGCTCTGCCGGGCAGCAACATGTCATGGCTCCAGTGAAAATCTTTCTCGATGCTCATTTTTTGTTTCGCTACAGCGTCGATCCGGTTTTTGTAATCGTCGAAAAGTGTTTCCGGTTCAGGTATCGCGATGTCGTTGAAAAGCTTCATGTGGCGTTCCGCAGGCAACCAGTTGCGGTGAGGCGCTTTTTGTTGGGTCATGAGAACAAAAGGCTTTTCCTTGTTTTTGCGGTTTCTCAACCATTCGAGCGATTTGTCGACAACGAGATCGGTTACATACCCCGCAAAGCGTTTTTTGGATCCATCCATTTGGATGAAATCCGGGTTGTAGTAACTTCCCTGGTCGGGGAGGACCTCCCAGTAATCGAATCCGGTTGGATTTGAAATGAGATGCCATTTTCCAATCACAGCGGTCTCATAGCCTGCTTTTTGAAGCATTTTCGGGAAGGTCGGTTGGTGGCCGTCAAAGCGGCTGAAGTTGTTATCCATGAACCCGTTCATGTGTGAGTGCTTGCCGGTGAGGATCGTGGCGCGCGAGGGACCGCAGATGGAGTTACCGCAATAGGATCGCTCAAACAGCATGCCTTCTTTGGCGATACGATCGATATTTGGGGTGGGGGCAATTTGATCAAAGCGGTCACCATAAGCGGAGATAGCTTCCAGTGCATGGTCATCTGAGAAGATGAAAACGATGTTGGGACGCTCGGAGGCAACGGTCATTGCGACGGTTGTGAACAGGATGGCGCCGTGCTTGCAGACGAATTTCATTACCTTTCAGAGATTCGTGCGAGACGCTGGCTCGACAAGCAAAAAAACCACACTATTCTGGTATTGTCTTTTCAAAGCCATACCTTCGAATCCATGTTTCTTGATGCATTCCATGATCTTCTGAAGCCTCAGTGGCTGAGTGTTTTGATGCGGTTGAAAATGTCTGGTGCGATGGGAGTGAGTGGGTTGGCCAAGGAGCTTGACGTGAGTTACATGACAGTGAAGCAGCACTGTGAAGAACTGACGAAACACGGTTATCTGATGCGCATCCGACTGCCGCGAACGGAAATCGGCCGGCCTGAAATTTTTTACCGTCTGGCTGAGAAGGCGGACGCGTTGTTTCCCGCTATTCCATCGGGTTTTTCTTTACAGTTGCTCGATCATGCGCGGACGCTTTTTGGAGATACCGCTCCGGAAAAGCTGCTTTATCAGTATTTTCAAGATCAGAAAGCCCATTGGAAAATCCGCCTGAGCCAAGGCACGACCCTTCTCTATCGGGCGGGTTTGTTTGTGAAATTGCGGGGTAAAGACGGCCTTTTCATGCGCTGCATCCACGATGAGAGCACCGGCAAGATCACTCTACGGGAATTTCATCATCCTCTTGAGCCGGTTTTCAAAAAGTTTCCACGAGCCATTGCGATGGAGCATCGAGCTATGGAGGAAGTGCTGGAGGTCAAAATCTTACGAGTGCCGGGTGAATTTGCGGGGGGTGAAGCGCCCCATATCGATTTCATCCTGGGTTGATGAAGTGAGTGGCTTTTTGAGGATAAAAAAATCGAATCAATTTTCCTCCCGATTCGTCGGATCTGGTGCAACCCCATTTATCATCCCATGAAAATTCCGATTTTAAGTGCCATGGCCGCACTTGCTATAGTTTCCTGTGAGAAGCCTGGCAGCACGGCCGACTCAAAACTTCAGGAGCTTGAAAAGATAGCGGAGGAGGCGGTTCAAAGACAGAAGCAGCTTGAGGCGGAGCTTGCGGAGCAGAAAATTCTCGCCGAGCGTGATGCGATTGAGCGTGAGCGCACGCTCATTGAACAGGAACGCATCGCAATGGAGGATTCGCAAAACGCGGCGAATGCTGCCGCTGCGAATGAGTTGGAAAGGCGGCAAGCAGAACTCTTAGAGCGTGAGCGGAAAATCGCTGAGCTCCAACGCGAGCAGGATAGCCGGGAAGAGAAAATCAAGGGACTGGAAAGCGAGCTCAGTGAACGCGAGTTGGAATTTGCCGGACGTGAGCCGCTCGATGCGCTTCCGCCCATCCAAAAAAATGATGTCAGTGGTCCCACCGGAGATTTCAATAATTTCTACGAGCCGCTCGGAGCGTATGGTTCCTGGTTTCGAACCGGAGAATTCGGATATGTTTATCAGCCCTCCTGCGTCCGTGATTCAACATGGAGGCCATACACACGAGGCCGCTGGGCGTTTACCAATCAAGGCTGGACATGGGTTTCCAACGAGCCGTTCGGTTGGGCTTGTTACCATTACGGACGCTGGGCTTTGTTAAGAAATGTGGGCTGGGTTTGGATTCCCGGCAACGAGTGGGCTCCCGCGTGGGTGACCTGGCGTGAAAGCCCAGGACATATCGGCTGGGCACCTCTGCCGCCCGAAACACTTGGCTGGTATGGGCATTCTTGGGACTCATCTGTTGAATCCCGTTTCGTAATCGATAGCGGATGGTTTTCCTACGTTTCCTATGATCATTTTGGAAATGACATCCACACTTACTGTTTGCCGCTTGCACAAAATACAGTGATCCACCGCAATACGATCAACATCACCCACTATGTCATTCGTGAAAAACGTGTTTATGTCGGGGGACCGCGTTATCGCAATGTTTGCGAGCGTATCGGCAGAAAATTTCCGATTCATCGGTTGCGCTTGAATGAGAGTCCGGACTTCGGACGTGGTGGCCGTCGTCTGAGTTCACAGTTCAGGGGGAATGAATTGCAAGTCGTCGCACCGCGCATGGATGCGGATTGGAATCGTGCGCTCCGTCCGTCAAGAGTCAGTCGGGATCTGGGTGATGTGGTGGTGGATCGATCCAAAGAACTGCCTGAAGATGTGCGAAACCAGTTTCGCGAACGCAGAGATGAAGAAGACAAGAAGGCGCAGTTGGCGGTCACCCATGCGGGAGGCGGCGAATCCTTCGAGAAGGAGCGCAAAAGTCGTCTTGAAGGAGCGCGCGAGGAATTTGCCAAACATCAACTTCATCGTCCTGGCGCTCGCGAGCGGCGTGAAGAATCCGTCAAAGACCCCAAACGTTCCAATCGATCCTCCGTGATCGAAACTCCGCAACCGCCAGAGGATTCGAATTCGATGTCAAGTGACAGAGGCTCGAAGAGACCATCTGCCAATGAAAGAAAAAATCCTGACACTGGAATTCCAGCGGCTCCGGATGCCACTACGCCGATCATGCCTGATCCTGAAATTCAAGAGAAGCCGGATAACAAGACTCCGACCATTCCAGCCGCGCAAGATAATCGGTCGCGTGCGGTATCTCGCCTGAATGAGCCTGAACCGCTTGAAAAGACTTCGGATCAATCCAATTTGAACAGATTGCAGCCCGGAGTGGTTCCCATACCTCCGCCAATCGGAAACGATACGGGTGAGAATCGTCAAGTTGACCCCGCAGCCCGAGTGCCACGTCCTCATTTGCATGAGACTCCTGATGGCCCGCAACTACCCGAGAATCGCGATGCCGATCTCCAAAAAGAAGCGGATAAAAATGCCGTCAGGGAAAAGCGCCAACAACGGGAAAGAGAGGAAAAGCTGAATCAACAATTAGAACAAAAAGAGCATGCTCGTGAACGGCAGGAGCAAAGTGAAAAGCAGAGGCAGGAACTTGCTTTGAAAGAGCAGCAGGAGCGATTGCGTGCGCAGCAAGAGCAGGCTGAGCGGGCCCGTGAGCAACAGGACAATTTGCGTCAACAGCAGGCGCAGCAGGAAACGGCTCTCAGGCAACAAGAGGAAACTCAGCGTCGCCTGAAGGAGCGGCAGGATCAACTTCGCGCCCAGCAGGAACAACAGGAGCGTGCGATTAAGCGGCAGGAGGAGGAAGTCCAACGCCGGATCCAACAGGATCAACTCCGTGCTCAGCAAGAGCAGAAAGAAAGAATGCGTGCGCAACAGGAGCAGCAGGAGCGAGCCGCCCGTCAGCAGCAGGAAGCACAGCATCGCCTGCGGGAGCAACAGGAACAACAGGAGCGCGCCATTCGTCAGCAGCAGGAAAGGGATCAACGCCGTTTAGAAAAACAGCAGCAAGAACAACTCGAACGTTCGCGCCGGTAAGAGGTCATATCCGCTCCTTCACAAAGCCTTGCAATTGACAAAAAATCTCTGGCCAAAACGGCTAGACCTAGTTTGAAACCGCTCTAATTTACGAGGCGTCTTTCCGTTAATCGGGTTTTGATACGTCTCAGCAAGTTTTCCAGAGTGGGCATTTTAACACCAGCGGCTGCTGCGCGCCGCAAGGGTTCTTCCCAGATTGGATCAAGTTCGAGTTCGCGACCTTCGATGAAATCGATCATGGTCGAGGGTTGATAGGGGCCCATCGGACGGGTTCGTTCGATGTTGCTTTCGATGAGATTTTGATCTAACAGAATTCCCTGCGCCGCTGCTGCCGTGATGACTTCCTGCATTAAAGTGCGGATTTCGGTTTCGGTGCTGGGGTCCGCTAATAACACATCGGTGGTGACTCCGCCTTCGGCGACAGCCAGCCCGTTGAACGGGATGTTCCATATCAGTTTCTCCCATTGGGCTTTGGCGAGATTATCGACGGCCGTGGCGGGAATTTTGGAAGCTTTGCAACGCCTGGCAATGGTTTCAGCGTTTCCGTAACGTGCGTTGTCAAAAGCTCCGATTGTCATTCGACCTCCCGCACTATGATGAATCGTGCCGGCAGCGATACGGTTGATGCAAACGAAACAGAGTCCCCCGTAAACACGCGTTGCGCCAACTATTTCCGCAATTTGCTCACAATTGCCCAAGCCGTTTTGCAGGGTCAGCACTTGGGTGGTCTCGTGCATCAGTGGGGTTAACACCCCAGCAAGTGCATCGTTAGCCGTGGCTTTCCATGCGACGATGACCAGATCAACCGGGCCGATGTCTTTGGGATTTTTGAAAACAGAGATATTTTTAAGATGAAAATCCCCAGCGACACTTCCGACAGTCAATCCTGAGTCGGAAAGCTGATCGTAATCCGATCTGGCCAGAAATTTCACATCCATGCCCGCCTCCGCGAGCCGACCCCCGTAATACAGGCCGATGGCACCCGACCCGACAATGGCAACGTTTTGGAAATCCCATAACATCTCGAAAAAACAAAAACTCGGTATCAGGATGCACCAGATGCCGAGCGTTGCAGGGTAGGAGTTACACTTGGTTTTTTAGGCAAGCAGAGCAGGGCTTCACTGATGAGGAAAAACAGCACCGCGACGAGGAAGGCACGCCAGATGTGAGTGGATAGTGAGGGATCTGAAGCTTGTCCAGCTTGGTCGAGCAGACGATAGTCCGTGCCTTCGAGCATGATATCGAGATTTTCTTTTGAGGTGATTTCCGGTTCGTCTTCCGCAAGGGGTCGGTTCACAGCGGTCAGGCGATTTCCCAAGCGAAAGATTCCCGCGACGTGATCGTTGTTTTCTTTCGAATCATTATCCACCCGGGTGCGGATTTCACCCGCTATCGGATTTGCCGCATCGGAACCGACCTCAGCGAGGAACGATGCGTCAAAGCGCTCCGCGCCTAGTTCAAGGATACGTTGCATAGCTGGAAGCAGCACAT
This sequence comes from Luteolibacter sp., assembly GCA_044233125.1. Lineage (GTDB taxonomy): Bacteria > Verrucomicrobiota > Verrucomicrobiia > Verrucomicrobiales > Akkermansiaceae > Luteolibacter. The sequence continues at coordinate 264,119 of JBIIKO010000001.1, read as the reverse complement.
CGGCATCACCAAGGTTCGACCATGTATAATCGGGAGTGCTTCCCAGGGTCCAAAGTATGCCTTTGTCGACGATTTTCCGAGTGATGAACGGCTCTCCATCCTCCCATTTTGCAAGCACCGTGGCATTGCTTTTGGGGATGGCGCGTTTGATGGCGCGGAGGCGATCCGCAGGGATGGGTGTGCCATCCGCACCGTCACGCAGCGGACCGTCCAGATGATCCCAGTCGCGGAGGATAAAAAATTTACCCGCACCAGCGAGGGAGACAGCCTCCCATTGGGTATCGAGAAACGACTCATTTTCAGACTTGGCAACTGGGAAGAGAACGACTTGTCCACCACTGGAGAGAAAATTCTGAAGTGTTCTGGCATTTTCTCCCAGAGGAAGTGGAGCTGCCCAGAGAATCATGGAAAGATCCGAGGTCGAGATCGCGGCGAACTCGGCAGGATCGATGCGAGTTACGGTCCGCTTTTCAAAATCAGGAGGGGCGGCGGCGAGAGCGAGGTAATCGGCAGCTTCGTTGGATGGGGATACGATGAGAGATTTCATCGGACGCGCGGGTCCGTAGGCAAAGAAGACCGAATTGTCTCTCGGATTTCCATCGGCGGGGATGGTGAGCCAGCCATAGCCGGATTCATCCTCCTGTTTGATGGTGATGCTTTTTTGAAATCGTAGGGATTGGCTGGGCAGAGTGATTAATTCGTTCTGCGATGCGCCGTTGATTTGGGTTGTGACCGGAAGGTTGATGCTGCCGCGGTTGTCTTTGGATCGGACGATTTCCAAATCAAGTATCAATCCATCGATGGTGCGGCGGGTGCCGAGCAGACGAAGGGAAATATTGGTTGCCGCATCTCCAGCGATCGAAAGTACACGAATCGCGGGTTTTTCAGGAAGACTTTGCAGATTGGCGCGCACCGCCGCCCATCGTTCGTCATCGGGGCGCCAGTTGGAGCGCTGCAGATCGGAGGCAAGCCAGATTTCCGCGCGCCCAGTGGAAGAGCCCAGCACTTCTGTTGCTACGGTCAATAAAGTTGGGATGTTTGCTGCGGAGTCGGTGGCGGATGTTGTGGAAATTTCCGTGAGCACATCGGGTGAGGAAATTTCCTGAGGCTTTCCGGTTGCACTGTCGATGATGACGAGTCGTGGGTCACCGATGTTTTTGATCTCATCACGAATTTTTCCAAGAACAATTTCACGTTTGGCTTTCTGGCCATCCGCGGCGCGGAGCTCCATGGAGGCGCTGCGGTCGAGAACAAGAACTACGGTATCTATCGTACCTGATCCCCAGCCGAGGAGACCGGAAACGATGGGTCGTGCAGCTGCGAAGGCGAGTGCGGCAATGCCCAGAGCACGGCAGGTGAGAATGAGAATGTGCCGGAGTTTCTTTTTTCCCCGCGATTCACGGGTGGCTTTGAGTAGGAACTGCATGGCCGCCCACTGCAGTGTTTTGTGCCGGCGCTTGTTGATCAAATGTATGAGGACCGGAACGCTCGCGGCGGCCAGGAACCAGAGCAGCATGGGCGACAGGAAAGTCATCAGTGTTTTGCCATGGGCAGGCGGGCTGTTAGAAATTCACGAAGAAGGGGTTCGAGCGGAGTATCGGTGGTGACGAGTTGGTAATCGGCATTGGCGTCGTGCGCTTTGTCGCGGACGTTTTTCAAGAACTCGTTGAGAGCATTGTGGTATTCGTCGGAAATGAGGTTCGGCTCGACGACAAGGGCGGTATTGTCTTCGAGATCAACGAAGCGGTGTGGGCGGTCGAACTCAAAGCCGATTTCCTGCGGATCCATCAAATGGAAGAGAGAGATGTCGTGTTTCCGATAGCGAAGGTGCTGAAGTGCGTCGGCGAGTTCTGCCGTATCGGTGAAGAAATCTGAGAGGATCACGATGAAAGCCCGCTGACCGATTTTTTCCGCGATGGTGTGAAGAGCGGGAATCAGGCCGGTTTCGCCCGTAGGTTCGACTTTTTCGATGGTAGAAAAAAAGCGTTCAAGATGTGCGGGGCGGCGGGAAGGCGGGACTTCGAGATGAAGTTTGTCGGTACAGATCGAGAGACCTGCGGCATCGCCTTGATTGACCAAAAGATAAGCAAGCGAGGCAGCGATGCGACGGGCGTATTGAATTTTCGAATCTTGTCCGGATCCGTGAAAATTCATCGAGCCAGAGGCGTCGATCACGAAGTAGGCGCGGAGATTGGTGTCGGCTTCGAATTCCTTGATGTAGAATCGGTCCGAGCGAGCGAAGGCCTTCCAATCAAGGCGGCGGGTATCGTCGCCAGGAACGTATTTTCGGTATTCGGCAAACTCAACCGATGAACCACGGTGAGGCGAGCGATGCTTGCCGGCGACGTTGCCCATCATCGGCACACGCGACTCGATTGGCAAAGAGCCGAGACGCGAGAGAAGGTCGCTGTCGATGAATGAGTGGGTGGACATGGTTGTGGACTTTTTTTCTACAAGAGGGAAGAGGTAATGGAGGAGAGGAGGTTAGATGTTAATGGTGGCATATAAAACGATACCAAATCCCCCAAGAAAACCGATCAGAGTTCCTAATATGAATATCCAACGTAGCTTAAGTTTATGAAGTGGCAAAGTAGCTACGATTGCGACAAGCGCGATGAGAAGAAAGAATATTCCTAAGCTAGTCAGAAGATCGTAAAAACGAGAAAAAACTCCGATGTTTATGCTCATCACCATCAGAGAGGAAAGAGCACCCATAGCAGCCAGAGTGCTGCGGTAAGTTTTTGGATATATTAGCTGAATTTCCATTCGATTCTCCTCTTCTCCCGTTCCTCCTCTCTCCTTGTCAGAAAAAGCAGGAACCTTCAGCGGGCTTACTTATCCTTCATCTCAGAAATCAGTTTCTGGACGATTTTTTTGGAGGTCATGCCTTGGGATTCGGCAGCGAAATTAGTGATGACGCGGTGGTTGAGGACCGCGGGTGCAACAGCTTCGAGGTCCTCGATGGTGGTCATGTAGTTGCCGCGGAGCGCGGCACGGGCTTTTGCACCAAGTATGAGATATTGGACGGCACGCGGACCGGCGCCCCAACCGACGGTATCTTTGATCCATTGCGGTGATTCCGCTTGCCCGGGTCGGGTTTTGCGGACGATCTCGACCGCGTAGTCGTAAAGGTGATCGGGAACGGGAACGCGGCGTACCAATTGTTGGAAGGCGATGATCTTATCTCCGTCAATGAGCTTGGTGAGGGCTTGTTTCGCGGCTCCGGTGGTTTCGCGGGCAATGCGCTTTTCCTCGGCCGCAGAGGGATATTCCACTTCGATGAGAAACATGAAACGGTCGAGCTGTGCTTCTGGAAGCGGGTAAGTGCCTTCTTGTTCAATCGGGTTCTGGGTGGCCAATACAAAGAACGGCGGTTTGAGGGTGTAGGTCTTGCCGAGCACGGTGACTTTGTTTTCCTGCATGGCTTCAAGCATCGCCGATTGGGTCTTGGCTGGCGCGCGATTGATTTCATCTGCGAGCAGGAGGTTGGCAAATACAGGCCCTTGGACAAATTCGAACTCACGTTTGCCGCCGGTGGTTTCCTGGATGATGTCGGTGCCGGTGATGTCTGCGGGCATCAGGTCCGGTGTGAACTGGATGCGGTTGAAGGAGAGATTAAAAGTCTGAGCGACAGACGAGATCAGTAGGGTTTTCGCTAGACCGGGAACACCCATGAGCAGGGCGTGCCCGCGCGCGAACAGGGCGATGGCGAGTTTTTCAATGACGTCATCCTGTCCGACGATAATTTTGGCGAGTTCGGCTCGGAAAGCTTGGTAGGTTTTGCCTAATTCATCGATCGCAGCGACATCGTCCGGAGGCAGTTGAGCCAGCAAGGGTGGCGAGATGGTTTCTTTAGCCGGTTCGGAGGTAATTTCTGCTTGGATATCCATGGAGGTATTGTGATTTATTGAAGCTAGGCAGGTGTCGGTTTTTGTCGAGGCGGATACTTCAAAAATAAAAATTTCCTTACCGTAGCGGGGAAATCATAAAAATTGTGTCTGTTTCGAGGAATTTTTCCATTTCCGGCTTGCCAGTGAGTGGAAGTCTGGTAAATCACCCGCCCCGCGGGGCTACCGATAAGAGTCGGTGCCCCACAATAATCACGCGAAAATCTTCACAACATGGCACGCATTTTAGGTATCGAAATTCCCAATGAGAAGCGCATCGAGGCTTCTCTAACTTACATGTTCGGAATCGGACGCCCTTTGGCGAGCCGCATTTTGGACCATGCCGGCATTGACCCAGACATCCGTACGGGTCAGCTTAGCGAAGACCAGCTAGTGAAAATTGCTCAGGTGATCCAAGCCGAGCAAATTATGGTTGAGGGTGACCTCCGCCGTGAGCGTCAATCTCAACTCAAGCGTCTCACATCAATCAACTGCTATCGTGGTATTCGCCACAAGCGTGGTCTGCCGGTTCGCGGTCAGCGCACCCGCACCAACGCCCGTACCCGTAAAGGTAAGAAGAAAACTGTGGGTGTTAAGAAGTAAGCCATTGAGCTCACGGTCCACTCTCCGGAAGTGAGAACTTCCATTTTATATCAAGACATATGTCCGAAGAAACCAACAACCAAGAAGCTGAAGAAGTAGCGGTTCCCGCTGCCGAGGCTAAACCCGAAACCCCGGCTGCCGCTGCAGCGAAGCCGGATCAAAGCATAGAGGCTCCTGCCGCGAAGGCAGAGGCAGCTAAGAAGGCTGACACGTCCGCCGTCCAAGACGGTGCACCGAAAAAAGAGCAGAAGAAGGATATCTTCGCTGAAATCGGTGGTGGCGAAGAGGAAATCAAGATCCACAAAGCTAAAGGTTCGAAGAACGTTTCGCGCGGTATCGTTCATGTGACCGCCACTTTCAATAACACTCTCGTGAGCGTAACGGATCAGAATGGCAATGCGATCGGATGGTCAAGTGCCGGTAAAATGGGTTTCAAAGGTTCACGCAAAAGCACGGCCTATGCTGCGCAGGTGGTTTCGCAGGATGCCTGCCGCCAAGCCATGGGTCACGGTCTCAAGGAAGTTGATGTTCGCGTCAAAGGTCCTGGCTCAGGTCGTGAGTCTGCGGTTCGTGCCGTCCAAGGCTTGGGGCTCGAAATTCTCTCCATTCGTGACGTTACTCCCATTCCTCACAACGGCTGCCGCCCGAAGAAAGCGCGTCGCGTTTAATCCTTAATATTTAAACACTTAACTTTCCAAGATCATGGCACGTTACACCGGTCCCCGCACCAAAATCTCCCGCCGCTTCGGCGTTTCACTTTTCGGCCCATCCAAGTCTCTGGAGCGCCGCAATTTTCCACCAGGCCAGCACGGTGTTCGTGCGGGTCGTAAAAAGAAATCCGAGTATGCAGTGGCGCTTGGAGAAAAGCAGAAGCTCCGTTTCCAATACGGAGTTCTTGAGAAGCAATTCCGTTCTTACTATCAAGAGGCGGCTCGCCGTCGTGGGATCACAGGTACGGTGATGCTTCAGCTTCTTGAAGGTCGCCTTGATAATATCTGCTTCCGCGCTGGTTTCGGTAATTCCCGTCAAGCAGCTCGTCAGATGGTCAACCACGGTCATGTGCTTGTGAATGGCCATTGTGTTGATATTCCCAGTTATCAAGTAAAGCCGGGTGATGTGATCAAAGTCGGAGCCAAGCCGTCTTCACAGCAACTTGCGCTTCGCATGCTTGATTTGACTCAAGCCGTGCCATCTGTGGATTGGCTCGAAGTCGACCGCGAAAACATGGTTGCGACCATGTCGCGCGTTCCTGAGCGATCGGAGATTGATCCGCTCGTCAACGAGCAGCTCATCGTCGAGCTTTACTCCCGCTAATCGCATTGGCGATCTTCGGTCGCCTTTACTGACCCATCAAAAATTCATCAAACGCTCGGAGGAAACTCCGGGCGTTTTTTGTTGGACAGCCGTGTCTGTGACCGGATGAGAAATCGAAAGAAGCCGGTCAAAGATGTGGCTCTCCAGTGAGGTTCAACCTTGCTCCGCCAAAAACGATCTCCGGCAAAGTTCGGCGTATTTGCCGTTTTCCGAGAGAAGTTGATCATGGGTACCTTGTTCAATGACTTTGCCTTTTTCTAGCACATAGATGCGATCCGCGTTTTGGATGGTCGAGAGACGGTGCGCGATGACGAAAGCCGTGCGGTTTTCCATCAAATGATCGAGTGCGGATTGGATCTGACGCTCGGTTTCGGAATCGACGGATGCCGTAGCCTCATCAAGCAAGAGAATGGGTGCGTCTTTGAGAAGCGCTCGGGCAATCGAGAGGCGTTGTTTTTCGCCCCCGGAAAGTTTGACGCCGCGTTCGCCGACATTCGTATCGAGTTGCTTCGGTAGTTCGCGAACGAATAGATCGCCGTTTGCGGCGCTTAAAGCCTTCCAGATTTCCTCGTCGCTTGCGCCGCGTTTGGCAAGCTCAAGGTTTTCCCTAACGGTTCCATTGAAGAGAAATGGCTCTTGGGTAACGTAGGCGAGTTGGTTGCGGAGGGAGTTTTTATTGAGTGTGCTGATTTCGACCCCGTCGAGCAGGATTTCACCCGCATCTTTTTCGTAAAAACGAGCGAGCAAGGATAAGACAGTTGTTTTTCCGGCGCCGGTCGTTCCGACCAAGGCGATGGTTTGTCCGGGTTTTGCGGATAGGGAAATATTTTTTAGAGTGGACTGATCCTGATAGGAAAACGAGACATTGCGGAATTCCACACTTCCTGCGGAACGTCCTATGAATGGTTTGCCGTCGGTCGCATGAAGCTCTTCCTCCGCATCGAGAATCTCAAAAACCCGGTCCGCGGCCGATCTGCCGGAGAGTAACATTTGGTTGAGAGAATTGAGGCGGTCGATGGGTTCGTAAAAGAGCGAAAGAAAAAGAAGGTATCTTGTGAAATCGCCAAAACTCATGTGTTGGTTCATGACAGCCACGCCACCGAATGCTAGAACTAGGACGTACCCCGTGGTGCGCAGGAAAGCCATTCCGGGGGAGTAGACTGCCCACCAGCACATCATTCTCAGGCTGGCTTTACTGAGTTTTGCCGATGCTTCATTGAAGCGGGTATGTTCGACGGTTTCCGCGGCGTAGCTCTTGATTTGGCGGATTCCGGCGATGTTGTCATGCAGCAACGAGTTCATGTCCGAGGTGGCATCGCGTTGGTTCCGATACCGATCTCTCCCACAAGTGGAGTAGATCCATGCGCCGACTGCTAGGAGCGGAATGGGTAGGGTTGCCCAGCCAGCGACAACGGGGTTGAGAATGTAGAGGTAGACGCCGATGCCGAGCACCTGCAGGACGGCAATGATTCCCTGTTCGATCCCGTCGATGAGGACGCGCTCCATATTGGTCACGTCCTCAACGACGCGGGTCATGATATCCCCGGTACGGCGGGTATCGAACCAACTGAGAGGTAGAAGTTGGATTTTACCATAGAGATCCGAGCGGATGTCGTAGATCACTTTTTGCTCGAAATGGTTATTGATGAAAATTCTCAAGCCATTGAGGCCTTCACGAACTCCAAATGCGACCAAGGTGAGTATGACCCAAAACTGGAATTCCCGGTGCCGCGAAGGATTTGGAAGGATTTCATCAACCGCGTATCCTGTAATGGTTGGAAAGACAAAAAGCGCGGCGGTCATGCCAAAGGCGCAGAACAGCTGCAGGCTGGCCAGCATGGGATAGCGCCTGAGGTAGGAAAATACTCTGAGAATCGATTTCATTGGTCGCCGCGGACGCTTGGGGCAGGTGGGCAAATTGTAAAGCCAAGCTTTGGTTCCGCTCCGATAAAAATCAAAATTTTAAGCATTTTTGAGATTGCCGTGACCGGATTAGTCATTAACCTGCAAACACTTTCAGTTTTCATAGTTTCTAGAAACAAACCCCATGGCGACAACTTTCAGCGTACTCACATTTCTCATTCTTTGCGTATCCGCATTTGTTTCTTACAAAAACAATGAGCAGATGAAGGAAGAAATTAAGAAAAAAAACACGTCACTCAGAAACCTCAAAATCAATCAGGACGAACTGAAATTAAGACAGGGTATTCTTGCTGATTTGCGCGTCGAGATTCCCAAGATTCAGGAAGAGACAAAAGCGGCTATTGAGGAAGCGGGCAAATTGCAAGAGCTTAACAATAAGCTGAAGGCTGATGTTGAGACGAAGACACGCAAAATCGCATCCAATGACCGTGAGTATGAGGAGACGAAAAACACGCTCTTGTTGGTTGGGGAGCCAACCACGCTCATTTCCAAGTCGAAAGACATGCGAATCCAATCCCAGGAACTGGATGTGATTATTGCTAAGAAAGAATCAAATCTTGCAAATTTGAATGCGGAGAACACAGAGGCGGAAGATTTGGGTCGGCGCTTGAAAGAAAACCTGGAAATCATTGGTCGAGGTAGTTCTTTGCCATCGTTAAAAACGAAAATTCATCACATTTATCCAAATTGGGGATTTGTCACTTTGGCGAGCGGTTACCTATCGGGCGTAACCGGTGGCTCTTCGCTCGATGTCGTACGTGATGGCAAAGTGATTGGTAAGCTCTTGGTTAGCACCGTCGAGAGAAATAGCGCATCTGCCAGTATTGTGCCGGATTCGATCGGCGAAGACACGACTTTGAGAGTGGGAGATCAGGTCATACCCACACCCGAGAAATGACTCACTGAGATTCCAAACATTCCTTGAATCGTTTCATTATTTTCCATAAAAAATTCCCATCACCATGAAATTTGTCTCTCTTATTCTAGCGATTGTCATCAGCGCGGTGGCAGCGTATTTCACGATCAGTCAGACTGAAAAATTTCAGGCGCTGCAAGATCTGAGGATTAGCACAAACAATACCATTGTCATCGTTAGTGCAAACATTGACACGGCCTTGAAGGAAATCAAAGTTGAAGAAGGCAATCGTGAAACGGCATTGGGTGAGCGTGCGGTTGCTCAATCAAGTGTCACTAACCTGAAAGACGAAAATGGTTCGATTGAAAACCAAGTCGTTGGCTTGGACACGAAACTGGCGACTCAGGATACACAGCTCGGCGAGCTCAACCAAGTGGTGGCAGGAGTCAAGCAGGAGTTTGCCCAAGTAAACCTAGAAGTCACGCTTAGCTCTCTGAATGATGATTTCAAAAATCTAACGACCTCGATTGAGGGCAAACAGGGTAAGGACAAGGGTTTGGATGAATCGATCGCAAAAGAGGAGAAGAGGCTTGTTGATAAGCGTGCGGAAATCGATCGATACAATGGCCGCATCCAAGCTCGAGACTTGCGTATTGCTCAAAATGAGATCGAGGCACGCGTTACGGCAGTGAACCACGACTGGGGATTTCTTGTGATTGGTGCGGGCTCGAATTCCGGATTCATGCCGGATACCAGACTCCTCATCAAGCGCGAGGGCCGTTTGATTGGCACTGTGAAACCGTCGGCCATCGAGCTAACCCAGACCATTGCTGATATTGATTTTAGCTCGCTGTCCCCTGGAGTGCGTTTCCAGCCTGGGGATGAAGTGATTATCGCCAAACCCGCTCCGAACTAGTTTATTTTCGCGATCATGAAATACTTGGCTATCCTTCTTTTGACTGCCCCGCTTATTGTGTCATGTGCCGACTCAGCGCCGAAAAAGCCGGCGGGGCCGGTCTCTGGCTCCAGCCAACTGCCTTGGAATCTCCCTCAGAAAGGCCAAGGTAGTGGCGCTTTTGGCATGATGCCGCAGAATCAGTATCGCCGCTAAACCATCCGGTATTCAATCCCTGTGATAAGGGCTACCGGCGTGGATCGTTTCGATCCGGTAAAGTTGTTCCATTAAGACAACCAGTGCGATTTCGTGTTGCAGGGTCATACTGGAGAGCGAGAGGAGCAAATCACATTTGTCTCTGAGTTCCGGAGTGTGTCCATCAGCTGCGCCGATCAGAAATGCGATGGTTTTGACCTCTCCCGACATTTTCATCAAATCAAAGGTTCTGGCGAGTTCCCGCGAGGTGGGTGTCTTGCCGCGTTCGTCCAAAGCGATACGAAAACAACCATTCGATGCCTGAAGCAAACGTTCGGATACGGCTTCCTGCTCGCCAGCCTTGACGATCAGGAGTTCATAGCTCCCATGTCGAGTGAGGCGTTTGAGGTAATCATCGACAGCCATTTTCGCATATGGCAATGCGGGCTTTCCAGCGACAATGATTCGGTATTGCATCAGAAGAAACCTTGCTTGGAACGGGACTCACCTCCAGCTTCTTTTCTATTCAAGCTTAAGAAAGGTTTTTAACAGGTTTATAAAATGAGTGAAATATACGAAGATCCCCAGATTTTGGACGAATATTTGCTGTTCCATTTTGGTAGGGAAAATGAAATTTTAGATCCGAGGATTCGATGTCCCGAAGGTATGAAGCAGGCATTGGATTTTGCCGTGCGTACGCCGTCCCATTTTTCAAAGAACCCAGTTGCTAGGGGTTTGGATCTGGGATGCGCGGTAGGACGCTCGACTTTCGAAATGGCTCGGCATTGCCAAGAGGTGATAGGAGTGGATTTTTCTCACCGTTTCATCGCTGCGGCTAATCTTCTCAAGCGCGAAGGTCAGCTGAATTATTCGCGCTTGGATGAGGGTTTGAAAAAGACCCATATGAAAGCCCGTTTGCCGGATGGAATCGATACCTCTCGCGTGGAGTTCATGCAGGCGGACGCCATGCATTTGCCTGCGGATCTCGGTTCATTTGATCGGGTTCATGCAGCCAATTTGTTGTGCCGTTTGAGCGATCCGGTTTTGTTGTTGAATCGGTTTGGAGATTTGGTCGCAAAAGGTGGAGAGTTGGTCTTGGCCACACCATGCACTTGGTTAGAGACTTATACTCCTCGCGAAAATTGGCCAAGGCTGGAGACGTTTGATTGGCTGAGAGAGTATCTATCAGAAACATTCGACCTTCGTTTCGAGGGCGACGAGCCTTTTTTGATTCGTGAGACGGCGCGAAAATTTCAATGGACCCGCTCGATGGTCACGGTTTGGAAAAGGCGATAGTCTTCGAATTACTTCTTCTTGCGGAGGAATGGAGGAAGATCGAGATCTTCACCGTCAATCACATTTGGATTTTCGCCTTCGAAGCGCCCGCGAGGGGTTTTTTTGAAGGAAAGTTCGTCCTGATCAGCCTGATGTTTTGAATCCGTTTTGAGTTGTAAGGGGTTCGCGAGATCAACCTTAAGCTCTTTTGCTGGTGTTGTCGGAGGTTCACTACGGATTTCAGCGACAGATGGCTTAAGTTCAGTGGACCCTTTTTGAACGGGAGTGGGTGGCGTTGCAGCGGTGGGTGCGGCTTTTGCTTCCGTCTTGGAGACCGGAGTCTCGGCAAGGGGGGGAGTTGGCGATTCCAAAGGAATGAGTTCAGGCTCGGCGAAAGGGCGGTCGTGAGCTTCTTCCTTCGGTCTCTCAGTAGTCAGCGAATTGGCTTTCGAGGATGATGTGTCGGAAGTGACTTTCAGGGGAGGTGCAGGTGGCTCGGAAGATTGAGTTTGGGTTTTCAGATCCTGAGATTGAATGGATTCAGGTTCGGAAGTTTGAGTTTCCAAGTGATCAAAAACCTCATCGATCAATCTGGGCAGCGGGCGTTCCGGAACGATTTTATCAGGAAGTTTGAGGATCGGTCTTTTGGGCTGAGGTGGCTCAATGGGGCTAGAAATGTCTTTCGCAGCTTCCGGCGAGGCCTTTATCTGGGAGTTTTGAGCCGAGCTCGTCAGAGCCTCCTCAGGCAGGGAGCTGATCAGGGTGATCGACAAGGCATCGCCCATCGAGGCATCAATCGCGGCTCCAAAGAGGATTTGCGTGTGCTCGGGGACGTGCTTTTGCAAATTTTGCATCAGCAGTTCGATTTCGAAAAGTGTTAGAGACTCACCACCTGAGAGGTGAACAAGAACGCTCTGGGCATCTTTGAGCAGAGCTCCCTGATCGAGTAGAGGACTTGAGAGTGCGTTGCGTAGAGCTTTGGCGGCACGGTCTTTGCCATCGGCAATACCTGAACCAAACAGGCAACGCGAGCGGGTGGTGCGCAACGCGGTAATCAGTTCATCCAGTCCGACATGAATCAACCCCGGTTTAACCACCAGACGAATCACGGCCTTGATCGACTCGGAAATCATTTTGTCCGCTGCTGCAAAGGCCTCGTGGATACCTTGCTTGGCAAGAACGAGTTCTCCCATGCGGTTGTTATCGAAAGTGACGAGCGCATTGGAAAGAACCGCGAGTTGGTTGAGCGCGGTTTCTGCCTGTTCACGTCTCCGTGAACCTTCGAAGAGGAACGGCATCGTGGCGAAAACGATGACAAATGCACCCTCTTCGCGGGCAAGACGCGCAAGAATGGGGGCGGCTCCAGAGCCGGTTCCTCCGCCAAGTCCGACACACAAGAAAATGATTTTTTGGTCTTTCAGTGCAGCGCGCACTTCTGCTTCCGCTTCTAGCACGGCCTGTTGGCCAAGCTCGGGATCACCACCTGTGCCGAGACCTTTGGTTAGATTCAAGCCAAGTTGAATTTTGTCTTTCGAGAGTGATGCGCTTAGTGTGCGTATATCGGTGTTCAGTGAAATGAGTTGCGCCCCTTCAATGCTGTCCAACGCGATTCTTTCCAGCATATTTGAGCCTGCTCCGCCCAGACCAAGGATTTTAACGGCTGAGGTGGGGATCTCTTCTTTGGGATCACGTGAATAGGAAATCATATTTCAAGTTTTTGAGGTTGTGGGGTAGGCTCGAACTCAACGGCCAAAAGGCCAAAATAGACGCAAAATTTTTCCGAAAAATCCGGGTGGACGCTGTGTTTCGGTTTCAATGATTTGAGCGTAGCGAATGAGTCCGATCGCTGTGGCAAATTGCGGATCTTTGAAGGAAGGGTGGGAGAGGTCGTTGTTTTCGGGAGCTTCGGGGCGATAGATGTCGCGACCAAAAATATCAAAGGCCAGTTCCGAAAAACCGCGCATCAGAGAGGTGCCGCCGGTCAAATAGATCCCTGCGCCAATGGACTCGACGGCATCTTTTGGAAGGCGATCACGAACAAGCAGAAGGGTTTCCTCAAGACGTTGACGGATGACTTCATTGAGAATCGCACGTTTGACTTCGACATCCGCAAAGCCGTTTTCATCGGTGAGCCTGGCAATACCTACGGAAAGAGCGGGATCGCTGGAAGCATTGCCCTCGAGAATTTTAAGTTTTTCCGCTTTGGAAAACGGTAACCCAGTGACGAGATGAATGTCATTGGTGACATGGTCTCCACCAACAGGAATACAGCCGGATGCGGCAATTGATCCGTCCAAGTAGAGCGCGTAATCGGTCGTCCCGCCGCCTATGTCAATGAGTAGGGCACCGCGCAGACGTTGCTCGCGGTCGAGAGCCATCTGAGCGGTTGCGATGGGGGCGAAGACGATATCATCCACTTCCAATGGACATTCGCGTACGAGTTTGATGGAGTTTTGAATACGGTTACTAATGCCGTGGACGATATGAAAATCAACCTCCACGGTCTTGGCAAAAAGGCCAATAGGTGAGGCGGTCTGCTCGAGCCCATCCACCAAGTATCTGCGGACAATCGTATGAAGCGATGCATGGTCCGCAGGATAGTGAACATCACGCGCCATGTCGCGGGCTTCCTCCAGATGTTCCATTTCAATAGCCTCGTGGTTGTTCGGCAAACGGAAAACCCCACGATTGTTGACACCCTGCATATGGGCGCCTGTGACCGAGAGAAAGACCGAGCCGATTTCGACATCGCTGGAATCCTCGGCACGAGCAAGAGCATCTTTCAAGCAGGCGCGAGCTTGGTGAAAGTCAGAGATCTCACCTTTTCTAACACCTGCGGATTTGGTTACGCCGATACCGAGAATTTTGACCGCGCCATCGGGTTTGACCTCACCAACGACGATACAGGTTTTGCTGGTGCCGATTTCCAGTCCGACATGAATTTTGGTGCGGCGTGCCATGAGCTTCAGTTAAGATTTAAAAGGGATTGGAGATCGTTTTAACGGCGAGAGCCGGTGTTGGGTGTGGCAGAACGAGCGCCGACCGGAATGGCGCGTGGAGGAGCCACCTCGCCGCGAATGGTAATGGGGATATTTTGTTTGGGAATCAAGTTGATCGTTTCAACATCGTAACCTTTTTTCTGGGCGTGGTGAAGAGCCTGGCTGAAACACTCGAGCTGCCGATTGTGGTCGTCGAGACTGAATGTGGCAGTTGTGCCTGAGCGGGTGGATAAGTTGATAGACCAAGGGTTCGTTTGATAAATCGTGTCGATGATTCGGATATCATTAGGAAAAATGGTGAGGAAGGCATCAAGCAGTTGGACACAACGGCGATATTCGGGATGTCTCCATGTGGAACTCTCAAGGATAGGGTGCTTAGGATCGGCTTTGACACGGATGACTGGAAGATTCAGCGCCAGCTCAAGCTGTTGGTCGGGGCAGGGATAGATGAAGCCCTTGTCATCGACAAGAAGTTGATTGGCCTTACGGGATGTCATGACCTGCTCTTCAGGGCAGGCGACCCATGCTTTGGGACGACGGGTCGTGACTTCGAAAACCAAGCTTCCGGGTAACTCGCGTTCGATTTTCACATGTTCGATGGCTGGAGTGCTCATTAGCTTTCTTTCCATCTCATCGATATCGAAATCGAAGATATTCGCGTTGAGATCGATGGCGAGTTGCTCAACCAAGCCAGACTCGTCAATGACATCGTTGCTGTTAAGCCGGATGGCTTGGAGGCGAAAATCAGGATTTTGGTGGAAGGTATATTGAATCGCCTCGCGCACCCCATAGCCAATGACCAACAATACGGCGATTACGGCTGAGATTTTCGTGAAGAGCTTGAGCACGTCGAGAAAATTGAACCAAGCGATCCGCGGTGACATGACCTCGGATTTAAGCACCTTCACATGGTGCCTGTGGCGTCTGTTTTTCGATGTGAATTTTCGCATGTTTGCTATACTTCTGGGCTTGTAGGCCGGCGACATTTTTGGATTCCCTCATCGGTAAATCCATCCACATTTCTCGTCGGTTTGCCACCTTCGTGGCAAGATATTAAACCCATCTTTATTGTCAATGCACTTAAAGGATGGGGAACGGCGATTTTCGTGGCATTTTTTTCAAAAATCGAATTCCCCGTATTGTGATTGTAAAAATTCTTGCAATCCCTGTCCTGACCCGCTTCATTCCGCGCACCTAGGACGGTTTGGCGATGAACGCTGAGCCCATCCCTTATAAAAAATGAGCGCAAAAACAGAAAAATCAGCCATCGACCTCAAGTCGTATCAAGCCCACGAAGGAGACACCGGTAGTTCACCCTACCAAGTTGCTCTTCTTACCCAGAGAATCCTTGATCTCACCGATCATCTTAACCTCCACAAAAAGGATTTTTCCTCTCGTCGTGGACTTCTCAAACTCGTTTCCCAGCGTCGCAAGCTGCTTGATTATATCAAACGCAAGAACGAGGAGAAATATCAGGAGCTCATCAACAATCTCGGCCTCCGCCGCTGATTCTCAGCCTATTTCGCTAAAGCAGCCACGGGAGTCTCTCCCGTGGCTGCCTGGCAAAAGGGGTGCGTTTAATTTAACCGTATCCTCGGGATTGTCCCGAAAACCTTGATAGCAAGGGTGGCACAGGGCTGCCCTGCTTTGACGTAAGTAAAAAGAAGAAATAAGAAAAATGAATATCCATTCCACAACGATCGAAGTCGGCACCCATCCGATGATCATCGAAACCGGCAAACTTGCCAAACTTGCTGACGGCGCAGTGACCGTCCGTTGCGGCGAAACCATTATTTTGGTTACCGCTGTCTCTCAAACTAAAGTAAAACCCGGTCAGACGTGGTTTCCACTCTCCGTAGAATATAAGGAGAAAGCTACCGCCGCAGGCGTGTTCCCGGGAGGTTACTTCAAACGCGAAGGGCGCCCTACCGAAAAGGAAATCCTCACCTGCCGCATGACCGACCGTCCGCTGCGTCCGCTGTTCCCCAAAGGTTACCTCTACGAAACCCAAATCGTTGCGATCCTTCTCAGTGCGGACGGTATCAACGATTCTGACATCCTCTCGATGAACGGTGCTTCTGCCGCCCTCGCGATTTCTGACATTCCTTTCGCCGGTCCAATCGGTGCGGTCCGCGTGGGTCGTATCGATGGCAATTTCATCATCAACCCGACGCACGAACAGCGCGAAAACAGCGATCTCGACCTCATTTACGTGGGCAACAAAACCGACGTCATCATGATTGAAGGCCAAGCCGACGAGATCCCAGAGGACGAGTTCATCAAAGCCCTTCACTTTGCCCAAGCAGCGGTTCTCAAAATCGTGCAAGGTCAGGAAGAGCTCGTCGCGAAATGCGGCAAACCAAAGCGTGAGTACGAACTCACCGTTGCGAAAGACCATCTTCTTGAGATCGCTTACGAAATCGCGGGTGACCGTATCGAAGACGCGATTTATGCCGCATCCAAAGTTGAGCGCGGCAAAAAAGTCGGCGCGCTTCGTGACGAAGTGGAAGCTGCGATCAAGCAGCGCGCGCCCGAGGCAACCGATTTCGACGTCGAGCAAGCCTTCGAATACCTTCAGAAAAAGGCATTCCGCATTTCCATCATGGAAAAAGGCGTGCGTGCTGATGGACGTTCTGTCGGTGATCTACGCCCACTTTACGGCGAAGTTGGTAGCCTGCCGCGCGTTCACGGTTCCGCGATTTTTGCTCGTGGCGAGACTCAAGCCCTTGCCATCACTACTCTTGCCCCAGCTGACGAAAAACAAAATTTCGACAACTACGCAGGTGGAGAGAGTGAAAAACGCTTTATCCTTCACTATAACTTCCCTCCGTTCTCCGTTGGTGAATGCGGACGTATGGGAGGCATCAACCGCCGCGAGATTGGCCACGGCTCTCTTGCCGAGCGCTCAATCGAGCCAGTGATTCCTGCTGAAGAAGATTTCCCATATGCCATCCGCGTTTCCTCCGAGGTCATGGAATCTAACGGTTCCACCTCGATGGCTTCGGTTTGCGCCGGCACCATGGCTCTTCTAGATGCCGGTGTCCCTCTGATCCGTCCTGTCGGTGGTATCTCCGTGGGTCTTGTGACTGATTTCAACGAAGATGGTTCGCTCAAAGCGCACAAGATGCTTCTCGATATCATTGGTTCCGAGGACTTCTATGGCGACATGGACTTCAAACTCTGTGGTACCAATGAAGGCGTTACCGGTTATCAGCTTGACCTCAAGCTTCCTGGGCTCCCGCTCTCCATGCTTGAAGAGGCGATCAAAATTGCCAAGGATGGCCGTACCAAAGTCATTGCAAAAATGGCTGAGTCCATCGTTGAGCCAAAAGAACTTAGCGCCCACGCACCGCGTATCGTTTCCGTGAAAATCCCTGCGGACCGTATCGGAGAACTCATCGGACCTGGCGGCAAAAATATCAAAGCTATTCAAGCTGAATCTGGTGCTGAGATTAACATCGAAGACGACGGTACCGTTCACATTTACGCCTCGAAGCAAGCTGGATTGGATCGCGCGAAAGAAATGATCAACCGCATGTTCCAGGAAATCGAAGTCGGACAGACCTACACGGGTCGTGTTGTCTCAATTACCGCTTTTGGTGCGTTCATGGAAGTGCTTCCCGGAAAAGACGGACTCGTTCATGTCTCGGAGCTGGCTGAAGGCCGCGTCGAGAAAGTGGAAGATGTCGTCAAGAAAGGCGATCTGCTTACCGCAAAATGCCTTGGCGTTGACGAAAAAGGCCGCGTAAAAATGTCACGCCGTGCCTGGCTTCGCGACGAGAAAGCTAAAGAGGCTGAAGCTAATGGCGCTCCCGTCGAAGAAGTCACCACTCCTCTGGTTTAATCAAGCATGAGGGATGAATTTCCCTTGAATTGATGATAACTTCAAACCGGCATCCTCACAAGGGATGCCGGTTTTTTGTCATGAAATACATGGCATCTGTGCCCTTGCCCATGAGCGCGATCTATCACCGTCAAGGACACGACTTTGAATCACTTGGTTTGCTCTGAAGCTAGCCGGAACTCTGGTTTCAATCTGTTGCCCGCTAGGGGACTCTTACAGAACGATCCTGATGTTGGTTATCAGATTTTTCACTCGATCAATAATCACTATCCGGATGAAGTTGATGATATTTGATGGCTTCCACCGCGACGGCAGCGGTGGTGCCGAAGATGGTTTCAATGCTGGCGGTGCGAGGAATTTGCGCGGCGGGGCGGGAGAGTCCGAGGATGATTTGGCCATAGTTTTGAGCACCTGCGAGGTGCTGCAGGAGCTTTGCTGAAATGTGTGCTGCATCCAAATTAGGAAAAACCAATACATCCGCAGCAAGTCGGCTGATGGCATCGGGGAGTTTGGTTTCGGCAGCAACTGGATCGATGGCGACATCGGCCTGAAGCTCGCCATCGATATGGAGATCCAGCAATTCTTCCAAGACCCGGCTTTGTGCGAGAGCCGTAGCTGCGGCGATCTTTCGAGCCTCCTGAGTGCTTGAGCTACCTTTGGTGGAATGGCTTAATAGAGCGATCTGAGGTGTCCTTCCGAGGAAATGCAGGGCGAGTTTGCCAGTTTCAATCGCAATGTTGCAGAGTTGTGAAACGTCGGGATGTGGAATCAGTCCTGTATCGGCAAGAAACAATGGCCTGTCTCCAAGAAGCGAAAAATGCGGAGCGACCAACATGGTGACGCCGAAGATGCGCGCGTCTTTGTCGTTGGGTTTGATGTTTTGGAGCAGGGATCTGAAATAGTAAGCAGGAATTGCCTGATTACCGCCGACGATGGCGTCCGCATGACCGTATTGCACCATCATCGCCCCAAAGTAGTGGGGGCGGGTGATGGTTTCCTCATTCACGAGCTGGGGATTGGCTCGGTAGCGTGCCATGTTTTGCGCGCGTTTGAGAAAAAGCGGAAGGTCTGAGGAGGTTTTGGGATCGATCACCCTGATGAAAGTCATCGGGATATTATGTTCCGCAGCAAGCGCTTTAATGCGCTGTGAATTGCCGAGAAGAATGGGAGAAACCGCTTCAAGATCCACAAATCGTGCTGCGACCTTGATGACTCGAATGTCTTCTCCCTCGGTAAAAACGACACGTTTTGGGTGGTTTCGGAGCTGCTCGACCAAGCGCTGTGTGACATCATTAAGGGTGGCAGGGGAGGTTTCTAGCATGAGATTGCGTCAAGATGTAAGGCGCTACATTGAACCTTGTCGACACTGAATCAACAACCGAGATCAAGGAAATGAGAAATTCAACGTTGGTTGAAACGTGACATCTCGCGTTGGGCCTCACGAAGCTCGACCTTTTTTTTCAGATCCTGGCGTTGGTCTGAATGGGTTTTCCCCTTGCCAACCCCGATTTCGACTTTGACCCGGCGATTTTTCCAATAGATGCGAAGAAGCGGGAGCGAGCAGCCTTTGATGGCGGTTTCGGCGGCGAGTTTGAGAATTTCCCGTTTGTTAAGCAACAGCCGCCGCGGGCGCTTGGCTTGGTGGTTAAACCACTCGCCGGCGGTTTGCCATGGTTGGATATCACAACCGTATAGAAAAACCTGATGACCCTCCACGCGCGCGAAAGCATCGGAAATATTGATTTTTCCGGCACGGATCGATTTGACCTCCGTGCCCTTGAGCTCCAGCCCGGCTTCGTATTTGTCGAGGATGTTGAAATCCCGACCGGCCTTGCGGTTGGTGGCGATTTCGGCACTCATCTGCTTGAAGAATCAACCCGAAGCGGGAGATTCCGGTTAGATCGCCATCGGCTTGTGCACGAGCTTGATCTTACCTTCGATAATTTCAGTAAGGGCAATATCGGCCGCGCCCATGCTTGGGACGGTTGGGATCAGAGGTGAGCGCCCGCTGTTGAGCTGGCGAACCCTTTGAGATACAAGGTTAATAAGGACCAGTGGGTCGGTGACAATTTCAGAAGCTTGTTCGACGAGTTCGCTTTTCATAGTGGAGCCGGGTAGTTGCGAGGTGGGCCGTGTTTGCTCGAAAGAAACGAGATTCTCAGGATCAAGGGACATGGCGAGTTCGCTCAAAAGAGGTTATTAAGTCGGAGACGGGCTGGGTTTGAAACCAGAGACCGAGCTTTTTTGCAAGAGCAAACTCGCTTGTGATGCGGAAATGCCCATATTTTTGGTAAAAACCTCGGTGTATGGGTCAAATGAGAGGATTTTCACCATTTTCCAGCCAATCAGGAACTCACTCAGCCGCCGCGAGGGTTTTCTGGAGAGCTTGGCGATAGGAGCGGAGGGATTCGGTGGGATTGAGGGCGAGTGCTTTGTCGATGGCGGCTAGAGCTTCGGTGTAGCGGGATTGGGAAACGTGGAGGCGGGCGAGCTCGACGAAGGCCTCGCAGGCAGTAGAGGAATCCGTGGTGGCGCGTTCGAACAGGAGTTCGGCGGAGTCTGGCTGTCGCGTGTTGGCCAAATGTTTGGCAAGTGCTAAGAGAGCTTGGCCATCGGTGGGGTCTTCTTGGGTAAGCTTGTTAAGGAGCGCAGTGCCAGCCGCAACGTTTTCGTTGGAGGCGATGAGGTAACGAGCCTTTGCAATGCTGAGTGAGCGGCCTGGTTTTTCGGATTTGGTTTGTTCAAAAAGACTTTTCACAAGTTTCCAATTTTCCTGTGAGCTTGCGGTTTGGATCAGGCGCAGGATGGCTGAGGGGGATGGCGGGCTTTCTTTGTTAGAAAATGCCACATCCATGGCGGTTTGGGCGGAGGTGTTACGATTCGCTCGAAGATGGAGATCGGCAAGTAACAGAGTCGAATCTGCGGAAAGCGATTTGAGACGGAAAGGGAGTTCGAGAGCTTTGACGGCTTGATCTGGCTGTTCGAGTTCGAGGTGGATGTTTGCTTTGAGTATCGAATAGGATGACTCAAGGGGGCGCTGGCGGATGACTTCTTCGAGAAGTGCGATGGCTTCGGATTTTTCGCCGAGATGCTGCAGGCATTGCGCGATACCGGCTTTCCATTCCGCAACGTCAGGCTCGGTAATTTGTGCCAAGCGATAGGCTTGCAGTGCACTGGCGAACTCCTGTCGGGCGAGACGGCAATAACCCAGCAGGCCGTAGGTTGATCCTCCGGAATCACCGAGACGGATGGCCTCGGTGAGGTGGGTCAGCGCCTTATCCAGATTGTTTTCACGCACCAGAGCGAGAGCGAGATTGTGATGGGCGCGGCGGAATGAGGGGTAGGACTTTAGCGCGGTTTCGTAGGCGAGGATGGCATTTTTCATCTCGCCGGATTCGAAGTAGAAGTTTGCGAGGTTGAAAGTCAGGGCGGAGGAGGATCTGGTTAGTTCGCTACCTTTAAGTTTTTCCAAAGCGGCGGTACGCTTGTTCTCTGCCATGAGTTTTTGGATTTCGACCAGAAGGCCGCGTTCTTCGCTCGATACGCTAGGCTCGATACGTGCTTCGATGCGGTATGAGCCGTTAAAGGATTTCAAGAAGGCCTCATCTTTCCAGTAAGAAGAGGAAAGGGGAAGGGGCTCGGCGGCGAAGGCTGGAGATACGGCGGTAAAAAATGATATAACCGCGAATGAACACAGAAGAGCAGAGATGAATTTGTAAAAATCGAACCCAGAAAGCATCGTGATACCATGGGTGAATGTTCTCTTATTTGGGGGTAAATCCGAATGGCTCATCATCAATAAGTTCTAATAAAAATTATTTTTCAATCACGATGGGCCATTGCATGATGGCTTTCACCGCTTGACCTTTACGTTTGGGTGGGGTGAAGCGTGCGCTGAGTGCGACGTTTCGTGCGGGTTCGACGAGTTCCGCATGGGTAGAGGAAATGACACGTCGGACTTTGACTGAGCCTGTCGAGGAGAGTTCGACTTCAAAAGTGACCGTGCCCCTTTTTACGCCTTTGTTTGAAAGTGAAGTAGGGAAAGCGGTCAGGCCATGGCTGAGCAGTCGCGGAATATCATCAAGCTCACCTGAGGAGTAATGGGTTTTCTCAACGGGTGGCAGAGTGGTTTGAGTAGGATTGGAAATTTTTGGATGAGTGCTTGCAACCGCTGGAGCGACTGGAAGCGGAGCAGGTGCGAGATCAGCAAAGAAATTTTCCACGGGCGCGGTGATGTCCATGGGGATCCGCGCTTGCGGGATCGGCACGCGGGTGAGATCTGGTAGGGAGCTGACTTCGGTGAGGGCAGGTGGCGGTGGTGGGGAGTCCGAGGGCGGTTCCTCTATCGGAGGAGCGGGCGGTGGCGGCTGAAAGATGACCGTCTCCACATCACGAATGATCAGATCGGTTGCGATCGGTTGCGTTGTAAACAAGCGCGCCACACCCAGCACCGCGAGGAGAATGGCGGAAGTGGCAATGCCAATGATGGTGGAGCGAAGGTTCAAACTTTAAATTTTAAACTCTAAAATTCAATTTACCTATACCGCGTTTGCAGTTGAGGAGCGGATAATAATGTAGTTTGGAGATGGTATGATTTGGTGAATAAAGAATTGTTAAAAAGGCCGTCAGTCACTTGAAGTTTAGAGTTTAAAATTTAAATTTATCAGCGTTCGGTCGCCAGCGAAACGGATTTGGCACCAGCGAGTTTTGCGGAGTCGATCACTTTGACGGTGGCCTCGGTAGGCGTGGATGCATCGGCGCGGATGATGACGGGCGTATCCGGCATTTCCTCCAGCAGTGCGGCGACAACCGCACGAACTCCGTCTTGGCCGATTTCACGTCCACCTTGCCAGACACGCGATTCGGATGTGACCGCGATGAGGATGGCTTGGCGATCGAGGTCCTCCGAGGTTGCGGCCCGGGGTTTTGAAACCTCAACTCCAGTTTCTTTCACGAAGACCGTAGTTACAATAAAGAAAATCAGCAACAGGAAGACGACATCGATCAAGGGTGATATATCGATGCCTCCCGAGTTTTCCATATGGGTGCTGTGGCGGAATCTTCGCATGAAGGTTGATTTAGGAGCTTAGAGCTTAGAGCTTAGAGCTTAGAGTTTAGAGTTTAGAGTTTAGAGTTTAGAGTTTAGAGTTTAGGGCAAGGTGGGTGTGGAGTTGTTTTTGAAGTTCGAGGTGGGTGGTCTCGGTTTGGCGCTGGAGGAGGGCGAGCAGGAATGCAGCGGGAATTGCGATTACTAATCCCGCTTGGGTGGTGACCAGTGCTTTGGAAATGCCGGTTGAGATGGTATCAATGGGTGCGTCATTTCCTGCGGCCATACCCGAAAAAGTGATCAGCATGCCGGCGACGGTTCCTAGCAGGCCTAGCAAGGGGGCGGAGGAAATGAGTATGGCAAGGAAAGGCAAGCGGCGCTCAACACTTGCCATTTGATCGAGCTCGAACGCGGCATAGGAGCGTTGGATTTCACGGGCTGTGAGAGTAACTCCTCTCAATGCCGAAGCGTCCCCAATGAGTGTCGCTAACATCCAATCCTTTTGAGCAAGGGTGCGTCTGGTGGATGAAAGCATACGCCATGCTTTGAACAAGATCGCATAGATAGCGATTGCTAGCGCCAGCAGCGCCAAAAGCGTAAGGCCACCTTCGTGCAGAGTTTGTTGGATCGCTTGTTTCAAAATTTTAAATTTCAAATCTCAAAGGAGAGGATGAGAGGCAATCAGTGGATTGTTAGAGAAATCCATATGGAAATCAGATTGATGGATTGGTGCGCTTTGATTGGAGAAATCGAGGTTAGAGTTTGCAAATCAGGGTATTGCTCTGAGACTGTTGACGAAGGAAAGACCGAGGCGTTCGGTGGTTTGTACGATACCTTGAGCACGGCGTGATAGGAAGGCATGGAGAATGAGTGCTGGGATGGCGACGACGAGGCCGAACAAAGTTGTGATCAGCGCCTCGGAGATACCACCAGCGAGGGGTTTGGGGTCGCCAGAGCCGAAGAGGGTAATGAGATTGAAGGTCGCGATCATGCCTGAAACCGTGCCGAGCAAGCCGAGAAGAGGAGAGGTTGCGGCTGTGACCGCGATCACCGGTAGTAGTGAAGATGCTTTACTCTGTACGGCCATGAGCTGCTCATAGAGAGTTTCTTCTACAAGGTCCGCTGAGTTTTCCGAAATGCTTACCAGTTTCACCATGACCGCACCGGCTGGATGATTCGGTTCGCTGGCGAGTTGGAGTGCCTTGTCGCGGTCACCGCTGCGGAGAGAGGCGAGGATGGCGGCAATCCATGCATCGGTCGGTTGACTCAAGCGGGCGAATTGTAAGAGTTTTACTAAGCCGAAGGCGAGTGAGAGTAATGCAAGAAACATGATGGGCCAAACCCAGAGCCCGCCTTTACGAACCATTTCTGGGAAGCCTGCATCGATCTCATCCATCGCACGCGCATTGCCACCGGTGGGATCGAGCGGAAGGGTGACAGATTTTCCGGAGATGAGATGGGTAAGAGCTGAGGTGTCTCCTGGGATGTAGCGTGGGACATCGTTGGATTTGGAGCGAATGATATCACCGCCTGAGCTTTTATTGTTGGAGATGAAATAAGCCACGGGTCCGATTGCAGCGA
Organism: Luteolibacter sp.; assembly: GCA_044233125.1. Taxonomy (GTDB): domain Bacteria; phylum Verrucomicrobiota; class Verrucomicrobiia; order Verrucomicrobiales; family Akkermansiaceae; genus Luteolibacter. The sequence goes on along the minus strand of JBIIKO010000001.1, from coordinate 239,700 downwards.
GGGTGCCTTCGTGAATTTCTCCGCCCGGATCAGCGGCTTTTCCGGGGGTAGATGAGCCTCCCATAAGTTGTTCGAGGCGGGTGATGGATGCATCGAGAATGCCAAGGCGCCGATTTAGTGAATGGGCCGGATCGTGGATTTCGGCAGCGAGCAACTGGGAGTCGATTTCAAGTTCGGGGGTGCCGGGGTTGGCGAGCGTTGCGGTTTTCAATGCATGGTCTTTCAGTAGACCGGAGAGATAGGTTGCGTCTTGGCGGCGCGTGGCGAGGTCGTTTTGGAGTTGTCGAAGTTCTTGCACGCGATCCTCTTTGCTCAGGCGTGCAATTCTTGCCAAGCGGCGTTTTTCTAACAGAGATTGTTCTGTCTCCCTAAAACTCGTGTTGAGTTTGGGTTTTTCTGCGGCAATCGCTTGGCGGGTTTTTTCGAGAGTGGAGATGGCTTGGTTGAGGTCGGCCTTCGCTTGCTTGAGGGCGGCGGAAATTTCGGTTTGCGCATGGAGAGAGGATGCCGCCATCGTAAAGACAAGCAGGCAGCGGATGAGGGATCTTAAATTTGAAAATTGCATGATCGTTACCGGTTAGCGGATTTCCATGGGTAGGTTAACCATGCTGGGGGGGCGTTTTTTATCGAGGATCTCAAGAGCGATACTGAGTTCCGAGCGGATTTGCGGGACGGTTTTCCATACCCATCCATCGGCACTAGGTAGACCGACGCCGGCTTGGTCTTTGCGATCCATATAAAATGCCTGGGCCAGACCGAGGTAGAGGACTTCGACTTCGCGGTCATCGCGGATCTCCGTGGTGCGGGTGAAGCGGCGGTTGAATTGCTCGGCTTTTGCGATAAGGGCGAGAATGGAGCGAAGCGCATCGCGTGGATCATCCGTGGGTTTCCATGTGCTGAGAGTGGCTAGCTCGATCTCGACTTCTTTGGTCAGAGGATGTGGAAATCGCTTTGTGAGATTTATCATACGTGGGAGATTCCGCGAGACCGCTTCGGTTGTCAGGCTGCGCGCTTGTTTCAGTGCTGCGATCTCGGCTTTGGTTTCCTCGGTCGATTCGACATGGCCCTTAGCGGATTGGCCGGCTTGGTTGAGTTCTTCATCCAAAAGCTTAAGCTCGCGGGCATGTAGATCAAGCAAGGCGGCAATTTCATCCTTCCGGGCTTTCCAATCAAGGCGCTCTTGAGACTCGGTGGTCTGAACATCGACAATTTTGGAAATTGTCTCACGTAGCTCGACGACGGCTGCGTCCTCGGGTGCGGCATGGATCCATGAACAAGTGGATAAAAAGATGAGTAAGAGGGTGCGGGACATGGCTCGATATTCTGATCATTTCTTATTGGGATTAAGTCTTAAATCAGAGCTTCGATGTTGGTAGATATCGGCCTTGGGTCAAATAAAAAGAACGGTTTTAGGGGTGTGCTGCTCATACTTGGACACACGGCAAGGGTAAGGATATTCCCCATGGCAAATGGTATATTCATTCGTTAGTTTGTAAGGATGAAATGCAACGTAACAACTATCGTTTTTTTCGCGCTCGCAGCAGCGGTTATCGCACTGATGACCTCAGGATGCGGCACCATACACGGTTTTGGATCGGATGTCCGTTCCGCGGGGCGACACATCGAACAAGCGGCCCATTGATTAGCCTGAGACCACCCTAGCAGCGTTCTGGAAATTTCTGTTTCCAGATTTTGAGCGAAGACTGAATTTCTTCGGATTTTCGGGATGGGCTTAGCTCCCAGATGAGGGGGCAATTGGCGGGGAAATGTTTAAGGAGGGCTGAGTAATTCAGCGAGCCGGTAAAAGGCGTACGGTGATCGCGCGCGGGCCATTCGACATCGTGCACATGTCCGCCGATGAGGTGCGGCGAAATCGTTTCAAGCCATGCTTCATGATCGAGTAGACCCAGATTGTGTTTGAGTTGCACATGGCCAAAGTCGTGCCAGTAGCCGATCCATGGGTGGTCTTTGAAATGCTCCTGGAGCTTCACCATTTCACGTTCATTGGGCATATCCTCAAAACGTGAGCGAGATTCGACCGCAAGCTTGATTTGGTATTCCTCCGCTTTTGGAGCGAGTTCTTCCAGTGCTTCAATAGCGCGCCGGTAGTAGAGAGCGGAGAGCTTTTCCCGCTTCTTGATGAACTCTATTTTTTGTTTGATGAAACGTGGCTCGTGTTGCTGGCCGGCGGCGACTTGTTCGGTGAGAGGCTTAGTGAATTTTTTGGGATTAAGTGGTGTCGATCCCATATGAAGAACCATGTAACCGGCGTTGAATTCGGCGGCGAGTTCGAGAGTTCTCTGAGTCATGTCCATGGCTCTTTTGCGATCGGATGCGCGGTGCGATGTATATTCGTAGACATCAGGCGCATCGATCATGACTTCGACCGGTGAGGGAAAAAAATTGTGTAGCCCGGAGCATCTGAATTTTCCCGCGCGGTATGCTTTCTGTATCCCTGGAAGCTTGGCAATCGTCATACCATGGGAGAGTTCGATGACGGAAAATCCCAGATCCAGAATTTCATCGATCATCGACTCGCCATCGGTATGGCGAGAGTTGTTCCAGCAGGTTGAGAAAGCAAGCATTCCGGAAACTCTAAATTCTAAACTTCAAACATCAACCAAAGAGAAAACCCCAAAAAGCCCGAATGATGTGAATGAAATCGACCGATTGGAAAAAGATTTTTTTTCAAAGAAGCAGGTTGGATTTTTTCTATGATCCACGGCTGATTTTTTCAGTGGGGTCGTTGTGGGGATTATATCTTGATGCTGTGCCGCGCCCAGAAAGTGAGCAGATCGTTTGTGTTTCCCTTGAAAACGTTGCGCTCCATGGGACTTGCCAGATCACCCAAATAGCGAGGGCTGCGCCAGGCGGGAGTATCATAATGTTTGGCTCTGGATCTGCCATTTTCCCAGATGACGCCGCCGTATTGCCACATAGACCAGTTTTTCCAGATACCATATTGCGCCTTGAGCGAATCGGGAGTCAGTCCACCGCCGGCCATCACGCGTTCTGTTCCGCCTGGGCTGTAGAGTGCGAGCCAGTAAGGAGACTGCCGGATGATGTTTTTCTGTGCTGACGTAGCGCGACTCAAACGGGCGCGCAGACCATCGCTGTTTTCAAGATAGGTGACGGGATAGATGCCGGTGCGTTGGTGGACGCGCTGGATAAAGTCAACCAAGCGATCCGGAGTGGATTTTGTGTCGAAATCCCCGACTAACAGAATCTGTTTGCCCGACAAGCCGCGCGTGCGGGCGATCGTTTGGACGCGGCTGACAAAGCGATCCGCCTGGAGCGCGGCGGGTTGGTCCATGGTAACGAAATGATAGGCCCCGAGTAGCATACCCTCGCGGTTCGCGGATCTCAGGAAATCGCCGAATTTTTCATCGAGCAACGGGCCTTTCGCGGAGCGTGCGATGAGTGCCAAACCACCATTTTTCCTCAAAGCAGATACATCATGCTCTGAGAAGCGACTGCCACTGCGTTGCGCTTCCTTGGGATCCCAACCTGAGACATTCAGGACCAGTGGAGAGTGGGAAACACTGGTTCCACCAAATCCGTTTCCACTCCCCTTGAAGGGCAAATATGCCGTATTCCGACGTTGAATCTCGGGCGCCTGGCCACCACACTGAATCAGAAGAGGAATCACCCAAAGAAGGCTGAGAAAAGATTTCATATCGGGTCTAGTATGGATTGAAATGTCACATTTTGAAATCCTCACCGAGGTAGTATTTCCTTGCGATGGGATCATCAACAAGTTCGTTGGATGCCCCCTCGAGAATCACGCGTCCGTCATGAATCAGGAAGGCCCGGTCTGTAATGGACAGAGTTTCGCGAACGGAGTGATCCGTGATGAGGATGGCGAGGTTGTCTTTTTCCCTGAGCTCGCGGACGATGCGTTGGATGTCTTCGACAGCAATGGGATCGATGCCTGCAAAGGGTTCGTCAAGCATCAGCACCTTGGGATCGGAGCAAAGCGAACGAGCGATGGCGAGTCGGCGTTTTTCTCCACCGGAAAGCGTGATGGCATGGGATTTTGCGAGCTTGGAAATGTTGAAACGCTCCAGAAGTTGGTGCGCGCGATCTATTTGATCGCTGCGGGAAAGACCGGGTCGGGTTTCAAGAATGGCGAGTAGGTTGTCTAGAACGGAGAGTTTGCGAAAGACGGATTCCTCCTGGGGCAGATATCCGAGGCCGCGTCGCGCGCGCTGATGCATGGGAAGCTTGGAGATATCCTCGCCGAGCAGGTGAATGCTTCCGTGTTCTGCAGGGATCAGGCCTGCAATCATGTAGAACGATGTGGTTTTACCTGCGCCGTTAGGGCCGAGAAGTCCGACAATTTCTTTAGGCTGAACCGTGATGGAAACATCATTGACCACCACGCGGCCTCCGTAAGATTTTTTCAATCCCTCTGCCGCAAGAACAGCTGTATCGACGTGATTGCATGTGGAGCCGGGTTCGTGAGTCATATGAATCGTCTTAAATTTAAACTTTAAACCTCGGGTATTAGATTAGCGCCCATTGAATTTGAGGTTGCTGCCGCCCCCTTCCCATTCTCCCAGAGTGGAAAAAGAACCGTTGGTGAGAATGCGGAGCGTGAGGTTGGGTTGTTTGGCACGGGCGTAAAAGTTGCCCTGTTTGACCCATGGGTATCGTTGGCTGATGATAATTTCTTCCTTTGGCACATCGTAAGTCAGGATTCCTCCACTGGCCTCAACGGGTTCCTTACCGGCGACACTTTTCTGAAGAAGGTGCACGTTGCCGGTAGCGATGATTTTCTTGACATCACCGAAATTTGCCGCCGGACCGGATGCTCCTGTCTTCTTGGCTGCATTGTTTTTGTCATCCTCTTTTTTCCCTGTCGGAGCAGCTTTTTTGGAATCCTTTTTATCAAAGAATACTTTAAGCTCGTCCGCTCCTTTGAGGGTGAAGCGCGGGTCGGAGACTGAGACATTTTTCAAGTACACTAGAACGCCCTCCTCGGCGTCAAAATACATGCCACCATCACAGTTGATGACCGTGTCATTTGGTCCTGGAGCGATTTCAAGGGGAGAACTTTCAGAGGGCGCCGGCTCGCTGGAAATACCTTTCAGCTCTGCTGATTTTACAAAACCGTGGGCATCATCGGAGGCTTTTTTCGCAGCGGCCAGATCCGCTTGGAGCTTGGCTTGGGTCTCTTCGTCTTTGGCGTTGAGTTGTGGTTTGACGGTAACCGCAGAGGTCTTGATCTCGGCAAGTTCCGCTTCGGAAACAGCAGCGGGCGGTGCGGCAATGGTGAGAGAGGGAGCGAGGCACACAGCGAGGAGGGCGGCGGTTTTGGTAGTGGTTGGACGCATTGAGGTGGTGGGTTCTGAGTAGGAAATCCATGTGGTGGAGGGGCCGATGAGAAAGCCTTGGCTTTTTTGAAGAGCGTAAATCAGCCCACTGCCTTTGGCTACAAGACGGTCGGTGGTGATTTCAACCGGTTCATCCGCGCGCAGCCGATCAGTGCGTGGATTGAATACGACTTTACGGAGTTTTATCTTTCCACGCAGGGTAAGATCCGGCTTGTAAAATTTGATGAGGACGTTTTCACCCTGAATTTTCTGCGGGTTGATCCGTGTCATGACTTCCGCTTTGAGATCGCCGACAAGAACGCGATCTTTATCGTAACGAGGAAGCAGGACTTCATGTAGCACGCTGCCATCTGGCAGCAGGGACATGGGATTTTTCGCCGCTTCGGCAACGGGATCTCTGGCGTATGTAATACCAGCGAATAGCAGAAGGATGGAAATGCGTAAGATCAATGGTTGTAATTGATAGGATGGGGAGAGATTAGCCAGTCGAAAAATGGAGACAACCCTGGATTTTTGGGAATGGCGCGACAACAAAAATCACGGATTATATGAAAGCAAGGGTAAAGGAGGAGTTGATTTGCGGCAAGGACAAGGCGAAGCTCTGGCCATGAAACCAAAGGTTGGCGACATGGCGCCGAATTTCCATGCAACAGTTGTGAATCGGGAAGATGATGCCCGGGTGTCGCTTTCAGATTTGCGCGGCGAGCGGGTGGTGCTGGTTTTTTACCCGAAAGACAATACCCCCGGTTGTACGATCCAAGCGTGTTCGTTGCGTGAGCATTGGGATGAGATTAAAGGCAAGGCGCGGGTATTTGGTGTGAGCGCGGATAGTGTGGCAAGTCACCGGAAGTTCATTTCAAAGAAAAATCTGCCCTATCCCTTGATCGCGGACGAAGATAAGCAGATCGTCACTGCCTATGGCGTGTGGGTTCAAAAATCCATGATGGGAAAAAAATTCATGGGAATCGAGCGCAGCACATTTGTTATCGGCGTGGATGGTAAGATTGAGGCGGTATTGGAAAAGGTCTCGCCGTTGACTCACACGGAGCAATTGTCTCAAATTCTCGGGTAATGGCTCATTCGTCCCACAAACAAGCGACAGATAGGGGTTTTGCCACGATCGCGATTGCGCTGATGGGTATCGGTCTTGCGGCTGGGCTGGATTATCTGGGAATGGTTGGGCAATTGGATAAATGGATTATGGCAGTGGTGGTGAAGCCCGGATTTTCCGCCCCAGAGCAATCGTTGAATCCCTATTTGATTTGGGGTGTGACCGTTGCGTTGGTGTCGGGTTTAGCGGCCGTCATGCTGAATGTTTCGGGTGGCTGGCGGCGCCTTTTCATCTGGGTGCTCGCGCTGATTGTTACTTTTTTCTGGGTGCCAGTATTGCTGCTGGCAGCCTATAAACCTGAAATCGGCGTGGCTTTGATCGGGCTTTTGTGGTCTGGTTGTTGCGCGATGGTCTACTCCGTGAGTCACGATATGCCCGCAGATCTAACAGATCAAAACCCTTTCAAACAAGACGATGCCAAGAGCTGATTTTCCGGATCCGGTTGGAAATCTGATTGCCGAGCTTAAGCGGCTTCCGGGGGTGGGTCCGCGTAGCGCGGAACGAATCGCCGTTTGGCTGCTTCAAAACAAAAAGGCGGAGCCGATCAGGCTATCCGAAGCTGTTGTTCACGCTTACGAAACGATTGTCCCGTGTCCGGTTTGCGGATTTTTTGCGACCCGTGAAATTTGTGAAATTTGTGCGGATGAGAAACGCGATGAGTCGTTGTTGTGTGTGGTTGAGCAGGCGACCGATGTTCTTCCTTTGGAGCGCGCCGGGGTTTTCAAAGGCAAGTATCATTGCCTGGGGGGAAAATTATCGCCCTTGGATCGGGTTTCTCCGGAGGATTTAAATATTCCTCAGCTCCTGCAGCGAGTGGATGCCAAAGATGGAAATGTGGAAATCATCCTCGCACTGGGTGCGGATGTGGAAGGCGAGGCAACCTCGAATTATCTGGCTGACATGTTGCGTGGAAAATCCGCTAAAGTCACTCGGATTGCCCAAGGCTTGCCAGCCGGAGGCGGGTTGGAGCATGCAGATGAGTTGACATTGATTCGCGCACTGCAGGGTCGGCGAGATTATTAGTCGTAGGACTCAGTTCTTGCTCAATTTTCAACCTGAGGATAGCTTGTGCGATGATGTTTTCAAAAAGTTTTGTCCAGATCCTCGCCTCGATGGTTTTCCTGAGTGGCCTCAATCTTTATGCTGCCTCGATTCCTCGCTCGATCGAGCCTTTGCTCAAAGCAGGGGATAGCTGGAAGATGACCCCGGATGATTTTGAAAAAATCTTCACAGAGAACAATAACAAGCTCTATGTCTGGCTGACTTTGGATCGAACCCGGGCGAAGCTGAGCCGCAGACTTTATGGTAACATGGAAATTGATCTCACGGCATTTGATGGACAAGTTCCTGTTCAGGAAGTGACCGTTGATTTTGCGGGCGGTCGGCTGAATCTAATTACGGTCTCGATCTACAACCGTGCCGATAGCGGACAGATTACGACAGACGCTTTTGCCAATCGTTTTAAAACGGCAGGCAAAAAGGTGGGTGAACTTCTGGTCGCGAAGCCCCAGCGCCGCACTGCGGATGCAAAAAACGGTCTTTTGACAGAGGGTTATTCATGGAATTCCAGGGAGACGGGAGTGGCGTTGTTAGAGTATAACGAAGGCGCCTTGGAAAAGGCGGATCGTGAGTTTTTAAGGCTTCGTATCGCACGTCCGGATGCGGTGGGTTCCTTGGCGGCGTCCATGACCAATACCCGAGGGGGAGCAGCTGCCAAGCTGGGTGATTTCCCCAAAAACATCAAAAAAGAAGCGAACGGAGATGTTTTGATTTCCGGGATGCCTATGGTTGATCAAGGTGACAAAGGTTACTGCGTTTGCGCGAGTGTGCAGCGAGTCTTTGAATATTATGGCATCGGTGCGGATATGCATCAGATCGCGCAAATTTCCGATGCGGATCCGCAAAGGGGTACCAGCACACTGATCATGGCGAAGGAATTGGATAAGATCGATTATCGTTTCAAAACCCGCCTCGACATTGTCGGCATGGGACAGCCAATGACTGAAGTGGAAGTAAAAAAGGGCGAATATTTCGTAGGAAAGCCCGTTGATGAACGCAAGTTTCTCAAAGCAATCCAGAGCTATATTGATAGCGGCTTACCCCTGCTTTGGGCGCTTGAGCTCGGCATATATCCGGAAGTTCCTCAACTCAATCCGCAAGCTGCGGGTGGTCACATGCGTCTTATGATCGGCTATAACGACAAGACCGGAGAAATCATTTTTTCCGATTCCTGGGGCGCCCGCCATGAAGCCAAACGCATGAAAATGTCCGATGCCTATAAAGCATCCCACGGACTCTTTGTTCTTAAGCCAACGGTCAGGTGAATGAGGGAAAGCGTTTGATGGCTCTCTCCGGATTAAGCCAGGATTTGGTCTAGGACGTAAGGCAGGATGCCGCCGGCGTTGTAGTAGTCGACTTCAGCCGGAGTATCCAGACGCACTTTAAGCGGGATGACAACCTTTGTGCCATCGGGTTTGGTGGCGGTCAGGGTGGCGGATTGCATCGGTTTGAGTTCACCGGCGATACCGGTGATATCAAACTTCGCGTCTGCAAGGTCTTTGACTCGATCGTAGTCTGCTTTGTCGATGAAATTAAGAGGGAGAACGCCCATACCAATCAGGTTTGAACGGTGAATTCGCTCGAAGGATTTCGTGACAACGGCCTTCACTCCTAACAGACGCGTGCCTTTTGCGGCCCAGTCGCGGGAGGAGCCCATGCCATAGTCCTCACCGCCGATGCAGATGAGTGGGGTGCCTTCTTGCTGATAAGCCATGGAGGCATGGTAGATGAAAGTTGGAAACGCGCCGTTCAATGGTGCGATTTGCTGATCGGGCTCTGAAACTTTCTTCGCTCCGAAGTATTGGGTGTAGCCGCCTTCAACTCCGGGACACATGAGGTTTTTGATGCGAACGTTGGCGAAAGTGCCACGGGTCATGACACGGTCGTTACCACGGCGCGCGCCGTAAGAATTGAAGGATGCTTTTTCGACACCGTTGGCCAGCAGGTATTGGCCGGCGGGTGAGGTTTCCTTGATCGCTCCAGCTGGTGAGATGTGGTCGGTGGTGACTGAATCTCCGAAAATACCGAGCGGGCGCGCGCCAATGATGTCTTGGCTACCTCCGACCTTGGTTTCGAAAAACGGCGGGGACTGGACATAGGTGGATTTTTCATCCCACGCGTAGGTGTCGCCTGTGGAGCCTTTGATCTCACCCCATTTCGGATTTGCGGTATCGACGTTACCATAGAGTCTTTCGTAAACCTCGGGTTTGAGCGCCGCGTCAAGCTGGGCGCGGATCTCGGCTTGGGTCGGCCACAGGTCTTTCAGGAATACAGGGCTTCCGTTCTTGCTGTGTCCGAGCGGCTCGGTGGTGAGGTCGATGTCCACCCGCCCTGCGAGCGCGTAGGCGACAACGAGGGGAGGAGACATCAGGAAGTTGGATTTGATCGAGCCATGGACGCGAGCCTCGAAGTTGCGGTTACCGGAAAGGACTGAGGCACAAACGAGGTTTCCCTCTTTGATCGCACCTTCGATCGCAGGATGGAGCGGGCCGGAGTTGCCGATGCAAGTGGTACAGCCATAGCCAACGGTTTCGAAGCCGAGTTGGTCGAGTTCTTTGGAAAGGCCGGTGGCGTCAAGGTAATCGGTGACGACGCGGGAGCCAGGTCCAAGAGAGGTTTTAACAAAAGGCGCGACGGTCAGGCCGAGTTCATTTGCCTTTTTCGCTACCAGACCGGCGGCGAGCATCACACTGGGGTTACTGGTGTTTGTGCAGGAAGTGATGGCAGCGATCAGAACCGAGCCGTGGCGGATTTCCGTGCTGATCGGCTCGAAGGCCTCTTTCGCAAGAACCATGTCAGGAGTCGGCCGGTTGGCTGTCATCTCGCTCTTGTCACGATCACTGCCGTTTTCCGCTGCTTCAAGAAGCGAGCCGACCGCGTAACCGGCGGGTTCGGGCATTTTCACAGGAACGGATACATCGCGCTGGTCCGCGCTGAGGCCGAAGCCGCCTTCCGCCGGGCTGGTGGTGAAGAGCTTGTTGAAACTGTTACGCAAAGCCGGCAGATCGATTCGGTCCTGTGGACGTTTTGGACCGGCTACGGCCGGAACGATGGTGGAAAGATCTAGTTCGAGGTCATCCGTGTAAACGCAGTCTCCCTTATCCGGAATTCCGAACAGGCCCTGGGCTTTGTAGTAGTTCTCGACGGTCGTGCAGAGTTCTTCGGAGCGTCCCGTGCCGCGCAGGTAACGGATCGTTTCGTCATCGACAGGAAAGAAGCCCATGGTTGCGCCATATTCGGGGGCCATGTTGGCAATGGTCGCACGGTCTGGCAGGGAGAGTGCCGCGGCACCTGGGCCGTAGAATTCGACGAATTTTCCAACGACACCATGCTTGCGGAGAATTTCCGTGACGCGGAGCGTGAGATCGGTGGCGGTGACACCTTCTGCCAGAGTGCCATGGAGATAGACTCCGACAACTTCTGGGACGAGGAAGGTGACAGGTTGGCCGAGCATTCCGGCCTCGGCCTCGATCCCGCCGACGCCCCAGCCAACGACGCCAAGACCGTTGATCATGGTGGTGTGTGAGTCGGTGCCGACGAGTGTGTCAGGGTAGTAGGTTCCGTCTTTGGAAAGAACGCCCTTGGCCAGATATTCGAGGTTTACTTGGTGCACGATGCCAATTCCCGGAGGCACAACGGAGAAGGTCTCGAAGGCTTGCTGTCCCCATTTGAGGAACTCATAGCGCTCGCGGTTGCGGATGAACTCGATGGCCATATTGCGGTCAAGCGCGGATTGGGACCCTGCGAAGTCGACCTGAACCGAGTGGTCGACGACAAGATCGACGGGGACAAGCGGCTCGATTTTCGAGGCATCGGCTCCGCGCGCGACGGCGGCGTCACGCATGGCTGCGATATCGACAAGCAATGGAACGCCGGTGAAATCTTGCAATACGATACGAGCGACGGTGAATGGAATCTCATATTCGCCCGGCGCTTTTGCATCATAGTTTGCCAGGTTTTTCACATCCTCTTCCGTTACCTTGCGGCCATCCACATTTCGCAGCACGGATTCGAGCACGATCCTAATAGAAACAGGCAGTTTGGAGAGGTTTGGAAAGCCGTTTTCAGCGAGTGCAGGAAGGGAATGGAATTTGCCTTCTTTGCCGGAGCCTGTGGTAAAATTGCGGATGTAGCTCATGGGGTGTGTTTTTCTGAAAAGAGATTCGGTGCGCGGAGGTTTGGGGATTGTAGGGAATTTGTCAAAAACGTTCCTCGATCGGATTGAGATTGTCGCCGTGGGTTTACTTTGATTGATTGGATCCATGAAATGGGTGCTCATGTTGATCGCGGTCAGTTTAGGGGTGGGTTGTGTGTCAAAAAACCAGATACCCGTTCCGGATGCCGCGATGGTGGCACGAAGTGGCCAATCTCTGGAAATTTTGCAGCAGGGGCATGCAATTTATATGATTCAATGTGGCCGTTGCCATGAGCCAATGATGCCATCCGAAGTCTCCAGTGCGGATTGGCATATTGTCGTCCCGGGAATGGCATGGAATGCAGGCATTTCAAAGGCCGACGAAGATGCCGTGCTGAAGTATATCATGGCAGCGCGGTAAATCGGATGATTGCGGTTCAGTTCAATCTTATGGATTTCTGAGTTATTTCTCTCCAAGTCGCAGCATCGAGTTCTCGACAGGCAAGCGACGCTTCTTTATATTGGATTTGTTTTGATCAGGCTCATATCGAGCGAATCATTGCTGAAACATTCACCGAATGATCCATCCTGTGAAAATCCTTAACTATGCGATGTGGCTTCTGGTGATCGCGAGTTGCGCCTCGCCCGCTCATTCGAACGTTTCACTGAAAAGTTTTAATACAAGTAAGGGATCGGGAGTGGAAGCGCTCAAGCGCGGTCAGGAAATTTTCACAGCGAAATGTGCCAGATGTCACGAGCAGGTTATTCCCGAAGAGGGTTCATCGGACAATTGGCACACTCGGTATCCGGCGATGGCATGGGATGCGGAGCTAAACTGGGCGGATGCGAATGATGTTCTCGCATACCTCAGGGCATCGCGTTGATGAAAACCCATACCTCATAAAAAAACCGCCGCTTGTGGCGACGGTTTTTTAATCGAGGGCGGTTGTGAGCAAAAATCAGTATTTTACTCCGCAACCGTACGGCTTGTTGGATGGGTTGGTGACTTCCTTGCCAGCGAGCACGGCATCCAGAGCGTTTGCGAACAATTTATCGGCAGACGCGATATCCTCGGCTTTTGTTGATGGATTGGAATCGATGGCGCCGGAGTAGGCGAGCTTGCCGTCTTTAGCGATGATCATCATGTGCGGGGTGACTTTTGCATCATAGGCTTTGCCAACTTTACCGTCCACATCGACCAGAAGTTCGGTGGCTTTGCTCCCCTCGGATGCGGCTTTTTCGGTAAATTTATCGGCAGCGAGATGACCCTGTTTACCTTCGGCTGAAGAGTTGATGGTCAGCCAGATCACGCCTTTTTCAGTGTAAGCGGCTTGGAGAGTCTGCATGTTCTTGCCGGAGTAATGCTTTTTGACGAAGGGGCAGTCAAAGTTGACCCATTCGAGCACCACGACTTTGTCTTTGTAATCCGCAAGGCTGACTTCGGTGCCTTTGGCGGTTTTTGCTGTAAAGGCGGGTGCGGGTTTCCCGACTTCTGAGGCAGAAGCGGATGCAAGGGTGATGATTCCGATGAGGGCGGCTGTGATAAATGGTTTCATGTTTTGCGTTTTTGGTTTTAAAAACAATGAAATATCGGTGCGAATCCTGACTGTTGTCTGTAAAAAACAATATTTTTTTGGATTTTTTAAAAAGCGCTTGGCTCGATTGAGGTTTGGAACTTTGGAATTTGGAGTCTAGAAATAGCCAGATGATGACGCAGGCATTTATTTTGGGAGCGGGACTCGGGACGCGGTTAAAGCCTCTCACGAATGCGTTACCGAAGCCGCTCGTTCCTTTGTTTCATAAACCGCTCGCCGAATGGGCGGTGGAGGCTTGTGAGTCTGTGGGTTGCAAGAGGTTTGCGATCAATACCCACCACCTTCCGGAAAAATGGCAAGGATTTGGGGTGAACCGGGGCGTGAAGTTTTTTCATGAGCCGATCCTGTTGGAAACGGGTGGGGGTCTGAAAAACATCGAGAACTGGATCGAGGATGGGAATTTATTGATCCACAACGGAGATGTTTTTGCATCAATCGATTTGCAGAAGTTGGTCGATGCGCATGAGGCCAGCGGCGACGAAGTGACTCTCGCGTTACGGTCCGGAGGAGGTGAGAGACGGATTGCGTGCGGTGAGAAACTTCGCGTGGAGGATGTAAGAAGCGAAGTTCGGGGCTTGCCCGGGACGCATGTCTTCACGGGAATTTATTGCGTAAAAAAGGAATTCCTCAAAAGGATACCCGCAGGTGAAATCCTTGCGGTCATTCCGGCTTTCCAAGAGCTCGTGCGCGAAGGCGGAATCGGTGCGGTGGTTCTAGATGAAGGTGAGTGGATGGATCTCGGCAATGTGGAATCTTATCTGGCCGCACATCGACAGCTTGCCCTGCAGTCTCCGATACATCCGGAGGCGGTCATCGAGAATGGAGCGTTGATTGAAAACAGCGTGATCGGAAAAGGTGCTCGCATTCAAAGCAGTGCAAGAATCATCAACAGCGTGGTATGGCCGGGTGCGGATGTATCCCGGGATGTAAGAGATGAAGTGGTGATGTAGCCGGTCGGAGACCGCCTCTCCTACAAAGTCGCGATCAAACGCACAAATTGGCGGCCGTATTCGACGTATGAGCTGTAGCATTGATTCCAATCGACCGCAGACGGATCCGGTGCATGGAAGACGGTTGCGACGTGGGGTTCGATGGCGATCCAGCCTTTGTAATTTGATTGGTGAGCATCTGTTAGAATTTCACGAAGCTTGGCTTGGCCGAGGCCGGGCATGGTGTACTCCGGCTCTATGTCATGCGCCACGGGGTTGATGCAGTCCTTGATGTGGATATGAACGACGTGTTCTTTCACTTTCAGCCAAAATTCCATGGGATCTTGCCATGGGAAAGGTTCAGGCTTGTTGCGGTCGAGTTGGAAAACAGGATTTCCGGTATCGAAAACGAGTTTCAAACCGGGCACTTCCTCGACGAGACGTAGCGAATGCTCGGCGGAAAATCCGCCCCAGTTCATGCAGTTTTCATGGATGGCGGTAAGTCCCTCATCAGCAAAGCGTTTGACGATTTCACGCAAGCGGCGAAAGCGTTCCGCTTCATTTTGATCGGTGCCCCATGGCTCTTGCGCATACGACATGATCCGGATCATCGGGGTTCGCAAGCGTTTCATGCGTGGGATCGCGCGCTCGATTTCTGCGAGGGTGAGGGAAAAGTCCGAGCTGATTTTTTTGCCCCAGTTGCCGATGGCGGAGCCGAATTCCGGGACGCAAATCCCTGCGGCATCGAGCTTGTCCGCGGCTATTTGGAAATCCTCTTCCGGCATATCGTGGATATTGGCGTTGCCAATCATACGGGTGGAGATGGCTGACCAACCAAGCTCTTGGGTCGCTTGGATTTGTTTATCAATGTCGCGGGAGGCTTCGTCAGCGAAGCCCGTGAGTTTTTCAGTAGAGAGCATGTGCGGACGCTAAGCGAAATTTTCAAATTTCAAATTTCAAATTTCAAGGAAGAGGGAGACTTTTGGAAATGATTGGGTAAAGTCGCGGAATGAAGCGTCGGAAATGGATGGGACTGTTCGGGGGATTTTGTGTGGTGGGATGCGGTGGGAAAAAGGTGGTGGTGAGGAAAAGCATGGCAGATTTGCCATGGACTGAGATGCAAGACGAGTGGGAGGGGGTAAGTGGGGGGATCGTGGAAGTGGGTGAGGAATTGAGTATAGGTTGGGGCGAGGGATTGACCAATGTTCGCTGGAAGGGGCAAGTGCCCACTGCTCCATTCGAACTGGAATTGAAGGCCAAACGGGTCAACGGCACGGATTTTTTCTGCGCCTTAACCTTTCCAGCACGCGGCCCACAGCAATGCGTGAGCTTGATCGTTGGCGGTTGGGGCGGCAGCTTGGTGGGAATTTCCTCGATCGACGGCAAAGATGCGTCGGAAAACGAGATTCAGAAAATTCGCACCTTCGAGACCGATGTTTGGTATCAGATCCGCTTGGTCAGGGAGGGTGAGTCAATCAAGGTCTGGATCGATGGAGAAAAGTTGATTGATGTTGATACCACGGGTAAAACCCTGTCACTCCGGCAGGGCGGGATCGAGGAATGTGCGCCCCTCGGTCTTTCTACTTGGCAGACCTCGGCGCGGATCAAGGATATCCGCTGGAGGGGGCTTCAGGGTGGAAAATGAGGAATTTTATCAAAACTTCTTCATTTTCGTGTCGCCTAAGTCGCTACTGACCGCATATCCGGCGCCGTTTTCAGGGACGACTTTCGGCTTGCATGGGGCTGCCAAACTGAATTACAAACATTCAACGAACAATCTCTGCAGCCTAGAGAGTGGGTCATATACCCACTCTTTTGCGTCTACAGATCGTTCATTCACAATAGGAAAAGAGATTTTCCGCAAAACGCCTGCCCATCGCCAGCCATGACCAACGACATCGTCGCACTCATCGAATATTACGAAAAAGAAAAAGGAATCGACCGCAACAAGATCGTTGCGGCTCTGGAGTTTTCTTTTGTTTCCGCCTATCGCAAAATGGTTCCCGGAGCGGACGCGATCGAGACTCTTCGGGCTGAAGTGGATACCAAAAAAGGAAATACCAAAATTTTCGCTGCACTCAATGTGGTCGCGGATGGCGAGCAAACCGACAAATTCAACGAAGTTCCTTTCAGTATTGCGCACAAAAAGAACCCAGAAGTTGAGGTGGGTGGAGTGCTTGAATTCAACGTCACGCCGAAAGACTTCGGACGTATCGCTGTCCAGACTGCCAAACAAACCATGATGCAGCGCCTTCGCCAAGCGGAGAAGGAAATGATTTACGAGGAGTTCAAAGATCGCGCGGGTGACGTGGTTTCGGGAACTGTACGCCGCTTCGAGCGCAATGATGTGATGATCGACCTCGGTAAATTCGAGGGTATCATGCCAAATCGCGAGCGTGTGCAGGGTGAGGATTACAATATCGGTGACCGCATTCGTTGCTATGTCTTGGCGGTTGAAAACGAGGGTCGTGGTCCGGAAATCATCCTTTCTCGCAGCCACCCGAACTTTGTGCGCCGCTTGTTTGAGGCCGAAGTGAATGAAATTTCCGATCGCACCGTGGAGATTCGCGCCATTGCGCGTGAAGCTGGCTTCCGCACCAAAGTCGCTGTTTGGAGCAACGATCCAAAAGTCGATCCCGTCGGCGCCTGTGTCGGCATGCGCGGCGCTCGTGTGAAAAACATCGTTCGCGAACTTAACAATGAGAAAGTCGATATCATCCGTTGGAGCGAAGATCCGGCGGAATTGGTTCGTGAGGCACTCAAGCCGGCCGAGTTGATCACCATCGCGGTCAACAAGGAAGAGAAGATCGTTCTCGTGACCGTGAGCGAAGAAGATCTCAGCAAGGCGATTGGCAGAAAAGGCCAGAACGCGCGCTTGTCCTCACGCCTCATGGGCTGGGATGTTCAAGTCCGCAAAGACGAAACCAAGGAAGAGCAATTTAAAGAAAAAATCGGCGGAGTCGCTCATACATTGGGAGAGCAACTCGGCATCACCGATGAACTTGCGGCAAAACTTACCTTGTTCGGAGGAGTTAGTGCTGAGATGATTGTCGATATGCCAGTTGAATTCCTCACAAGTTCACTGGATCTCAGTGTCGAGGAAGCGGAAGCAATCCTCAACAGGGCGAAAAGTATCGCTGCAGGAGAGCCCGCGGCCAGTTAACATCGCGCGACCGACAATTTTCAAACCCTTCAGATAAAATTTCAGACCGATTACTCTCATACTCAGAACGCCGGATGCCAAAAAATAGCGATAATTCCTCAGACCAGCCCAAGCAAATCCTCGATCTGATCGAGGATAAGAAAAAGCCTTCACGCAGAGAGCGTCAGCGCAAGGAGGCGGAAATCGCCTCGGCACCTAGCAAGCTGGAGACTGCGAAAGCAAATGCTTTGGACTTGTTCACGGACGAAAAAAAGCCCAAGGCAAAAAAAACGGCGACAACGGCAAAGAAGGTCTTGGGAAGTATTTCCAAAACTTTGGATAAGGTTCATGAGGATCCGAATTTCATCAAAAATCAGGATATCGCGCCACTCGCTGCAACAGACGTTTCAGTTGCAAATGTTTCATCCCAGCCCTCCGATTCGAAGCTTATCGTTATCAAGCCACCCATCTTAGTTCCGGATCTCGCGGCAAGACTCGGCCTGAAGCCGTTCAATGTCATGGCGGATCTGATCAAGCTCGGAGTATTCCCTGCGCCGAATCAGCCGCTTGAGCCCGAAATCGCGGCTCAGGTTTGCGAAATCCACGGATTCACTTTTGAGCGTGAAAAACGCGACAAGGAAAAAGGATTCCACAAGGTTGAGGAAGTCATCGTCGAGCCGGAAGCTCCAGCCCAAGAACCTGAGAGTTTACTTCAAACCAGGCCGCCCATCGTTACGATTATGGGTCACGTTGATCACGGCAAAACCTCCATTCTTGACTATTATCGCAAGAGCAAAGTGGTCAGCGGCGAAGCCGGAGGAATCACCCAGCATATCGGGGCTTATCAAGTGAATCACAACGACCAGTTGGTCACATTTCTTGATACACCGGGACACGCCATTTTTTCCGACATGCGCAAACGCGGCGCGAGCATTGCAGATATCGCCATCATCGTGGTTGCCGCCAACGATGGCCTCATGCCGCAAACGCTTGAGGCAATCAAACATGCCCAAAAAGCAAAGAAAACGATCATTGTCGCCATCAACAAATGCGATTTGCCAACCGCCAATGTCGAGCGAGTCAAAGCCCAGCTGGCGGAAAACGGATTACAAACCACCGACTACGGCGGCGACACCGAGTTTGCGTGCATTTCAGCCCTCAAAGGCGAGGGCATGGATGATTTGCTCGAACTCATTATTCTCCAAGCAGAAGTGCTTGAGTTGAAAGCCAATCCGAAAGCGACCACACGTGCTGGCGTGATCGAGGCACGAGTCGTCCCCGGCCGCGGTACCACCGCAACCGTTATCGTCGAGTCCGGAACACTCAAAGTCGGCACCCCCTTCATCTGTGGTCCGTTCTCAGGAAAAGTCAGATCTTTGATCAACGATCTCGGTGAGAGCGTGAAATCCGCGCTTCCCGGTACTCCCGTGGAAGTCATCGGTTTTGAAGAGCTTCCAAATGTCGGAGACCACTTGACCGAAATGAAGAGCGAGCGCGAAGCTAAGGCTCTTGCCTCCGAGCGCCAGGAGGAGCTGAGACTGAAGCGTCTCAAGCCACAACATCGCAACCGCATGGAAGACCTCTTCAGTATGGTCAATGAGGGAGGCGGAAAAAATCAGCTCAAAATCATTCTCAAGTGCGACGTTCAAGGTTCGGTTGAAGCGATCAAGAAAGCCATTGATGCCATCGAATCCGAAAAAGTAGATTGCCAGTTCATCACGGCAGCCGCTGGTCCGATCACCGAATCGGATATCACCTACGCTAGCTCATCCGATGCGATCATTCTTGGCTTCAATGTGAAGGTGGAAGCGAAAGCCGTAAAATCCGCAAAAGCGGCCGGTGTTGAAATCAAACTTTACTCGATCGTTTACGAGCTCATTGATCAGGTTCGCGAGGCGATGCTCGGACTCCTCGATCCACTGACCCGTGAGTCCATCATGGGTCACGCCGAATGCCGTCAGGTTTTCAAAGTCAACAAAGGCAAAGCCGCCGGTTGTTTCATTACCGATGGCAAAGTCCACCGTAAAGCCCATGCCCGCGTGATCCGCGGCGGTATCCCGGTCTTCGATGGTAAAATGTCCACACTACGCCGCTTTCATGAGGAGGTCGAGGAAGTCAGAACCAACTTTGAATGTGGTATCCGCCTCGGAGAATTCAATGAGTATCAGGAAGGTGATATCATCGAATGCTACACGCTTGAAAAAGTGGCACAGACCCTCTGATCCTTTTTCAAATCAAGTATTTTTCTCCTGTGTCCCGCCGCATCGACCGAGTCAACGAACTGCTTCGCCGTGAAATTTCGACGGTGATCCAACATGATTACGAGTGGCACGGTAAAATGGTCACCGTCAGCGCGGTAGAGGTTACGGACGATCTCAAAGAAGGTCGTGTCTGGATCGGAGTCATTGGTGGTGCAGCGGAGCCGATCATTGAAAAACTTAATAAAGCTCACGGTTCTATCCAAAAGGCCGTGATGAAGCGTGTGGTTTTGAAGTCCACTCCGGTCCTGCGGTTCAAGCATGACAATTCCGCGATCCGAGGCGTTGAGATTGTCAATCTGCTCGAAGAAGTTGATAAGCTTCCCAAAGCTCCGCTTGAAGACGAAGATACCAAGCTTTGAAAAGCCACCAGTCGGTCTTCATGCTCGCATGATTGTGTCTCAGGATATCGAGACAATCATGCGTGACCCTAAGAGATCATCACCACTGGAAAGCAACATGAGCATGATCATGTTTCGCCAGTTCTGAGAAAAAAGCCGCTTTTGCATTTGCTTCAAATTTGATCTTCGCTCCCATTCTCAAACCTCAATTCCATTCTCATGTTGCAAATGATAGAGGTGCGCATAGAGGCTCTTTTCGTCGCTGATGAGTTCCTGATGTGAGCCGCTGGCAACAAGTCTACCATTCTGCATCACATGGATTTTGTGAGCGTTGCGGATGGTCGAGAAACGATGAGCAATCACAATTGTTGTCCGCCCCTGCATCAGGGTGTCGAAGGCACACTGGATCTGTTTCTCCGATTCACTGTCGAGCGCGGAGGTGGCCTCGTCGAGCAGGAGAATAGGGGCGTTCTTGAGGAAAGCCCGGGCTATGGATATTCGCTGACGCTGACCGCCAGACAGACTCCCACCATTTTCGCCAATCTCTGTGTCGTAGCCCTTTGGTTGTTTCATGATGAAATCGTGGGCAAAGGCGGCTTTTGCGGCCGCTTTGATTTCCTCATCGGTCGCATCGGGGCGTGCAAAGCGGATATTGTTGCGCAGCGTATCGGAAAACAAGAATGTGTCTTGACTGACCAGCGACATGTTTGCTCTGAGCGATTCGGTCTTGAGCCCACTGATTTCTTGTCCATCAATCTCGATACGACCGTGATCGACCGCATAGAAGCGCTCAATAAGATTGAGAATGGTAGATTTGCCACTGCCTGAGGGACCGACCAATGCTGTTACATGACCGGCGGCACAAGTGAGCGAGAGATCGTGCAATACGGGTTGGTTGTTGCGGTAGGAAAAGGTGACATTTTTGAGACTAATCTCGCCTTTAGAATACTGCAGAGGCTTGGCGTCATCCGCATCAGGAATCGAGTAGTCTGAATCTAAAACATTGTAGAGCATCTTAAGCCCGATCAGTGCGGCGTGTAGCGTGACATTCATGCGTGCGATGCGTTTGACCGGTTCGTAGGCGAGCAGGAGGGCGGCGAGAAATGCAATGAGTGAGTCGGCGCTCTGACCCAATACCAAATTACGGTAACCTCCGTAGAACACTATTGCCGCCACCGCTATGCCACCGATGAATTCCATGATCGGGCTAGTACGGGCCGATACAGTCGCCATTTTGTTGGAAAGTTTTTCAACGCCTTGGATCGCTCCGTTGAAGCGCTGGCGCATGGAATTTTCCAGATTGTAGGATTTAATCAGCTTATTGCCGATGATCGCTTCCTGCATGGTTGCAATGACCTGGACGTAGCTACGGTATTGGGAGCGTGCAATATTGCGAATACGCTTAATGATCAGGCTGAGCGCCACAGTCATTGGCAGAAAGATGAACAAAGCCGCGCAACTGAGTTGCCAGTCGAGACGAAACATCGCAAGCAGGAGAGCAAGCGCGGTGAGCACATCCTGAACGCGGGTCATAAGAAGATTCATCACTTCTCGTGCCGAATTCGCACCATGGGAAATCCGTGTGATAAGATCGCTTGAGGGGAAGTGGACAAAGAACGCGAGTGATTGATTGAGTACGTGATTGCCAATCCGCTGCTGTTGGCGGGAGACGATGTTGTTACCGATCTTGGTGAGAATGACCGATGAGCCGTAGAGGGAAAGGCCCTTGATGAGGAAAACGATAATGATTGCAATGGAGACACTAAAGATCTGGAAGAGGCCCGGCGATGAGACAAAAAGCGACGAGAAATAAGTGCCGATCCTCTGTACCCAATCGGCGGCAAATGAGCCTGTATTGGAAATCGGCGCAGTAAGCTTTTGGGTTGCCTCACGCGAACCAAACACTACGGCGGTGATGTTCTGCATCAGGAAAACCGAGACCCCCGTGGCGGCCGCCGCGCAGGTCATTAGGAGAAAAGCTATCAGGTAGCGCCCTACGTAGAGGTGAAAATTTTCCTTTAGCACCCTGTTTATGAGGCTGCGTGAACTGGGGTCGGCGATAGCCAATGGTTTTTTGGATGCCATAATCAAAAGAACTTGGGAAGGCATTCCTCCCCTGCCCAGCCAAGACAGCACGCCACAGCGATCTATTCAATCCAAAAGGGGATGGTGAACAGGGTCATCCCGCTAGGGAGAAAATTGGCAAAAAAAGACGGGTAGTTTTGCAAATACTTTTTCGCTGGCTGAAAAAGTAAAAGATTTACAGGTTGATTTCTGTATACTTCGTGATTTTCTACAGCAACCCCTTCCATCGATGAATCATTTCAAATCCGTCTTTTTTCTATCAATCGCATCATCTTTATTGCCTTTGAAGGCTGAGATCGATTTCGCGCATGAAGTGGTTCCTCTTATCAACAAGCACTGCATCGAGTGCCATACGGGAGCCAAGGCAAAGGGCGGGCTCTCGATGGATACCAGAGCCTTATTGCTTGAAGCGGATGTGATTGAGCTGGGTAAACCCGACAAGTCGCTGATGATAGAAGTCGTCATATCAGACGATCCGGATGAAAAAATGCCGCCTCCGGAAAAAAAGAAAGCTGCTTTGAACGACAAGGAAATCGATGTCTTGAAGCGGTGGATCACTGCGGGGGTTCCATGGACAGAGGGATTCACCTTCGCCAAAGAACGATACGAGCCGCCATTAAAGCCAAGAATCGTCAAACTTCCAAAAGGTCCGGCCGGAGCAAACCCCATTGATCTTGTCCTCGCCGAGCATTTCAAAAAAAGGGGACAGAAATTTCCAGAGCCTGCGGACAACGCGACTTTTTTACGCCGTGTCAGTGCGGATCTTAACGGTCTGCCACCGAATGCTGAAATGTTGGCTAAAATTTCATCTGCCGATTTTAACCAATCAAAAATTGTCGATGAGTTACTCGCAAATCAGGAAGCTTATGCCGTGCACTGGCTGACATTTTGGAATGATCTGCTGCGCAACGAATACGCTGGCACGGGATTCATCACCGGGGGGCGTAAACAAGTCACCGCATGGCTTTATCCGGCTTTGTTGGAAAACAAGCCCTATAACGCGTTCGTATCCGAACTGATTTCGCCGACTGATGCCTCCGCAGGCTTTATCAATGGCATTGAGTGGCGTGGTGAGGTCAATGCGAGCCAGACCAAAGCCGTCCAGTTTTCTCAAAACGTTTCTCAGGTTTTCATGGGTATCAATATGAAGTGTGCGTCTTGTCACGATAGCTTTGTGGATCGCTGGACCTTGAAAGAGGCTTACGGATTGGCAGCGATTTATTCGGACCAGCCTCTGGAGCTGACCCGTTGCGACAAGCCAACGGGAGAAAAAGCCATCGCTGCTTGGTTGTATCCCGAGCTTGGCCAGATCGATGCATCGAAGCCGAAGAACGAGAGACTCAAGCAACTCGCCAGTTTGATGACGCATCCCGAAAACGGAAGAATGCAGAGAACACTCGTGAATCGTTTATGGAACCAGCTGATGGGGCGTGGAATCGTCCATCCGGTTGCCGCGATGAATACCGAGCCATGGAGTGAGGATCTTTTGGATCTGCTTGCGAATCATCTTGTTGCCTCCAATTACGACATGAAAGCCGTGATCCGTTTGATCGCGACTTCCAAAATTTATCGCGCGCGCGCCGACGTTCTGGATGATGAAAGTAAACCCTATGTATTCAATGGTCCCGTCCGTAAACGCATGACTGCCGAACAGTTCATCGATGCGGTCCGCACGATTGTGGATGTCTGGCCAAAGCCTGACAGAGATGCCTTCAAAGGCGGAAATGGACAGGGCGGTCAACTCAATGTGGTCATGAAGGCTCATGGATTGGAAAAATGGGATGACAGGCCGATACGAACCGCTTTGGTTCAGCGCGATTCTCTACAGGCTGTGCTTGGCCGACCCAATCGCGAACAGGTTGTGACTTCAAGACCGGATCAGCTGACCACGCTTGAGGCGATCAACCTAGCAAACGGTCCCGAGTTGGCTGGGCTGATTCGTGAGGGAGCTCAAAAGATGGGTCAAATCAATGACGCGAAATCATGGGTGACGCAGATATATTCAGCATCGCTCATTCGTAAACCCACGACACTCGAAATGGAAACTACTCTGGAAATGCTAGGCACAAACCCTCGATTCGAGCAGGTAGAGGATTTATTGTGGTCGATTTTCATGCTCCCCGAATTTTTCTACATCAACTAGTATAATGAACACAGAAACTTGGTACGACGAAACACTCCCCGACCAATCACGTCGCAATTTTTTGCGGATGGTTAGTGCCTCCACAGCTGCGACATTTTTAGGAGGCGCGCCTCGTGCGATGGCTGCGGATAAAATCAAACATCCTGTCGCCAAGGCGGATGCCTGTATTCTGATTTGGATGGCCGGCGGTATGGCGTCACCGGAGACGTTTGATCCAAAACGTTATCTGCCCTACGAGGTTGGAACTCCTGTTGATAAGATCATTAGCACGTTTCCCGCGATTGATACGGCGGTGGATCACATCAAAATTTGCCAAGGTTTGGAGGGTATCGCCAGCGTGATGGATCGTGCAACCTTGATCCGCTCTCATGTGCAGGCGGATCTTGGCAGTATTTTGCATTCACGTCACCAGTATCACTGGCACACCGGTTACGTTCCGCCGCAGACGGTTGCGGCTCCGCATATCGGCGCATGGATGGCGAAAGTCTTGGGCGGGCGCAACGAGGTGATGCCGCCTTTCATCAACATCGGGCAAAGGCTTGAAGGTTTCGGTGAAAGCGAAGAGATCAAAGCTTTCACGACAGGCGGATTTTTCGGCAGCGAATTTGGCCCGATGAATCTGCCCTTCCCCGATCAGGCATCCCAAGCCGTACAGCCGCCCGGTGGAATGTCCACAGACCGTTTCGCGAAGCGATATAAAGCATTGGAATCCCTGCTCAAACATTCACCGCGTGCAGGTGAACTCAGTGATTACCATCAGGAATCCATGCTGCGTGCCTTGGACAATGCGCATCGCTTGCTTGGATCAAAAGAGCGTGAAGCCTTCGATTTAACCAAAGAAAAGAAAGAAGTTTTCGATGAATACAACACGGGCCGTTTCGGTCAGGGGTGTTTGCTTGCGAGAAAGTTGGTGGAAAATGGGGCCCGCTTCGTTGAAGTGACCACCGAATACGAACCGTTTTTTCACTGGGATACTCATGAAAACGGTCACACCACCGCCGAGAAAATGAAAAAGCAAATCGACCGTCCGATCACTCGTTTGATCAAGGATTTGGAAGAAAGAGGATTGTTGGAGAGAACTTTGGTGATCGTTGCTTCGGAATTCAGCCGCGACATGATGATTGAGGGCGTTCCAGGATCGACCGCAAAAGACCAATCCCGCGCGAATACAGACGTGATCAAGGAGTTAAAGCACTACGGATTGCATCGCCATTTCACGGGTGGATCATCTGTCCTGATGTTCGGCGGTGGAACAAAGAAAGGTTTCCTCTACGGGGCAACCGCCGACGAGCGTCCTTGCCTGGCCGACAAGCCGGTCACGATTGAAGATTTACACGCGACGATTTTCACCGCCATGGGGATCAGTCCGAAAACGGTTTACGATATTGAGAACCGGCCGTTTTACGCAACCAAAGACGGGGTCGGCAAACCTGTCATGGATATCTTTGCGTGAGGCAGGGACGCCTTTCCCTAGGTGTCCATATCTGAAGGCGCTTAAAAAATGAAATGACGCGATGTGATGATTCACACCGCAAGATATGGACGTTTGAGGATAAACGTCCCTGCCTAAATCAACACTCCACCATATTCACCGCGAGGCCGGTCAAAATGGTTGTATCAAGAGGCCGACATCAATATGTAAATACTATGCGTCACTCCGTGTTACTGTTTTTCTTGCTTTTAAGCAGTTGCAAGACCTTGCCCCGCGCGATCAGGAGTGACAGCGCGACCAGCGGAGTGCGCGAGAGCAGAATCTACGTTGCGAGCCATGGTTGGCATACGGGAATTATATTGGAACCAGAAAACCTGAATCACTTGATGCCATCTCTGGCAAAACGATTTCCTGATTGTGATTATTATGAGTTGGGTTGGGGTGATGCCGGATTTTATCAGGCGGAAAAGATCACGGTAAAAATCACTTTGAATGCGGTCTTTTTGCCAAGTGAAACGGTTGTTCATGTTGTCGGATTCAAGGGTGATCCTGCGGATGTATTCCCTAACAGTGAAATCCGAGACGTGTCTTTATCGGGCGAGGGGATGAGAAGCCTTTCCGCATTCGTGCAATCCAGTTTTGCGCGTGACGATACTGGTAAGCTCAAAATGTTAGGATCCGGACTTTATGGCGACAGTCAGTTTTATGAAGGTCAGGGGAGATACCATTTGTTTAATGGCTGTAATAAATGGACCGCAAAGGCATTGTGTAGTGGGGGATTGGAGATTGATCCGCGTTTCAAACTTTCAGCTGCAAGTGTGATGAACGAGATGGGACCGCCATTCAGGTCGCTAAAAAAACGGCCAAGTACAAGGCGAGGATCGCGTGGATTTTGAAAGCGAGGAATCGGATGGAACCCTTAGGGCTGTTGAAACAGCTTAAAGTTCGCCTTCGATGAGATCATCCAAAGTCTGGCGTTTGCGGACGACGGTGGCGTCTGTGCCTTCGACAAGGATCTCGGCCGGTAATGGACGCGAGTTGTAGTTAGATGCCATGACAAAGCCATAAGCACCTGCGGACATCAGCGCGACATTGTCTCCCGGGTTGAAATCCGGAAGAGGACGGTCTTGGCAGAAAAAGTCGCCGCTTTCGCAGATCGGTCCAACGACGTCGACTTTGATAAGGTCGTTCGAACTGGGTTGGGTGAGAGGAACGATTTCGTGATGACCTTCGTAAAGGGCGGGACGAATGAGGTCGTTCATTCCGGCATCGACGATTTTGAAAGTTTTGGCGGAGCCTTTTTTCTCGTAGAGGCAGCGGGTAAGAAGAACACCCGCGTTACCGACGATATAGCGACCGGGTTCCAGGAGGATTTTCAACCCAAGGTCTTTGAGTCGGGGAACGAGTTCTTGGCCGTATTTTTCGATCGTTAAGGGGCGATCCGCTTCCTGTTTGGAAGACCACCATTCTGGATGACCAGATTCGAGGGATTCTTGATACACGATGCCGATTCCGCCGCCGATTGACCAGAACTCGATACCGTGTTTTTGCTTCAAAGCGGTCACCATGGGGATGACTTTTTCGACAGCCTCGATAAACGGATCAATGGAGGTAAGCTGTGAACCGATATGCATTTGCAGTCCGCGAAGCTTGATATTTTTCAGCTCAGCTGCGGCGCGATCGTAGAGGTCGGGAATTTTTTCGAAATCGACTCCGAACTTGTTCTCACTTTTCCCGGTGGAGATGTATTTGTGGGTTTTTGCATCGACGTTCGGGTTTACACGAACGGCAGCTGGAGCGATTTTACCGAGTTCTCCAGCAACTTGGTTGAGGTAGCGGAGTTCCTCCTCGCTCTCGACGTTGAAGGAGTAGATGCCTTTTTCGAGGGCGTAGACGATTTCCTCACGGGTTTTGCCGACGCCAGCAAAAGTGCAGTGGGCAGGATCACCACCGGCTTTGATGACACGGAAGAGTTCGCCGCCGGAAACGATGTCGAAGCCCGCGCCTTTGGTGGCAAGCAAGCGAAGGACAGAAAGATTTGAGTTGGCTTTTACCGCATAAGCGATTTCGTGATCGACGCCGGTGAGGGCTTTATCGAGACGCTTGAAGTGATCCGTAATCGTCCCTGCCGAGTAGACGTAAAGGGGAGTGCCGTGTTGCTCTGCAAGGGACTGCAGGGAAACATCTTCGCAGAAAAGCTCCCCGTTTCTGTAGGAAAAGCCGTGCATGGGAGCTTACTTGACGAGTCCCGCCTTTTTAAGGGTCACGTAAGCGCCGTTTTTGTTGATCGTTTTAAGCGCGCGGCAGCTTAATTTGATCCGGACAAATTGCTCAAGTTCCGGAACCCAGATCCTTTTGTTCTGGAGGTTTGGGGAAACGGAGCGTTTGGTCACCTTGGTGACGTGACGACCGATACCGCCTTTTTTCTTGGCCAAGCCAGAACGATGGATTTTGCCGCCGGAGCGGACGCGGGTGCCTCTGATGCTACAAATACGTGCCATGATGAAAAATTGGTTAGCGGGGCGCGAAGAATGCCTTGGGTTTCAGGTGCGTCAAGTCGAATTGTTACGGATATTGAAGAATTTTTAACCGCGAGAGGCTCGAATTTCTCCAGATCAAGAGGCGCGACGCCCCATGAGTGGATGGATATGGGTTTAAAAAACTTTGGAATCCGACATCAATTTGATCTCTGCCGGTTCACCCATTTTGCGACATCTCGGAAGATTTTTTCCTTTTTTGCATCATACATCAGAAGGTGGTAGGCACCCGAGTAATTATGGTAAGTGTCTTCAGTGGATTTCGGGAGACGGGCGATGAAGCCGCGAACGTCGGAGTCCGTATTGAGAAAATCGTGCTCGCCGTGTAGGACAAGGATTGGCACCTCGATTTTTTGCGCGCAGGTATTCATGCCATCGATAAGCTTCGCGAGTGTGCCGAGGAGCCGAAGCGTGTGTTTTTCGACGTTGTAGGAATTGGTTTTGGATTGTTCTTTGTGCCGTGTGGTCTGGGTAACTTGAATGTCCTGATGGCCTGTCAGGGTATCGAGGGGGACACGGGCCAGAGGCACCGCGGTGGCGGCGACCTGAATCAGGGCAATTTTCCAAATTTCGATATCGTCTTTGAAGCGCACAATGGGAGAGGAAAGAACGAGGGCGTCACAAGGCGGCTTGCCGGCCGGTGCGGAGTCGAGCGCGTGGGTGGCGATGAGACCGCCCATACTTTCCCCATACCAGATGATTTTGGCTTTTGGGTGGCGTTTTTTTACAAATTGGGTGAAGGCGTTCAGGTCGTCATACCATTGGGTAGGATCGCCAATATCGCCACGGCGTTCGTGGATGGGATCACTGCCTTGACCGCGAAGCTCGTAGGCATAAACGGCGGTATCGCTCTGACGCTGGACGAGGTAATTCCCCAGATTGGCATAATCCATGGAGGCTCCGCAAAATCCGTGAATGCCGATGATGACAATGTCCTGGTCAAAGTGACTCCGTTTCCAAGTACGGTATCCAAACGTTTCTTCGGCCTCTTTGCCGGGGAGATTCTGCTCAACGGCGTAATCTCTGGGTGTGCAGCCGCAAAAAGCCGCCACCAAGAGGCATAAAACCCTGTAACGGAGATATTGATTCGACACGCCTTAAATTGGCGATGGATACAGGTGTATGCAAGGCGTTAAAAGTGACGAATCATAAACGTAAGGTGGTATTGCCAAGGTCGTCGGGCGCGGCGCCCTGTTTTTTGGATCCATTTTCTGAGTGTTAAGGTTTGGACTTCCCAGATTGCTGGCGCTTTAATGCGTGGGTGATTGCAACCTTATTGGAAAAGGCCATCGGCAAGCGTTCGGGCTTGTTCGGTGAGAAAACGAATGCGCTGCGTTTGGTGGATGGGACAGGTGATGGCATTCCCGGATTTGCGATGGAGGAATATGCGGGAAAATGGATGGCGATGACTCCAAGTGGCGAGATCCACGCGGAGGTGAAGGCTTGGTTGAAGGCAAGTGGCAGGAGTATCTACTGGAAGCGGCTGGATCAGCATCAGAAAGAGTCGCCCGTGCATCTGTATGGTGATCCGGTGCGCGGTGCGTTTCCCATCATGGAAAACGGTTTGAATTTCGATGTCTCTTTCGAAAGCGGATATTCGCAGGGGATTTTTTTGGACCAGAGATGGAATCGCGCCGAAGTCATGCACCGCATGTCGGGTGGCGGCAAGCTGCTGAATTTGTTTTCCTACACTGGTGGATTTTCCGTCGCAGGTGCGGTGGGTGGAGGCGAGACAACCACCTTGGATCTTTCCGCAGTTTACTTGGAATGGGCGAAGCGGAATTTCCAACTCAATGGGTTAGATGAAACTCAACACCATTTCTGTAAGGGTGACGCGTTTCATTGGTTGAGACGATTTGCGAAGCAAGGTCGGAAGTTCGATGGAATTGTGCTGGATCCACCGACCTTTTCGCGCGACGACCAAGGCAAGGTGTTTCGGGTGGAAAAAGACTTCGGTGAGCTTGCGGACTTGGCGGGTAAGGTCTTGGCGAAAGGAGGTTGGATGCTTTGTTGCACCAATTTCAGAGGAATTTCTGAAATGGATTTCATGCGCATGATTCACCGACCTAACATGCGAAGTGTGGCCATGCCGGATGATTTTTCTGAAGAATCTTATTTGAAAAGTGTGTGGGTGGGGTAACTGTAGCGGCGATTTTTTGCCGCGGTTCTGATAGAATTTGCTCCCAGCTAGAATCACTCTGCTGTTGCAGATATATCGTGAAAAATCAAAGCGGGAGCGTTTTTTAGATCGGAAAGAGTCAGGTCTAGGGAGAAACGGGCGATGTGGTCGTTAAAGTTTTCCTGATCGATGAGGGTTTGCGAAATACGCCAGATTTTTTTATCGGGGACTTCCTGAATGTGGGTGTGTTTGATATTTCTCGCTTCTGGATCGAGGCGAATCAGGCCGTGGGTATCGTGGTAGGAATCCATGCGTTCGGAGAGAGCCGGAATGGTGAACTCGCTCTCGACGCTTGAAAGTGCGGCCTCGTAGTTTTGATGGGAAAGGAGCTTGATAAAATTGAGGACCGCGGCGCGGGTGGCTTGGGTGAGGGCGGTTTTGTTGCGACTGAGCGGGATGGCTTTTTTCTCGGTAGGTGATTGAGCAGTTTCGTTAATAAAATCTGGGTTTCGAAGTTTCTCCCATTCATCAAGAAGCGAGGAATCGGTGGCGCGCAGCATCTGGCCGAAGAACGATTCGGCTTCGAGAAGTTCCTCGGTTTTCAGATTCGGAGGAACTGTTTGAACGAGAATTTTGTAAACCTCGGTGAGGTGGCGAAGCAGAATGGCCTCGGATTTCTCCAGTTTGTAGGTTTTGATATAGTCTTCGAAGGATGAGTAATCCTCGAACATTTCGCGGGCAATCGATTTCGGGCGGATCGAAGCCTCTTTCGCCCAAGGATTTTTACGAACGAATTCGTTATAGGTGGCATAGATGAATTCTTTTCCGGGCTTTGGATGTTCGACTTGTTCCAAGGCATCCATTCGCGCGTCGTATTCAATGCCATCGGCTTTCATTTCGGAGACCAGTTTGTCTTTCGCCTTATCGATTTGTTTGCGGATGATTTGCGCAGGATCTTCAACGATGGCCTCCGCAAGTGAAATCACATTCAAAGGGTAGGCGGGATCTGTGGGGTTGAGTTGGGGAATGGCTTCGATGAGGTAAGTGGCAAGGGCTTGGTTGAGGGAGAAATCATCTTGGAGTTCGATGTTAAGCCGGACTTTTACTGGGCTGGTGCGTTCGGGTTTCGGAATGATCGAAAGGATGTTGCCCTCGACCAAACCACGGAAGAGTTCGAAGGCGCGTTTGCGAAGGGCTGTTTTTTTGGCTAAACTTTCATGGGAATCACGGATGATACGGCGCAGTTGCGCGCAGCCGTCCTCGTGTTTACGCGAGAGGAGATTGAGCAACATGCCATGGCGCATCACGAAAGATGAGGTGAGCTTTTCCGAGGGAGAATCGATGAGTTTGCGAAACGTGTTTTCGTCCCAGTTCACGAAACCTTTCTCTGGGGGTTTCTTTTTTATCGCTTTGGATTTACCGCCTTTCGCGGAGGCCTTGGCATCGGCTTTCAGATTGGCGATGACGTGTTCCGGTGCTTGGGCGACGACATACCCCGTATCGTCAAAGCCGCGTCTTCCGGCGCGCCCGGCTATTTGTTTGAAGTCGCGGACGGTGAGGGTCTGGGTCGATTGCCCACCGTATTTGAAAAGCTGGGTAAAGACGACAGTGCGGATCGGGACATTGACGCCGACCCCGAGTGTATCGGTTCCGCAGATGACTTTGAGCAGGCCCTTTTGGGCAAGTTTTTCCACAAGAGTTCGGTATTTTGGAAGCAGGCCAGCGTGGTGGATGCCGAGCCCATGGCGGAGGAGTTTTTTAACTTCCTTGCCGTAGGGAGAGCGGAAATCCGCATCAATGAGGATTTCCGCAATCGTATCTTTTTCCTCTTTTGAGCAGAAATTTCTACTCAAAAGATTTTGGGCAGTCTGGGCGCAGGCGATTTGGGAAAAGTGAACAAGATAAATGGGCGCGCGGTTGGCTGTAATAAGTTCTTCGATTTTTTCTTCCAAATGGGTAGTGGAGTATTCGAATTCGAGAGGAACAGGACGGTCCTCGGATTTTACCAGAACTGTCTGGTTTCCCGTAAGTTGCGTGAGAACTTTTTGGAAAAAATCGGTGTCGCCCATGGTGGCTGACATCAGTAAAAATCGGGCATGAGGAAGAGTGAGGAGAGGAACTTGCCATGAGACGCCGCGTTCGTGGTCCGAGTAATAATGGAATTCATCCATAATGATGTCGTGGATATCTGCGGCGGCGCCATCGCGCAGGGCGAGGTTGGCGAGAATTTCCGCGGTGCAGCAGATGACCGGTGCGGATGGATTGACTGTGGCATCGCCAGTAATCATACCGACGTTTTCCGGACCGAAGGTGTGGCAGAGGGAGAGAAATTTTTCGTTGGCAAGGGCTTTGATCGGGACCGTGTAGTGACAGCGGCGCTTCTGACAGATCGCACGGAATTGGAGAGCTAGCGCGACCAAGGATTTTCCCGATCCGGTGGGAGTGTTGAGGATGACATTGTTTCCGGCGAAGAGTTCGAGGATCGCCTCTTCCTGGTGGTGGTAAGGAGTGGTTCCGCTCGCCTCCAGATAGGACAGGAAGGCATCAAGGATCTCGTCGGAAGATGAGGGATCGGTGAGATTTTCCGGAGAGAGTGCGGGCATGACGGTCGAGACTAACCTTCGAATTTCAAAATATAAACTCCAACAAAATTTCAATGGATAGATTTGCGAAAAATCGGATTCACTCGCTGCGTGTTCTTGCTTCTATTTCTTCTGATACATGGAGAAAAGCGAGGTTACCTCATGACCGAGAAGAAGAAGTTGCGAATAATCCTTCAAAAAGCCGTTCTGGACATGGGTAGGGGAGAGCTCTACGTTTCATGGACTTTAAAGAAACTATGAGATATTCCTTATTCAATCGTGCCACGCAGACAGTGCTGATCGCTCTCTCGGCCAGTGGGTTCATTATGGCGAAAGAAGCCCCGAAAGCGGCTGCGAAAGAAGCTCCCGTCGCTGCTGCGGCGGATATCAAAGCCGATTCATCCTATGCAGTGGGTTATAGCGCAGGCAGTGCTTTCGCTGAGAACTTCGGTGTGCATGGCGTGACCTTGGAAGACTTCGACATGGAAGTTTTCATGAAAGCCTACAAGGCGGCAGCTCAAGGCAAAAAACCAGAGATGGATACTGAAAAACTTCAGGCAGCAATGATGAGCCTGAGCCAACTGATTGAAGCGCGTGAAAAGTCTCTTGCTGAAGCGAATGCAAAAGCCGGTGCCGAGTTTCTTGCGAAAAACGGTAAGCGCGAAGGCGTGACCACCAACAAGAGTGGTTTGCAATACGAGGTTCTTGCGAAAGGTGGAAATGAAAGATACGTGGCTCCGACTGATGGCGCGCCGAGTAATAAATTGTTCATGGTCAATTACAAAGGCACCAAAATCGACGGCACACTATTCGATGCATCTGAAGAAGGTAAGCCGGTCGAAATGTCCCTTCAGGTGGTTGAAGGATTTCGCGAGGCGTTGACCTCGATGCCGGTTGGTGCGAAATGGAAGTTGTATATCCCGAGTGGCATGGCTTACGGCGAGCGCCGCGCGAGTGTCGACATCGGCCCGAACTCGACCTTGATTTTTGAAATCGAATTGGTCGGGATTAAGGATGCTCCACCACAACCTGCGCTTCCGGAGGGATTTCAGCTCCCCGGTGGTGAGTGAGTGCGGCCCGCAATGACGGGTCAATTTTTCAATAGCCTCCAGTTGCCATGCAGCTGGGGGCTTTTTGATGGTTGATAAGCTGCGGAAAGCTCAGACAATACAGCTTACTGATAAATTCAGGAGTATGGAGTTGTTATTTATGTCTCCTCATAAAAAAAACCCGCCGGTATTCGGACGGGTTTTTTTATGAGGTTGGTTCGCTGTTTCGGATCAGCGGTTGAGAATTTTTGCAACCGAAGGGGCGCGAAGACGATGTGGCTCCGGAAGATTGGATCCGAGCAAGGGGCGGCAGTAGTTCATGAAATCCTGAGTCACGCCATTACCGGCTTCATTGATGAAATTGTCCGGCATGTGTCGGGTTTTTCCCGCAACTTTCCTGATATCGACCAATTCATAATCGACGGAGTAATCAAGCACGGGACGCTTGATCGCAACCGAGCCATCAACGTTGTCCCACATCGCGAACTGCACGGCTTTTTCACCCACTTCCCGGGATTCGCGCGCGTCACGATCTGACTGAATTCCCATGAAAGAACGTTGGAGATAACCAAAAGTATCGGAGCGCACACGCTTGATTTTGAGACCGTCCCGGATCGTATTCGCAAGCAGATCTCCGAGCGCGCCTGTTCCGGAGAGTTGGACGTTGCCGTGGGAGTCGCGTTCTTCTTTGCCGAGAAGTTTCACGATCATCGGTGTTCCATCGGGATCTGAGATACCCTCTGAAACGGCGATCGTGCACATGCCGTATTTCGAATAAACACGATCCACATCTGCCAGTAGCTGTTCGGTGGTAAAGTGGCGTTCGGGAAGGTAAACGAGGTGAGGACCGTCGTTATAATATTTCTGTGCGAGAGCGGAAGCCGCAGTCAGGAAGCCTGCGTGGCGGCCCATGACGCAACCGATGTAAACGCCTTGCAGAGCGCGATTGTCTAGATTCACACCCATGAATGCCTGAGCGACGAAACGTGCGGCCGAGCCGAAGCCCGGGCAGTGATCGTTTTCCATGAGGTCGTTATCGATCGTTTTGGGGATATGGATGGCACGCAATTCGTAGTTTGCTGCTTGTGCCTGTTCATTGACGATGCGGACAGTGTCCGAGGAGTCATTTCCACCAACGTAGAAGAAGTAACGAATGTCATGAGCCTGCATGACTTCGAACATGCGCGCGCAATACGCCTCATCGGGCTTGTCGCGGGTAGAAAGCAGTCCGGAAGAGGGAGTGCCGGCAACCTGTTCAAGGTTGTGCGTGGTCTCGCGGGTGAGATCGACAAAATTCTCGTTGATGATTCCAGACACGCCATGGACAGCTCCATAAATCGATGTCACTTGCGAGAACTTGCGCGCTTCGAGGGCAACGCCCACGATGCTTTGGTTAATCACTGGGGTGGGACCGCCGCCTTGGGCGACGAGAACTTTTCCTTCAAGTCGGTTGCTCATATCGGCGGGAGGATTGCGAGTTTCGCGCTCACGGGAAACCCTAAACTTCAGAATTTGTCAAATCATAGGCGGACCTGTTGCCGAGGTGATTTGCTTGAACCTGAACCGATGATCCTCCGTAGCTTATGAACCCGGTGCAGGTCGATGTTTTTCCATGGAGCAGCATGGGGCATAGGCTCTTGCGTGATCAGGCATCGAGGTCCATATTCCGAGACATATGAACCGGGAAGAAATGGCTGGGGTTTTGGAGAAAATTGCTCTCTTGTTGGAATTGAAGGGAGAGAATCCGTTTAAAGTTCGAGCCTATCGGCAGGGTGCGGAGGTAGTCTTGGCGATGGAAGATGATGTGGTGGAGCTGGCGAAGAACGATGGACTCGGAGGAATCAAGGGAATAGGCGATGCCTTGCGGGATAAGCTGGGCGAGTTGGCGCGGACAGGACAGTTGGAATTTTATGAAAAATTGAAAGGTGAATTTCCACCGACGATTTTTGATTTGTTTGAAGTGCAGGGATTGGGCCCCAAGAAGATCAAAGCCTTATACGATGAGCTCGGTGTGGCATCGTTGAAACAACTCAAAACAGCATGTGAGGAAGGACGGGTGGCGGCGTTGGCGGGTTTTGGTGAAAAGACCCAACACAAGATCCTCGAGGGAATAGCTGCCAATGAAAAGTTTGCGGATCGTTTTCTGTTAGGAGAAGCGTCAATCGTAGTTGAGGGACTTTTGGAAATGTTGCGGTTGCATCCGGAGATTTCGAGAGTTTCGTGCGCCGGATCCTATCGCCGTGCCAAAGAAACCGTAGGTGACTTAGATTTTCTGGTGGCAACAAAAGAAGGTGCGCGGGTGTGTGAGGATTTCACGAGACTACCGGAGGTGGAAGCGGTCATTGCATGTGGAGAGACAAAAGCCTCGGTGAGGTTGAAAAATGGCATGCATTGCGATTTGAGAGCGGTAAAAAACTCCGAGTTTCCCTTTGCCTTGCAGTATTTCACGGGCTCCAAAGAGCACAATGTCGCACTGCGATCGCTGGCGTTAAAAAAAGGTTGGTCGTTGAATGAGTATGGTCTGAATCCTGTAGCTCAGGGCGTTGAACGTCCAGCGGTGGAAGATGAAAAGGATATTTATCGCTTGTTAGGTTTGCAGTTCATCGAGCCGGAGTTGCGTGAAAATCGTGGCGAGATTGAGGCGGCGGCGGAGGATCAATTGCCACGCTTGGTGGAGCTGATAAATCTGCGCGGAACCTTTCACAACCACACCACGGCATCCGATGGCAGGGATCACCTTGAGAGCATGGTTGAGGAGGCGATGGATCTCGGTCTGCAATATCTCGGTATTTCTGATCACTCGAAATCCTCGTTTTGGGCAAATGGTTTGAATGAAGATCGATTGTTAGATCAGGTTTCAGAGATCAGAAACCTAGAAAAGTCTCTGAACGGTTTTCGAATTTTTGCGGGCAATGAAGTGGATATTCTCAAAGACGGCAGCTTGGATTTTTCTGATGAGATTCTGGCTCAGCTCGATTTCTGTGTCGCATCCGTCCATAGCTTGATGAATATGGACGAGCCGTCGATGACTGCTCGGATATGCCGCGCTATGGAAAACGAATATGTGACGATGCTTGGGCATGTGACAGGCCGGCTCTTACTGAAACGCGATGGCTATGCGGTGGATCAGGCTAAAATCATCGATTGTGCGGCGGCGACACGAACCGTGATCGAGCTAAATTGCAGCCCGATGCGGATGGATATGGATTGGCGCTGGTGGAAGCGCGCGCGCGACAAGGGCGTGCTGTGCTCGATCAATCCCGATGCGCATGCGCGAGCGCAACTGCATCATTTGGGTCAAGGAGTCAGAATCGCACGCAAAGGCTGGCTACGGAAAGAAGATGTGCTCAATACCCGGACAGTCAAAGAAATCGAAGCATTTTTGGCAAAGCCGAAAGCGGAAAGATGATCGGGTATAGAGCCTGGAAAAATTACTCATCCATTAGCTTTTCTTGAATTTCGAAATGATACATGAGTCTTGTCTTTTCTCTATTGAGATGAGCAAAAGTCGATGGATTGCCGCCATTTAGGATAAGCCACATGCTGGATTATTGATGCATGGGGCAACATCGCAGGGCGTGTTTATTGAGGATTGAGCGTTCAGGCGTCTTTTTTCTGTGGGAAATTGGAAATGGTGGAGGAGAGTTTAGGCATAGGGCTTGCAGGGAGGGGCTTCGGGGTGCAGGGTTTGGGGGTATGTTTACGCCTGCTTGGAAAAAAAATGCGAAGCATCTCGTCAAGGGAGCAGCCAAATTTGTGAACTATAAAAGGGACTTGCTAAGTGCAGACCGCGTGACGGAGATTGAAGCGAGGCGCAAAGATCTGATTCAGGCGATCAAGAGTAAGGACAAGGACAAGGTGGATGAGGCATCGAAGCAATTGAGGGCTTCTTGTGAAAACGCGTTGCCGCGTGAGAAACCGCAGAGTTGGTTTGAGGAAAACGTTGAGGTCATGTTCGTGGCGATTGTCATCGCTCTGGGTTTGCGTGCGTATTATTTGCAACCTTTTCGGATTCCTACCGGATCGATGCAGCCAACCTTGAACGGAATCACGGGAACTCCTCTGAAACAAGAGGAATGGCCGTCATTTCCGCAACGTATCATGGAGAGTGTTCTACGTGGCAGAAGCTACGAGAAAGTGGTGAATGACAAAGACCGCCGGGTTAGTATTGGCATTTATCCCACAGCAGAGGGAATCAAGGTGGGAGGTGATGTGAGGGATTTCCAATGGATGCACT
The DNA here is from genome assembly GCA_044233125.1 of Luteolibacter sp. GTDB lineage: Bacteria > Verrucomicrobiota > Verrucomicrobiia > Verrucomicrobiales > Akkermansiaceae > Luteolibacter. The sequence continues at coordinate 201,610 of JBIIKO010000001.1, read as the reverse complement.
TTTTCAGTCGTTCGCAATTGATCAGCCTCGACGAAGAACCATTAAGACTGCCGTCCCCTGCAAACCAGGCCTATGACATCGGTCTTGAAAAAGCTTTTGAACAGGCCAGGGAAAACAATGGCATCATGAAGAAAGGTCAGGTCCTGATGGAGGGTTTCATTGATACTGGTGATCTGGTTTTGGTGGATAAATTTTCGTATCACTTCAGAAAACCGAAGCGTGGAGAGGTGTTTGTTTTCGATACCATCGCGATCAAGGGTATCCAAGAACAGAGTGGGCCGCAGGGGGCAGGAGCTCACTATATCAAACGCCTTGTCGGGGTTCCGGGTGACGAACTCTCTATCATGACGCCGGACCTTATTGTGAACGGAAAAGTCGCGGGCGAGCGGGGTATGCGCCGCGTTGCGGAAGGTGGGCCGCCGTTCAAGAAGGCGCATCAAGGTTATGTTCCGGCTCAACCGAGTTCTACCCAAAAGCGGTATCTGGTCGAGAAGGATGATGTCTTGAAACTGCGTGGCAAGAATGCCAAGCCGGGTATGCGTGAGTATGCGGCAATGGGCGACAACACCAGCAGCTCTCTGGATTCCCGCTACTGGGGAACGGTGAAGGAGTTCAATCTCGTGGGTCCTGCCTTATTCTCACTGTGGCCTTTTACATCGGGTCACTGCGGTTTCATTAAATAGTTTTGTCCTGTGTCCGCCGCATCTGAGATCACCCGGAAGGCGGAATCCAATCTGGCCTTCGCACTGAAAATCCTCCCGAAGGAAAGGCGTGATGATATGGTGGTGTTCTACGCATTTTGCAGGACGGTGGATGACGTTGCCGACGAACCGGACGTCCCAGTCTATCTTCGCGCGGAGGGATTGAAGAGTTGGGAGGATGGGATTCGTCACGGATTTCCGATGGAAAACGAACTTGGTCATGAACTGCTTGAAATGATCGAGCGACGTGGAATTCCGCAGCAATGGCTGCTGGACATCATCGATGGTTGCCGAATGGATCTTGAACCGCAGAAATTTGGAAGCTGGGAGGAGCTATCCAAATACAATTGGAAGGTTGCGGGCTTGGTCGGGCTTGTTTCCACAAGGATTTTCGGATGTATGCATGAGAGTTCGGATCGCTATGCCGAAATGCTGGGTAACGCCCTGCAACTCACAAATATTTTGCGTGATATCGGCGAGGATCTCACCAACGGAGGACGGATTTATTTACCGGAAAACGACATGATCCGCTTTCAATACTCGGAGCGGGACTTGATTGGCCGGGTCTATGACGGTCGTTTCATCGCGATGATGCGTTATCACGCGGAGCGCGCTGAATATCTTTTTCGGGAAGCCGAAGCGCTGGTTCATCCTCTGGATCGAAAGGCCCTGCTTCCCGCGAGGGCGATGGCGGAAATTTACCGATGCCTGCTTGAAAAGATGAAACAGGACGGCTTTAGAGTCTTCGAGAAGCGATATGCGTTATCAAAAACAACAAAACTCCTCATTCTCGTGAAATTTCTGATAGCAGGTTTGCTTGCAAATGAATAAGCTTCTCACCAACAACGTCCGTAAACCATGACCAAACTCCTACTTACAATGGCCGCAGGGTCTGCGCTTTTATTGGTATCTTGCGAACCCATCCCGCATCATGCTCATCGGAGCAAACGTATCCATAAGGAGACTCAGCGCCCCGCCGCGGAGCAAAACCAAGAGGATACCCAGCCACAGATCGTCATTCCTCCGACCCGAGATCAGTATCCGGTTGCAGAGCGGACTGCGAATCCACATCACGTGATCAGCCCGTATGCGCCTTATAACGTGATCAATGTGGAAGGCTTTCGTACGGGTCAGCTGGCTAAAGACCCGTCAAATCAGAAAATTTTCCGGATTCCATAAAAGCCACTGGCTGGGCATCTCGACCGTAAAATAATGATACTTGGAATTGATCTAGGCACGACGCATTCGGCGGTGGGCGTGGTTGATTCGGGTTTTCCCATCTTGCTCGCGGACGAGGAAGGCAAGCGCGTCATTCCGAGCGCCGTCTGGTATGGCGGGGAGGGGGAAGTTGAAGTTGGTCACAAAGCCTTGAGGCGTCGCGTGACCGATCCAATGCGGGTGGTTACCAGCGTGAAACGTTGGATGGGCTCGGGTCGCATCGACGATCCGGTGCTCGCCGCGCTGGGAAAAACACCTGAAGAAGTCAGCGCGGATATTCTGAAAGAACTCAAACGGATCGCGGAGTGGCGGCTGGAAACCGAGGTCAAGCAAGCAGTGGTGACCGTGCCTGCATATTTCAATGATTCCCAACGAGCGGCAACCAAAAGAGCGGCAGAGCTCGCGGGTTTGGAAGTGGTGAGAATATTGAACGAGCCCACCGCAGCAGCTTTGGCCTATGGGCTGGATAAGCTCAAGGATCGTTCACGCGTGGCCGTCTATGATTTGGGTGGAGGCACTTTTGATCTGTCCGTTCTGGAAATGCAGGATGGCGTTTTTCAGGTCCTCGCAACACATGGAGATACGCGTTTGGGCGGGGATGATGTGGACCGGACATTGTTTGGTTTTTTACTCGAAGGCCTGGGTGAACTTCCGGTTGAAATGCAAATGAGATTTCTAGATGAGTCGGAAAAAGCGAAGCGCGCTCTTTCCGAGGATTCAGCATATACGGTGAGGATTCCATTTTACGATGGATCGAGTAGTTTTGAGAAAACAATCACCAGAACCGAACTCGATCAGATGACTCGAGAGTGGATTAAAAAAACGCTCAAATGCTGCCAGCAAGCGATGCTCGACAGTGGATTGAAAAACCCGGATCTGGACGCTGTGATATTGGTAGGTGGTAGCACAAGAATGCCTGCCGTTAGAGAGGCTGTCGCGGCATTTTTTGAAAAGAACGTTGATGTGACCCAGCATCCCGATGAGGCGATTGCGCTAGGCGCAACGATTCAGGCAGGAGTCCTGAGCGGAGCGATGAGTAAGATGGTCTTGTTGGATGTGACGCCACTGAGCCTTGGAATCGAGACATTTGGAGGATTGATGAATGTGTTGATTCCCCGCAATACGACCATTCCCTGCAAGGCCGGCGAGATGTTCACCAATGCGGCGGATGGTCAGCAAAGCATGCGGGTTCGGGTTTTGCAGGGTGAGCGAGAAATGGCGCGCGATAACTGGGAACTTGGAAAATTTGATGTGGCAATGGAAAACGCGCCGAAAGGTCAGGCGCGTGTGGGGGTGCAGTTTAAGATCGATGCAGATGGGATTTTGGAGGTTCTTGCAAGGGATACATCCACAGGCAAGGATGTGATTGTGAAGATCGAAAACTCCGCAGTGAATGTGGACGACGCGGCGGTGGAGCAAATGGTTGGCGAGTCAGTGGAGTTCGCATTTAAAGATATGTCGGAGCGGATTTTTACCGAGGCGAAGCTGAAGGCGGACGAACTACTGCCTGCGGTGGAAATGATTTTGGAGCAGGGTTTTGTGGAAGATACAGAACGTGCAGAAATCGAGGGCGCCTTATCTAGAGTGAAATCAGCGATGACTGCGGGTAATGCGAACGCATTGAAAGCAGCTGTCAAAACCCTGGACGAAGCAACGGAGGCCGCTGCAGTTCGCTTGGTCGAGCGCGCTATGGAAGAGGCTCTGGAAAGAGAGATGGCAGAATGAAAATTTTCAGATATTGCCTGCGTTAAACGCTGTAGGGTTTCAAGTCACGCTTGAAAATACTGTTGAGACGTTCTTTTGCAGCCAATCTGTAGCCTGAACGCTCGAGGAGCTGCAGTAATTTACAGTCTGTATCATGCACGACCTCGCAAATGAGCAATCGTGGCCACATGTCTTCAGGACAATCTGTGAAGAAGGGTTCAAGGGCATCCACTTCATATCCTTCGATGTCAATTTTGATGGCTGAAATTTGAGTGATCCCATGTTGTCTGAGAAAATCACCTAAAGTTGTCATTTCAACACTCAATCCCAGTTCCTCAGAAAGATCGTCTGCAGCGACGCGATTTTCACCCTTGTTTCCAGATCCCTTTATCAGGCGCATCTGTCCTTGTTGTCTGCCAAGAGCCAAGGGATTCACTCTTACAGCATACAATTCATTGGTCTCTAAATTAAACTTCAATCCCTGACACAATTCTGGGTCAGGCTCGAAAGCTTCCACACGCACGTTTTCAAGACGCAATGAAGCTACCCACAGCGAGTATAACCCAGCATTGGCACCTATGTCCAGGAAGAGGCCTCCATCTTTTAGTTCTTTTGCAAGAACCTCCCGCTCCACACGGTCCAGAAATTGGGGCATGAAGATCAAGCGTTGCTCTGACAAATTGCCCCGCGATCTCAAACGTAAACGCAATCCCCAGACTTCGACATCAACCCAACCATCCAACAAAAGCTTCAGTGGCTTACGCATCCACAGTGATAAACGCCTGAAGCTTGCAGATACAGGCATGCGATGCAGTAACTTGATCCAGCTTCTAACCAAAAAGCTCGGAGAGTATGCGCCCCAGGATGAATCCAGCGGGCCATAAGCTGTGTTTTGAAGATCTTGCATTCCGGCAACAAAGCTAAGGTAATTCGGCCTTACCCTCAAGCACTTCGTTGCTGCTGTAACGATTGATATCGAAAAATGCTTCAAATATGGCTTTTTTGCCTAAATAAAATTCTGGGCTGTATCAAATGCCTGTATGTCAATAGCGCGTCGAAATACCACACCTGTGCTGCGCTTCGTGAGTTTGGTCGCAGCTGCGCTTGGAAATCTTTCGCAACATATCGATTCGGATCAAACTTGTTGGTTTATGAATTGCCTCGGAAAAAGGGAATCTCTAGCCGATTCTTATACTAAAATTACCTCTCAGTCAGGTCTCACGATGACTCGAATTTGTAGATAGATGAGACTGATATTAACGGGGGCTTTTTAGGATATTTTCATAAATTTCAAGGGTTGCTGACAGCATCTTTTCCAATGTAAAATCAACGGGGATACTCGGTTTGGGTCTCTGTCTCAAAATCTCCTTTGTTCGTTCAACTGCTGCGGCAATATCGCCCGGCGGAACGAGTCCTGTTGGAAATGCTACCGACAGTTGTTCTTCCACACCACCGTGTTGATAAGCGACTACCGGTTTTCCAAGTGCCATAGCCTCGAGAGAAACCCGCCCGAATGCTTCAGGAGACAGGGAGAGCGAATATACAATGTCCGAAACGGCCATGACTTCTTTGATATCGGATCGATGGCTTGAGAAAAACAAGTTTTGCTCGAGGTCCAGTTCGCGAACCAATGCTTTTAATTCGGATTCAAATTTTGTCTTTTTAGAATGCGTTTCCCCGACGATCAGACCGCATACTTCAATGCCATCACGCTTTAATAGCGAAACCATATGGATGAAATCTTCCTGCCCTTTCCAGCGGGTGACTCGGCTGGGGAGCAAGAGGACGGTCTTGCCCTTAAGTTCTGGATACTCCTCATGCCACTTTTTTATCCAATCCATATCAGGCGTGAAATCCCGAGCAAAATGAACCAGAGAAACTCCGCGATGAATGACTTTGATTTTTTCATTCTTCGTTTTTGGATAATTTTTTAAAATATATTTCCGGATACTCTCTGAAACCGCAATCACCCGCTCGCCTTTCGTCATGATTGCCGAGTAGGCATTCGCCGTATAAAACCCGTGAACCGTGCTGATCAGACGAGGCCGCGTGGCTGGATCCATCTTCCTCCACGCCAACCAAGCAATCCATCCGGGAATGCGCGAGCGAATGTGGAGGATATCCGGTCGCTCGGTTTCAAGGAGACGTCGAAATGTCTTCACTTGAAACAAGGATGCCAGGCTTTTTTTGTGAACTGGCAGGGCAATGTGCCTTACACCCATTTTTTGCAGGGATTCCACTTGCCTGCCTCCATTGGATACCACCAATGCTTCATGGCCGTTTCTAACCAAAAATTCAGCCAGATCACGGGTCCCGCGTTCGACACCTCCGGAATTTAGTTCAGGCAATATCTGTAAAACTTTCATGGATTCATGGCGAAATTTAAAACGGCTTATCAAGGAGATTGATCCGAGTGGATGAACATAGCGGGATTCATGGCGGCATCAAGTCATGGGAATTGATCAATATTGTAGTCGGAATCCTTGGAATCGCGAGCGTAAACCCGCCTTATCTATTCCAATGCAGATGAGCTTAACGGCAGAGGAGTATTCGAAGAAGATGTTTTTCTTTGATCAATCTGATGAAAGCACCTGATTCGGTAATATTGATAAAAAGTACATGATGTATTCATAACGAGGATTGGGACGGCCACGATATGTCAACCGATTGGCTTCTTCCAAGGTATGACTGAGGCAGAGCCTCTCTAGCGTGGAATTCTTGATACAATTGGCAGAAAGAAGGGAAATTTCCGCAAAGATGTAAAATCGGATTGGTCATTTTTTTGGATAATGGTCCCATTTGCGAGGTATGGGAGCATATCAGGCTGCCAGAGGTGGAAGCCGGCACCAGCTGGTTTTCACTAGCGATGGGTTTAAAAAATCTTTTGAGAAATTGTCAAAATAGTCTTTTTAGCCCTCATCACCCACTGAATGACAGGTTTTGGTATTCATGTTGCATTTCAAATCCTGACAACATAACAAGCCTCCATGATTTCTCCGCAAGCTGATCAGCCAATTCAATCCGTTTTATGCCTCAAATGGGGCGATCGATACGGCTCGGAATATGTAAATCGTCTTTTTTCCATGGTGTCTCGGAATACGACGCGGCCATTTCGTTTGATTTGTTTTACGGATGATCCCAGCGGGATACGCGAGGAAGTCGATATCCGAATGATGCCCGAATTTGATCTTCCTGAACGCATGCGATTCCATCCGTTCAGGCGGATGTTCATTTTCAAGCCAGAGTTGGACGGGCTTGAGGGTAACGTGCTACATTTGGACTTGGACCTGTTGGTGACGGGTTCGATCGATGACTTCTTTGATTTCAGACCCGATCTGGACTTTGTTGTGGCGGAAAATTGGACGCAGCCAGGGCAGAAAATCGGAAATATGTCGGTCTTTCGCTTTCGTGTTGGAAAGTTGAGTAAAATATGGGATCGCTTCAGGCCAGATCCGATGGCAATGATGGATCTTTATCGCAACAGTCAGACTTTCGTTTGTCGTACTCTAGGAGAGGTTGAATTCTTCCCGGAGGAATGGTGCCTCAGTTTCAAACATTCGCTCATACCAACTTGGCCATTTAATTTTATCAAGACGCCTCAGCTTCCTGAAAATGCGAAAATTGTCGCGTTCACTGGCAAGCCAGATATCGATGAAGCAACACGCGGAGCCTGGCCAGTGAGTTCGTTATGGAAGAAATTTTACAAACATGTTAGACCCACGCCATGGATTGCAAAGCACTGGCGTTGAACGTTTTGTTAAAACAATCTAGGTGGTTTTTATGCTGATTGCGAAGGGATCGCCATGGTGTGCTTTCCGTTCTGCAATGAAATCGAGGTCTTTCTGCGTTAGGTGATTTACATGATCCCCGATCTTAGCAGAGCGTACTTTTAGAGCTTCTTCAGGTGCTGATTCTTCACTGCGCAAGCGTCCGGATTTGAAATAATTTTTTCTCTCAAGTTCCCGAAGATTGTCTGCTTTTGAAAATTCTATGGCTTGAGCCAAAAGATCTGGATTGATATTGCTAAGCTGCATGAATTCCATTGATTGGGTCATCGTGCCAATGGTGTTATGGTGCATATCCTCGTAGCGAATAACTAATGATCTTGAGGCGTGTTGCAGTGATTTCTCCCATTTTTTCCATGCTGTTAAAATCTTGTCGGCACCGGTTTCAGGTTGGCGGATAAATTCTCCTATGGTTCCAGAAAAAACTTTTTGGCGGTATCGAGCATGAAAGTAAGCCGATGTTAGAGTGTCGTGAATGTCCCGTACAATCACGATTACGGGTTTATTTCCCCAGCCCTCGGAGGCGGCTACTGTAGGATCGTCGGGCGAGCGGTTGTTGTCGAAATTCGCGCCATCATGTGTGTATTTGGGATAAGGAAGATTGTATTTGAGAGCGATTTCCTGAGGTTCAGCTGCCAACTTTAAGTCCAAATCTTTGAGCAAGCAATAGTAGGAGCCGAGAATGACTCGATGCCAAGTACGACCTGATTTTGGAAACGATACTATAAAAAGATCCGGGTTATATTTTCGGATAGGTAATAGATTACGGAGGATTTTTTTTAACATGACGAATTTTATTGATGGAGCTTATGTCGTCTAAGGGAGAATCTATAAGTAAAATATGACTAAAAGTTGTATTGCCTTACGGCGATAGGCAAGGCGAATGACTGAGGATACGGTTTCTGGTTCTTACTGGGCTTGCCATTTCATTCGTAATTTTTCCCAACCAAGCTCCAAAAGCGGTATCATATACCTAGCCTTGCGCAGGGAATGCCGGCTATGAATAATCCCATCCATGGATTTCACTTGATCTACTCGCTGCTCAATAATGCGACTGAGCATGGCGAAAAGATTATACTGCTCGAGGACCCGCCTCCTTGCTTCACGGATGGCAGGTAAACGACGCTCATACTCGCCTGGGACAATCGCGGCCTGGATCGCAGCCAGAGCGCCCTCAGGATTTTCAATATTTATGGAAACAAAACTGTCTTCGGGAAAATAGTCCGCTGCGTTTGGGCAGCCATGGTAGATCGGTAGACTCCATCCGAGAAAGCAGTCGGCAAGCTTTTCCGTCCAATGATGCGGTGCGACGTGATTTTCTATGGCGATGTGACACCGGTATGGGTCAATTGCCTCCGCTTTATCATCGATGAAACGAACACCGTGTCCGTAGACTTCGAGCTCAGGTATTTTTTCATGAAGTGACCGGATGAATTGATAGCGCTTACGGTGAAGCGTGTGTCCTTGCTGTTTTGACGAGCAGACGGTGGATATAGCAGCGGTTTTCTTCGGGGGTGGCATCGCTATGAGTGTGTCAAAATCTCGTACTGTATCCTTGCCTATGCCATAATACCATCGAAGCCCGGCTTGTGAATGGATTGTCTGTGATTGGCGTGTTGCCCAAGGTTCTTGGCTGGTCAGAATCACACCGAATTGTCGCAAAAATGAGGTGCCATAGAGCTTTACCGATGATGGCTCCATGGTAACGAGCAAGGTGTTTTCCCTCGGGCAGGATAGTTTTTCCGAGGTTCCATACGGCAAATCGTCGTAAGCGACCAACCAATCGTATTCGGTTGCGGCGGGATCAAATACAAATTTGCATGCCCCCCATGTGGGTATACGGCCAGGGAATTGGCGTAGCCAGCGTATCGGATCAACTGGGCTTTTGCCCTTGGAGACAAATTTCACGATTATCTCGCGCTTTGAATTTAAATAAGATCTGGTCACGCAGCTGGATGATGTGGCTGGAATTAACGTGAAATAGGTCGATGTTCGTTAATCCAACCTACATATTTTTCAATACCTTCAGCGATCGACGTCTCTGGGTTATATCCAAGAAGTTTGGATGACTTTGAGAGATCGGCATAGGTTAGAGGCACATCTCCCGGCTGCTCAGGCATTTGTTCGATAAGTGCTTTTTTGCCAGTGGCATTTTCAATCAGGCAAATGAGTTCCCTTAGAGTTGTGGTCGCTGAACCGCCGAGATTGAATATTTCAAAAGAATTTTCTCGGTATTTTGATGCCGCAACGACACCGTTGATGATATCGTCGATATACGTATAGTCGCGTGCAGTGCTGCCATCACCGTATTGTTGAATCGGTTTGTTAGCGATGATATGCTTGGTAAATTTTGCGATCGCGAGATCAGGCCTTTGACGCGGGCCATAGACCGTAAAGAAACGCAGGCACTGGCATTGGATCCCATAGAGGTATGAATAATTAGAACAAATTTGTTCTCCAGTTAACTTAGTCGCCGCGTATGGTGAAATGGTGCGTTCGAGCGTATCGGACTCGGAGAATGGAATTTTTTTATTTATTCCGTAAACCGAAGAGGATGAGGCAAATGTGAAACTTTCCGTGTTATGACGGCGGCATGCGTCTAACAGATTAAATGTTCCATCAATATTGGTTGAGTAATAAAGCTTCGGATCAGTTATAGATGGTCTGACTCCCGCTCGAGCAGCAATATGAAAAACCTGATCGAATTTATTTTCAGCAAAAGTTTTTTCTATGAGTGATTCGTCTCTTATATCTCCTTGGATTAATTGAATTTCATCTCGAATATTGGCGATGTTATTGAATTTGATCGATGGATCGTAATAATCATTAAAATCATCTAAAATTGTGATTTTGTGTCCTTCGTGGACCATTCGGTCTGCTAGGTGTGAGCCAATAAATCCAGCTCCTCCCGTAATTAGGTAATGCTTATACATGCTTTAGACTATTTGGCTGAGGTTATGAGTTCTTGAGTGAGTGCGAATAACCTGAACCCATACCTTGGATAGTTTTTAGTTGGATTCAATCTGCTGGTTCTTGGCTTAATCTGAGTGGCGGGTGCGGTCAAGCTGACATCAGCTTTCTTCGGTGGTTAAAACCCCATGAACAGTTTTCTTAGCGCACTTAAAAAGTTATATACGTAAACAATATGAGAAATGAGCAACTTATAAACGCATAATAGAAAAAAACATGATCCCTTGTGGATTGAAAATTCTTGCGGATTGTCGATAGCGCAGGCGATGTTTGAATATCTCCCCAAGATATCCGAAAATCCAGCCCGTTGGTTAATCAATGGCGGGGATACCGCCAAAACTTTAAATCTCATCCCCAGATGGGAGCTAAACCACCTGTCTATGGCTCTGTGAAAAGCCAACCAGGGCCATATTGAGGACTCATCAGGAAGCTTTCGCAAAAGCCAATTTTGCATGTGCGAATTGACGATATAGGCATGTGTGCAATGACAGCCGAAAATTTGTGACACATGGCAACTACCCGTGAGTATTTTGAGTGTTTTAAAAGGTCCTTTCGGCTTGGTGAATCCGAGGTAAATCATATCCCATTCAAGGGAAGAATCCGACATCGCCAGACCCAATTCGTTGGCATTGCTTTGAAAGCTCGTACTAAATTCGACATCATCTTCGAGAATCAGGACACGCTTCCAGCCACTGTCTCGGGCGAGTTGAAGGGCTCTCCTGTGAGAAAGCACACATCCACCTCTTCTTGCCCAAGTATCAGCCCTGAATCCGCCGCGAAACCATGGGCGTTGGCCATATCCTGTAATCTTTTCTCCTGGAACAGCCGTGACGCGATGGAGCAGCTCTTGAGGGATGATGCTCTCAGCTTGCGCCAGAAAATCCTGCCAGCGGTCAATACTGTTTTCTAAATTGATGACCAATACCGCATCAATTTCACTCCAAAATCTGGGACTCTTTTCTTGAACGCCTGAAAACATGGGGTGTCGACCGAAAATCTTGAGCTTGTCTGCACTGCCTAAATTTACGGTGATCCCACCCAAAGTTCGGCCACTAATCGGCTAAATAAAGTTATAGATCAGTGAAGCGCGAAATGGTTAGGAGATCCGAGATCTTGAGTCAACGCTATTATTTCTTATTGTGTCGATAACATGATCCGAAAAGACCGATTGGACTCGACGCCGCCTCACAGCATATGGGCTGTCCCAGCCGCGCATATCGTGTCGGACGCTCGACCGACGAATCGATTTCTTACCGCCATCCAGACACGTGACGCCAGCTTAGGAGTCGACTCGGTGTTAAATTGTTTGAGAATTACGTCGATAGTAAGGCTGCATTGGCTTGGGGGCTTGTCTGCCGTCTTTGCAAACGGTTTGGCACAGCTAGACGTACGCGGAGGCTCTCGGAATCGTTGTGCAACCTGACGTTCTCATGACGGTGTATCAATCTAATAAGCCGAAATTTGATTTTAATGTCGCAACGAACACTTGCGTCAATTCCCTCATAGAAAATAATTTTAGATTCTCCCAAGCAGTTTGGCGCCAGCGAGGCCTGAGCAATTTCAGAGATATCGCCTCGCCCTCATTGGAATTTTGATAATGGCTGAAACTAGCATGCCGAATAAGACGGGATCCTTGAAAAATCGGTTTTCGTAGTCTTTGAAAGCATTTTTAAAAATAGAAATGGCTTGTTGAAATTCTCCAGAGAACAAACAAGCGCCTGCCCTCCAGATCATTTTTTTTCCGAAAGAATTGAACAAGTATCTGTGTCCTAGGCGATCTAGCTTTTTTATGTTTTCGAATCCTTCGATACCACAATTTTTGCTAATCACTTTCTTGAGATTTAGGGCCATTCGATGATAATTATGTGACGCGTTAAAATCGTGTGATCGATAAAAAAGAGATAATCTAGAATATTTCCTCATTTCGCCCAAGCGTGAAAGGCGTATCCAGATGTCGAGATCATCAGCACCCCAAATATCCTGATCAAAGCCGCCTACCGCATCAAATGCTTTGCGCCTTATCATCGTCTGTCCGGGTGATCCGAATGGGTTTCTGGTAAAAAAAACATAGGTTGGAAGGGTCTGATAAGTGTCGATTTGAGACGATTCATTCCGACTAATATGGCGATCTCCGTCGTTAAACCCGCCAACCACGACTATGTCGGAAGCTTCCATCACCTCTACCTGCCACTCAAGCTTGTCAGGGAGCCACTGGTCATCGTCATCGAGAAAAGCCAGCAACTCTCCTACAGCCATTTTGGCTCCATGATTTCTAGCAGCAGCAGCACCTTGGTTTTCCTGCCAAAAATATCTAATCTGACCTCCCTCGATGTAAGGTCGCAAAACTTCCTCGGTGTCATCAGGGCTGCCATCGTTAACGACGATGATCTCAAAATCCCGATAGGTCTGTGCCAAAACCGAATCAATTGCCGCGCCAATGAACTGGGCATGATGATAGGCTGGTATAATGACGGAAACTCTGGGCATCTATGGCTAACACTTATGTCGCAATGACCATTGCATGACAAGGATTTCTAAAATGATGAAAACAACAGGGGAGTATCCGTTTTAGGTAAGGTGCTCCCCTAGCGCGTAACCGGAACGGTGGCGAAGCTTCAAGTGCTGTGAATCATCCACCCAGTGGTATTTGGGCGCTCAATCTCACCTAGGCTGGCTGTTGGTTTAGAGGAATTGCCTGAAAGCATGAAGGCGCTTCACAAATTCTCTTTTTAAGATTTGCGCGAATCATTCAACAAGATACACATGGACATCAGTTAGACGAAATCAGGAGATGCTATTTAATTTCTTCAAAAAAATAGATTGCTCTAAGAAAATTCTGGTCATCCATATTCCAAAGACTGCGGGCACATCGCTGAGGCGAATGTTGGAGTGCGAATATGGAGCAAAACATATCTATCCGGGAGGTTTTTATCTCCAACGCCTTGGTGGCGGCTACCCTTTGGGCAGTCAGATGCTCAAAGATTACTTAGGGCTCCCTACCCACAAGGTGCTTGTGGGTCATTTCACAGCGGCCATGGCCGAGATGGTTCCAGTTCCTTACCAGGCGGCCACCTTTCTCCGGGAGCCGATCCAACGTTCCTTATCCATGCTCAGCCACTTCAGCCGCACGCGGCATGTTTCTGTAACGACGCTACTGGAAAATGAGCAATTCATGAGAGACAATATTGCCGACTTTCAGACAAGAATCATGGGAGCCAATGGTGTGTGCAATCCACACGAAGTCGGTAAAGTTGATGATGATGTGCTCGCTCGTGCTCTCGGAAGGCTGGAGTCTCTCGATTTCATCGGCATTACCGAGCAGTTCGCTGAGTCTTGCCGAAGATTTGATAGCCTGTTTGAGACTCGGATCTCAAAATCCATTCAACGAATCAATGTGTTCAGGCCGGAAGGAAATGAACTTGAAGAACATATTCCGCGGATCGAATCCTTTATACAGCGTGATCGGGTTTTATATGATGCTGCAGTTGCTCAATTCAAAATTAAGTGAATTCAGTGGAAATGTTCGCCCCGCCATGGCAGCGCCATGAAAAGGATGATGAATAAACCTTGGGCCGCGACATTCATCAGCCCAGCAATCTATCAACCAACCATCGCTTCAACCGGCGACGCTGCACCTTGAACGCAGATGGCGGTCGGCTCGCCTTGAGAAATTTTTTCTTAGAAAAGGGGTGGAGCATATTGAAGAAAGGGGCATCAACGACCTTCTTGGCAAAAAGCATGCTGTCGTTGGATGCCATGCCGGAATTAGCATTGCCGACGCTCAGCTGCTTGTCATGAATCCGGAATGAACTCAATGGTTCATCAATAAATCCCACTTTCGTTACTGTCATCAAACGATACCACATATCCAAATCAATCAACTGACAAAGGTTCGGGTCAAAGCCACCCATATCAACCAGAGCTTGCTTCTGTAGCAAAACGACCGAAGGCTCGCCAATTTTGTTCCAAACCCCTTGAAGCAGGCACGGATCCGCCAGTAAATCGGCTCCATCCTGAATGTCACGCAATTCAGACCACCCAGCGTGCAATACTGCGCAACTTTGTGCAATTTTCCAAGCGGGCGAGGAATCATTCTCGACTCCCTCGAAAACAATCTCCCGGGGCGAGAAGACCAATGCGACTTTTGGATCCTGAACCGCCAATTCCACCATTCTGGAAACGCAGTTCGGTCGCATGAGGTCGTCCTGAAACAAGAATTTGATATATGTCCCCCTGGCATTTGCCACGCAGTTGTTCCAGTTTCCCGCAAGACTCGTGTGCTGATGATGAAGCAGCCTGATCTCAAATCGCGATCTTGCGGCGAATTGACGGATCCGCTCCACCGTCCCATCCGTCGATCCGTCGTCAGAAAAAACCACCTCGAGATTGGGATAATCTTGGGATTCGATCGATGCCAGCGCTTCCTCAAGGTGCCCCATCCCATTGTAGGTCGGAACACAAACAGAGACGAGAGAGGATGAAATCGTAGGGTGCAATTTGTATAAAGTTCTAAACCTCCGCCCAACATGGTCAAGTCTGGACATCATCTGGTCGGTATCGCGTGGTCGATCAATTTATTTTTCCCAAATGGGTGGTCGAAAAACTGATGCAAAAACGCCCCAAAACTAGGCAAGCCGATGTCAGTTTGACCACACCTGCTGCCTTTTCGATCAGAGAAAAAACCTTGAATCAAAATCCAAAATTTTCCATCAATTCGGTACACCCAGCCACCTCAACTCAGTTTAAGTTGAAGTGGTCGGATTTTCTGGGCCACCTCATATTGAATTTTGAAAACCCTGCTCTTCCATCGCAATTTTCGTGGGTTTACCGGAGGCCACTTGAAGGTTTGGGATTACTTCCAACACACGAAGGCGTCTGGGATTTTTGAGCCGGTGATCTATATGAAACCCGACTCTTTGCGCGATCAGTCGAATCCTTGGGTGGTAAGTGGAGAGCAAATTTCCAACGTGTGGGATCCAAATGGTGCGGATGCCCTTTTTCTCGCCGGCATGGATTGGCAGGCTGTGCCTGAAAATTGCAAGAGGCCTGTTATCAATTTAATTCAGGGTCTTTGCCATTCTTTTTCTGATGATCCCCGTAATGCCTTCCTCCGTAGGGCTGCGACTCGGGTTTGCGTCAGCCAGCAGGTGGCTGACGCGATTCTCTCAACCGGCTTGGTTAACGGTCCGGTGATTACGATCCCAGCAGGTGTGGATTTAAAATCTTTTCCCGAAACATCCGATCAACGCGATATTCAGGTCCTCATCGCCGGACTAAAGAAGCCAGCCATGGCCAAATCACTCTCGGACATTCTGACCAACCGGGGTGTCCAGTGCGTTTGCCTGACGAGGCCGCTTCCTCGAGTGGAATTTCTTGGAATGCTTGGTCGCGCGCGCGTCACGGTTTTTCTCCCACAAATTGCCGAAGGGTTCTACCTCCCAGCCTTGGAAGGTATGGCTATGGGAACTCTGGTGGTTTGCCCTGACTGCACTGGAAACAGAGGTTTTTGTAGCCACGAGATTACCTGTCTGAAGCCGATATATGACATTGAGGCATTGCAAACCGCATGTCTGGATGCTCTTGATCGAACGTATAAAGGTATTTCCAATGAAATGATTAAAAGAGGGCAAGAAACTGCGCGAATGCACAGCCTCGATTTGGAGCGCGATCGTTATCAATCTCTGTTATTAGAATTTCAATGAATGTTATATTGACTGGAATAGCTAGGTCAGGAACCACGCTCACTTGTGCCTTGCTGAATAAACTACCCAAGTGTGTGGCTCTTCACGAGCCCATGAATCCAGGGGATCTGGTAAACCTTCAATTTCCATCCGGCTATCTTGATGAGGTTGCGGCGTTTTTCTCCTCTCAAAGGGCATCCCTTTTATCAAATGGCAGTGCGATTAGTAAAGCAAGAGATGGCCAGGTTCCAACAAATCCATTTGAAGCTGCATCGAGTGAAAAAATACTTAGACAATCGATTGTTAAAAACCAACTCGTGAATTTTCCGAAATGCCTGCCAAGTGACTTTCAACTTGTTATTAAACACCCTAACTTGTTCACCGCGACTTTGTCGGTTTTGAAGCATTCCTATCCGTGCTATGCGATTGTTCGCAATCCCCTAGCAGTGCTCCTCTCATGGCAAACCATTCAAGCCCCTGTCAACAAAGGCCGCCTTCCCTATGGGGAGGCATTCGATGCCGATTTGAGAATCTCGCTCTCGCAGGAATCTGATCGCATTCAAAGGCAGTTGATCATATTGAGATGGTATTTTAACCAATACCGGTTGCATTTGGCAAAGGAGAGCGTGATTCGATATGAGGATATTGTTGCGTCTGGAGGCAAGGTTCTGGCGAAAATCGATAAGGATGCAGAGTCTCTGGATGAAGCCTTGTCCAGCAATAACATCAATAAAGCTTATGATGAGGAACTGATTCGCGAATTTGCAGAAAGATTGCTTGGCGATGAGTCCATTTTTTCCGACTTCTATGCGCCTAGCGAGATCAAAAACCTCCTCAACGAATGGAAAATAAAATAGATCTACCCGAGGCATCCCTAAGACATGGGCTGGTTGGACCAGCCGATTTGTGGGAAGCCAAGAGGCGCTTCCAAATGGATTTCCTGCGGGAAGTCGGGCTGAAGCCACATCATAAACTCTTGGACTTTGGCTGTGGAACACTCCGGGGAGGCTTGCCATTGATCGATTATCTGGAGCCCGGCAACTATTATGGATTGGATGTTAGGCTTGAGACTCTCAAGGAAGCTTGTAATGAGTTGGAAGAGTCCGGTCTTGATCAAAAAATGCCAACTCTCATGCATTGCCACAATCTTTCATCGCTCACTTTCACCGGTGGCTTTGATTATATTTGGGTATTCGCAGTGCTCATTCATCTCAGTGATAGCAAACTTGGGGAATTTTTATCATTTGCTGTAAGAAACCTCGCTCCTGATGGCAAAATTTTTGCAAATGTTGTCTATGGAGACCAATCCGATGGCCGCTGGAGAAATTTTCCCTTGGTTGCCCGGCCGCAAGCTTTCTATCAAAATACCTTTCTCAAGCATGGGTTAAAAATTAGCGATATGGGTGCACTTCGAGAATTCGGACATATTGCGCGTCCAAGGTCCTTGGAGCAAGAGCTCTCGCAAAGAATGCTTGAAGCCTCCCTCATTACAGAGCCATGTTAATCCGAAAATGATTGAATTTCTTGGTATCGGAGCACAGAAAGCGGGCACATCCTGGCTCTATGAAAAATTGAGCCTTCATCCCGAGATCGCCTTTCCAGGAGGCAAAGAGGTTCACTTCTGGGACAAAAAAATTAAGCTTGGCATTGAGTGGTATCGCTCACGTTTTTCAGGTCATAAATTCGATGGAAAAGTATGCGGAGAGATCACTCCTGCCTATTCTATTTTGCCGATCGAGACCATCAGGCAATGTCATGCGAATTTTCCCGATTTGCGATTGATTTATCTACTGCGAAATCCCGTCGAGCGCGCTTGGTCATCAGCCAAAATGGCGCTTGACCGCGCGGAGATGTCTATCCACGAGGCCTCGGACCAATGGTTCATTGACCATTTCAAATCCCGTGGATCAATGATGCGCGGCGACTATCAAACCTGCATACAGAACTGGTTGTCTTGCTACCGGCGTGAGCAATTGTTAGTTTGTTTTTTCGAGGAATTGCTGGGAGCGCCCGAATTATTCTTGAAAAAATGCTTCCAGCATATCGGGGTATCTGCAG
This sequence comes from Luteolibacter sp., assembly GCA_044233125.1. Lineage (GTDB taxonomy): Bacteria > Verrucomicrobiota > Verrucomicrobiia > Verrucomicrobiales > Akkermansiaceae > Luteolibacter. The sequence continues at coordinate 183,493 of JBIIKO010000001.1, read as the reverse complement.
ATTTGTATGATTGGAGCATGGATTTCAAGCAACCCGTGCACAGAGGGATACCTGGCGATATTCCCGCGAATCTCCGCAGCGTCTTGGAGGAAATCTACACACCGAAAATCGATTCATTACAGGAATATCTGGAAATGACACTGAAAAGCTAAGATTGAAAATCTTTCACATGACTGACGTCAAATCCCATTCCACCCCAACCATGTTCTTCATCCTCGCAGCTGGACGCACCGGCAGCACGAGGCTTCGTCTTTTGCTCGATTCGCATCCGCTGGCACTCTGCCATGGCGAAGTTTTTGGCGAAAACCTTTCCACACTCGCCGAACCAGGCTCAGAGGCCCACCGGCGATTGCTTTTGCAACGAGCCGCGAACCCCGCAGGCTTTGCGCAAGAACACATTTTTTCGGCTGAGGGGAAAGAGGCTGTCGGTTTCAAAATCCTTTATCACCAACTCTCACATGCCTGGCCTGGTCTAATGGATTCGCTCGCCGGAGATCGCGACATCCGTGTGGTCCATTTGGTGAGGCGTAACGGCCTGAAACGGTTCCTCTCTGAATACTTCGTGGGCACCGTCACCCAGAAAAACCTGATTCTTAAAAACGAGGAAATACCCGCTTTGTCGCTTGTTGAAATTCCAACGGCCACCCTATTGGCCAACCTCGAATCGATTGAGGCCGAATCTGAAAGAATGCGCGGTATTTTTCGCGAGCATCCCGTGCACGAGATCGCTTACGAGGACTCGCTCGAAGACAATGGCTCAGCCTTGGGAGAGGTTTTGGATTTTTTGGGACTGCCCCCGGCGGAACTCTCGGTGGGGATCAAAAAAATTCTGCCGGATGATCCGAGGGCGCTTGTCGCGAATTTCGACGAAGTCGCCGCCGCACTTCGGGGAACACGCTTCGAATGGATGCTCGACTCATGAAAGTGGCCCTCCTCATTCTAGCATGCAAAGCTCCCAAGGTTCTCGAAATTCTTGTGCGCAGCCTTTCGAAGGAACCATTCCATTTTTTCGTCCACTTGGATTCCAAGGTGTCTTTGGAAGACTATTCATGCGGGCGTGAGTGGCCAGAAAATCTGGAATTCATAGACCAACGCTTCGACATTTTCTGGGGCGGTTTCAACATGGTGCGTGCCACTGAGGCGCTTGCGCGCCGTGCCCTCCGCGAGTCCGGCACCGAGGTTTTTGCCTTGGTTTCCGATGACACCCTTCCGCTCTATCCCGCCGATGAAATCTATCGCCAACTTCTCTCACAATCTAACCGCATCGATGTGGGTATTTCGCGAAGAAATCCTCCCTTCCTTCGTCGATTTACGGAGTTCTTTTTTATGGATTCACCGGCGACCAGTGCACGCCCGATGGAGGTCCAAAGCCGTTCGTTCGACGAGGCTTCTCTCGATGCGATCCGCCGGCTCGCGCTGCTGCGCGCGCGGGGTAAATTTCCATTCCAGGAGGTCTGGGGCGGTTCGCAGTGGTGGAGTCTCGAACGCTCAATGCTTGAACCCATCCTCAATGAACTAGCAGAAAATACTTGGCTTCGGGAATCCTTCGAATTCTGCGCCGTGCCTGATGAATTCGCGTTCCAGACACTTTATGCAAACCGGGTCGGCCTCACCGCTCGCTCCTTCACCGGACCCATGCTTACCGACGTTACCCGTGATCCCTCGCCGTTTATTTTCCATTCATTTCAAGATTTGCCCACGATTCCGGAAGGAAAACTTTTCGTCCGAAAAATCTATGACGACTCCGCCGAGTCGATCCTGAGCGAACTCCAAGCCCGTTGGTCCAATGATTGAAAAGCTCGACCCCGTTGCCTTCATCGCCAAGCAGCTTTCAAACGGCGGACATTGTTATTTCATGCCGAATGGGGGAAATCTCGGTGACTGTCTGATCGCTTCGGCCACCATTCAGGCTTTTGAAAATGCCGGCATCCCGTGGAGCCTCATCCGTGGCAAGCGCCAATTCGTTCGCCCCACGGATCTGCTGGTTTTCGGCGGAGGTGGTAGCTTGGTGCCCCTCTACGATGGCGGCATTGAGTGCGTGAAATCGCTTCAGAGATTGGGTGCACCGGTGGTCGTTCTCCCGCAAACCGTGCGCGGAAATGAGGCGTTCTGGAAACAAGCGGAAGCGGTCACGGTTTTCTGTCGGGATACCCATTCGCTGAATTTCATTCGCGGATTTCCAAATATTTCCTCCTTTCTCGCGGATGACATGGCGCTTCGTCTTGATTTGAAGACGGATCTTTTTTCCACTGTGGCTGCCTTTCGCAAAGTTTTGGCGGAGAGAAAGGAAACACGCTGTCTGCTTGCCCATCGCGGTGACGGCGAAGCGCTAGGCCCGGCGAACAAAGAATCGATCGACATTTCCGCGCTCGCTTATCCTGAAATGCACAGTGTCGAATCCATTCATGTCAACGCTTGTGCATTCCTCACTATTCTTGCGACCTACTCGGAAATCCAAACCGATCGGCTTCACGTGGCGATCGGCGGAAGCCTCCTGGGCATACCGGTAAAACTGCACGAAAATGCGAATGGAAAAAACAGGGCGGTTTACGAAACCTCGCTGAGGGAAAGATTCCCTGAATTGCGGTTCGAACCTGAGCCTCCTTGCAGTTTCTAGAAATGATATCCAAAAAGCCGAAGCGTGGGCGCGAAGCGGGCCTCGATGATTTCGCGCGAGGCGGAATCGTAATACGCGCGATAATCCGTTCTTGGATTTTGATCCCCTGAAGCGTTGCGCCTCGGTAGTTTTCCCTCCAGCCCGAGATCGGCAGAAATTTTGGAGAAGTCCTCCCGAAGATGCTCAAATCGGAGGAGGCGACTAGGTGCCAAGTTACCATCGACTGAAGTTAACCACGAAAGCAAATCTCCGAACCAAGCCGCCTGCGGGCGCTCGTCATGAGGAGCCGAATAAACCTCGTGAACGAAATCGGAAAACTTCAATTCCATAGCCAGCTCGCTGGCCCAAGCAGGCAAGAGACGGCTACCGGTTCCAGGATACTGCCGTTCAATCTCTTCGGGCGACATGCGGAGCGGCTTGCGAAGGTGCTCATAGAAGGAAACCACTTGGTCGAATGGATTTCTCACCACCGCAAAAGTCGTGAATCTTTTGATTTCCTCTCCCATCACTCTCTCCGCGTCAACGTTGCGACTGTGCTTGCGGAGAAACTGGGCTCCACCATTGGCAGAGGAAAGTAGTAACTCTCGAACGCTATCTCCCGCGCATTTGGGTATATGGATAAACAAAAACTTTTTTTTAAAACCGATGATCATCACTGTTCGTATTCATTCGACTGCATAAGAAATACTCGAGAAATTGCTCATAGCTATAAAGGCGACCATTCGCTTTCCACAACCTCTGATTCTGCCATTCGCCAGCTTGAAGGAGATGGGTAAAGGCGGCATAAAAACCGCATTTCAATAGACAAAATACTAAATCATAATCCAAATTTATAAGTATTTTATTTTAAAATCGCTCAGAATTGTCAATTCGTTAGAAAATCCATCACGCATCCATGCAATTCGACGCTACCGATCCTGAAATCAACGTCTCGGAAGTTCCGAGAGAAAGAACTCATTCAAAGGTGTTTGGAATCGGTTGGGCCAAGACTGGAACGACGACGTTGGGTCGGTGCTTCGAGATTCTCGGCTACAACCACCAGAGCCAAAACCTGTCATTGGTTGCGGAGATCATGCACGGAAATTTTGCGAAAACCCTCCGCATCGCCTCTGCCAAGGATAGCTTCGAGGATTGGCCGTGGCCATTGGTTTACCGGGAAATGAACAGCTCGTTTCCGCGCAGCCAGTTTGTTCTCACCACGCGCGATCCGGAACGCTGGCTATCAAGCTACCGGGCCATGCTCAAAGCCCAAGGCCCCCCAGCACCCGAGTTGCGGACAATCCGCTCTCTGTTGTTTGGTGTGGATCCGGCGATTGCTTCCGATAAGGAACTTGTTGCAAGATTCATCAGGCACAACTCGGAAATTATGGAGTATTTCAAAACCCGACCTGAGCGGCTGCTGGTTGTTGATTGGGAAGCTGGCGATTCTTGGGCAAAATTATGCGATTTTCTCGATATGCCAATTCCGGATGTACCATTCCCTCACTTGAATCAAAGAATGTGACCGCAGCTTTTAATAGGGGTCTTTTGCCAGGAAGAACCTCTCCGAAGCAGTTATCCTATGATGGGCTAATTGCTTTTTAGATGAGTAAATTGAAAGTTCGTGATTTTTTTCTTAACGGTTTGATATCAGTGATCGAAAAAATCACTCCTCCACTTTCAATCTATCTCATGTCACAGGATGCTCTGATTTGCCCCGTTTGCGCACGTTTATCAATGATGCTTGACCCATAAAATTGCCATGATAATTCAACAGGGACATCTCAGTGCCTTAGTGGAAGGCGGGTAAACAGAGAATAAAGAAAATGAACATTCCGATGACCTCTAACCTCGGCACAACCGTCCCTTTAGCGAATGAGCACGCTAGCAAGTCGGATTTAACGAGCCACGAAATTGAACCCCTTAGCGGTAACGGTATGAATGGAAAGATCGATGCCTTTTGTGCAGCAGGAATAAGTGGTTGGGTAATGAATTTTTCTGAGGCAACTCTATCAGTTTTGGTGCAGGCCAAGCTGGACGGCATCGTAGTGGCGCAAGGGAAGACGTTGAGCGAGGTCCCTGATCGCGAAGGCCTTGGAAAAATTGAAAGGAGATTTGGCTTCTTGGCTACCTGGCGCTGGGAGAATTTGGCGACAGCGCTAAGAGCTTACCAGAATCACGAATGCCCCACGTTCGAAATCATCACGCCAATGGATCCACGGCCAATCGTTTTGCAGAAACGACCCACGGCTGGCGAGTTTCGAAAATGGCTGAAACAAGCGGGATTTTTTCCTATGAGCCATGAACCATTTTCCATCCCTTGGCTGAGCGCCATTGCCGGTTTAAAAAAAGCGGATTCAACGCCTGGCTCGTCATTTGTTGAAGGTTGTCTGGATGCTGCCCTATTTAGCAAAAATTTGAAAAAAACCATCGTGTTCGGATGGACGGCTGGCGAGTCATATACAACCTATTGGCTCGAGGATGCTCAAAAAAATCGTTATCCGTTAGGCTGCAAATACGAATTTTTCAGAAAGGATGTTTACGAATCCATAAAGAGTAGGGCGTTGAGCAGTGTGAGGGCTTCAGGAATGATTGCTATCATTGATATTGAAGAGAACAATGGCCCATTAAAGTTGCGCGCGCTGACAGAAGCGGGAATCCATACCTTGCACGAAATTGTCCCAGCCAATCTTCCTGCATCTCCGATAGAGGCAGCAAAGTTCCTTTTTGGAGGCCATTCTCCTTTGAGCGATTTCAGCGAGAGAGCCCGCAAAATCGACCGCGTAATTCTTGATCCACTCATTAAATCCAATATGGACAGAATTGATGATCTGCCCGTCGAGGTCTCACAGTATGGCCAATCTCCCGAAAACCCGCTTGTTAGTATTATCATTCCGCTTTACGGGCGAGCGGACTTCGTCGAGCATCAACTTCTTGAGTTCGACCGAGACCCTTGGTTGAAACAGCACGCTGAAATTCTCTATATATTGGATGACCCGGCGATCATTGAGGACTTCCAGAACAGCGCGCGTATCCTACACCGTCTCTACCAAGTACCATTTCAGGCCATCTGGGGGAGCGCTAACCGTGGTTTCTCTGGTGCGAACAATCTAGGGGCAAAGCATGCTAGGGGGCAATATCTGCTTTTTATGAACAGCGATGTTTTTCCTCAGTCGCCCGGTTGGTTGTATCCACTGGTCGAGACGCTTGCGAAAGATGACCAAACGGGCGCGGTAGCACCAAGACTCGTTTTTATCGATGGCTCAATCCAACACGCCGGAATGGTTTTCAGGCATCGCGAGGATTTGAACATCTGGATCAACCATCATCCAAACATGGGGCTTGATGCTAAGCTAGATCCCCAGAAAGAAACATCAAAAGTTCCCGCCGTTACAGGTGCCTGTCTTCTGCTCCGCAGGAGGGATTTTGATCGTGTCGCAGGCTGGGATACAGGGTATTTGGTTGGCGACTTTGAGGACTCCGATCTCTGTCTTAAGTTGCGCACCATAGGTTTGGAAATAGCTTATAATCCTCATGTCCAGCTCACCCATCTTGAGCGCCAATCCTTTAAGTTACTTGGAGAGGGAGAGTTTCGTACGCGTGTTACGATTTATAACGCCGCCAGACATCAAAGCCGATGGGAATCTATAATCGCGTCAAATCCTGAATCTATATCTTCATGAAAAAACAGCGTATTCTGGTCATATCCCACGCTCATCCTGACTTTAGTATTGGGGGAGGGGAAATCGCAGCCTACAATCTCTTTCAGGCATACAAGAACAATCCGGATGTAGATGATGCTTGGTTCCTTGCCAGATTTGATCGTCAGCGAGGTGCCAACGGCGCGATAAGCAAACGCCGAGATAATGAATATCTGTGGGAACAGGGTATTTCTGATTGGCACAACATGAAAGCCAGCCACCTAGAATCCCTCACCACTTGGTTTGCCGACTTGATCCGAAGAACAAACCCAACGGTTGTGCATACGCATCACTATGCCCACTTGGGTCTCGAATACCTCCAGATCATCAAACAAATCGATCCTAGCATAAGGATTATTCTCACACTACATGAATACATGGCCATTTGCTCCAACAATGGACAAATGATCAAGGTCGGCAGTATGAATCTATGCAGTCGCTCCAGCCCCGATGAGTGCAGGCAATGCTTTCCGCATAAGTCCACCGAAGATCATTGGCTACGCAAACACCGCTTTATTCGATACTTCGATCTCGTAGACCAGTTCGTATCACCCAGCGCATTCCTGCGGCAACGCTACATAGAATGGGGTATTTCGCCCGAAAAAATCATTGTGATCGAGAATGGCCAAACTGCCAATCCTCCTCAGCCGCCACGCTCGGTGCCCGATGGCGCGCCAAGAAATCGATTCGGTTTTTTCGGTCAAATCAATCCATACAAGGGCTTGGATGTGCTGCTTGAAGCGATACATCGAATGAGTATTGATGAGCGCGAATCAATTGCCCTGGAGGTTCATGGAGCAAACCTCGAGTCACAATCCGAAAATTTCAGGTTAAAAATTGAGACGCTGCTCAAGCCGCTCGTAGAAGAAGGAACGGTGCAACTGATGGGCCCCTACCAGCCAAACGAACTCCGGAATCGCATGGCTAATGTGGACTGGGTATGTGTTCCATCCGTTTGGTGGGAAAACTCACCCATGGTCATTCAGGAGGCGTTCTCCAATGCTCGACCCTTGTTGGTATCTGACATCGGGGGGATGGCGGAAAAAGTCAGGCATGAAGTAGACGGGCTACTGGTACGAGCGGGAAATGCATGGGCATGGAGCAGTGCGTTGCTTCGTGCTGGCCGCGACCCAAATCTATTTATTCAATGTTATCAAGGAATTCGCCGACCTCTCTCTCATGACGAATGCGCCTTGCTACACCTGCGATGCATGTTACCGAAGGACATAAGTACATCGGCTGCAGTTTAGTCGATGAAACAAATCCCAACATACTTAATTCAAATAAATTCATAAATAAAATCTTAAAATATACTACTAAAGATTCATTTATGAAATCAAAAAAATTCTAGCAAACTCAATAATTAATATTTGCTCACAAGTATTGGCGTCAAATTTTTTAAAAATAATATAATAAAGTGGAAAATCCGCTTCTTATGTGGGTGATGTCAGATTCATAATTTGAACAAAGCTTATATACTAAGAAAAAAATTTACAGAAAATCTAGATTGTATTCCAAACTAATGAAAGCTTCCAAATTTGAAAATGTGATATTGGTCGTAGTATTTAATTACTCAAAATGCCTGAACAATAAGGAGGCGATCAAAAAAATTTATGAAGGTCACTTCAAAAAAATTATTTTTTACTGCGACACACCTTCTAATGATGATCATAATGATGTTCATTTTGTCAGCATTGAAATGGGATATACAACACATGCAATTTTCAAACATTTGTGGGAACATTACCAAAATGATCTAGAAAATTCAGATGGATTAATGTACACCATGGACGATTGCATAATCAACACGCATCGTCTTAATGAATTGGACACGGACAAAGTCATAAGCAATTATGGAACATCTGTTAATCGGTGTGATTATCAAACTCTTGACGGTTGGCACTGGACAAAACCCCACGGCATTGAATCTCTAGATAGATTATTCGCAACCCATGAATTGCCTGAAATTACGCAAATATGCGGTTCTTTCAGTGATTATTTTTACCTTCCTAAGAGATTCATTGATTCCGAGCTTTTTGCTTTATTTGAGAAGTTCGCTGACGCCAAAGTTTTTCTGGAAATCGCCATCCCAACCATTATCAACAAAGTTACGGAAGGCCGAAAAAATCACGGAAATTGGAAGGAGATTGTTCTCTGGAGGGAGGATCGACTGAAAACCCGTGACAGGCATTTCATGATTTCAAACCTCTCAGCGAATCACTTTTACCATCCTATCAAGTTCAACGAGAATCCAAATTACCTTGCTTGGATCCAAGATTTTTTTGAAAAGCCAAAAAAATCGGCAAACAAAAATTGCATCATTATCACGACAATCAATGCGCCGAATGGGTTCATACTCGATTATTCGCGAAAACCGAATTGGGATCTAATCATAGTGGGCGACAGCAAAACACCCGAGCATGCATATTCGGGTGTAGATTGTATATATTTGGGACTAGACCGACAAAGAGAACTTTTTCCCACGCTGTATGAAAAAATTCCAATGCGCTCCTATACGCGGAAAATGTTTGGTTATCTTTACGCAATCAAGAATGGCTATTCGGTAATTTATGAAACTGATGATGATAACGGCTATCGTGGTGATCTAGATCATTATGATGATGGATTCTTTATATCCTCAAATACCGACTATCCAGGCGGCGATATTACGAATATTTCAATTGATAGACTTGATTTGATCAAAGTGCGTGAACAAATCAACAATCACAAAGCCGAAGCGTTTACCTACGATGAATTAAATAAGCGTTTGTGGATAAAGAAAAAAAATCCAACAAAAGCGTTAGTAAACAAAACTACAACATCGGGGTTAGTCTCAAAGTCTTATCACTGTCATGATAAAGGTTTCGTGAATTTATACCGTGTCTTCTCAAGTTCGCAGATATGGCCACGAGGAATACCGCCAATGCATCCAAGCATTGAAAAGATACCAAGCCTGAAACCCGGCCAAGTTGAAAATCTGCAGGTGGCGGTTGTACAAGGACTAGTTGATAATGATCCAGATGTAGATGCATATTACAGACTGAATGTTAGCAAAGATCCATTTTGCTTTGAGGATAACCATGAATTTGAAGTCACTCTTGGCGTATCTTCGGTATGTCCTTTTAATACACAGAACACTTTTTGGGTTGATCCGGAAATGTTTTACGCCCTGTATTTGCCTACAACAGTTACATTTCGATATACAGATATTCTTCGCGGATTTGTTGCCATATATCAATTATGGAAATCTGGTAAAACGATTAAATTTACCGGACCTAGTGCATATCAGATTCGGAATGAGCACGACCTAACTAAAGACTATGAGAGCGAGATCCCGATGTATGAGACCGCTGAGCGTGTCATTGAACTGTTGGAATCCAATCGTGACGCTAGCCTCTCCGATGTCTATCGCTTACTAGCGGAAGATGGCATCGTAGAAAAATCCGAAATCGAGGTGGTCGAGGAGTGGATACGTCTCGTCAATCTTTATCAGTCAAACACGCAAGTTGCTGCAGCCAGGCCGTTATCGCCCGCAGCAATCGAAGAGCATCGAAACAGTGTTCTCGACCCTGATTCGTACATTAGAGCAGCAAAAAAGCAAGCATTGCAGATGTCAGTCCTAAGCAGTGGACAAGGCTTTGCAATCTCTAATAAGGATATTTCTGATCTAAAGCACATGCGTGACGGCATCGTATCGTCCTGGACGGAGATCTTGGACAAACTCATACATGCGGCGCAAGTTCGTCAAGAAAACCTGCTTCGATTCGACTCGGTAAATATGCTATCTTTAGGAGGTGATTGCTTCAGTCGTACGGTATTGACACGCTGGGGACTCAAGCGGACGTCAAAATTGGGGGAATATAGCTGCCCTTTTGATTTAGCCGTTACATACCCAGAGACTGTAGAATTGCTGATTAAGACTGATTTTGAAGGGTTTATGGATCCTAGCAATCTTGCGTTTAATGCAGCTACAAATGGATGTTTTAATAAACGATACAGCATCAACTTCAACCATGAGACCGGTACGGATTATGCAGCTAATAACTTTAACAAGCTGAGGCTGCTGTATAATTTAAGAGTATCGAACTACCGACATTTGGTTTCAGCGAGCAAACCCTTGTTCATGCTGATGTATTTGCCCATTTTTATGGATGCGCAACCCTACTATAAAGGAATAGCTGAGCGAATACTTCGAAATATAGAATCACAGCGAAATGAGCATACAAGCTTACTTATTTTGAACGCTCACGCACCCGACAAAGCGCCAGCACTTGATGGATTTATAGATAGCAATCTCGAGTGGATCAATATTCCAGTGCCCGATGCTGGTTATGTATGGCACGATGCATCTTGGTTTATGTCAGATAGCGGAATAAATCATGAAAAAATGGTTATTGAATACGTTAAAGCCCACCTTAAGCGTGTCGGTTTGATGTAAAACCATAAAAAGTAATTTTTTTTTGGAAGAAATAATCCAATGCAAAAAGTGCGATTTATTTTGATTGGATAAAAAAAGTATACGAAAACAATCTACTATCTTAAAAATTTAACAAATTCAGCTGAGACAATATTATGATTAAAATTTTTAAGCCAATCATGAATTATCGCATCATTCGTTGATACACATGAAGGTTGTCACAATACTTGGAATGCACCGTAGTGGCACTTCAGCACTATCAGGGATGCTGCACACAGCTGGCTATATCGCTGGACATGCATTGCTTCCTCCAAACAGTCATAATGAAAAAGGCTATTACGAGAGTCGTCTCATCACAGATTTGAATGACAGTATTCTCAATTCTATGGGACATACATGGGATGACGTCAGAAAAATATCGATGAACTCCCTTGATTCAAAGGCAGCAACAACATGGATTTCAAAAATTGTTAAATGTTTTGAATCTGAGTATTCATTTTCTGATAGTGTAGTTCTAAAAGACCCGAGGATTTGTCGACTTTTGCCCCTATGGATGCAGGCTTTCGATTCTCTTGGAATTAAGCCCCTTTATGTTTTGGCTTTGAGACCGCCTTGGGAGGTTGCTGCATCCCTCAAGCGGCGTGATGGTATGACTATTCAAAAATCAGCACTACTATACCTGGCCTATTTACTTGATGCGGAGCTTTTCACGCGGGATAATCATCGCTTGGTATTCGATTATTCCGAATTGTTAGCAGACCCTGTTTCTGTTTTGCAAAAAATTGACATCCACTGTGAAAATAACTTTCACGGTCGCGAGACTGAACAACTTGGTCTAGTCGAAGCATTCCTGGACCGAAGTCTTTGTCATGGGGTAGAACCGTCCGATTGGAATCGAATGCAAGCATCAGAGCCGTTAGGCCTTGCAGAGGATTTTTACAAAGCCATTTCTTCGCGAGATGCCAAATATGATGCATATTATCTCGAGGGAATTCGCAGTAGATTTGTTGCGCTGCTCGAAGATCTTGAACCTTGGTTGAGTGATGCAGCTTATGGTAAGCAGCTGAGTAGGGAAATACTCGCTCCAAGCAAAGAATCAAAAAAAGCTGCCAATCTTTATGCTCATGCTGCGGTTTATTGGCGAACCAGCATGCGAGATTTCTGCGAAGAACAAAAAATATCTCATACTGTTACATTTGATGAAACGAATTGCAAATTGATATTCTTTCTACCAACTACAGACTCAACAATTCTAGAGCTTCGCTTGGATCCGATCGATCGTCCAGCATACTGTCGGATTGAAAAATTTAGCATAAAAAACCCTCTTGGCGAGGAAATATGGATTGCAGACCTAAACAACAATCTTTTTTCTTTTATCTCAGATGACATGTTCAATCTAGGTAAAGAGGATATAAATTCTACATACTATGATATTGTTGCAGTAAGAGAGGACGCATATGGAATGCTGAAGATACCTGAGAATATTCTCGATAAAATTGGATCAGGCTGGACCTTGAATGTTGATTTAAATTTTGATCTTCTTGTAAGTTCTGTAGAACCCATCTGTCAGAAATTGCTACGATTTAAAAAAATATGCTCAAGCAATATTGATGTTAATTCCGATACTTTAAATAAGGAAAATTCATCGTCAGATTCTAATCAAATTCAACAAAAAGAAGTATTTATATTCGGTCTTGATTCATCAATTAAGGGCAGCGCCAATTTGGATACAAACCATCTTTATGAACTATCGGGACAGAATACAGGTAACCTCGTCATCACTAATGCCATCGAACAAATAGTAGGAAAATCCTTGAATGTATATCCATGGAATGATCCATTGGAATCAGTTGATCAAAATAAATCTATAGGTATTTTGGCTTTGGCAAATCAGCTTGGTGAGCATACTGACATGGGCGACCTTGTCTCAGCATATACTAATCTGAATGTTGGATTAGTCGGAATGGGTCTTGGTGCCCAAGCCGCAGATACAGATTCAGATATTAATGTGCCACAAGGAACCTTGGATTGGATACAGCTAATACAAGAACATTCATTAACGGATGCACCAAATATTTCAGTACGTGGTGAATATACAAAAAAAATACTTGAGAAATACAAACTAGACAAAAAAGTTGTCGTTCTCGGCTGTCCTTCATTATTTATCAACAGTCAAAGAAATCTCGGTGTTCAAATAGAAAATCATTTTTCAAGTAACAAATCCAAACTGCGTATAGCTGTTGCAGCAGGCCATCCAGCATGGCCGCACCTCGCACAGATTGAGTCTTCCTTGGCAAATATTGTGAGTAAAACAAATGGTTCTTATATCTGCCAGAGCCCGCTTGAAATGGTATCTCTTGGTCGTGGTGAATGCTCCAATCTGCCCAGGGATAAAAGGGATTTCATCCGCAATTACACCCATCCAAATTTGACGGACTCCGAATTTATCGAATGGTCAGACATACATGCATTGAGCTTTTTTTCTGCTCCGGCGTGGCTTGAATACATCAGAAGGTTCGATTTCGTGATCGGCACACGTATCCATGGCGTTATGCTTGGCATACAGGCAGGAGTCCCTTCATTATGCATCGCTCATGATTCGAGGACTGAGGAGTTGTGCCAAACCATGATGGTGCCTTACGTCAAGGCTCATACTATCGCTAATGGAATACAATATGAGGATATTCCAAGGCTCTTTGTTTTCGATGGAATGAATTTTGACTTAAATCGATCAAAAATTGCGAAAGATTATGTAAGTTTTTTTGAATCGAACAGCTTAGTAATCGCAGATTATATGAAATCTATCTAATTAATATCGAATTTTATTAGAATTAGGCTCATAAAAAACTTTTTTATATTTTCTATTTCAGTAATATATTCAGGTTCATTTAATAATTTGTTGACCATAAATAATTCTACACAAGCATATAATTAACGTGAATGCCATATAAAAAGAAAATACTTTATCTACATATCGGATTACATAAGACAGGAACATCTGCCTTTCAAAAAACGGCAACACTAATAGCCAATACACCTTCACTCATTTATCCGAATATTGAGGAGCGAGTCGTAGGTGATTATAGTCACAATATACTGATCGGTTATATGCAATCACACCGATCTGCCTCAGTAAAAGATTGTTTGATAGACGATATTAGCGATCCGCTTACCGATGAAATGCGATTACTTGATAGCATGTTTCACGATAAATTAGGCTCCATATCTATACTTCTATCCGCTGAGGAATTCGCTAGTGAATTTCAAGACGAAACTAAAGCGCGCCAATGGCAAGAAATATTTAGTTCTTTTGATACAATACGCGTCGCAATAGTTCTCCGTAGATACGATCATTTACTTAATTCCGTTGCTAGTGAGATCGTAAAGACATCATTTCATGGTAATATGTTTATTGATAAATCTTGTACAGCTTATTCATGCTACGACATTTCACCCCTGCTTCGCATTATTCGATCATTTGAATGGGAAGTTGAAATTTTTTCATACGATGGTCTTGTCGGACAGCAAGCTCTTATTCCGCAATTGCTGACCTGGTGTGGCATTGCACCGAGCGAAATACCGAAAGAACTGCCAAATAGTTACGTAAATCGGAAATTTCACCGAAGAAAGGCTATGTTTTGTTCTCTCCTTAATAAGAAAAGTCTCACGGAACTTGAGAAAATAGCACTAGTAAAATCAATCAGTTCATGCACTGCAATCGTGGATGATGGCGAGGAGTTTCTATATCCACCAGAGGAACTCGATGATTTCTATATCCATGTAAAAAAACTTAATACAGTAGCTTTACTGAATGAAGGAATCTTGGACATGGATGAATTTTTTAAATATGAGCCACTTACCCCAAATATAAAATGGACATCACCACGCGCGCCGACAATCGCAGAGATATCGGCTTCTAGAGAGAAAATTATGGATGAAATTGGAATTGATATATTTCATATTTGCCTTGATCCTTTAGATGTATATAAAAATAGATAATAATTTTATTATACAATTTCGTTAGTATTTGGCAGGAATTTTTTATTACATATATTAATATTATTTTTAAATAATAAATCGTATTTTTTTCCTATTTCTATCTTGCCAAATATACTACAAATATTTTCACGGTTATTCATGGCGTTTTGAGTCAGCATGGGAAGATCGTGAATGAATGATTGAAATCCCTTTATGGTCTGGGGAGTATCGATTTGTGTCTCGTCATTTTTGAATATTTTTCCGGATTTAAATTTTTCTAAAAATAGACGTATATCACCAGCGTCGGTTGAAAGAACAGGTATTCCAATTCCCAGAGCTTCAAGCATTGCGATCGGAAGTCCCTCATATTTAGAGGTAATAATCATGCCGTCAGATAAAGCCATTATCTCTGGCGGGCAAGGATGGAAAGGAATTCTCTGTATATTCGTAAGGCTTTCCTTATTTATATATGCATTGCATTCATTTTCTAATTCGCCGTCTCCGATCATAAGAAAGAAACAATCTTTATGATATTTATATGCATATCTAACAAGATTAAGAAATGTCAGCGGTTTTTTTTGGTCACTTAGACGACCAACAAAAATAAAAACTTTTTTGTATTTTTTTGGTATTCCCAAATCTTTTCGAAAACGATCACGATCGTTGATTTTATGTCGGGATAGCAAAACTTTTTCATCTGAAAACATATGATAAATCAAAGAAACTCGATGATCAGGTATTCGAAAACGTTTCAAAAATGAGTCTTTTATTTTCGAATTGATTGCTATGAAGTGATCAAATGACTGAATGCCTTTTTTATGATAGTGATTAATCCAGCCTTCATTTGTGTCATAAACCTGCTGATCTATTATTGAAACATTGGCAAAAATTCTCCTTATTTTGACCGTATTATTGGTCAGCCATGGCGAGCCATTGCATATCCAAACTAATTTTGGCGGTATGATTTCAGCCAAGCATGTCATGAGATGTAGATGGTATTTTTGGTCTGCAATCTCTGCTAGGTCAAAGACGGGAATCCCCAGCTCGCCCAGTTGCCAGTGTAGGCTACCCTGTCTTACCGACAAGTATTCCGTGGTAATTACCACAAAACGGTAAGTTGACTGAAGAGATCGCATCACCTCAATTGCATTTCGCTCGACACCGCCCACTGCAAGAAAAATTGGCAGAACGAAAACCACCGGGCGGTTGTCTTGAAGTTTGGGTTTTAGCTTCAATTTTAGTAGATTCAGTAATTCTATTCGAATTTCTGGTGATAATTCCCGATTACGGCCTATAAGAATATCTGCACCACATGTTCTGATGTTGTTCACGGATAGCAAGGCTTGAGCATGAATTGTCTCTTGGCTCACGCTATTCTTCTGAGGGCAACGAATGATCCTTCCCCTACCAACTTTTATCTTTCCTATCTTAGCGATACTGTAGGCTGCTCCAAATGAAGCAAAACTGTCAATTAACCCTGTAGAATCGATCTCTGGTGCTTCGACAAGAGAGTGTGATGTTATGATAAAATCGTAGTTCAAGCATGAGAGGGCAAGGAGAACATTTGTCAGAGCGTTGTCTGGCATTTCTGGCGCCAGATAAAAGTCTGTCTCTTGAATTTGCGGAACTATACGCAATATTCTCGAGTAGTCCGTTGGAAATGGCTCAATATGTTTATTGTGATTTAATAAATGAAGTGCTTCAATATTTTCTTCGACATCGGGAAATTCATTCAAAAATCGTGTGTATAATCGAATGATCTCGCCGTCCATGTGGGGAGACAATTCACTGATCGTATTTGAATCATGCGTTCTGTAAGTTGCCAGATATGCCGATGTATGTATTGCATTTCCATGCATAGTGGCCCGTAGGGCAAAATCGAGGTCATGTGCGTAACGAAAGTCCGAAAACCCACCGATTTTATCAAAAAGCTCACGAGTGAAAGCCATATTGCTAGTCGTGGCAATGAAGTTTTGATTGAGTAGTAACTTGAGTATTTCTTGATTCTTTAAAAGTGGTTTAATTAGTGGCGCTGTAGGTAAAGGGTATTCGGGGTCTGCGACGCCTTTTTTAGTTCCTCGAATCTTGCTTTTCTTGTCGCATATGAGCATACTCCCACTGATGAATGTAGCGTTCTGAGTTTGGGCAAGCATACGTAAAGTCTCGAAGCTTCTGGGTAGAAAAAAGTCATCAGAGTTAAGTATCCTTATCCACGGTTGTGTAGTTAAGAGGCATAACTGATTGAGTCTATTGTGAGCACCACGGTTTACGGACGGATGCTCCGAGTGATCTTGCACCATATTGGGGTTTTCGCTTGCCAAGCGAGCGCATAGATCTGCCGATCCATCGCTTGATCCATCATCGCATAATAGGATTTCCTTAACTATTCCAGATTTTAATGCTGATTCTACAGCTTCGCGTAAAAAACGTTCGTGATTGTATACAGGTATGACTACTGAAAACATGATAATTTTTACTTGTTATTTTCGAATATAACCTTTTTTACGCCAATATTTTTTAGGAAGTTTCTGCATCAGAAAAATGCATGATGAATCAATAGCATATTCAAGAGCTGATGCATGATTTGAAGATGTTGTTCCAGCATTATCAATATATCCCAAAAATGCTGATATCCTAAATATTGAATGCAGAAGATGCTTATGCCAATCTTCAGTTCCAAGTTTACCGTTTTCTTCGAGCGATTGTGCCCATGAAAAAATAGACTCAGCAAAGGCTAGGTTTGAGTATATCTTGGAGATATCTTGAGGCGATTTTGACATCAATGCTTTCTGTAATTCACTGAAACCAGTCGGCTCCAGTGCTTCGGGATGCATATCGCCTAATACCTTAGCCATGGCGCCTGCGAAATGTTGTCGTTGCAAAAATGAGTTAACCGTATGTCGATGGTAATGGTGACCCACTGATTCATCCACATAGAATATGGGAAAAGTACCATATTCCTTGTTCATTCGATAGGCAAATTCACCATCCTCAAAACAGCAACCTGTAAACTCTGATGAAAAACCTTCTTTTAACCAATCTTTTACTATGTGCCTCTTAACTGATACGTTGCAGGTATAAAAAAAGCGCCAATCCCATGGTTTGTAGGGCTGCATGTCAGCGTAACCGAATTGTTCACCACCAGGGCCCTGGATGTGTTGCATCACGGGAGTGATTTCAAAAATTTCGCCCGGCGGCCAATCGACTTTTCCTAATACGGCAAAATTATTTTTAATGTGGATTTGATGATATCTGGCATGTGCAGCGAGAAAGTTTCTGCTCACGGGAAGTATATCATCTCCCATGAACAAAATAATGTCATTTTTTGCAACTGCTGCACCATGGTTTCTCGCTACGCCAGCGCCTTGGTTAGGAATTGTCAAATATCTCAGGCTTGGTTGATATATTTGAATACGTTTAAGCACCTCTTCTGTATGATCTGTGGAGCCATCATTTACTATGACCAATTCGATATTTAGACCTACTGCGCGATCAAATATGGCATTAACAGTTTTCTCGAGAAAATCAGCTCGGTTGTATGTGGGTATTACCACGCTGATTGATGTTTTAATTAATTCTAATTCAATATTTTCTTTAGTATAAAAAATGTTCTCACTAATATCATGATTACTATATTGAATCAGACAATCTGATACGGATGAAAGCATATGACCATCGGGTTTGCCATCGATTCCGTATGTTTGTTTTTTTAGTAAAGATTCTTTATGATGCTTAATGGCTACATCATGATTTATCCAATCTGCGAAGGCTGGACGTAGCATACCGGATTTCTTGTATGCAATCCGTTTGAATATTTGACGCGGTTTTCTATTTTTTTTAAAAAACAAAAATCTTACCCAACCTCTTGGTTTTCCTGATTTATGAAACGCAATACATTTAACAAGAGTTTGCTGACTCCCTTTTAAGTATTTTTGATTGTTCTTATTGTGCGCTTTTTTCATGACATGTATGCCAAGCCGTTTTCTCTTTTCTTTCGGATCGATTTGCACAACCTATCAAAAATTATGTTTCAATTTTCCATGCCTGCAGTGCATGGCTTAGCGCGCTGCTTACTGATTGCATGTTTACGCCTGCAGCGAGCAACTTGCCGCTATCCATTATGCAATTTGATCGGGCTGCCACTGCTCCCGTGGAGTAAAACTCAGCATCATTCTCCCAGAACTCGAATTTGCGGTTTGGTTTAAGGATATCTCGGATCATTACAAGCACTTCGGCGGTCGAGATGTAGCCGGGATTGGTGACATTATAGATGCCGAAGGGAATTTTTTGAAACCAGCAATCAAGGCAGGCTTTCACATAATCCCCACGATGGGATAGCGAGTTGAAGTTGTTGTAAACCTTTGCGTAGCGCTGGATCTTGCTGAGGTAGTTGCGATGGTTATCGAACTCATCGAATGGAATCCGCAGCCGCCAGATGTAGTTTTGCCCCACTCCCTCGATGGCCTCCTCTCCCAATGCCTTAGTGCCGCTGTAGAAGCTGCAGGGTTGTTCTCGGAAGGAGAAATTCGGGGTCATTGTTTCATCGTAGCCCCGGATCCTCTCTGGTGAGTGTTTGGCAATCGCGACAAACTCAGGTTTTGTCATGTCCTTCTCTACCACCCAGCCTTTACCGTAATCGACCCATGCACCTGCGAAGATACAACCGGAAGACACATGGCCGTAGGGAATGTCGAGCACGGCGCAGGCGTTTGATAAGGCTTGTGGAAATAACGTATTTCCCTGTAGCGTGTCGGCTTTGGCTGACTCGCAGGCATCGACATTCGGTTTGCCCGTGTAACCAGCGGCATTGATGATAAAGCTGGGTTTGTTGGCCTTGAGGTATTCGTAGAGCGGAAGAAAGCGTGTGTAATCAACTTGCGAGCGAGATAGCGTAAGGAATTTTTCTCCGCGTTGTTCCAATTCGCTTTGAAAAGCTTGGCCGATGTAGCCGGTGGCACCGAGAAGTAATATCATTAATTATATTGTGTTGAATGAGTTATTGGGTCCGATTGGCTTCTTTAACAACACCTTCCAAATACGCTCGGTATTCGCAATTAGGCATCGATTCGGCGATGGCTGCGAGCTCTGGAATGGTTAGAAATCCACTCCTGAAAGCAGCTTCTTCGGGGCAGCCGATCTTGATTCCCGTGCGGGATTCGATGGTATGGACATAGGCGCTGGCCTCGTGAAGTGAGCTGCTGGTGCCGGCATCGAGCCAAGCGAAGCCACGGCTGAGTTTTTCCACCCGCAATTGGCCGCGTCTGAGGTATTCAACATTCACTGCCGTAATTTCCAACTCCCCACGCGCCGAAGGCTTGAGATTTTTTGCGATGGTGACTACCTCATTGTCATAAAGGTAGAGACCCGGAACGGCATAGTGGCTTTTGGGTTGTTTCGGTTTCTCTTCGATTGAGATGGCCTTGCCCGCGGCATCGAACTCGACGACACCATAACGTTCGGGATCGTGCACATGATAGCCGAAGACCGTCGCTCCCGAAGTGAAATCGGCAAACGCCTCATCAAAGCCATTGTTGCCGTAAAAGATGTTGTCTCCAAGGATCAGGGAAACGGCATCGTCACCTATGAATGACTCCGCGATGAGAAAAGCTTGGGCGATGCCTTCCGGCTTTTCTTGCTCGCGATATTCGATGGAGATGCCCATGCGCGAGCCACTCCCCAGCAACTGTTGGAAACGCGGCAAATCGTGTGGGGTCGAGATCAGGCAAATTTCGCGGATGCCGCCCTCGATGAGCGTGGTGAGCGGATGGTAAATCATCGGCTTGTCATAGACCGACTGCAGCTGCTTGCTGGCAACGAGAGTCAGAGGATAAAGCCGTGAGCCGGCGCCGCCAGCGAGGATAATGCCTTTCATGGGAGAAGAGGGTGGAGTTCAGAGTTCAGAGTTCAGAGGTCGCTATTTAGGGTATCCTATTCACTTGCTCTCTCTCGGGAGTGTATTCATTTTAAGTTTTGCCCAATCTTTCCAGCTGATAGCTACCATCAAGGATATTTTGCCACCAAGCCTCATTTTCCAAATACCACTCCACAGTTTTGCGGAAGCCGCTTTCGTGGTCTTGTTTGGGTTCCCAACCGATTTCTTTTTTAATTTTACTGGCATCGATTGCGTAGCGTAGATCATGCCCAGGGCGATCCGTGACAAAAGTGATGAGGGATTCAGAGGTTGGAGGCAGGAGATTCGAGCTCAGATGCTTCATACGGAGCTCGGGCCGCTTCGCAAGCGCATCATCCAGCAAGCGGCAAAGCAGTCTTACAAGATCGATATTCCTCATTTCGTTGTTGCCGCCGATGTTGTAAGTTTCGCCCGGTTTGCCTTTGGAAATAGTGGTGAGGAGGGCTTCGGCATGGTCTTCGACATAAAGCCAATCTCGGATGTTTTCGCCTTTGCCGTAGACAGGAATCGGCTCGCCACGCAGGGCTTTGAGAATGACGACTGGGATGAGTTTTTCCGGAAATTGGAAGGGGCCGTAGTTGTTTGAGCAATTCGTAACAATGACAGGCAGCCCGTAAGTGTCACGCCACGCACGGGCGAGGTGATCCGAGGCCGCCTTACTCGCGGAATAGGGCGAGTGAGGGTCGTACGAAGTGCTTTCCGTAAAGAGACCTTGCTCGCCAAGTGAGCCGTAGACCTCGTCCGTGGAGACGTGGAGGAATCGAAAAATTGAGAGTGGAAAGTTGAAAGTTGAAATGTATTCGCGTGCGGTTTGCAGCAGTACATAGGTTCCAACAATGTTTGTCTGAATGAATTCCCCCGGACCGTCGATGGAGCGGTCGACATGAGACTCAGCGGCAAGGTGTATGATCCAATCGGGACGAAAATCAGCGAAAGCCTTGCGCATGGCATCCGCATCGCAGATATCGGCCTGAAGCAGCTGGTGATTCGGATTGCCCTGAAGATCTGACAGCGAACGAGGGTTTCCGGCGTAAGTGAGCTTGTCGATGTTGAGCACCTGATGACCCCTTGACACGAGAAGGCGGACGAGATTGGAGCCGATAAATCCGGCCCCGCCGGTGACGAGGATTTTCATGTGAGATTCAAATTCTTACTAGATAAAGATATATTCCGTGAAAAGGGCAAAGTGATACTGGAATGAATATCCATGCCTCGAGAATCAGGAGAGCAAAGACGGAACGCCGCTTTTCACCTGATGTATTTTCTCTTCAAGAATTTTTTATTGGCGCATTCAAGTTCTTCTCGAAATGAAGAGCTAACCCTCTGGCAGGATTTCATCCAGTAAGCGCTGGATGCCTTTTTCGGCTTGTTGAGATTGTGGGTAGATGGAGCGAGCTTTGAGAAACCATGTGAGGGCGGAACCGGTTTGCTTGGGATTGCGGTTTTCGAACTGCCGGGCTTTGTCCAGAGCGAGGGTGAAGTCGGCGACTTTTGGAGCGAGAAGCTCCAGTTCGCGACCGAGTTTCGGATCGTCAGGAAATTGCTCGCGGATGTCCGCAAGTTGTTCCCAAGCGCTGTAGTTTTGGCCGACGCGGGAGAACTCACCCGCTTTGCCGAGAGCGCTTTCGATGACCATCAGGTTTTGCATGATTTGCTTGAAAGCGTCTTCCCGTGTGGCATCGCCTTGGATGGCAGGAGCGAACTCGTATTGACGTTTGGCAATCTCGCGGTAGTTGCCTTCGGAAAGGAGACGATCGAAATCATTTCGAGCTGTGACGATGGCACCTGAGTTGCTCACAAGTGTCCGAAATTCCTGAAGTTTAGGATTGGTCGGCCATATTTCAGCAGCTTTTTTGATTTTTTCTTCGGCTTTTTCGGAATTGCGCGCAAGCAATTGGGCTTTTGCGTCCTCAATGGCAAGGTCAGAGGCAAGGGTATAGCCGGAAATCAGCGAGTCGACCTTTGATGAGGGGAAATCCTTTGCGGTGATTTTGAGTTGGTCGGACAGGGTTTTGCCGCGGACATAGTCACGAGCTTGAAGAGCTCCGTATAGTTCGTGGAGATCACGAACATACAAAGCAACGCGTCGCTTCTTTTCCAGGGGAAGAGTGGCAACAGGACTGAGATATTCTCCGAGTGCATAGGCTTCCATCAGACGTTGTGATGCGGAATGGACTTCGTTTTGGGCGAGAAGGTAATTGAAAGCCTCGATATATTTGTCGACCTCTCTGATGGCCTCGTTGGATAGCGAATCGAGGGACGCAATAGTCGGTGATATACCTAGGGACTGGGCGAAAAGTTTCGAAACATCGGAATTTTTATCGATTCGCAGCGTGCTATCGCCGTCTTTCCAGATTTGGTTGTAAAAACGGGCCGCCATGAGAACGTGTTCATAGCGGCGTTGTGCGAACCACTGAACCATGGTTACTTGGTATTGGGTTTTGGTTTGGATGGTTTGGGCCTCGGTGCGAATGATGTTTGTTTTCTTGAGTGCCTCGATTTCAGTAATGCGGCGCAGGGTTTCTTTGTATTTCAGAGAGCTCGTGCCGGCACCCGGATTGGAGGCGGCGGCGTTGTTAGTCCGCCCACCACCTTGTCCGCCGCCTTGTCCGCCAGCAGCGGGTTGGGAGTTTCCTAAGTTGTTGTCACGATCGTTTCGAGCTGCCCAGTCGGCTTCGCGAATGATGGCATTTTTTTCGATTTCGATGGATTGGTTGAGTTCTTTGAGTTGGTTACCGTCTTTTTTGGCGAGCAGTGCCACGTAAACTGCCTCGGCAAGTGATGAGCAAAGATTCGCATCGCCAGGATAAGAAGAGGCGCTGGGTAGGAGTAGGAAGGCTTCTTTCAAATTCGGAGCTTTGTCTCTCAGCGGTGAAATGGTTTGAAGGATTTTCGCGATGGTTTCACGATAAGCTTTGGCCTCTCCATCGCTTTCAGGAGGTTGGTTGAGATATTTTTCAAAACGGGCTTTGAGCAGGCGATTGTCTCCAAGGGGAATTGTCACGCCACCGACAGTGATAGTCTCCGCGGAGGGATCGAGCATGGGGATTTCCTGACCGAGAGGAGAGCTGGGTTCTTTGGTTTTTTGCGCTGGGCCTGTATCTGTAGGAGGTTGTTGGGGTTGCGTGGTGGGAGCTGCAGGCGGGGTATAGACCTGTGAAAAGAGCGGTAATGATGCAGCTAGGGAAATGATGAAAGTCAGGATTTTCATGGTTTTGATTACGCGGGTTGTGGAGGGGGAATCAGAGACGCTTGATAGCCGTGGCTACGGGAATTCCTCCGTCTTTGATGTCGATTTTAAAAGCGTAGCTTTGTTCACGGTCGATATTGAGCTTGCTGAATTTCTCAGGGATTTGAACCGGGATGATTTCTTCGCCGCCGGGTGTTTTGATCCGGATGCTGACGATCTGCCCGTTGGAAGGTGTCCAGCGGAGCTTTTCATCGACTTTACCTTCGATGAAAAATTCATCGCCACGGAAGGCATTGCCGTCTTCAAGAAATGCTTTCACGTCGAGAGGATAGGCATCCGTGAAGGATTCGGATTTTTTATTCAGAAGGAATTTGCCACCAAGCACGACAGCGACGACAGCGACGCCGATACCGATAAGGAGGACAGGATGGGTGCTGGAACTTGCGCGGCGAGCCATGATTTTTCAGGAGTTAAGACGAAGACGTCTTGTGAAGATGATGATTAAAGGATTTCGACCATTCTGAGAAGCTTAATCCCATTGAGGGCGGCGGGCGCCGATCCATGCAAGACCCAGTGCGGCTATCATATGTACGCTGAGTGTGAAAAGGCAGGCGTTGGAGTCGGACAATGAGGTATCGACGACCGATTTTACGGCGCCATGAACCTGTGACTGAAGCGCTTCAACCGAGCCCGACCAAGCCCAATAAGCGGAAATAAAAGGGCGCGTAAATGCCTCAATGTGTTCTGGGAGTGCGAGAACGGCCCCAGAGAGCGGAAGTTGGAAGCCGACGAGATAAATGGAAAGCAGGGATGCTTGTTCCGCAGTGCGCATCATGGCGGAAATGGCGAGACAGATGAAAGTCATCGAGGCGTTAATGAGCAAAAGGAAGATGGCATGTTGGACAAAATCGCCACGGAATGTCCCGAACAAGTTTACGAAAAATGCCATCCAAAGAGATTGGGCAATCACGATGCAGGAGAGAAAGGCGATCTTTGAGGCGAGATATGCTGTGGGTCTCAAACCGCCGAATTTTTCCTTCTCGTAAATAAGGCGTTCGCCTGCGATTTCCCGCGCTGAATTGTTGGAGCCCATGAGTGCCAGCAAAACAACCTGAAACATGATAATGCCAGAAACGGCCGATCCGACTTTCGCTTGATCGGATCTGACGGATTGTTGCTCTTTGATTTCCTGAATGATGTTATCCTGTCTCATGTCAGAGAAGTGACGGATGTTTCCGGATGCTTTTTCACTGAACAGAATGACCAGAAGGGGGAAACAGATGAGGATGGCCAATTGGAGAAAGACTTGACCCCGATCCCGGAAAAAAATCCGCCAGCGGCGGGAGAGGAGAGTGGCGAATTGGGACAGGAATCCGGGAAGACGGGTCTCTTGAGTGGCGGTGGAGGATTCTTTTTTTCCATCATCGCTTGCGGGTGATTCCACGGAGGAAGGCCGGAGGTCGCCACTTTCAATCAGACGCAGCCGGTTTTTTTCCAGCATGTTGTAGTAAGAGGCGCGGTGCTTGTTCCAAGAATTCTGCCAGCGCTCGGATGGTTGTTTGGAGAGTTTGGGATATATTTCTTCGGTGTCTGTGACGGAGAAATAATGATTCAGCTGCTCTGGAGGCCCGTGGAAAGCGACTTTGCCTTCGTGAAGGACGAGAATGGAATCGTAAAGTTCTAGGTGAGCTAGGGAGTGCGTAACGGAGAGGACGATGCGGCCGTCCTTGCGTGAGAGATCGTGAAGAAGTCTGACAATTTCACGCTCGGAGCGTGGATCGAGACCGGATGTAACTTCGTCACAGAGAAGGATCTTTGGGTCGGAGACGAGTTCCATGGCAAGCCCTAGCCTGCGTTTTTGTCCTCCGGAAAGAACTTTGACCAATCGGTCACTGATTGGACCGAGTCCGGTTTCATCGAGCACACGGTCGATTCTATGATCGAGCTCTTCGGTATTTCTGGATTTCACCCTGAGACGGGTGGCGGCTTCGACGGATTCATCGACCGTCAGCGGATCAAAGGCGATCGAAAATTGGGGAACGTAACCGATTTCGGAGGGAGAAAAGTCGCCCTCTTCGGATAGGTTGCGGCCTTCCCAGATTAATGAGCCATCGGACTCGGGATTCAAGCCGGCGATGGTTTTCATCAATGTTGTTTTACCGCATCCTGAAGGACCGACGATGGCCATGAAGTGTCCCTTGGGAATTTGAATGGAAACATGATCGACCAGATTTACATCTTCGCCGTCTTTACGGATGGTGAAACAAACGTCTTGGAGTTCTAGCACGGTGAGAAAGATTGGCGTTGGCTGATGGCGATGAGGCGATCTTCCCATCAATTATTGAAATCGTGAGAAAAACTCAAGCTTGATCGGTGGGGTTTTCGAGCGGTACGATTTTAATCGTCTTGGGTTTGGAGGAGTGAATATCGCTGATTAGGGTGTTGTTAGTAGCTTTGGTTGGCGCTGGGGTGGCCACGGAATCCAGCGCGTTTCTTAGGGCGCCTTCGACGAGTTGACCACAGTGGATTTTCATCGGCGGCAGGGTGCCCAGATCTCCTGCAAGATCTTGGGCGCTGAGGTGACGGGCTTCTTCAGCGGTTTTTCCTCTGAGAAGCTGGGTGGCAATGGATGCAACGGCGATGGCAGTTTGACAACCAAAAGCCTGGAAAGAAGCCCGGTCGATGATTTTTTTTCCGTCTTTCTCAGAGAATTTGAGCCACATTCGCATCATGTCACCGCAGTCAGGCGAACCGACGGTGCCGACGGAATCCGCATCTGTCATCTCGCCCTGATTTTTTGGGTTCGCCAGCGCGTCATCGATTTTCTTTTCGAAATCATCCATGGGGGGAAGATGCGGGCGCGGCAAAGAAATTTCCAGATTAAATCAAACAGTGAGGCAGGGTCATGTTGATTCAATGACCGTCGGGTGAATGAATGGGCGTGGGGGATGTCGGTCGTTTCATCGAAACGACCCTAATGAACGACTCAAGCAGCTTTCCTCAACAACGCGATCATGACACCTTGGATGATGAGCTCCTCGGTAGGAATGAGATCTGGAAAGTTCGGGTTCTCTGCTTGAAGGTAGGTGCGTCCTTTCTGGGAAATGAAACGTTTGAGCGTTGTTTCGCCATCGATGAGGGCTGCGACGACTTCCCCGTTACGCGGTTCGCGTTTTTCTAGGATGACCGTATCACCATGACAGATGTGGGCATTGATCATGGATTCACCGCGGACTCTGAGGGCGAATGTTTCGTGTTTGCCTCGGCAGCCAAGCGAAGTGATATCGATTGATAGGCAGCCTTCGGGTTCGGGAGGGGCGCTGTCACCAAATCCAGCGGCAATGCGGCCGTAAATCGGGATGTCGCGGATTTCATCTCGATCGAGTTCCTCAGGGAAAATAACGGCGCGCGCCTTGCCGGGAACGCGTTGGATGACGCCCTTTTTCTCAAGCGCACGCAAATGGCTCATCGCAGCGGTTTGGCTGGCAAAGCCGAAATAGTGTTGAATTTCCCGTGTGCTTGGCATCAAACCGGTCGTGCGACTGGATTTGTGGAGGTATTCGAGAATTTCCTTTTGTCTTGAGGTGAGTTGATGAGCCATGGGTTCTTGAACAGTGTTCTTGAGAACAAATGTTGCGGAGAAGTGGCAAATGGTAAAGGAAAATTTTTGGATGGGTCGGACCGCGCGAGTCCACTCGCGCAGGTTGGATGGGCGCGACTGGAGTCACGCGGTCCAAAGGGGAAAATCACTCCACCTCAACGGTCAGGTTGATTTCGACGGAGACGTTGAGTGGGAGGGCGGCGGCGCCGAGGGCGGTGCGGGAGTGCTTGCCGCGTTCCCCGAAGATTTCGACGAGGAGTTCGGACGCGCCGTTGATGATTTGAGGATGACCGTAGAAATCGGGGTCGGAGTTGACGAAGCCGTTGAGTGAAACGATTTGTTTGACCTTATCGAGTGAGCCAGTGGCTTCTTTGATCACGGCGAGGCGGTTGAGAATGATCATGCGCGCCCCTTCAACCGCATCGTCGACAGGGCAAGCGGATGGCACTTTGCCGAGAATTTTTCTATCACCCTCAATCGGCAGTCCGCCGGAAAGGAAGAGAAGATTGCCGCTGCGAACGTA
Source organism: Luteolibacter sp. (assembly GCA_044233125.1). GTDB lineage: Bacteria > Verrucomicrobiota > Verrucomicrobiia > Verrucomicrobiales > Akkermansiaceae > Luteolibacter. The sequence continues at coordinate 155,576 of JBIIKO010000001.1, read as the reverse complement.
GTTCACATAAGCGGCGACGGGTGTCGGCACTCCGGGAAGTTTGAGGCCGAGGGATTCGATTTTCGCGAGGATGTGGTCTTGCATGATCTATAGAGGTGAGATTTGTGACTCTGGAGTTGGAGTTTAAAGTTTAGGGTTTAAAATTTAACCATTCATTAACCCGTTCCGCGGCGCGGCGGTGGGTTCCGGGATTGCCGAGTTGTGAGCTGACTTGCGTCAGTCGTGCGACGAGGTCCGCGCGGCTTTCATGGTTGCTTAGGATATTTCGTATCCAATGGCTCACTTCGGTGGGCGAGGCATCCGCTTGAATGAATTCCTCGACGACTTTTTCACCGGCCAGGATGTTCACCAGCCCGATGTATGGGATGTTCACCAAAAGCTTGCCGAGGAGATAAGTCGTCCACGCCATTTTATAAACGAGGCAGTAGGGGAGTGCGAAAGTGGCGGCCTCAAGGGTGGCGGTTCCGCTGGCAATAACACCGCAGGCGGCGGTTTGCATGAGATGATGACTGCCGCCGTTGCGGAGTTCAATCCAATCGGTCGCGCCCGCTTCGTCGATCATGGATCGCATCGTGACTGCGAGTTTGGGTGTAGCGGCGGGGACGGCAAATTGGAGATCACCACGCCAGGACCGGATGATTTTGGCGGTCTGGATCATCATGGGGAAAAGCTTAGCGATTTCTCGTTCTCGGCTACCGGGAAAAAGTCCGACCAAATTTTCCTGTCGTGGGGCGTTGGTTTTTTCGATGGCAAGTTCATCAACCAGTGGATGCCCGACATGGGTGGTTTTGAGTCCGGCGTTTTCGAAGATGGGTTTTTCGAAAGGGAAAAGACAGAGCATTTCATCGAGCAAGCGCACCATTTTCGGGATACGCTTCTTGTTCCATGCCCAGACCTGTGGGCTGATGTAGTAAACTTGACGGGTGTTGGGCAAAGCCTCGCGGGTGGCTTTAGCGAAGCGCAGATTGAAGCCGGGGTAATCAACCAACAACAGCACATCAGGCTGGAGAGAGACTGCTTCCCTCAACATTTCATGGAAGCGCTCTTTGAACCAGCCATAGCGTTTGAGCACCTCGATCACACCCATGACTGCGGCATCCTCGACCCAGTTGTTCACCTTGCCTCCGCTCAGAGCATGCATTTGGGGTCCTCCAGCGCCGTAAATTTCGACACCCGGATGAAGGGCTTGCAATTCAGTCAGCAAGCCGGCGGCATGCGCGTCCCCACTCATCTCGCCCGCAATCACATAAATCCGCTTCACGGAAAAAAACTACCCAAGGAAAGGTATGGGCTTCAATCTCCAAAGCGAGCATCCAAAGAGTTAGTGACAAAAATCATTCAAAGGTATTGGATTGTTGGTAACTTAAGACATGAAATTCCTCCTCTTACTCATGGTCATCATCCTAGCGGCAGCAGCTGGCTATATATTGGAACCCAAGATGCGCATGCAGTTAACGGGTAAGCCTTCCAATTTTGAGAAACCATCACTCGGTCTGAAATCCAATTCAAAAGGTGATGGTGAGCTGGCACATGGGCAGGCGACTCCAACGACTCCAACGACTCCAACGACTCCAACGACTCCAACGACTCCAACGACTCCAACGACTCCAACGACTCCAACGACTCCAGTTACAGATCCGAGTCCTGAGGTGGTGGATGTAGTTCCTCCTGTAACCCCTTCTGAGCCTGTTGAGCCTGTAACCCCTTCTCAGCCTGTTGAGCCGGAAGTAAAAACAACGCCTGAGACACCGGAATCCCCAGCTCAACAGGTGGACGTGGTGGCTGTTATGAAGGCAAGTCTCGCAGCGAGAGAAATTACGAAGTTCAGTGCCAATCAGGTTTTGGAATGGCAAGCCGGCGCCGGTCCGGAGACGATTGATGGTGAGACCTATCAGGTCGGCAATTTGAAATATCAGGCGGAGACACCCTTCGGCACAAAAAATCTTCCAGCTAAAGCCTTGATCCAGAATGGCAAGGTTGTGCGTTGGATCTCGCCGAAAAGCGGAATGCAAATCGAGTGACCATCGCCCTGTCTGAAACAATTTATCCCCCCCACTGATTTTTGAAAGACTCCATGACTTCTCGTGAAGCTATTCTTGCGCTGAATCTTTTGCCAAGTATCGGACCCGTTCGTATTTCCCGTTTGTTGGATGCGTTTGGAGATGCGGGAAAAGTTCTAACAGCTTCGATCAATCAGTTGTTGCGCGTCGATGGCATCGGCCGCGAAACCGCAAAACTCATCACCGATTGGGAAAATTTGGTCGATCCATCGAAAGAACTGGCGGAGGCCGAGGAGCGGGGTATTTCCATCATCACGCGGGATGACGAATCCTATCCGAAATATTTACTCCAAGCCTATGATGCGCCGATTTTGCTCTATGTCTGGGGAGAAATTTTACCACGGGACAGACATGCGATCAGTGTGGTCGGTTCACGACGCAGCACAACTTACGGCACAGCTGCCACGAAGAAGCTGACCTATCAGCTGGCCCATGCCGGATTCACAATCGTTTCAGGACTGGCACGCGGGATCGACACCACGGCGCACGAAGCGGCGCTTGCGGCGAAAGGTCGGACGATCGCGGTGGTTGGCTCCGGGTTGGCGCGGTTGTATCCGCCGGAGAACCTCGCCTTGGCAGAGAGGATCGCAAATGGAAACGGAGCGGTGATTTCAGAATTTCCCCTGCATAAAGCTCCAGACAAACAAACCTTTCCCATGCGGAACCGGATCGTGGCCGCATGGAGCCAAGCGGTTTTGGTTACGGAATGCCCCGCATGGTCCGGCTCGCTGATCACTGCGAATCTCGCCTCCGAATACGGAAAATCCATTTTCGCAGTTCCGGGACCCATCGACAAACCCTCATCCGCGGGCTGCCATCAGCTGATCCGTGAGGGCGCGACTCTGATTACGGATGCTTCGCAAATCATCGATGACATGGGTGAGTTGCCCTTTTCTTATCAGGAGGAGAAATCGGCACAACCCGTTGTGGATTTACCCGAGCTACCTGAAGAAGAAGCAAAGATTTTGGCGGCGATGCCGGCAGGGGAAGAACTCGCGATTGATCAATTGATCGACCATACAGGCTTGCCATCTTCCGTTGTCACAGCAGGACTTTTCAAACTGGAGCTGCGTCGTTTGGTGAGGCCGCTACCGGGTTTTCGGTTCATTCGCCGACCCTAAAAACGACCAGTTTTGGCCATGAATTTTAGCTTGAATACGGTCTTTGTCAGACAAAACGGATTTGCACTGAAATTTTTTTCCTCCTTGCATCCCGTGAAATTCCCTGCCTAGTCCCACTTCAGACACAACGCCTTTCCAGAATCTACCTCCATGGGAAAAACACTCATCATTGCAGAAAAACCCTCCGTCATGAACGACCTCGCAAAGGCTCTTAGCCCGAAGCTGGGAAAGTTTAAAAAGGTCGGAGAAGGGCGCGAAATTCATTACGAAAATGACAATGCGGTCATCACCTCGGCCGTCGGACATTTGGTTGAGCTCCGCATGCCGATGGGGCCAAACGGGAGAAAACTTCCCTGGAAATTCGATGTTTTGCCTGCCATCCCAGAGACTTTCACTCTCGATCCCATTGAGCAATCGGAGGCTAAGTTGAAAAAAATCCTCAAAATTGCGAAGCGCAAGGACATCGATCAGATCGTCAATGCTTGCGATGCTGGCCGCGAAGGCGAATTGATTTTCCGCTATATCATGGAAATCGGCGATATTCATAAGCCGATCAAACGCCTCTGGATGCAATCGATGACATCGGGTGCGATTCTTTCCGCTTGGGATAATCTCCGCAGTGATGAAGAAATGAGGCCACTGGCGGATGCGGCGAAGTGCCGTTCCGAATCCGATTGGTTGGTCGGCCTGAATGCGACCCGCGCTTTTACCTGTTTCAACTCCCGGCATGGTGGATTCAATATCACGGCAGCCGGTCGGGTGCAGACACCGACCTTGGCGATCCTCGCTGCTCGTGAGAAGGAGATCCAGGCATTCACGCCTGAGCCCTATTTTGAGGTCCATGCCACCCTGCACGTCGCGGCTGGGGAGTATTTGGGAAAATGGATCGATCCTGGTTTCAAAAAGTCCGACGACAAACCGCACGCCAAGCCGGAGCGTATTTGGGAGCAGATAAAAGCGCAGGCGATTGTGGAGCGTTGCCAAGGCAAGCAGGCGGAAATTTCCGAGGAGAAGAAATCCAGCACACAGATTGCGCCCCAGCTTTACGATTTGACAACTCTACAACGTGAAGCGCCGTTTTCTGCAAAGGGAACGTTGCAAATTGCCCAAGCCCTCTATGAGAAGCATAAAGTGCTGACTTACCCGAGAACGGACTCGCGTTACCTTCCGGAAGATTACGTCCAGAACGTCAAAGACACAATGAAGCAGATCGCGAACAGCGATCTCGATGTTGCGAAATATGCAAAGGCCGTGCTTTCTGGCAAAGGTGAAAACGGTCCGCATCTGCACCAGTCAAAGCGGATTTTTAATACCAAGAAAGTTTCGGATCACTTTGCGATCATCCCAACCGGCAATATCGCCAAGCTTTCGGATGCCGAACAAAAAGTTTACGACATGGTGGTGAAACGTTTCATCGCCGTCTTCTATCCGCATGCGGAATTCGAGCAAACCACGCGACTTTCTACGATCAAGCACGATAAAGAGAAAGACGTTTTCAAAACCGAGGGGCGGGTTCTAACCGTTCCCGGCTGGCTTGAAGTCTACGGGCGCAAAATCGGAGTCGCAGCTGGAAAAGATGAACTGGTTTCAGTGAAAGCAGGTGAGACCGCCAAAGCGGATCCTGTAGAGTTGGTGAGCGAACAGACGCGTCCACCCGCACGCTTCACAGAATCCACCCTGTTATCCGCGATGGAAGGCGCGGGCAAGTTGCTCGTTAACGATGAGGAACTCAGGGAAGCCATGGCTGAACGCGGTCTTGGAACTCCAGCCACACGGGCCGCGACGATTGAAGGTTTGATTTCACAAAAATATCTGGTTCGTGACGGCCGTGAACTGCATGTGACGAACTCGGGTCTGAGATTGATCGACCTCGTCCAACAAATGGAAATCGAGGGTCTCTACTCGCCGCGCATGACGGGTGATTGGGAATACAAATTGCGCCAGATGGAACAAGGTCATCTGAAGCGGGATGATTTCATGAAAGAGATCATCGCATACACCAAGGACATCGTCGCGAAAGCCCATGGCCTCGCGGAAGAAGCGAAAAGCCACACTTTTCCGGATGTCGAGGTCGATCACCCCATCCATGGCAAGCTCATCTTGAAACAAACCGAGGCGACCTATGAATCCCGCGACCCCGAAGTACCTCTGAAAATCAAAAAGCACATCGCCGGTCGGCTTCTGAGCGAAGATGAGCTCCGGACTTTGCTTTCGAAAGGCGTGGTCGGACCGCTGCAAGGGTTCAAATCAAAGTTCAACAAGCCGTTTGATGCGTCCCTGCAACTCGATGCGAAGTTCAAAACCTCGTTCCTTTTTGAAGGCGATGATGACAAAGCGCCGGATCTGGGTGAGGACATGCTCATCGGTTCAGCCAAGACTCCGGATGGTAAAGAGTATAAAGTTTTCGCCACGGAAAAGGCTTACTACGTGCCGGGCATCGTCACCAAGAAAGACCCGCACGGGATCCGCATCGGTCGCTCGATTCTTCAACGGGAAATTCCGGAGGATCAGGCACTGAAACTTCTTTCCGAAGGGAAAACGGATTTGATGAAGGGTTTTGTTTCAAACCGCACCAAACGCAGTTTCGACGCTCACCTCACCTTCGACCTAGCTACCGCAAAAATCGGTTTCGACTTTCCACCAAGGCCAGCGAAGAAAGTAGGGAAGAAAGTAGCGAAGAAAGTAGCGAAGAAAGCTACAAAGAAAGACCCAGAACAGGAATAGGCAGGGACGTTTAAGGATAAACGTCCCTGCCTGCATCACGCCGGCCCTGACTTGCCTGTGTCAGCTGAGGGCCATCAGCGAGTAGCCGGTGCCATGCAAGCGCCGCAGGCTCTGGACTGCTGGGATGATTCCCAGCTCTTACGTTGGGCGTTATGACTCGGAGCGATGGGTCACTACCGGTTCTTTCCGTCTAGATCTATCAACCCTGAAAGCTGCGGATAAGAACCGCAGCAGTCCAAAGCCTCCGGCGGAAGAATACGCCCTATGTATCAGGGGGTAGCAGAAATAACTTTTTTGCACCAACTCAAGGCCATCAGCGAATATCCCGTGCCATAGGGTTGGTGGTAATCATAAAGCGGATAGTCCCACCAAGAGCCGTCTTTTTCCTGTTTGAAAGCGATGAGCGCGGCGAGTTTTTCGGCATAAGGCTTTTGTTTTTCTGGGGGAAGGAGTCTAACAGATTCAGTGAAATAGTAGACGCCGTAGTAGTAAAAGTAGCCGGAAATTTTGAAATGGATATCATGAGGCTTGGGGCGCTTGCGTGCAATGGATAGCCAACCTTCGCGTGCGAGGAAGCGGTCGGCCCATTCGATAATGTCTTCGTCGCTGATGCCTTCGCGGCCGAGTGCGCGGAGTGCTGCGTTACAGGCTTGGGAGCGGGCGAGTGAGCCAGCTGGGCGGTTGATATCGGCGCGGGGGCGTAAAATATGACTGTGAGAATAGGCGTAAGTTTTGTCCGGATTTTGTTGCCGCTTGATCGAATCGAGCGATGTACCGATGATTTTTTCATTCAGGGTGAGACCGAGCTTTTCCCGGCCTTCATGCATGGCAAGAAGAACGGAGGCCGAACTGAAAGAGGTGGTGATACCGGTGGGTCTTTGTGAGGTGAAATCGTCAAACACATCGAGATATCCGAAGCCGCCGTTGATGTCTTCGTAGCGGCCGACGAGATCGATTTGTTGTTGGGCAAGGCTTTTGTAGCGGGCTTTCATTTCCGGGTCGGTTGCCTGTTCGTGAAGCCGGACAAGCGAACGCAATCCGTAGGCATGGCCCCAGACATTGTAGGTGGTGGTTTGATCCGCACGGCGTAGCCGAGGGAGGTTTTCGATCGACCATACCGCGCATTTTTCGATCGCTGCAAGAGTTTCGGGACGGGCATCTGCGGAATCAACAAGACCTGAGAGAGCAAGACCGGTTGCGCCGGCGCGAAAGGCCTGATGGGCGCCAGGCATTGGCGCGTAGATATTGATATGCTTGGTGCGGGTCGCACTGCCCCATGAGCCATCGGTATTCTGATCAGCTACTAGGAAATCCACCCCGCGTTTGATGGTGGCATTGATCTCAGCGAGGGTAACGGCGGAAGGGGTGGCGGTTTCCGCTGCCGCAGGGTCGTGTGAGAACAAACTCACGATCGCGAGAGCAAGAACATGAGGGAGTGAGGAGGTGCGCACGGCGGAAATCGTAAGCTTGAAGATGGAAAATTAAAGGAGAGATATCAGATTTCACTTGATAGGGTGCCGCATGGAATGGAGAGGAATGGAGTGTTCTGGAGAGAATCGAAGGCTTTTTGCATTGCGCGGCGTCCTTGCCGATGACGCCCTACCTTGAATTAGCTGAATTTACAAAGCGTGAACGCAGATGTGATGTTTCGCACAAAGGCTTGAGACCTTTTCTTTCTCTAACAGTAAGGTTTTCCCGGCCTCGATACCGATGGCGATAACGCCGGCGTCAGCGCAGTTTTCGATGGTTTGCGGACCGATGACCGGAATATCGAAACGGAAGTCCTGATTGGGTTTGGAGACTTTCACCAGCACCGCGTCTTTGTTGCGGCCCAGTTCGCCGCCGCGGCGGATGCAGGCATTGGTGCCTTCAAAAGCTTCAACGGCTAGGACCGTGCCATGTCTGACAACGACAGATTGCCCGATATCAAGAGCTGAAGTTTGCTTCGCGATGTTGAAGCCGTATTCGAGGTCTTCGAGAGTTCGTGGCTTGAGTATGGGACCAAAGACGTGCCCGGCGGATGGAAGATGGTCATCAAGATAGGTCGTCGCAGGCAGCAGGCTGATACCGTCTTTTTCGAGCTCGCCAGCAATAGCTCCGAATAAGGTTTCGGCATTTCGTTTTTTGACCTTTGCCAGCATCATCAAGATGCGCAGATCGGGGCGGAGATCGAAAAGATTTTTTGGAGAGATCTGGCCCATCATCACCGCCTCGGTAACGCCTTCGCTGACGAGAAATTTGATGAGTTTGGAGAGTTGCCCGACGCGCACCCAGCGAAAGGCTTCGACCTGGGATTCAAGATCGGTTCGGGTTTCGTTTTCAAAACCAACGACGACGAGGCGGGCATTGGGTTCGGCTTTACGAGCTGCTCGAACAAAGGTCTCCGGATAAATTCCGCTTCCTGCGATGATGCCGATGCTGCGCGGAGATGACATGCTGCGATGGGTTGACTCGGAAAAAGAAAAGTAGCGGCTGTGGGAATCGAACCCACACTCACAAGGAACTCGATTTTGAGTCGAGCGCGTCTACCAATTCCGCCAAACCGCCGTTGCTGCATGAGCATTGTAGGGACTGCTGCGATGGGCAAGTTTTAAACGCTAAAAAATTGAGCCGTCAGGGGGTATTTCACCGCACCCCACTTCGCCAAGGCTACGAGGGGCAAGGAGGCGCAAAGCAGAATGAGCGTTAGCGAATTTTACTTAATGGCTGTGCCGTAACCGCTTGGACGGAGCGAAGCGGAGTCAAAGGTCACAGAGGGAACGCAGAGAATGGAAAGAATTGTTTTTCCAAGCTTCGCCTTGTCGCCGATATGCTAGCCCGCTATGCCAGAGCTTCCAGTTTTTGCTCAGATAGCTCTGCGACCCTCCGCGATCTCTGCGTCTCCGCGGTAAAAATTGGTATTATTTCTCCGCAGGGACAAATTTAAGTCCCACGCCGTTGATGCAGTAGCGCTTGTCGGTGGGGGTTTTGAAGCCTTCGCCTTCAAAGACGTGGCCGAGGTGGCCGTCGCATTTTGCGCAAATCACCTCGGTGCGGATCATGCCGCCTGAGGTGTCGGTTTTTGTGACCACGTTCTCGGCCTTCGCCGGATCATAGAAAGAAGGCCAACCGCAGCCGGAATCGAATTTTTCTTTGGAGCTAAAAAGCAGAGCACCGCAGCCGGCGCAGTGATAAGAGCCTTTTCCTTGTTTTTTAAACTCGTGATAAGCCCCACCGTGAGCCCTTTCCGTACCGGCTTGGCGCAGGATGCGATACTGTTCCGGGGTCAGGATTTTTTTCCATTCCTCAACAGTCTTCACGACTTTTTCCGTCGGTTCTGAAGGTGCTTGTTTACTGGTTTCCATAGCTTTTTCTTTATTCTTTTCATCAGCACACGCGGCGCCGAAACCTAGAGCCATCGCCATGATGAAGAGGGTAAACTTGGTTTTCATGTCTCGTAAGATGGAAAGAGACGTGATTTATTCCATTTGCCCCTTAAACATTCAAACAAACTGCTCGGCGATGACACCTTTGCCATAGTCACGGTTCATACGGGCGATGTGATCGACAGAGATTTCTTTTGGACAGGCAGCCTCGCACTCATAGTGATTGGTGCAGTTTCCGAAACCCTCGTTGTCCATTTGGCGAACCATGGCGAGCGCGCGTTTCTGGCGTTCTGGCTGGCCTTGCGGCAGGTGACCTAGGTGGGAAATTTTCGCGGAAGTGAAAAGCATGGCGGAACCGTTCGGGCAGGCTGCGACGCAGGCACCACAACCGATGCAGGCTGCTGCGTCAAAAGCGCTGTCGGCATCGCTTTTAGTAATAGGGATGGTGTTTGCATCAACGGCTGAGCCGGTGCGGATATCGATGTATCCGCCCGCGGCAATGATACGATCCAGTGCCGAGCGATTGACGATAAGGTCTTTGACGATAGGGAAAGCATTCGCGCGGAAAGGCTCGATCCACAGGGTATCTCCATCACGGAATTTACGCATATGGACTTGGCAGGTGGTGATACCTTTTTCCTTGGAGTGAGGAACGCCGTTGATGGTGAGGGAGCAAGATCCGCAAATTCCCTCGCGGCAATCATGGTCGAAATGGATGGGATCATCACCTTTTTTGATGATGCTTTCGTTAACAATATCCAACATTTCTAGGAACGAAGCCTCAGCGGGAATGTTTTCGGCAGCGTAAGTCTGGATACTGCCTTTTGCTTGTGGCCCGGTTTGACGCCAAACTTTGAGAGTGAGATTCATGGGTAAATAGGCTGTGGATTGCTAACGTCTTTAAAGAAGATCAAGAATGCGCCTAGGGCAAGTAGAAGATCATCAGAATCCTGAAATTCGCCGTAATGAGCGTGGATTGTAGAGCTCTCGGTTCCAGGGACGCGATCCTCAGTTCATACTGCGCGGCAGCTTTCAGGCAGAAACCTTGATCGCCCCACAACGAGAGCATTTGAAATGCTTATCAAATTCCATTTTCTTGAATCATCATTCACCAGTGATCAGGTAATGATGGAAAAAGTAAAGCTCACGAACTAGAAAGCCAAACTTGGTCTTGAGCGACCGGTAGCGTGTTGTGGGGGTAGGCGAGGAAGTCCACCTAATGCCGAGGTCATTGGCAATCATCGTCGCCCTCTTCATGTGCAGGGGATCACTGACTATGATGGCAGAGTCCATTCCGTGCTGCTTCATCACAGAAGCGGCCTCAGACAGGTTCTGCTGTGTGGTTCGGGAATGCTCTTCAACCAGAATGTCTTCGGCATCGACTCCCAGCTGAATCGCGACCGACTGCCCAACGCTGCTTTCGGAATATTTTTGACCCTCTCCATACCCACCGGTGAAAATGATTTTCGGAGCATAGCCTTTCTCATGAAGGTCGATTCCGTGCCTGATGCGCTCCAAATAAACCGGTGATGGAACGGCTCCTCGAACAGCCGCTCCAAGAACGATGATGCAGTCGGACTGAGACGCCCGATCCCGGTTTCCAAAACGCCATATGACCGTTGAAACCGCCATGCACCAGAGAAGGCAAAGAAGGAAACCCCAAAGCGCCATGCGCATGATGCGACGGAGTATGGTTGGGTTGGACATGCCTAGCTCGCTTTTTTCGTTCATTCGTAGATTTCGAATTGTTTCGTGTTTCTACGATCCTTCAGTCCCCTTTGCTTAAGATCCAAAATCAAAAATCGTCATTCCACTGCATTCAAGTGAGCGGTTTCATCAATCGTTTTGATTTACGATTGATGAATGACTCCGTTTCGCTTCGTCCAAACGGCTTGGACTTCGTCTTGTAGGAGGCTCGCCATTGCTTGCCCTGCCTTGTTGAGGTTTGATTATTGAATGAAGAGAATTGGTATTCCTTTGCTCTTCATTTTTGAATGGCGGTCGTATTATCAAAACGACCCTAGCTTTGTCTGGCTACTGCCTTCAAACGCAGCGCATTCAGCGCGATGAAGCCGGTGGCATCGTCTTGGTTGTAGGCTTGTTCTTGGCCTCCTTCCATCGTGGCGATGGCTTCGGAATACATGCTGTAGGGTGAGCGACGACCAGCTTGCATCACGTTGCCTTTGTAAAGTTTCATACGGACTTCTCCGGAAACTTTTTTCTGGGTTTCGGTGACAAGGGCTTGGATGGCTTCGCGTTCCGGTGCGAACCAGAAACCGTTGTAAACGAGTTGGGCGTATTTTGGGATGAGAGAGTCGCGGATGTGCATGGCTTCGCGATCGACGACGAGAGTCTCGAGGTCACGGTGAGCGGCGAGGAGGATGGTTCCGCCTGGGGTCTCGTAAATGCCGCGGGATTTCATGCCAACGAAGCGGTTTTCCACGATATCGACGCGGCCGATGCCGTTGCGACCGCCAAGGAGGTTGAGCACGCGCATGACGCCGTAGGCATCGAAAAGTGCATAGCCGTCTTGTTGCCCCGTGGCTTTGACATCGCCCAGTTCGGTGAGGATGGCATCGAGGTTGGCATGTTTCAAACCGATGGCGTTGCCCTTTTCAAAGAGGATTTCAATATACTCGGCTCGGTCGGGTGCGTCTTCGGGAGAAACGGAGAGCACATACATGTCTCGGTCTTCGGGGGTGGTGGCATCGTACCACGGGTCTTCCATCGCGCCTGCTTCGAAGGAGATGTGGAGAAGATTCCGGTCCATCGAGTAAGGCTTCTTCATGGAAGCTTTGATCGGAATATTGTTGGCCTCGGCGTAGGCGATCATTTCCGCACGGCCGGGAAATTGTTTGCGGAATTCCGCATCGCGCCATGGGGCGATGCATTTGATATTGGGAGCAAGGGCTGCGGCGGAGAGCTCGAAGCGGACTTGGTCGTTACCTTTTCCAGTCGCACCATGAGCGATCGCATCCGCGCCTTCGGCGATGGCGATCTTGATCATGTCTGCGGTGATGCAGGGGCGGGCGATGGAGGTTCCTAACAGGTAGCGGCCTTCATAGATCGCGCCGGCCTGGATCATGGGAAAAATGTAGTTGTGGGCGAAATCCTGTTTGAGATCGCCGATATAGCATTTCGACGCCCCAGTGGAGAGGGCTTTGGCTTCGAGGCCGTCGAGTTCGTCGCCTTGGCCGACATCTGCGCAGTAAGCGATGATTTCCGCGTTGTATTTTTCTTTGAGCCAGAGGAGGAGAACCGAGGTATCAAGACCTCCTGAGTATGCGACGACGATTTTCATAAACTCTAAATTTTAAATTTTAAACTCCAAGTAAGAGGATGGATGCGGGCGGGAGAGTAGGGGAGGAGATTGGGGAGGGAAGCGGAAATTTGTCTGAAATAAGAAAAAAGCCGGCTTCCTGTTGGGAGAGCCGGCTTGGTTGATAGATGGTTGAAAGCTTGGAACCTAGGATTCGGTTTTCTTAGCGGCTTTTTTTGCGGGTGCTTTTTTCGCAGGTGCTTTCTTGGCAACGGCTTTCTTGGCAACGGCTTTCTTTGCAGGAGCTGCTTTGGCTGCTGCTGGAGCGTCAGATTTCACCGCCGGTTTCGGGGTGGCTTTCTTGACGGTGACTTTGGGAAGGATGCCGCCGAGCTTGGCAGCTTCCTTCTTACGCTTGAGATAATCCGCGCGACGGCGGCGTTTGATGATTTTGTTTGATTGCTGACCCATAATTGCTGGAACTTGGCTAGGGCACTAAAAGAGCCGTATCAAGCCGAATCTGCAATTCCTTTTATAGCTGTGTTTTCCTCCCAAGCGATCCTGATGCGAACAACACGTCTTACTGAGACGAGTTTGATCGTGCATTGGCTGAGCGAGAACGAGGGTTTGATCAAGACGGTGGCGAAGGGGGCATTGCGTCCGAAGAGTGTGTTTGCTGGCAAATTGGATTTGTTTTTCTCCGGTGAAATCTTGTTTGCAAAGTCGCGGCAGAGTGAGCTGCATGCCCTGCGGGAAGTAGCGATTTCCCATTGGAGGCAGGGATTACGCAGAAGCTACACGACGACGTTGATGGCGGGATACTTCTGTCAGTTGATCGAGGCGGGCCTAGAACCCAATCATCCGGAACCGGAGATTTTTGATTTGTTGAAAAGAGGTTTGGATTATTTGGACTTGGAAAGTCCCGGCTTGCGGGCCCTGCAGCATTTCGAGCAGCAGTTCGCGGTGATTTTGGGAATTTCACGGGAAAATCGTGGAGCCGAGCAGGCGCTGAGCGAGCATTTGGGCGGCCTGCCCAGCATCCGTAAAAAACTGACCGAAAATTTGACGGCTCTCTAAAGATTTCCGCTCGTCAATTTCAGATAAAGAGGTTTAGCATATTTAACGAACCCAAATTATGGACAAGCCAACTGCAAATTTCATTCAAATTATGCGTGAAAGGGTGTTTACTCTGCGCGAACTGGGAGATCTGGGGGAGGCACTGCATGCGGCCCATGCTTTGGTTGACAAATGTCAGCAGATGCTCAGCTCCGATCTCGAGACGATTGACGCGTTTGTGGCGGGTTTGGAAGTTCGGGCGGGGATCTACATGGACCTGCAAGCGTACGACGAGGCGCTGGAAGATGCGAAGCATGCGATTGACCAGTTGGATGGTCGCAAAGATCGACTCGATCAGCTGGGCCGGTTATATGCCCTGTTGGGTGCGGCGTATGATGGATTGGGTCGTTATGACCGAGTGATCACGTCATGGGAAAAGGCGGTTGATTGTTTTGAAAGGCACGACCCTCCGATGATGATGGACATCGCGGCAATCACGAACAATCTCGGTTTCACGGCAAAATCGGCAGGAAATTTGGATGCGGCCGAGGATTACTTTTTAAAATCACTCGAAATCATGCATTCTGTGGTGGGTCCAAAGCATTCGGAAACTGCAGCGGTTTCGAATAATCTTGGGGCGGTTTATCTGGCAGCCGGTTATCTGGAGCAAGCGCGAGAAATGCACATGATGGCATTGGAGACACGCAGGGAGTTGTTTGGGGATCAGCATCCGGACACCGCGCAATCGCATAATAATCTGGCTCTTGCCATGCTGGAAACGGGTGATCGTGACCGTGCAAGGAAGCATTTTGAAATGGCGCTGGAAAGTTTCGAATCTCTTGGCAAAGAATATGCGGATGATCTAGACGCCGTGGCTTCGAATTTCTGCGATTTCCTGCGGGATCAAAATGATGAAAAACTTGCAGATATCATCGGTGCCCGCGTGAAGGCCCGGCTGGAGAGTGTTTGATGCTTATTATCAGGAAGCGCTCTATCTGGGGTCCTTGGTCTTTTTGATACGTTCAAGGGTCGACGTTTCATTTGGGAATTTGGCAATGGCTTCCTCGTAAGCCTCCAGCGCTTTTTCCGGTTGTTTGATCGAGAGAAAATAATCACCAAGATCATTGGCCATGGGCGTCAGAATCAAGGGCGGATACATGGAAGCGGAGGTGCGTTGTCGATCGGCTGCAGCGCGGAACCAGTTGAATGCGGAACCCTGGTTTTTTGGTGGACCGGCCAGGGCGAGGTGGCCGCGCAGATTCGCGGTTAGCATTTCCAAATTCAGCAGGGCCCGACGCCATTCGGCATACTCGCCTCGGGTGGAGGCGATGGATTGCTGCTTGGCCATCGATTCACCGTGAAAGCTGAGGGTGTTGATGGTATCTGTCGCGCTTTTCATGTCCCCGGCATTGATCATGCGATATGTCTGGAGGGCAATCCTCAGGCCATCCGTCCACCAGTGAGAAAGGGAATGTTTGCGATAAGGCTCGCGGCTATCCGGTGTGGGTAACGTAACGAGTGCTTCGGTGGGGTCTGATTTTCCGCCACGATATAGAATGACCCGTGCCGCCAAGGTTTGGGCATCCCAGAGGATTTGCCGGTTTCCGGGTGAGAGGGGGCGCTTGGGATCGAGTGGAATTTTTGAGATTTCAGTGGCGAGGGCAATCGCGTCCTTGAAATTCCCTGCAGATGCAGTTGCGATGGCGAGATAACTTTTGGATCGTATCCATGCTGGGCAGTCAGCAGGGGCAATTTTGTTAGAACGCATCCATTCTGCATATAGGCTTTCAGCGAGTGAGAAACTCGATACGGCTGCATCAAATTCTCCGTTTCTCCATTGGTAGTGTCCGAGTAGATGGAGGTAGGGGGGGTATTTGGGAGCTAACTCGCAGAGTTTCGCTGCAAGTTCAACCGAGGCCTTGAGATCTGGTGCCTCGGCTCTAATTAGCAAATAGGCATGCAGGGGAATCGAATTGCTAGGCAAGCGTTCGACGAGTTCGAGCATACGCTTCTCGGCCTCGGACTGGGCGGCGGTGATTTTACCCATCAAATCATATCCTCCTCGACTGAACAAAGCTGCAAATATCTGGGATTGGATGTCTTGTGGAAACCTTTCGGAAACCTTGCGAAAGGCGATTTCCGCGCCTTTGGGGCCCTCTTCGATGTATTTGATCAGACTATAGGCAAAGCCTCGTTCGAGTTCGGTGCCCTCGCCGTCTGCAACGAGTTGAAGCAGGCGTTGGCTGGCAGAGAGTCGGTAGGAATCGGTCTCCGGAGAAGTGCCGAGCATGCCCATGATCATTCCCCAATGGGCCATCATGCAGCGAGGATCTGCTTCCATGGCGAGGGAAAAATGGCGTATGGCTTCGAAATCCCAGCCCGCATGAAGATGGTTTAAACCCTGCAGGGTATGGATTTGAGCGGTTTCGTTTGCCGCGATGATGGCGATCACCAAGCCATTGTTAAACGGAAACGGGCTGGGCTTTGCGGCGGCGAATACCCATGGTGGAATGCAATCTGCGACGCTCGGAATTTCATCTGCCATGGGTTTTCCCTCCAAGGCTTCTTCTGAGAAAGCTGGGAGGCATAGAGCGAGAAACCCAAAGAGTATGATCCATTTCGGCATGCGCGTAAACTGAGCCATGATTCCGAATTTCCCAAGGAAAATGACGCTCGCCTCGCTTGGGATTTTCTCATAGTAGTTTGATTATGAAGTTAGGAGTGATCGGTTGTGGAAAAATGGCGACGGCCTTGGTAAAAGGTGCGATATCTCAGGGAGTGGTGAGAGCTGCAGATGTGATCGGAGTGGCTCGGACTGAAGCTTCACGGGTGCGTTTCTCCGAACAGACCGGAGCGAGGAATACGGCTTCCATCTCGGAGGTTGTAAAGGAAGCGGAGGTCTTGATCCTGGCTACCAAGCCGCTTGATCTTCCCGGAATCATCCGATCGGCGGATTTGGGAAATTTCCCGGACAAGCTTTATGTATCCATCGCTGCCGGCGTGACCTTGGAGACGATGGAAAAGCTGACAGGTGGGGCTTGCCGAATCGTAAGGACGATGCCGAACACTCCCTCGCTGGTGGGAAAAGGTGCGGCGGCTTATTCCCTAGGATCCAAGTGCTTGGAGACGGATCGGAATGTGGTGCAGTCGATTTTGGGTGCGGTGGGCATGTCTGTGGAAATACCGGAACGTTTGATCGATGCGGTGACCGGGCTGTCAGGAAGCGGACCCGCCTATATTTATCTGGTGATTGAGGCGATGGCAGACGGCGGCGTGCAAGCGGGTCTGCCGCGGGCGGATGCGTTGAAACTCGCGGCCCAAACCGTGGCTGGGGCGGCAGCGATGGTTCTGGAGACGGGTTTGCATCCTGCCGTTCTCAAAGATATGGTGACCTCGCCGGGAGGCACGACAATCGCAGGGCTTGCGGCATTGGAGGAGGGGGCGATTCGCTCCTCTTTTATTGCAGCTGTTGGCGCAGCGGTCGCGCGTGCCAGGGAACTGGGAAAAAGCTGACTTCTTGTAACTTCTGCAATTTCCTCTTTCACGACTCGCCAAAGTTTCTATGATTCTGGCATGACAAAATGTTTTTCGAAGTTCGCCTTGCTTGCGATCGCCTCCTTTTTGCTGGTTTCTTGCGGAAATGAAGAAGGCACGATTGGTTTGGCGGGCAGCGCCCAAGCCCTATCGGGAGAGGGGGAGGCACTTTATCAGAAGGCCAAAGCGCTTGATGATGCTGGCAATCAAAAAAAAGCGCTGAAACTTTATCAGGAAGTCGCCGACGATTTCGCCATGTCACCATCGGCAGGTAAGGCCACTTTCCGCCAAGCGGAAATTTTGGAACAACAGGGAGAGACGCTCAAATCCTTCAAGGCCTATCAAAAATTTTTACAACGCTATCAGAGTAGCGCTTTGTATACGAAAGCCCTCAACAGTCAGGTCAAGATGGCCCAGGCCGCAGTCGATGGCAAAGTGAGGTCCTCGTTCATCGGCTTGAAATCCCGCATTTCAACCAAGCAGATTATTGAAATGTTGGGGCAACTTCGGGACAACGCGCCACGTTCTGAAATATCGGCAAATGCGCAATTTGCGATTGGTGAGCTTTACCAGAAAGAGAAAGATTATAAGGAATCCATCGATGCATACCGCAGGTTGGTCCGAGATCAGCCGGAGTCTCGTCAGGCAGCGGATGCGCTTTTTCGAGTCGGTATCGTGTTCCTTGAGCAGGCGGACGGCGGCAATCAGAACCAAGCAACTCTCGATCTCGCAGCGGAAGCCTTAGAGGATTATTTGCTCCAGTATCCGAGTCATGCGAAAACTCCGGAGGCGAGGCGCTTGTTGGCCAATCTCAAAAGTCGGGATCTGGATCGCTCGCTGGAAATTGCCAAATTTTATGACCGAACCGGACAAATCGAATCCGCCAAAGTTTACTATCGGGATATCGTGAAAAGCTCAAAAACGGGAAGTTCGCATGATTATGCTGTTTCCCGTTTGAGAGAGCTGGGTGAATAACCAGTGTTTATCAAATTTATGAAATTTCTATCATTGGGTTTACTGAGCGTAATCTTGAGCTCCTGCGCGGGATATAAACTGGGCGGATCCAAGCCGCCATCACTCGCTGGGGTGGAGCGCATCTCGGTATCGATGCTTGAAAATGGAACTTTGCACCCTAGGGCTGAAGCCATCGCAACATCCGCCGTTACGGCAGCCTTGGTTCAAAACGGGACGTATCGCCTCTCCGAGTTGGACCGTGCGGATGCCGTGCTTGAGGGACAAGTTACATCGATCGATTACAGTGCTCTGAGGGGGTCGAGGCGCGATGCCCTGACGGCAGAGGAGCTTACCAACACGGTCCGAATCGATTGGCTTTTGAAGGATGCTCGTGACCCTACTCGCGTATTGGCAAGCGGCACCAGTATGGGGCAGAGCTCATTTTTCGTAGACTCAAACTTGCAATTGGCCCGCTATAATGCTTTGCCTGACGCATTTGATCGCGCGGCACAGAATCTCATCCTGAAGCTTTCATCCGGCTATTGAAAATACCGATCAAAGCATCTGATCACTTGCACGATGCGACTGCAGGTTCGAGGTTCCATCATTGAACGAATGAGACTTCATGAATCCTCATCAAGAAGACCCCAACAATAACGCACCGCCAGTTTTGCCTGACGATGATTGGTATGGTCTTGATGTAGATCAGATCTATGATTCACAGTTGCCGCCGCGTCGGACGGAGTCGCCGAGTGTGGCGAAAGTCGTTTTAAATCCACCCTCACTCCATACGGTTCACACGGGTCGTCATCCAGGTGAATCGTCATCAGTTCGAGAGGCTTCGGATTTAGTATCTCTGGTTACATTTGACATTCATGTGGATCGCTCGGCTTCAGAGAAGAGGGATTTTCAAGCTGCTCGGGTTATGGAGAATCTCAAGCAGGCCGATGAAATCGCCCAGAAGGGTCGGAGAGTTTTGACGAAAGGCCGGTTGCCCCGCGAAGCGCGTGAGGATTGGGGGGTGGGTCCGAAAAAAAGTGCTTTACGTTGGATGTCGGTTACCGCCTTAGGAGTCATTGCGCTCATTGGATTGGCAATGTTCACAAGTCGTTTTTTCGATCAAAAATTTGATAGAAAAACGAATAAAAACGGCTCGGATCGGATTGATTCTTCCAAAGCAAAGAGAGAACCAGCAAGAGATCTGGGTGCTTTGGGGAAACTTGTAAACAGCAGCCAAGAGGCAAGCCGAATTTTCGGTCTTTATGCACATGCGCGGAGTGAGAATGAATTTTTACAATCCGTTTATCTTGGTAGTCGTAATGCTCCCTCAATCATGGAAAGGTGGAAGCCCATGGGAGCAGATCGTGGATGGATGCCTTCTGACAAAGCATCTTGGAAAACTTTCCAAGTTGGTGAACTCCCTTACGCGGAGCTCAGGGGATTGGACCACAACTTTTCGAAGTTCGTCGCATTTTTCCGCTATGAGAATTCAGATCTAAAGATGGATTGGAAAGCCACCACGGGTTACGGTACGGCTGATTTTGATCAGCTCAAGATTGGCAAAGGTGACGGTAGTGAGATTCGGGGGCGGATCTCCCGTTCGGATTTTTTCACCCACCAATTGTCAGATGAAAAATACCATTCATTCATCGTTAGCTCTCCCAAAAATGACTTATCCATATGGGCTTATACGGAAATTGGCAGTCAGGTTGATCAGGATATCCTCGCGTTGTTTTCGGTCAGTCCGATCACTGGGGAGTATCAAACCGAAGCCGAGATTATTCTGGATTTGGAGCGTGGAAATCAGGAGATTTTACCCCATCAATGGATGATCAAGAGACTCATTGCTCCGAACTGGCTTGACACAGCGACACCATGACAACTCAAGACAAAGAAGCCTGGTATCACTGTGGCCACTGCGGTTCCTTATTTCAGTCGAACTATGGTTTTGATGAAGGTCGGATATGTACTGCGTGCCAATGTAAGCCTGTGGTTGGTTTTCGGCAGGTTATGAAATCTATCAGTCCTGTCGTTTCGGCAAAAGCTGCCGATTCTCATGAATCAGGTCATCAAATGATCAAAAAAAGCGAGACCCCACGAACCAGAGGGCGCGCTGTTCGGATTGTTTTTTGGGTCGTGCTTGTCTGGATCTTGGTTTTATTAGCGGTGATCGCTTACAAATTTTATTCAAAAAGCTAGGTCGCTGAGATTCGAAATCCGACAACCTAGGATCCCGACCCAGGCTTCACAGCAAGAGACTTGGAAAATTACTCCGATCAGGTTTTGTCTGATCGGCTGGGATTGCGTTCAATGATTTGTGCGCAGCATGCCGATTTCACGGATAAAGAAGTCGGGATTGAGGTCGGCTAGTGGCGCACGGAGCTTTTCAATTTCTTCGCTTGGGCCATGGACTTCGAGACGGGTCAGATCGGCTAGTTCGAGAAATTTTCCAAGTAATTCGCCAACGTTTCCAAGGTGGGCGACAACGCCTTCCGCACTGACATAGGCCTCGCGGCAAAAGGCGATATCATTGTTGCGGGTGAAATCATAATACAAGCAATCCGGTTCTGAGGAGGTCTTTTCAATGAACGCCGGCATGAGTTGGGTAAAGGATTCGAGATTTCCTTCACGGATTTTGAAATACGGATGGAGACTCACGGCGTTGGATAGTGCTTGGGACATGGTTGAAAAGGTAAGTTGAAATGATGAAAGTCAAAGGGAGAAATGGTCGTTTATGGGCAACATGGGAATTTTATATCTACAAAAAAGTTCACATAGGAAGATGACGTGTCATGGTTGCGTAAGTTCTGCGGCATGCGCTTATAAGCGATTTTTTTCCAATAACTTCTTGAGAACGGGTAGTGAGACCAAATACAGGACGGGGATAAGGAAAGCCGCACTGATGGCCCAAGCTTCGATACCGTAGAGCGCGGCCATACCGAAGTCGCTGGCAAATTGTGCAGGGTCGTCTTTGAAGCGGGTGAGGAGTTGGGGAATGGAGAATTTGATCAGGGGGACTCCGTTGAGTATTTGGCCGAGACGGATATAAACGAGGATGAGGATGAGTTGCAGCGGATAGGTGAAAGTTTTGAAAAGATGGAGGATAGGTTGGTTGAGACGGCAAATATGGCCGATAATAAGGCAGACGATCGTGGTGCTGCCCATGATGGGAAATATACCGAGGCTGACACCTAGGGAAATGCTCCATGAAAGTCTCTCAGGAGAAGTGCCTTGCTTGAGCTGGTTCGCGATAGGGCGGATGACCCAGCGAGAGAAGCGGCTGTCTGGGTTTAGGGTCATGAAATATTTTGGATTTTAGATACCAGAAACCAGAGTTTGGAAAGCGGAACGAATGCTGTGGGTTTGACTGATGATAGCTAATCAAGATTTTCTACACAGGGGGAAAAGGAGAAAACAAAGGATCTGCGCGGTTGGCTGCTGATTCCTTTCCCAAAGATTTTTGGCGAATAGATCGGCGACCGAAGAACGCCGCTACAGGGCGATGTTATTGGGGCGTGTATAAACGGCTTGGACGACGGAGATGTTGCGGGTGGCAAAGCCGGCTTCGCAGTATTTGAGGTAGTAGTTCCAGGTACGGATGAAGGGGGTGTCGAAACCGAGCGGGCGGATTTGATCGAGTTTGGCGTTAAAAGTTTCGTGCCATATGGAAAGTGTGCGGGCGTAGTCGAGTCCTAGGTCTTCCAAGTGATGGAGAAAAAGATTACTAGTTTTGTTGATCACTTCGTTGACGCGTCCGACCGAAAGCAGAAGCGATCCTGGGAAGATGACCTTCTGAATCCAATCGACTCCCTTGGTCAGGGATTTGTAACGGCAATCGGGAACCGTGATGTATTGAACGGCGAGCAAGCCATGAGGAGCAAGGACTTCGTGGCATTTGGCGAAGAAGGATTCGTGGAATTTGTGGCCAACTGCTTCCAACATTTCGATGGACGCGATTTTATCGAATTTGCCGGTGATGAGCCGATAGTCTTGGATGCGAATTTCCACGAGGTGAGAGAGGCCGGCCTTTTCGATGCGGGCTCGCGCATAAGCGGCTTGGGCCTCGGAGATGGTGACAGCGGTGACTTTGCAGCCGTAATTTTGCGCAGCGTGATGGGAGAATCCGCCCCAACCGCAGCCGATTTCCAAGATGTGATCAGTGGGTTTGATGTGGAGCTTACGGCATAGAGCGTCGTATTTTTCGGTCTGTGCTTGAGCTAGAGTTTGGGTTTGACTCAGCGCCGCCTCACTGCACTGCGGGGCTTCGCCCCACGTCGCTGAACTCTTGTCCAAAATACCTACAGGCCTTCGATTTTTTTCCGATGTGAACTTTGCGGAAGAGTAGGTCATCGTTTCATCCAGCCAGAGCGAGTAGAATTCGTTCCCTAGATCGTAGTGCTCCGCGATGTTGCGGCGTGAGGTTTCTATGGTGTTGGATCGTTTGAGGTGGCGGAACCAGTTGACGATTTTGAGAAAATTGACTCCGGGTAGAGTCGAGGAATCGGTATCGTCGCCTTGCAGAGCGGTCATGTTGAGAGCGAACCATGAAATGACGGCCGCAATGTCTGGAGTGTCCCAGATGCCATCGGTGTAAGCCTCGCCCATACCTATGTTTCCATAGAACATGCAGCGTTTGAAAAATTCCTCAGGATCGTTGAGGGTTATATGGGCGGTGACAGGCGCACCTGCTTTTCCAAAGTGTAGGCTTTGACCGTCGGGGTAGCTGAGGGAAAGACCTCCTAGGGTAAATTTACGGAACAGGGAAAGTACGATGCGTTCGGGGAGGGTGGGGGATGAATTTTCAACGCAAAGCCGCGAGGCACGCAAAGGGTCGCAGAGTTGTTGTTCGGAGGTCTGTTCCATGATTAGGCGGCTTTTGATGATTTGAAGATGTGATGGAGTGGAGTCAGGGTCGCAAAGCAGAGTGAGCGATAGCGAACATTTATAAGGTCATAAAGTGCTGGATGCTTGGACGGAATGAAATGTAGTCAAAGCTGGGGTTGTGTTTGGATTGAGGCAGAGTCCATGGTGCAAGTTGGCAAGTCATCAGCGCTGATTGATCTGTGATCAGTGGCAAGGCTCTGGTTAGGTTCAGTCATGCAGCGGAGGTCACAGGGTTTTTGAGATTTAGAGATTAGAATTAAAAGTTTTTTATCGGTGTGGATTTTGCAAAGTAGGGAATTTTTTTCAGGAAGAGAAGTAGCGCATGGAGATGGATGCGAAAAATGATGGAGAGGGAGATGAGAGGATATTTCATGGCATACCATGCAAGGCGTGAAGCGGTGAGTTCCTGTCGCTTTCCGCGGATTGAGGAGAGTAGAGAGGGTCTCGAATCGGTGAGGTTATCGATATGGATGCTCCATGCGTTGGCCGGTTGGTCGATCCGGAAGTGGAAGGTATCGTTGGGATCCGAGAAGGGTGACACGTAGAAGTTTTTTGAGACAGTATGATTGAAACAGCCTTTTTTATCAGGTTCACCAAGTGGGAATAGCTTCATCTCGCGATAGGTATTGGTGACCTCGGCGACTGCTGCAATAGGTTCTCCTGTATGACGGTAAATGTAGTAGAAAGACACAGGATTAAATGAATAGCCGAGAACGCGGGGGAAAGTGATCAGCATGATTTTGACATCAGCTGGAAGCTTCGTGCCTTTTTCTGCCAACCATGAGCTGAGGTTTTCCTTGATCGATAAATTCTCGTTGATGCGGATGTGGTCTCGGTTGTCGACAGAGAAAAGATTGAAGCGATTCAGAGAGAGCAGCGGAACCTGAGGAAAATCGTCAAGATCAATGGCCAACATGAACACGCGGTATTGAAAGGCGTGTTTCTTTGGAGAGACGCGGGTATGGGAGACTATGCATTCGTAGATGGAATTTCCGCGGGTCATGCTTGGATTTCGGAATTGAGCGCGAGTGGCCTCGCGCGGTCCATTTTTAGCCACGGGTCTTGGTTGAGAATTTGTTCGCACAGGCGGTGAGCGGACCAGATGCCATCTTCATGGAAGCCGTAACGTTGCCATGCCCCACAGTAGAACCGCTGGGTGTTGTTACCCGCGAAGTTGAGATCGGGCACGCGATCCTGAGCTTCGATTGCAGCGCTGTTGAAGATGGGATGCTCGTATTCGAGTTCATGGTGAATGTTTTCCCGTGCGATCTCACCCGGCGGATTGATGGAGACGAAGTAATTTACCTTTTCCGATACGCCTTGCAGGCTGTTCATCCAGTAATGTGTGGAATGTTTGCCTGATGGCTCTATGCGGTAGTTCCACGATGCCCATGCGCGTTTGTTGCGGGGCATGAAACGGGGATCGGTGTGGACGACAGCGCGGTTGGGTTGATAGTTAAAATGAGCGAGAATATCACTTTCGAGCGGAGTGGGAGATTCCAGTAGCTTAAGTGATTGGTCGCCGTGTGACGCAAAGATGACTCGGTCAAAATGCCTCGAGCTTCCATCGTCTAGGGTGACATGATTGTCGCTACTCACGCTGCGCACAGGATTTCCGGTGATGATGTTGTTTTTAAAAGGAGCCGTGATTTTTTCAACGTATTGCCGTGAACCATCAACCACCGTGCGCCAAGGGTGTTGGGTATCAAGTCCTAAGAAGCCGTGGTTGAACCAGAAGCGCATGAGGGTTCTGGCTGGAAAATCGTGAATGCGCTCGGGCGGTGAAGACCAAACGGCAGCGGCCATCGGAGAGAGATACCAATCTAGGAAATCAGCGCCATAGGCTCTCGCCTTGACGTAATCGGCAAGTGAGAGGTTGCCGAACTTTGGGTTGGTGAGTTCCTCTATCGTCTCTTGGTTGAAGCGATTGATTTGCAGAAGCATTTTCCAAAACCGTGCACGAAGAAGGTTTTTTCGCTGGGCGAAAAGCAGATTGATTGATCCGCCATTGAACTCCACATCGTCGGGGATGTGTTGAACGGAAAACGACATCGCTGTGGGTTTTGTGATGACATCGAGTTCCTTGAATAGCCGAGTGAGGTGAGGATATGTGACCTCGTTATAGACCATAAAGCCGGTATCCAGCGGGAGATTATTTCCGCCTTCTGAAACCGTGACAGTATTCGAATGGCCTCCAATGCGGCGGTCTTTGTCAAATAGAGTGACGTTGTAATGGCGATGCAGGAAATGAGCGCAGGCGAGCCCAGAAATACCCGTGCCGATGATGGCTATGGAGCTTTTTTTTTCCAAATAAGTTAGAGATTGATGATGGGAATATTTTGACCACGGAGAGCATAGAGTCCACAGAGGAGGTTCTGATCAAGTTTTTGCCTCTGTATTCTATGGGTCTCTGTGGTTAGGAATTTTTTAGAGATTTCGCTTCTTCGATAACTGCTTCTGGGACGGGGCGGAGATCCCAGACCAAACCGAATATGGAGAGGAATTTCAGGATGTAATAGGTTGGATCAATTTCGTGAGGCAGAAAACCTTGTCGGGTCGAGTGTGGAAAGCGATGGTGGTTGTTGTGCCAACCTTCCCCGAGAGTAATCAGGGCGAGGAAGAAATTGTTACGCGAGTCATCTCCGGTATTGAACCGACGTTTTCCCCAGACATGAGCGAGTGAGTTGATGAACAAAGTGCCGTGAAGAAGAACCGTGGTGGAAACAAAGAAGGTCCAAATAAAGAACTGCCACATGGTGGTGCCGAGCGAAGGTGCGAAATTTTCCAGAGCCCATCCTATGCCGAGCATCAATATGCCGAATGCGATTGGAACGATTTGATCAAAGCGATTGAGAAACACCAGTTCGGGAAACTTCACGAGATCAGGGATCGCTTTGTAATTGGTGGGAAAGTTCCGTTTCGAGGTCAGCCATCCGATGTGGGACCAGAGAAAGCCACTGATTCGTGGCGAGTGAATGTCCTCTTCCTCATCGGAATGCCTGTGGTGGTGGCGATGCGTGGCGGCCCACCAGAGTGAACCGCGTTGCATCGAAGTATTTCCAATGACCGCGAGGATGAACTGGAAAGTTCGGGATGTTTTATAAGATCGGTGTGAAAAGTAGCGGTGATAGAATCCCGTGATTGCAAACATGCGGATAAAGTAGAGCGCTAGCGCGGCGATCACGGCGATCGGACTGGTCCCGACCCAAATGACGCCAAGGCAGCCAAGGTGCAAAAAGATGAAAGGCATGGTGCGTTGCCAATCGATCTTGTCGGGAAGAGTCGATGGATCAGGATCACCGGGCGCCCGGTAGTCGGAATCCCACCAGTGACCGATGGTGGTTGTAAATGCTTTGAAGCGCGAAGTCATGATTTGAACGGTTTATTTTTCGAAGCGTCGGCGGATCGATTCGATGACTCCTCCGAGGACCGGAATCTGGCCGTAGATATTCGTGCCGGAATCCCAGAAGTCCTGATGCATAATGACTTGTCCGGATGAGTTAAAACGGACGTGGCTCATGCCAACGGATTCGACTGGCTTTCCACCATTTAATTTTGGTGCGCTGAAAACCATGGTCCAGCGGACATAGTGTTCGTTTCCGGATGTTACGGTATCATCAACCGTGATCTGGTAATGGGTCATGGTGTCCGCTGTGTTGAGAAAATAGGCTTTGATCTGCTCGGATCCGTGGTGCGTGACCAGAGTATCGTTGAGATAGGCATCTGGCGCGTAAACCTTGGCGGCATTCGCCTCCACGTAGGACTTATCGTCGATTTTCTGAAGAAACGAGGTGAAGGCGTTGAGCGATTCCTTGCTTCCTGGTACTGAGCCTTGGGTTTTTGTGAGGACGGTTTTGTATTCCTTGGTCCGCGTCGTGCTGTCGAAATGCGGCGCACAGGCGGGTATGAGGATCGCAATGGCAAGCAGCGCGAGCAGTAGAAGAGGGATGGTTTGAATCAGCATTTTAAAAGACATGCCGTATGATAGCACTGTTTGTTTTGAGCGCCAGAGGTAGTCCAAGAGTTTTTCAACTCTCAAAATACGTGTAGCCACCGAGGCCGTCCCGATAGAGATCCATGATTTCCTTTCGTTCTTTGGGCGAAATCCGACCATCATTTACCGCTTTCTCGGCAAAATTACGGAATTTTGAGACGAGTTCTTTCGGATCAAATTCGACGTATGATAGCACGTCGGCGACCGTGTCTCCCTCGACTTCGTGGGTGTAGACGGGTTTTCCGTTTTCAAGATGGACTCCAACGACATTGGTATCTCCGAGCAGGTTGTGCAGGTCTCCGAGTGTTTCCTGATAGGCGCCGACGAGGAAAATCCCGATGTAGTAGGGTTCATCGGCTTTGAGTTCGTGGAGCGGAAGAATTTTTGCGACATCTTCCTTATCGATAAAGCGGTCGATCTTGCCATCGCAGTCACAGGTGATATCTGCCAAAACCGCGCGGTGTTTGGGTTTCTCGTTCAGACGATGGATCGGCAGGATGGGAAAAAGTTGGTCAATCGCCCATGAATCGGGGAGGGATTGGAAGAGGGAGAAATTTCCATAATAGAAATCGGCGAGGCCGTTGGAAAGTTCGACAAGGTCCTCAGGCACATCATCCATGTCCGAGATCATATTGGAAATACGGGTCAGGATGTGCCAATACCATGCTTCGGCAAGGCCGCGTTCGCGCAAGGTGGCCGCACCATAAAGGAACATGGCGCGGACTTGGTCGCGGTAATAGACCGCGTCATTCATGGCCTCTTGAAGGTTCTTTTTGGTAAGGGTTTTGTTGACGTGGAATAAGTTGACGAGGTTTTGGGGCGCGTTTTTTGGCATCTCCGGTTCCTTGTCGGTGGTCTGCGCGGAGGTCACATCCAAGATGTTGAAGACCAGTACAGAGTAATAGGAGACGACAGCGCGCCCAGATTCTGAGATCAGATTGGGGTGGGGTACGCCGACGCGGTCGCATTGCTGCGCGACGACTTCGACGATGTCGGTGCAGTATTCCTGGATGGAGTAATTGCAGGATGAGGCGAAATTGGTATGCGAGCCATCGTAGTCAACGGCCATGCCGCCACCCATGTCGAGCACGCCCATGGGTGCTCCCTCTTTAACGAGGTCACAGTAGATTCGAACGGCCTCGGTAGCACCCTCGCGGATCGAGGCGATGTTGGGAATTTGGCTGCCTTGATGATAATGAAGCATTTTCAGGCAAGGTAGATGACCGCTGGATTTGAGGGAATCGACGACATCGATAACTTGTGCCGCGTTGAGTCCGAAAACGGATTTGTCTCCAGCGGATTCCTGCCAGTGCCCGGAGCCTTTGGTGGATAGGCGGATGCGGATGCCGAGATTGGGTAGGATGCCGATTTTGCGGGAGCGCTCTAGAATGAGGGTCAGTTCGCTGGGCATTTCCAGAACCAACATGATCTTCATGCCCATTTTTTGGGAGTGCAGGGCAAGGTCGATAAATTCCTCATCCTTGTAGCCGTTGCAGATGATATAGGCCTCCGGATCGTGCATGTGCGCGAGTGCGGCGATAAGTTCCGGCTTGGATCCGGCTTCGAGGCCGTAGTGATATTTTTTCCCGAACTCAGCAATTTCCTCAATCACCTGACGTTGCTGGTTCACCTTGATCGGATACACGCCGCGATAGTTCCCTTGATATTTCGTCACCTTGATTGCCTCGCGAAACGCCTCGTTGATTTCCGTAATACGTGAGTGCAGAAGGTCGCGGAAACGAAGCAGGACCGGTAAATGTGTGCCGCGATCGCGTAGACCATCGATCACGTTATAGAGGGAAACTTTTGCGCTCCGTTCACCGTCTTCGAGCTTCACGGTCACGTGGCCATCCTTGTTGATGCCGAAAAATTTATGTCCCCAGGCCTCAACTCCGTAGAGCTCGGAGGACTGCTCGGCTGACCAACCTTTGGAAGATTTGGTTTTGGATGGCTTGATGGTGGGTAGTGTGGTGGGCGGAATCACGGATGAAACCTGCATGATCGAGACAAAACTTCAAACTTCAAATTAGGGTTTTACGCGTCACTCATTGGGAAGGTAGGCTGCACCACGGTCGATTTGAAAGGTCCACTCCAGAGGCTTTTCAGTGGTTTTCCCCTCCAGATCTTTCCAAGTCACCCGCACGGTGCAGGTCTTGTCGCGTAAGCGGCGGTTCACCTGCCAAGAGAAGAGCTTTCCCTCACTGGCGTAAATTGCAGGAACCTCACCAAAGCCACCGACCTGCATTTTCAGGGTTTTGGGATCGATTTGGGTGGCATTCGTCAAGTCTACTTCGATATTGGGTAGGCGTGAATTAATGATCGCTCCGGGCTGCGGAGTGACAGGAAACTCCAGCGTTTTCGCCATGCCCTCGACCATGCCTCCGGCGGCATCTGCCGCAGGGTCACGGAAGTTTACCGCAAACTCGAATATTTTATCATAGTTTCCAAGAATCACGTAGCGCGGGAGGACCTTGTTCGGAAGATTGCGATTCACCTTTCCGGGCTGGACGGTGAAAAGATGCGAATACCCGACTTGCTCCGCTTTGGTCAGCATTTCATCGGTGTAGAATCCACCCGGATAGGCATAATAAGAAATGTTTTTTTTAAATTGTTGCTCAAGAAAACGTTTGGATTCGCGCATTTCGACTTCGAGAAAGCGATCATATTCCTGAGCACCCTTTTTCTGATGTTTTTTTACGGTTTGGGGATAAGGGTGGGTTGTTGAATGGCTACCAACGTTCGCGCCGTGTTTGAGCATTTCTTTGACCATGGCGGTGGTCATGGCTTTGCTGCCGCCATCAATATAATCCTTGTAGAGAAAAATGGTGAACGGGTAGCCAAACTCTTTGAGAATGGGGTAGGCATCGGTGTAAACCGACTTCCAGCCATCATCAATCGTGATGACAACGGATTTCGCCGGAATGGTTTTATTTCCGTTTTTCCATGCGATAAAGTCGGACATTGGAATAACTGCCAAACCGAGTTCACGAATGGTTTCCATCTGTTCGCGAAATTTCGAGGTGCGGATACGCATCGCGGTCTCCTGTTCGGTTTCGGAAAAATCATGGTAGCCTAGAATCGCCACGCGGACCCCATCGTCGGCAGGTTCCGTATCCTCGGTAAGGGGGATGGAACTGGCGGTTTGTGGCGTTTCCACTTGGCAAAAAGCGGCTGTTGTGAGCGCGAGCCAGAGAAAAACGGATTGGCGGATGAATTTCATGTTTCCAAACTATCCCGTCTCGCGCGGCTTGTAAACCCAGCTGTTTAGTTCAGAGCGGAGAGCTATGAACGGGCAGTAAGAAAGTGGGCTGAAGCATGATTCTACTTCTTAAGATTTGAAATTTGAAATTTGTAAAATTCTTATCGTGTGGATGCTTGCCATGGACACGGGGAATGCCGTAGTTTTTGCAACAGATGGCAAACTTCTTCGCACAACTGGAATTCAAATTTCCCAAATGGATGCGGGGGGCGAGTCTGCCGAAAGTAAAAAGTGTTTCCGCCATCGCTGCAGACAAATCGGATCCCGGCATGACGGTCTGGTGTCGCGAGCAAGCGATGTCATTCGGTCTTCCGGAATTGGCTAAAAAGGTCCGTGTGGTGTGGAATCCCAGAATGCGCACGACAGCCGGACGCGCATGGTGGCCGTCGCGATTGATTGAGATCAATCCAAAGCTCAAAGATCTTTCGGAAACGGAAGTTTGGAGAACATTGAAACATGAACTCGCGCATTTGCTTGCGTTTGAGCGTTGCGGCCGACGCCAGATTGATCCGCACGGAATCGAATGGCAGATGGCTTGTTGTGAACTCGGAATTCCCGGTGAAAGCGCGCGGCATTCCCTGCCCCTCAAAAGTCGCAGGATGAAACGGAAATATGTTTACGTTTGTCCATCCTGCTTTTCCGAAATCAAAAGAGTTCGCCCCATGCGGCGTGCGGTCGCCTGTTATGCCTGCTGCAAGAAATTCAATGCGGGAAATTACCACGAGCGATTTCGTTTGATTAGAAACTCGCTCTGAAGTTTGGTCTGGCCTTGATTTTACCGGATAGCGATTTTGTAAATTTATTGAATAATTTCCAAACACTGTGTCGCTGTCACTTGCGAGCACATAAACCGAAACTCACACATCATGAACTTTGATTTCATCACAACAACCGAGCTGGCTATGATCATGGGTTTTTCTCCCACCATTGTGATCATTTTTATCGCGTCGGCAGTCGTCAGCTGGTGGGTCGGTCATACGATGAAGCGTCGTTTTGCTGAGTATTCGCAAATTCCGATTCGTTACACTGGAGCGCAAATAGCGGAGATCATGCTGCGCGAAAACGGCATCCATGATGTGCAAGTCATCAGCACACCAGGCAAGTTGACCGATCATTACGATCCCACGAAACGAACGGTGAACCTGAGTGAATCGGTTTACGGAACCAGCACACTTGCCGCAGCCGCGGTGGCAGCTCACGAATGCGGACACGCGGTGCAGCACCAGAAGGCTTATCTTTGGCTTACTATGCGTTCAAAGATGGTTCCCGCCGTACAATTCGCAGGCACAGCGCTCAACTTCATCATGATCGCCGGTATGCTGGGAGCTGCCTTATTTCATACTCCTATGTTTCTCTATGTCTGGGTTGGTTTGTTTGCGATCACGACATTGTTTTCCTTTGTGACCTTGCCGGTAGAATTTGACGCCAGTAAACGTGCGCTGGCATGGCTTGGCAGTTCTAATCTCTCATCATCCATCGAAAACAAAAAAGCGGAGAACGCTCTTTTCTGGGCGGCGATGACTTATGTGGTGGCAGCCTTGGGATCACTCGCGATGCTGATCTACTACTTCTCGATGCTGCTGGGACGCAGAGAGGAGTAGGACCGATTCTTTATTAAAGTAATGTTCCAAACTACATGCGGATGCGATTGACATATTATGGAAAAGCAAATCCTCAGTAATACCACGGAGGTTTCACCAGTTTCCTCGCTACTCGCTCTAATTGGCCATGTCCCGCAGGGATTCGGTTGGTATTTTGGCGTTTGATCGAGCAAATCGACCTAGGATGAATCGCCGGCATGATCTGCACGGAAAACTCCTCGGGCGATTTCGAGTGCCTCTTGAGTTTTCTGGCAAAGCAGAAAATGAATCGCTTGAATTCCTCCCCATTCACGCAGGTTTCCAAAATAGGGCACACAAACCTGGCCAAGGAATTCGATTGGGAAGATATGTTGTTGGACAAACTCTCGTATCTGGCGCAGAAAGCTGTTGTCTCCATATCAATGCGCTACAATCCCGTTTTTGGCGCGATGCCCAACCTTTTGCCACGCTGGAACCTCTTTGAATTGTGAATATAAGTCCCATGATTAAGCCTGCGAAATTTTTGCTTATCATAGGAAACGCGCGGAGTGGATCGACCATTCTGGGCGCCGTGCTGGATGCCCACCCGAACATGGTTATTGCCAATGAAACCATCGAATCGGGCAATCTCTGGCGAAGGCTGGACGGGAAACAAATCCTTGAGGGAATTTTTAAAAACGCGGAGCAACAGGCCTTCGACACCACTCGCTCTGCGGTTTGCGGCCACAAATCCCAATGGACTCCTGCCCAAAAACAGGAAGTGCGTGTGATGGGAGATAAAATCTGGAACCCCGCCACCCTGTTTCTTCACGGAAAATTCGATCTCATTCCCTCATTGGAAGAGCGAGTGGGCGCGCCACTCACCGTGATTCACGCGTGCCGTAATCCTTTCGATGTCATTTCTTCCATGCATTTGAAAAGCGGAGCACCGATTGGCGACCGGATCCGCTGGTATGCGGCCCATTGCGAAGCCGTGGCGGCGATCAGTGAGCGATTGCCCGACAACAGGTTTCTTCATTTGCACCACGAGGAGTTGATTCAACGTCCGTCGGAAGTGCTGCAAACTTGCTGTCGATTTCTCGATGTGCCCTTCTCCGAAGAGTATCTGGAGCGATGCAAGCCGTTGCTTCTTGATTCCCCACGACAAACGCGGCGACAAGTTTCATGGTCGACTGAAGATTCTGCTCGGGTGAAGGAACTCACGAAAATTTTTTCGTGGTTAAAAATTTATTCGTCCGATGAGTGCGAATCATGAAACCAATTTTGAGAAATCAAAGGCTCCAATTTAAAAGCGTGAACAAATACCTCAAACAGCTATCAGGAAATGATATAATTGAGAAACGCCACAGAGGTTTTGTGGGCGGTTTATGGGAAGAAATGGGGCGGTTACAGTTGGATTTCTTAATCAAGGAAGGGCTGAAGCCGGAACATAAACTTCTTGATATTGGCTGCGGTTGCTTGAGGGGTGGAGTTCACTTTCTACGGTTTCTTGATGCTGGAAAATATCATGGACTAGATATCAATAAATCATTGATCGAGGCAGGGAAAGTTGAGGTTCTAGAAGCTGGCCTTGATTGCAAGGAGCCGCAATTGATTGTGGATGATTTTTTTTCTATCGGGAGATTTGAAACAAAGTTCGATTTCATGATTTCTGTTTCATTATTCACCCATATTTCCTTCAACATGATTGTAAGGTGTTTGACCAGAGTGAGGGAGAACCTTTTGCCACAGGGCGTTTATTACTCCTCTTTTTTTCAAGCTCCCTATCCTGCCTATTTGGAGCCTATCCAGCAAAACGCCATAGGCATTGTTTCAAGATACGATGCAAATCCGTTCCACTATTCGATGGAAGAGTTGGCCTGCGCCGCTGCGCTTGCAAAGCTTGAGTTGACGGTGATTGGAGATTGGGGGCATTCTAGAAATCAGCAAATGGCTTCATTTCGTTTGCCGAGATAAAATGGAGGTGATGTAAACATATTTCCCGCGCCTCTTCTCGTGAGGCTTTTTTTGCAAAATATTTTGTAACTTATATTAAACCAAAAGCTGTTCATACGAATTCCATAGTTTCGTTCGGACCAGAAGAATTTCTTAGAAAATTTCTAGCATTTATTGGCTCGCTCATCATTTCGAGAATAAACTTAACTGGGTGGCGCGATCCACTTTTCCCCTTCCCAGAAAGGCTTCCCAATGCAATCTCTGGCTTAGGTGAAAAACCAAATTTCTATTATTCATTCATTCATGTTTCGATCATCTCGTCCTCTAGACAATCTAAGCGTCCAAGGATTCAGTTTCCGCAGACTTGGACTGCAGATAAGAGCTAGACTTGTGCGCGAAGATCCGCGCAGGCTCTTCGGTACTGCCTAGCTCATTTCTGCGTCCCGCGCTGCGTAAAATGTATGATGTTAAAATCCGTTCCCTATCAGAATATCTGAAGCAAGAATTAGGCAATTGGCTTGCCTGACACGGCAGTAGACCGGCCTCACTATGTAATGAATAACAAACCTCGAATTTCGATCATTCTGGCCGCCCGCAATATGGAGCGCGAGTTGCCGCGCACGCTTCACACCCTGACTCCCGCTTATCAGCTCGGGGTACAGGAAACAGAATACGAAGTGATTGTGCTGGATTGTGGATCGACGGTTCCCATCGACCACGAAGTTGTTAGGGAATATGGAAGAAATTTCCAACTTCTTCGTTTTGAAGATTCGCCTTCTCCCGCGCGAGCCATCAATCAGGCCGTCCAACAGTGCACAACCGAATTTGTCATGGTTTGTATCGATGGCGCGCGCATGCTCAGCCCAGGTATTTTGCGGTTCACATTCGAAGCCTTCAGCGCACGAAAAAATCCAATTGTCGCAACGCTGGCCTGGCATCTTGGTCCCAAGGCGCAGATGGTCTCGATGCTGGAAGGTTACGATCAGGTGACCGAGGACCTATTACTCGAAACCATCGATTGGCAAAGGAAGGGTTATGAATTATTCCGCATCTCTACTCTGGCGGGTTCATCCTCACAGGGATGGTTCATGCCGATCGGTGAGAGCAATTGCATTGCCATGAGGCGCGAATGGTATGACAGGCTTGGCGGCTTGGATGAGCGCTTTCAAACGCCAGGTGGCGGATATGTGAATCTGGATTTCTACAAGCGTGCCTGTGAGGAGAATGGCGAATTGGTCATTCTACTGGGCGAAGGAACCTTCCACCAATTCCACGGCGGCGCTGCGACGAACATGTTGCCGGACCATCCCGACAGAAAAAGATTTAGGCAGGAATACAAAGATCTCAAGGGGGGCGATTATTTTCCTCCTGAACTATCTCCAATCTATCTCGGCACGGTGCCGCCACAGACGCTCCCATTCGTTCTGACTTCCGCCTCGATAGCCCTATCCAGTCAAGTATGAATCAGAAAATGCCACGCCAAGCTCTCATCGTTCTGGGCATGCACCGCAGCGGCACATCCGCGCTCACGCGAGTGCTCAGCTTGCTTGGCGCCACACCGCCTAAAGACTTGATGCCGAGCTCTGAAGACAATCCGTCGGGCTACTGGGAGTCGCGCAAAATCACTCAATTCAACAATCGTCTGCTCCAATCCGCCGGCCTTCGATGGGATAGCGATGCTCCTTTAGATGCCGAATGGTTATGCGACGAAGCCGCGAGAGCCGATCACTATAAGGAGGCGCGTGCGCTTCTTGCTGAGGATTTCGATGATACACCGCTTTTTATTTTAAAGGATCCGCGCCTCTGTCGTTTGTTTCCTTTTTGGGAAAAGGTTCTTGCAAGTGAGGGAATCGATACACGGGTGGTGTTGTGCTTGCGTGATCCGCGTGAAGTCGCTGCGTCACTTGCTGCGCGATTCGATAATTCCTCCCTGCGTCCCGCTGCCATTCCCGCACATAGCCGTGCCTATCTTCTCTGGCTGCGCCATATTTTGGAGGCAGAAAGATCGACGCGCCATCTTCCTCGAATCGCTGTCAATTACGCGGATTTGGTATCCGACTGGCGTGCCGCTCTGCATAAGCTTCCCTCACTTTCTACAGACTTGGCCTTGCCAAAGCCTGAAGATTCGAAAAGCCAAGCAATCAATTTTTTCCTGAATCGTAATTTGCGTCGCCATTTTTCCGAACGAGCATCAGAAAAAGGTGCAGAATTTTTTTCCTTGGTCACAGACGCAGTGAAATTTTCGGTTTCGTTTGAGCCGTATCAACTTTTGCTAAATGAAATAGGGGTGGACTTAGAGCGTCTCGTCACCGGCTATGCACCGCTACGTGCAGGGCTTGACAGGCTTTGCCGTCGGGACATTTGGGCGGAAAGGATTGTTCAGGAATTGGAAACCTTGCATCCATCGCCAATCATTACCCAATCTTTGTCTGCCGATAGCCCTCGCGTATTATTTGTTTCGAGAACACCTGAAAGCCGCGCCCATACCTATCGAGTTCTTCATCCTGTCGAGGAACTCACCGCGGCTGGCTGGAATGTGGAGTGGCTCGCGGTAACGGATCCCGCCCTCACCGTAGCCATTGGGCAGGCCGATGTTGTGGTTGTCTCTCGTGGGCCATGGGGTGAAAAATTTTGCGAAATCAGAACCACTTGTCATGCAAGAGGCATACCGCTGCTTTGCGATGTGGACGATCTCACTTTCGAGCCCAGCGTGATGGAGGCTGGATATTTCGCTTATCTCGAAGAACTGGCTATTGATGCCCGACAAGCATTTTTGCGCGAAGCGGTGCAATTTCGTTCCGCACTGACCTCCTGTGATGCGGTTCTCGCAACCACAGAAACTCTCGCAAATATCGCCTCTCGACACGCGCCTAGAGCATTTGTGATCCCAAACTGCTTCGGTCGTGAAATGCTTGCCGCCGCAGAGAGTTGGCACACGGCCCCCAAACCCTCATCACTTGATGGCTGTATCCGTGTTGGCTTTGCCAGTGGTACACCAACCCACACTCGAGACTTTGCGTCAATAGCAGAAGCCATCGCCAATTTTCTGGGTAACAACCCAAACGCGCGGTTTGTGCTGGTCGGGTATTTAAATCTAACCCGCTTTCCGTGCTTGGCTGCATACGCGGACCAGATCGAATGCCGCCCCGCCGTTCCTCTGACAAAACTTTATGCAGAGCTGGCTCGGTTCGACATCAATCTTGCCCCACTGGAAGTTGGTAATCCATTTTGTGAAGCTAAGAGTGAGATACGCTATACGGCGGCCGCAGCGCTTGGAATTCCTACAGTCGCCTCCGCAACAGGACCGATGCGACAGGCGATCATCGACCGAGAGACCGGTCTGCTAGCGGTGAAAGCAAGCGATTGGCAAGGATTTCTCCAACAATTGTTGGATGATCCTGCACTCAGGAAAAAATTGGGTGAAGCGGCTCGCATCGACACACGCGCGCGCTTTGGTCCTGAAAAGACGGGGCGCTTGGCAAAAATTTTTTTCTCAATGTTGGCTGGCAGTAAGTCGAATGGGAAAACTTTTTGATAGAATTTAATCTTACGTCACATGAGCGAAAATCAATATCTCTATATTTCATGCCACCCATTTATTGGTTCGCCTCAGTTTTTATTGGTTCTTGGTAGCCACCCGCAAGCGGCTAGGTTTGGTGAACATCATCAGTAATTCGTTGGAGGACGAGAGACCGATTGCAGATACTGCCGCGTGCGGATAGCTTTCGTGCGAGGGATTGCGGGCTATCAATGTGGATTCGTCTTAGAAGTCTGCTGCTTTACGCTGAAGTGTTCTTCGAGCCAGCGCCTCCTAATTCTCATCGAAAACAGCAATTAATCTAACATTTATAACTTATTCTCGCTTTGGCCCAGTATAAATAGAGAGGATTATGACATGACAACTTTGGGCAAAGTAACAGCATTCTGCGGAGTTCTTCTTTTGACGATTGGCTTTACGCATGCGGAGAGAGTCTTCAGTATCATGTCACCGATTGAACGACAGGTCTGCCAACGAACGGATAAAAATACGGCAGATATAATCATCAGCGGTGAAGTGAATCCAGCTGTAGATATCATCGAGGTGAAGGTGGATCTCGCCGCTGGTATTAAAACCGGTGAAGCCGTTGGCTGGACGAAGATTGCCGAGCGCAAAGATCTCGTTACGGGGAAATTCTTAGGAAATTTATCTCTCAAAGCAGGCGGGTGGTATGTGATCACCGTGCGCGGCAGAAATGGCGATGAGCTTGTTGGTGAAGCAACGGTCTTCAAGGTAGGCGTGGGAGAAGTCTTCGTCACTGCTGGACAATCTAATTCCGCCAACTTCGGCAAACCGAAACAGGTGGCGAAGGATGACCGCGTCGTGTATTTCAAGGGAAAGGATTTCATTCCCGCAAAGGATCCTATCCCAGGAGGATGCGGACGCGATGGTAGCCCATGGCCCATCCTTGGCGATCTGATCGCCGAATCACAGCAAGTTCCAGTCTGCTTCCGCTCTTGCACCCCCACTTGGGCCGAGGTCGAAAAATGGATGCCAGGCGTGCAGCATAAAAGTTTTAAACTTTACGATACACTTGTCGGCCGCGTTCGTGAATTGCCCAAAGGTGGCGTGCGGGCGATTCTTTGGCATCAAGGTGAGTCCGACTCGCTTGCCAAAACTCCTGCCGAGACCTATCGCGATCGCATGAAGACCATCATCGAATCATTGAACAAAGATGCAGGCTACGACATTCCCTGGTTTGTGGCGCGGGCTTCCTTGCATTCGAAATCGGAAGAACCGGAAGAAAAGGAAGTTGCCAACGGTCAAGAACTCTTGTGGAAAGAGGGTATAGCCAAGCGAGGACCAAATACAGACCAGCTTGGGCCTGAGTATCGAAGCGACAAAGTTCACTTTAACCAAAAAGGTCTAACCGCACACGCGGAGAGATGGTTCAAGGTCTTGGCTGATGAATACAAGTGGCAATCACAGTGAGGTCAGTGATTTGCTAGACGAACAGTAAATCATGAAGGAAATTTCGAGTTTCGAAAATCAATTTATGTCCGGAGCCGGTGCGGTTGAACTCGATACGAATTTTGAGCCTTTTTTTTTCATGCTTACGTAAAGCAGGCCGCTTTAAGCGCGTGGCGTGGGTCCACATCGTAGGGGGCGATGATGTCCTGAGTGGCAAAGTTCGCCATGTAGTTGAAACCAACGTCGTCGCCGATGAGAGCGATGCGTAGTTTGCGTTTGGCGGTCGAGGTTTGGGTGTAAAAGTCTCTTAGTGCGTCATGGCGGCGATGCTGATTTTGTGAAAGGTGCGGCGGTTTGTTACGTGGAGAAATTACGAGGTGATTTCGCATTCTCGTGAGATTTCACAGGAATGCGTTCTAGAATTTTTTCGTTATGTTGACGGTTTTTTCGGTTTCGATTCCTAGGTCGGCCTGTTCTCGCATCCATTCATCGAGTTTTTGGCCGAGGCGGAGACGCGCCGCGTTATGCTCCGGCGAGGCGGACAGGTCGCGTAGTTCATGAGGATCTTGTGAGAGGTCGTAGAATTCCTCGGCTGGGCGGTGTTGGAAGAAATCGAGGCGCGCCATGATAGCTGGTGATTTTTGGGCAGCGGCCAGCAGAGGTAGGTAAAATTCCTCGTAGAATTCCCCGCCTTCCGTGTAAAGGTTTTGGAAAGTGTTTCCATGGTTGAGGTTGCGGATGAGCTTGTAGCGGCTGTCGCGTACAGAGCGGATCGGATAGAGGGATCCGTTGATGATGCCCTGAGTGGTTTGCACTCCGAAAATATGATCCCTCAAATGAGCGGACTCACCCTTGAGGATAGCAAGCAAGCTCTTGCCGTCAAAGCCTCTGGAGCCGTTTACAGCCGTGCAGCCGGTATCCATGGTCGTGGGATCACCACCGGCGATTTCGATGAGCGTGGGGAGAATATCTACGGACTGCGTGAGGGCAGACGTCGAGCTTCCCGGTTTAACGATACCGGGCCAGCGGACGATGAAGGCGGTTTTCAGACCGCTTTCATAACACGTCCATTTGCCACCGAATGGCAGCGGCATCCCCTGTTCACTATTGAACAGGAGAATGGTGTTATCGGTAACACCCGCGGAGTCGAGTTGCTGTATGATGGATCCTAGTGTTTGATCGAGAATTGAGATTTCGGCGTAATATTGACAGAGTTGTTGGCGCGTCTCCGGAGTATCGATGAGATTTGGCGGAACGATGATTTTCCCCGGATCAAAAGCGGAAGCATCACCCTCTGTCCATGGTTTATGAGGCTCATGGGAGGCTATGATGTGACAGAAGGGCCGATCTTTTCTTTCCAAAACCCGCTCCAGGCCGCGCTTGGCAAAGGCAAACGATTCCATGGGGCCAAAGTGTTTTTTACCTTCTAATGAAACGGTGTAACCGAGGGTGGATAGATGTTGAACGATAGTCTTAACACCGGGACGCACCTCACTGTGATTCGGAAAAGCACCATTGCGGACGGGAAATAATCCGGTGAAAAGCATCTGCCGTGCAGGCGAACACATCGCCGTGGAGGTATACATGTTGTTGAAGCGCATTCCTTGCTCCGCGAGTTTGCGGAGGTTTGGCGTCGGTACATTTGTCGAGCCGTAGGGCTCGCAATCGCTCCATGTCATGTCATCTCCCAGCAAGATCACGATGTTAGGTTTATCCTTGGCAACTGCGATACAGCACGAGGCGATGAGTGGTAGGATGAAATGTTTCATAGAATCAATTGCCAGAGAAACCCTTTGTGACTACATCTCGGAACATGACGGGATTATCACTGAGCCGCAGGGGCTTGCCGCTAGCTGTGGTGACATCCTTGATGATTACCTCGCGGGTCTTGATGTAGGGAAACTTTTCTACGAAAGACGCGTCTTTGTATCCGGGGTTGAAGTTTCCTAGGACGACAGGACCTTTATACCCTTCGGGCGGGTTGGTGTCTTCGATGCGGAGCTTTTCGATTGTGATCCGTTCGGGCATGTAGCAGGTGTGCCCGTGGTCTTTTTGACCGTTATTTGTTCCTCCTAGAATCGCCCCCGCACCTTTTCCATCCATTGGCTGGATGACGCAATTGC
This sequence comes from Luteolibacter sp., assembly GCA_044233125.1. Taxonomy (GTDB): domain Bacteria; phylum Verrucomicrobiota; class Verrucomicrobiia; order Verrucomicrobiales; family Akkermansiaceae; genus Luteolibacter. Next base: position 114,780 of record JBIIKO010000001.1, on the reverse strand, counting down.
GGATGATAAGCTCGCCCCGCCAGCTACTACCATAGTCTGGGCGCAGATACACCAGACCACCTTTGATTACGGTCGTATTTTCCAGTAGAAGTATTCCCTCGCCGATTACCTCGATGCCGCCGTATCCGATCTTCGAATTGCGAACGGTTATATTGACGACACCCTGATGCGAATCGACCCTGTTGAGCGTGCATCCATCGAAGACGAGATTCTTACTGCCGTTGGTCGCCATGATACCCCAGTATTCTCCATCGTTGATGTCGTTGCTCTGCTTGCAGTTGATGAGTGCCACGTTCAGAGCCTGGTTCATTCCCAGATCATAGGTGCCCATCTTCTTTTTGGTGTTGGCGATTTTCGTCCGATAGGTCTTGTGCGCGGTCAAAATCCCGTTGCGTATCGTCACGTTGGCACAAAGCGCGATATTGAAGAATGCTCCGTAGGGTGCGCCTTGCGGACCCTCGCCCGTAACGTAATGTTCAAGGCCGTCGATGTCCGTGTTGGATCTTCGTATCGCGATGCCGCGCGCGAAGTATTTGTATTCCGGTTTCGCTTTGTTGGCGATCGTGGTGAAGTGCCCGCCCGTGATTTTCAATGTTGTCTTGTGGATTGGTAACGCGGTGCACTCTGTGATTGCTCCAAAGTCCTCGGCAATCGGCGTATTGGGATCGACGTTGCCATCCACATCGACCAGAAAAATATCCCGCTGTGCCACCCCGCCATGCTTGTTTACTCCGGTCCGAAGGAATTCTTTTTCGTTGTCGTTGAGGACCACCATTAGGCAGGGATGCGGCAGCTTGGCGTCGATCTTCTTCTGGTTTTTTTTAAGTGCCGTAAGATTCTTGATCTCTATCGGTATAAGGGCGGAGCCCACCTCGAACACATGCTTTGTGCGGTCGACCACCTTGGTATCATCGATGATGAATTTTGCCTTACCAAAGTGAGTGTCGGTTTGGATGATAGCAATCGTGTTACCGCCACCGATGAGGTAGCTCGCATTATCTCTGGCCTTCACTGGCAGCCCGCGTTCGTTGGCGAACTGGTGAGCGGAGACGATCGCAGCTTGATCATCGGTCTTCCCATCCCCCTTGGCACCGAAATCTTCATACCATACAGCCCCTCTCTTAACGGCGTCTTGGGATGCATGGAGCGGGGTGGAATGGAAAAAAAACGAAATTAAGACGGCGGTTGTTAGGAGGCAATTTTCTCCTGAAAGCGATTTGCAGGTCGTAGTCATAAAATTTTTCAATCGAACGGAAAGAGTCATTTCTAGTTAGCTGGCTTCAATTTGAACGACTTCACAGCAATCCCGTATTGAGGGCCTTCCGTGCGCCAGATCCTGAGTTTATTTTCACCTTGTTTCAGTTGGATCATGACGGGTTCCGTTTCCTTCCACATCCCAAGCGTGAAAGGCAGCCCGATGCGGATACCTACCGGATCATCGGCTACTGCGGCGGTCATCATTTGATCGTAATTCATGGTCACCACGCGTGCGGTCAAAGCATACTCTCCGGCGCGGGGGGCGTTGATTGAATATTCAACGAGTGACTGCGGTTTTTGGCCCGGACCGGTCGGATCCTGTTTCGGGCTGTTCGCAAAGTAGTCCTTGTTATAAGTATCAGCTACCATCTCCCAAACATTGCCATAGGTGTCGTAAAGCCCCCAGGGATTCGGTTTTTTTTGACCAACCGGATTTGATTTCATACCTGAGTTTTCCGCGATCCATGCATATTCACCAATCTTCTTGGAATCATTCCCAAAAGACCACTTTGCATTGCTGCCGGCGCGCGCCGCGTATTCCCACTCTGCTTCGGTAGGCAGCCGCACCTTCATTCCGGTTTTCTCTGTAACTTTTTTGCAATAGTTCGCGATGGCTTCAAGGCGAATGCTGCCCTGGGGATGATTGGCGTCTTTGATCGCCTTGCCGCCACTGGTGCCGTTCATGGCGAACTGTGCTCGCGTCACTTCGTATTTACCGATGTAAAAACCCTTGGTGAGCGTGACCTCGTGCTTTGGAGTCTCTACACAATCGGAGCTGTTTTCCACGGTGGATTCGCCACCCATCGTGAATGTGCCAGGCTTGATGTAGATGAAATCCATGGTCACGCCGTTACCAAGATCAACTTTGAGTTCCGGTTTGGTTTCGCCGTTTGCAGGGCTGAGTGCCAGACGGAAGCCCCAGTTAGGATAGCCCCCGAGTCCGGATTCACGGATACGCCTCTCCGAACTTGCGCTTCCAGCATCACTTTTCCACGCACCGCCACGCAGGATGGTCCTACCACCGCCACCAAAATTCGGCAGATACATCTGCATGCCACCACTGAAACTTTTCATTACCGCCACACCTTTGAGTTCTTTCTGGGGTGTGATAATGGCGGCGGCAGGGATTTCGATCGAACCATCGCCATTGATGATGATCTTCTTATCCTCCTCAGTCGCTGGCGAGGCGATGACCTGTTCGGCAAGAGTCGGCTCATCTGCTTCGCCAAGTTCTTCACCAAGCGGGGCGAGCGTCACTGCCTTGGACTCTTTGATAATCCTCTGCTGGTTCAACAAAGACACATGACTCCATGTGCCGGATTTTCCCTCTCCCCCATACTGACGCGGCTCATCTAACAGATCACCTATCCACATGGCCCGCTTGACTTGCAGGTAAGCATCGGGAACTTTGCGTGCTTGGCTGCTAGAGAGAAAAGAGCGATCTTTCCCATAAATCGTGTCCGTGCTCCCAGAGCCCCAACCTGGACCGAGGTTGACTGTCCATCCGCCGGGTGTCCAACGTGCCAGAGCTCCATGGGCGCGACTCGGTCGCTTGATCGCGGGGTTACCAAAGGCTCTGCAGATGAATTGTCCAAAAAACGCCCGACGTCCGCAGATGCCTCCGTTCATCAGGATGTTCTGATAGGCGTGCAGTTCTTCTCTGTCTTGATTCACGCGGTTCGATCCATAGAGGACATTGGTCCGAGAAATGGCCGAATAACGCCAGCCGTCTTTTCCCGTCAAAACGTGATCTGGTCGATAATTTCGAAGCATCTCGCGTCCCCAAGTCAGCATCCAATCCGGTTCGTTTCCATTCACAACGAAGCGCAAGTTCCATGCATCGAGTGTCTGAAAATCAGAATGCAGCTCGCCATCCAGATAGGCTTTTTCATAATGCTGGTAACGCTTTATCGGATCATGTTTATGCCTTGGTGCGGCATATTCTAAGGAAATGGCCAGAGCGAGTCGTTGCAATACGCCTTCCCTGGCTTTCTGACTCGTCTTGTCGATGTTGGCATAAATCTTCATCGCCTCGCCGTATTGAGCCGGGCCCATGTTTTTACCTTCCTGTAGGCGGCTCGCTCCATCCGCTACTAACATCTGTTTCATCAGTGTGGGATCGGCTAACAATCGCTCGATCAATTCCTGCTGCTCTTTGCCTTGTTGTGCGAAAGCTGCTAAACCTTCCGGCGTACCTTCATGCAGAACAACAAACTTCACGAGCCTTGCGTCCAATGAATCGCTCGCCAGTAACTGCTGGACTTGTTGTTCGTTTTTTATATCGGGTAGCTTTGCCTTCAGTTCATCGCGGAGCTGATTCTTTTGATTTGTGTATGTGGAAACCAATTTCGCGTAAGCAGTCTGCGCGGAACTTGACGCGGGTTGCCAAGCTAGAAGGTAAACAGTACAAGCTGTTAGTGTCGTAATGGAGAAATATTTTTTATCTATCATCTTAAGTAGTGGATTTGGACTGCTCAATCTTGATGTGTTTGGCATTTATTTTTTTAGATCTCGTCCGTAATACTTGTTTTTTTACGCTAGCATCCAGAGTTTATTGTAAATTTTGCTGTCGCTTTTAACGACGGCTTATACGAGGACGAGAAAAAGAAACCGAAAAACTTCTTCATGGTTGCCCCTTGCATCCTTATGAATCCTGTTGTTGGGGAAGATTTTGGAAAATGAATTTAATGAAACGATGATTAAGATTCTAACATATGTATTTCTTACATCTTACTACACGGAAGCCAAACCTCCGAAAGTCTCATTCCTGGTTCATTCAATAGAGAAGGGTAAAGCTCTTTTTCCCCTTCGCCGACGGTCTTTCTGTTGTATTCCCTGCGCTAGTTTAAAAAGCAAATTCCTCGCTTCGATTTATTCGTAAGTGAGGATTGCTGATGCGGTGCAGTCTTTATCACTGTGAAAGCGGATCCAGTAGGCGGAAAAGGAATCGGGAAAGGAGTGGGTGGTTTGGTTTGTGACCTTAAAACTCATATAGGGAGCCCAGTCACCATTGCCGGTGATATCGATTTCGGCGGTGATCGTGGTTGGAACCGATGATGTTAGAGTGAGCGATTTTTTATCGTATCCGGTCATCAGGTAAGGATCGGATGGAGTGTTGTCTTTGACTTTGCTGTCTTTCCACGGACCGCCTTGGCCACGGGGTTTTCCGAGCCTCCAGAGATCATCGATGTTCCCGACCCATACGGCGGTTTTCCCGTCGGTGGAGCGAATGATATGTTTGTTGGAAGTGGGTGCGTCTTTCGAAACTCCACTCATGACAAGTAAGCCGCGATAACCACAGAGGTCGTGGATCAGTCGATTGTGGGTGGCGATGGGACGGACTTTGATGAAACCGCCGGCATTCCTTGCAGGTAACTCATAAATGGTGCCATCGGCGTTAAAAATGTCGCGTTCGGTGACGATCTCGCGCGCGACGCGGTAGTTGCCGAGCGGGTTGGGGCCGATGTTTCCCTTGGGAAGTCGCCAGCGCTTGCCGTCCTGATCGAGGAAGAGGACGGAGGCATCGTCGATAACCAGGAAATCATTTTTCGGAATCGCGGCGTGTTCGTTGGTCCATGCGGGCTCGCCGTCTTTAGCGACGGGCTTGAGTTCGAGTTTCTCGTCGAGTTCGTAGTAGCCGATGGATGTGCCTGTGGCATCGGTGGCGGCGAACGCCATGGTGCGGGCGTTGCCATCGAGGGAGCGGACGATGCCGCCTGTGAGCGCTTGTCTGGGTCTTGCGATACCGTCGAAGATAGGGTCTGCTGCAGATGGTCGCTTGTCATCGTTCCGGTAGCTGAACGCGGCAGTGATGTCTTTCACGTCTTCTTTAGTGCGGAGGCGGATCCATGTGCCTGGGTCGGATCTTGCGAAGGAAACGTAGCTGGAGGATTTTAGGGAAATTTCACGCAGGATTTTCCACTGGCCGTTGCCTACGATATCGATTTCCAACACGATATTCACATCGGAATTGTTAGAATGAGTGATGTGCAAGCAGCGTTGATCGTAGCCATGGAAGAGGAAGGAATCGGACGGGGTGTTGGCAGCGACGTTTTCCGTTTCCCATACCATACCGCGACCGATTTCCGGCCCGAAGGTATCGATTAGATCTGGGTTCACAAACCAGAGATTGGATTGCGATTGTGCGGCAGCGATATCGCCTTTGGCTTCACGCTTGTTGAGGAATTCGGCTTTTGCCGTGTCGTCACAACCGAAGACTACATGATCGCCCCAGCGGGCGAAGTCGCCGATAACTTTCAAATAGTTCGAGCGAGGAGAAATACCGGCGGAATTGGTGCTGCTGAATGTTTTTGGAAAACGCCACAAGGTGCCGTGCATCGTCATGAGGAGATCGTTTTCGCCGATCTCGCGGATGCGTGGCCATTCGGTATTCCAACCGTGAGCACCGTCATAGGAATGTGAGGCCTTGGGCATGCGGTAGAACGTCCAGCCCGTGGTTGGTTCGCGCAGGGCGAGGATGGCGGATTTGTTGTCCCAGCCGGTGGCCCAGATCGGATCGGTGGCAGGGTTGGCGTTTCCTTCGATTCCACCTGGACCCGTAACTTCGGTGAACTGGTTGCGCCGCACGACTTTCCATGAATCCGATTTTCCGTCCCATTCAGCGAGGACGCCGGAGGGGATGCGGGGCTTAGAGAGGGCATCTTTGGATTTTTCTCCGTTGTTAGAATAGATCAAGACACCTTGTCCCGAATACAGGCCTTTACCATGATAGCCGGGAAGATTGGCATAGCGGCGACCTTTGGGCGGCTGATCTTTTTGTGCTTGTGAGTCCGCGAACAATTCGGTGACTGCGAGGGTTTTCACATCCACTTCGTAAATACCTTCTTCCATCGTAGCATAATATATTTTTCCTGAACGATCTGTTAGGTGGCGGGCGTTTCCGGTGTGCCTGCCCGGCATTTTGTCGTAGGGAATTGCGCGTAATTCACCGGATTTACCGACTGCGTAGGGACCGATGAAAAGTTGCTCCGATTCTTTGTGAATCATGCGGTTTGCGGGGGTGCCACCGATGGACTCGGGGTGGATGGTTTGGGTGAGATCTTTGGAAATCGAATAAATTTTGTCGTCGGAACCGCTCGGTTGGTGCGGCGCGTAGGTGATGACCCAGAGTTTGTCTGCCCATGGCACCACCGCGCCGGTGCCGCACTCTTTCTCTGAGTTGAACATCGCGAGATGGGGGTAGATGCCGGATAGCTGAGGTGGTGCTGCGTTACTTGTGAGCGTGAGTAATGCGAAAAGCAGGTAGATGGGTTTCATAAGCAGGTGCGGAAATGAAGTTTTGGCGGGATAAGATTTCTTGTTCAACGCCAAACTCACAACCTATCTACTGACCCACAGGAAACCAGCGTGGCTCTGTGCCAGGTTTCCATTTGATGTTGCAGCCACTGCTCGGGATTCCTTTTTTTGGGGGTTGGTCCGCCAGAAGAGATTTCACGGCGGCTTTGAGATCTGCCCCAGTGGCGGGTTTTCCTGAGCCTGGGCGTGAATCGTCAAATTGTCCTGTGTAGAAGACTTTTCCCTCGCGATCGAGAAGAAAGAAATCCGGAGTGCAAGCTGCACCATAGGATTTGGCGATCATCTGGGTTTGATCCATCAGGTAGGGAAAATCCCAGCCGTGCTCCGCAGCGAATTCCTTCATTGGTTCTGGGCCGTCTTGGGGGTATTTTTCGAGATCGTTGGAATTGATCACGATGGTGTTCAGGCCTTGTGGGGCGGCTTCGGCGGCGAATTCGCCCAGGGCCTTGGCGAGATGGATGACAAAAGGACAGTGATTGCAGGCAAAAACGATCAACGTTCCGTTTCTACCGGCTAAATTGCGCAGAGAATGGATTTTTCCCCACGCATCCGGTAGTTCAAAACTCGGTGCAAAGTTGTTAAGTTCCAGTTCGAAAGTCGACCATACCACTGACATGTTGGATTTCTAAACGCACTAATCAAGGCGTGCAACCGAAGTCTTTCGCGGATTTTAAGTTTCATATTTGAAAATTTACAGTTACGCGTGGATATGCTCACGCCGGCAGAACAAGTCCGATACTCCCGCCATCTCCTTATTCCGGAGATTGGTGAAAGCGGTCAGCAGCGTTTGAAGAAGGCCTCGGTGCTCATGATTGGCACCGGCGGACTCGGTTCTCCAGCCGCGCTTTACCTTGCAGCTGCGGGAGTAGGCAAGCTCGGCTTGGTTGATCCCGATACGGTCGATCTCTCAAATCTTCAGCGTCAATTGTTGCATTGCGATGCCACGATAGGAAAATCCAAACTTGATTCCGCCGCCGCGCGTCTTCGTGAAACCAACCCACACCTCTCGCTCGAACTCCATCCCGTCCGCTTCACACCAGACAACGCGATCTTGATTGCTGAAAAATACGATATCATCATCGACGGCTCGGATAATTTCCCCACACGCTTCCTTAGCAACGATACAGCGTTCTTTTTGAAGAAGCCACTTGTCTACGGTTCGATCCATCGCTTCGACGGGCAAATGACCGTCTTTGCTCCGCACCTCGGTGGTCCTTGCTATCGGTGTTTGTTGCCGGAAATTCCACGACCCGGCGCGGTGCCTAACTGCGCGGAGGCCGGTGTCCTCGGTGTTCTGCCCGGTATGATAGGAACGCTACAGGCGATGGAGGCGATCAAGCTCATTCTCGGCATAGGCGAAACACCCATTGGCAAACTTTTGATCTACGATGCGCTTCGTACTTCATTCCGTTCGCTTAAGCTCTCCCGTGATCCCGCTTGCCGGCTCTGTGGGGAAAAGCCCACAATTACCTCCGTTTTGAATTCCGAAACCACCGCAAATCCCTCTTGCCAAGTCACCGATCCCACCATGCAAACCATCACCGCCGCCGAACTTAAAGACCGCCTTGATTCAGGAAACCTGAACGCCCTTCTCATCGATGTCCGCGAAGAAGCGGAATGGCAGGTTGTCAATATTCCACAAGCCAAGCTTGTGCCTCTGCAAACCATCCCGAGCCACGCACCGAATCTCCCAAAAGACGTGGAAATCATTATCCACTGCAAAGCCGGCATGCGTTCCGCCCGAGCCTGTGAATACCTGATGTCGATTGGCTTTGAAAACGTCACCAATGTCGAAGGCGGCATGGACGCGTTTCAGAAGCTATGAGCAATCCAGTATTGTGCTTATTCCTTCACCGCACTCAGCCCGAGAAACAACGGAAACTCCTCGGCGGCTTTGTGCTCGGCTTTGCTGAAGGGTCCAATCTGTGATCGGCGGTGAGAAAAAAGCTCCGTGCATTTTTTGACACCCATGCCTGCCGCGCCAATAGCTGTTAGAAGATCTGCCAGAGGCCGATGGTAAAATACTGTGCCTTCGCCGGTCTTGAGGCCAGGGCGGGTTTGGATTCCGATCTCAAGCGCTGAACCATATTTGTCCAAACGGCGGAATTGGATTTTCTGATCACTATCCCAACCCCAATGACTTTCTTTTGGAATTCGGAAACACGGATGCATCATCACGATCGCAAAACTTCCGCCCGGCCTGAGTGCGGAGGAAATGTTTCGCATCAGCGCATCCGCATCCGGCACATCGTGCACCGCCATCACGCAGGCGGCTTTGTCAAAACTTCCATTCGCCCAAGGTGCTTTTCCGCAAGCATCGGCAACTTCGAAACTCACCTGTGGATCATTTCCATATCTTTGGCGGGCTGAGGAAATGAGCTTTTCACTGGCATCGACCCCATGAATTTTTCCCGCGCCGGCCGTCAGCAAATGTTTCACTAGGACTCCTTGGCCGCAGCAGACATCCACCACCGCATCGCCCTTTTGAATATCGAGCAGTGTCATGACTCCGGGCAGAATCACGTTTTGATGATAATCCGAGCCATCCGCGCCAACGAGCTTGTCATACCAACCCGCGACACCATCCCAGCCTTTGTCATTTCCGGGCTTAGGTGGTTCACCATGGCGCGACTTAATCGCGAACTTCTTAGCAGGGATCGGCCGTTTAGGGGGTTCTTTGCGGGAAAAGGATTTTCCTCTGCGTTTGTCATCGTGACGTTCCATTTGCGCAAATAAGCCCTCATCTGCTGCTTCTGGCGATGAAAAATCTACCCCGTGGACTGGGGCTCCTCCGTAAGAGCATGCATTTCTAAGGGAATGACGGATTTCTTAATAAAAATCACGTTTTTTGCATAAAATTCGTTGACCCGAACTCTGACCTGTGATTTCGTTCTCGTGTCGCAAGACAAGGCGGCTCGACTGAACGTCCCTTTGGGTTTTTGGGTTTTTCCCGGGGATAATCGGTCGAGCCGCATTTTTTTTGCCCAGATGGCAGTCCATATCTGACGGCATTAAAAATCGCATCGCACGCTCTCCGTCTTATGAACCGCTGAATATGGGCGGCTAAGATAACCGTCCCAGCCATAGTCCTTGATAAGTACGCCAGAGTTTCTCTAATGGCGGCATGGCAATCGTTTGGTGCGACGGAAAATATCTGGATGAGACCGAGTTCCGGGTTTCACCCACAGATCGCGGCCTGTGCCATGGGCTGAGTTTGTTTGAAACGATTCTGAGTGTCGATGGTCAGCCAAAACTCGTCGCCGAGCATTTCAGGCGTTTGAAAGGCGGGTTATTGCGTTTGAATATCCGCCGTATCGAATTGGATGATCACGCTTTGGAAAAGGTGATGATCGAACTTCTCAGGCGCAACGGTCTTGAGCGCGGTATGGCTCGAATCCGTTTTACTTTATCGATGGGAGAAGGTCCTGTTAATTTAATAGACAGCGGCCATGCGTGGAAATGGATCACAGTTTCCAAGGTTGAACCGGAGGCAATCGGATTGCGTTTAACACTCGCACCATGGCGTAAGGACAATGAAAGCATGTTGAGTGGAATCAAAACGGGAAATTACGCGGAACATCTCATCGCTCTGGATATGGCACGCCACGAAGGTTTTGATGAAATGCTTTTTTTCAATACCACCGATGAGCTTTGTGAAGCTTCAATGGCAAACGTGTTCCTCATTCGTGACCATGAACTCTATACTCCTGATCTGGATAGCGGCTGCCTTCCCGGCGTGACCCGTGAGCTGATGATCAGAATGGCTGCCAGCCAGAAAATCCCATGCCACATCAAGTCACTAAATAAGAAAGATTTAAGTAAAGCAGACGGGATTTTTCTCACTTCCTCGATCAAAGGACCTGTTTGGGTCTCCTCCTTCCAAGCCAGAGCTTATCCCGTTCTTCCCGTATTCGATAAATTACGAAATCTTTGGCTGGATAGTATGCGGAAATAATTCAACCCCCAATGGGGATTGATCGGGTAAATAGAGAATTTTAAGCGCGAATCATAAGAACAGGCGCGAATTTGAGAGAGTGAATAGATCAAGTTTACAACTTTCAAATTCGAGGCATTCTTGAAATTCTTAGTAATTTTCCATCTAGAGGATTTTATCCGCGGCTAAATCAATCTATCCAAGCAAGGATTTTTTCTTCCCGAACACAGGGAAGATTGTCCAATATCCTGTCCGTAACCCCAATCCTAATTAAACTTATGTCACGTCCAGTCACACTTTTTACCGGCCAGTGGGCCGATCTTCCTCTCGAAAAACTCGCTCCGCTCGCTGCGGAAATGGGCTACGACGGTCTCGAACTCGCATGCTGGGGAGATCACTTCGATGTTGAACAAGCAAATGCGAAAAAAAATTATATCAAAGAAAAATGGGAGCTTCTCGCTGATCACGGCCTGACTTCCTACGCGATTTCAAGCCACCTTGTCGGTCAGGCAATCTGCGACAATATCGATGAGCGTCACAAAGCCATCTTGCCGCCACACGTTTGGGGTAATGGCGATCCGGAAGGTGTTCGCAAACGCGCCGCCAAGGAGATGATCGCTACCGGAAAAGCCGCGCGTAAATTTTTCAATGCCAAGCCGGGACGCAAAGGCAAAGACGAATTTCCAGCCGTCGTCAATGGCTTCACAGGATCGTCCATCTGGCACGGGCTTTACGCGTTCCCTCCAACCAGCCAGGCATTCTACGAAAAAGGCTTTCAGGATTTTGCCAAACGGTTCACGCCCATCCTCGATGCGTTTGACAAAGAAAATATCAACTTCGCCCTTGAAGTTCACCCGACCGAAATCGCCTTCGACATCGCCACCGCACAGCGCGCGCTCAAAGCGGTGAAAAACCATAAGCGCTTCGGCTTCAACTACGATCCCTCTCACCTCGGTTACCAGGGTGTGGATTACATCAAATTCATCCGAGATCTCGGTCACCGCATTTTCCACGTTCACATGAAGGATGTGTGGTGGGGTCATGGTGATGGCTCCGTTGGCGTATTTGGTGGCAGCACTGACTTCGGTGATTCCCGTCGTTTCTGGGATTTCCGTTCGCTCGGCCATGGTGACATTGAGTTCGAGGACATCATTGTTGCGCTCAACGATCTCAAATACGCAGGTCCGCTCTCCGTCGAGTGGGAAGATATCCGCATGGATCGCGTACACGGTGCAACCGAAGCGGCTGCGTTTGTGAGAAACGTCGATTTCCCAGGTTCCAATGTCGCCTTCGATGCCGCGTTCGACAAATCCAACCAATAAAAATCATGTCACTAAAAGTAGGAGTTATCGGTGCCGGATGGATGGTGAAATACCATGCTGAAGGTTTTCGCAAAGCGGGCGCTGAAATCGTTGCGGTCGCGGATCCCTCGCCGGGCGCAGCGGAAAACGCAGCCAAGCAATGGAACATCTCCAAAACCTTCGATTCCGTGGATAAGATGCTGGCGGAAGCGCCGGAACTCGATGCGGTCAGTATCATTGTTCCGAACAAGTTTCACGCCCCCCTTGCCATCCAATGCCTCAAAGCCGGCAAACACGTGTTCTGCGAAAAACCACCCGGCCTGAACGCCGGTGAAGTAGCTGAAATGATCGAGGTTGCCAAAGCATCCGGTAAAAAGCTGATGTTCAACTTCAACAACCGCGCTCGTCCGGAGTCGCAAGCGATGAAACAATACGTCGACGACGGCACGGTAGGAACGATCAACTCCGCGCAAGCGAAATGGATCCGCCGCACGGGGATTCCCGGCTTCGGCGGCTGGTTTACCACAAAGGCAATGTCCGGAGGTGGCGCGACGATTGATCTACTGCACATGATTGATTTGGCGCTCTACCTCATGGGCTACCCAGAACCCGCGCATGTTTTGGCGAATACTTTTGATACGCATATCACCGATCCCGGCTTCAAAGGCCCGTGGGGAATACCTGACCGCGAAGGCGGCACCACGGATGTCGAGTGCGCGGCGCATGGTTTTGTTAGATTCAAAACCGGCCAAGTGCTCAGCCTCCAGGTTTCATGGGCTGAAATGATCAAACGCGAGGAGGTCTCCGTCGTTTTCCAAGGCACCAAAGCTGGCGGAAAAGTCGAGCGCTTGTTCGGTCGCGATGGGTTGGATGAGACCGCCATTGATACCTGCGAGCTCTATGTGCAGGAAAACGGCAACAGCGTGAACCGCACGATTATTACCGAAGCCTGCGAGGATATGGGCCGTATCGGCTCCGCCTCCAATTTCATCCATACGATCAACGGAACCGCTGAGCCTTTCAATACTCCGGAACAAGCCCACAAACTGATGTGGATCATCGATGCTCTCTACGAATCGGCCAAAACCGGCAAGCCAGTGAGCAACAAATAACCGATTTCCATGCAGGAAAATCTCCAATCAACGGGCGGGCAGGATCATTCCAGTCCGCCCGTTGCTGCGGATATGCTGATCGTGCTCTGCACCTTTCCCGATCATGAAACGGCGCGCCGTATTTCAAAAGAGATCATCACCGAAAATCTCGCGGCCTGCGTGAATCTCATTCCTGGCTTGGAATCGACCTATCATTGGGAGGGGAGGATTGAGCAAACATCTGAGGCGCTTGCGATCTTCAAAGTTTCAGTCTCGGGATTTAAAAATCTCGAGGCAGCATTGCTAGAAAAACATCCTTACGATACGCCCGAGATAATCGGGATTACACCCGATCGAGTTTCAGAAAGTTATTTGAAATGGGTTTTGGGTGGCTAGTTTTGCTTTGGATGAATAGCCCCTAAACGTATTTGATTTGAGCCAACTTGGCCTCTGTCGACCGTGATTACCTTACCAGAACATGGCTTGATATATCGCTAAAATTCAGCACTTAACGCGGCTTGCTTGATTCCAAAATTTCCGCCATGCGGGTGAGTTGATTTTCATCGAAGCCGACCTCGTTTTTCAGGAAGACATCGCGCTCAAGCACATTGGGATCGCGGTCGGCGGTGCGCCAGGTTTTGAAATCAATTAAACCGATTCTCCAAGGGCCGAATCCGTTGACGGCGATGGGAAAATCACTGCCGTGGATGATCCGATCGCGCACGGGTGCAGGGAGAACTTTTGGTAAGGTCTGGCAACGGATCGGGCTGCACAAGGCGGAGTTGTCGCCAAAAAGCCGGGGATACTTTTCGAACATTTTGATGAGATCTTCGGTATAATCCGGATCCCATAAACCCGAGCGACCCGCGCAGTGAGCTGCGATCACGGTGACTCCACATTCGAGCGGATATTTAAGCAGGCGCGGATCGGCAAGTCGCGGATCAATCACAGGTAATGAAAGCTCACCGCCGGTGTGGGACAGCAGGATCATTCCGGCGGCTGCCATTTTTTCAAAAAACGGTTGATGCTTTGGATTTGAGTAATCGACCTTGAGGCAGTTCGGCAGCAATTTCAAAACCCGTGCACCTGCGGCGATGCAGCGATCTAATTCCTCGATGGCATCAGGACGCGATGGGTGAATGGAAACCGCCGGAATAAACAAATCTCGATACTCCTCACATACTTTCAGTAGGTATTCGTTGGGAACGTAGAAGGCACCTTTCTCAGGCATGGCAATACCGTTGTCTGAGTAGGGTAGGTCTTGGGCCAGTAGCACCACCGAGTCCAAAGATGACGTCCGCACCATATCCACCAGTCTGTCCAAGTATGCCTTATCGAGTCCGGATTCAAGCGAACCCGACGGCAAGCCTGCAGCCTTCACGATGATGCGTGCCATCAACTTGTGCAGTGGCGTTCTCATTTGAAGCCAACATCCGCTACCGGAGCTGCCGTCTCCAACCAGATGCACATGACAATCGATTCGCTTCAGCGCGGATTTTTCCATGTTCTATAAATTGATGAGGAAACGGGCGGAGTTGATGAAACTGTGAGTTAAATCACTCTACAATGACTGGAGTGCCAACTTCCGCGTTTTCGAAGAACTTGGTCGACATGTGGTGCGGCATTCTTACGCAACCATGGGATGCGGCATAACCCGGAAGATAGCCCGTGTGCATGCCAATCGCATTGTTGAAGCGCATGTAATTCGGCATCGGTGCATTGTAAAACACCTGCCCTGGCAAAACCTTGTCGACGCGGATATCCGCATTTTCATTGATGACTTGGCCGGTGGCCTTGTCTTTGATCGTGCCATAAAGAGATGACTTATGATCTTTGTTTTTCTGAGTGATTTTGTATTTTCCTGGCGGTGTTCCGGTATCCTCTTTTCCGGAGGAAATTCTTGAAATGCCAACCAATTTGTCGCCCTTGTAAAAATAGGCTTTTTGTTGACTGCGGTTGATCTTGATCAGAGGCGCACCTTTGACTCCGTCGCCTTCCCAATACGATACATCATCCGGGATGGCCGGTGCGGGGTGATGGGGGCCGCCAGAGGTTGGGCGTTGGATTGGGCCTCCGACTCCGGCGAGGTAATCCGAGCCTGGGGGCCTTGTATCAATGCAGGAAGCGAAAAGGATCGTGCAGGCGAGTAAGGGAAAATATTTCATAAACGCGTAGTAATTATGATGAAAAAGCCCAATATGCAAGTTCAAGCGCAGCCAATGGCCGTAGTTGCGATTTTCCGAAAAACCCCTTAGAAGCATCGTTTCATGAATGAAGAGCTATTGATATTGCCTGAAAATTTTCAAATCGAACGCGACTTGCGCGAGCAGCTCAGTGGTCGTCCCGGGCACCAGCGCTGTGTGGTCGGACAATCGGAGTTGCTGGTTGTGGTACACGAAGTTCCAGAGGCGGGCATACCAGAGCGCAAGGCGATGTTTTTCTGGCGAAAGCATGATGGCAGTTGGCTTCAGTCATCCGGTGCGGGTTTGAGTGAGCTCGGTCATTTGCTTGATCGTTATACAAAAGCGATCGATGCCAATGAGGAGTTGCTTGAGAAAACCGAATCCACAGAATTGGTATTCAAAATTCTCAAACACGCCGGACCGCTCACCCGAAGCACCCGGAACTTGGTGAATGCGCTTGAAGATACCCTGGCGCAAGAGCCTGAGGACCGCGCCATTCTATCGTTTCGTGATCGTGCTCGCGAACTCGAGAGGGCGGCGGAACTTCTGCAAAGCGATGCGCGAGAAACTCTGACGTTCTGGCAGGCCGAGGCGGCAGAGGAACACGCCCGCTCTTCGGATCGGTTGGGAAAAATTCTTTTCAAACTTAATCTCGTTACCGGGTTTTTTCTGCCGCTGGTCGCGCTTGGAAGCTTGTTCGGAATGAATGTGCATTTACCACATTTTGTAGAGGATCTTTTTTGGATCATCTTTTTCGGCGGGCTGGTTGTCGGCGTTTTGCTGCTGTGGTATGTCGCACGTAACAATGATTGAAGTCCCAGCTATGAAAAAACTCTTGGTTATAGGTGTCGGATATTTGGGTGACGAAATTTTGAGACAATTCAGGGCCGCGGGATGGGAAGTTGTCGGGGCATCACTGACCGGAGGAGAAAACCTGATTGCTTGTGATGTCAGTGATCCCGCATCGGTGACCGAACTTCCGGATGCGGATGCAGTCATTCATTGCGCGGCATCGGGTCGTGGTGGAGAGGAAGCTTATCGAAAAGTTTACCTCAACGGATGTGAAAACCTCATTCGTCGTTTTCCTCATTCCAAGATCGCTTTCACGTCGAGTAGTTCGGTTTACGCGCAACAGGATGGCGGCTTGGTTACGGAGGCATCGGAAACCATCCCGGATCGTGAGACGGGAAGACTCCTGCTGGCTGCGGAAAAATGTGTGACCGATGCGGGCGGAGTGGTCGCACGCCTGGCTGGAATTTACGGCCCAAACCGCAGTGTGTTGCTCAGCAAATTTAAAAATGACGAGGCGGTTATCGAGGAAGACGGCCGACGTCACATCAATCAAATCCATCGCGATGACGCCGCCAGTGCGTTATTGCATATTTTTTCGCTCCCAGAATTTCCTGCGGGTCAGGTTTTCAATGTCTGCGACTCGGAAAGCCTCACCCAAATGGAAGTTTACCAAGGTCTGTCTGAAAAATTCGGAAAGGATCTTCCACCCAGTGGTCCGCGGGATCTGAATCGCAAACGCGGTTGGACCGACAAACAAGTCAGCAATGCCAAGCTCAGGGCAACCGGTTGGGAGCCGAAATATCCGTCGTTTGTTGATGCGGTGGAGAGCTTATAAAGTTCCGCTCCATGTCCAGAGGTGGGGATCAAAATACTTGTGAGCGGTGTGAATCAAACCTTCCGCCCGACCCTTCGGACGAAGAATGACAAACAAGGTAGATCCTGATCCTGACATCAATACCGCTTTGGTATCACGTCGGTTTTGTAGCCAGTCTTTCAATTCCGCAAGATAGCGATGCTTGGCGAAAACTGGTTTTTCCAAATCATTGACCAACTCCAGTCCGGCGTAGCGATGGGTTTCGTAGCGGATTCCGGGAAGCGTTTGGGCATTTAAACAATTTTCATAAGCATCCGCGGTTGACACGCTGAAGCCGGGTTTGAATAACACGATGGGTAGAGCTGGCGGGGTTGGCGCGGCTTCGATGATTTCACCGCGACCTCTGCACCTGGCTGCACCGGCATAGAGGAAAAACGGAACGTCGGATCCTATGGTTGCGGCGAGTTCGTGTAGCTCCTGCGGAGAGAGAGGATTGGTAAGTTGGGAGCTAAGCGCTAAGAGTACGGTGGCGGCATTGCTAGAACCTCCACCGAGACCCGCACCGTGCGGGATGCGCTTTTCCAGATGGATTTGGTAAGGCTGGGGATGACCGGATTTTTCAGCAAGAGCTTGGACGGCCTTGACCACAAGATTTCTCGAATCGGTTGGCAAACTCGGATCCGAGCAGGTGAAGGAAAACTGATCAGAAGGTAGGATGGTGATTTCATCCGCCAAGCCCGGGAGCTTAACCATCAGGGTTTCGATTTCATGGAAACCATCCGGACGTCTCGAAAGAACGCGGAGGGAGAGATTGAGTTTAGCGGGTGAGAGCACGGTGGAAGAGTGAAGAGTGAAGAGTGAATGGTGAAGAGGGAAGAGGGAAGAGGGAAGAGTAGGCAATAATCACAATCCTCTCACTATTCACTCTTCAACATTCACTATTTAAAGCTTGGACGGAACGAAGTGAAGTCAAATGGGAGATGTTATTGAATCGATAGTAGGGCGAGCATCCGGCCTGTCTGGCCTTTTTCGATGCGATATGAGTAATGCAGCTCCAGATCTGCTGCGGTGTTTTGGCTGCTGTCGTGAAAGTTTACGATTCCTAATTCACATGCCTGTTGTCGAATGGTCTCGGCGAAATCGACATCGTAATCCGGTGGGCGAATGCAAGGCGAGACCACGCAGACTAGATCGCTTGGACGAGTGCCATAATTTTTCTGCATCTGCATGACCCCTTCGCGTAGGATGTTGCCTTCGGTTCCTTTTTTTCCCGAATGTAACAACCCGATCGAACGAGTGACGGGATCAGCCAAGTAGATCGCGGCACAGTCGGCGACGTAGATCGCAAGCAACTGGTTGGGTAGATTTGTGACCAATCCATCGACTCCGGGGTATTGGATGGTTGATTGCTCGGAAGTTTCTGTGATGACCGCGATCCGATTTCCATGAACCTGCTCGGCATGGTGGCGGCTGGAAATTTTCGGGAAACGTTCCTCAATCCAGCGATCGTGATGCGGCGCGAGATTTCTCAACGCGAACTCTCGATCGCCCAAAACATCCACCCCAGCCAGCCTTGGAATCCAAGATGCTTGAATTCCGGGCAATTCAAGCATGGGGTCTAGAAAAGAAAACACCTCCGTCACGACCGAGATCGTAACGGAGGCACATCGAATTCGCCAAGCGGGTTTCGCTTGGCACGCGTAAAAATTAAACCAATGAGCGGTTTCTAAGGGCTCGGTTCGTGTGTTCCACGGTCTCCGCCTCTTCTTCATCCATGCCGGCAAGGATACCCGCGAGGTCAGTCGCGATTTCCTTGCGCATTCTGGATACGAGCTCCACTCCTTTGGTCGTGATGCGAACCATGATTTTGCGACGATCTTCCGCCGCATTCACGCGCTCGACATAACCAAGTTTTTCCAAGCGATCGACCAAACCGGTGGCGGCTGCGGTCGAGTGACCCATTTTCTTCGCGATATCCGACATCGTCAGATATTCTTCGCTGGATAAATAGGTGAGTAGGAAGAACTGGGAGAAGGAAACGTTTCCTTTGTTCAGTTCTCCGGATAGGTTGAGAATGCAGCTGCGCTGGGTAAAGAGCACGAAGTCTGCGAGGCGATCAGCGTCAGCTTTCGCCACAGTGCCTCCGGCACCGGGTAAGGTATGTTTCATATTGGCTGGTTGTAAGGTTCATGTTGGGACATGGAAGAACCTCTTTGTTTCATGAAAAACCTATCTCCTCTGACTTTCATCAGTGAAGCTCGGTGGGACTTTTTCAAAAAAACTCCGAAATTCTCGGGACGACGCCAAATTATTTAAAATTTCTGAAATGGGAAGCCTGAAATTCGACAAAAGTTAATAAATGACCCTTCCGAAAGGAAAATCCTTTTAAAATATTGAGGTTTATCAGCCCAAATTTTTTTCACGACCCCGAGTTCAGCCGATTTTGGGCCCGTGGCGGCGGATTGCATCCGCCCAGCCAAACCCTTCATATTCCCAGTTTCACATACAAATCTTACGAGCAAAATATCAGTTTGGACTAAAATCCAAATTGAATTTGTTAAGAAGCATCGGCTTGGCGGATAAAATTTGAGGGAGGTATCGGAAAAATATCAGTCCCTCCGTCTACGCTCCGCTTCGATTGCCGCCACTTCGAGGTAATCCGCATCCAGCTCGATCCCGGTGAAATGGGAGATTTTTTGGGATTTGGCCGCTAAAGCCGAGGATCCGATCCCTAGAAATGGGTCGAGCAGGCGGGTGGATAGGGCTTTCCCGTGGATTTTGATGCATTGCTCGACCAAGGCGACGGGAAAGGTGGCGGGGTGGGGGCGCTCACCTTTGCGGGACTGGATGGTTTCGTAGGGAATGAACCAGGTGTTTCCGCGGCAGCGTAGGTCTACGCCCTCGGTGTGACCCCAGCGGGCGATATTGGATTTATGGGCGTAAGGCACGCCAGCGGCGCGGCGGTCGAGCGGGACATCGCCGGTTTTTGTCAGGTGAAACACATACTCATGGCAATCGTTGACGAAGCGCTTGGAATTGATGGGTTTGTAATGCCCCGCGGAAACCGGCTCGCCATTCACAGGAGTCACGGTGATCGATTTCACCCAGTGAAAGGTGTTTTGCAAAACGAACAAAGGGTCAGATCCATCAGTGAGGGCGAGGATGAGTTGATATGGGAGAAGGGGATTTGATGGTGCGGCGCCGATGTTAAGAAAAAACGATGCGTCATCTTTCATCACCCGTTTCACTTCCGCTGCCCATGCTTTGCACCAAGCGAGAAACTCCTCGCGAGGAGCGGTGTCCTTAAAGGTCGAGTAGTTGATCCCTAGATTGTACGGCGGCGAAGTCACCACGAGATCGAAAAATTTCTCATCAAGCGTAGGGAGGACTTTCAGGCAATCGCCGTTTAAAAGTTCAAGTTTCAAAATTCAAATTTCAAAATTCAAGGAAGAGTTAAACTGCGAGTGGTATTTGAATACTAAAAATCAAACCACTGATGAACACGGATGGACACTGATAAAAATTCAAGGTTAGCGAATTCCAACTCACTAAATTGCGGATTAACATATCCCTCATCAGTGTTCATCCGTGTTCATCAGTGGTTGAACTCTCTTCGTAAATCCTCAATCGCCGATTCCAGATCCGCAGCGGTGACGGTCTCGATGACTTGGGCTTTGCCGATTTCTGTGAGGGTCACGAAACGGATTTTTCCGGATTTGAACTTTTTGTCACGAGTCATCTTTTCCATCACGGTGGCCGTCAGGATGCTTGGTGATAGCTGCAAGGGCAGGCGGAAATGCGCAAGCAGGCTGAGAATTTTTTGGGAAGCTTCAGAGCTCAGCCCTGAATGTTTTTCAGAAATCATCAACGCTGCACGAATTCCGAGCGCCATGGCTTCGCCGTGAAGCATTTGTCCATAAGGCAATGATGCCTCGATTCCGTGTCCGATCGTGTGTCCGAAATTCAGCAAAGCGCGGATGTCTTGGGTTTCGTACTCATCAGCCTCAACAATGCGTGCTTTGATCGCGATGTTGCGCGCCAACAATTCCGCTGGAACTTCGCGTTTTTCAGGATCAATCTCCAGCAAATCTTCCAACATCGCCGCATCTCGGATCGCCGCATGCTTGATCGCCTCAGCGAATCCCTCATGAAACTCACGCGCTGGTAAGGTTTTCAATGTTTCGGGATCGACGATCACCCATTTCGGTTGATGAAACGCTCCTAACAGATTTTTTCCCTCCGCCACATTCACGCCGGTTTTTCCACCGACCGAGGAATCGACCTGAGAAACAATCGTGGTTGGAATCTGCACGAAGGGAATACCACGATAGAAAATGGATGCCACAAATCCCGCGAGATCACCAACCACACCGCCGCCGAGGGCGATGATGAGCGAGCGTCGGTCGTGTCCCGCGCGTATCATTTCGCGGCAGATCGATTCGGCATGGGCAAGGGATTTCGAAGACTCGCCCGCCGGAACCGTGTGCAGGGTGGGTGGGTTTTCGGTAAAACTTGAGATCACCGTTTGAGCATGGTGCGCGGCCACCGTTTCGTCCGAAATAATTGCAGGACGCAGATGCGAGAGCCCCTGCTGCTTCAGGATTTCAGCAACAGAAGACAACAAGCCATGTTCAACCATGACAGGATAAGAACGATCGCCGAGTGCGACTTGGACAGTGGGCATGCGGGAGGTTTAAAGCTAAATCCTCAATTAGGAAACCCTGAATTGGTAGGGTTCATGAAAAGGTCACTTACTTTGATAGCTTAAGTTGGGTTTTTGGAGGCGATAATCCCGATTCCAGCTACATTTGTTACAATTCAAGTGGCGGATATCTGGCGAAAAGATGGATATGAAAAACAGCACCGGTGCGGCCATGAAGACGAAGCAAGCGAGAACGGTAATCAAAGTAATCCCTGTATCAATGTATGAGTTGTTAAAATTCAACATCGCAACTGGTGCGACTACGAGTGACAAAGTTGCAGTAGAAGCAAGTATCGAAAGTAAGGAAATTTTTTTCAGGATTACAGATGAGCGTCTTGGTCCGAATTGAAGATTTTCACTGACACGAAACTCGTTTCCACATAGCTCACAATGAGACGGCAGGTCAGCCGGCCATTGGTATTCATAGTACGGACGGAAAGATCCCTCAATCGTTTGAATTGCGGGGATGTTTTGTAGTGCGGTGAATCGTTTCACATCAAGAATTTAGGTCAATGATGGCGTCTGTAAAAGAGGATTCGTGGTTTATGCTTGATCTACCATTTGCGATCCCAGTCGAATCTAAGAAATTAGTGCGGGGTTGAGGAGCGATAGCGACGACTATACTTAATAAGTGATCCCGCTATTTTCGACCTCCAACTATTCAAATTATTTTTGGCTGGGTTTGCCCTGCTGGTAGTCGCGAAGGAAATAGCGCGGCGCGAGTCCCAGCACCTGCTTGAATGCCTTGGACAGGTGAAAGGCATCGCTGAAGCCGAGTTCTTCGGCAATCGTATGGAGCGGGATGCCGCGCAGCAGCAAGGCCTTTGCCCGTTCAATTCGCAAAGCCCGGTAGGCGGCTATTGGAGCTATGCCAGCCTCTCGTCTGTAACGGTGGGATAGGGCGGACAGACTCACATGCATCTCAGCAGCGACCTGTGCCAGGCTAAGCGGCGTGGCCAGATCCAGCCCCAAGAGCCGGTTGACTTCTCTAACAAAATCGGTCTCGGCGCTCATGGTCGCCGGACCAACGCGATAGATCCCGGCATCCACGCGCGCCGCATTGACCAGCAGATGCAATGCGCTACTCAACGCTGCCTGCGCATCCCAGAAAACCGCCTCGCCGCTCTCCGCGCCCGCGCGCGCCGCTGTCGTGATCAGCTTTCCGAGGACGCCTTCGGGATCCAGAAAGCGCGCGTGCTTAGAGACAGGGTCCACCCAGTCGGCTAGGGCTGTCTGTTCGCCGACTGCGAATAACAGATAGCCGTTGTGGCGCGGCCCCTTTTCCAATCGCGTGTCCTCCCAGTAACGGGTATCCGGCGGATAGAGATGTGCCGTCCGCGCCGGTCGCACACACCATGGCCTCCGCGTTGAGCCGACACGCACGCTTCCATGAGGCGCAAACGCATAGTCAAGCACCCACAAACTACATCGATAACGACCGATTTTTTTTACATGTTCGCCACAATACTCGGAGGCGGAACCTAAGGCAGGGATGCCACCGCCACGCTCAGACCACATGAATTCATTTAAAATCCGATCCATTCTAGCATTTTCGGCAGGGAATCAAAAAATGCAAGAATATACATATTTTTGGCTTAGACTGCCATTGTTTTTTGGGGCTGAAAAGGCTATGTTGAATAGATGATGAGTAAGTTAAAGATCAGATTCCTACGCGCCCCATTCGTTCCGTCCTTTCGAGTTATTTCCTTTCGATGCTGCCTTTTCCTGCTGCTTGTGGCGAGCGCGTGGACATCGACCGTCGTTGCCCAGGACAAGGGGGTGATACCCCCTGAATGCCCTTGGCCGGTCGCCGTGGAACTCGCAGACGTGAGGATGACCGGCGAGCTGTCCAAGCGGCTGATGGCGAGCTTCGATCGCCTCGAGAAAAAAGACTACTCTCCCCCAGCGCTCTTCGACTCACCCAACGCCGGATGGCCTGGAGACAAAGAGGGACGCACCTTGCTTGGACTCGTTCTGCTGGAGCAGGTCACTGGAAGACCGGCCAAGAACCTTGAGGCGAGCCTCGACATGTATGCGAGCAGAGTCAACGCCCGGGGCTACCTTGGGCCGGTCATGCCGCCCGACGTGGTCCACGAGCAGTCGCTCGGCGGTCAGTTCTGGGTCCTTAACGCGTTATACGAATACGAGGCGTGGAAAAAGAACGGTCGCATGAAACCCTTGGCGGATCAGATCCTCAACAACATCTACCTTGCGTCCGCCGACGCCTACCCCCGCTATCCGATCACGCCCGCGGAGCGGAAGACCCAGAGCTTCAAGTTGGCCGACGGACGAACCGGAAAATGGGACCTAGCCCCCATGGACATCGGCTGCGGGATGGCGGGTAGCCTTGACGCGCTGACGGATGCATACAGGAGGCACCCATCCAAGGTGACGGGGCAAGTGCTCGATACGGTCATCAAGCGGTGGATAGAGATCGAACTCGAGGCGATCAATGCCCAGCTTCATTCAACCCTGATCTCGACCCGGTCGCTGCTTCGGCATTTCGAGACAACCGGGCGGAAGGAGCTCCTGCAGGTCGCGACTGATCGGTATCGGCTATACCGCGCGAAGGCGATGTCCGAGAATTTCGAGAACCACAACTGGTTCGGTCGGCCTGAGTGGACGGAGGGATGCGCCGTTGTGGACTCTTTCATCATCGCCGTGCAGTTGTGGCGCTATACTGGAGAGGCCACCTACCTCGAGGATGCCCACCGGATCTACTACAACGGGCTGAGCGTCAATCAGAGAAGCAATGGCGGCCTCGGTTGTAACAGCTGCCCCTCGGTGGATAAACCCTTTCTAACAATTGTATCCCAGGAGGCAACACAGTGCTGCACCATGCGGGGTGCCGACGGGCTGACCAAGGCGGCGCAGTATTGTTTTTTCAAGAGCGATTCGGGCGTGTTCGTGCCATTTTACCAAGATGCCCGGGCCACGTTGCGCTGGGATAAACAATCTCTCACGCTCCTCCAAAAGACGGGCTATCCGTGGCAGGGCGACGTGCGGCTTGAGGTAACCGCTGCCCAAGGCGATGAGTCACGAAGCCTGAACCTGTTTATTCCCTCTTGGGCTGAGCGCCCGGTCCTCAAGCTCAATGGCTCAATGGTATCGTTAACCCCCCAAGGTGGATTCCTCAATGTTTCGCGCCGCTGGCAGGCGGGGGACGTCGTGGAGTTGTCATTCGAGCAGAGCGTCGCGGCCAAGGCGCCCATCAACCGGGTCAACGGTGCCGACCGCGCTGACTATCGCACGTTCCATTACGGCCCGCTGATGCTGGGCTACGCGGGACCGAAGGCGGTGTCCGTGAAGCCTGATGCGCGATTCAGCCGTCGCGGCGAGCGTGATTTCCTAGTCGATGGCACGGATCTCGTGCTACAACCGATCTACCATCTGCTGGACCCGGCCGTCGGCTACCGGCGGCAGATTATATTTCCGTAACAGGAGACAGGAAAAGATTTGGCTCATGAAAAGACTAAATTATGAGCCGATTAGCTTAAATAATAAGCTCACCCACCAAGGCAACGTCGCCTAAGCGCCCATCGCCTTTTACAATTCTTGTCACAGCTGGGACAAAAATTGTAAATTTGGTGCTTTTGGGGATGGATGTCGGGGAGGGGATGGCGAAAGGATTAGTGGTGAAATTTCTGAAATAATAGTTGCTAATTCGCCTTCGAGAATGCATTTTTTCGCCGAAACCTGACAAAGAAAGGTAAATTACTAAGGATTATGCTTCCCGAGAGTTCCCCGTTTTCCCCAGACCAGCGCAAGTCGTTGGATTCGATGCTTGCTGGCTTGGACGCGCTTCAGCGCGGATGGCTCAGTGGATTTCTCGCGGCCAGTTCATCTGCTGCTCTGCCCGCCGCTGCTACTGTGTCGGCTGGTAAATTGACCGTGCTTTACGGCACGGAAAGCGGCAACTCCGAGCAACTCGCCGATCGCGCCGTCAAAGAAGCGAAGAAAAAAGGATTTAAAGCCGTGATGAAAAACATGTCGGAGATTTCTCCGGCGGATCTCGCGAAAGTCGAAAACCTGCTCGTGATCGTTTCTACATGGGGCGATGGCGAAGCACCCGAAACCGCTGTCAGTTTCCATAAAGCCTTCATGTCCGAGGATGTGAAACTCACAGGCGTGAAATTTTCCGTCTGTGGCCTCGGCGATACATCTTACGAAAAATTCTGCGAAATCGGAAAACAGTTCGATGCCCGACTTGAAGCGTTAGGTGCGACTCGAGTGGCGCCACGTGCGGATTGCGATGTCGATTACGAAGATACGTTTGCCGAGTGGTTTGCAATCGCACTCAAGGCGATCACTCCTGCTACCGCTACTGCTGCACCATCCGCTTACGAATATGCAGCGCCAGCCAGCTCGGAGTTTGGAAAGAAAAATCCTTTCCCTTCCGAAGTGATCGAAAATCTCCTGCTGAACGGTGAAGGCTCCGCCAAAGAAACCATTCATGTTGAACTCTCTCTAACAGGTAGTGGCTTGCAATACGAACCCGGCGATGCGCTTGCGGTTCAGCCAACAAATTGCCCAGCGATGGTGAAAGACATCCTTGCTGCTGCGAAATTAAAAGGTATCGAAGAGATCGAAGTGAAAGGTGAGGGCAAAAAGCTTTTGGCGGACGCCTTACGCGAAGACTTCGATATCACCGCGCTTTCCAAAGCCGTATTGAAGAAGCTCGCTGAAGCCAGTCCATCTTCGAAGCTCACCGCTCTTCTTGAAGAAGAAGCCAAAGACCAGCTTCGCGAATATATGGATGGCCGCGAAATCATCGATGCGATCATCGACTTCGCGCCCAACGGTTTGTCAGCCGATGCACTTTGCGGGATTTTCCGCAAGCTTCCGATTCGTCTTTATTCCATCGCTTCCAGCCCGCTCGCACATCCCGATGAAGTGCACCTCACCGTTGCGGCGGTTAGATATGAGACTCACGGCAGAACCCGCAAAGGCGTTTGCTCCACCTACCTCGCCGATTTTGCCAAGATTGGTGAAAACGTTCCTGTTTTCGTGCAGCCTAACAAAAACTTCCGCCTTCCAGCCGATGACAACACGCCCATCATCATGGTGGGTCCAGGCACAGGTGTGGCTCCATTCCGTTCCTTCGTTGAGCACCGTGCGGCAACCGGAGCGACTGGAAAAAACTGGTTGTTCTTCGGCGATCAACGCTACACCTACGATTTCCTCTACCAACTTGAATGGCAGGATTTCCTCAAAAACGGCAATCTCACCAAACTTGATCTTGCCTTCTCTCGCGACCAACCCGAAAAAATCTACGTCCAAGATAAAATGTTAGAAAAGGGTGCGGAACTTTACGCATGGCTTGAACAAGGTGCGCATTTCTATGTCTGCGGAGACGCGAGTCGCATGGCAGCCGATGTTCACGAGGCACTCATTTCCATCGTTTCAAACCATGGCGCGAAATCCCGCGAACAAGCGGAGGAATACGTTGAAAACCTCAAGAAATCCAAGCGTTACCAGCGCGACGTTTATTAAAGAAAATCCGTCTGATCTGACCGATCAGTCCAATCCGACCCATCTTTCCCCATAATCACCATGTCCGACCAAAAACTAGCCGCCAACGAATACATCAAGATTCGCAGCAATTATCTCCGCGGCACCATTCAAGAGGGTCTTGCCGATCTCTCTACTGGCTCGATGAGCGAGGATGATCAGCAGTTGCTGAAATTCCATGGCACATACCAACAAGATGATCGCGATCTGCGCCCGAACCGACGCAAGCACAAGCTGGATAAAGCCTATTCGTTCATGATCCGTATCCGCGTGCCGGGTGGAGTCGCGACTCCGCAGCAGTGGCTTGAAACCGACCGCATGGCGACGCAGTTCGCCAACGGCACAATCAAGCTCACCACACGCCAAGCGTTTCAGTTTCACGGCATCATCAAGTCCAACCTCAAGCGCACGATCAAAGAGATCAACCAAACGGCGATGGATACGATCGCGGCTTGCGGCGATGTGAACCGCAACGTCATGTGCAACCCGAACCCTTACCTCTCATCGGTTCACGCGGAAGTACTAAAAGTTTCCCAACAGATTTCCGATCACCTCACTCCGCAGACGCGTGCCTATCACGAGATCTGGTTGGATGGTGAAAAAATCGAATCCAGCGAAGAAGAGGTTGAGCCAATCTACGGCAAAACCTACCTTCCACGTAAATTCAAAATCACCGTCGCAGTTCCGCCATCCAACGATGTCGACATCTATGCAAACTGCTTGTCCTTCATCGCGATTGTTGAAAACGACAAACTTGTCGGCTTCAACGTCGCAGTTGGCGGTGGCATGGGCATGACCCACGGCTCCGAAGAAACCTACCCGCGCCTCGCGGATGTGATCGGTTTCTGCACGGTCGAACAAGTCAACGACGTCGCTGAAAAAGTCGTTCTCGTGCAACGCGATTTCGGTTGCCGCACGGAGCGCAAACATGCGCGTTTGAAATACACCGTGGACGATCACGGCCCTCAGTGGTTCCTTGAAAAACTCAACGAATACCTCGGTTATAACCTAGGTCCAGTTCGTGAATTCAAATTCGAAGATAACGGCGATCGCTACGGTTGGGTGGAAGGCGTGAATGGAAAATTCAACCTCACCCTTTTCATTCAAGGCGGCCGCGTGCTCGATACTCCGAGCTATCCGATGCGCACGGGTTTGCGTGAAATCGCAAAAATTCACGATGGCGACTTCCGCCTTACCGCGAACCAGAATCTGATGATCGCCAACGTTTCAAAAGAGAAACGTCCTGAGATCGAAAAGCTTCTCGAACAATACGGTATCAAAGACAGCCACTTGAAAAGCGGCCTGCGTTTGAATTCGCTTGCCTGTGTAGCGTTGCCGACTTGTGCGCTATCCCTCGCCGAGGCGGAACGTTACCTGCCCGAGCTTCTAACTGAACTTGAGGAAGTCATCGAAGAAGCCGGCCTTCGTCACGATGCGATCACCATCCGTATGACCGGTTGCCCGAACGGTTGCGCGCGCCCTTATATTTCAGAGATCGGCTTTGTCGGTCGCTCACCCGGTTGCTACAACGTCTATCTTGGCGGTGGTTTTGCGGGGCAAAGGTTGTCGAAACTTTACCGCGAGAATTTCCCCGGTGGTGAAGTCAAATCGCTCCTCGGCCCCATCATCAAGCACTATGCGAAAGAGCGTAACGAAGGTGAGCGCTTTGGTGATTTCTGTATCCGTGCCGGCTACGTCAGCGCAACCGAGCAAGGCAAAGATTTTCACAAGAACATCAAAGAAGAGGCCCGTGCCTGATTTTTATTAAAACCGCAGATGGACGCAGATGAACGCAGATAAGAAAATAGATTTTGGAAGCATCGCATTTCAGCCCTTGTCTGATGGAATCTATTATTTTTCGTTCTCTCTCTATCTGCGTCCATCTGTGTTCATCTGCGGTTAATTTTTTTTCATTACAAACACTCCATGCTCGCCGTGAAATCCGCACCTGAAGCCGATCCAGCACAGCTCTCCGCTGAGCTTGCGAATCTGCGCGCAGGTCAACGGCTTGAATTGCTTTACGAACGCCTCGGTCGTCGCCTTGTCGCAAGCACCAGCTTCGGCCTGCAGGCCGCAGTGATGCTTAAACTCATCCACGATCACGCACCGAAAATTCCCATCGTTTTCATCGATACCGGATTCCTTTTCCCCGAGACCTACCGCTATGCAGAAGAGTTGATGGAGAAATTCCCGCTCGATTACAGAATCTACCAACCCACCCTCTCTGCTGCACGCATTCAGGCGCTTTGGGGGAATCTTTGGGAAAACGGTAAAGAAGGCGCGGACCGTTACGCCCTTCTTACAAAAGTTGAGCCGATGAATCGCGCGTTGCGTGAAATCGGCGGCGATGTCTGGATCAGCGGTTTGCGTCGCTCACACTCCGAAACGCGACAGGATCGGCCTTTCGCTGAACAACAAAAGAGAACGCTCAAAGTTTACCCTATCCTCGATTGGGCGGATGCGCAGGTGGATTTGTTTTTTCATCAATACCAACTTCCCCATCACCCACTCGCCGAACAGGGCTACGTTACCATGGGCGATTGGCACAGCACCAAACCCTCCGAAGACGGCACTACCAACGGCACGCGCTTCAACGGCGAGAAATTTGAGTGCGGACTCCATCTAGAATCCGCCACTTCGGATTTCCAGATTTAGATGACTTTATAGTTCGTCAATAGAGTATGCATTTTACTCAAGCCGTAGAGCTATTAAAAAAACAAATAAACCCATGAAACCAATTTTCCTCCTCCATTGTTTGTCAGCATTCTTTGTCTTGGGTATTTGCCAAGTTCGTGCGGCAGAAAAGAAGCAAGATAAGGCCTGGATCGATCCTGAAGTCGCGCTTAGAGAAGATCCGGATTTCTCGATTCAAGGTGAATATGGAGGTGAAAAATCAGGAGAGTTTGCCGAAGGGGTGCAGGTGGTGGCGCTCGGAGGGGGATTGTTTGATGCCTATCTGTTAGAAGGAGGATTGCCGGGCTTAGGGTGGACTCCAGATAGAAAGCGAACCATTCTCAAAGGTGTCCGTCAGCAAGATAAAATTGTTTTCGAAAGTTCTGACAAATTGATCACAGCCACAATTCAAGGTGGCAAGTGGATCCGAACAGATAAAGATGGCAAGAAATCGCAACTGCCGCGGATCGAGCGTAAAAGTCCTTCTTTGGGAATGACTCCTCCTGCGGGTGCGGTGGTTCTGTTTAATGGCGGTTCATCCGAGCAGTGGGAAAAGGGAAAAGTTGAAAACGGCCTGTTGGCTGCGGGATGCACCAGCAAGCAACGCTTCGCAAGTTACCGACTTCACTTGGAATTCCGTACGCCCTATAAGCCCACCGCTCGTGGACAGGGTCGTGGTAACAGTGGCATCTACCACAGTGGTCGTTGGGAAACCCAGGTCCTTGATTCCTTTGGGCTCGATGGAAAGGATAACGAATGCGGAGGGATTTATTCCGT
Source organism: Luteolibacter sp. (assembly GCA_044233125.1). Lineage (GTDB taxonomy): Bacteria > Verrucomicrobiota > Verrucomicrobiia > Verrucomicrobiales > Akkermansiaceae > Luteolibacter. Next base: position 84,429 of record JBIIKO010000001.1, on the reverse strand, counting down.
TTCAAAACCGAAACTCAATATGTGCCTGCCTCCACTCTCATGGCAGACCTATGATGTCGATTTCACGGCCGCTAAATTTGATGCTGACGGCAAACGCACCGCATGGCCGCGTATCACCGTGAGGCTCAATGGTGTGCCCGTGCACGAAGATCTGGAACTGAACAAAGACTTCACCACTGCCGCGCCAATTTCGACACCGCTCGTGAATGCCGAGGGCCCGGTCAATATCCAAGATCATGGCAATCCGGTCTTTTTTCGTAATATCTGGATCGTGCCTGTGAATGACTGAATACCGCAAGTGTAAGTCCTCAAAAATTCAAGCTCAGCGATTTGTTCATTTTGGAGAGATCATAGAGATTTGCTATGACATGATCTTCGGTGAAAAATTTGAGACATCGGATTTTTCAATGGATGAACACCCTGTCATAAATCCTGCAGGCAATGGTTCTGAAACAAATTTTCGGTATTCGGTGTAATTTTCATGTACATTGCCATGTAGCTACAACATCCATTACAAGTCATGGAAACACACTAGATACGCGAATGCTCAAAAACCTATTATTTACAGCGTTTGTCACGGCCATGCTGGTTCGGGCCTTGACGACAGGAGCTGCCGCTGAAATCCCCCATGCAATGGAGGTTTTTGAATCCAAAGTTCAACCGTTTTTTGAGGCAAACTGCATCGAATGCCACGGACCCAAAAAGAGCAAAGGGAAAGTGACTCTTCACAACTTGGATGGTGATCTCACAGCAGGAAATCATCTTGAGCAATGGGAGACCATTCTGGATATGCTGAAAAGCGGTGAGATGCCACCCGAAGACGAGCCGCAACCGAGTGCTGAAGACCGCGCAGCGATCATTCAATGGATTAACAACAGCCTGCAGATTGCGATGGAGAAGGCAGCTCAAGAAGTCTTCCCTCCAGTTACCCGGCGTTTGACGAACTTTGAATACCAAAACACGATGCGGGATCTGTTAGGTTTTGAGCTCAATCTTATCGAGAATCTCGCGGTCGACCCAGTAAAGCCTTACCATTTTAACAACACAGCGGAAATGATGGGCATGGGTCCCGAGCAGATCGATCGCTACCTTGAAGCCTCGCGACGTGCTATGGCCAGCGCGATCGTTGACCCTGGAGAACCGAAGGTTTACCGAACCGAAAAAACCATCACGACCAGAGCGGGTGTAAAAGGTGTCGAGATCGGTGTTTATGGAGGTTTTGGAACTTATCAGGCGACGAGTTTGAAGGAGTGGCCGAAGACGGGTGAATTCAAGATCCGCGTGAAGGCTTCGGCCATTCTGCCTCCCGGTTACACGGAAGTGCCGCTGCGTTTGGTCATGGGAACCTCTCTTCGGCATGATGCTGGGACAGGTTTGTATGCACCGGTTGGTACGAAATATCTGCGGAACGATCCGAGTCAGTCTGAGATGTTAGAGTTTCGCGGGCGAATCGAGAATGTGCCGGTTGAACCCAGCACAGAGAACAAGAAAGGCCCGCAACCCTCTCAAATCTATATCTACGGACAGAATCTTTTCAACAATGGTGAGCTGAACGACCATCGCAAGAGTGCTTTTGATAATTCATGGGAACTTGAAGTGCCGCGCATACTTTTCGAGTCGATTGAGTTCGAGTCCCCTATTACCGACATCTGGCCACCGGAGCATCATACGCGCATCCTATTCGATTCCCCGCTGCGGCAGACAGATCCTGCCGCCTACGTCCGTGAAGTGCTCAAGCGTTTCATGTCTCGCGCCTATCGCAGGCCGGTGATGTCGGATGAGCTCGATCGATTCGTCAAAATTTATAATACGCTGGCTGGAGATTTTGAAACACTGGAGGAGGCGATGCGTGAAACTTTGGCCATGGTTTTAATTTCGCCAGAGTTCCTGTATCATACGGTCGCAAAAAACGGAGTGGCGTCCCGGCAATACGAACTCGCGTCAAAGCTTTCTTATTTTCTTTGGGGAAGCATGCCGGATGACGTCCTTATCAATTTGGCCGCGCTGGGACAGCTTGATGATTCGAAAGTGATTGCTGAGCAAGTTCGCCGCTTGCTTGCGGATCCGCGTTCGGGCGATTTCGTTAAAAACTTTACGACCCAATGGCTAAGCCTCGCGAAGTTGAAAACGGTGAGTATCAATCGGGATCTTTTTCCACGTTTCCTATATCTGGTTCATGTGGGTGAGCGGAGCGGCCAGGAGGTGTTGTTCCTGCCGACGATTCGCGATTACATGCATGATGAGACGGTGGGTTTTATTGCGGAACTGATTCGAAGAAACGCCAGTGTCACGCAGCTTGTAGATTCTGATTTTGCTTTTTTGAATCAGCCATTGGCGGCTCATTATGGAATTTCTGGCGTGGAAGGCAACACGCTGCGACCCGTGGCGATTAAGCCGGAAGACCGCTTGGGCGGCCTTCTTACACAGGGATCTGTCCTCGTGGGAAATGGTACGGGCTCGGCACCGCATCCGATCTACCGCGCTGTTTGGTTGCGTGAAGCCATCTTGGGCGATGAAGTCAAGCCACCGCCAGCCGATGTGCCGGCATTGAGCGACAGCGCTGGCGCTTCCGCAGAACATGCTTCCAGCATCAAGGATCTGCTTCGACTCCACCGGACGAAAGAGAGCTGCAACGATTGCCATTTTAGACTCGATCCATGGGGAATTCCATTCGAGCAATACAACGCCGTAGGCAAATACCAACCGATGGCCGCAAAAGAAGGAACTCGAATCAGTCCTTTCAATTTGGCAAAACACGTCGATCAGGCAGGTTACCAAGAATACCTGAAATCGATCTTCACGGTGAAAATTGATGCCGATTCCCGCCTTCCCAGCGGACCCCAAGTTGAAGGGATGGAGGATTTGAAACAATATCTTCTCAACAACCGTAAGGATGAACTGATCGCAAACGTGACAAGACGGCTGCTCTCTTACAGCCTGGGGCGCTCCTTGACCTATCAAGATCGTTTGGCTGTAGAGAAATTGCTGAAAAATCAAAAAACGAATGGCAGCGGTTTTCAGGACATCATTATCTCAGTCTGCCAGAGTTCCGCTTTTAGAAATCCCCATACCCAACACAAAAAACAATGAAACAGAAATCCTGGCATCTTAATCGGCGTGAAGTTCTCAAGGGTGGCGGTATTGCCCTTGCTTTACCCTTTCTCAACAGCATGAGCCGAGCCATGGGTGTTTCTGGCACGACGATCCTGCCGAAACGTATGTTGGTGAGCTATTTCGCCTATGGTGCCTATATGCCTGATGCTCCAAGCGGTGTTCCTGAAGCTGGCAAACCCCACCACGACTGGAGTTGGTGGCCTTGTGCCAACGCAGGACCTTTGACATTCAACCAGTCATCTTCTCCCTTTGCTTCACTTAAAGACTCTGTCACCTATCTGCGAGGTCTCGATCATGCGGGTGGTTACGGTCTGGGCGGTCATAGCTCGGGAGATGTCTTTGCGACGGGCGCTGACCTGGCGGGAGCTGAGAAGACCAACAATATCTCGGTGGATCAGGTGGCTGCCAATCATCTTGGGCAGCAAACGCGCTTTGCTTCACTGGTGTTGGGGACCGAGGGTGGTACCGGATCCTACGGATTCTGCAAAACGCTTTCACACCGCGGGCCAGGACGCCCCATTCCCGCAATGCACAAGCCGCAGGAAATCTTTAGCCGCTTATTCAATCCTTATGCGGGTAAAAGTGTCGAGCAAGTACGCGCAGGTCTCAAACGCGAAGCCAGCGTTCTCGATCTTATGTTGGATCAGAGCAAAAGTCTCAAAAGCCGCCTCGGCACGGAAGATCAAGGAAAAATGGATGAGTATCTGGATTCGATACGCGCGCTCGAACAACGTGTCGAACGCACCAGTGAATGGACCCACAAGCCCTTGCCTAACATCGATACCAAAGGTCTCAATCTTGAGGTTTCTCATAAGGATCCCGTTGAATACATCCGCTGCATGTATGATCTGATCTATCTAGCATTCCAGACGGACTCCACCCGCTTTGCCACGCTCATGCTCGAGAGCGAGAGTTCGTCGAGTAGCGAAATGTGGAACTACGCCAACTACGCTCTTGGCTATAAAGGGGCCACCCATGACATCGCGCACAAACGTCCCGATGACTATTCGGGAAAATGGGATCAATGGCGCGCCGAGCAACACGCATATTTCCTCAAGCGCATGCGCGATACCAAAGAAGGCGATGGCAATATGTTAGACCGCACGATTGTGCTCTGGGGATCATCCCATCCGCACGCCTCGCACAGCACCAAGAACTATCCGCTTCATCTTGCTGGGGGTAACAAGCTTGGTTTCAGACACGGAAATCTCCACGATTTCACAGGAGACAACAAAGTGCCGATGGCCAATCTCTATACCACAATGCTCAATGCGGTGGGTGTTCCGACGGAAAAATTTGCTGATAGCACGGGAGAAATGACCCTTTTGCGGGCATAGTTCTGCCTCGGACCCATGGCGATGCGCTAACCGTTTATAGCTAACTGCTGCTTTTGCCGATCTTCATTCGTTCAACAGAGCCGTCTTTTTGATGATGAGTCTCTATTTTTTCCGCTGGCAGAGGACTGCGGACTTACCTAAGGTGCGGCAACTTTTAACGACTCCAAACCTCATGAATATCGCAGAAAACATGGTGGCCACGATTGGCAACACTCCACTCATTCGCCTCAACCACATCACCAAGGGCCTTGAAACTGAGATCTGTGTGAAGGCAGAATTTTTCAATCCACTCTTTAGCGTGAAAGACCGTATCGGCAAATCCATGGTCGAAGCGGGTGAGCGTGCAGGCAAGCTCAAGCCAGGTGGACTGATTATTGAGCCGACTTCTGGCAACACGGGAATCGCCTTAGCCTTCGTTGCACGTTCAAAAGGTTATCGCTGCATCCTCACCATGCCTGAAAGCATGTCGGTTGAGCGTCGTGTTCTGCTGCGCTTGCTTGGTGCGGAAATCGTGCTCACTCCCCGTGCCAAAGGTATGGGCGGTGCAATCGCAATGGCAAACAAGCTTATTGCTGAAAACCCTGGCTCATACGGTCCGAGCCAGTTTGACAATCCGGCCAATCCACAAGCGCATCGTGAAACCACCGCTGAGGAGATCTGGCGTGATACGGATGGCCAAATCGATGCATTTGTCGCAGGGGTTGGCACTGGCGGAACAATCACTGGAGTTTCAGAAGTTTTGAAAGCCCGTTGCAATATGAAGACTTTCGCGGTTGAGCCAGCGAACAGCCCGGTCATTTCTCAGTCAAAAGCCGGTCAGGCACTTCAGCCGGGTCCTCACATGATTCAGGGTATCGGTGCGGGGTTTATTCCGGGTAACCTCAATCTTGATATCATTGACGAAGTGATCCAAGTCTCAAATGAAGACGCTTTCGCAACCGCTCAGGCACTCGCTCAACAGGAAGGACTGCCTGCTGGCATTTCCACGGGTGCGAATGTCTGGGCCGCAATGCAGATTGCTAAACGACCTGAATTCAAAGGCAAGCGCATCGTCACTGTTGGTTGCTCATCAAGTGAGCGCTACCTCTCCACTCCTCTTGCAGAAAAACTTCGCGAGGAAGTTTCCAATCTTCCCGTGCAAGAAGCGTAATCGCCTAGGTTGCCGCTGTTTTGGATCCAACTCTTTTTTTTGTTTTTTATGACTCTCGATGACATGATTCATGCTCCATTTGTCTGGGGTCTGCTTTTGGGTCTGTTGATTGCGGGTTTTATTTTGAAGAATGCGGTCAGCACCAAGTTCCGGATGCGAAGGGAAATCAAAAAACTGGAATCCGAATTGCGCGATTTCCAATCTCATCTCAACACCCAGATGAAAATCACCGCGTCCGGAAGCAATTCGATGACCCAGGAAATCGAATTGCTAAAGGCGCAAAACGAAAATCTACGGGTCAATCTCGCCTTGGTTCAAAACAAGCCTGAAAGAAGTGAGCAACGCCAATTTCGCATCCAAGAAATGGCGATCGCTAAGATGCGTGAGCAAGCTCCGGGTTTCGCCGGAGCATGGGAGAAAGCGCTGAGGGAAGCGGAAATAGAAATTGTTTCCGCAGAGAGCGGATTTGCCAAACTGATGCGAAAAGTCGTTCCCGGGCTCTCCTCAAAGACGCCTGTCGAGCCATCGCCTCCTGAATCGAATTAAATGAAAATTTTTTGATGATTGATTGAAAGATTTTCAGACGGGCTGGATGTATAATTAAGTGTTCGACAAATTTCCGGGCGGCCACCGCTCAGCATCCCTCCTCCCCGATGCGGGTTCGGGGCGACGGCGGCCCAATCTTTCAAACCCCGCGGTGAAAATCACCGCGGGGTTTTTTGCGAAAAAATCGAACCACTGATAAACAGGCATGGACGCGGATTTTGGTAGGTGGGAATCGCCGAGGCCTCCGCATGAAGTGAGGGGTGAGAGTTAGTTGGAATTTAGGGTTTAGAATTTAAGATTTAGAATTTAGAGTTTTGCCATGTCCAGAGTGATGGTTGGTTTATCGGGTGGCGTTGATAGCGCGGTTGCGGCCGCGTTGTTGCTGGAGCAGGGGCACGAGGTAGTGGGTGGTTACATGAAAAACTGGATGAACGATGAGGGGATTCCGGGGGATTGTCCGTGGGAACAGGACATTGAAGATGCACATGCGGTGGCAAAGACACTGGGGATTGAGTTTCGGGTGGTTGATTTGGTGGATAGTTATAAACATAAGATTGTAGAGTATTTGGTGAATGGTTACGAAGAGGGACTGACTCCGAACCCAGATGTGTGGTGCAACCGCGAGATGAAGTTCGGAGTGTTTTTGGACTACGCCCTGGAGCAGGGATTCGAGGCGGTGGGGACGGGGCATTACGCTCGTAGGCGCTTGCTCTCGAATGGTCAGGCAGCGATTCTGCGGGGTGCCGATCCGAACAAGGATCAGAGTTACTTTTTATCACTGATGACATCGCGTCAGGTGGAGTATGCGCGGTTTCCAACGGGTGAAATGCTCAAGCCGGAGGTGCGTGAAGTGGCGCGTCGCTTCAATCTGCCCGTGGCGGAGAAAAAAGATTCGCAGGGAATTTGTTTCCTCGGGCAGGTGAAGATGAGTGATTTCCTTGCACATTATTTGCCCGATAAGCCGGGTGACATTGTCGATTCGGCGGGACGCATCATGGGTCAACACCGAGGCCTCCATTTTTATACGATTGGTCAGCGCAAGGGCCATGGCGTTGCATCGCCCAAAGAAGGAATGGCATACGTGGTGGTAGGGAAAAAAGCGGCCGAGAATCAGTTGGTGATTGGTTGGGATAAGGAGGATACAGCTGGTCTATATCTTCAGCAGTGCGTCGTGGGTACGATTTCCTCGATCAATGAGTCCATTCCATCACTGAAACGTGTGGAGGCGCAACCGCGTTACCGAGCCAAGGCTGAGACCGCAAAGCTGGAATCTTTGGATGACGCGCGCGTCAAACTCATTTTTGATAAGCCACAACGTGCATTGGTCGCTGGCCAGATCATGGCGTTTTATGATGGTGGCCGTTTGTTAGGCGGGGGGGTGGTGGAGGAGGCTTCGTGGTGAATTGACGACAACGATTGAATACCTTGATGACGGCTAGCTGTTAAAATCCGTATGCCATTTTACCATGATTGTCGTGTCTGTGACAAAGATTGTGAGGATGAATGTGGCTCAACTGTTAAAAAACAGGCACTCGACGAATAGGGATTGTGTCATCAAATAAAGAAATAGACTACAAAAAACCTATTTAGCGACGAAGAGAAAATCTCTATATTTCCGGAATACGGTTCAGCAAAAAACCACCGAAAAAATCTGCGTTTAGCATTATCTCCGTCACATCGTGTTCTATGACTGACGCTTCGAATTCAGCGTTTATTAGACCTGCGAGGGGATTCATTGCATTTTTCATGAAACTTGGCTTGATTCCTGAGATTTCACGGCTAAAAACGCCGCCCCTCGCTTTACCGCGATTGATTCCAGCATGTCCAACAGTCTTAAAATCGCGATTCCGAAAGGTAGCCTTCAAGAGCCAACGATCGAGCTCTTTGCCAAGGCGGGATACGAGATTTACGTATCATCACGTGGATATCGTCCTGCTTCGAACGATCCAGAGCTCGATATCTATCTGATCCGTGCACAAGAAATCGGACGCTATTTAGGACAAGGTTTCATCGATTGCGGAATCACCGGCTTAGATTGGGCTTCCGAAGGAGGGGCGGATCTTGTCGATTTTGCGGAGTTGCCTTACTCGCGCGCTACGGCACGCCCGACCCGTTGGGTGTTGGTGGTGCCGGAAGATTCTCCGATCCAGAAACCGCAGGACCTAGAAGGAAAACGTATCGCGACCGAAGGTGTTGGAATTACCCAACGCTACCTCGACAAACTCGGTATCAAAGCCGAAGTTGAATTTTCCTGGGGCGCAACCGAGGTGAAAGTGCCTGATTTGGTCGATGCGATTGTCGATGTCACCGAGACCGGATCTTCACTCAAGGCAAACCGACTTCGTATCGTCGACACTTTGCTGACTTCCTTCCCTCACTTTTATTCTAGCCAATCTGCTGCGGCGGATTCGTGGAAACGCGAAAAAATGGAGCGCATCTCAATGCTGCTCAAATCCGCTCTGTTCGCACGTGACAAAGTGGGTCTCAAGATGAATCTACCTGCAAATCGTCTCAACGAAATGCTCGCCAAATTGCCATCACTCCGCCGTCCGACGATTTCGCCACTTTCGGAAGAAGGTTGGGTGGCGGTAGAAACCGTGATTGACGAGATTCTCGTTCGCGACATGATCCCCGACCTCAAGAAGCTTGGGGCAGAGGGGATCATCGAATATCCTCTCAACAAACTCGTCCTGTAATTTTCATTGAACTCCAACCCCGTACAATACCATGGGCTCCATTAAGAAACGCCGTAAAACAAAGATCAACAAGCACAAGCGCAAGAAGCGCATGAAGCAGAACCGCCATAAAAAGCGTCTCCGCTACAAGTCCTAGTTCGCTAGGGTGTGTGAAACGCACGCATTTTTGATCATCGCCGGAAACCTGTTTTCAAAGACGGGTTTCCGGCGTGTTTTTTTAAAGCGGGAAAAATCTTTTTCCGTGGATAAAAATAAATTTTAGGGACAAGAACAAAGCGATGGCGCTGCAAGTGATTCCAGATTTCCGAGTGGTTGATGAGAGTGATGACTGGGTGGTCGTGGATAAACCCGCACCGCTCATCGTGCATCCGGCGAATCAGAAACCTGAGCCAACTCTCTTAGGGGGCTTGGAAAAACTCTATGCTTACGAGATGGAGAACGGGGCTTGCCTGGGAATTATCACGCGGCTGGATCGAGAAACCAGTGGCTTGGTGCTGTGCGCCAAGCATACGTCCGCTGCGCGGGAGCTCGGCATGATCTTTGAGCGCCGCGAGGCAAAAAAAGAATATCTCGCGATTGTTTCCGGATGGCCGGAACGGGATGCATGGCAGTGTGATGCGCCGATTTGCCGAGCGGGTGAGCTCGGACCGAGTGATATTTGGGTGAGGCAAGTGGTCGATGTTTCCGGAAAAGACTGCACCACGGGATTTGAGGTGGAGCAACGCTTCGAGCGCGACGGCGGAAAGTTTGCATTGGTTCGTTGTTTCCCCAAAACCGGCCGGATGCATCAGATTCGCGTTCATCTTGCGTTTGGCGGGCATGCGATTGTCGGGGATAAAATATACTCAGGAGATGGTAGTGAGTATCTGGATTGGATGGCACAGGATTGGAATGAAGCTCTCGCGAAGCGTTTGCTACTCCCGCGTCAGGCATTGCACGCTGCAAAGCTCACGATCCCTTGGAATGGCGGGGAAATATCATGGGAAGCGGATCTTTCAGCGGATCTGATGGATTTTGTTGAAGGACGCGGGGTGGACTTCATGTCAGGCGTTGTCATCTGGTCCCGGAAAGGCTAGGGTTCATGCATGGCTAACTTGCATGAAATCGTGAACTTTCTGGATGAGGTGCTGAAAACTCCTGAAATCCGGGATTATCCGGGTGCGATGAATGGTTTGCAGCTCGAAAACAATGGCAAGGTGCTGAGAGTGATTTCTGCTGTTGACGCCTCATTAGCAGTCGTTGAGGAAGCGGCGAAAGAAGGCGGATTACTGCTGGTGCATCACGGTATGTTTTGGCAGGGAGCGAAAAGCATCACAGGTTCCTATTTCAAAAAAATCAAGGCTGCCATTGATGGAAACCTCGCGATTTATTCCTCCCATCTGCCCTTGGATTTCCACCCTGAAATCGGCAACAATATCCTCCTCGCGCGCGCGATTGGGCTGAGGTCCATCCAGCCGATTTTATTCAAAGACGGTTTTGCCACAGCCGTCGTCGGAGAGTGGAATAGCTCGCGAGATGATCTTCGAACTGCCATCGGAAACGCAGTCGATCGGCCACTGCAGATGTGTACCTGCGGGAGCGATGCACCACGCAAAGTCGCCGTAATGACAGGTGGTGCCGGTTCCGAAGTTGGAAAAATAGCCGACCTGGGAATCGATAGCTTTGTGACCGGAGAAGGCCCGCATTGGAGTTTCATCGAAGCAGAAGAGAGAGGGGTGAACGTGTTTTATGCCGGTCATTACGCCACGGAGACTTTCGGGGTCAGGGCGCTGGGGCTTATGATCGCAGATAAGTTTGCTCTCAATGCGGTGTTCATTGAGCGATCCGGCGGGCTGTAGGCGTGTGAATCTTCGATCCAACAAGCTCAAAAAGGGTTTCATTGCGGCTCGTATAGTTAAGAAAAACGTAAAAAACACTTGATTGATACCCCCTGAAATGTGAGATTTTTCACGTCATCCAAGCGGGCATAGCTTAGTGGTAAAGCGCTATCCTTCCAAGTTAGACATGCGGGTTCGATTCCCGCTGCCCGCTCCAAATCATTTTTTCTCAATATAAACCTCCCCCTTAATAAGGCTAAATACTTATGAAACTGTATCTTAATATTCTGGTTATCGGAGTGTCCATGGCTCTTTCAAGTGCCTATGCGCAAACAGCGCCAGCCAATACAACCCAGTCAAGTTCCCAACAATCGGAGGCCCTTGCTACCGTTGAGTCCGCGATTCAGGCACTCAAGTCATCAGTCGCCAAAGACGACAAAAACGCGACCCTCGAACTTTTGGCAGCGGCTTGTAAAGCATTTCCGGACTCAGCAGATGTATTCGTTAGAGAATTGATCGTGGCCATCAGTGAAATAAACGCCAATTCTCCTTCGGTTTCTGCCCGTAATGTTGCCCTTGGCGGTAAAGCAGGTGATGTGAATCCGTCTCTTGTGGCCGAGATTGTTGCCATAGCGATTAACGCGGCACCTGGTTCCCAAAATTCCATCGTGACTGCAGCTATTCAGGTCGCACCCAATGCTGCCGCACAAATCAACAACGCTAGCGCAAGTCCGCTATCATTCACAACCACAGAAAACAAAGCTGGAATTGTGATTGACCTTCCCAACACTCCTCCAACACCGGCCTCGTAAATCGGGAATCAAGTTGTTCAGTTCATACATCCCTTGCATTTCTTTTTCTCCAATTTCCACGTTTCATGAAAATTCTTTCCGCCACGGGTTTTTTAACCGCTTCTCTTGTTGTTTCCGCTTACGCGGGAGGTCTCTACCATGTTCCAAACGAGGAGGCCGAGGATACGCTGCCCATCAAATGGAGTGTGGGAATGTCTGCCGTTTGGGATGACAATACCACACCCACCGATCCCGGACCTGATGATCAGACATTTAGCCTAAACCCATACACTGCGATGGAGTTTTCAAGCGCCGCACCCCAGACAACCTGGGACGTCATGGCAAAGCTTGGGTTGCTTTATTACTTTGACGAGCCTGTTGCGGCAGGTTCGGATGATAGCTACGGTCAAATGCGTGCCGGGTTCAATTTGACCCACCGTTTCGACGAAAGGCTCCGCTTCGTTACCCGCAATTTCATTTCTTATGAATTGGAGCCTGACTATTCTTACGGTGTTGCGACCAACCGCCAGTCCAGTGAATATGTTTATTGGGATGTCGACAATGCTCTGGGATACCGCTGGACCGAACGTCTTGCAACCTACACGGGGATCAAACTTACCATGTTGGATTACAGCGAGACTGCCAACTCCGACCGTTTCACATCGACCCTCTACAATCAGTTCAGGTATGTGCTTTCCCCTCAAACCGTTGGCACCGCGACCATTCGTTATGCTCAGACCACCGGTGCCGAGCAATCCAGCGACTCAACAGATACCTATCTGCTAATTGGCGCCGAGCATCGTTTTTCACCAAGCACGATTCTGATCGGCAGCGCGGGTGCCCAGTTCCGCCAAGTGGATGCGGTTAACGGTAAGGACAGCACAAGCCCGTATCTTGAGCTTACCCTCCGTTCACAAGTCAACCAGCAGCTGATCGTGAGCGGATTTGCCCGCTACGGCGCGGAAGTCTACGATACGGTGGTTAATCTGCCTCTGCTGGCCGAGTATGATAGCCGCTTGACGCTTCGTTTGGGAACTCAGGCTACTTATGAAATTTCCGAGAAGCTCTCTTTGTTCAGCGGAATTGATTTGATCAGCGCATCCTTTGAGAATGGCCGCGCAGTTGTGGGTGGCGCCCCTCAGCCTGACCAAAGCGAAACACTTTTCAACGCCTATCTTGGAACCTCTCTGAAACTCACGGAGTATCTTGCCGCATCGCTGACTTACAACTTTACGACTGCGGATTCCGACCTGCAAAACCGCAGCTACGACCGCAATCGCATCAGCGTCGGACTGCAGGCCGAATTCTAAACCCAATGTGACCTGACTAGATAGCTAATTCGCCTTGATCATTTCAAGCTCCCGCGCTATCGAAGGTTGCGGGAGTTTTTTATTTGATTAACTTTACATTGTACTTTTTGATATCAAGTCCACATTTTAATGAATTTCACAGAACAGCAAAAAGAAGCCACGCTACATGCCTTCGATTATTGGCAGGTTATTAAGAATCGTTACGGCATCATCCTACTGACATTGTCGCTCGTCTTCATGACGGCATCCGTCATCACTTACGTGATGCCTGAAAAGTATGAGAGTTCTGCTGTCATTCAGGTCAAGCCCCGTGGTAAGGCATTTGAACCCTTGGACAAGGTAACGGGCTCGAGAATTGCGATGATGACCCCGCAGTTTTTTGGTACGGAGTTTGAAATCATCAAAAGTACCAACTCCTTGATCCGGGTGATCAAGCAATTGGATCTGGCCAACAAATGGGAAACCAACAATGAGCAGGCACTTAACATTCTGAAAAGTATCGTCAAAACGGATAATATCCGAGGTACGGATCTGATTTCCATCACGGTCCGTTACACCGAAAAAGATGATGCGCGCGACATCGCCGCTGAGGTTGCGGAAGCCTACAGAAATTACCGCGAGGAAACTGAAAACGCATCTCTTGAAAAAGGGATAAGTGAGCTGAGAAAAGCTGTTCAAGCTCAAGAGGATGAGACACAGGAGGCATATAAAGACCTGACAACGCTCAGCCGAATTAAAGATCTCATCTACTATGCGGATCGTAATACGGCAAACCAGGGAGCTCTCAATGAGGATCAGTCCGCGATATTCGCCCTTCAGAAATATACCGAGCTTCAGAGCGAAATGATACAGCTCGAGTCACAAATCAAGAGTCTGCTCGAATACAACTCAGATGAATTATTGGTTTTCGCGGCAGGCTTGGATCTTCCGGATAACATTATCAAAGTTCTTTATCCGCAATATCTGCAATTGAAGCGCGAGATTGATGGGCTGAAAGCCAATGGCTATGGAAACAAACACCCCACGGTCGTCTCGAACCAGCAGGTTTTGAATACCATGCACGAGCAGTTGATGGAAGGTGTGGTCAACCTCCGCATGCGCTTGCAGGGTCAGTTTGACATGCTCAAGCAACGCTTGGCGCAAGCGGAGTTGAAAAAAGACGAGACCAAAAAAGATGCTCTTGAGCGCAGCATCGACACCCGCGAGTATCTAGAGGCAAAGAGGAATTTCGAGCAGAAGCAAGACGTGCTGGATACCATGAAGCTGAAGCTTACTAGTGCGGAAATTGATAAAAACATGACCGAGCCAACCATCGCGGTTCATAATTATCCGGCATTGCCTGATTCACCCGTTAGCCCAAACATACCGCTAAATCTTGCATTGGGTTTGGTGGTGGGTCTTGTGTTTGGTGTGGGCATCGCGTTCTTCCTCGAATACATCGATACCTCGGTTAAGAGCTTAGAGGACGTGGAGCGCTACCTTCAAGTTCCGGTTTTGGCTGTGATTCCCAAGGATATCGGAATCCTGTTCAAACAACATGGCATGAGTCCGGATGCGGAGGCCTATCGGATTCTTAGAACAAACATTGAGTTCAATCGCAAGAATCCCGAGGCCAATGCCATCACAGTGGTTTCCGGCGGAGCGGGCGAAGGTAAATCCACGACTCTTGTCAACTTGGCATACATTTGTGCCCAAGGTGGATACACGACCCTAATGATAGATGGTGACTTAAGACGACCACGTTTGCACACCTTCTTTGATATTAACAATTCCATCGGTCTGACCAATTACCTCACCACCGAGTTAATGCTTGAGGATGTGATTCTGCAGAGTCCAGTGGACAATTTATATCTCATGCCCTCGGGGCTTTTGCCAGCGGACGCGGCAGGAATTCTCAACTCACGTCGCATGTCTGATTTGATTGAAGATGTGAAACAACGCTTCGATCTGGTGTTGGTGGACAGTCCTCCCATTCTCGGTGTGAGTGATGCTTCTGTTCTGGCCAGTGAAGTGGACTTGACCATCATCGTCGTACAGCATCGCAAACTTCCTCGTAACATGCTCATGCGGGTGAAACAAGCTGTGGAGAATGTTGGCGGTCACGTCATCGGTGTTGTTCTGAACAACGTTGATATTCGCAGTGACAGCCAGTATGAATATTACACCAGTTACTATAACTATTACACGCCGTCTGATACCCAGTTGACTGCAGCTATAGCGCCCAGCAAAACATCCAAAAAGGTCACAACTGCCCCGAGTGAACCTAAAGACTCCGACTTGTATTAAGGCTTTTGTGGTTTAGCTTATCTTGAACACTCCTATTTCGAATCCCGCACTCCCATGAAACCGAAATTCCAGATCCTGCTTGTTTTGTTGATGGTGATGACTCGTGCGTTGTCTCAAATCGAAGCCGGTACGTCCGTGCAAATCACGATCATGGGTGTGCCACTTGAGGAAAAAGGTAAAATAGATGCCATGTATCCAGTTTCCGATACTGGCATGGTGAACTTGCCTCATATAGGACTCATGAAAGCTGCCGGCTTGGCTCCGGAGGCCTTGGCGGCCGCCATTCAAAATGCTTACAAGGCCGCGGAAATTTACAACAGTCCGACCATTCAAGTGGTATCGACGACTGGGGGTGGCGGTGTGAAAGATGAACTGGTGGTTGTGGGTGGTCAGGTTCGCCGCCCTGGTCCAGTTAAGTATAACAACAATCTCACGATTTATCAGGCTATCCAAAATGCCGGTGGACCGACGGAATTTGGCAGCATGAGACGTGTCACCTTGTTTCGGGCAGGTAAGCCCAAGACTTACGACGTGACGGATCCGGAGTTTATGAAGCTCCAAGTCTATCCTGACGATACGATCGACGTCCCGCAGAAAGACTGGCTTGGTCGATAATTTTAACGATTCCAGCAGGTTCAAACTGTTATGAATATACGGGGCAGGTGCATTACATGTTCTGTGATTCTGACCGGTTTATCGCTGGCTGAGACCATACCGCAGCGGTTGCTCGAAGGGCTTGCATCTGAGCAATTCAAAGTGCGTGAGTCATCCCAAGCTGAGATTGAAAAATGGGTGGACGAAAACGGACAGGTAGGAGTTGCCGCCATTTACAGAGTTCACCGGGATTCGGAAGATCCTGAGGTGCGATTAAGGTGTCTCCGTGTACTACGATCCAGAAGTGACAAAGACTATATGAATGAGGGTCAGGGATACCTCGGTGTTCAGTTGGCGGATGAGATACTTGATTTACCCGGAAATGATGAGCCGAAAACGGGTATCAGGGTCAATTATGTCATGCCCGGAAGTCAGGCTGAGCTGGCTGGAATCAAGGCGGGTGATGTGATTGTCTCAATGGACGGAAAAAAAGTAGGACCTACGGATGAATTTATCAAAATCGTTGCCTCATACAAGCCTCTGCGAAAAGTGATTTTTACCATCAAACGTCTCGGTGAGGAGCCCGTGATTGAGGTTACGGTCATTCTTGGAAAGCGTCCCGTTCAAGATTTGAGAATGATGTATGGGGCAGACCTCGGGCAGTTGGAAAAAGACGCAAGGGACAAGCATTTCGAGGAATGGCTGAAAAAACAAAAAACGGCTGAGTGAGAGATTTTCAGGCTCACGCCGGCTTCTTGATCACGTGTTTATGGACAAGTCACCACCGCGGTGGGTGCGGCCGCCGGATCAAGTCGGCTTCCAAGAGCCTCACGAATCGTTTTCAAATTACGAACCGCTTTGACAGCTACGGATGGTTGATCATTGACTGAAAATTCGACGGCTTGATCGAGATCAAGCAGTTGGTCGGAGAGTAGAAGTTGCGTTCCTTTCGGAACATCTCCGGAGATTTGGATTTTCTGGCCATCGATTGCCGCGGTGATCTTTTGTGCCTTTGCTGCGAGTCCCTTGGGGA
This sequence comes from Luteolibacter sp., assembly GCA_044233125.1. Lineage (GTDB taxonomy): Bacteria > Verrucomicrobiota > Verrucomicrobiia > Verrucomicrobiales > Akkermansiaceae > Luteolibacter. The sequence goes on along the minus strand of JBIIKO010000001.1, from coordinate 67,755 downwards.
CTTGCAGCCAGTAGAAACGGTTATGGATCACATCGTCCTGATACCAAACAATTTTAGTAGGCCATGGATTTCGGGAGAATTTTGCCATCCAAGGCAAGGCCTCGGTGTCCTTGCGATCCATCCAATGACCCAGACCGGGGTAAATGCGGGACATGTGCAAATAGCCCTCGGGATCGGATTTCCGGAGTTCTAGAATTTCCGCGGATTTCTCCACCGCTACTTTGTTGCGGTTAACCGCAGCATCATTGGCTCCCATGAAAATACCGAAAGGAAGATTTCGAAGGCCGAGAAGCGATGCCTCGTTCGGATGGCCGGCCATCATCGATGCTGCGGCAAAGTGATCTGCCATGCGCGGAGCAACTTGCCAAACCCCGTCACCGCCCGCCGAGTAGCCCATGAGATAAATTTTATTGGGATCGACACCTCGCAAAGCGACCATGTTTTCGATCAGGCGCGCGAACAAAGGATCGATGTGTTCTTGATGCCACATGTTCCATTTGTCGGTGGGTGCGCGCGGTGCGATGTAGATGCCTTCTTCGGGTTGGTAGAGCTGGATTTGGTTTTGCCATTGTTGGTGATTGATGTGTGCGGGTGCCTCGCCGCCGCCGTGCATGGAGATCCATAACGAACGGCCTGTCGCAGGTGCTTCGCCGAAAGTTTTTTCCAGCCAACGCATCGTCTTATCACCGTGAACGATGGTTTTTTGTTCCAACTCGACGGTGCGTTCATCTTTTTGAGACGTGACCATTGAATCGTAAATATAACGGATTGCACGCGGAGCGATTTCTTTGGAAAGAGGTTTGGAATCATCGCTGAAATCAGGTGCCGGTTGGAGATCTTGGATGCGGATGTCTTGTAGGTTGTGATCCGCCTCCTTTGCGATGAAGGGAGCGGTTTCGAGTCGTTTGCCCTTGATCTCAAAACACAGGCGATAGGATTGGCCGGGTGTGACAATCTTGCGTACCAAATCGTTGAGATCCGCCGTGCCAGATTTGGTTTCGAAATCACCGATAGGGAAACCCGACTCGGTGGTAAGCTTGCCTTTGATGGAGATTCGCTCGTGGCTATCATCGAAAAATCGAATGCCGATGGTCGTGGAAATGGGACTTACCCTGGTTTTGTAGCGCGATGTGACATTCACTCCTCCTACGTCGGGGTTACGTTGCGACCACATCATGGGAAAAATGCCTTGGTCTTTTTTCCAAGAGGTTGCGTAGATGGAATGTGCGGGATGATTTTCATCGGCTTTGGAGGCGTTTTCGATGAACCAGCCATGATTGAGGCCTTTTGGATCATGTTCATCGGCTCCCGTGGAATGCCAGCCGTTGTCCCAAACCTCCACCCAAGTGTGATTGCCGCTTTTGTCCCACCACATCGGTGTCCCGACCGCACGTGCGGGAATTCCAATGGCACGGCAGGCATCGACCAAGATAATGGAGAGCCCTGTGCAAGTGGCTTTGCCTTGAGCGATCGATTCTTTGGGCGACTGATTGGTTCGTTCCCGTTTGGTGTTATAGTGGGTGTTGATGAGTTTGAAAAAATCCCGATTTAGAATTTGTACGGCCTCGGATGCCGATTTGGCATTTTTGACGAGTGGGGTGGCTTTCTTTAAAAAATCAGCACGCCATGGATCGCGCGGCTCATCGAAAACGGCGTAAGGCAGAACGTCGTTGAAGAAAATTTCTTCCGGAACATCTTTTGCCCATGGGAAAGTGGTGCGGGTTTTAATTGCCAGATCAAGGTTCTCGACCAGGAATTCCGCAGTGAGGGATTTCTTGTCAGCCTCAGACATGTGACTGACCAGAAACCGTGCGGCCTTCTCACCCAGTGCTCCGTGAGTCTTGGCTGCCATCTCGATGAAATCATCGGTGGGAGCTGCGCTGACATATGCGGCGGAAAACAGGAAAAACAGAATGCGTTTCATGAATGGGTAGGCGTGGATTGTGAGATAATCTGCCTGGCTGTCAGGCGTAAACGATACGGAATCAAGGCAGTAACGGATACAAAGCTCATGTCATCAGAACTGGAAATAAGTGAAATCGATCACTTGCAACAGCGGGATTAACAGCTAATTTTCGTCCGTATGAAGGCATATGGAATATGGCTGGTTTGTTCATTTTTATTCGGCTCTTTCGCACAAGGGCAGTTGATGACTGAGTTGTTGGCAAAAGGTTTCGAGCGACCCGTTTGGGCAGGCGCGCCTCGTTCTGTCAAAGACAAGCTATGGGTCATGGAGCAGGCGGGGACGGTGTGGATCGTCGATTTGAAGACTGGCAAGCGATCGGAAAAACCGTTTTTAAAAATCAATGACCAAGTGACCCGAAAAGGTAACGAACAAGGTTTGCTGGGTTTGGCCTTTGCTCCGGATTTCGATAAGACGGGACGTTATTATGTCAATTACAACGAAGCGGATGGGGATACGTTGATCGTGCGATTCGTGTCAAAAGATGGTGTGACGACGAATGTTGAGACAGCCGAGAAAATTTTGGAATATGATCAGCCCTTTTCGAACCATAACGGCGGATGGTTGGAATTTGGTCCCGAAGGATATCTATACATCGCCACGGGAGATGGTGGATCCGGAAACGATCCGAAAAATCTCGCACAAGACATGAGCTCGCCGCTTGGCAAAGTGTTGTGCTTGGATGTTTCCGGTCAGAAAGGCTACAAGATCCCCGACACCAATCCCTATCGGAACGACAAGGATATTCATCCATTGATCGTTGCCAGGGGTTTGCGTAACCCATGGCGCTGTTCTTTTGATCGGAAGACGGGTGACTTGTGGATCGCCGATGTTGGACAAAATCATTGGGAGGAAATCAACGTCATTCATCTCAAAGATCTCTCGAAAAAGAATTTTGGCTGGAGACTGCGAGAGGGCGATATCGTGACACCTGCCAAATCAGTCGGTGGTGATGCTCCATCCGATCACGTCGGGCCTGTATATGTTTACAAACATGGTAATGGTCCGGAGGAAGGTCTTTCAGTCACTGGCGGCTATGTTTACCGCGGATCGAAAATTCCGGGCTTCGAGGGTCGTTACCTTTTTGCGGATTATCAAAATCCCAGAATCTGGTCTTTCATTATGAAAGGTGGTAAGGCAGAGGATTTCAAAGATCACACCCATGAGCTCCAACCCGAAGTTGGAAGGATCAATCTCATATCATCTTTTGCCGAGGACGCCAGCGGAGAACTCTATCTCGTCGATCACAGCGGTGCGGTGTATCGGATTATTGCAGAAAAGGATTGATGATCTGCAGATGCTCGATGCGTCGGTTGTGTTGAAGGTCTTCGGAATAGAGAACCTGCGCGCCAGAGCGGAGTGCTGCGGCGATGATGAGGGCATCGTAGAATCGATATTGGGTTGCGGATTTGATCTGGAGGGCAGTTTGCCAGATGCTGAAATCTGGATAAACGCTGCAGTGAGGTTTGAGTAAAAGTTCGATCAGATCGTTGAGATACTCGTGGCTCAGGGGTTCTTTGAATCGATATAGAGAAACGTTGCAGAATTCTTGAATCACCTGCCAACTGATGTGCCAAGGTTGGCTATCCGAAATGAGTTCTCGAGCTCGTTGTTTTTTATCGGTGGCATCCCGTTCGAATGCATAAACGATAATATGTGTATCGAGGAAGTAAGAGCTAGATGGTGGCATGAATTTTTCAGTATCGGTTCATCTCATCACGAGTGTAAGGTCCGCCAGCGTTGTATTGATTCATTTCATCCATCAATTTATCGATCTTACGTTTGCGCTCATCGCGAGCAGCGAGTTCTGCGAGCCAGTCACGAAAGAGCACATTTAGAGTGGTTTTACGACGACGGGCTTCTTCTCGTGCTTCCTCGATCAGACGTTCATCTGCGCTGAAAGTGATGTTTTTCATTACACGAACCTAGTGCACACGAAAATCGTGTCCAAGGGATAAGTTTTTTGTAAATTTGCTTAAGGAAATCTAAATCTCGAAGCTACGCGCTATGCGGCGCCTCGGCTTCCGTGATTAATTCACGGAGATTCTGGTGTTTTTTGGAAAGATCTGGGTCTTCATGGAAAACCCGATCCGCCAGGCTACGGGCTTCGCGGATGAGTTGGGTATCGGTGATGAAATCCGCAAAGCGGAGATCTGTCAGTCCGGATTGGGCAGTGCCGAGGACATCGCCCGGACCACGGAGCTCGAGATCGGCCTCTGCAATTTCGAAGCCGTCGTTGGTTTTTTCCATGACGGCAAGTTTCTCGAGAGCCTCGGGAATTTTGGAATCGGTTAGAAGGATACAATAAGATTTGTGACTGCCGCGGCCGATGCGTCCTCGAAGCTGGTGGAGCTGGGCGAGGCCGAAGCGTTCGGCATGGTGGAGGATCATGAGGTTGGCGTTTGGGACATCAACACCCACCTCGATCACGGATGTCGCGACAAGGGCTTGGGTTTTTCCGTTACGGAAATCTTCCATGGCAGCTTCCTTTTCATCGGGTCTGAGTTTGCCGTGGATGAGCCCGACGTTCTCCGCACCCAAGCGTTTCTGCCAAGCTGCGAAAGCGGAGGTGGCAGACTCGGCTTTGATGGACTCGCTTTCCTCAACGAGCGGGTAGACGAGGTAAGCTTGCCGACCCTCTACAAGCTGAGCTTTGACGAAATCGGTGATGTCTTTTTGTTTTGGTTTGGCGCGGAGAGCCGTGACGATTTTTCCGCGACCTGCGGGTTTCTCATCCAGTAATGACACGTCGAGATCACCATAGATGGTCATCGTCAAGGTTCGTGGAATCGGTGTGGCAGTCATCACCAGAACATCGGGAAGAGTGCCCTGCCGGATCAGGGCGGCGCGTTGGACCACACCGAATTTGTGTTGTTCATCGATGACGACTAGGCCCAGGTCGGTGAATAGATCCGGATCGTAAAGCAGGGCATGGGTGCCGATGAAAATCGTGGGTGCGTGGGATTCTGCGATGGTGGAATCGTGTTTGTTTGCTGTGCGGAGGACGAGTTTTACGCCGAGGGGTTCAAGCCATTTCCGAAAAGTCAGGTAATGTTGTTCGGCAAGGATCTGGGTGGGAGCCATCAGCGCGGCATCGGCACCGGAATCGATGGCAAGAAGCATGGCCGCCATTGCGACGAAGGTTTTCCCAGCTCCGACATCGCCTTGGAGCAAGCGGTTCATGGGGCGAGGGTCGCGCATGTCGGCGATAATTTCTTTGATGGAGCGTTTTTGTGCGTTTGTTAGATCGAAGGGCAGGCTCGAGTAAAAAGCTTTGAGTAGGGTGGTTTTTTTGCCAAGCACGCGACCTTGGTGCGAGCGGTAGTGATTGCGTTGCCAAACGACGTTGAGCTGGAGTTTGAAGAAAGCCTCGAGGGCGAAGCGGCGGCGGGCGGATTTTCCGGATTCAGCCGAAGTGGGGAAATGGGTTTCCTTTAGATCAGCTTTCCGATCTGACTCGCTGACTCGATAGGGAAAATCATCCGCATGGCTGGTGTTTTCGGCCAAGAGGTGGATGATCTCTCGCAGTCGGCGCTGGTTGATGCCGGAGATGTTTTTGTAGATGGGTACGATACGGTTGAGATGAACGGCTTCGGATTCTGAGTCGTCATCGATGACTTCGATCTCCGGGTGATCGATAATGAGGCGTCCGCCTTGTTCTTTGACTTTTCCGTAAGCTATTACCTGCTGGCCTGCGGCGATAACTTTCGACATGAACGGCATATTGAACCAGCGGCAGGTGATTTTTCCTGACCCGAAAATACTGCCCGAGCCGTCCATGACGATGGCTTCGTAAAAGCGAGTTTTTCCAAATCCTTTGTTTCCGGCATCGATTACACCGCCGGTGAGGCAGACGGCTTTGGCGGTAGATTGGTTGGGAAAGCGATCGAACTGGCGCCGGTCCTCGTAGCGTTTCGGAAAAAAATCTAACAAATCCGAGACCTTGGTCATCCCAGAAGCGAGGAGTGCCTGAATTTCTTTCGCCGAGAGCATGGGCAGGGATGAGAGTTCGGTTTGCCCAGTGATCACGAAGGAGAAAATCAAATTTCAGGCGGAAAATTTCAAACTTTAAACATCAAAAAATATGATGAAAGGACGATCAAGAAACGAGTTGCTCCGCACAGTGGCAATTGACGGCTCGGTTTAGGTGAAAGATCGCCGCTACGAAAGACTTGCGGGATTGGTAGAGGCGGGTAGGTTTTCGGAGTATTCTTTGTTTTTATGCCTGAACTTCAAACCATTCTCAATGTTGCCCTACTCATTTTTGTGGTGGTGATGCTTTTTAATCTCATCATCTTTGTTCATGAGTTGGGGCATTTTCTGGCTGGAAAATGGCGTGGGCTGCAGATTGATCGTTTTCAGATTTGGTTTGGAAAGCCGATTTGGAAAAAAGAATACAAGGGGGTGCAGTATGGTCTGGGTTGGATCCCAGCGGGTGGATTTGTGGCCTTGCCTCAGATGGCGCCGATGGAGGCGATTGAGGGAGGAGACAAGGATCGCAAGCCCTTGCCACCGATTACTCCGCTGGATAAAATCATCGTCGCATTCGCTGGCCCCTTGTTTTCCATTTTGCTCGCGCTTTTGGCAGGTGTCGTTGTTTGGGGAATTGGTAAACCTAAAGATTTCATCCCGAGCACGGTCGTGGGTTATGTAGAAGAGGGCATGAAGGCTGAAAAAGCCGGAATCCGCCTTGGGGACAGGATACTTGAAATCAATGGCGAGCCTGTAAATGGTTTCGCGGGATCTTTGGACAGCATCACCGAACGCATCGTTTTGAGCAGTGGAGATAAAATTCAATTCAAAGTTCAGAGGCTGGGAGTTGAAAAGCCGATCCTTCTCACGAGTGGATTTGACAGGCCGAAAAGCCGTTGGTTTCAGAGAAGTGGATTGCGCCAGGTTGGTCTTGGGCCCGAAGGGCCTGCGTTGGTTGAAGGAGTTGTTAAAAACAGCCCTGCAGCCAAGGTGGGTTTGGAAAAGGGTGATCGGATTTTGAAAGTGGATGGTGAGAAACTCTACAGTGATATCCAGCTGACACAGTATTTGAAGAAAAAGGATTTCAAGGCGGTCGTTCTGGAAGTGAAGAAAAAAAGCGGAGAACTGGTCAACGTGGAGGTAACACCGGCAAAGCCAATCCAGCCATCAGATCGTGATCCGATGTTGGGTGTCGCATGGAATCTCAATTCAGACGTGGATGTTCGCATCGTTCACCCCAATCCGCTCACCCAAGTCGCGGACAGCTTGAAAATGATGTGGATCACCATCACCTCTGTAGCGGATCCCGGATCAAGTATCGGCGTCGATCATCTCAGTGGTCCGGTCGGGATAGGGCAGATGTTGTTTTCCCTATTGCAGACGGAAGACGGCTGGAGACGGATTTTGAGTTTCCTAGTCTTATTCAATGTGAACCTCGCGGTTCTGAACATGCTGCCGTTTCCCGTGCTTGATGGTGGACACATCACGATGGCAATTCTCGAGAAAATTTGTGGAAAACCGATCCAGATGAAGACCATGGAACTAATCCAGACGGCTTGCGCTTTGGCACTGATTTCGCTGATGCTCTATGTCACAAGCAAGGACATCGGGGATAAATTTGGCAGAGGCGGCGGTACTGCGAAAGAAGTCCGATTTGCGGAGTGATGGAAGAAATTTCTTTGCAACAACCTGGCTGCGATCGCTGTGGTAAGGATGCCATTGGAATCTTAGGCGATGAGCATCTTTGCGAAACCTGCGTGCATGAAGCATCCGCGTGCTGCGGGGATTGAGCTTGGTTTTTCTTTAGATTTTAAAATTTAGAATCTTTCCTGCCCCAGTAGCTCGCGAGCAGACTGCCGATGATACAGTGGAAGAACGCGGAGATTGCGCAGGGTGCGGCGGCTAGCATGGTGAAATGGGTTTTTGCCAAACTGGAGCCAAGTCCCGAATTCTGCATACCGACTTCGATGGAAACGGTACGGCTCTCCTTTTTTGGCATTCGGAAAATCCGGGCCCAGTAATAGCCCAGCCCGAAGCCCAGTGCATGCACAGCGAAAACAGCGGGAATGAGAGTTTTCCAATACGTGATGATCGAGGTCTTGGTGGCGCCCACTACGGCTGAGACGATAAGCACGATCAGGATCACGGAGATTAGCGGTGAAAATTCTTTCACAGGGCGCAGCGCGCTAGGGCCGAGGTAGCGGTTGAGCAGCAGACCGCCAAGGATCGGTAATAATACGATGCCGAGCATCGAAAGCATCATTTCTGCGGCATTGATCTCAAGCAGGGCGGAGGCATAGGCTTTTGTTAAAAGTGGAGTTAGCCAAACAGCGAGGAGGGTTGAACACGCTGTCATGATCACACTGAGCGCGACGTTTCCCCTGGCCAGAAAGGTCACGACGTTCGATGCGGTGCCGCCGGGACAGCAACTGACAAGAATGATGCCGAGTTTGAATGCGTCAGGTAAACCCGAGACCGTGGCGACGGCCCAGCCGAGAAAAGGCATGATCACAAATTGCCCTGCGACCCCGAGCCCGATCCAACGCGGCATTTTCAAACAATCGCGAAAGTCTTGGAAGCTCAAGGTCATACCCATACCAAGCATGATCATGCTGAGTCCTGCGGAGATGAGAGTGATGTTCGTGCCGGGGACGTTTCCGAGAAACCAGGTGAAATGCATGGGAAAGAACCATGCCCAAATGACTCCCAGAATCGTCCAGAGCCAGAAAAGATTTACGATTCGATGGATCATGTTGCGGTGCTTGGGGTTGTGTTAAGGATTTTCATAGCTCGATTTTATTCGCTTAGCCCAGGACCATCGCGCTGCGCGAAGTGGTGTAGAATTTGATTTGCCCGTCTGGGTGGATGGGATAGCTGACGCTTGGATCGATGCGGGCGTGCCCCCCATAGGGTCTTGCGTCGGAATCGAGCAGGAGTTGATGAGTTTTTTTGTTATGAGGACTGACGCCATAACCAAAAATGGATTTGTCGGGTGAGAGATTGATCACAAAAATCACATTGGCGCGCTCCGCGATGAGGATTTTGTTCAAATGATCGATGTGGAGCAGGTTGGCAGGAGGCGCCTGAAGAAGTTTGCGTTCTTTGGCCATTTCAATCAAATCCCGGTCCCATTCCGCCAGCCACTTATATTTGAGCTCGGGATGATCCAGTAGCGACCATTGGCGGCGGCAGTAATGAAAAGACCAATCATTTCCCTCGCGTGGAAAGTCGAGCCACTCAGGATGCCCGAATTCATTGCCCATAAAATTCAGCCAGCCCTCGCCACCGAAGGCGAGAGTCATGAGCCGAATGATTTTATGGAGGGCGATCCCGCGCTCGACCACCGGGTTGGTGTCGTTTTGGGCCATGTGCCAATACATTTCCTGATCCATCAGGCGAAACGCGATGGTCTTATCTCCGACAAGGGCTTGGTCGTGGGATTCGGCATAGGCGATGGTAGCCTCGCCATGGCGGCGATTGTTGAGCACACCCCAGAGTTCATCCAAGTTCCAATCCTCGTCACGTTGGTCTTTGAGCAGTTTGATCCAGTGATCGGGAATCCCCATTGCGAGCCGATGGGTGAACCCGATTCCGCCCTCGGAGTTGGGCCGGCATAAGCCGGGCATGCCGGACATATCCTCGGCGACAACGATTGCGCCCGGCTTGATTTCCGAGATGAGTTGATTGGCGAGTTTCAGGTAAAGGATGGCATCTTCATCCGCGTCATTACCGAAATAGTCATCGTAGGAACCGAAGGCGCGGTTGCCATGGGAGTGGTAAAGCATGGAGGTGATGCCATCGAAGCGAAAGCCATCGAAGCGGAATTCCTCAAGCCAGTGACAAACATTCGAAAGCAGAAACCGGCGCACCTCGGGTTTTCCATAATCGAAGCATTTTGAGTCCCATTGCGGATGTTCGCCTTTCCCTCCGGAGTGGAAATATTGATGGTCTGAGCCATCAAGTTTGTTAAGGCCTTCGGAAATATTTTTCACCGCATGGGAATGCACAATATCGAGCAATACCGCGATGCCCATGCCGTGCGCTGTATCGATAAGATATTTCAAGTCTTCAGGAGTTCCAAAACGCGAACAAACCGCGAAGAAAGATGAGACGTGATACCCAAACGAGCCGTAATAGGGATGTTCCTGAACCGCCATGAGTTGGATCGTGTTATACCCCGCCTTGACGATCCTGGGTAAAATCTGCTCGGCAAATTCGAGATAGGTATGCACCCGCGGCTCCTCTCCGGACATGCCGACATGGGTTTCGTAAATGTAAGGAGCGGTAATCTGCTTGGGGTCGAAAGTGTGTTTCCAGACATATGGCTGTGGTGGCGACCAGACCTGCGCGGTGAAATCGTGAGTGTCGGGATCTTGGACGGCACGGTTGATGGTGGCGGGCAATCGGTCGAGTTGGGAGTCATCCGCACCATGGATGTGGAGCTTGATTTGGTCACCATGTTTCAAGGTGTCGCCCGAGACGGTCAATTCCCACGCGCCGTTGGCGGATTTTGACAATCGATGGGTATCACGGTTCCATTGGTTGAAATCGCCGATTAACGAAACCGCTTTTGCCTCCGGCAACCATTCACGGACGGTCCAATGGTTTTGTTGGCGATCGAAATGAATTCCGAAAAACCTGTGCGCATGACTGTAGCTTGCGAGAGAGCCGTGTTCTGTCCGGATTTCCTTGAGGGTGTTCTCGTAGCGAGCGGTGCGACGCAGGATAGCTTGAGTCTGAGGTTCCAGCCAAGGATCGTCCTGAACGAGTTTTGGGGTATCCGTCATCGAAGGAAAGTTGTCACTTCGGACATGTATCGAAAAGCGAAATGTATGGGCAATAGCCTTATCATCAGGAAACTTTAAGCTTGGTTCGTCTTGCTCGGTCTTTAAGTTCCAAGCATGTCTCCGTTGGTAAAGGATTTCGTGATCATTGGGCTGTATTTTGCGATCATCATGGCGATTGGTGTGTATTTCAGCCGGAAGAACAAAGACGTTTCGGAGTTCGCACTCGGTGGCCGATCTATTCCCTGGTGGGCGGTATTGGCCTCGATTCTAGCTGCGGAAATCAGCGCCGGAACTTTTTTCGGAACTCCTGGCGAGGGCTTTCGCTTGCAGAATTATACTTATGCGCAGTTGATGATTGGTTATCTTTTGGCGCGCCTTGTGGTCAGCGCGGTTTTCATTCCGGCATTTTACAAACACAATGTCGTGAGCATTTACGAGTTTCTGGAGTTACGTTTCGGACCTAAAACGCGGCGTGTGGCCAGCGCGATATTTTTGCTGACCCGATCATTGGCCAGTGGCTCAAGGCTCTGGGTCCCGACCCTATTGCTGATTGTGATTTGGAACCAACTCAATCCTGAGGATCCGCTTTCAAATTGGGAGCAGTTTTGGTTTACTGGCGGTGCCTTGGTGGTGATTTCGCTCCTGACAGCGGTTTATACCGCGATGGGCGGGATCAAGGCGGTGATCTGGACAGATGTGTTGCAGATTGCGGTACTTTTTGGAGCCTTGGGTTTTTCCGTTTGGTATTTGCTGGGCCATATTCCGAATGGATGGGAGGGGGCGAAATCGTTTCTTACAGGACCACAAGATCTTAAACTTTGGGAGTGGAAAGGCGACGCTCCATCGACCACAACTTGGGGCGCGATCAAGAGTATTCTCGAGAGCGAATTCACGGTCTGGGCCGCGTTGTTTGGTTCTTTGTTCGTCACACTTGCAACACACGGGACCGATCAGGACATGGTACAGCGAATGCTGACGGCGAAGAACAAACGGCAGAGTGCGGTCGCCACGATCCTGTCCGGACTTGCTGACATTCCTGTGACTTTTGCGGTGCTTACCATCGGTATTTTGCTGTCTGTTTACTATGGTCATATTGTCAATGATCCCTCGCTCCCCATGGCTGGCGGTAAGCCTGATAGCACCCGAATTTTTCCTTATTTCGTCATTGATGTGATGCCAGGCGGTCTTCGTGGGCTCGTCGTGGCGGGTGTGCTCGCGACTACCATGGGATCTCTTGGAACCGCCATGAACTCACTGGCTACAAGTTATTCCCGGGATTTTCATTTTAGGTGGTTCAAAACACCGGAAGATGATGATACCCGCGTGCGCATCATTAAGCGCAGCACGGTTGGATTTGCTCTTGTTCTCATTTTCGTGGGTCTGGCCACAGCTTTCGTCAAAGCGCACAATCCATCACTCAGCATCATCGGGATCATTCTCGGTAGTTTCGGATATACCTATGGATCACTACTGGGAATTTTCATGGTCGCGCTCTTCACGAAAAATCGTGGCAGTGAAACAGGTAATTTGATCGCCATGTTTGCAGGTATCGTGTTCGTGGCATTTCTTAGTGATCTGCCCAACGATCTTTGGAATATGCTTGGTGGCGGAATGCTCTATCGAAATCCTGCTTGGCTGCCCATGATCGAGTTTCCGTGGCGCATCATGGCCGGTACTTTGGCAACCTTGGCAGTGGCGTTGTGCTTCAGTGATAAAAGTAGAATGAATACGAATTCGATTTCTCCATAATAAATAAAATTTTTGTGACAGCTTTGTCAGTTTTTTTCCTTTGTGGATCATGGATTTTCGGAGATTTGATCTGATAGATGGATGGATTGTTTCACAAAAGCTAAACAAAATTTGAGTCAAGTTTTTAAAATTTTATCTCGTGGAACCCTTGTGGAATACAGGGAATTGGTGGCATCTGTTAGAGTGCCTTCTAAAAAATTTTTCTCCCGTAAAATCCTTGTCCATTGTCCCTGTCGACCGTGTCCTTTGATCAGCCCAGAGTGGCTTTAGGAAACGCGGCGAATGACAGCCATGAACCCAACCAGCCCAGATAAAAAAATGCCAGAAACTCCAACGGAGCAAACCGAACACATCGTTATGGAATCGGGTGATGATGGGGCGGGGGAATGGCAACGTATTTCAAGCTCTCTCAGAAAGTCGATAGGCGGTGATGCATTCCAGCGTTGGTTTGGCGCGGCGGGTTGGCAGAGTACGGCAAGTGGTGAAGGCATTGTTACGGTTCCCGGAGAGATTCATCAGGTCTGGATCGAGACCAATTACCTGCCGGAGTTGATGCTTGCGGCGGGGGAAGTGCATGTTGGGATACATCATGTAAAAATCATGGTGGCGGAGGGCGTTGCGCCGTGCCCGGTTGGAGATCTTACATTAGACAAAACCCTTCCTGATATCCGGGTCGCGTTACCCGAAGAGATGCTTGAGAAGCGTGCGAAAGCCGCTGGCCTGAATCCTGACTATACCTTCGCCAAATTCGTGGTCGGAAGCAACAGTCAGTTCGCGCATGCGGCTTGTGAAGCCGTGGCGTCAAAAACTTGCGTAGGTTACAACCCGCTTTTCATTCACGGTGGGTCGGGTTTGGGAAAAACCCACTTGATGCACGCGATAGGTCAGGAAATTTTGCGCCGTCGCCCGGACGCCCGGGTTATTTATCTGACCTGCGAGCGCTTCACCAACGAGTTCATTGAAGCGATCCGCAAGGGTGATATCGAAAAATTCCGGCGCCGTTATCGCAGTTCTGACGTTTTACTCATCGACGATGTGCAGTTTTTGGCTGGCAAGGAGAGGTCTCAGGAGGAGTTTTTCCATACCTTCAACACCCTGCTCGACGGCCGCAATCAAGTCGTTCTGACAAGTGACCGGCCTGCATGTGAAATCAAAAGTATCGAGCCACGTTTGATTTCCCGTTTTGAGTGTGGTCTGGCTGTCGAGTTGCAGCCGCCTCAGATTGAGACCCGTATGGCGATTTTGAAGAAAAAGTCATTGGAATGGAAAGTTTCCGTGGACGAAAACGTGCTGATCTTTCTCGCTGAGAAAATTCGCTCAAATGTGAGACGTTTGGAGGGGGCGCTGGTCAGGGTTGCGACTTTTGCGTCGCTGGCTGGCGAGAGTGTCTCGGTAGAAAAAGTCGAGTATTTGCTTCGGGATTTTATTCAGGAAGAGGCAAGCCGCCAAGTCAGTATCGATGGGATTCAACGGGCGGTTGCGGAAATGTTCGATGTCCGTATGGCGGACATGATATCACGTCGCAGACCGGCAAGTATCGCTTTCCCAAGACAGGTGGCGATGTATCTGAGCCGTTCATTGACCCATAGCTCACTGATGGAAATCGGAGAGTCATTTGGCGGTCGCGATCACGGAACCGTCATTCATGCATGCAAAAAAGTGGCAGGAGAACTTCAGAAGCAGCCTGGCTTGAAAGAGCGAATCGAGCGTATCGAGAGCCAGCTCAGACGCTAGCTTGCTTTCTCAATGTCTTCTTGCGTTGATTCCTGCCTTGTGTCATCTTTCGGCATGGTAAGACGCCTTAGAAGCGTGTAACAACGAACCCCTGAACCTCATGAACCAACATCCATTTTCAAATGCGGGTGACACTGCAGTCGCATCCGCCGCAAACGATCTTCGTGCGGCGGCAAATGACTTCGCCAAAACCACCAGCGAGCAAGCGGCTAATGTGAAGGATCGCGCTCTTGAAACCGCAAATGCGCTGAAGGCATCGGCGGTCCACAAAGCCGAACAATTGAAAGTTGTCGCCACAGAAAAAGCCACTCATGTGAAAGAAGTGGCCCAACAACAATGGGATGAAACCCGTGTCAGAGCTAGGGAGATTCATGTTACGGCCGAGGACTACATACGCCAAAATCCAACCAAAGCCGTGCTGGGCGCGCTAGGTGTGGGATTTTTGATCGGACTTATCGTGAGACGTTAATCTCGTCTTTGGCCTCATCTGATCTGGTGGTCATTCACGTATTTTTCAATACGCCGTTTGTCGCCAGTTTGCTGAGTTGAAACACTTTCACCCATTCAGAAATGAGTCACGATTCTCGAGGAACACAAAGCCCTAGATCAGGCAGTGCTGACGTTTCGGATGAGGGTGGCCTGCCCGCAAATTGGATAGAGGCGATCCCTGCTTTGCTGGTCTCCCGCATGGGCATTTTACAGATCGAGGCGCAGGATGCTCTCGAGGTGGCTATCAGAAAGCTCATTTTCTCGGGCGTATTGGCATTCTTTCTGATGACAGCATGGATGCTTTTGGCGGCAGGTCTGATCGGGTTGATATCCATGCATTTCAATATCGCATGGTATTTTGCAGCCTTTTTAATCGGTGCGGTGCATCTGCTGATTGCATTCCTTATGCGGCTCGCCATCAAAAGATCAAAAAGCATTGAATCCTTTCCAATCACCCGCGAAGAATTTGAAAAAGATCGAGAATGGCTAAACCAACTCAAAAATCGCTCAAGCTCGCACAACTGATTCGGCAAGCTGAAGCTGCCCGATTTCAGTTAGGCATGGCACATATGGAGCTCAGAAGGAAACTGGACATTCCCCTGCGAATCAGGGATTCACTCAAGTCCAGTCCATTGAAATGGCTGGGTGGATCGCTGGGCGTAGGTTTTTTGGGTAGTTTGATTTTCCGCTCAAAGCGTCGCCGGCCCATTCAAGAAAATGAAAAAAAACATCGGGGATGGTTCGCTGGGCTGCTACTGATGCTATTCACCTTGGTCAAGCCGACTCTCAAAATTTACGCAACCAAATTCCTCAAGGATTATTTGCAGGATCAGCTGAGAGGCCGGTCAAGCGACCGGTTCAAGAATCATGAACCTAAGCCATATTGACACCGTAATTCGATTCTGGTTTACCATGTCTTGCAGGATCTGCTGATGAGAAATTCATGGGTTCAGTCCGACTTCAATGCACACCTTTTTATTATCTAAACCTTAATTTCATTCAATGTCGGAATACAAAGTCCTGGACCATGTCGATGAGTATTTGAAGCTCGGACGGGAATACCATTGCTCGGATGTGCATCTCGCAACGGCCTATCCACCAGCATGGCGGCGCTTCGGCGCCTTAGCACCTATCTGGCCGGATCATCCTCCGTTATTGCCCGAGGAAGCCGAGGGCTTGGTACGTTCTTTTTTGGGAAAAGACGAATGGGACCGACTGCAAGAGCGTGGTGACATTGACTTTGCTTATCAAGGCACGGACGGCCGATATCGGGCCTCCGTTGTCAAACAACGCTTGGGTTACGATATGGTGTTTCGCGTCATCAATACGCAGATGCGGACGATGGAAGAGATCGGACTGCCCATTGAGCATATCATTCCACTGACACGTTATCAAAACGGCCTGATTCTGATTACCGGCTCTGTCGGTTCAGGAAAGTCGACGACGCTCGCATCCATCATCGATTTCATCAACATGGACCGGGAAGACCATATCCTTACCTTGGAAGATCCGATTGAATATGTTTTCGAATCCAAGGGCTGTCATGTGAATCAGAGGGAAGTACACAAGCATACCGAATCCTTCGCGAGAGCTTTGCGTGGCGCGCTGCGTGAGGATCCGGATGTGATCATGGTTGGAGAAATGCGGGATTTGGAGACGATCCAGCTCGCACTCACCGCGGCAGAGACGGGGCACTTGGTACTTGGCACCTTGCACACTGGAAATGCGCCGCGTACCTTGGACCGGGTCTTAGACGTTTTTCCGATTGATCAGCGCGATCAGATCCGAATCATGGTTTCCGAATCCCTGCGTGGCATTCTCTCTCAGCAACTCGTGCCGACCCTTGATGGTGCCTCGAGGGCATTGGCGACTGAGTTGCTGGTCAACACTCCTGCCGTCGCAAACTGTATCCGCGAGGGAAAAACCTACATGCTGCCGGGGATCATGCAAACGGGCAAGCACGTGGGGATGATCACCATGGACGAATCCCTAAGGCAGCTTTATATCAAGGGAATCATCAGCGCAGATGATTTGCTCTTCCGTTGCGAGGACAAGACCCAGATGAAAATATTCCTACAATCGTGATACTTCGTCCTCACCCTTACTCTTTTAATAAATCCAAAATCTCAAGATGGCCAGAATCGATGCCTATTTCAAACAACTGATTGCGAGCAAAGGCTCTGATTTGCACCTTTCCGAAGGCCAGCCACCCAAGATAAGAGTCCACGGCGCTGTAGTGCCGATCGAAGGTGAGGAAGTTCTACAAGGTGAATCCTTCAAGCAAATGCTGGCGGAAATTTGTGATCCCAAGGCTTTTGAGCGTTATTTAAAAAACGGCGATCTCGATTTCGCTTATGAAATGGACGAGGATTCGCGCTTTCGTTGCAACTACCTCCAGCAACAATACGGCCTCGCGGCGGTGTTTCGTTTGATTCCGACTGAAATCATGTCTCTGGAATCGCTGGGTGTGCCTGAAATCGTTAAAGAATTCGGACGTATGCGCTCCGGTTTGGTTCTAGTGACAGGTCCAACCGGCTCCGGCAAATCGACCACGCTTGCCGCACTGCTGGACTATATCAATACGAATTTTTCCCGTCATATCATCACGGTTGAAGAGCCGATTGAGTTTGTGCATAGAAATAAGAATTCGATTTTAACCCAACGCGAAGTTCCAATCCAAACCCCTTCTTTCGCCGATGGTCTGCGGGCCGCGTTGCGTGAGGATTCGGATATCGTTCTGGTTGGAGAGATGCGGGATCTGGAAACCATTTCTCTCGCTCTCACGGCGGCGGAAACAGGGCTGCTGGTTTTCGGAACACTTCATACCAATAACGCTCGTAAAACTGTTGACCGTATCATCGATGTTTTCCCTGCCAACCAACAAGCACAAGTCCGCACCATGCTTGCAGCATCGTTGCGCGGAGTGGTGGCCCAGCTCTTGTGCAAGCGGGTGGACAAGCCCGGTCGTGTGGCGGTTCATGAAATCATGTTCGCGACTCCTGCCGTCTCTGCGATCATCCGTGAGGGCGCGACCCAGAAGCTCTATGATGTCATTACCGGCGGTAAAAACGAAGGCATGCAGTTCATGGATGAGTCGATCTGGTCGAAGCTGCGCGAGGGGATGATTTCCCCCGAGGAGGCCTACATGAAAGCGATCGACAAGACACGCTTTAAGAAATTCTTGCCCGCCAATACCTCACACCTCGGTGATGCGTCCGGGGATAACCCGATGACGCATTGAGCAAGATTGCGGCTGTATTTGGAATGAAAGGGCGACCCTGAAATAGGCTTAGTAAGCCATCCGCCGCCCTAGCAAGCCAGATTTCCTTGCCTTTATAAAAACCCACTGACAGGGGTGCTAGAGCGTTGAAATGCGATACGATGTGAAACGGAACTAGGTCCTGCTGCACGGATTTCCATTCGACTGATACTTTTCATATCGTTCGACAACCCGTTGCTTGCGGATGACTCCCTTTGAGGTCCATCGCGCTACATATAAAAAAGCGAATATCTTAGACTCAAGGGATCCAATTCCCGGATATTGGCGGATATATGATGTGTGCTAATCCACGCAAGCCAAGTTGATGCAAATCCAATCGACATTTACCACGTTTCTCCGCATGGCCAGATGGATCAAAGCCCCTTGCCTTTTTTCAAAACTTCACGAAGCGCCGTTATCGGTCGATATTCAGGCTAATCTTTGGATGGAAAGGGAATATGTTGTCGATTTGATCAGCCCCTGCACCCCTTTTTTTCTTCCAAAGAAGGTTCTCTCGACATACCCTCCGTTCTCGGTGCTGAAGCAAATTTCCAAGGTATAGCAATTGTTCATCCATAAAACGGATAAAAAACTCGTTCAAATTTGTTCAATCGATTCACAAGCCTCATGATGACCCTGTTTTCTGGAAATCTTATCAATTCATCCTGCATGCCAGTCCTGATCAGGACCTCTGGTAGGCGTGTGTCATTTCTCAACAAACTGATCCATGCGGTGTTGTTTTTGACCGCATGCAGTATGCCTCTCCAGGCGGCATTAGGTCCGAGGGTTGAGTTGAGATCCAGGCTGTCGGTTAAAAATCAACTGATCACAGTCACGGTTCCGAGAGGCTATTTGAACGTCAGTGTGGAGATGTTCCAGGGGGAATCCGGATGGAAAAGCATTTTAACAACCGATGCGAAAGCCGGAGTTATGACATTCAAGTTGCCGTCTTCCTCCAAAAAAGATCGCTGGCGTGTAGTCGGTCGTAAGTGGTTGGTGAACAAGCTATCGGGATCCCGCAGTAAATTTCCCGCCAAATTTTATCAGGGTGACCATACCTTCGGTGCGATCCAGGGTGAATCGGGTGATAATGGTCGCATGATCGATGGTGATATGGTGGTCATGTCGAAGTCTCTCACGGCCGAGGCCAACACGCCTTCAGCGGATGTAGGTCAATTGCCCGAGGAGGCAGACATCTGGAAAATTGATGGCAATACGGTTTATTTTTTCAATCAGCTCCGTGGGTTACAGGTGCTTGATTTATCAAATCCTGCGGATCCCCGTCTCACAGCGAGTCTCAGAATCCCTGCGATTGGCCAGGATTTATATGTGATTCGAGAAACCGATGGTAGTCGTCGGCTCGTCCTCTTGACGCAGGGCTGGTCGCCTGAAGGTGGACAATGGACACGGATTTCACTGGTAAAATCGAACGGAGCGGATCTTGAGTTAACCCATGAGCAAGAAATTCCGGGTGGGCTCTCGGACAGTCGTTTGGTGGGTGACAGGCTGATTTTAGTTACCTCCGAGTGGAAGGCCAGACCAAGATTGTCGGTTGGCGAATGGACATCTGAAATCCGTATCAGTGAGTGGACTTTAAAATCTGATGAAGCTCCCTCCGCCTCTGGCGAGACGGTCGTCGTTGGCACGAATCCATTGATTGCGGCGGGAGCGGACTGGCTTGCCGTATCTGCCCATCCGCAAGGTGAGTGGAACAAATCGGAAGTGAATTTGTTCGCAATCAAGCCGACAGGACTAAAACCGATGGGTAAGCCATTCATCACTGAGGGCGTGATCTCTAGCAAATTTGCTATTTCCTGGAGCAACCATGTTCTCACCACGGTCTCCCACAAGGGGCGTTGGACGCGAGATTCTTCATCCGTACTGGAAAATTTCAGAGCCTGGGATCCCGATGTGATTCGGCCGGCAATCATCGAGGAGGACAGGCTAGGCATGCTTGAGTTGGCAAAAGGTGAAAACCTTTACGCTACCCGATTCGCGGGTGATAGGGTTTATGTTGTGACCTTCCTGCAGACGGATCCCTTATGGGTGGTGGATTTGAAGGATCCGGCAAATCCCACAGTTTCCGGACATCTGGAAGTCCCAGGTTTTTCCACATTCCTTCAACCGGTTGGAAATTATCTTTTCTCGGTTGGTCTCGAATCTGGAATGGTTGCGGCCTCGCTGTTCGATGTATCCGACCCCGCCAAGCCTGGCCTTGTCAAAAGGCTCAACCTTGGGAATTCGTATTCCCATAGCGAGGCGGTTTGGGATGAAAAAGCCGTTAAAGTTCTTCCTGACGCGGGTCTTGTCATGATCCCTGTCTCGTCAATCGACCCCGCCGACGGCAAATGGAAATCGGCCGTTCAGCTTCTGGATTTGGACGCGGCCAATGGGGCTCTCTCAACCCGAGGAGTGATTTCCCATGATTTTGAAGCGAGGCGATCCGAGATGGTAGGGGATGCGCTTGTTTCCATTTCGCAAAGAGAATTGGTTTCTACAGACATCACGGACCGCGATTCTCCATCGATTCTTTCCGAGGTTTCTCTGGCTTGGCCTGTGGATCGTTGCCTAGAAGTTGGAAATCACTTGATTCAGATCGAGAATGGAGATGGTTTTTCTAATGATCGTGCCACTGCGCGCATTTCTCCACACGACAACACCGAGGCGATTTACGCTGAAATAGATCTGGGTGAGGGACAGGTCAAGATTGCCGAGCGACGTGATAAACACCTTTTTGTGCTGCGAGATATGTCCGGCAACCGGTTATGGTATCGCTTTGCCTACGCGTCGCCAACCGGCTCAAACAACCTCGTTCTGGATGTTTACGATGTATCGAACCTTCCCTCTATGGACCTTCTTGGTTCAGTGACCCTGCCCAAGGGTCACTCCGAAAGCAGCCTCTATTCGGAGCATTTCTTGTGGCCACATGAGAATCGCCCTGCCATTCTTATGCAGCCCAGCTTTGCCCAGTGGTATAGTTTGCCTGTTTTTTCCAGGCCGCTGGTGGCTGTCGCATCCAATCGTGATGCTGCCCCAATTCCAGTTACTCTGTCTAAGGGAAGCATCAAACCTTACTGGGCTACCGATGACAGACCTCAGATACTGGTTTTTAATGTGAGTGATCCGATTGCACCAACTGCCGGTGCGTTCATAGAATTTGGGCCCGAGGGATCCAGACTCACCGGAGCTGCCGCGGCTGCCAATGGTAGGTTGGTGACCGGTATTTCTCATGCTTACAATCCGAGCACCAAACAATGGCATCAAAACAGTCGCGCTTACCAGAGCGCCCAAGTGATTGAGGTGCCCGTTTCGGGTGATCCAGTGACCCGCTCACTCATGGATCTGCCGGGTGAGTTGATTGCGGTCTCGGAACTCGATACCAATGGCTTCCTTGTTTTCAGTGCTCGTAAGGATGCAGGTGAACTTCAAGTCAGTGCTTCGGATGGCTATGATGCCTTTCTCGTCAATACGCTTACAGTTCCGGCATATGCTCCGTGTGCGGTGGATGGCAGGCGGGTTTATGTGGTTTCTGGCAATACCTTGCAGCGTCACTCGTTAAGTGACGCAGGTTTGTTCCTCAGTGATGAAAATCTGAATATTGGCTGGACCCCTTATTCCCTCAAAGCGATCCATGGAACTGTTATCGGATCGGGTAGTCGTGCAATCTTTGCGTCCAAGTCTGGTTCCAACCAAATCAGATCCTGGCAATTTTCCACATGGAATGTCCGGACTGAGGCGGTAGAAATGGCGCTGGACGGAGATTTGCTGGTTCCGCTCGGTGATTATGGAGTGGAACGCTTGGATCACTGACCGCCCATCTGCTTCACTTTGTCTTTTTTGATTTCGCTTACATGATTCGGATTCAGACTTTGCTAGAAGAAGATTGTGCCGAATCCTGCGATATTGGGATCAATCAGATGAAAATGGAAATTCCCAGCCTTCGTGCGACATCTTTCCCTTGCGTGCCCAATCAGGCACATGCAGGCTGGAATTAGAATGATTCCTTCGGGTATTGAGGCAAAGTCAGAGATGGAAACCGGTCGGGAAGGGCTTGGTTTGAAATGTCCGCATGCAGTTGATCCTGCGGCGATCCCTGGTGACTATGCGGCTGCCTGGGACCTAGCTGTACAAGCCGATTTATTATGTAGCCCTGTGATCAATCCCGAATCTCTGCAAGATCAGGCACGATTGGCTTGGAAAAATTCGGTCCGCTGTATCGGGCGTTTGCATTGGAAATCCCTGCAGGTCCGAGATGAGCGTTGCCTCGAAGATACAGGTCAGATTTTTGATGCTCTTGTGAAGCACTTGGAAACAGCAACAAACGGTGGGCGCATCATACCCACCATGACAGTTTTTTCCTCATGGAAATCACCTCAGTCTGAGATTCGCATTTGGAATCACCAATTGATCCGGTATGCCGCCCATGAGACAAGTGATGGTAAGATCCTGGGTGATCCAATGAATCTGGCGCTGACAAGAGTCGCGCTTGCTCTTGGTTGGAAGGCGCCAAGCATGCCTGGGCGGTTTGATTTGTTGCCACTCATTATTCAATCCGGTGACAAGATCGGAATGTATGAACTCCCGCGGAGTGTGGTTTTGGAGGTCAAACTCCGGCATCCTGCATATCCATGGTTCGAGGCGCTGGGTCTGCGTTGGTATGCCGTACCGGCCCTTTCCGATCAAATTTTTGCAACAGGAAATGAGGTTTATCCCTGCGCACCCTTTAACGGATGGTATATGGGAACTGAAATTGGGGCGCGGGATCTCGCAGATACAAACCGTTACAATCAACTACCGGTGATTGCGGAAAAGCTCGGTTTGGAAACACAGCGTCGTGGCAGTCTGTGGCGTGATCATGCGTTGCTGGTTCTGAATGAGGCTGTGATTCATTCGTTTATGTCAGATGGAGTTCAGTTAGTTGATCACCACCAGGCATCAAATGAGTTTATTCGGTTTTGCAAGAACGAGGAAAAGGCTGGCAGGCAAGTGAATGCAGATTGGAGTTGGATTGTCCCACCGATGTCAGGCTCCACCACGCCGGTATTTCATCGCCATTACGCCTTGAACCCCGAACTTCCAAATTTTCTCACTCAGGTGCCGGCATGGAAAACCGAGCGCGGTAGAATGCTTTTACTCCGTCACCGTATTCTTTGACGAAAGCCCATGTGCATGCGTGATTGATGCTCGCAGTGAGGAATGGATCGCTGTCAAAAAGTGGATCATTTCACCAGACACTACCGCCTACGGTAGCATAACATAAAAACCGATCCGAACGCGATGAGGATAAATCCATTGGGTTCGGGTATGGACGTCCATGCGAGTGCGAAGGTTTCACTGTTGATTGAGTCGGTGGTATCGTAAACTTGGCCTGTGAACAGAACACGCATGGCGTATTGCCCGGATGACAGAGCGTTTAGGCGGAGGAATTCTGTATTATTATAAGTGGTTTGGGATGATCCAACTCTCTCGATGAATTGATTGTTAGAATCGAGTTTCCAGACTTCAAGATCAAGGTTGTTAAAGGCGATGTCTTCTCCGAGGGTTACATCGTTAAAGTCGCGAACTGCAAACCAGTTGAGTGCGACTGTGATGGATGTCTGTTCGCTGAAGGTTTGATCGATGATAAATTCAACGGTTTGTCCCAGATTCACCGATGTGAGCGCCCACCCATTCTGGCCAACCACGCCGCCATTGCTGCCGCGTGTTTGACCGAGATAGACATCGGCCGCATGAAGCAAATTGAGGGCGCCTGCACCGGTAGTGGTATCAAGGGCTTGGGTGGTTACATTGAATGCGTTCTGGCCATTATTCCATCCCACCGTGGCATCCGAGCTAGCCATGATTACCGATTTGATGGTGCGCGTGTCAAACGTAGCGGGACTTGTTTCGGGGGTTACGCCAAGAATTCCGCGCGCGGCATCTTTCAGCAGGGCAATACCTCCCGCAACGATCGGGGCTGCATAGCTGGTGCCGCTCAGTGCGGTAAAATAGAGATCGGTAGGTGGCGGTTCCTGTGCGATCAGGCCACTGCCGGGTGGGAGATTCGGTTGTACTGCACCAATCGACCCACTGTTACCGAGGTAGGCAGCCAGAAAGAGATTCTCTCCCGGCGCTGCAATGTCAACGGCAACGCGCGCGTTTGCAATCGTCTGACCGGTTTCAGGGTTGTAAAAGTCGGTAAGGCCCCTCGACGAGAATTCGGATGGATCGGTAAAATTATTACCACCTAAGGAGCCCACGGAAATGTTGTTGAAGCCGTTTGCGGGAGAGGATACTTCTGCAAGTCCACCATTACCCGCGGAGATGACGTGAGCGACGCTTGAATTTTGTAAGGCAAGTCCGTCAATACTGAGAGATTGGAGGGAATTTGCCGAGCCTCCGCCGCCCCAGCTGCTGTTGATGACGTCGAGCTTGCCAACATTTGTGCCACGGAAAAATTCTTGGTAGCCTGCAATCAAGGATTCTGTGGTGACGTCAAAGGAGCCTAGGCTATCGACATCTGTTGAAAATGTCGTAGCGATTCCTCCCGATACCAAACGCGCTTCCGGTGCCATGCCTAAGCCCGCATAAGTATAGGAGCCCCCATTGTCGGGAATGTAGCCGCTTCCTGCCAGAACGTGAGCGACAGTTGTTGCATGGTAGTCGATTTCATTGAGGGCGCCCTCTGCTGGGTTGGTCCAAGCAGTAAAGGCCGCGGGAGCACCAGGGGGGCGTGTGAAGACTTCATGGCCGAACCAAGCTTGGCCGGCTTCAAGAATGCCGATGGACGAGGTGCCGCCTCGAAAGCCCGCATTGAAATAGGCATTCCATCCAGTGACGGCATTGACGAAGTCGTAGCCAACGACCTGATTGGTTTGGTCGAATTCAAGGCGTATGATCTCCGGCTCTTGCTGTGCTGAAGCGAGAGAAGTATGAGAAAAAAGGCAAAGTCCGAAGAGTATGCCTTTGATCCATTTGGAATTGCCCCTATCCATTTACTTGGTAACTAGGGAAAGTTGCTTGATCGGGCGATTAGAGCAAGAATTTTGTCGCTGACCTGATTGGGTTTGCGGGCAGATGAAATGGTCTGAAGGCCGAGCTTTTCGATGGATTACCATTCCAAGTAATTGCGGCACGCTCAACGTGCAATATTTCGGAAACCGCGGTTTTCGTTGTTTTTCCTGCTGTTATCGGTTGCCGCCAGTGTGATCTTGCCACTCGAAATCTTGGACGTGCTGGAAGGGGATGAGCGGACAGCCCGAGTAGAGCCTGATCCTTGCAGGATTAAAGCCGGAACTTGCTTCGCCTGAAATCTGAACTCAGGCGAAGCTTGGATAGCTGGCTAATCGTTAACCGGGGTGATCGTGACATTCACCTTGAGTTGGTCTTGCCCCCGCTTCTGTGGATTGACGTCATCATCAATGACCCGAAGCGTGAAGGTGTCAGAGCCTGAAATATCAGCATGGGGAGTGTAGCGTATAACCCGAACCCCTGGCTTGGACTCTGGCAGAATCTGGCAATCACCCTTTGTTGCTAGCACGGAGAAATCCCATTCCAGAGATGAATTGTCCGGATTGATGACAGGAACCGAAATATTGACCGGCGTGTCCTCCTTGATTTTAATAGAAGTGGTTCCCACTCCTTTTGCGATCATCGGATGGTTGGTTGCAATATTCAGAGGGATGGAAAAATCCAGATATCTTCCGTCTGGGGCTAGGGCGCGTATCAGGATTGAAGTTTTCGCGCTGGTAGGCTTTCCGGATGGTTCCAACTTGAGAAAATGGTTCTGGATGGTGGCTTTTACACCAGCGGCTTGTTTTCTCACACTGAAACGAAGACGCGATGCGTTATTGATTAAAACCAAATCCTGTAACTTAAGGGCATCACCTGCCGCCGGGACTTGAATCAATGGCAACTCATTGAAGCCGATGGTCGCACTCTGATCACTCACTTCAAGCTCGGCGATGTCGTCAACCACCGCCATGGATGGTTCCAAAACTTTTCCAAAGACGGTGAAACCGCCATTCTGCTGATCCAGATTTGCGGAATTATCGGCCAGATTGAAAAACCACTCGCTGGTGGCACTGTCCGGATTTCCCCCGATCTTAGCCATGGCCATTGTCCCGCGCAGATTGGAATCGCCGGGTTCGTTTAGGACTGTGCCAAGGCTTTGAATGGGCGTTACGTTGTAGTTGTTAGCTGTATCGATAAAAGATCCCCCACCCTGAATGATGAATCCGGGAACCGAGCGGTGGAAAAACGAATTTTGGTAGTGATTGTTGTCCACATACCTCAGAAAATTCGCGACCGTCAGTGGGGCTTTGCGAGGAGCAAGTTGCATGAGAATTTCACCCAAAGAGGTGGAGAATTGCACGATCGGGTCTCCCGGATCATTCACTAATTCTGCCAGCTGGATTTGACTGTAGTTACCGCGCCGAACAAAGACCTCGGAAATGGAAGAACCGGCAAGGAGCGCCGGTTGGCTCGGCAGATCCGGCATAATATCAAGCGTGATGACCGCCTGATCTGATCGATTACCCATGCTGTCTTGTAGGATAGCAGCAATGTAATGGCGACCTGAGGCGTTTTCTGGAAAGCTGTAGGAAACGGCTCTCTTGTAGGGCTGTGGTGCACTGAATTCACCGCGCGCACTATCCGCCAATTGCATGGATCTGATGGCACCCTTACTGCTGGTTGCCACAATCGTAAGATTCACGGTTCGATTCCGGATAATGATTTCTCCCTGATTCGCCTGAAACGTGGTGACTTGAACAGGGGATGCGTTCTGGGCGCTGGAAACAGCAAGCGCAACAAACATTTGGAATGCCGCTCCGATCATCAGGCAGCTAGCTCGCAATGTGGCTCGATCTGAAAAAGTGGACATGGAGGGGCTGAGGTTAGATATGACGGATGGGTGTGCAGATCAGTGTAAAATCAATTTAATGGATACTAAATTTGAGATTCTAGGCTCATGCGCCGCTTTGCCAAGGTTGTTTTTGGATGATTATGAGAATTCATTGTGGAACATCATCACCAAGAATTTTGTCGATAGAAGTCACTCGCTCCCATGGACAACGCTTGCGCTGATATTTTTTCCAAACGATGTCACGCAGGGCTCTCCAAACTTCCTCGGAGGGTTGTTCAAGTAATTGCCAATCTGGATCGGTTTTCAAAGTGGTCAGAATTTTCCATTCATTGCCGTGAAAATTTCCACGGTAAAAACGTTTTCCTTCCTCAGTCCGCTCATTCCACTCGTGTGACTCCATGCCTTCAGCAAAACGCTTATCAGGCGGACATGCAAGCTCGCGACGAGTTGTTTTCAATGGTATGGACATTCGATGGGCGAATGGCAGCAGTAGGTGCCGAACAGTCGATGGAAAAAGAGCCGCTACCGCTCATCACATAAAATCCTCATTTGAAGGGATGAAGATCACGGCTGCTGACTTGGTCAAAAAAATTCATTTCAACTCCGCGAGATATGCGATGATGTCGCGAAGCTCCCGAGGGGAGAGAATGTTGCCCATGGGGGGCATGACGGAAATGGGTTGAGTGCGAGCCGTGATGTCGCTTGTTTTGACGGTCGTTTCGGTTTTGTCAGGAAGGATAAGGGTCAGGGAATTCGCGGTTTCCTCCTTGAGAGCTCCTGAGATCGAAGAACCGGATCTTGTATTGATCGAGATCAGACCATATCCCGGAGTGATTTTTGCCTGAGGCGCGACGAGAGATTCAAAAATATAATCGCGTCCTTTTTCGCCGATGTGAGTAAGGGGCGGGCCGACCTCGCTGCCATGATCTCCCGCACGGTGGCAGGCGATACACTGAGCTGCAAGGTGCTCATTGAATATTTTTTTCCCTGCGGCTTGATTGCCGCCTTCAAGTGATACGGAATAGGGAGGAAGATTTTTTACGAAGCCGGGAAGCGCTTCGCTGAATTCTAGAAGCAGGTGTTCACGCTTTTCACTGCCTTTACCAAATTTTTCGGCGTAATTCTTAAGAAGCTCCCTTGCTGCGGGTTCCTTCATTTTCGCAAGCAGCAGGATGGCCGCTTGTTGTTCTTCGATCTGCTCGGATTTCATGATCGCATCCGCCGCATAGTTGACGACTTTTTGTGGATCCGTGTCAGCTAGTAATGTAGCGGCGCTGATGCGAAGTTCGTAGGAAGATCTGTCTGCAAGTAGGCTTGGGAGAATTTTTTCAAACTCATCCGGTTTAGAGGCTTTGAGGGAATCGAGTGCGTTAATTCTGGCTGCGGGATCGGCTTTTTGATTAAGAATTTCTTTTTCGAGATCCGCAGAGCTGGCCACGATACCAAGAGATTTACAAACCGATGCGGCTGCGGCAGATAAGGCCTTGTCAGGACTGTGCTGAAGAACCTCGGAAGAGGATAGAAAAGCCGCTTTCGCGATTCGTATGTCCGCTGGTTTGAGCGGATCATGTCGGCCATCGACTGGGCTTGAATTTATGGTCTGGTTCCATGATTCAAGGGCTTCGAGTGCCGCAACTCGAAGCTCGGATGGGATCGATTCGTTAGCGGCGAATTTCGTGAGCCTGATGGCGGCTTTTTCATCTCCGAGAAAACGATTTGCGGCAATCGCGCGGCGTATGGCGGGAGGAGTCGATTCAGGTTTGTCATCGAGCAAAGCGGCAAGTGCGGGATAGGCAGCTATGATGGCAGGGTCATCGTAAATCGCGTGCGCGGCCTCAGCGACGACTTTCGGGTTTTCATCGGTGAGCAATTTTGCGGCGAGTGGAGAATTCAGACGGCGGAAAGCTACGGCGGTGGCGAGGCGTACGGCGGGAGAAGGGTGATTGAGGGTTTTCGCGGCGATGTCTTCGGCAGGCGATGCGGTAAGGGCGAGAACTCCCGCATGGCGCAGGTAGGGATCCTTGTTGTCATTTTCGGCAAGCATGTCGATGACCTCATCCGTGGCAGAAGCGTCACCTGTTTTCCAAATCGCCGTGGCGGCATGGAACCGAACCTGTGGGTCAAGATCCCTCAGTAGGCCCGTAAGAACGGAGTTGGATCCCTTCAATGTCTCGCCTGCGTGCTTGGCGGCTTGAGCACGGAGAATCGGGTCTTTGGATGCGGCAAGGGTTTGAAAGTCCTTTTCAAAAAAGCGGCGCTGTTGGGAGAGCGCCCACAGCGCATGGATTTTTGCGAGCTGGCCGGAGGTTGATGAAGCGATGACTTGTTGCAGTTCGGCGATGGCTTTTCGATTGGCGAGTTCCCACTGCGCGTCCAGGCGAATCCGCATGTCCTTGTGGGAGAGTCGGGTTATGAGTTCCGCGGTTGAAGCCTTCGTTGGACCGGCTTTCAGAAATTGAGCGACCTCTTGGCGGATTGCCGAACCTGCGATGGTCGGATCATCGATTTTCCAGACAGCTCCCTTGTCGTTCATGGGGTAGCCGCCTGCCCAGTCGGCGGAGTAGAGCGCACCATCGGGTCCGAAGTTGATGCCGACATTCATGGCGCCGGACGAAACGACGTGTTCATCAGTCATTTCGAAAGTCGCGCCCTTCGGTTTCACTTTAAAAGAGCGAACGTTTCCTTTTGGAAATTCCGTTACGAAAAAGGCGTCATCGTATTTTGAGTTCAGGGCGGTTCCGGGATTGTAGGCAAAGCCTGCTGGGCCATCGGAATAATTCATGTTGGTGGGTGTGATATAGGCGGGTTGGAATTCGCCTTCGGGTTCCCATAAGTTTTCCGCCATCCATGGATTGTAGTCAGAGCCACGGTATTGGTAATAGCAACGCCAGCCGGTATCGGAGCCTTCGGTGATATGGAGAAAGCGCTCGCGCTCGCCTCGCTGATCCGAATCGTTATCGACGGAGAAAATATTTCCGTATTTGTCGAAAGCGATTTCCTGAGGGTTTCTCAAACCGCGCGCGAAGATTTCAAATCCCGACCCATCCGGATAGCAGCGAAGCAAGGAGCCTTCGTGTGGCGCGAAGAATTTTTTTCCTTCTTTCGAAGTGACGTTGGTGCCCTTGTCGCCGATCGTCCAATAAATGCGACCGTCTGGCCCAAGGGTGAGGCCGTGCATATCGTGGCCGGCATAGGCGATGTGCAGGCCGAAACCATGGGCGAGTGACTCGCGCTTGTCCGCAACACCATCGCCATTCGTGTCGCGGAGTTTCCAGAGATCGGGTGCAATGGTTGCGTAAACATCTCCGCGCCATGCGAGAACACCCGCGGCGATGCCGGTGACTTCGGTATTGAAATTTTCCGCAAAAACCGTCGATTTTTCCGCCATACCGTCGCCGTCGTTATCTGTTAGGCGAATGATTTTTTCGGTGGCGACCGTCAGGTCCTTGTTATCGATTTTTCCGTCGTTGTTAAAATCTTTGAGAGAGGATTTGGGGAACTTGTTTGTCCCATCAAGTTGTTTCCGGAAAAACGCGAGTTTATCATCGATGGAGGTGAAAGACACATCGTGTGGCACCCAGCCATAGCTGGTGAATTCGCGGATATCGAGGTCGCCTACTTTGCGGCGGGCGGATTCCGTGACGTAGATAGCTCCGTCCACATCGACGGAGACCGAAACGGCGTTTTTCAACAGAGGTTCTTTTGCAACGAGGATGCGTTCAAGACCGTTGGCGGCGGGGAAAGACTCGGCTTGGGTAAAAGCTGAAAAGCCAAAAAGCTGAAAAGCCGAAACAAGAAAAGCGGATGTGCGCATGCCGGGATAATTTCACCTAGAGCGGTGGTTGGCAAATAGTCTCGAGGATGAAAGGTTGGGTGCCAAGTGCCGAGAGATTCCAACCTATTAGGTGTTCATGGTTTTTATTTTGGGGCGGGCGCTTCGATTTTCAGTCCGAGTGCTTTGCCCATTTCGCTGGCAACCAGTAGATTGCCAGCGGGGTTGAGATGGACGGAATCTCCCGTGAGGATTCCTTTAGCAACGTTTTCAGGGTTATTTGCTTTGAGGTGATCGATAAAGGCTTTGCGGAGATCGACCATTTGGCTTTTGGTGTCGGTGGCTACCTTGCGGCTGATGGCGCAGTATTCTTCCAGCATCGCATCACGCTCGTTCGTGCCATCGTTTTTTTCACCGATGACCGTGGCGGTGCAAAGAATGACCCGCGCACCAGCGGCATGGATTTTGGCGATGATGTCCTTGAGCCCGGATTCGAAAGCCTCGGGGGTCGTGCCTCCGGCCATCACGCCTTCTTTGTTTTTCTTCCAGTGCCAGACGTCATTGATGCCGATATAGATGAAAACGATGGTCGGTTTTTTGGATAGCACGTCCTTTTCAAGTCTTGCCTGCAGGTTGGGAACCTTGTTGCCGCTGACTCCGGCGCCAAAAGTTTCGATTCCCAAATCCGGATGGGTTGTGCTGATCGCTTGGTTGATCAGGGTGATGTAACCTCCGGGCTTCACCGCAGCTGCGGTGATGGAGTCGCCAAGGAAAACGATTCGATCGTTTTTTTTCAGTGGGATGGGAGTGGATTCCGCCCAAGTGGTCGGGGTGAAAACAGCGAGAGCGGCAAGCGTGAGGATTCGGATGTTCATGGCTGTGGACAGCACTAGTCACTAAAGTTGTATCGCGCCAGTAGAATCCGAACGTGAATCAATCTCTGCGGGTAAGTTCCACGAAAACGTCTTCGAGTTTTGATTCATGCCTGACGAGGGAGCGTAGCGGCCATTTTCGCTCGCTGCAGACTTTGTGGATGCATTGGCGGGTGTCTGTGCCGGAGTCTGACCAGAGGGTGAAATGGATCCATCCGTCTTCTAGAATTTCCGAAATGACTTTTTTGACGCTGCTTATCGCAGCAAGATCAGATGTCGCAGCGTCAAGGGGTGCCTGAATTTCGGTATGCACGCGACCTGCAGTGCGCATCTCGTTGATCAGGTTTTGCGGGGTGTCCGCCGCTTTGATTTGGCCGTTATCTATGATGATGACGCGATCTGCGATCATTTCCACCTCAGAGAGAATATGGGTGGAAATGAGCACGGTGTGATTCAGGGATAGGCGTTTGATAAGCTCGCGGATCTGGCGGATTTGGATGGGATCGAGCCCGTTGGTGGGTTCGTCGAGGATCAAAAGCTCCGGTTGGTGGACGAGAGCATCTGCCAGCCCGACCCTTTGGCGGTAGCCTTTGGATAGAGCTTTGATCATTTTTCTTCTTACGCTTTCGAGCCCGCAGATATCGATCACATGCGCGACCTGACGGCGGGTCTCGCTGCCCTTGAGGCCCTTAAGTTGCGCCCGGAAAGAGAGATATTCTCGAACGCGCATGTCCTCATAAAGAGGGACGTTTTCCGGCATGTAACCTATACGCTTACGGGCTTCGATAGAGTCTCTGAAGATATCATAGCCGGCGATGGTGGCGGAGCCGCCGGACGGGGGCAGGAAGCCGGTCAACATCCTCAGGGTGGTGGTTTTTCCGGCACCATTGGGTCCCAGAAAGCCGACAATTTCTCCTTTTGATACGGAAAATGAGACATCACGGACAGCGAGATGGTGTCCGTAGCGTTTTGAGAGGTTGGAGACTTCGATCATGCGATTTGTGGCGGCGGCTATATTTTCAGTCTGCAATGGTTGACGCAAGCCTGCGAGACCTTTAACTAATGCCTGCGTGCCGAGGGCAAGCCTGAAAACAAAACCCGGCACGCATTTATTTTTAAACACATGAACTCAACGGTTTCGGCGCGACTTAATGCGGACTTACTAGACGAAAAATACGCACAATGGTGTGAAAATCCGCAATCTGTGGATCAGACTTGGGCTGCTTTTTTCGAGGGATTTGAATTAGGGGTTGCCCAGCTCAAGCAAAAAGAAGCCGCGGAGGCCGGCTCGGCCGGTGTGGCATCGCTTTCTGCCTCTGACATAGAGTTCAACGGAAAAGTCGTAAGCCTAGTTTACAATTATCGAACACTGGGACACACGCAGGCACAGATCAATCCCTTGGACGAAGGAGCTGAGGTCAACCCGCGCCTGTCGCTCAGCGAATACAAGTTCACGGATCAGGAAATGGCGCGTGAGGCATCGAATCCTTTTTTTCTCAATGGAGCAAGAATGCCGCTCTCACAAATGGTCGCGGCTTTGAAAAAAACCTATTCCGGCAAGATTGGTTTCGAGTTCATGCACATCCATAACACCACAGTACGTCATTGGGTGCGCGAAAGGATCGAACGCCATGGCGTTCACGGAGCGGAAAAAACCCATGAATTGCAGATGAAGTCTCTTCGCTGGCTCTTGGAAGCGGAGACATTTGAAAATTTCCTTGCCAAAAGATTCCTCGGTGAAAAGCGCTTCTCCCTGGAGGGTGGGGAAGGTGCGATGGTCGTGCTCAACGCGCTATTGGAAAATTGTCCCAGCCAAGGAGTTCTCGAAATCGAGATGGGGATGGCACACCGCGGTCGCTTGAATGTTTTGGCAAACTTCGTGAGAAAATCGCTGACCACTTTGCTTTATGAATTCACTCCGGATTATGAGCCGGGTTTGGTGGCCGGTGATGGAGATGTGAAATACCATTTGGGCTACGAGAGCGTCCGTGAGTTTCCGGATGGAAATGTGCGCGTAAGCCTCGCTGCAAACCCCAGCCACCTTGAGGCCGTAAACGCGGTGGTGGAAGGTAAGGCGCGCGCGCGCCAGCGGGTTCTTGGTGATGACGGAGTCTCGACCGATCGTAAGCGTGTGTTGCCAATTTTGATTCACGGTGATGCGGCCTTCGCGGGCCAAGGTTCGGTGGCCGAGGTTCTGAACCTTTCGCAGCTTCCGGGCTACCGCACGGGAGGAACCATTCACCTGATTATCAATAACCAGATCGGCTTCACCACGATGCCCGCCGATGCGCGTTCATCCGCCTACGCGACCGATGTGGCAAAAATGATCGAAGCCCCGATTCTGCACGTCAACGGGGAGGAGCCCATGGAACTCTATTGGGCCGCACGCTTTGCTTTGGAGTTCCGCCAGAAATTTGGCCGTGACATCGTTATCGATATGTATTGTTACCGCCGCCAGGGGCACAATGAGGCGGACCAAGCGGCCTTTACCCAGCCGTTGGTCGCCAAGCAAATCGCGGCGCGTGAGACTTTTGGACAAGTTTACAAACGCCAGCTCGTGAAAGATGGCGTGCTGACTCAGAAGGAAGCCGATGATTTGGAACAAGCCATCTGGGAGAAGCTCGAAGATGGATATAAAACCATGGTTGAGCTCTCCGAGGCTGGTGATCGTACGGTGTTCAGTGGATCGACCGCGATTATCCAGCAAAGCTACTCGCATGCGCCAGTTGCCACAGGAATCCATCGCGACATGCTGCAGAAGATCGGAAAAGTGCTCACCACAGTTCCGGAAAATTTTAACCTGAACCCGACTCTGGAAAAACGTTTTATTCCCAGACGAGTTGAAGCGTTGACGAATGGAGGTCCGTATGACTGGGCGTTTGCCGAGTCTCTCGCGTTCGGTTCGCTGTTGTTAGAAGGTTCGCCGATCAGGCTCTCCGGACAGGATTGCCGCCGTGGCACATTCTCCCACCGCCATGCGGTTTTCTATGACTATGAAACACGTGAGCGCTACATTCCCTTGCAAAATCTCTCTGAGGATCAGGCGAAATTCTGTGTTTACAACTCCTTGCTCTCGGAGTTCGCCGTGCTTGGATTCGATTATGGCTACTCACTTTCCTATCCAAGCATGTTGTTGATGTGGGAAGCGCAGTTCGGAGATTTCTCCAACGGTGCGCAAGTGATTATCGATCAGTTCATTTCATCTGCGGAATCCAAATGGCAGACTCCAAGTGACTTGGTCATGTTGCTTCCGCACGGCTACGAAGGCATGGGCCCGGAGCATTCGAGTGCGCGCCTTGAGCGTTTCCTACAGCTTTGTGCTGAGGAAAATCTCATCGTCGGAAACTTCACCACTCCCGCACAGTATTTTCATGCTCTGCGCCGCCAGAAGCGCAGGGATTTCCGCAAACCGCTGATAATCATGACTCCGAAAAGTTTGCTCAGCAGGCCTGAGGCGGTTTCCAGTGAAGAGGATTTCCTTGAGGGGACCTGTTTCCAGGAAATCCTTCCTGATCAGATGGTATTTGAAAATCCGGATCAGGTGAAACGTGTCATTCTCTGCTCCGGAAAAGTTTACTATGATCTTGTCACCTATCGTAACGATCACAGCATTTCTGATACGGCGATCATTCGTATCGAGCAGCTCTACCCGTTCCACGGTGAAATGCTCAAAGCGATCATCGCGCAATTTACCAAAGTTGATCGGTTCATTTGGTGCCAGGAAGAACCCAAAAACATGGGAGCATGGACCTATGTCGCACCCCAACTTGAGGCCACCCTTGGCCTATGGCCGACCTATGTGGGTCGCAAGCCCGGTTCGAGTCCAGCCGCTGGCTCGAAAGCCATGCATTACCGCGAATTTAAAGCCTTTCTCTCCAAAGCATTCGAAATCTGATTTTTTATTCAAACTACCTCTATCATGGCCATCGATATCAAAGTGCCGGCAGCCGGCGAATCCATCACTTCGGCGAACATCGCGAAATGGTATAAAAACAGCGGTGACTTCGTCAAAAAAGGCGAGGCTCTCGTCAGCTTGGAAACCGATAAGGTCTCCAATGAACTTGAAGCCGAGGCTGACGGAATCCTAACGGTTTCTGTTGGCGAGGGCGAAGAGGTTTCGATAGGGACCGTCATTGGACAAATCGCACCTGCTGCTGAAAGTTCCGCACCAGTTGCTGTCGCATCACAAGTCGCTCCAGCTCCAGCAACGGCTCAAGGCGCAGCTGCTTCCTCTGGCGCAGCGGTCGAAATCGTCGTACCTGCGGCCGGAGAATCCATCACCTCCGCCAACGTTGCAGCATGGCGTAAAAAAGATGGCGACTACTGTGAAAAAGGGGAAATCCTTGTGACCTTGGAAACGGATAAAGTTTCCAACGAACTCGAAGCACCCGTTTCCGGAACCCTGCAAATCCTTGTCCACGAAGGGGAAGTTTCGATTGGAAAAGTCATCGGCATGATCGCTCCTAGCCATGCATCCGCTACTGCAGCACCGGCTCCAAAACCGGTTTCCGCTCCAGTCGCAGCACCTGCAGCGGTGGCAGTTGTTAGCGAATCGCGCCCGAAACCCGATCTTTCCGTGCTGTCGGCACCGAAACCCGCAGCCGCACCCGCCGCTGTGACCGAAGATGGAAGGACCACACGTCGCAAGATGTCGATGCTGCGCCGTAAAATCGCAACACACTTGGTTAACGCCCAGCAAACCGCGGCAATTCTAACAACTTTCAACGAGGTCGACATGACCGCCGTGATGGAGTTGCGCAAGAGTGTGCAGGATGATTTTCTCAAAAAGCATGGTGTGAAACTCGGGTTCATGTCGTTTTTTGTCAAAGCCGTGACCCAGGCGCTGAAAGATGTTCCCTCGATCAATGGTCGCATTGATGGAAACGACGTCATCGAAAACCATTTCTATGATATCGGTGTCGCCATCGGTACGGAGAAGGGTCTGATTGTTCCGGTGTTGAGGGATTGCGATCTGAAATCATTCGCAAAAATCGAACAGGATATTTTGGATTATGCAGCGAAAGGGAAATCTGGAAAACTCGCCATCGAAGATCTTCAGGGTGGCGTGTTTACGATCTCAAACGGTGGTGTTTACGGTTCCTTGCTTAGCACGCCTATCCTTAATCCTCCACAGAGCGGTATTCTCGGCATGCACACCATCCAGCAGCGTCCGGTTGCGCTCAATGGTCAGGTTGTCATTCGTCCGATGATGTATCTCGCCTTGAGTTACGATCACCGCCTTGTGGATGGCAAAGAAGCGGTGACCTTCCTGATTCGTATTAAGGATTACCTTGAGGCACCCCATCGCCTGATGCTTGAAGTGTGATCTTCACGACCTCATTCGACAGGCACCATGCCGATGTTCATCGGGCAAAAACCCTGACCAACAGATTTGAAGAAATTCCTTCCATATTACGGCCACCTCATGAAGGTGAAGGGTTGCTTTTTGATCGGTGTAGCCGCGGGTCTGGTTTACGCCGCCGCATCGGGAGCGGGCATGCCCTTGATGATAAAGATCGTCTTCCCGATCTTGTTCAGCGAGAAGGTGGATCAGACCAATCCTTATGTGATCTGGCTGGTGTCAAAACTGGGTGAAATCTCAAGAAATGATCTTCTAATTTACACCTGCTTGTGGATTCCCGGCGTGTTTTTGATCAGGGCCGTTGCCGGCTATACGAATGCGTATTTCATCCAATACACCGGAATGCGGGTGGTGGAGTCGATTCGAACCGATCTTTTCATCAAGCTACAAAGCCTGCCACTCGCTTTCTTCAGAAAAAACACATCGGGTGATTTGCTGGCGCGTGTCATGAATGACGCACAGTTGCTCCAACAGGTGATCGCGCAGGCATCGAGTGATCTGATCAAACAACCTGCCACCATGCTGTTTGCTTTGGCAATGGTGGGATGGATGTCTTACCGGGATAAGAGTTTGTTTATCGCTCTTATTGCGCTGGTTTCCGTGCCGCTTTGTATTTTTGCGATTCGGTTTGCTGGAAAAAAACTCACAAAAAGAGCCGCCGCCCTTCAATCCCGCGGGGGTGATCTTTCAGCCTCATTGTCAGAAAACCTGCAATCCGCACTTGAGATTCGCGGATACAATCTCCAGCAGTCGCAAATCGATCGATTCAAAATGCGGATCGCGGAAATTTTGAAATTGGGAATGAAGGTGGTGAAGTATCGCCAAATCATTTCCCCTTCGATCGAAGTCGTTGCGGCTACGGGTTTTGCTGCGGCGCTGTTTCTCGGTGTGCGGGCCGGAATGACCCGTGATGGATTCCTAGCTCTCGGCATGGCGCTTTACATGTCCTATGAACCGATAAAAAAACTCGGCAACATGCATTCACTTTTTCAACAAGGCAAAGCCTCGGTGGATCGGTTGAATTTTATTTTACATGCCGATGATACGATTTCGAATCCCGAGTCACCCAAGCCATGCCCTGAGTCAGCCGTTGGAATTGAATTCGATCATCTGACTTTTGCGTATCATGAGGAACCTGTCTTGCGCGATGTCAATTTGACCATTGAGGCCGGACAGGTGGTCGCCTTGGTTGGGCCGAGTGGTGCGGGTAAGACAACCTTCGCGCATTTGGTGCCAAGATTTTACGATCCACAGCAGGGTGAGGTTCGTTTGAATGGAGTTTCCGTTAAAGATTTTCTCAAGCATGATCTTCGTGCCTGTATTGCGGTGGTACCGCAGACTCCCGCGCTCTTCATGGGCACACTCGAGGAAAATATCCGTGTGGGCAAATTGGATGCAACACATGAAGAGATCGAAATTGCGGCAAAAAAAGCGTTTGCTCACGATTTCATCATGGGTTTCCAGCAGGGTTATCAAACCCCGGTGGGCGAGCGTGGTGATCTGCTTTCCGGCGGACAGCGTCAACGCATTGCGATTGCACGGGCGTTTTTGAAGGATGCGCCGATTCTGATTCTGGATGAGGCGACCAGCGCTCTCGATACCGAGAGTGAGTCAATGGTCCAGCAGGCTTTGGCTGAGTTGGTAAAAGGCCGGACAACTCTTATCATCGCACACCGTTTTAGTACGATCCGCATTGCGGATCGTATCCTTGTTTTCAGGGACGGGCGGATTGTTGGTGATGGCACTCATGAGGAGCTTCAAAATACTGATCCGATCTATCAGGCGATGGTCACGGCAGAAATTCGGTGATGGGAAAAGTAAGCATCCGCTCCAAATGCTGCGGATTTCATAGAGCTTTGGCCATTCTTATTGCGTAAACCATTGCCATGTGTTGGATGCCCAGTCCCGGCGGAGCATTCATCTACCCGACTTGCAAGATGATCAGATGTCACCCAGTGCATATGATTCAGACGTCATTTCGTTTTTGCAAAGTGGCTCAAAACCCCGCACCCTCGGAGCGGATTGAGCGCACCACTTCATATTCTGATTATTAGCGACGGTAAGGCGGGTCACGAGAACCAGTCTCTCGGGCTAGCCGAGGCAATGGCTCGTCGTGTCGCCATGGAGATTCATCTGGTGAGATTGGAGATGGATACCAATCCGATCACACGGATAAGGAAAGCACTGGCGGCGAGTCGGAAATTTCCAACTGCCGATTTTGTGATCGGAGCGGGTCACCGAACGCATTTATCCTTACTGGCGATCGCCAAGTCATCCGGCGCTCGCAGCATCGTCTTGATGAAGCCCGGATTGCCGATGGGGTGGTTCGATTGGTGCGTCGTACCGGAGCACGATTTTAAAAAAAATCCCGACAAACCTCACGTGATTTTGAGCAAAGGTGCGTTGAATCGGGTCGTTCCAGCGAAAGGGAATGGATCGGAGAAATGGTTTTTGATTGGTGGGCCGTCAAAGATTCATGGCTTTGATGAGGAACAGCTGATCTTGCAAATCCGTGACCTTGCTTGCGATGGCAACTGGCAGGTTACCGATTCGAGACGGACACCGGGTGATTTCCTTGGGAAGCTCGGACATCAAATCCCGAATCTTTCCCTTTTTCCGCACCAAGACACGGGGTCTGGTTGGTTGGCAGGAAAACTATCGGGCGCGGCTGAAGTGTGGGTGACGGAGGATTCGGTATCCATGGTTTATGAGGCGCTCACCGGCGGAGCGAAAGTTGGTGTTCTGGAAATGCCAAGGCTCAAGCCGAATGCGCGGGTGATTCGAGGTCTGGAAAAGCTGAAAGAAGAAGGATATTTGGCTGGAAATGGAGCCTGTGAGCATAAGACGCTGGCTGAGGCGGATCGATGCGCGGTGGAGATTTTGACAACTTGCGGTATTCCTAGATAACTGATTTTTGTGGAGGAAAAGGAGTATAAGAAAGGAACGTTTTCACTATTATGGTTAGTGTTCTTCTTTCATGGAATGGCGCCGGGATTCTGGGTGCCGTCCCTCACGAATGTGCTCAACGCGCATGGACTTGGAAATTGGATCTATTGGGCGTTTGCAATGCCACCGATCGCATCATTGATTTCTCCTGTCATAGGCGGTGCCTTGGCGGATGAGCGCATGGCTGCGCAGAAAATCATGGCGTGGAGCTCGTTGCTAGGTGCCGTGATGATTGTTTTTTCTTTCGGGGCGCTGGATTATGGACTGCATCCCATTTGGTTTTTGATTGGAATATTGGTCTATTCTCTGGTTTCAGGTCCGACATGGGGCTTGATGGCGACCATCAGTCTCAAGCATCTCACGCATGGAGAAAGGCATTATCCCATGGTGCGGGTAGGGGCTACCTTTGGCTGGATGGCCGCAGGTTTCATGATCAGTTACGTATTGCATTCCGATCTTTCGTTTACTTCCGGATACGCTGCGGGTTTCGCGCGAGTGGCGGCGGGAGTGTTGGCGTTTTTCCTTCCCCACACGCCTCCGCTTGGATCGGGTACATCTTGGAAAAACGCGCTTGGGCTGGGTGGATTCAAATTATTCAAAAATCGGGATTACGCGGTTTTGTTTTCGGTCACCGGATTGTTTTCCGTGCCATTGATCGCCTTCTATATGTATTCGGCCGAGCTTTTCAAGGTGCTGGGAAACAAAGCGCCTACCGCATCGGTCAGCGTGGCTCAATGGAGTGAAGTCGCTGCAATGTTTCTGTTAGGAGCCATGATGCTGAAATTCCGGCTCAAAACCTTGCTGATGTGGGGGTTGGGTTTGTCAGCCGTACGTTACGCGATGAGTGGATACGCGGGATTCAGTGGAATCATTGCCTGGCATTTTGCCGGCGTGGCATTGCATGGAGTTTGTTATACTCTTTATTTTGTCACCGCGCAGGTTTACTTGGACCGAAGAGTTGAACCGGCGATGAAAGGCCAAGCCCAGGGTTTACTTGGTCTCATGTCATCAGGCATTGGTCCAATGGTTGGCGCTTATTTTTGCTCCAAACTCCATGACTTTTGTGTCGATGCGGATGGATATGGATGGGAAAATTTCTGGTGGGTGTTGGCTGGAATGATTGCCGTTTGCTGGGCTGCGCTTGGCCTGCTCTACAAAGGCACTAATGCCGCCGAATGATTGGCAATGCCTTGATTTTTAAGGCGTTTGACGCGGTCCGCATGCCTATTTTGTCAGCTTGTTGCATGGATTTTCGATCTCTTGCTTGCAGTGGGCGGATCGACATGAAAGCTTATTCCCGATGAAAATAAAAACCTGTATCGCACTGGCGATTGCCGCTTCAGTGTTTCAAATGAATGCGGCTTCCGTGCCACTTCACTTGGCTCGTCCCGATGGTCAGCCTGGAGATGCGACTAAGCCGGTCAAAGTTTATATCCTGGCTGGACAATCGAACATGGTTGGGATGGGTGATATCTCAGGTGCCACTCCCCCTTATCCATGCGTCTATCTTTCTGCTGATCCAGCTGTGATTCCGGGTGAAATACCCGTTGGCACGAGTCGCTCGAAATCCGCCTGCAAATGGGTATGGAAGGGTGTGCCGGCATTGAAGGCTCATGGTGTCTATCAAACGGGTGATGCCAAGGCCGCTGCCGGTGCGCGCGTTGCCATTCATAAAGGAACTTATGATCCCAAAGCGGACTATTCGAAGCTGACTCCGTCAAAAACCGCTGAGTTTGCTCTCGGTATGGTCGCTGCAAGGATACCTGAGATGGATGGTCCCTGCATACCTGTAGCAAACGCTTTCATTGATGTTCCAGAGACTGGTAACTACTTGGTTCACGTTGGCTTTGAGGACAGCACTCATGCGCTTGCGCGCATCGATGGCAAGGAAGTCTATCGCAAGGATATCGGAGGAAAGCCTGTGTTGACGAAAATCACCCTCGAAGCAGGCAAACGTCATCCCATTCAAATTACCTATTTCAAAGGTGGTTCCGCCGCTCTCTGGCTGGAGCGAATTGATTTGGTGGGCAAGGGTGATCTCATGATCTTAACCAAGAATGACAAAAAGTTTCCCTATCTCATCGATGATGCGGGTAACTGGACCGTCCGAAACGATGTTTATTTCCAAGAAGCGCGATTGACCGAGGGCGGCAAGGGGTGTCTGTTGAGTGCGGATTCTAACAAAAAATGTTTACCGAAGTGTAATTCCATCGGGCCTGAAGTCGGATTTGGATTTGTGATGGGCACATTCCATGATGAGCAGGTACTGCTGATCAAGACCGCCCAAGGCAATCGGTCCCTACAATACGATTTCCGTCCGCCATCGAGTGGAAAAACCAGCGATAGCGAATTTGAGGGGTTTGAATACCGTGCCATGGTCAAGGGCGTGCACGAGACACTTGCCAATATTGACAAGGTGGTTCCCGGCTACAAAGGCCAGGGCTATGAGATTGCGGGTTTTGGTTGGTTCCAAGGTCACAAGGACAGCGGTTCCACCAAGGAGGATTACGAAAAATGCTTGGTCAATTTGATTGGTGACTTGCGTAAGGAATTCAAGGCTCCGAAAATGAAAGCGGTTGTCGCGACGGTCGGATTTCATGGCTATCGCTTGTCAAAGGGTCCTTGGCAGGGCGTGTGGGAGGCGCAGATGGCGGTTGGAGATCCCAAACAGCATCCGGAGTTTGCCGGATCGGTTGCCTCTGTGGATACGCGTGATTTCTGGCGGGAGATTGAGGAGTCCCCGCGCAGCCAAGATTATCATTACCATCGCAACCCGGAGACATATCTGCTGGTGGGTGAGGCGATGGGACGCGCGATGGTTCGCTTGGAGGGTGGTGAAGCGGCAGAGATTCCCAAATCGGATCGTGAAGCCAAGGTTGCCGCCGAACTTGTGGCCGAGGCGGCAAAGGTCGCTCCAACTGAAGCGCAGATCGCGGCATCACTTGCGGCAATCAAGCCTATGTTGTTAGATGGAATGCTCGCCGGATTTGTTGCTGATCCACGCAACCAAAAGGTTTTGCAGGAGCTGCTCAAGGGGGCTCAGCCGAAGCCAAGCAAGA
This sequence comes from Luteolibacter sp., assembly GCA_044233125.1. Lineage (GTDB taxonomy): Bacteria > Verrucomicrobiota > Verrucomicrobiia > Verrucomicrobiales > Akkermansiaceae > Luteolibacter. The sequence continues at coordinate 24,946 of JBIIKO010000001.1, read as the reverse complement.
CACCGGAGTATTTGGACGACGCGATTGACGATGCCGTCGCCTACTTGCAGGCGGCGGGTATTCGGGATTATGATTGGAAACCATTGGTCGCGGATATGAAGCATTCGACATGGGAATATTTCGCTTATGATTTGCCTAATAGCCCATATAAGAACAGCCCAGCAGCGGCACCATTGAATGAGGATGCTGGAGGCGCTGACAATGGTGAGGCGTCTACCGCAAAACCGGCAAAAGTTGAAAAAGTGGATAAGGCCGCAAAAGCTCCGGCATTATTTGAGATGAAGCCGCCAACCGGCATGGAGAATTGGTTCGCTACCGAATTTGATGTGAAGAAAGCCGGATGGAAGAGCGGCAAGGCACCGTTCGGTATGCGGATGGAGCCTATGGTTCCGGAAAATCAGGCATGGATTTCCAAATATGTTTTGTATCCACCCAAGCGCACCATGCCGACCACTGTTTGTGATAATGATGTGTTGCTGATGCGTCAAACCTTCGAGCTTCCGGCCGTAAAGAAAGGTCATCGCTATCGGATCCGTGTGGACGGAAGTGTTCATGATAATTCGGGTGAAGGTTACGCCTTGTATGTCAACGGCAAACATGTTGCTGGAATCAACAATGGGGTAGTGGCATGGCGTAAACAGGGACTGCGTGGCAGTCATGTATGGCAGGAATTCCTTGAAGATTTCAAAGGTGGTAAGGTGACCATTGGCTTGGCTAACTACCCGATGAACGATTGGAAATCGGATTTCTTTATCCCTGCGATTGGGCCTTTAAGTGTATGGGTTGAGGAACAGAAAATTCCGCCTCTCAGCGTGACGCCCTAGGGTTGGTTCTAAATCAACTCACAAGCCAGCTTGATCGCGGCGATCATGGATGAGGGATTGGCGATCCCTTTTCCGGCGATCGCAAACGCGGTTCCGTGATCGGGGCTGGTGCGCGGTTTCGGTAGGCCGAGCGTCACATTCACCGCCTCGTCAAAATCTAACAGCTTCAGCGGAATGAGTCCTTGGTCATGATACATCGCAAGGACCGCATGATATTTGCCCTGAGCGGCATCTCGAAAAATCGCGTCTGGGACATGAGGTCCGGTGAAGGTGGCGTCAGCGCTTTGTTTGAGTTCAAGTATGGCCGGAGCGATAACGTTTTGTTCCTCACTACCAAATGCCCCGTTTTCTCCAGCATGAGGGTTCAGGCCACAAACGGCGATTTGCGGATGCGAAATGCCTTTTTTGATCAAGAAATCCGCCGTGAGTTTTCCGATGGAGATGATGCTCTCCCGGGTGAGTGACTGCGGGACGTCGGCGAGTGCGATATGAATCGTGGCGAGTCCAACGGTGAGATTGGGGCCGGTCAGAAGCATGCCGGATTGGGTGAGCCCGAAAGCATGGGTGAAAAATTCGGTCTGACCGGGAAAAGGAAAACCGACCGATTGCAGACCTTCTTTGGAAACGGGTCCGGTGACGACAGCAGCGGCAGAGCTTTCACGGAGAAGACGGGCGGCTTCATTTAATGCGTTGAGCGCGGCTTGAGCGGATTCGCGGGTGGGTTTTCCGGGAGACCCGGCATTCCGATCCCCGATGACGCGGAAATCGAAGCCGGCAGGGAGTTTGCCGGAGGCAAGCGCGGCATCGATCACTTCCGGACCGATACCGGCGGGGTCGCCAAGGGTGATGAGAATTTCGGGCACGAACTAGAGATGGACGTTGAAAGGCGCCTCTGCAAGTTGGAAGGTTGGGCAGGATGTTGAGTGAAGAGTCAAAAAATCGTTTCGGAGGAATCGCGCGTCTCTACGGAAGGCGGGCTTTGGTAAAGTTTTCCCAAGCGCGTGTGGTGGTGGTTGGAATAGGCGGGGTGGGTTCGTGGACAGTCGAGGCGCTGGCGCGATCAGGTGTCGGCAAAATCCGGATGGTGGATCTCGATGAGATTTGCATTACCAATGTAAACCGCCAGCTACATGCGATGGATGGCCAGATCGGCAGACAGAAAACCGCGGCCATGGCGGAACGGGTTCGCGCAATTCACCCAGAATGTGAGATCGAAGTCATCGAAGGCTTTTTCACCGAACGTTCGATCGAGGAAGTCCTGGGCGGTGAAGTAGACGGTGTCATCGATGCGATCGACTCGATGAGGCACAAAGCCCTGTTGCTCGCAGAGTGTCGGAAACGTGGCTTACCGGTAGTGACGTGCGGTGGTGCTGGCGGACGACGCGATGCAACCCGTATCAGCGTGCGGGATCTCGCCTTCTCCGGAAAAGACGCCCTGTTGCATCAGTTAAGGAAAAACTTACGGAAGCATCATGGGTTTGATGCCGTGCCGATGGGATCCAAGCCCGGGGAGATGGGGATACGAGCCGTGTTTTCAGATGAGCCGCCCATTTATCCGGGAAGCGACGGAGAGGTTTCCTGCGAGAAACCCGATGGTGCGGATATGCGATTGAACTGCGAGACCGGCTATGGCACTGCCACTCATGTGACGGCTACTTTTGGGGTCGTCGCCGCGGGTGAGATGCTGAATCTGTTGGCTAAATGAGGCGAAAAGTTTGATTCTGTGCTTGGATTTTTGAATTGGAATTGTGGAGTAAGTGGATGTCAGAAACTCCCTATACCATTCCAATGGTTCAGCCGCCTATCATTCCAGCAACTTTACCGGTCACAGATGATATATCGAGACATATGCAGGGCGTGGTTTATCCGCTGCAACTTAGTTTCAAGCTGATTGCCTTGACGACTCAAGTCACGGTCACGGATGCAGCTGGACGCGTTGTGGTGCATACCAATCAGAAGTTTTTCAAATTGAAAGAAGAAGTCGCTGTCTTTGCTGATCGCACGAGAGCTGTGAAGCTGGCTGAAATTAAAGCCAACAAAGTGATTGATTGGTCAGCGAGATACAATTCGACCGATGCTTCTGGTCAGGCGATTGGTTCTGTGGGAAGAAAGGGCTGGAAATCGATTTGGAAGGCGCACTATGAGGTTTTCAATCCTGATAACAATAACCCGGATTTTGTGATCAGTGAAGAAAATCCTTGGACGAAGTTCATGGATGGTTTGTTAGGTGGAGTTCCAATTTTGGGAATGTTTTCCGGATATTTTTTTCATCCAAAGTATTTAGCAGTGAGCGCTGACGGAAGACCTGTGATACGCTTGACGAAGTTAGCCGCGTTTTTTGAAGGGAAATTTCTCATCGAAAAAATTGACAACATGAGTCCTCGCGAGGAACTGAACCTAATTCTCTCCTTCTTCATGCTGGTGATGCTGGAAAGGCAGAGAGGGTAAGATTAAATTTCTAACAGAATCATCTGGTGTTTTGCTCCAAACGCGTCGCGAGTGGCGAAGGTCGATGATTCGATGTCAGTCATTGGAGCGAGGTTCTGTAACTTTGGAATCAGTTGGAGATGGATCGATGGAGGTTCTTGTTATGATTTCGGTGAATTCCGGATCCGGTGCCCAGCAATCGTCGCTTTCCCAGATTTTTCTTGAGAGAAATCCGCCTTTACGAGCGGGTTGTGTTTGGACGTAGGGCATCAGTTTAGCCATCGGGAGCGATGTTTTTTTTTAATGTTTTTTATTATAAAGTCTGGTCGGGTCTAAATATCAAATTCAGATTTTGAAAACAAGATCGACGCTGGGCAGGGCGGAAAATACGCTTTCTTTGATTGATGATAAAGTCACTGGAAAATTTCTTGGCTGATGCGGGCTGGGTTGAGCGGTTTGGCGATGAGGCGCGGTTGCTTGGCGGGCGTCTGGTCTCAAAAGTTCAGGCGTTGAAATTGGACGGGGACGGCGAAATTCAAGCCCGGGCGGATGTTCTGGGTGAAAAAGTGGAGGCTGTGTTTTGGCAGCAAGGTGGGCAGGTATTGTTTGAGACGGATTGCAGCTGCGAGGCTGGTGCGTTTTGTGAGCACGGTTTTGCCTTGCTGGGGAAAATGGCAAAATCGAAGCATCTGGAGAAAAGTTTGGGGAGGACTGCTGCCGAGGCGGTGGCCATGGAGCTGGGCAGAGGAGCGGACCTTCAACAGATCAAGGAGTTGGGAGATGCGAAGATGGAGGGAGGAGGAGATATGACCTTTGAATTGTTGGTGCGTAAGGACGCCGTGGATAAGGCGACGCTGATGTTGTTGAAATCGATGGGGCAAGAAGAACCCAAGGAATGGATTTTTGCGGAAGCCTTTGTGAGCTGTGGCGATCAGCGGAAACCACTGGCATCGGCTCGCGAGGAAGGTAGGACGCCGAGAGAACAGCGAGCGATGCGCGAGCTGCGCGATATCGGGCTGTCATCCATGCAAACCCACCCGGCGTGGCGTTTTTTATTGAGCATGAAATCGCGCTCCGTCGAGGCGGCAGGTGAAAATGACAAATGGTTTCCTGATCCGGGTCGGATCCCAGTGGATACGTTCTGGCACCAGTTTCGTGGCGAATTCAAGGAAACGCTGGAAGCCAGCGGGTGGAGGGTGAAATTTGAAGAGGGTGTCGGCCATCAGGTGCACGATGCGGATCCGGAGAAATGGCAAACCCGTCTGATGGGTGAGCAGGATGACGAGCCCTATGTCGGAGATTTTTCGGACGGTGGATGGTTTAGTTTGTCAGTTGGATTCGATGTTGATGGTGAGCGTTATGATTTGATGCCGATCCTGGCCGGTTTGTTGAAACAGGATTTTTTGGAAGAAACCTTGGATCGGCCGAATCAGGGATTTGTTTATGCGCCGTTGCCTAATGGAGATGCATTGAAGTTGCCGATTGGAAGAGTGCGCCGTTTGCTCCGGCATTTATCGGCCTTGGTGGATCCCAAATTTTTCGGAAAAGCGCGGGTGCACGCATTGGATGCGGCTGCGTTGGTAGGTCTAGAGGGTTTGGGAATCGCGGCCCCGAAGGGTCTGGCCAGGCTTAAAGAGCGCTTGGAACATTTCTCGAAAGTCGATGAAGTGGAAACACCGGAAGAGATCAAAGCGACTTTAAGGGATTATCAGAAATCAGGATTTCAATGGATGCAATTTCTGGCGAGTCATGGGCTGCATGGAATTTTGGCGGATGATATGGGCTTGGGTAAAACCTTGCAGACCTTGGCACATTTGATGGCGGAGAAAACGAGTGGACGCAGTGGGGGTCGACCCTCTTTGGTGATCGCACCAACCTCGGTGGTTCCGAACTGGCGTGCAGAGGCGGTCAAGTTCGCGCCGGGTTTGCGGGTTCTGGTATTGAACGGGGCGGATAGAAAAAAATATTACCGTTCCATACCACATGCCGATTTGGTCATCACATCGTTCGCTCTGCTGCAACGGGATATCTCAAAACTGCTTGCTTACGAGTATCACATTTTGGTTTTGGATGAGGCTCAGTATATCAAGAATCCACGTGCGAAAGTCGCTCAGGCGGCATGTCAGGTTATAGCTAGGCATCGCCTGTGTTTGTCTGGAACTCCGATTGAAAACCATCTCGGCGAGCTATGGAGTCTCATGCATTTTTTGATTCCCGGATTTCTGGGAACGGAAGACGCGTTCAATCGAAATTTCCGCAAGCCCATCGAAGACGAGGGTGATGCTGAAAAAAACGCGATATTAAAAAAACGGATCGCGCCATTGGTGCTGAGGAGAACCAAGGATCAAGTGGCGAAGGAGCTGCCTGCAAAAACCGAGATGGTGCATTTGATCGAGCTATCGAGTGATCAGAAAGATCTCTATGAAACTGTGCGTGCGACCATGGATAAGCGGGTGAGAGCCGCGATTGCCGCACGAGGAATCGAACAATCACAAATCGTGTTTTTGGATGCGTTGCTGAAACTTCGTCAGATCTGTTGTGATCCACGGTTGCTGCCTGAGGATTTTGCAGCCGGAATTCATAGCTCCGCAAAGTTGGATTATTTGAAAGAGATGTTAGATACGCTGGTCGAGGAGGGTCGCAGTATTCTTGTCTTTTCCCAGTTCACGACCATGCTCGGATTGATTGAGGAATATTTGATAAAAACAAAAGTTCCGTATCTCAAATTGACGGGTGGATCGAAAGACCGAGGTAAGTTGGTGGAGCAATTTCAGTCCGGTAAATTCCCCGTGTTTCTCATTTCTCTCAAAGCGGGTGGCACCGGCTTGAACCTAACGGCAGCGGATACGGTGATTCATTACGATCCATGGTGGAATCCGGCAGCAGAGGCACAGGCGACGGATCGCGCGTATCGGATTGGACAAGATAAGCCGGTGTTTGTGCATAAGCTACTCTGCCAGGAAACTGTCGAGGAACGCATCCATCGTTTGCAACTTGATAAAGCCAAGCTTGCACAAGGCTTGTTGGCGGACGCGGATGTGGTGAGAAAAATCGATGCAGCAATGATTCAAGAGCTGCTGAGCTGAACTAGAGATCTTTCAAGATATCGTCCATGGCGTCGATGAGTTCCTGCATGGTGGCCTCGGTTTCGTTACCCATGTTGGAGATTCGGAAGGTAGTCCCTTTGACTTTGCCATAACCGCCGTTGATCAGGAAGTTGTATTTGGTTTTGAGAGCCTTGATGAATCCGCTGAGATCCAGGGTTTCCGGAGTGGCGAAGCATGTGAGTGCGAAAGAGCGATGGCCTTCCGGGGCGAAAAGTTTGAAACCATGTTTCGCGCCCCATTCGTGGATCATCGCGTTGGTTTTTGCGTGGCGTTTCTTGCGCGCGGCAAAGCCTTCCTCGGCGATTTTTCCGAGAATGTATTGAAGACCGAAAAGAAGTGAGATCGCAGGAGTGGTAGGGGTGTTGTTCGCCGCATCGTTTTTGGCAAACTCCAGAAAATCAAAATAATACCCGCGGTTAGGAATGGTTTTTGAACGTTCCATTGCAGCTTCAGAAACCGCGAAGACCGCGAGACCAGGTGGAAGCGCGAGGGCTTTTTGAACTCCGGCGAGGCAGACATCGATTCCGTGTTTGTCCATGTCGATATCGACGGTCGAGAGTGAGGAGACCGTATCGACGATGAGCATCGTGTCGGGAAAGGATTTCACCGCAGCGGCGATTCCTGCGAGGTCGTTGAGGACTCCAGTGGAGGTTTCCGAGTGGATGAATGTAACGGTATCGAATCCACCTTCTGCAAGTTTCGCGCGGACTGCATCAGGGCTAATGGCCTGACCCCACTCGACTTGGACGGCTTCAGCTTCCAATCCGCATTTTTTTGCGACATCCAACCATTTATCGGAAAACGCTCCGCAGCAGAGGCAGAGAACTTTTTTTCTGCCGAGGTTGCGAAGGGCGCCTTCCATCACGCCCCAGGCGGATGAGGTTGAGAGAAAAACGGGTCGGGTGGTTCCGAAGATTTCCTTGAGACCGGGTTGGAGGGAAGCGTAAAGGTCCTCGAAATCTTTACCGCGGTGTCCAATCATGGTGTGGGACATGGCGGCGAAGGTTTCCGGTGAGACATCGACGGGACCTGGGCTGAAAAGTTTTGGGGAAGACATGGAAATGTGAGGAGTGAAGAGTGAAAATTGGAATTTCAGATCAAGCTATAGGAGAGTAGCAGAGCGCGGAGGGAGTTTTCGTTGGTTGCTGATAAGGGTGCGAGTGGAAGACGGAGCTCCGAGCTGCAGTGCCCTTGTAAGGCGACGGCTGTTTTGATGGGAACAGGATTGACATCGAGTGACATCAGGCCACGCATGAGCGGGTAATATTTTTTCTGCATTGTAAGAGCTGCGTCAAACTCACCAGCAAGGCAGTGATTGACAAGTTGCGTCATGATTTCTGGGATGAGGTTGGAGGCAACGGAAACCAGTCCGTTTGCACCGGCGGCAATGAAAGGAAGCGTAAGCGGATCATCACCGGAGAGGATGCCGAAGCCATCGGGAAGAGCCTGAACGAGCTGGTTGACTCGATCGACCGAGCCGCCAGCTTCTTTGATGGAGGTGATGTTTTTACAATCCCCAGCGAGGCGGGCAGCGGTTTCAGCTGCGATCTCGATACCCGAACGACCCGGCACGCTGTAGAGCATGATGGGAAGCGATGTGGCGTCTGCGATGGTTTTGAAATGGAGATAAAGGCCTTCTTGGGAAGGCTTGTTGTAATAAGGGCAAACTTGTAGCGAGCCATTAGCGCCCGCTTGTTCAGCCGCTTGGGTGAGTTCGATGGCTTCAGCAGTGGCGTTTGCGCCAGTGCCAGCGATAACCAAGCAGCGGCCTGCAGCAAACTCCACGGCGAGTTTAATGACTTCGATATGTTCCTCGGTTCCGAGAGTTGGAGACTCGCCAGTGGTGCCACAAGGAACAATTCCCGTGATTCCTCCTGCAATCTGTCTTTCGATAAGAGCGCGGTATGCCGCGGTGTCGATTTTTCCGTTGCGGAAAGGGGTGATGAGGGCGGTGTGTATGCCGGAGAAATTCATGACAGGGAGAGGATGAGGAAAAATAATCGAAAGTAAACCGTGTTCATGCCGGAATCTTGGCTAAGAAAAAAAGAACCGCGGATGAACGGGCCAACACGGATAAAAATCATGGAATATTGCGGCTGGAAAAGCCGATGTTTGATTCTCTTACGGAAAGATAAGAGATTTGGGAGGGTGGGCGCCTCTTTATTGGGATTTAGAGTTTAAAGTTTAGAGTTTAAAACTTCGTCCAAGACTTCGAGGGCTCGTTGGTTTTCGGCGGGGGTGCCGATGGAAATTCTGACCCAATCCGGGAGTTTATAGCCCGACATGGCGCGGATGATCACTCCTTTTTGAAGCATCTTCTTGAAGACTTGATCGCCGTTTTGGACGCGAACGAGGACGAAGTTTGCAACGGATGGGACGTATTCAAGGCCGCGTTCCTTGAAAGCTTTTTCGTAAAACTCGAGGCCTTGACGGTTGATCTCGCGGGTTTTCCGGATGTGATCCTCATCGTCCAACGCAGCGAGGGCTGCGGCTTGGGCAAGCGCGTTGGTATTGAAAGGTTGGCGGGCCTTCTGGAGTAGATCGGCGATGGGTTTTGGCGCGATGCCATAACCGATGCGCAATGCGGCGAGGCCGTGGATTTTTGAGCAAGTTCGCAACACAATGACATTTTTTCCTGCTCGCACATGTTTGAGAACATCCGGCGGGGTGTCCAGAAACTCGAAGTAAGCTTCATCGAACACGGCGATCACGTGAGCGGGGAGTTTTTCAACGAGGCGATCAATGGCCTCCTGAGTGACGACCGTGCCCGTGGGGTTGTTGGGGTTGGCGATGAAAACGAGGCGGGTTTGATCGGTGATCGCCGCGGCCATCGCATCGAGATCGTGGATGAATTTCGGATCATCAACCTCGACATATTTCGCGCCGAAAAGCGTGGCCATTAACTTATAAACAACGAAGGCGTGTTTGGCGGCGATGAGCTCGGCATCGCGATTCAGGAAAGTGTGACAGAGAAGCTCGATGATTTCGTTGGAGCCGTTACCGAGGATGATGTTGGAAATATCGAAGCCGAGTTGATTGGCAATGGCGGTGCGGAGTTTGAACCCGCCGCCGTCCGGATAAATGTGGGCTTGGGAAATCGCATCGCGCATGGCCTGCTGGGCGAGCGGAGAGGGACCAAGAGGATTTTCGTTTGAGGCAAGCTTGATGATGGATGCCGGATCGAGGCCGAGTTCACGGGCGGTTTCCTCGATGGGTTTTCCAGGTTCGTAGGCAACCAGGTCACAAACGAAGGAGTTGGCGGAATCGGAAATAGGCATGGCGGAAATAGAGTTCAGTTCCATTGGAATGTCGAGCGGAAGGAATGACACTTCGCAAACTTCAATGCTTTCCGCCGACCCCATCAACGACCTCACTGAATTTACAATCTTTGTCACGGCGACGACAAAGATTGCAAAGGCGTACTAAACGAAAAGGCTGGATACGGGATATTTTGTGGGATGATCTCAAGTATGGGATGAACTCAAAGATCGCGGCTAAGTCGGGATTCGGGCTGGAATCTCAAGTCAGAGACTTTGCCCAAGTTTCCGGCTGAAATCCGACCAGAGTTGCGGATTTTGAAATGAGGAAAGGGCGTTTGATGAGATTGCCATTGCGGGCGAGGAGTTCGAGAGCTTGCGCGGTGGATAGAGTGGGAAGTTTGTCTTTCAAGTTCAGTGCGCGATAATCCTGGCCCGAGGTGTTGAAAAGCTTGCGGATGTCTCCATCAAGGTTGGCGAGAGCGCGTTTGAGATCGGCGAGGCTGGGTGGGGTTTCGCGGATGGGGATTTCTTGGAAAGCGATTTGGTTTTCGGCAAGCCATTTGGTGGCTTTGCGGCAGGAGTCGCAGGTTTTGAGGGTGTAGATGCTGAGCATGCGAAGACGCTAGACTTGGAGAAGCGAGAAAGGAACCGCGATTTTTAATCGCGACCTCGTTGGCGAAATATCTTGGGCTAACGCGGCGGTTGCAGACGCGATATGAAATCGCGGTTCCTTTCATGAATTAAAAATGAAAAATCAGACCGGTTGTCAGACCGTAACCAAAGTCATTGGGATGGGTGATGGGGAAGAAGTAACCCGCGCGGATATCGCAGTTTTGAGAAAGACCGTAGGTGATGCCGACGAGTCCTTCGAGGTTGATATCGCCATCGTCTGCACCGTTGATTGGGGTGTGTCCAGTGACTTCAAGGTGAAGGTGAAGCATGCCAGCGGTGGTGCCGTGTTGATCACAATGCTCGTGACCTGCGTGGTTTTCGCCGAGGGATTTCACCAAACCAACGCCGTAGACGAGTTCAGTTTCATCAGCGTCGAAGCCATGTTCGACGGCGACGATGGAGTTCAGAGTGAAATGGTTTCCGAGATCATTCCACATGGCGATGCCAGGTGCGATGGCGGTATCGCCACCAAAATTTCTACTGCCTGTGGGGAGGGCGATTTCGGCTTGTGCGGTGAGTAGAAAGCGATCGCTCTCGATCAGGAGGGCACGCGGGACGATGGCGAGGTCTCCGAAGCCTGATTTGGTCGAAACGCCCTCTTCGTCTTCCCAAGCGTATGGAACTTCGACGATCATGCCGAGGCGCTTGGTGAAGGCCCACTCGAGTTCTATCTCGGTTTCGTGCTCGGTGAAGCCGTCGCCATTGATGAAAGTGTGGTCGATAAAAAGATCGCGTCCGGTGAAGGCTGGCTCGATGCCGAAGGAGTGGGTGTAGGGAGCGCCGCTCTTGCTGGCATGGAGGTGCGTGAAGGGAGCCAGAAAATCAGAGGCGAAGGCTGCCGATGAAAGAGCAGCGGATACGATGAGGGATGAGGTGAGTTGTTTCATGTAGAGGTTTTTTAACGCAACAAAATCGCGTTTCAAGATAAAAATGCGAAAAATTTGCGTTAGCGAATTTGTTGTGAGAGATATGTGAAATTGAGGAAAGTGAGCCCAGTTTTCACATGCCCTTAAAACGATTTCACGAGGATTCAGATTCATCTGTGGCCCCGCAGAAAGTGCATGCGGCGATGGATTTCACGATTCTCCGCGGTCTTAATCTTTCGGCGTATAGTCGAAGACGAGTGCTTTATCGAGAATAGGTATGAGAACATCCTTAAATGCGACGTGAGCAGGATGGGGAATGTAGGTTTCCAGACCTGCCTTGTCCTTGAAGGTAACAAAAAAGCAATGGGTGAAGCCATCGTTTTTGCCTTCGACACTTTCGCTCTTGCCCCACTCGTAAGCCGTGATGGTGTCGATTTTGCTGGGTAGCTCACCGAATGCCTTTTCCACTGCAGCGATCTGCTCTGGGGTTGCATGGTCCTTGAATTTGAACATGACGACATGGCGAAATTCGCCGCCGGCTTGGGAGATTGCGTGAGTGAGCATGAATGCGATGGGTATAAGGATTTTTAACATATGGGATGCTTGCGTAAATTTTCCCTCGTGCCAATCACCACTTTTTGAATTTGCGCGCGAATTGCCTTTTGATGGATGGGCTGAGGCGACTGCAAATCCCCTAGACCACTGGAACAAAATGTTCCAGCCACGTCACAATTTTTCTAACAGTGAGGCGTGAAAGCCGTCGAAGCCGGTTTCGGAGGGGAGGAGGTTGTGTTGGGAAATCAGGCGGTATGAATTGGGGCGGTTTTTAAGGAACTTGGCGACTTGATCCTGATTTTCCGAGGGCAGGATGGAGCAGGTGGCGTAAAGAAGTTTTCCGCCTGGCTTGAGCATGCGCGGGTAGGTGGCGAGGAGTTCCGCTTGGATGGAGCGGACGCGATCAAGGGCGGCGGGTTTGAGTCTCCATTTGAGATCGGGCTGGCGTTTCAACGTGCCGAGGCCGGAGCAGGGGGAATCGATCAACAGCGAATCCGCGATGTTTTCGAAATCGGTGGGGGTGTTTTCGTTGATGACTTTGGGTGAGATTTCGGAAGCTCGGGCGTGTTTGGCACGAGTTTGCAGGGAAGCGAGTTTTTTGGCATCGACGTCCATGGCGAAGATTCTGGCTTCGTTGTTCGAAAGTGCGCAGAGGTGAAGCGCTTTGCCGCCGGCGCCAGAGCAGGCATCGATGATGCGTTGACCGAGCTTGGGGTCTAACAGTGGCGAGATGAATTGGGAGGACGGATCTTGGATTTCGATCCGACCGTCGAGGCGCAGGGATTTGGGTAACATTTTTCCGGGAGGCAGGGCGAGGGCGTCCGGGTGATTGGGGAGGGTGGTGGTTTCGACGTTGTTTTCCGCAAGCCATGCTTGAGCTTTTTCGCGGGTGGTGATGAGAGTGTTAACGCGCAGAAATACCGAGGGCTTTTGATTGAGGGCGATGAGCTGCGGTTCCCAGAGGTCGCCGAGTTCGGCTTGGCCGACTTGGTCGAGCCAATCGGGGATGGATTGGCGGATGGCACGGGGTTGGTCGGCGAGGAGGGGTTGGTGGGCGAGAATCTCATCGGCGGGGCGGCCGTTGTAGCTGTGCCACTCGGGAAGTTCGTAACCCATCAGGAGCCATTGGGCGGTGAGCAGGGAGTTGGTTTCCTCGGAATCGACGAGAAACGCAAGTGCGCGGCGCCAGCGGGTGGTTTCAAATAAAGACTCGGCGACAAAAGAGCGATCGCGCTTGCCCCATTTCGGGTTTTGATCGAAAGCAGCGGCCAGTTCGTGATCGAGGACGCGATGGTGAACTAGGACGGATTTTGCGATTTCGAGAGTGGAGGCGCAGAGGTGGCGGTGAAGTTTCATGAAATTTTAAATTTTAAACTCTAAACCTCAAGGGGAGGAGTTGTGTTGGGAGAGTTGAGAGAGGGAAGCGGTGTTAAGAAAGAGATATTTTTGAGATTTAAAGTTTAAGGTTTAGAGTTTTCTGCTGAGGATGCGGCGTGGCTAAGGTTCATTTAAAATATCAGACGTTTCATCCTTCGATCTGGCCGAAGATGGTGGGTGAGGTTTCCCGGGATGCAAAGGCCGGAGATTTAGTGGAGGTTTTTGGTAAACAAGGGACACGGTTTGGCTGGGGCTTGTGGAATCCCAAGGCGCGGATGCCGCTGCGGATCGTGAGTCACTCGATGGAAGATTTGGACGAAACGTTTTTTGATAACGCCATCACTCGTGCTGGGATTCTGCGGCGTGAGGTTTTGAAACTGGATGCCGAGACGGATTGTTACCGGTGTGTGCATGGTGATGCGGATTTCTTGCCGGGCTTGGTCGCGGATAAATTTGGTGATGTGCTTTCGGTGGAGATCACGGCTTTTGCGGCGTGGATGCGCTTGGAGAAATGGTTGCCGCTGATGCATGAGGTATTCGGAACCCGGCGTGTGGTGGTGCAGGTGGACTCGGATTTGGCGAAGATTGAGGGTATACCGCGATCCGGTGGGGTGGAGAGCGATGCCGTGCGTTTGATCAAAGTCGTGGAGAACGGCGTGCGGTATGAGATCGATTTTTCGCAGGGCCACAAAACAGGATTTTTCTGTGATCAGCGTGACAACCGGAAAAAATTCCGTGGGATTGTGGAGGGGAGAACCGTGCTGGATCTTTGCTGTTACTCGGGAGGATTTTCCGTATCGGCAGCCCTTGGTGGCGCGGACGAAGTGACTGCCGTCGATCTTGATGAGGCGGCGGTGGCGATGGCGAAGCGCAATGCGAATTTGAACAGCGCGAAGATCAAGCTCACGCATGCGGATGCTTTCACATGGATACGGACCATGATCGAAAATGGCCGGAAGTGGGATGTGGTAATGGTGGATCCTCCCAAGTTCATGTTTGGAAAAGAGGATGAGATCGGCTACGCGAAGTATCATGATTTGAACAAGCTCGCCTCTCAGTTGGTCGAGAAAGACGGGGTGATGGTGACGTGTTCGTGTTCGGGTCAGCTCGGGGTTGAGGCGTTTGAAAATATCGTAACGGGTGTCATTCATCGGCAGGACAAGCGCCTACAGGTATTTGACCGGACCGGGGCGGGTGGCGATCACCCGACACTCTCGAATTATCCCGAGTCCCGGTATTTGAAGGCGATTTGGGGAAGGGTGCTCTAGAAGGGTGAATGGTGAATGATGAAGAGTGAAACAAAAGAGCGCGAGTGGACTCACGCGGTCCGGGGCTAAAGTTTGCTTGCGGAGTGGGATTTTAAGTCGCTAGCGTGGCGGTCGAGTTTTTTCACGATGGATTTTCCAATTACACGAATCAAGGGTGGCGTGAGTGCCGCCAAGGGTTTTCTAACAAGTGCGGTGAGCTGTGGGATTAAAAATCCCGACAGCGATCGCTTGGATCTCGCCTTGATCTATTCGGAGAAGCCTTGTCGTTCTGCTGGAACATTCACGACCAACAAAGTCAAAGCCGCTCCGGTCAAAGTGACACAAAGCCATTTGAGAAAAGGATCATTGCGAGCGGTGGTGGTGAACTCGGGAAATGCGAATGCGTGTACAGGCATGCAGGGTCTTCACGATGCAACGGCGATGTGTGAAAGCGTGGCAGTGGAGTTGGGCCTGAAAAAATCTCAGGTCGGGGTTTGCTCGACAGGTGTGATTGGCTTGCCGATGCCGATGATGCGTTTGACACCGAAGATTGAGGATTTGGTAAGCAGACTTGCGGCAAAGCAGGGCAATCATGTGGCAAGGGCCATCATCACCAGTGATACACACGAAAAAGAGATTGCAATCTCATTTGATATGGGTGACCACCGGGTGAGGATTGGTGGTTGTGTCAAAGGGGCGGGAATGATTTCCCCGAGCATGGCGACGATGCTCTGTTTTATCACGACGGATGCGAATTTGTCCCAAGACTGTCTGCAAGGCGCTGTGCAGGAATCCGTGGAGGAGAGCTTCAACCGCATCACCATTGATGGCGACATGAGCACCAATGATTCTGTGATCGTTTTAGCCAATGGCGCGTCTGGCATGCCTGTGGCAAGAAGAGGGGGTAGTGCCTGCCATCAATTTCGCACCGCGCTCCGATGGGTCATGCTCGAGCTTGCGAAGGCGGTCGTGCGTGACGGAGAGCGCGTGACGAAATTCGTGACGGTGAATGTCAAAGGCGCACGCACCCATATTGATGCGAAAAAAGTCGCGGAAGCGGTTTGTAAAAGCGCCTTGGTGAAAGCTTCATGGAATGGTGGCGATCCGAACTGGGGCCGCATCATCCATGCGGTGGGCTACTCAAGGGCTCGAATCCGTGAGGAGTTGATCGATATTTACATCGGCGGTAAGGCGGCCTGTCTCGGTGGGCTTCAGGCAGAAACGCCCATGGATGACCTTCGCGAGGCGGTTTCCAAACCGGAGTTTCAAATCGATATCGATCTCAACCAAGGGCAGGCAACCTACACGATGTATTCCAGTGATCTATCGCCGGAGTATGTCGATTTCAATCGCTCCGAATACGCGTATTGGAAGCAGGCGCGGAAGGATGGGTTGGTTTGAAATTTCAAGTTTCAAAATTCAAATTTCAAGGAAGAGAGATGATTTGATCGCTGCGTTTAGAGACTGGCTGCCGATCACGAATCGGAATCTCGTGGCTTTGGGGTTCGCGATGTTGGCGTTTGTCATGTTCGTGATTTGGAATTTTTTGCCTTTCTACGAAGAGAAATACAAGTCCGGTTTATCGCCGAGTGGACCTACATATCAGGGATTAGTTTTGATGCAGGTTTGGCCTGAAATGGTTGATCCTGATAACTACATAATGGTGTTTAAGTCTCCAGATGTGGATGGATTTTTATCGGTGGCGGCGAGTGTTGCGCTTCTCATGAATGGGTTGATTGTTCTAACGCTTGTTCCATTGTGGAAAATTTTACATGCGTCGAGCTATCTCCGTTTGCCCATCGCTTTGGTAAATTTATTAGGCGGTGCGGTGGTGCTTAAATTTTCCATTGATCTAATCAAGGAACATAATGATGCGCCGTTTCAAAATTTGACCCTGTTCTTAATCGCGCTCACGATGCTCACGGTGTTTTTAGTGATGATGATTTTTAAAAACGAACTCGAACTTCGACATGAGCTAGAGATAAAGAAGATAATGGGTGGGGATGTTATGGCGCCATATTAGGCAGGGACGCTTGTCCCTAAGTCCACATCTCGCGGATTTAAATAACGGAAAGCAACCGAAGGCATATGTAGACGCGTTAGATATGGACGTTTAGGATA
The DNA here is from genome assembly GCA_044233125.1 of Luteolibacter sp. Lineage (GTDB taxonomy): Bacteria > Verrucomicrobiota > Verrucomicrobiia > Verrucomicrobiales > Akkermansiaceae > Luteolibacter. The sequence continues at coordinate 8,490 of JBIIKO010000001.1, read as the reverse complement.
AACGTCCCTGCCTATGATAATTTTGTCCTACCGCCGTTCGCCTTGCGCATTGGCTCGAAAATCGAGTCCATGCCGCACTCTTTGATTTCGCAGACATGCGCCATGAGCTCACCGAGTCGGCCTTTGGGGAAGGTGCGTTGTTTGAACCAGAGCAGGTATTCCTCAGGTAAATCGAAGATAGGGACGCCATGGGGCGGGTATTTTTCTTTCCCAAACATCCCGAAAGGCATGTGGGTGCGGTGGATTTCCATCAAAAGATTGCGGAAATCCTCACGGTCGATTTGAGAAATTTCAAATTTCAAAATACAAGTTGCAATAAGGAGGTTGAGGAAGACAGGACTTGCGGGATGGAGGGAGTTGGTTAGGTTTGGCGGGTGAAGATTAAGTTTTTACATACTCGCATCAGGGTCAAAAGTTTGGAGGAGTCGATTTCATTTTATGAGAAATTAGGTTACCGCCTCGCTCAGCAAAAAGATTCTCCGCAGGGAAATCGTTTGGCATTTATGGAGCTTGAGGGGAATGATGTTTTTTTAGAACTTACGTGGTCGGCCGATTACGAGCATCGCTGCCCTGAGGATTTGATGCATACCGCGCTGGGGGTTGCCGATATGATTCAATACTGCGATGGATTGGAAAAGAGCGGCATTGAAATATGGCCGGCGGGTTGGCGTGAAAAATTTACCAAGGGCGAACGCAAGATGGCGTTTGTGACGGATCCGGACGGGTATGAGGTTGAGATACTGGAATGCTGAAATGAAAAGATGGGTTTCTTGGTTATCGATCCTTTGTGGGATGGGCTTGTTTAATTTTTCCCAGGCAGAAGCCGCCGCTTTTTCGTTGAATGAGAAAAAGGCCCCTGAAAACCAGGCGGATCTGATGCTGATTCAAGAAGCACTGCTTGCTGCTTTGCCAAAGGCGAGAGAAGCGACCGTGGCGATTGATATTGGAGACGGCTCTGGCAGCGGGGTGATCGTTTCCAAAGACGGGCTGGTTATGACGGCCGCACACGTTTCCGGTGGTGTTGAAAAAAAAGTCACAATCATCATGCCGGATGGCAAACGACTCAAAGCGAAGACTTTGGGTCTGATGTCTGAGACGGATGCCGCCATGATACAAATTACGGAGCCCGGCGAGTATCCGTTTGTGGAGTTGAATCGTACGGGCCAAATCAAATTGGGCGACTGGGTTTTTTCTCTCGGACACTCGGGTGGCTTCAACAAAGACCGTGGGGCTGTGGCTCGTCTGGCGCGCTTGGTGGGAATTAAAAACACTACCTATCAAACGGACGGAACCCTCATCGGTGGAGATTCGGGAGGACCTTTGTTTGATATCGAAGGCCGGCTCATCGGGATTCACTCACGGGTGGGTCCACAACTTCCGGTCAACATGCATGTGCCGGTGCAGGTGTTTTTGGATCACTGGGAACCCTTGATGAAATCCGAATTCATCGGTGAAGGTCCTTTTGCGCAGCGCCCCGTCAAGGGCAATGGCATGCTCGGCATCGCGACAAGAACTGTCGCAGGCGGTTTGGAAATTACCAAGATTGGAAAAAATTCAGCGGCGGAAAAAGCGGAGCTCAAGGTCGGCGATGTGATCCGTAAAATGGACGGCAAGGAAGTGAAGATACGTGAAGAACTTCAAGCGGTGATAAAGGACAAATCGGCGGGGGATGAGTTAGAGTTGGAAATTTCAAGAGATGGAAAAGAACAAAAAATCACGGTGGAGCTTCTGGAGCGTTAGGTGGGTCTTGCTCTTGGCAGGATTTTTTAGCGCGGAAGTGCTGGTTGCTCAACAATCGCTGGAGACTCCCTATCGTCTGACAGGCTCATTCATCACGGATTTGTTTGAGCCTCAGCGGCAGGTGATTCAGGCATGCAGCGCCGTGATTTATGACAAGAAGGCTGAAATCGCATACGGAGTCGTTCTTTCCAAAGACGGATATATTCTGACCAAGGCCAGTGAGATAGTTCATGAAAAAACACAGGACGCTGCGAAAGAATCTTCCATCCCAGAGGCTGAAAACCTGAGATCCGACAAGCTGGATGAAGATGTGGTAACCTCGATCAAGCTATCTGTGCGGGTGGATAAGCAATCCTTCGATGAGGTGAAAGTGATCGCGGTGGATCCGCTTTGGGATGTCGCGTTGCTCAAGGTGGAGGCTCAGGATTTGACGCCGGCCGAGTTCGCTCCGGATAGCAAATTGGAGCAGGGGACTTGGGTGGTGGTGAATGGAGCGACAAGTCGCACGAAAAGACGGGTGCTTGCTGGAATTATCAGTGCGAAAGCTCGTGAAATTCCAACGGCTGGGGGAGCGGGGCTGGGACTTGTTTTGGAGAACGTGAAAGGCAAGCTCCAGGTCAAGGAAGTGTCCGAAGAAAGCGGAGCTAAGGTGGCGGGGGTGCGGGTTGGGGATATGATCGTCGCGCTGGACGGGAGAAAAGTCGACAAGTTCGAGGAAATTGCCGAGGCTCTGAAGGACAAAAAAGTTGGAGACGAAGTGATATTGACCGTGAAGCGCGCCGAGAAAAAACTGGATTTGGCGGTCAGGTTGGCAGCGCGAGGCGAGATGGCCCACGAACCCGATCGCAATGACCAGATGAGCGGTTATTTCTCCAGGCGCAGAAGCGGATTTCCGCGGGTCATCCAACATGACATCATCGCAAACAGCGAGACCATGGGCGGTCCGGTGCTGGATATGAAAGGCCGGGTCGTGGGGATGAACATCGCTCGGGCGAACCGTTGCGAGACATTTGCCATCCCGGTTGAAGAGTTGCAAAAGCTCGCCAAGCAAATGATCGAAGGCGCTGCCAAATAACGGCCTAGGCGCGGGCTGTCATACCTGACTCCAAATAGGGCAAGTAGCTCCTCAAATATTCTTAGACCTTTGGAAATTTGGCGATAAGCTCAGCGTTCTTGGACGGTATGTAAGCCAGTCGCGGCTGCGGTGATCGTCTTCCGCGTTTCAATGCGTTTCAAAAACTCTCTGATTTCCTAGTATTCTCTCCTACCTTATGCTGTCCACGCGTTTCATTTATTCCGCCGCTCTGGCAGGATCGTTCTGTTTGTATGGATTGGCCTATGGGGAAAAAGATTTCAAAGTCCCGTCAAACGCGAAGGAGATTCTCGGAAATTACTGCACGGACTGCCACGAGGATGGCACGGAGAAAGGCGATATCCGTTTGGATAATCTCGAAGAGCTGCCCTTGCAGGCGCGCCTTGATCTCATGAACCGCGCCTTGGAGCAGGTGTATCTCAAGCAGATGCCGCCGAAGAAAAAGGACCAGCCAACCCAGGAGGAGCGGGAACAACTCGGCTCATGGTTTTGGGACGTCCTCAATGCGCACAATGCCTCCAAGCTGGAGGATAAACTCCGTTATCCCTCCTACGGAAACTACGTGGACCATCACGAACTGTTCAGCGGAAAAAACAAACAAGCCGCCTTCACGCCTGCGCGGCGCTGGTTGGTCAGTCCGCAGATTTTCGACGAAAGGGTGCGCAATGTTTTTTTACTCGAAGGCAAAGAACGCAACACACCTCTCACTGGCATCACGAATCCCTTCGTTCTGCCCGACGCATCCGGCGTGCGCGATTATGACATCGGCCAGCTCGATGGAGGAAGCTTGTTGGTGATGCTGACCAATGTGGAATGGATCTCTGAAAAACAGATTCGTCCCGCACGGGTGAAGGCTGGTGAAATCAAAGCCGATGAATTTCCTGATCCAAAAGATCGCTGGTCTCCAAGTGCCACTCCCATTGAATTTGAAAACATTATCCTGAGCCCATCCGCTCCCAGCGATGATCAAACGCGTGCCGCAATCACCAAACAATTCAACCTCGTGCTCCGTCGTCCTCCCACAGAGGCGGAGATGGTGAAATATTTTGAACTCACCCGGGAGGCGATCACAGCCGCGGGCAACAGTGAAGGATTGCGACAAATGCTTAAGACGGTTTTGTTAGAATCTGAATTTCTCTATCGCCTCGAGTTTGGTGCGGGTGCGCAAGACAAAGACGGTCGGAAAATACTCTCCGCACGGGAGGCGGCGTATGCGATATCCTATGCGTTAGGGGACAAGGATCCCGATGCAAAGTTGCTCGAAGCCGCCTCACAGGGTCAGCTCAAAAATCGGGACGATTTCAAACGCGAAGTCACGCGCTTGCTTGATGACAAGACATACTATCACGGCAGCATCGATCCAAGTGGTAACACCAGCAAAGTCGTTTCTCATGCCGTAAGTCATCCGCGCATCATCCGCTTTTTCCGGGAATTTTTCGGTTACCCGAATGCGCCGAAAGTTTTCAAAGACACGGAACGCAGCCAAGGGATCTATCAAAATGCCGATCGCGGCACGCTCGGCACGGCTGGATTCCTTGTTGACGAAGCGGACAAGGTCGTCGCTTTGTGTGTGGAGAAAGATCAAAAAGTTTTCGAGAACCTGCTGACCACCGATCAATATTTTGTCTTTCACAACATGGATAACAAGACAACTGCGGCGATCATCGAAAAATGGCGCGGTGTCTGGGAAAAATTGAAAGATTCCGAGTGGCGGACCGACCCGGAAAAAGTGATCCTCGCAAATGAGGAATACCTCAAATCGACCTTGCAAATCGTTCCGGGTAACGAGTCGAAACCCCTGAGACACGCGAACACTCTCAAGCGCTGCATGCTACATTTCGAAGCCACGTTCGGCAAAGGTGCCACGCCCTTTGTGAATCTGCCCTGGCAACACGGCAACACCTACTGGCATTCCCCGATTTACAATTTGCCATCGCCCTCCGGCAAAGACGGAAAGTATAACGACCCACCACTCGATTATCCCATCGTCCAACCCTTCAAAATTCAGCATCGCAAAGGCATTCTCACCCACCCGGCCTGGTTGGTCGCACATTCGCTCAATACCGAGACAGATCCCGTGCGCCGCGGTCGTTGGATACGGGAAAAATTGTTAGCCGGTCGAGTGCCAGATATCCCGATCACGGTCGATGCGGTCGTCCCGGAAGATCATCACAAAACCTTACGCACCCGTCTTGAGGCGATCACGCTCAAACAAGATTGCTGGAAATGCCATGAATACATGAATCCTCTGGGCTTGCCTTTCGAGATGTATGATGACTTCGGTCGTTTCCGCACGGATGAAGTCCTTATCCATCCTGAAAATATCATCGGGAAGGAAGGTCGCGGAAATAAATACAAAAGTCTGCCTGTGGATCCACGCGGTGCGCTCGACAGCACAGGCGATCCCGCGCTGGACGGCGAAGTCAAGGACGCGCTTGACCTCATCGACCGCCTGGCAAAATCCACACGGGTTCGCCAATCCATTATTCGCCACGCCTTCCGCTTCTACATGGGGCGTAACGAGATGCTCTCGGATTCCCAGACTTTGATAGATGCGGACAACGCCTACGTATCCAGCGGTGGGAGTTTCAAGGCGGTCATTCTTTCTTTACTCACCTCGGATTCTTTCATCTATCGGAAATAACCGATTTCCCAATCTTCATCAATAACCCAGAGCCACTACGGCAAAAACACATCATGAACAAAAGACGCGAATTCATCAGAAATGCTTTCCTTGCCATGGGAGGACTCTCCATGCCCGGCATGCTTCCACGGCTCTCTGCATCTTCTCTCAGTTCCGGTCTTTCCGGTAAGCCACCGATGCGCTTCATTTTCATGACTCGCGGCAACGGACTTTTCCCCAAGGTTATGGTTCCGCCGTCTTTCTCTGCGGAGCAGAAAGCGATGGAGGAAAAGAAACTCCCCTACGAAGTGGATCTCGACTCCCATTCGCTGCCCGAGTGGATGAGTCCGATTGCGGCTCACAAGGAAAATCTCACCATCCTCCAAGGCCTTTCCGGCAAAATGTGCACGGTCGGCCACCATTCCTGGTGCTCAGCTCTCGGGGTTTTCAAAGCAAATGAGCGCAATAGCTCGATCAAATGGGCAACGGTCGATTTCGAGTTGGCCAAGCTTTTCCCTTCTCCGCTCGAGCACATCGAGCTCGCCTGTTTCCCGACAGGCGGCGGCAATCCTCGCGGTGGCCTCAACGGAATCGCCAAAGGCTTTTCCGCTCGCGGCGCACAACAACCGAACTACGCCTTCGGTGGCCCGGGCATCGCGGTTGATGAGATTTTCAAATCGGTTTCTACCGATAAAAACGAACAAATCCGTTACCAACTCCAACGCAAAGTGTTGGAATTCGCCGCCGGTAACCAAACCGAACTCGCCCGTCATATCAGCGGAATCGAGAGGCAAAAAGTCAGCAACTACGCGGACTCGATCGAAGGCATCCGTGAGCGTAACCGCAAGATCGACATGATGACGGATGTCGTCCGCCAGCACGTCCCGAAATTGGAAAGTAAGTATCTCAGTAACGAGATGGACACGTTCACCCGCCAAGTCGGCCATACGGAAGTCTTGCTCTCTTCCCTGATTTCAGGACTCACCAACGTGGTCGCCTTCACGGTTGATGAACTCGGCCACGACTACACCGGCATCACCGGTATCGAGGGTGAAAAGGTCAACATGCATGACATCGGTCACGGCAAACCTGTCAAAAATGTCACTGCCGAAGAGGTTCGCAGACGCACCGAGCTCCATCACATGGAGCTTGTGAACCGCATCGTCACCCGCCTCAAAAGCGTCCCAGAAGGCAATGGCACGATGTTTGATAACACGATGATCTGCTATTTCCCATCATCCGGTGAAACGCACCACGCCCACGGCTTCGAATTCCCATTCCTGATCATGGCTGGCGACAATACCCCAATGAACCTCGGCCGCCGTTACATCCGTCTGCCCTACTGGGGCACGGAAGGTCACAAGACCCTCGGAAATTTCTACACATCCATCCTCAATTCCTACGGAAATCCCATCAAGCACTACGGCGATCTCGATCCGGGCCTCAAAGGCATCCAAACCGGTCCGATCAAACAACTGCTGGCTTAGTCTCAAATATGGACCGCGCGACTCCAGCATGCCCCGACAAAGTCAGTGGTCGCGCCCCGACATGTCCCGGCAAATGGACCGCGCGAGTCCACTCGCGCAGTTGATATGAGCGCGAGTGGACTCACCCGGTCCATCGGGAGACAGCCATCTCATGGCATTTCATCTCCTGAAGTTTCGGCCTGCTCTTGCAACCGGCCCGATGGTTCCGCCCGTGATGAATTCGGCTTGGGTCAGCGTCTGACGTAAGTCCGGTTTCTTCTGACTGACGTTTGCTGCCCAGCGCACAATTCGCTTCACCAAGGGACGGGTTTCCCAAAGGATATGCGCCACCGTCGGATAGGACCACTCGAAGGCCGGACTGGGATCGGCACAAATGAGCGATACATCTTGCGGCACGCGCAGGCCCCGGCTTGTGCAGAATTGAAGTGCGGCGACATAAAACGGTGCCTCGTCGGCAATCAGCGCAGTCGGCGGCGTGATCCGAAAAAGTAACTCAAGACGTTTGTGCAAAGCCTTGGGGTTCTCTTCCCAATCCGGCAGGTTGTATGGTCCGGGCGTGATCCCTTGGGCTTCCAGTTCGTCAAGGAAAGCCCGCACCACGACCCCTGGTTCCGGCAAACGCGTCGCACGCCGTGTCAACATCACAATACGCTGGTGTCCCAGCTCGGCCAATGCCCGCGTGGCGGCAACAGTCGCCGGAATTTTGTCCGGACCTGCCGCCGCGATCGGTAATCCGAGGCGTCGACCAAAAAGGGCGAAGGCGGGCAAGGGTTGCGCGGCAAACCATGTCAGCACCTCTCGGGAAGCAGAGCAAACGATCCAGGCATCCGCCTCGGTTTTTTCCACCATGCGCCGAATGCGCGAAACATTCATATCAAGCTCAATCAGGGTTTTCGGGGCGAAGAAAGCGACATGTCCCGCCTCGATCAACATGTATTGCAATTCAACCGTGTATCCTTCCGTCACCGGTACGGGTTCATAATCGAGGATCGCGATCCGCATCGGTCGTGCTTTTTTAGGGTCAGGGCTGGCAATCAGGCGCTTGCGCCCCAGTCCCTGACTCACTAATACCCCCTCATGCTCAAGCAGTCGCAGCGCCGCCTCCACGGCATTGCGCGAGGCCCCCAACTCTTCAGCTAAACGAAACTGCCCCGGCATCATTCCAGTCCAACGCCCACGCATCAATTCCTCGCGCAGATGGTTGGCGATCTGTCCTGCGGTATTTGATCGGTCCCAAGCTTGCATAGAAAAAACCTACATAAAAAACAGGTAAGTAGAAAAGAAAAAAATTCTCGCTCGGTAGAGAAATGATCTGCTACCTATCCCTGTGTCAGCGCAAATGTTTCGCGTAACTCCCCCCGGGAACATCTAACAACAACATATCCCCCAGAAAATAATGAAAATACATTCCTTGAGAATTAAAGCAATTCCATGCCTAACAGTTAGTGCATTGTTGTCCATTTTCTCCCAGAGTTTTGCTGCAACTTACTACTGGGATGGTGCAACGCCTGCGGGTGCACCCGGCGGTGGCGCAGGGACATGGGATA
>JBIIKO010000013.1:0-59623 GCA_044233125.1 Luteolibacter sp. | reverse complement strand
TATCCCATGTCCCTGCGCCACCGCCGGGTGCACCCGCAGGCGTTGCACCATCCCAGTAGTAAGTTGCAGCAAAACTCTGGGAGAAAATGGACAACAATGCACTAACTGTTAGGCATGGAATTGCTTTGAATTTCATAAAATGGGTTTTCATGGGATGGATTTTGATAGAGCACTCGGGGACACTCGTTTGATCTATTTGTTTGATAGTTTCTTAAAACGTATTTTTTAAAATATATCATGTGCCTCCCTCGCTCCTAGAAAAAAATGTGGGAGCAAGTGTTACTGAAAAAGGGATAGCTAGTCATGAATCATCAAGGAGGCGGTCATTTTATCAAAATGACCCTACTGAAAATATCCCAATCTCTTCTTCCGCTCTTCCTCAGGGTTTAGAGTTTAAGCTTCAACGACGGCGGCGCAGCAGAAGCAGCAGACTGATGGTTTTACGGATGGGTTTTGTTCTAACGCTCGAGGATTTCCAGCGAGTGAGTGCGTGCAGAAGCAACTTTTTTGAGGGAAAAAGCACACGATCTAAAGATCCAAAATAAAAAACTGTTGAGCAAGTGTTACTGGAAAAGGAATAGTTTCGGCTGCGCCGCGCGGCGCTCTCCATGCCTCCGGTATCTCTTTCTCCCGCGCCATTTATTTCAAGACGGCGGTCATTTTATCAAAATGACCTTACAGAAAATATCCAAATCACTTCTTACACTCTTCCACAGCGGTTTACGGGATGTAATCCCGAATCGTGTGCATGCGCAGGCGTTTGTTGGTTAAGTCTTGGTGGAAGAACACCATGCTGCGCGCTTTTTCATTGTGAGGCCAAGTGCTGGAGAAAAACGGACGAGCCTCCTCATCCTTGCGGAAGAAGAACTCGGTGAAAAACAATCCCTTGCCTCCTTCCTCGCGCTGTTTGAGTTCGGTAGGCTTGATGATAATGAATTTTCCGGGTTTGAGTGCGAATTTGGTGCCGCCGAGCATGCCTGCGATGTCCACTTTGGCAGCGTTCATGAAAAAGAACTGCCCACCACCGAAGCTGTTAGATTGATCGTCCAAGGGAATGACCTGCATGCCGTCTTTGTTTTCCTTGCCACTGCGAATGAGGAGAATGATTTGACTGGATGATGCCAGTGAGGGTGCGGAGCCGTAGGATGTGAAGGCAGGTATTTCTTCCTTATTCTTCGCAGGCTCCATTTTTCCAACCGACCATGTGCTCAGGCGTTTGATCTGATAAGGCGTGGAAAGCGCGTTGGTGGGAGCCTTGATCACCATCGTCTCGTCTGGGCCGATGAGAAGTTCCACGGGCTCTGGGTTTGCGTTCTTGGGAAAAGAGATGAAACGCAGGTTGACCATCTTAGCCTCTTGAGCGACGGCCGGGATGACCATGAGCAAGAGACTTAAGAATGTTATTGGAAATTTCATGAAAATGAACGGTTAGATTTCCGACGAGTTCAGCCAGCGGAAGGAATAGATTTGGAAGGATCGGCCGAAGCGTTTGTTGGCTTCCGAGTTCAGCTCCGCGGCTCTGGTGTGATTTTCATCGGCTTTATCCATATAGTCCGGCGTGCGTTGCACGACAGCCTCGCACCAGGCGCGAGCGATGACTTTTCCGTTTTTATCCAGCGCATCGCCGTAGGTACGGATTACGAAGGTATCGCCGCGTGGTGTGAGTTGTTCGGCGAATTGGCGGAGCACATCGGCTTGATCGACGTAGGCGGAGCTGCCGTAGGCGGCGGGACCTTTGGCGGCGTCTTGAAAGGCAAAACCAATCGATCCCACTTCGCTATCCAAGATGCGGGCACCACTGCGAAAATTTTTATTGATCGTGACCTCTGGGCCTTTCTTATCCGTGCCATCATAATCGAGCGCTGCCTGCAATGCGCCTTTGAGTGCGACTCCATCGGTGTTATTCGGATCAAGTCTACGGTTGACGAATTCCGATAGAGAAAGAAACGGTCCGCGTTTTTTCACTTCGCGCACCATCGCTTGAGCGAGGGCGTCAATTTCTTCTTCGGTGATCACGCGCAGGCCTTTCCATTGTTGCGTATCGCGCGGGTCCTCGGTATCGGCGGTGTCTGCTGGGAGCCCGATGGGAAGTGAGCCCATTCCGATCGGAGCCGTGCTGCCGGTGGCGGCTTCTTTGGGGGCTTTCCCACCATCGAGATAAGCGATGGGTTTGCCTTTGAGGCTGGAGAAAAACACCTTCCATGCTTCGACCGAGGTGGAGTTGACGTTGAACGGACCTTCCACCATGAGGTGCCCGGCGATCTTATCGGCAAGGCCATTGTTGTAAGTGTCTTTGGCAGCGAAGAGAGCATCAAGTTCTTGCTGATCCATGTTGTTTTGGTAAGGCGCGATGCGGCGGTTCGGCAGGGGTTTGGCATCGAAAAAAAAATTCGGATGCGACCTGTTTCGCATCGCGGCTTGTGGTTCCGAAAATTTCAATGCTGTTAGATTGCGGTGTGATCGAGGAGAAAAAGTAATCATCCCAAAGCGCTTTGTTCGCAAGGTAGGAGTGGTCGGCAAAAACCACGTCTCGTTCGCCGTCGTCTTGGTCGCAGAGGCGTTTCCATGCGGGGTTGTAGGCAACGCCAGCGGCGAGGTTCGGATTGGCATACGAATTGCCGATGGCTTGCAGGACGTGAGGAAACAGTCCGCCTTGGCCGGTGGCAGTAACTCGTTGGAAACCGAGATTGTTGCTGGGATCATCGAGATTGCTCATGCTACCATCAAGATTCTCCATTTGCTGGCCCGTGTAGCCGTGCGCGACAGGAACTTCATTGGCGAGGGTGAATCCGCCAAGACGGGCATGACTGAGTGCTGCGATGGAGATGGGAGGAGTGACCGGAATTTCCTGTTGGACGACGTGAGTGACCCCAGATTCCGTGGAATACCCACCGCCAAAGAAGCCATTGCCAGTTTGCGACTCCTGCACCATGGATTCGAGTACGGAGTTCATTTCATCGATCCACCAGTTCCAGCCGTGATTGTAGTGTGCCGTTCCGTCCACTTTGTCGATAACCGTGGATTGGAACGGACTTGAGTGAAGGAAGGGGCGGCTGGCGAATTTACGTCCAGCGACAAGACCACCGTTGGCCATTTCACTCGTTTCGCAGCCTGCCATGAGCGAGAGCTGGAGGAATGGAACCGTCTCGCCCGCATTGGAAGCAGCTGCGATGTTCATGGCAGTCACAGGCTCCATGGCGGCACCATAAGTGATTCCAGCGGATCCCTGCTTGATGATCTGCTCGTTAAAAGCTCTCGGCAGCCTACTGATGTTGATCGCCCGCGAGGTGGCCATTGAGCCACCGCCGAAGCGGGATACGAAACTCATGTCGCGGACATTCAAATATCCGAAACCTTGACTGGTGGTATTCCCTCCTGCGGAAAAATATCGTTGCGCCGTGTAAAAACACAATGCGGCGCCGTCAGGAGACGTTCCCTCGCTAGGAGGCCATGCTGCGGGATAGGTTGGAGTCTCGGTGTGGAGCGTGAACTCGAAAGCATCCGAACTGTTCGCATTCATGGTGCATGACCAGCGCTCTGATCTGCCCGCACCGCCGGGCTCATAGAAAATGTTGACGGTAGGATGGGTCGGGCCGGGCGTGACAGCAGTAAATGGAACCAGTGGATTGTGACTGTTTCCAATCTGGTATGCATTGCAGGAATGCCTCATGCTAAGGATTCCATTTGGATTCCAGCCTGGCGCTGCATCCACCATATTTTTCCCATGAGTCATGTTTTGGGCGGCATGATACATCTGCTGCTGTGCAAGAAAATAAGGACTGCTAGTGACCGCGGAAAAGACGCGAACCTCACCGGGCTGAAAGACGATGGGCACGTTGTTTGGCGCAGTCACTCCGGGGATATTCAACTTGATGATCTCGGATCGGTTGCCGACTCCCGTCACAATCCCATTTAATGAAATCAAGCCATGATTGTAGGTGCTTCCATCCGCGCGCATTTTGCGGATATTGAACATCAGCGGTGGCGATTTCACCATAAGCTGGCGAACGCGGGTCGTGCCGGTTTCCATGACAATCGGCACATTGTACGGATTCCACATTGTCACCGCGGGAATGACCGCAAAGCGCAGCTTGTGGGTGTCGGTGGCGGGGATATGGCGATTCACCGTGTAGATGTTCCAAGTCCCGGCTCGATCCGCCGCAGTGATCGGCTCGGCGCGAATGGAGATCAGAAACTGAACTTTGATGATTGCCGGATTGCGGTAAAGCGTGGTGTATTCCTGTTGGAACTGGGTAGTGTAGGTTGTCGCGTTGCCATAATCGGGATTGCTGAGATGGATGCTGTTGGCAAGGGCTGCCGACGTATATCGAATCCCTGCCTTGCGGCTCTGGTCATAGAGCTGATAGAAGGCGGCCAGATCCTGAATCGGCACACATTCCTGCGGGGTGTTGGGCAAGGTTGGATAGAGCGCCGGATTATTCGCCCACGCATCCTTCACTCCGAACTTATAGAGCATGAATTCGTCCGAGCGCTCAGCGGGATCTAAATTGCGCTATAACAAGGTGTTGAGGTCGCGCTTCAGCCCGCCTTCCCGCACATCCGCAAGCACGGATCTCGATGCGGAGCTCACGGCGTGAAAGCTCTTTTGCGAGGCTCGAACGTTACCTGCGGTGCTGACCTGTTGCACTCCTGACACCACATCAAGGGTATTGAGCGAGGGCAAGCTCCCCAACTTCACCTGTTGATCTGCGGTCAAACTCGCCAGCCCAGCGATCGTGCTCGTGCCGGTGGAAGCAGGTGCTTGAGAACGAAAAATTTTGTCCGATGAGACAAGGCTATCGCCCAGATAAGAATCATACATCACGCGAGCTTTCTGGCTCTCATCACCCACCCACCATGCATAACGACCACGCGAATTTGCTTCCCCAACAGGACTCGATTCCACCGCCATCAAACGCGCACTGACAAAATCAGCTGGCATCGCCTGATAACGCGCTTGCTCAGTGTTAAGGCAAAAAGTCCTGAATGGTATGCATTTTCAGGCGTTTCGCATCATTGTCTTGATAGAAAAAAATCATACTGCGAGCCTTCGGATTGACATGCCACGTGCTATTGAAAAACGGATTTTGAACCTCTTCTTTGCGATAGAGGTGCACAACTTGCACGAAAGAAAAGCCCCCTTTCACTTCGATGTCATCAGGCTTGGGCGTGATGATTTTATAGTCTGTCGGCTTTAGCACAAATTGGGTTTTCCCCATCATTCCGCCGATGTCGAAAGTCGAAGCATTGTAGTAAAAGAAGCGCCCGCCCCCGAATTCGTTCAGTTGACTATCGAGAGCAATCACCTTGAGACCGTCTTTGGGTTCTTTTCCTGTGCGAATCAGTAAAATCAACTGACTTTTCGAATTCAGTGATTGGCCCTCTCCGTAGCGATCAAACACGGATTCTCCTTTCTCGTTTCGTGTCACACGACCAAAGACCCATTTTGAGAGTTTGGGAACTTGATAGGGCTTTGAAAAGCTATTGCTCGGGGCAATAAACTCAATGGTTTCGCCCTCGCCAGTAACCATTTGGATCGGCTCGCGAGTAGTCCATTTCGGGAAGGTAACAAATTGCAAAGTTACTTGCTCTTGCTGGGCGGGACTCATGCTCGTGAACAGCGTGGCGATGAACAGTCGTAACATAAAGTGTTTCATAAAAGTCGATGATTCAAGCTCTAGCGGGGTCAAACCTCATCAGCCGTTAACCAGCGGAACGATATGATTCCAATCCTACGTCCGAATTCTTTGTTGTTCTCAGCCTGCAAAACACTGGTTTTTACGTGAGGAGCATCTTGCGTGTCGAGATATTCGGGGAGTCTCTGCACGATCGCCTCACACCACGCCCTAGCAACGATGTTTCCATTCGCGTCAATGGCATCGCCATATGTTCTTATCACAAAGGTATCACCACGCACCGTCATTTGTGATCCGAGATGCCGCAGGATGTCGGCCTGATCGACGTAAGCGCTGCTACCGTATGCGACAGGACCTCGCGCCGCTGCTTGGAACGGAAAATTGAGGGGTGATACTTCCGCGTCTAACGTGCGAAGTGAGTCATTTCTGAATGCTTCGTTGATGCTAACACTAGGATCATCGAGAGCAGATTGTAGAGCTCCCATCACGGCGAGGTTATTCGGAACAGCCGAGGAGGATGTCGTAGACTCTAAGCGACGGTTTACGAATTCCGACAGAGAAAGAAAGGGGCCACGAAGTTTGACCTGTCTCACCATGGCTTGAGCTAACTGATCGATCTCTTCATCACTCAATTCTCTAATGCCCAGCCATTGCGCTGCTGGCGACTTCGAGTCGTTAATGCTACCCACAGCTGGCGGTGAGATGGGAAGAGTAAGCCCCGCGACAGCAGTGCCATTGGTTGATGCCTCTTGTGGGGCAATGCCACCATCTAGATAAGCAACCGGCTTCCCTCTCATGCTTGAGAAAAAAGCCTTCCACGCCTGCACAGATGTCGAATTGATATTGAAGGCCCCTTCGACCATCAAGTGGGCGGCAATTCGATCGGCAAGACCGTCTTGAAATTGCGTTGCCGCAGAGAATAACTCGTCCAACTTCTGGTGATCGAGTCCTTTGTTGTAACGCTCCATCCGCCGATTCGGTAGTGGCCGAGGTAAACTTCCTAACAGAAAGTCTTGCGCCACCTCTTTTGCGGTGCGCGCGGTGCCACCAAAAACGGGAATCGTTGAGGGCTGTGGGGTGATAGACGAGAAGAAAAAATCGTCCCATAGCGCTTTGTTCGCCAGATAGGAGTGGTCCGCGAACACCACTTTGCGCGGTCCGTCATCCGCATCCATGATCCTCTCATAGTCGTCATTGAAGGCCCTGTCCGCAGCGAGCAGCGGGTGTGCGTATGAGTTGCCGATCGCCTGCAGGGTATGTGGATAGAGCCCTCCCTGTCCTGATGGGGTGACACGCTGGAAGCCGAGGGTGATGCTTGGGTTAATCAAGTGGTTATTTAGACCCACGCCTCCACCGTAACCCTCCATTTGAACCGTGCCTGTTCTGCCTTCACCGACTGGAGCTTCATTCGCAAGGGTAAAGCCGCCCAAGCGGGCATGACTCAATGCTGCGATGGAAATCGGCGGAGTTACCGGAATCTCTTGTTGAATCACGCGGGTCACGCCTCCTTCCGGCGTGTAACCACCACCATAATAGCCTTCCCCGCTCTGGGTGTTATTGACCAGCGCGCCGAGAATGGAACTGATATCTTCCATCCACCAATTCCAACCATGCAGGTATGGTGCCGTGGCATCGTTTTTATCAATCAAGGTGGGAGCGATTGCGCTCGAGTGCAGAAATGGACGCATCGGCTGTTTACGGCCGCCAAATTCACCAATCGATTGACTGACTTCGCATCCTGCCATCAGTGCAAACTG
Organism: Luteolibacter sp.; assembly: GCA_044233125.1. Lineage (GTDB taxonomy): Bacteria > Verrucomicrobiota > Verrucomicrobiia > Verrucomicrobiales > Akkermansiaceae > Luteolibacter. The sequence goes on along the minus strand of JBIIKO010000013.1, from coordinate 52,230 downwards.
CATCAGGGGAACCGTGGCGCCGCTGGTCGCATTGATGATCTGACTGGCTTGCATTTCCTCGACTGGGTAGGAGGTTGCTCCGCCAGGGATGCCCTGTCTCATCAGTTGATTGATGAATTGGCCAGGGTACACCGTGTTCCTACCAAACCTTGTCACGAAGCTGTTATTAAAGAGATTGATAAAATTGTAACTGTTGATGCCCACGTTCCTCTGAATCATGTAGTGAGTCATCGCGCTGCCAGCCGGAGCGACTGTCATCGCCACATTGCGAACCGGGTCCATGCCAGTTGCGGGTTCTGCATTGATGCTGAAATTCAACCTATCGCCCGCAGCAAGAGAAATGCTGTATCTTCTCGGTGTCGATTCCCATACCACATTGCATTCTCCTGCCGTTAGATTGGTATTAGGAGTCGTGCGCGTCCTAGACCCTACATTGGGCGTAGAATTCATGAAAGTATAGTATCCCGTGGAGTTCCAGCCGGGCGTAGCCTCGAGGTTGTTGATCGTGAGATTTTCCCGGTTATAGTTATTTCCACCACTGGGATACAACGTGTTTGAGTTACTAAACGGCATCGAAAACACCCTGACTTCGCCAGGCTTGAAGGTTACCGCTGGGCCAGTAAACCCGAAATTGAGTCTCATCAGATCGGCGCGGCCTTCGGCTCTCCCATCAGTCACCGAGCTGCCGACCGCGGCGAAAGTGATGTTCAAGGCTTGAGCGGTGTAATTTTGTCCCGTGGCACGCGTTTTCATGCAGCTGATGAAAAAGGAAGGAGACCTGACACGAAAGGATTGGCAGGCGGCGCCGCTTTGCATGGTGAGCGGGACATTGTAGGGATTCCACATCGTCACCACTGGGATCACCGCCAATCGAAGTTTGTGAGTATCCGTTGCTGGTATGCTCAGATTCGCCAAGTAGGTGACTCCACCGCTAGTAGTTGTAATCACCCTGTCAGCAGCCGTAATCGGCTCAGCATGTAGACTCAACACAAACTGCACCTTCACTGGAACTGGCTGCCGATAGATGCCCGAGTAGTCCTCGGTGACTCTCCATGGTTGTGCCTGGGTGCCGTAGTTCGGACTCGTCGTCCTGATCTGACCGCTGCCATATTCTATGCCGCCCCGCCTGCTTTGATCGTAGAGTTGGTAATAAGCGGCAAGGTCTTGGATCGGCACGCATTCCTGCGGGGTGTTCGGCAGGGTTGGGTATTTCGCGGCATCGTTTGCCCAAGCGTCCTTGACGCTGAACTTGTAGAGCATGAATTCATTCGAGCGCTCGTTGGGATCGACTGGTCTTTCTAACAGAATCGACAGATCGCGTTTCAAGCCGCCTTCGCGGACATCGCTCAAAACTGAATAAGAAAATGGAGTGATGTCATGAAAGTTTTTCTGTGCAGGACGATTATTTGCGCCTTCAACGAGATCGAGAGTAGCGAGAGTTGGAAGTTTTGCTAAATCGGCATCACTTAGAATATTCTCAAGACCCCGGATAGATTTATTTCCCATGGATCCAGGTGCTTGGTTTCGGAAAATTTTATCGGCGGATGTTAAGTTTGGCTGAGTTGCAAAGGAGTCGTCCATGATGCGAGCTTTTTGGCTCTCATCGCCAACCCACCAACCGTAGCGACCGGTAATTTGAGAAGTGGTTGAATCTTGAATGTTGATTAGCCTTGCGGCGACATAATCTTTTGTCTTTACGGGGTCTTTGCCAAGAGAACCCTGAGCCACAAGAAAGATTGCATTGTTGGTGAAGCTGGGAAAAGTAGTGGCTTGAAGGCTTAGTTCGCGAGGCGTGGAGACAGCGGATGCTTCGCTATCTGTAAGAGAAACCAACCATTTGCGAAAATAGTCATTACGGTTGGGAAGGTAAGTCGGAGCCATGTTGTCAGCCACTCCCTGAATGGTGCTGTGCTGGCTGGCTTCGGATTCGCCGGCTTTCCATGAGTTCCACGATCCGGTCCAGTGACGGTGGATGATTTTGGAGGAATCGGGATCTAGGATATCGCTTTTGGCTGAAATGCGCTGGTCGGGCCCCATTTGCTTTTGGAGTTCGCCGATGGCGATCATCAGAGCCATCCGCGCGTTGGCACGCGCGCGCGCCAAATCGGAATTCTGAGCACCAGATCTCAGGCTGACTGCCGATAGACTCATTGTCGCGATGGCGATTATCGTCAGCAAAGCCAGAAGCATGATGGTGGAAATGAGCGCAAAGCCGCTGGAGTGCCGGGCAATCGGCGAGTGAATCTTCTTCATGGGGGAGTGTTTGTGGCCTGACCCCAGCAGGGGTTGGGTTTGTGATTACAATGTGTGTCTTTACATCACAAGTCGAAAATGAAAACTTCGGATCACTGTTTTCATAAAAGTGACAGTTGAAAGAGAAGTCATGAAAGGCGCGAAGATCATGAAAAACAGACAGGCTACGACCACGATGATCGAGCCAGAGAGAGCTGCAAAAAATAGTTTATAAACAATGATAATTAGGATTTACTCAACATCGCGAGGGTAGAAAAGGCACATTCAACGGATCGAACAAAGCTGCCGCGGAAGGTCTTGGATGCCGCATTCCGCGAAGACTGCCAGCCGCTATTGTTTACTCATCCAAGTATGAAAGCCGTGGATCCATGGTTTCATTTGGAATAGGCGAGCGCCTCTCATGGGTTAGGGAATGTAGTCGCGGATAGTGTGCAGGCGCAAGCGGTCGTTGTGAGGGTCGTGATAGAAAAACACCATGCTGCGGGTCTTCATATTATGAGGCCATGTGCTCGAAAAAAAGGGCCGCGTTTCGTTTTCCTTGCGGAAGAAAAATTCAGTGAAAAATTGCTCGGTCGAAGAGTCCTGCCGTTTGCGCGTCTCCGCAGGCTCGATCAGCACATGAGCGCCGGGTTTTAGAGCGAACTTCTTACCCCCCAGCATTCCGGCAATGTCGACCTTGGCGGCATTCATGAAGAAAAATTTCCCTCCACCAAAGTTGCCAACTTTATCATCCAGCACCACCACCCGCAGACCATCTCTGTTTTCCCGACCATTGCGTATCAACAGGATGAGTTGTTTGTTGGATGCAATGGCGGGTGCCGACCCATACGAGATGAAACTCGCCTTTTCTTTATCATTCTTGGCGGGCTCCAATGCACCAAAAGACCATGTGCCAAGTCTCTTCACCTGGTAGGGTTGCGACAAAGCATTGGTGGGCGTGTTGACCTTGATCACTTCGCTTTCCCCGATGCGCAGTTCCACCGGTTGTGGGTCACGGCTTTTCGGAAAGGATAGAATGCGCAAGGTGACCGTTTCCGCTTCCTGTGCCCGAGCACACAATCCACAGCACAGAACGGTCCACGCGAGTAGGAAATAAAATCGTTTCATGACGGGGTGTTGTGCTGTTAGATTTCTGACGGGTTGAGCCAGCGGAAGGATACTACTCGGAAGGATCGTCCAAACCGTTTGTTTGATTCTGATTGGAGCTGGGAGGCGCGCAGATGATCCGCGTCGGCCGCATCAAGATAATCAGGTATGCGCTGCACGATCGCCTCGCACCATGCACGCGCCACAATGTTGCCATTCGCATCCATCGAGTCGCCATAGGCGCGAATCACAAAGGTATCGCCGCGTGGTGTGAGTTGTTCGGCGAATTGGCGGAGCACATCGGCTTGATCGACGTAGGCGGAGCTGCCGTAGGCGGCGGGACCTTTAGCCGCGTCTTGAAACGCGAAACCGATGCTGGCCACTTCGCTATCCAAGATGCGGGCGTCGCTGCGGAAATTTTTATTGATCGTAACTTCAGGGCCTTTGCCATCCGCGCCATCGTAATCGAGTGCGGCTTGCAATGCACCTTTGAGCGCCATGCCGCCCGTGTTGTTAGAATCAAGCCTGCGATTGACGAATTCGGACAACGACAGGAATGGGCCGCGTTTTTTAACCTCTCGCACCATCGCCTGCGCCAAAGCTTCGATCTCTTGCTCCGTGATCACCCGCAGGCCTTTCCATTGCGCGGGGTCGCGCGGATCTTCGGTATCGGCAATCGTTGCGGGCATTCCGTTTGGCAAGGACCCCATGCCAATCGGTATAGTCTCTCCGGTAGCGGCAACCTGTGGTGCCTTCCCGCCATCGAGGTAGGCGATGGGTTTGCCTTTGAGGCTGGAGAAAAACACCTTCCATGCTTCGACAGAGGTGGAGTTGATGTTGAAAGGTCCCTCGACCACCAGATGGGAGGCGATCTTGTCGGCGAGACCGCCGGTGAAAGTGTCCTTGGCGGCGAAGAGCGCGTTCAACTCTTCATGGTTCATGTCCGCCTTGTAGGGGATAATGCGGCGGTTCGGCAGGAGCTTGCCGTTGAAGAAGAAATCCGAGGCAACGGTTTTCGCATCGCGTCCTGTATCGGTTGGAGAGCGACGGAAAACCTCGACGGCTCCGGGCTGCGGGCTAATGGAGGAGAAGAAGTAGTCATCCCAGAGCGCTTTATTGGCGAGATAGGAATGGTCGGCAAAGACGACGTTGCGCTCGCCATCGTCTTGGTCGCAGAGGCGTTTCCATGCGATATTGTAGGCCACCCCAGCGGCAAGGTTTGGATTGGCGTAAGAGTTGCCAATGGCCTGGAGAACATGTGGAAACAGGCCTGCTTGACCTGTGGCTGTGACGCGTTGGAAACCGAGGGTGGGTGATGGATCGTCAATCTGACTTTGGGCTCCATCGATCCCCTCTCCTGCCAAGCCGCCGAAGCCTTCGGCAACAGGGACTTCATTGGCGAGCGTGAAGCCGCCGAGGCGAGCGTGGCTGAGGGCAGCGATCGAGATCGGCGGCACAACCGGTATTTCCTGTTGGACGACTCGGGTGGTTCCGGATTCCGGCGTGAAGCCACCGCCGTAGAAGCCGTTGCCGGTCGCGGACTCCTGGACCATGGACTCGAGGACCGAGTTCATTTCGTCGATCCACCAGTTCCAGCCATGATTGTAGGGTGTGGTGCCATCCACTTTATCGATGACGGTGGGTTGGATCGGGCTGGAGTGGAGAAAAGGACGGCTGGGAAATTTGCGACCTGCGACGAGCCCTCCGTTGGTAAGCTCGCTGGTTTCACAGCCCGCCATAAGGGCGAGCTGAATGAACGGAACCGTCTCTCCCGCGCTGGAAGCACCCGCCATGGTCGCGGCCGTGATCGGCTCCATTGGGGTCCAGAAATTGATCGTGTTGGATCCCTGCTTGATGATTTGCTCGTTAAATGCTTTCGGGTATTTTAGGTGGTTGGCCGCCCGTTGGGTGCCGTTTGTGGCATTCGACCCTCCGCCGAAGCGGGAGACGAGGCTCATGTGCCGCATGCTCAGGAAATTGTATCCTTTGCCGCTGCCATCGCCTTGCGCGGAATAGTTCCGCTGAGCCATGTAAAAACTGAATGCGGAGCCTTCAGGAGAAGAGCCTTCATTGGGCCAAGCCGTCGTCGCCAATTCACAACCGACTGTGAACTCGAACTTGTCCGAGCTGTTCTTGTTCATGGTGAAGCTCCAGCGGTTGCTCGTCGAGGGGGTGGGAGCCTCATACAGGAAGTTCGTCAACCGTATCATGTTGGATCCGGCCGGAGTGCCTCCGTTCGGATTGGTGTGGTGCTGGCCGATGGTATAGCCTGAGTAGCTCATTCTCGCGGTGAGGACCGCATAGGCATTCCAGCCTGGCGCGGCATCCACCAGGTTTTTCCCACTGTTCAGGCTTTGGTTATCATGAAACATCTGGTTCTGAGCCATGAAGTAAGGGCTGGATGTCGACGCTGCGAAAACGCGAACCTCGCCAGGCTGGAATACAACCGGAGCGGTCCTTGCAAAGTTCAGCTTGAGCAGATCGCCACGCCCTCCACCCCATCTTTCGCTTACAATGCCATCCAATGGAAGATTCGCGCTTGTGGTGATGCCATCTGCACGAATCTTCTTCACATTGATGTGCAGCGGCGGTGCTTTCATCACAAGCTGCTGGGAGCGGGTGGCGCCGCTTTCCATTACGATGGGCACGTTGTAGGGATTCCACATTGTCACGGCGGGAATGATTGCAAAGCGGAGTTTGTGGGTATCCGTCAGGGGCACATAGCGGTTCACGGTGTAGGTGCTCCACGTCGCAGCGCGGTCCGCTGTCGTAATCGGATCTGCGTAGACGGAAATCAGGAATTGGACTTTGATAGGCACTGGATTGCGATAAAGTGTGGTGTATTCCTTCAGGAACTTCGCACGCCAGCCGTTGACTGGATCTGTATGGCTTGGAATCCCATAATCGGGATTGCTGAGATGGATACTGTTGGAAAGCACTGCCGAATTGTATTTGATCCCTGCCTTGAGGTTCTGGTTATAGAGCTGATAGAAAGCGGCAAGATCCTGGATCGGCACACATTCCTGCGGGGTGTTCGGCAGGGTTGGGTATTTCGCGGCATCGTTTGCCCACGTGTCCTTGACGCTGAACTTGTAGAGCATGAACTCGTTGCTGACTTCGGTGGGACTCACCGTGCGCTCGAGCAATGTGCTGAGATCGCGTTTGAGTCCGCCCTCGCGGACATCAGTCAGGAGGGCTTGCGAAAGTGATGTGATCGAATGAAAATTTCTTTGTGAAGGACGTTCTTCCGCGCCTTTAAGCAAATCGATTGTAGCGAGTGATGGGAGCTTCGCGAGGTCCGCTTCGTCCTCGATCTTTTCCAGACCGCGGATGGTCTTCGAGCCCATCGCACCGGGAGATTGGCTGCGGAAAATTCTTTCGGCATCGGTTAGAGGATCAGAAGAGGCGTAGGAATCATCCATCACCCGAGCTTTCTGGCTTTCATCACCAATCCACCATCCGTAACGACCCGTGACTTTGGATGAGCCGTTGTCTTTGACATCCAACAATCTGGCAGCAACGTAATCTTGAGTGATTGCCGGATCATCACCCAATGAGCCACTGGCGACCAGATAGATCGCATCATCTTCTTTCTTGGGCAGCAAGGTAGCCGAGAGGTTGGGTTGAAGCGGCGATGAGATCGAAGTGGCCTCCGCATCAGTGAGCGATACCAACCACCTGTTGAAATAATCGTATCGGTTGGGCTCATAGGTAGGAGCCATCTGGTCGGGCACGCCCTGAATAGTGCTGTGCCGACTGGCTTCGGATTCGCCGGCTTTCCATGAGTTCCACGATCCGGTCCAGTGACGGTGGATGATTTTGGAGGAATCGGGATCTAGGATATCGCTTTTGGCTGAAATGCGCTGGTCGGGCCCCATTTGCTTTTGGAGTTCGCCGATGGCGATCATCAGAGCCATCCGCGCGTTGGCACGCGCGCGCGCCAAATCGGAATTCTGAGCCCCAGATCTCAGGCTGACTGCCGATAGACTCATGGTCGCGATGGCGATTATCGTCAGCAAAGCCAGAAGCATGATGGTGGAAATGAGCGCAAAGCCGCTGGAGTGGCGAGCATTGGGCGAGTGAATCTTCTTCATGGGGGAATGTCTGCGCTCTGATCCCCAGCAGGGGTTGGGTTTGTGATTACAATGTGTGACTTTACATCACTTGTCGAAAATGAAAACTTCGGATCACTGTTTCCATAAAAGTGACAGTTGCTTGGATGAAAGCACGCCCGCGCGGAGTATGCCTCAGGATTCAAAGCAGACATTAGGCATGACCGCTTCATTCCTCGGCTTTCTTTTCTTCAGGGATGCGATAATCCGCTACGGAGTGGATGCGCGGCGCCCTACGGTTGCCGTTGTTGGCAATAAATACTGGACTCCGACTGCGAGGGTCGTGTCGCCATTGGGTTTCGCAAAGAGGATGGAAGTGAGAATCTCCTTCGATCAGAAAATACAGCTCGACGGGGTAATCACCGATCCCCTGGCGCGGCTCGCCTACAAGCTCACGGCTAAGCGGCTTTAAATCAAGTTTCTCCGTGCCCACCTTTCCACCCACTCGTTTGTCCGTAAGGTTGAACCAGAGCATCTGGCCTCGCGAAATATTCGCAGAGTCCGCATGAACCACCTGGAGGCTGATCGGAATCAGCCTAACGAGTTAATCGCAGCTCAACTCGATCTTGCGAAACGTGGTATTTTTGCGCCTCAGGACATTTCATTAATTTCAGATGATGATCCAAGCTTCGAGTGGTGCGAGAATCCGGTCTGCTGTATCCAGTGGCAAATTAGGCCATGGGTAAACCGCGTTGTCGACTGGGTCGGCAATGTAGCAAATGGCAAAGACGACTGGCGTAAAAGTTTCACCCAAGCGAAGTTTGTGGAGAGAGGTTCGATCGGGCCGGTGCCTGAAAGGGAAATTGCGAAATGAAATCGCACCCTCAGAGCATGCAAATTGCCATGCGGTGAGGTCTGTCACTCATCCTCTTTCATCTCGGCAATGCGGAAGTCGGAAAATGACATGACCCTAGGCGCGCGCCTCTGACCCTCGTCAAAGACAAATACAATGTAGCGGGAGCGCGGATCGTGAAACCACTGGCTTTCGATCAGGGGGTGGGTGCGTTCGTCATTGGGCACGCGAAAATAAATTTCCACTGGATAGTCCCCGGACGAGGCAGAGGGTTCCTTGACCAAAGCGGAGTCGTTTGCCGGTAGATTGAAAGATGACTTGCCAATCTTGCCGGCAAGATGTTTCTGGGTGAGGTTAAACCAGAGCATTTCACCATTGCGTATTTTGTCGTAATTTGCATTCACCACGCGCATTCGCAACGGCAGGACGGTGTTGGCGGGCTCGCTGTTAACGAGCAGATAGATATCGCTGATGTCGGCATGCACCGTGACTTCCGGCGATCCTGGAGGAACCTCTTCGAGCTTGCCCACAGGCGAGGTCAAAAGGTGAATTTTGATGTCGCCGGGGCGCAGCTTATAGATGGGAGACAAGCTCAAGCGAGGCAGAGAGACTTCCTGGGAACTTATGCCATCGAATAGATAATACTTCGCCGCAGGCTGCTCTGGTCCGTTAGGAAAGAGAATGCGGCAAGTGCGCTTGCTTTCCTTTGCTGTTAGAATGGATGTGATGCATAGGAGGAAAAGGATGATTTTCATAGATCAAGATGGCGTTCTGGTAAGCACACGATGGGAGGGGGATCTAGACTTCGTTGGCATGTAGCCATCGGAATAAAAGCACCTCGAATCGCCTGCCAAAGATTTGGTTCGCCGGCACAGAGGGTTGCGCTGTGATATCGGGAGAATCTGCAGGATCTATAAAATCGCGCGTGCGACGTACTGTCGCTTCACACCATGCGCGCGCTAGAATTTTGTCATCTGGGCTTCTTGCATCTCCGTAAGCACGGATGGTGAAGGTGTCGTCCCGAGTGGAGAGGATGGGAGAAAGAGGGCGAAGGATATCTGCCTGCCTAGTCCATCCCGGGAGCCCGTAGGTGTTGTGGCCAATAGCGGCTTCGCGAAACACGTAACCTTCAGGCCCTGCAGGATCGGCGCTAGAAGGAACCGACTCATTCTGAATGATCTGGTAGGGGTTCAAGGAACTGTCCATCGAAAGTTGGTTGAGGGCTGTCTGAATGGCACCGGCAAGTGCGAGATTGTTGTCCGTCGAGAGCTGCCGGTTGACAAACTCGGAGAGAGAAAGGAACGGTCCGCGCGCGCGGACTTGGCCGACGATGTTTTCGGCAAGCTTGTCGAGCATGCCGTCGGTGAAGACGCGGTGTCCCGTGAATTCCGTGGTGTCGGCATACTCTCCCGCCACTTGCGGGGGTTCGCCTGCGGCCCGATCTCCGGCGATGCTGCTGCGGCTGAATGCATAATCGGTCAGTCCAGATAGGCCGATGGCACCGCTCGGTTGTGAGTATGGAATTTTCTGGTTGCGGGCGTGGCCTAGCAGAGCTCGCCAAGCTCGGACGGAAGTGGAGTTAACATTGAACATACCTTCGACCTCAAGCCGAGAGGCGATGGTTTTCCAGGACGCCGTGGGCTGGATGTTCGCGGAGAATTTATCGGCCGCCTTGGCCTCATCTGAAACCCTATCCTCCAGTATGGGGCGATAGCTATGGTTGACCAGAGACTCCTTACCTGTGATGAAATCTCTATAGGTCTGTTGCAGATCGGTTCCGCCCGAAGGGCCGAAGCCAGCAGGTTTGGGGGCGATCGAGGAGAAAAACCAATCGTCGAATAATACATGGTTGGCGCAATAGGAGTCGTCCTGCTGTTCGTTGGCACGGTTATTGGCACGTGTATTTGCGGGGTTTACGATATTGTCCTTTGGGATGAGAGGCGATGCGTCGGAGTTGGCCACCGCGTTTCCACTGTAAGGCGGGGTGGGGTTCAAGGCTCGGATTTGCATGTGGGTCAAATCGGCGAGGGAGGCCAGCGGACGGGTGGGCAGCTCCGCAGCAGGCATCCGGGAGACACCTTCGGCTTTGCGCACTCCGGTAATGATGTAGCTGCTGTTGGTAGTATTGTCGACATTTGGGATCATGTCATCCGCGGCCGACGCGTGCTCTACCACGCTGTAGTCCCATGGAGTATTAACAAGCGTGTCGTTACCGGGATAGACGTCGACGAATCGGGGTTCGCCATTGGAAGAAAAGAAATCAACGATGGGATCTGCTTGAACCAATCCCTTAGTAGCAGCGGCCTTGTGATTGGCGATGCGGGAACCAAGGATCATGGAGAGAAAGGGCACGGGCCTGGTGCTACACTCCGCCAATGTGGCCGAGGCCAGACCGAGCTTTGGAGGGTAGATTGTATCAGCGTCCGTCCTGTTGTAGAAAATCTGGAACCAACTGTGTGATCGGCCAGAGCCAGCAGTGTCGACAAACCATTGATACGCAGATCCACATACGAGTCGCCCGCCAGAATTTCTAGAGGGAACATCAAACTTGGCATCGGCCTCTATGCTAACCGATGGGGACAAAGAGACCACATTGGGATCGAAGGGGGGAACGGAACCGGAGCCGATGATTCTCCTTCCTAAATCGTAGAAAACTCCTCCGCCAGTCCGGACACCTGGTGATAGATCGATAGTCGGGTTCCTCGTTCCTGTTGCATTTACGGGGGCGACCGCAGTAGGACTAAAAATACGTGTTTCTCCAGGTTCCAAAATGAGTGGCGCTAGAATCGCCGGATTTGGATTTTGGTTAATTCTTAGAAGATAGTCCTGAAACGCATTAGCTGTGGGTGTGCCGAGGCTTTTATTGAGGTAGTCAGTGAAGCTGCTGCCATATTGAACCGCCCAGTATTCCGCGGTCAGAGTTGGCGCACCAGCTCCTGTAAGCCTGTGCCTCAGGGCCAGAGGCCATGTGTAACCGGCACTGATTATGAGACGGCCAGTGAGAGTCAGCCTCGTGCTATAAGGGTTCCATATGGTGACGACGGGAGTGTAAAGCACTGCAGGGCGCAATTTCCCGGGGGCGGCACCCGCAGCGGTGGCGTAATGGGAAACAACCATCTGAATCCTAGCCATCTGGGGCATGAGCCGGATATCGTGATAGGTGAGGGTGGCATTTGGCTGCGTGTAATCCGCCCCGATATCCTGCCAACTCTGGTGGTTGATGTTGGGAGCGGTGTTAGAGGTCGACGTCATTTTCTTGTAGAGCGTCGCGTAGTTTTTGATCTTCGCCCAACTCGCAACAGGTCCCCGTCTTGCCCAGAACTCACGGAGTGTGCTGGCACGGTAGTCCGCCCAATGATAGAGCATGCTGTTGAGCGGCCTAGGATCGAGATTATTGGCAGGCCGAGTATATGAGAGATGTTGGGTGGGGCTAACTTTGAAAAACTCCAGTCCCGAGGTGGGCTGCGCGTCCCAGTTCTCAGTGAGCAAGGAAAAATCTTTCCGCCATCCGCCGGTGGCAGAGTTAGTGAGTAGCCCAACGGAGGTGGCGGAAAGGTCGTGGAAGGATTGTGATGGTCGGACTGTAGCGCCTACATTGGCGTAAAGATCGGCCGTGTTGCGGGTGAAGGATTTGTGGCCCAGCAGAGGATCTGTGAGAAGGGATTCAATCTCAAAAACTTCGGGATCTGCGATCGCGTGGCTGCGGGTCTGATCCGCCCAGTGGGACGCAGTATCGTTTTCTGGACTGTAAGGTTTGGGCAGGTTTGCCTTTTGATTTTCGCCACTTACCCACCAAGCGTAGGTGCCATCCTTCACCCGAAGGGGAGCTACATGGACCTGTCGATTGTCACCGGAGGCGAGAGAGCCTGTTGTAACAAGGGGAATGGTTCCAGTCGAGCTGTTAGGCGAAACAAGGGTCGCAGCATCACTGAGGCTTGCCACAGACGGCACGCCGGAAACCAGCCAAGTGAGGAAACGCCCGTTTTGCGTACTGTTTTTTTGTTTTGCGTCGTAATCGGGTTTGATGGGTCGTCCGGTAAGGATGCCGGAAACTTGATGGTCGCTTCCTTCCCAACTGCGCCAAACACCGGTCAAGGGCGGATGATCGGGATTCAGAATATCGGCCGGTGCTGTGATGCGTGTATCAGTGCCGGCATGTTTTTGCAATTCACCGATGGCGAGCATCAGAGCCATGCGGGCATTGGCCTGGGCAGTGGCAATTGCGGAATCCCGCGTGCTGGATCGCAGGCTCACCGCAGATAGACTCATGATGCCAATGGCAATGATGGCCATCAAAACCATAAGCATCAACGTAGCAACGAGCGCGAAGCCGCTGAACCGGCGGACGTTGAGAGAAGAAATCTTCTTCATGCGTGAGAATTGATGTTATGGTTTCCGACAAGGATTCCATTTGTGATTACTATGTATACTATGTATACTATGGTGATATGGTTTGTCGAAAATGAAAGCTCCGGATTACTGTCTCCCAGAAAAATACAGTTGGGGTAGCCGCTGCCTCACAACATCTTTTCCCTTCGCCAGTAGCGAGCAACCTACAGCATCAGGCCTGCTTATAAGATGATGACAACCACCCCATGAAATGGCGCTGTGCAAGATGGATCACGCGCCAAAATAAAAATCCTTGCAAACTGTCTTACAAAAAGAGACAGTTATGGTCATGGATTTTTTCAAATCACTGAGCGTGGTTGAGCAACTTGCTGCACATTTGAAAACTGCCATTTCCAGAGGAGAGTTGAGTGGTTACATGCCGGGAATCAGATCCTTGGCAACAACGTTGGGAGTAAGTCCGAACACGGTAACGAGCGCTGTCTTGCAACTTGAAAGAGATGGATATCTCAAGCCCCAAGGTCACGGAAAACGAAGTTTAATCGTTTTGCCTGATCATTTTGTGCGTCGAACTTTCCGTGTCACACTTTTGCTTTATGAGCGAGCTGATATTCAGTTGGAATATGTGGTTGAAATTCAACAGCGACTGAGACAAGCAGGCCATGATGTCCATGTTGCTGAAAAAAGCCTCATGGACATGCGTTTAAGTGTCAGCCAAGTTGCGAGGTTGGTAAACAAAACGCAAACGGATGCATGGGTTGTTTTTTCGTCGAACCGAGAAATTCTCGAATGGTTCTCCAAGCAGTCCAAACCTGTCTTTGCCATGTTCGGCCGCTTCCGTAATTTGCCAATCGCAGGAATAGGCCTAGATAAATCTCCGGCATTTCGCTCTGCAATACGGCGTTTGGCAGAACTGGGTCACCGGCGTATTGTTTTATTGCAACCCACTCACAATCGTGTGCCGTTTCACGCTCTTCTGGTGCGTGAATCACTCGCGGAAATGGAAGCAAACGGCATTAAGACAGGGCCTTACAATATTCCGGATTGGGAGCAGAGTCCGGCAGGATTGCGGAAACGGCTTGATGCCCTCTTTGCGGTAAGTCCGCCAACTGCCCTCATCCTGGATCGGCCTAACGAATTGATTGCAGCTCAGCTATATCTCGCTAAGCGGGGTATTTTTGCACCTCAGGATATTTCATTAATCTCCGATGATGATCCGACATTCGAATGGTGCGAGACGCAAGTCTGCTGTATTCAGTGGCAAAGCAAGCCATGGATAAATCGTGTCGTAAGTTGGGTCGAAAACATTGCGAATGGCAAAGACGACCGATGTAAAAGTTTCACCCAAGCGAAATTTGTCGAGAGGGGCTCCATCGGGCCTGTGCCCAAGGGAACTTGAAAAATTGATCACGCCCTGATGTCTATGCGTGTTGATTTTCACCATCTTGGAACAGGTGGTGAGGTGGGTCGGAAACTGGTTGTATGATTCAGGCTTTTTTCTAACAGGAGAGAGCAGAAGAAAGCTGGAATCGTCAATGCAGCTCAGCTCAATGCTGATACTTGCGCTTGAAGCGGAGTGCGGCGGATTGTTTAGCGATGATACCTTGAAGGTAAGCAACTTCCTCCGCATCCATGCTGTGATCGATGGTTTGCAGTTTTTCCTCGGCTCGTTTGATGGCCTCCTCGGTGGCAGTCTCGTCGATTTCCGCCTCGCCCAACGCCATGTCGGTCAGAACGACCGCTTTAGTTTGGCTGATTTCAGCAAAACCGGAGCCGATGGCCAAGGTGACAATCTTGCCTTGATGAAGATAGCGCAGTTCACCGGGCTGGAGCGCGGTCACCAAACCGGCGTGGCTTGGTAAAATTCCCATCTCACCATCCGCTCCCGGCAGATAGACGTTTTCGACGGTGTCCGAGAAAATCTTTTTCTCTGGAGTGACGATTTCGAGATGAAGGGACATTTGAGATTTGAACTTTGAAATTTGAGATTTGGAATCGAATTAGTCGCGGGAGACGGTATCGATACCGGCTTTCATGTAGAAGTTACCTTCTGAAACATCATCCCATTTGCCATCAAGGATTTCGCCGAAACCTTTAACGGTATCTTCGAGGGAAACGAGCGCACCTGGAACGTTGGTGAAGATCTCAGCCACATGGAAAGGTTGGGTGAGGAAACGCTGAATCTTACGAGCGCGGAAAACGGTCATCTTGTCTTCGTCGCTCAGCTCGTCCATACCAAGAATCGCGATAATGTCCTGAAGGTCTTTATAACGCTGCAGCACGAGCTGAACGCCACGAGCCACCTTGTAGTGCTCCTCACCCACCACTTCCGGAGCGAGTGCTTTGGATGTGGATGCAAGGGGATCAACCGCAGGGAAGAGCGCTTGTTCCGCGAGTGAGCGCTCAAGAACCACCGTTGCGTCGAGGTGAGCGAAGGTGTTTGCAGGAGCGGGGTCGGTCAAGTCATCCGCAGGGACGTAAACGGCCTGAATGGAAGTGATGGAGCCTTTGTTGGTCGAGGTGATGCGCTCTTGGAGAACGGACATTTCCTCGGAGAGAGTTGGCTGGTAACCCACAGCGGAAGGAGTCCGGCCGAGAAGCGCAGAAACTTCGGAACCTGCCTGAGAGAAACGGAAGATATTGTCGACGAATAGAAGAACGTCCTGACCTTCTTCGTCACGGAAGTATTCCGCCATGGTGAGAGCGGAAAGAGCAACACGGAGACGGGCACCCGGAGGCTCGTTCATCTGGCCGTAGCAAAGAGCCACTTTGGAACCCTCGGCGGCGAGCACCGGGTTGCCTTTGGCGTCGAGTTTTGGATGACCTTTTTCATCTTTCTCGGTTGCGATAACTCCGGACTCAATCATTTCCCAATAGAGGTCGTTACCTTCACGAGTCCGCTCACCCACACCGGCGAAAACGGAGAAACCGCCGTGTGCTTTCGCGATGTTGTTGATGAGCTCCATGATCACCACGGTTTTGCCCACACCCGCACCACCGAACATACCGCCTTTACCACCCTTGAGCAGCGGGCAGATGAGGTCGATGACTTTGATGCCCGTGACCAGAACTTCAGTTGCCGCGGATTGATCTGTTAGAGCAGGAGCCGAGCGATGGATCGGGGAACGATGATTTGCATCGGCAAGTGCAACGTTTTCGTCAACGAGGTCGCCCGTAACGTTGAAGATGCGTCCGAGCACTTGTTTGCCGACAGGAACCGCGATAGCTTTTCCGGTATCCGTGAGGCTCATGCCGCGCTTGAGGCCGTCCGTGGTGGACATGGCTACGGCGCGCACCCAACCATCGCCGAGGTGTTGTTGAACTTCGAGAACCAGCTTGGTATCAACCCCGTTGAGAACATATTTGATCTCAAGCGCGTTGTAGATTTCCGGCAGTTTGCTGGCTTTGGAGAAATCAGCGTCGATGACGGCGCCGATGATTTGGACGATGGTTCCTTGGTTGCTCATGGTGGACGAAGTTACTTGTGGGAAGATTACAGTTTTAAGGGGAAGACTTTGTTAGATCAGGCTATTCCATCGCCTTCATGGCGGTGGTGATTTCGAGGAGTTCGGCGGTGATTGCGCCTTGGCGGACCTTGTTGTATTCGAGCGTGAGCTCCTTGATGAATTTCTTGGCGTTATCAGTGGCGGCTTTCATTGCGACCATGCGCGCGGAGTGCTCGGTGGCGCGGGATTCAAGAAGTGCCTGATAGACTTGGAAATTCACGTAAAGCGGAAGAATGGATGCGAGCACTTCCTCAACCGAGGGCTCAAAGAGGGAATCCGTGCTGTCGCCATCGATCAAACCGGTTTCATCCGATTGCGTCGGCGGAAGGACAGGGAGAAGTTGTTTGACCTCCGGAACCTGCGTCAAAGTGTTCACGAAACGCGTATAGACGATGGAAACCTTGTCGTAATTTCCTTCGGTAAATTGTTTGGTGAGGAGAGCTGCGATCGCGCGCGCATCCGCAAACGGAACCGGATCTTTCACCGAGTAGTCGGCGAGAATTTTTTTGCCCAGTTTTTCGAGCATGATGCGAAGTTTGCGGCCCACCGTGACGTAGTCCGCCGTGTCGGAGGTATCGGCACGGAGTTTTTTGGCAAGGTTGGTATTGAGCGGCCCGCACAGACCTTTGTCGGTGGAGATCACCAGCACCAACTCGCGGTTGCCCTCGCGGGTTTGCAGGAGCGGATGCGATACCTCGTCAGAGAAGTTTGCGGAAATGTCACTCAGGACGGCGTTAAGCTGGGATGAATAATCTCGCCCGGCCATCGCTTGGTCTTGGGCTTTTTTCATCTTCGCGGCCGCAACGAGCTGCATCGCCCGGGTGATCTGGGCGGTGTTCTTGACCGATTTGATTCGGCG
This sequence comes from Luteolibacter sp., assembly GCA_044233125.1. Classification (GTDB taxonomy): domain Bacteria; phylum Verrucomicrobiota; class Verrucomicrobiia; order Verrucomicrobiales; family Akkermansiaceae; genus Luteolibacter. The sequence goes on along the minus strand of JBIIKO010000013.1, from coordinate 35,274 downwards.
GCGGATGTCTCGGAGGTTGGCCATAAAGAGCGTGGAGCTAGGAGCTTAGAGAAAAGAGTTATTTCCAGGACTTCTTGAAGTCTTCGATGGCTTGTTTGACGGCCTCGACAGAGGCGGCGTCTTTCTTGAGATCCGGTTTCTCGTTGCGGATCTTGTCGAGAATTTCGGCTTTGCGCGTATTGAAGAACTCGCCCATCGCGTCTTGGCAGCGGCTGATGTCTTTTACCGCCACGTCGTCGAAGTAACCGTTCTGCATCGCAAAGAGGTAGATCGACTCCATCTCCATCGCGAGTGGGGAGTATTGGTTTTGTTTGAAGAGCTCAACGATACGGGCACCACGCTCGAGTTTTCTCTTGGTCTGCGCATCGAGGTCGGAGCCGAACTGAGCGAAGGCTTGAAGCTCGCGATATTGGGCGAGGTCGAGTTTCGTGGTTCCTGCAACCGATTTGATGGTCTTGGTTTGGGCGGCGGAGCCGACGCGGGAAACCGACAGACCGACCGAGATCGCCGGGCGGATACCTTGATAGAAAAGGTCGGTTTCAAGATAGATCTGGCCGTCGGTGATCGAAATTACGTTGGTTGGGATGTATGCCGAAACGTCACCCGCTTGGGTTTCAATGATAGGCAGAGCGGTGAGAGAACCGCCACCCGCCGCATCGGTAAGACGGGCGGAACGCTCGAGCAAGCGGGAGTGAAGATAGAAAACGTCACCTGGGTAAGCCTCGCGACCAGAGGGGCGGCGAAGGATGAGGGAAACTTGTCGGTAAGCCACGGCGTGTTTGGAGAGGTCGTCGAAAACGATCAAGCAATCCTGACCTTTGTCCATGAGGTATTCAGCAATCGCGCAACCTGCGTACGGCGCGAGGAACTGCATGGCAGCAGCATCGGAAGCAGATGCGGAAACGATGGTGGTGTATTCCATTGCGCCGGCATCTTCGAGAGTCTTCTGAATACGGGCAACGTTGGAGAGCTTTTGGCCGATGGCGACATAGATACAAAACATCGGCTTGTAGTTCTGCAGCTTGCCTTGCTCAGCGGCTTTGTTCTGCTGGGCTTGGGAAATGATGGTGTCCACCGCGATGGTGGTTTTACCTGTGGCACGGTCACCAATGATCAACTCACGCTGACCGCGGCCGATTGGCACCATGGCATCGATCGCCATAATGCCGGTTTGCACCGGCACGGAAACGGATTTCCGCTTGATGATGCCGGGAGCAATTTTCTCCATCGGATATTGAGCAGATGCGGCGATCTCGCCTTTGCCATCGATCGGAGCACCGAGTGCGTTGACCACGCGACCGAGGAGGGCTTCACCCACAGGAATGGAAAGGAGTTTGCCAGAGGTGCGGCAAGTTGCACCCTGAGTGACGGAAGCGTAGTCACCGAGAAGAACCACGCCGACTTCGCTTTCCTCCAAGTTGAGTGCCATGCCGGTCACTCCGCCATCGAACTCAATCATTTCATTGAGCATGACGTCAGAAAGGCCTTCGACGATGGCGACGCCATCACCGACTTTGCGGACGGTGCCGGTATTGGTTTTCTCGACGCTCGTGCTGATGCCGGCGATTTGTTTTTCGATGTCCTGGAGGATGCTGCTCATAAGATAAGGGTGAGGAGTGAGTAGTGGATGGTAAAAAAGAGAAGATTAAAATGCTTTTGAGAGGCGATCGAGGCGACCTTGGACAGAGCCGTCCAAAACGTCATCGCCGACCTTGATGCGGAGACCGCCAAGGAGCTCCGGGTTGATTTTGTATTCGATGGTAAGGTTGCTGCCGTAGTCTTTAGCCAGGCCTGCTTCAACTTTCTGGCGCTCGTTGGCATCCAGGGAGACCGCGCTCTCGACGGTGACGGCGCGACGGGCTTCTTCGAGGCGCACGAGGCGCTGGATGGAAGCGAGGATCGCTTGGAAATCGCGGGGTTTGGCGGCGATAAGTTTGGAAACCAGATCCCGCAGCTTGTGATCATCAAGCTGGCCGTTCACTTGGCACAAGCCGTAGAGACGGCGGGCGGTGGCTGCGGCAATTTTGGAGATTTTCATCGTTGTCTGGTTATAAAAGAGCAGAAATTAGTTACCGACTTTGGCAAGTGCCTCGTCATTGATGCGGCTCTGGTCAGCTGCGGTGAGCACTTTACCAGTGACTTGGGAGGTGGTGCTGGCAACCAGGCGACCGAACTCGCGCTTCAATTCAGCCGCAATACGCTCACGGTCAGCGTTTGCCGCAGCTTCTGCCTTGGCGAGAATTTGCTGGGCTTGGGATATGGCTTCTTGGGCTTTCTGCTCGGTGAAGGCTGCTGCGCCCTCTTTTGCCTCATTGATAAGACGAACCGCATCTTCATTGGCTTTCGCGATGGCCGCCGCAGTGGTGGACTCGGACTCGGCAAGTTGTTTTTCGATCTGCTTGAGCTTTTCCTCGCCAGCGATGATGCGCGCACGACGTTGTTCGAGCATTTGCTGAATCGGTCCGAAAGCAAATTTCTTGAGAACAAGAATGACCAAGAAGAAATTGACCACCTGTGCGACAAAAAACGCACCGTGAAGTCCGAAGGTCTTCGAAAGAGCCTCAAGGGCGTTCGGGTGTTCGGCTGCTGCTGCAAGGAAGATCATCATGGCTGGAAAGTCGTTTGAAAAATGAGGAATTGGAAAAAGGGGTAGCCGCCTGCGCCCGAAGGCGGAGGCGGCAAAATGCTCAGAACGGCACTGCGAATGCGGTGAGGATGAAGATACCCTCGATAAGTGCTGCAAGGATGATGGAGATCACCAGGATAGGAGTAGCTGCACCAGGATTACGCCCTGTTGCTTCTGCTGCCTTGGATCCAAGAAGACCGATGCCAATGCCACCTGCGAGGGCGGCGAGTGCTACTGCGAATGCTTTAGTTCCCATATTGTCAGTTTGTTTTGTGTTATGTTTGTTGTTTTTCTATATCCCCCACGCTCTATGACATGGTCCGGATACGGAGAAGGTTAGTGCGATTCGTGGTCGTCTCCGTGATCGCAGATGAGTTTGACGAAAATCGCACAGAGAAGGGTGAAAACGAGGGCTTGGACGAAGCCTACGAGGAGTTCCATGAAATAAAACGGAAGTGCGGGAAGGAAAGAAAGGTAATCCGGCACAAGCGTCATCAGCTTTTCCAGTGTCTGCTCACCACCGTAGATGTTTCCGAAGAGACGGAAGGAAAGCGCGACAGGACGGATACCGATTGAGATGATTTCAAGGAAGCCTACGAAAATGAACAGCGGCATCAGCGCCCAGAAAAGGAAGCCTTTGACCCCTTTTGGTGCGAAAATGTGTGCGATAAACCCTTTGATTCCGTTCTCGGAGATTGCCCAGTAGAACCAGAGCAAGGCAAAGGTGAACGCCATGGCTGCGGTCATATTGATGTCTGCGTTACCGCCGCGAAGGATTGGAGTGCCTCCGTAGGTTACCGTGCCGACGCCAGGAATGAGCCCGAGGTAATTACTGGTGAGGATGAAAAAGAAAACCGAGCCGAAAAACCAGAAAGTGCGCTTGGTTAAGTGTGCACCCATTAATCCCTCGAGAAAGCCATACAAAGACTCAACGATCCACTCAGCAAAGTTCTGAACCCCACTCGGCACAAGGCTCATTTTACGAGTTGCGATTTGACAGAAAATCACGATCAAGACCACAGCCAGCCATACCATGGTGATGGAGTTTGAAATTGGCAAGGTGTCATGCAGCGGTTGCGCGTCCAGTGGCAATGCGTGATGCCCACCTTCCGCACCGAAAGCCGATGTGAATGCCAGGAGCAAGAGGCCTAAAATTGTGACTGAGAAACGCGTCATGGGTGAATGCAGGAAAAAGTGAGGCGAAGGGAGATATGATAGACCCACAGCCTACCGCAAGAGCTATTTGTGAAAATTTTCACAAAGTCGGTTCTGGAACGAAAAATCCACGTGGAGACGAGATTCAAGAGCCTCCGATCGGGAATAAATCTCAACCCCTAGGAATCTTGCTATTTCAGAGAACCCAAAATTTCGCTCGGTGAGATGACGAGGGTATTTTTCACATGACTAAGGGAGATGACAGAAGAGGTTCACGGACGGCATGAGGCAGACCCGAGAAGTGGCTCCGAGAGCATCGCTTACATTTTCTGGCTGATTCAAATCTTTCACTTCACTCACTCCTCCGCCATCTCACATTACCTGTTAGAAAAGCGTTTGGCTCTGCCCGCAAGCCACCGAGTCTTTTTGCCAAGTGACACACATTCGGCGCGAAAACATCCGCCAAGCATGTGCGCACAAGCTAGAAATCAGCAGGAAGTCAAGCAGCGCTTGAAAAAAATCGTTTTGCTTCCAGTAGATTTTGTCTTGCCAAAATGCGACTGTGTTCGCAAAAACACTTTTGCCATGAACAAAGCAGAACTTATTGAATCCATCCAAAAAGCCCTCGGAGCAGACACAACCAAGCGTGCCGCTGAACAATCCCTCGATGCAGTCCTTGACTCAATCGCCAAAGGCGTGAAGAAAGACAAAAAAGTCCAGATCATCGGATTTGGTACTTTCGAGGTTAAAAAGCGCGCTGCACGTCTCGGCCGCAATCCGAAGACCGGAGAAGCTCTCAAAATCGCCGCCTCCAAGTCGGTTGGTTTCAAGGCATCCTCCGTCCTTAAAGGAAGCCTCTAATGTCTTGGCGGGCTACCGCCGAACAAAAGATCTTCAAAACCTAAAAAACCTCGGCCGACACAGGCCGAGGTTTTCTTTTTCCTGCCGAGCTCGAAAAATGGAAAATCATTCCTACGACATGAGGGTTGTCGAAGATTCGAAATCGTTCATTCTCTCCACCAGTAAGCCGACATGAAACCACGCATCACCCTCGCCTCCACCACCTTAGCCGATGGCTCACCTCTCGAACTTCAAGAGCACGACAGCCGTCGGTATCTACTTGTGGAGGGGCAGCAGATCTGTGGTCCTGGCACGCGAGCATCCGAGGAAGAGCTCGCCAAACTTGCAGCGGCTCCGTTCCGCCCCGCCCGTCAGCCGCGGGTTTGGTTGATAGGACTCGGGCTCGGCCACATGTTGAAATCCATCATGCAAGAGCTGCCGCAGAAACGGGCGGTTTACACTGTCGCGGAAAGCCGCGGCGAGCTGATCGACTGGAACCGCAAATTTTTCCCCGATACTCCCTTGGATGACCCGCGTGTCGTCATTGAAAACGATCCAGGTGCGAGTGCGCTGAACAAACAATCGGGTTGTTTGCATGCGATCCTAATCCATCTCGACTCCGCGCCATTGGCCGGCAAGCAAAGATTTTTCGTCAATGACAAACGCTGGATCGCCGCGACCTATGAGGCCCTCCAACCCGGCGGATTGTTGGCCATTGCCTCGACCCGACCTGTGGCAAACTTGACTCGCAACCTTGAGCGAGATGGTTACGAGGTGGTGGAGCATTTTGTCCCTTCATCGCCGATGGCGAAAAAACCCCGTTTCCTGCCGATTTGGTTGGCAAGAAAATCGAGAGGCGTGGCTTGAGTGATTGCCCGATCTATATTTTCATTTCGCATTCCCGATCATGACCGCATTGCATTACTTGCTCCCCGCCCTTTTCGTTACCATCACTGCCACGCAGGCAGCTGAGCTGACTTTGGAGGCGAAGCCCTTCACTGTCAGCCACAGTCTCAAGGCCACCGCTTTACCTGACTCCTTCGTGCCGATCCGCCTGGATGCCAAGGCTTGGACAACGTTTGAAATCGTTTCCATCGTAAATCACGGCAGTGCGGTGAAAAAAGGTGAGCCCTTGATCGTTTTCAAAACCGATGCCGTGGATCGTAAAATTGCCGATTCCAAACAAGCGCTCGCCGTTGCGGAACTTGGCATGGCCCAGGCGGAACTGGATCTGGCGACTTTTGAAAAAACCCTTCCCGAGCAGTTGTTGCGCATCGAGCGCGGCGCGAAAATGGCGGCAGAGGAGCTCGCTTATTTTCAAGAAACCCGACGCAAAGCCTCCGAAGAAACCGCGGATCAAAGCTTGAAGCGCCAGCAGCAGTTGCTCGCCTCTTACCAGGAGGAGCTCAAGCAGCTTCTCAAAATGTATGAAGCGGATGAAATCACGGAAGATACCGAGGAGATCATTTTGAAAAAGCAGCATGACTCCGTGGCATCCGCCGAGTTCGCATTGAGAATGGAGACCCTCGATCACAAACGCATGCGAAGCGTGACCCTTCCACGCGAGCTGATCGCTCTGACTGAAAAAAGCGAGGATGCCGCCCTGCAGCTCTCGAAAGCAAAACAAGATCTGCCGCGTTCGTTAGAATTGAAAAAACTCGAAGTCGAAAAACAGAAAACCGCCCTGAAACGCCAACGCGATGAACTGGCGGATCTGGAGCAGGATCGCAAACTTTTCGAAATCAAAGCGCCGGCAGATGGTTTGTTCTATTATGGCTCCATCGAAAACGGGACTTGGGTAACGGGTGATATGACCAAGGTTTTGACCCCAAAAGCCTCTGCTCCCCTTGCTAAAAATCTCGCCTGTTTCATCCCCTCCACCTCGAAACTGGTGATCGAAACCTTTGTCAATCAGGGCGATGCGCAGGCACTGGAAAAAGGCGTGAAAGGCTTCGCCATGCTTTCGGGAAAAAGTGAGGTTCTCATTCCAGTGACGATCGCCAAGTCTTCCCGAATTCCAAATCCCCAAGGCGCCTACTCGGTTACATTCACAGCTGAATGGCCAAAATCCCTCAACCCCGCGCCCGGCCAATCTCTGGATGTGAACGTCATTTCCTACAGCAACGAAAAAGCCATCGCGGTTCCCAGCAAGGCCATCGAGCTGGGCGTCAAAGGTTGGACCATCGAACTAAAGCTTGCTGACGGAAAAACCGAACGCCGAGTCGTCACCCGCGGCAAGTCCACTGGCGAGCTTACCGAAATCATCGCTGGCGCCGAAGCGGGTCAGGTCGTGATCGTGCCCTAGACCCCTGTGATCATTTGGGTCAGTTTTTTATAGCCCATGGATTCAACGGTAATATGAGACGGGGCGAGGAACCACTCCAAGTTTGTCGTGATGAAACCCATGGGAAAGCGGGTTGTATGCTCCAACGTATTCGACGCTGCTGTCCGCTTGGATTTTGTTTTCAAGCTTCAGTCCCCAATACACTCCGTTGATCACGAGTCGGCGTAGGCCGGGATTGAGAAAATCTTTGCTGCTGCCCATGGTTGAATGGAGGATGCGGGCTTCGGCTCCGCTGCTGGTTTTCCAGTTTTTTACCCAAACGACAGGAAGTGGTTCTTTTTCCGGATTGTTCACGCCACCTGGTTCGCGCCCGATCAGCGGCTGACCGTAAACGAGAGCGGTGCAACCTTCGGGCAGAGAGCCTCCCTCCGGAAAGGTGCGATAGACATCGGTCAGGCCCCAGATGTCTTTCACTCCTCTGAGAACGGGATGGTCTTTCATTTCCGGAACAATGTCACCACGGGTCGAATCCGCCTGCCACTCGCCATGATGATTCATGAAAGATCCTCCGAAAATTTGACTCAGAGTCACTTGCTGATCGTTGATCTTGTAGTCGAGAGCGCCTTCAAAACCATGGTTCGATGTGCGCAAGGCGATAATCGGTTTGCCGGAGTCGAAATACTCCACCACGTGCTTCTCCTGCTCCAAGGGCAGACTGATCAAGCGGGTGAAGAGAATCAATAGGTCCGCCTTTGCGAGTTGCTCCAGTCCGGGGATATTGTGCTTTCTGTATGTGCTTGGATCTTTCCGGTTCGGCGTCGGCAGGGTGGGATCGACCATGCCATCGGCGTTCACGCTGAACAGCACGGTGGTGTCAAAACCATGGCGCTCGGCAAGGATGCGCGCCAGCATCGGCATCGCTTGTTCACTGCGGTATTCCTGATCGGCGGCGATCAGGACGATATGCTTGCCCTTTCCGGGACCTTTGCCGCCCTGATAACTGAGCCACTGTGGATTTTCCGTTGATTCTGCCATGGTTTTCGTAACGCAGAAAAAGACACCAGACAGGCCGGCGAGTAAACCGAAGAGAGATTTGAATTTCATGTTGGATGAATGGTTAACGGTTTATGGATTTGATCGCAAGGTTCAGAACATTGAATAATTAGCATAAAAATTCCGTATCCTAACTGCATCGTACCCGCCAACCGTCATGAAACCACTCATTCACTTCTATCTCGCCCTTTTCACCGCAAGCTCGCCGTTGGCTTTTTCTGGGAGTTTGTCCGCAGCAGAGCGCAAGGCAGATGTGGTGGTCTATGGTGATGCCTCAGGCGGTGTGACTGCCGCAGTGCAGGCGGCACGGATGGGCAAAAGCGTGATTCTGGTGTCCCAATACGGTCACCTCGGTGGCATGACCAGCAGCGGTCTGGGTTGGTCAGATATTGGAAACGACGCGATTCTCGGCGGGCTTTCGCGGGATTTTTACCATAAGGCCTACCTGCATTACCAAAAGGACGATTCCTGGAACCTCGAGAAGATCGATACGTTTCCCAAGATGGCCCAAGGCACTTTGGCGTTTAACCCGGAGAATGAACTCGCATCCGTGTTTGAACCGAAAATCGCGGAGGATATTTTCGATGCAATGATCCAAGAGGCTGGTGTGAAAATCATCAAGGGGCGGCTGGATTTGAAAAAGGGTGTGATCATGAAGGACAAGCGGATTTCAAAAATCGTGCTCGAAGGTGGCGACAGTATCGAAGGCAACATGTTTATCGACGCCTCCTACGAAGGAGATCTGCTCCCGCTGGCGGGGGTTTCCTTTATGATCGGACGCGAAGCGAATACCGAATATGGTGAAACCGGTAATGGGATCGAAGGCGTGGCGAAGAAGAATCAGTTGCCGAACGGAATTGATCCCTACCGCGTGAAGGGCGATCCGAACAGCGGCTTGCTCCCTGGGGTGAATCCCGACATGGGTGGCAACAAGGGAGATGCGGATGACAAGCTTCAGGCCTATTGCTACCGGATGGTTCTGACAGATATTCCCGAGAACCGGATCATGATCGAAAAGCCGAAAAGCTATAATGAGGCAGATTTTGAAATTTTGTTCCGCGCGATGGAGGCGGGACAGAAAAACGGGTTTTTCAAAACCACCATGGTACCGAACCGCAAATCCGATTCTAACAACACCGGCGGAATTTCATGCGATCTGATTGGCGGAAATTACGGCAAAGATTGGAACTGGGCGACCCTGAGCCATGCCGAACGCGAAGTCCTGGCGGCGAAACATCGCGACTACCAGCTCGGCTTGGTATGGACCTTACAAAACCACCCGCGTGTGCCTGAGAGCATACGCACCGCACATGCGCGATGGGGTCTGGCGAAAGATGAATTTCCGGATAATAGTCACTGGCCTTATAACATCTATGTCCGTGAAGCGCGGCGCATGAAGTCGGATCTGGTGATGACGGAGGCCCACTGCAAAAACAAAATAGCGGTGGAGGATCCGGTGGGCATGGGTGCCTACACGCTCGACTCCCACAACACCCAACGTTTCGTTCATGAAGGAAGCGTCAAAAACGAAGGCGATATCCAAGTTTCACTGGGCGGCAAGCCTTACGGAATTTCCTACCGTTCCATCGTTCCGAAAGTTGGCGAATGTGAGAACCTGCTCGTGCCTTGGGCGCTTTCCTCCACCCATATCGCCTTCGGATCCATTCGCATGGAGCCGGTTTTCATGGTGCTAGGGCAGAGTGCCGGAACCGCGGCCTGCTTGGCAATCGACGGGCAAACTTCCGTTCAAAAAGTCTCTTATGAAAAACTACGCGCGCGACTTATCGCGGACGGCCAAAAGCTGAAGTGAGAGGTTGAGGATGGATGGACCGCGTGACTCCAGTCGCGCCCCGATGGAGTCGGTGGTCGCGCCCTTTCATCCTGCGCGAGTGGACTCGCGCGGTCCAAAAATTCAACCATTCATCATCGCCTCGATATCGTCGATTTCACGCACAATGTCCGATGAGAGATGTTCGTAACCCGTCTCGGTGATTGCGACATTGTCCTCGATGCGGAAGCCGATGTTTCGGTCTTCCATGTAGATCCCGACATCAATGGTGAAGACCATGCCTGGTACGATGGGATTTCCGGGCGGGCCGACATCGTGCACGTCGAGTCCGATATGGTGAGTGCCCTTGTGCCAGTAGTATTTACTCACATCCTCATCCTCACCCAAATATCCGGCGGCAACCAGTTCCTCGCGAATTCGTCGGCGCGCATAAGCCTCAATCTCATCGAAGGAAACCATTCCCGGAGCCAGTAGGCCCATGAGTTCCTTGCTCACTTTGAGTGCGATCGAATAGACTTTTTTTTGCTCAGGTGTGAACTTGCCGTTCACGGGAAAAGGGCGGGAAATATCGCTGACATATTCGTTTTTCCTGGCTCCGACATCCGTGAGAATCAAATCGCCATCCTGCAGAACCCCCATCGGTTCCTCGTAATGGATGTAAAAATTGTTGCGCCCCCCGGAAACAATGTTGGCGAAGGCTGGCTCGCGCACTCCTGCATCGGCTAGAACCTTGTTGAAAACCCCTTCAAGTTGGTATTCATACATACCTGATTTGGCCGCTTTCATCATCGCATGAATCCCATCGCGTGTGACAGCCAAAGCCTCACGGATTTTCGCGATTTCATCGGCATCCTTGATCGTGCGGGCTTCACAAATTAGCGGATAGGCATTTTTCAGGGTCAGCGCCGGATGAGCAGATAAAACCGACTCACTGTGTTTATTTTGCGGAGCATCCCTACGTCCCTCATCATACTTGTCGAAATCATACCAAAGAGCCGTAACGGAGCCGGAATTCAAAAGCTCGCCAAGCACTTGATCGAATGTTCCAAGGTCCGCGATCTTTTCGATGCCGGAGTATTCCGATGCTTCTTCATGGGAAATACGGTAACCGTTCCAACGCTCCGCCATGGGGCTCTTTTCATGAATAAAAAGGGTTTCCTCGACGACTCCGCCACGGTTTGCGGCGAGGAAAATGCTGTCTACCTGAAGCACGCCGGTCAGATAGTAAAAATTCCTGTTAGCAAAAAAAGGATAAGTCGCATCGGCCGTCTTTCTGGGCGCTGAACCCGCAAACAAAATCAAGGCCTCCCCCTCACTCAAATTCTTGTAAAACCGCTTTCTGCGCAGTTGGTGTGAACCGTTCATGCGCTGACGCTATTTTTTTGAGCGATTAGGTAAACACTAAAGCTAATGTTTACGCATGCGAATCGCTAACTTTGGGTAACAGAGCCGAAATCACTGAAATAAGCCGATTTGCCTCGCGGAATAGATGGGCAAATCCTTGATATTCTGAACCCAAATTCAGGCTCGGCAAATTTTCTTGGGAGGCCATTGAGGCAAGTGAATCGGCTCTGGGCTTATGCAGATGTGAGGTTGACGGTCACCATGTCGACAGCTCAGCATCAGCAAGATGAACAAAACCCATGAAGAATCGACCGTTCAGGATCCACCAAAATCCATCAAAGGGATCATCAGGCAACTGGGACCGGGATTGATCATTGCGGGTTCGATCGTGGGATCGGGTGAGCTGATCGCCACGACAGCGGTCGGGGCGGAGGCTGGATTTGTGCTTTTGTGGCTGATCATCATTGGCTGTTTGATCAAGGTTTTCGTTCAAATTGAGTTCGGGCGTTTCACGATCACGAGCGGGCGCACGACGCTTGATGGTCTGAACCAGGTTCCCGGTCCGCGTGCTCGGGTGAATTGGTTGTGTTGGTTTTGGTTGGTTTTCATCGTGGTCGCACTGATTCAGCTCGGGGGGATCATCGGTGGCGTCGGTCAGGCAATGGCAATCCAGCTGCCGCTTACCGAGGCGGGCAAGGAAATGAATATCCGCGAGGACGCGGCAATTCAGGTCAAGGTTGCCGATAAAATCATCGAGCGCTTCGAAGGAGACGCGCACATGGCGATGAGTCTTGAAAAAGTCGCTGCGCAGCGAGATGCCGCGCAGGAGGAACTCTCCAAATGGTCTGGGAAAACGGAGGCTGTTTCCAAAGACCCAATGATATGGGCAACCCTTGTAACCTTGGTTTCGATCGTGCTGTTAGTGGTTGGGCGCTACCGACTCATTCAAAACGTTTCGACCTTCCTGGTCGCATCGTTCACGCTAGTGACATTGATTAATCTGTTCTATCTGCAAGCACTTCCGGAGTGGCGCATTTCATGGGCGGAGTTGGCAGAAGGATTGAGTTTTCACATTCCCGAAGGCAAAGGTTTGTATGTAGCCTTGGCCGCATTTGGAATCATCGGGGTCGGTGCGACAGAGTTGATCCAATATCCTTATTGGTGTTTGGAAAAAGGATACGCGAAGTGGACCGGACCGCGTGACGGCTCACCGGAATGGGAGTCGCGCGCGCAGGGCTGGATACGCGTGCTGCGCTGGGACGCATGGTGCTCGATGATCGTTTACACATTTGCAACACTCGGATTCTATCTGTTAGGTGCGGCGATTCTCGGCCGCACCGGCCTCAACCCGGGAGGCGAGCAGATGATACGGACTTTGGGTCAAATGTATGTTCCCGTTTTTGGTGAGGCTGCCGAGATCATATTTTTGTTCGGAGCGTTTGCGGTGTTGTATTCGACCTTCTTCGTAGCGACGGCAAGTCATGCGCGGGTTTGTGCGGACGCCTTGCGCGTTTTCGGTGTCACGTCCGGAGATGAGAAGGTCTATCGCTGGTGGGTGCGGTTGTTCTGCATCTGCCTGCCATTGTTATTCTTGGCTAGCTATGCGTTTTTCAAGGCGCCGGAACAATTGGTTTTCGCGGGAGGCTTCATGGGTGCGCTAATCTTGCCCATGCTCGGTGTGGCGGCATTGTATTTCCGCTACCGTTGCTGTGATGCGAGACTCACTCCGAGCAAACTCTGGGACATCGGCTTGTGGGTCAGCGTCGCGGGACTGTTCGTTGCCGGCGGCTATGCAATCTATACCAAAATCATTTAGTTCCAGCGGTCATTTCATCGAAATGACCCTACCAATCAAACGGTAGGGTCGTTTTGATAAAACGACCGCCATCTTCCGTGCCTACCTCACTTCACCGATGGAATGGCGTAGAATTTCTCCGCGTTCCGATGAAACAATTTTTCGCACACTTCGGCGCCTTTGGGCTCGAAGTATGAGCGGGTCAGCGCCAGCACCGAAGCATAGTCGCCTGTGGTTTCGGTCACTGGCCAGTCGCTACCATAGACCAAGCGATCTTCACCAAAGCATTCGAACGCAAGATCGAGGACAGGCTTGTAGAACGAAAGTTCTTTAGGTGCCGGTTGTTTTGCAACCCGGCCATAGAGCGCGGAAACTTTGCAATAAACATTTGGCGCTTTCGCAATCGAACGGAAATCTTCGATCCACTCGGAAGCAAGAGGATGAGCACTGAGTTGGACGCCGCCAAAGTGATCGATGATGATGCGCAATTCCGGGACTTTGCGGGCGATGGCTTCGGCTTCTTTCAGTTTGTAGCCACCAAGTAGGATATCCACGCTTTTGCCTGCAGCGGCGGTGAGCTTGAGATCGCGGTAGAAAGCGTCATCCAGTCCGTTCTTGGGACGTCCTGAAATGCGATACCCAAGATAGCGCGGGTCTTGGCAAAGTTTGTCGAAGAGCGGCTTGAATTCATCTGTGCCGATGACCAAGGAGAGATTTCCGACCACGCCCCGATAGAGTTTTTTATGATGCGCGGTGACATCGAGATTCCACTGATTATCCGCAAGGCTCTGGCCTGCTTGCACCAACACCACGCCGTCCACACCATTAGCTTTGGCGATGGGTTCGTGAACCGCTGGGAGGTGATCGGCATAAAGCACTTTGTCATCTTTTTTGATCCAGCCGATTCCATCTGGCCGCTCCAGAGAGTAGAGGTGTACGTGGCAATCGATGACCTTCGTGTTTCCCGATTTTCCAAGAGCTTCGTTCACTTTTGCGATCACCTGAGCGGCAAGTTTGTTAGAGCCCTGTTGCGTGAAATGGACATCGCCCTTACCCGCAAAAAGATCCCCAGAAAAAGCAGCGGTGGTGGCATGGAGATCGTTGATCGTCACCCCGTGCTTTTTCATGATGCGTTCGGCAGCGGCGTTGTATTTGATCTCATCGCCGACAAAGCGCCCCACTTCTCCATCGGGAACCAAAGTCGTGTTTGCCCAAATCAGTTTTGCTCCGGTTTTTTGGAGACGCTCCACCAACTGCTCCAGATTCTTTTCGTAATCCGTAATAGGTACTGATTGAGCCCCTTTGACCTTGTCACGATTGCCCTTCTCTTTTGATTCCGGATGACGATAGCAAAGATCATGAAGGCCCCAGTTGAAATGAACGACGTCCCATTTCGTATCGCCCAACCATGTTTCGATATTTGCGATGCCCGCACGGGTGTCCCCGCAATTGGCTTTTGGACGGACGACATTGGCAACCCCTTCAAGGCCTTTTCTAACAGATACGGTGTAACCGATGGAAATCGAATCTCCTAGGATCAGCACATTCGGAAGTTTCGCCTCTATGTCCGCATTCGATCTCAATCCTTCCTTGTCTTGCTCGGGAGTGAAAAATTCTTTCTCCGCTGGCTTGGCCGAAGAATCGGAAGGCGCCGCAAGAGCAAACGGAGCGAACAATAAAACAGCTAAAAGAAGGGTCTTTTTCATGGAGGTTTTTTGGGAGAGAAGAAGTTGCGTTTTTGAGATCCCCACTATTTAGGGATTTCATTAACGGTATAGAAAGCGAAGGAATGGACCAAAGTGCCGCCTTCGAGATCGTGGATCGCGTCGAGATTGAACTCATGGATGTGACCCGGAGTGATTTTATCGAGCGTGATCGTCGCGCTCAGGCCGTCTTTCGCAACGTCAACTTTCGTGGTTTTGACCGAGGTCTGTTCCACCTCCGGCCCGCCGTAACCTTGGTGGTAGGGATAAGTAAAAGAGGAAACACGGTAATTTTCTGGAGCGGCCGCGGTTTTGGGATCCACCGGCTTGGTGAAGGTGATCCTGAAGCCGGTGGATGTGATATTGATCCGTTTGATTTCGAAGGGAGTTTTTCCAGTCCATTCTAAGCGTTCTAGCGCAAAGGGTTTCAGCCCGCGAACCGGCCAGCCGCGGTTGGTTCCACCGGAGATCAAGCGTCCCTGCGGTGTGAAATGCACATTGAGCAAACCGGTGGAAAGTTCTTCACGAAACGGGTAGCATGCGCCTTGCCAGACACCGTTGATCTGCTCGGTGGTGGCTCGAACAATGAGAGATTGCGTGTAATCCCCGAGGAAGATTTGATTTTCAAACGGACCGAATTTCCCGCCTGTCCGATCTATGACAAATCCGCTCAGCGAGCGACCCATGCGGATGTAGGGAAAAACAACGGCATAAGGATCGAGCTGGGGGATGCGCTTACTTTCTGTTAGAACTTTGGACCCTGAAACCGGCATGACGGGCGGCTTTCCCATATTTGGCGCGTATTCATACCAGTTGTAACTGATCGGGTGCCCCATGAAGCCGCCTTCCTTGACGAATTTCAGACTGCATGCGCAATTCCAAGGACCTTGGCTTTCCATATAGAATAAGGCGCCGTGTTCATTGTATCCGATGCCGCCGGGGCTGCGGGCACCGCTGGCAATCGGGATCGATTTGCCCTGTGGAGTGACTTTGAAAATCCAGCCACGGAACAATTCTTGGGAGTGGTAGGAACTCGAAAGCCCGAGCGCAACGTAGAGATTTCCTTTCGGATCAAACTTCGATCCGAAG
This sequence comes from Luteolibacter sp., assembly GCA_044233125.1. Classification (GTDB taxonomy): domain Bacteria; phylum Verrucomicrobiota; class Verrucomicrobiia; order Verrucomicrobiales; family Akkermansiaceae; genus Luteolibacter. Next base: position 19,596 of record JBIIKO010000013.1, on the reverse strand, counting down.
GCGTATTCGTGATAGGTTCCGTAGCCCCATGCGTCCGAAACAACATCGTAGCGATCTGCGATGCCGTCCTTGTTTGTATCGGTGATTTTCGTGAGCTCGGCGCTTTGCGTGACAAAAAGCGCATCATCCTTCCAATCGAGCCCGAAGATTTCATCGAGACCGGTGGCGAAGAGATGGTATTGGGGTTCGGGATTTGCAGCATCGGTTCCGGAAATGAAAAACACATCTCCGTGACGCGTGCCGACGGCAATCCGACCATCGGGCAAATCGCAAAAAGCACCGGCTTCAATGGTGAGGTGCTTGGGGATGGGCATATCGACCAAACGATAATATTCCCGCTCTCGGACAGCGGTACCCCAGCGTTCACCAACTTCTTCGGCATGTAGGGCAAAAGGTGCGAGTGCGCAGACTGCAGCAGTGAGAGATTTAGCGACTGAGTGCATAATCGAGAGTTTGAGTGGAGGTTCCGGCTGGCAGGTCGAGTTTGAGGATGAGCTCATTGCCCGAGGTTGACTTGCGAAGATGGATCGTACTTGTGGCGGACGACTCACCCAGATCGATTTTGAGTTGGTTGGTTTTGTATGAATTCGCGGAAACGGCTTCAATATTTCCAGCCAATGCTCGGAAGTAGAGCGTGGTAGCTTTGGGGCTCGTGAAACTCAATGTGCGGCGCAAGGCGGTTGGCGCTTGTCCACCCGTGGTGACCGCCGTGTCCGCAATCGACACTTCTCCGCAGAGATAACGGAACGTCGGGACGCCTTTTTCACCCATCGAATATCCTTTAAACGCATACCCATGTTGGGACGGATAGGTCGGGTCCGGATTGACAGGTTTTTCTTTGGTCCGCTGGGGCTTGAGCGGCCATGTTTCCGGAAGATCTGTTAGAAATGCGACGTCCTGCGCAAGCTGGACGGAGGGCGAAGCGGGAATGAAATTTCCAGAGCCTTGTCCGCGCCAGCCAACCGTGACGAATTTTCCGGACCAGATTGCGGAGAAGGCCCCGGTCTGAGCATTGAATGCATAGTTCAGGCCACCCGGATAACCCACGGCGATGCCGCGGTAACCGGCAACCTCACTGCGGCCACGATACGTTCGAATTTCATCTGTGACGATGAGCTCGGGATCTTCCGCTTTCAAGCCCGATGGATCACGGGCCGAGCGTCCGAGCGAGAAATTGAACCACAGGGCACGGATCTGATCGTCGGTGTATCCATTGAGAATCTCCGTTTGTAGGGCTTTGCCATCCGGCCAGAACGAGGGCATGATGATCCCTGGGCGAAACTTCGCGGGGTTTTTCAGAAATTGATCGAACCATGCCGGTTGCAAGCGTTGATAGGATGTCATGAGATCAAGTCCCTTCATGCTTGGAGATTCCTTGCCGTTGTAATTATGGCAGGCGATACAGTTGAGGCCTTTATCACCCAACAACATGAGTGCTCCATCCTTCATCTCCGGCTCAGACGCCTTTTCGAGCGGCTTGAATTCGAGCGGCGGCAACCGATCGGCTTCGCCAAAAAGCTCAGCCAAGCCATCGAGCGCGACGTTTCCATACTGCGGCATTCGGGTGGTCATGTAAGGACGAACGGCCTCGCCTTCATGGAGAACTTTATTCAACCACCCGGGCTGAAGCTTCGCGCCGATGAGGGTGAGCTCAGGTGGAATTCTGGCATGGTTACCGAGCGCTTCCTCGGTGGAGTGAAAATAACGATCAAGCTCCGGTTTGACACCTCCGAAATCATCACGCTGATGGCAGGCAATGCAGTTGAGCTGGGTCAGGCGAAAGTGGATCGCCTCCGCAGGCGTAAATGTTTTCGGCTGATCTGTTAGAGCACTGCGGATCGCGGATCTTTGCTCATCACTGAGACTGTAGTCCGGCGCTTTCCCGGGAGTTGGAGAGAGGCAACCGGCATCGAGATTAAGTTTCGGAGTCCATGTCGGGGCGGATGGGTGTGCCAGCTTGGGATCAACATCGACGTTGTGGCATGAGCTGCATTTCATTTCCGTAAAAGCTTTTTTTCCTGCAGCGATTACCTCGGCCGAGGAAGCTTGCAATTTACTCTCATTCATTTCGGATCCGATCAGAAACGCTGCCAGCAGTTCCGATTCTCGGGTGGTCAAGCGCATGTCCGGCATCCGACCATCCGGTCTGACTTTAAGCGGCTCACGCAGAAACTCCGCAAGTCCGGCGGCATGATATTTCGAGCCGACATGATCCAAGCCAATCGTTCGGGCCGAAGGCTGCGCCTCCTCGCTGCCGTCCCTTGGGCTATGGCAGGCGATGCATCCGACTTCATGAAAAAGTTTTTGGCCTTCTTCAGCCTCAGCTTTCCCCAAGGGAAGAGGCTTTGGGGGCTCGGACTCCAAAGAAAGCAAATACGCACTCAGCGAAGCGGCGATTTTTTCCTGCTTATCGGCAGAAAGGCCACCAAAGACATTCGGCATCGCCGTGCTGGGGTCGTGAGCTGCGGGATTGAGGATAAATTTTTTCAGGAAATCCGGTTTCATTCGTGAACCCACACCACGGAGATCCGGTCCTGCCGCCGAAGCTGGGGCGATGCCGTCATGGCAGGAGGCGCATCGCAACTCCGTCATCAGCAGCGTGCCTTTCTGGCTCTGATTGAGCGGATGTTTTTGATAGAGTCCCGGAATGACAGGCGCGGCTTGAAGTGGAATGGCTGTCATGCAAGCCGCGGCCACACTCAGGCAGGAAATGAAGGCCGATATGGATTGGGACAGATAGCGCACGTGGCGAATATACCGCTGGATTTCCATCGGTCGAGCCAGATCAGGATTTTGATCATTCAGAGAGCTGGCAGCATTTTATGTGGCAAGCAGACATGACTCGCTCAAGTCACCTTGCGGTTTTGCTCGCGAATGAGACGCGCGGAAAGGAGGCAGCAGCCTAAAACCACCAAAAGAAGAATGGCACCACAGAACTTCATGGTTTCGATTTGACCGGGTGGAGAAATGGCATCGTCATGGATTCTCAATCGATCCGCAGCGGATGTCTTCTCCGAATCATTAGAGTTAAACGAAAAGATCTCGTAAAACGGAATGGGTTTCTCGAGAGCGAGAAAGACGTGCCGGGGTTCTTTGTTACGGTAGTCGTTACGAAAGGTTTCCGCCTCACGAACGAGAAGTTCGATACGGTTGTTTACGAACCAATCATATGTCGGGCGGACATCATCGCCTTTTGGCCAGACTTTCATGGTAGAGACTTCAATGGGCGTTCCCGTTTGGGTGATGCGGCGAATTCTGGAGACCAAGGCTTTAGCTTCCTTGGAATCCCTTGCACCAGAAGCCAAGAGCCGGCGCAGTCCTTCTTTGACCATTTCCAATCTTTCGATCTGGGCCGGCGTGGGTTCCTCTTTCAGTTTACGGAAGTGATCAATTTTTCGCTGTAAGCGGATACGCTCGATTTCGAAAGGATTGCGAGTCGCCTGTCCGATGAGCATGCCCTCATAGGCATAGCGAAGAGGCATGATGATTGCGGGCACGGGAACTCCTCCGTTCTCGCGTTCGATTTTCACATTTTCAAACAAGCCGCGGTTCATCTCTTTGAAAGGAACCAACGCACCCGCAAGCAGCATTTGGGGAACGAGGAGCAGGGGAACGGCGGTAAGGGCGGCACGCTCGGTACGCACGAGAGATGAAACCAATAGCGCCATGGCTGTGCCGGTCAGCGCGGTCAGAGTCATCCAAATCCAATGATAGAGCAATACGCCTTCGATTTCGAGGAAATGGTTGCCGACAATCAGATAAAAGAAACATTGCGTGGCAGCGACGATACCGAGGGCGAGGAATTTTGAAGCGACGTAGGACAGTCCGCCGGGATGGCAGTTGCGTTCGCGACGCAGCACTGCCCGATCACGCAGGATTTCCGTGGCGGAATTGGTCAATCCAAGGAACATCGCCACGGTAACACTGAGAAAAAGATAAGCGGGAATGTGAAGCGCTGTGGAAAAATCGTAAGGACCGGAGGGCGAGGAGCGCAAGGTATTGGCAATCAACGCGGCGAGAATGGGAGCCTCCAAAAACGTGCTGTAAAGCGTTCCGCGGTTACGCAGTTTGGATAAAAGAGAACGTTGAAAATGCGTGATGAACACACGTAATACCGCACGCCAGCGGCGGGGGGGAGTCGGCGGAACCGGCAAGCGCTCTTGCGAACGCAACTCACCCAAATGCATGGGCAAGGCGGTATCGCGTTGCAGAGAAGTGATGAGCGACAAACTCTCAAAACGCTCCTGCCAGTAGTTTGAAGAAAAACGCCGCGCCGCGCCGGTATTCACCGCATCACCGATCGCGCTGAGTGGCGTTTCCAAAATGTCGAAAACAAAGTCCGCGCCGAGTTCCGCGTTGGCAGCCATTAAGGGATGGGAAATTCCGTGCTCCGCGCAGGCATCCCGAAAATACGCGACCATCTGAGAAGGCGTGCCAAAGAACGCCACTTTACCGCCTTCATCTAACAGAAGCACCTTGTCAAACAAACGCAGCACACTGGCACCGGGCCGATGGAGGGAAGCGATGACAATTTTCTCTCTTGCAAGCGCGCGAAGCGTCTCTGCGACGTGCTCGGAATCTTTTGAAGACAAACCGGAGATGGGCTCGTCGAAAAGAAACAGCTCCGCGCGGCTACCGAGATCGAGCCCTAGATTGAGTCGGCTGCGCTCGCCTCCGGAAATGGTTTTCTCCCCCGGAGAACCGACCCTGCGGTGAGCGATGCCCTGCAAGCCAAGTTCCGCCAGGACGCTATCGACACGCCGACCATGCTCGGCTCTGGCAAGGCCCGGACGGCGAATCGCCAAGGCATGGCGCAAGTGCTCACGAACCGTGAGCTGGGGGTTGAGGGCTTCCTCTTGCGGCATATGCGCAACAAACGGAACCAGACTCTCACGGTGATCGTAGAGAGAAAGACCGTTGAGCTTGACCTTGCCACGGGTCGGCCTGCGTTGACCGGAAAGAGCGGTGAGCAAGGTACTTTTGCCGCTGCCACTGGGACCGATGATACAGAGCATTTCGCCGCGCTGAACGGAAAAGTTGATTTCATCAAGCGCCCGAAAATCATTTCCAAAATCATACACCAAGCCCTCAACATCGAGGGATTCTATCTGGGTTCTCTCTTCGTCGAGAAAACCCTCGGAAATGCGGCAGCGGACGGCTTGGCTGCCGGAGAGCCGGATCAGGGATCCATCACGCAAGCTGGCAAATTGCCGGACCGGAAAACCATCCACCAACACCGGACCGTTGGCCTCGCGTATTTCGAGTTCTCCCTTTGTTCCATCGTCATCGAAACGAATGAAAAGCACCGTGCGGGGGGCGAGTTTGCCGCCAAGTAAGAGATCTCCGCGACTCAATGCCGTGGCGTCATTGGAAACAAGATATTCCTGACGCTCCGCGACCAATCGAAACCGCCTGCCGGATTGCAGCGCACGTTTCCGCAGATCATTCACTGTGAGGCTGTATCCCGATACGCTGCCAATCCGCTCATGATAATGGCAACGGACGATTCTCCCTTTCGCTAGAGCGCCATAACTTCCAACCTGTAGCCTCGTTTCGGCAAGTATCTCGACCTCCGCCTCCAAGCCAAAGCGCACGCAGATTTCGCTGGCGCGTGATCGCGTTCGCTCGGCAATGATGCCACCCTCGCCGGCGGCAAGGTATATCGCCGGGCGAGTTTCCATTTTGCCGGTATCGAGAAAAAACCGCAGGCCATCGTATCCAATCGTCCAGCCCGGAATGGCCAATTCCAAGCGATCACGCACCCGCAGGAACGCTCTCGGCGGCACCGATTTTCCCCGAACCCAGAGATCTTTGGCACCGGTGTTGCGCAGCAAAATGAGACTGTCCACACGGTAGAGACGGAATTCATGATCCACCGCCGCCTCGGGCAACACGACATCCGCGTTCTTCCCACCAAAAATAAGACGTTCAAACGGCAGGGGTTCATCACTCTTGGGCGTTTCATCCGTCGCATGCATTTCCCGCAAGATCGCGGAACCTACTTCCGGCCTACCCAACCTGCGCATGAAAACCTCATAACTCGCACGACTCCGTTCCGAGCGCCCGGATGCATCCACCAAAGTGAAAAGTTGCAAGCCGATGGCAACGATCTCGGTTTCATCAAAACTTTTACGCAGCTCGCTGGCGAGGCTTTGTAGGGGTATCGGGCTTCGGACCGCGCGCCTCAAGCGTCGCGCCAACCAGGCATGATCCACATCCGGAAATGCGCTGCGCAACATGTCGAGAATGAGATCCGCTTCAACCGTATTGAGCACATCATCCAGTGTGGCGAAAGCGGCAAACGCATCCACCAACGCACCCACATGACTTTCGGAGCGTTTTGCCAACCCACGGGACCGGCCAGCTGCGCGCAGCCAAGCGAGAATTCCTCGGCCGCGAAAACGCCCTGAAGGCTCCACTGCCTGCGGGTGCGGTTTCTCTTCGTCGTCATTCCGATCGTCATCCATGTCCTGACGCATTTCCTCTCATCAGCGGCGGCTTGGCAATACGCTTTCTCAGGATGTGATTCCTCATTTTGAAATTTGAAATTTGTGATTTGAAACTTCAACATCCGGGTCGTGTCCAAGGTTCTCATTCTTTTCATCAGATTTTATCAGCTCGGCATCTCGCCATGGCTGAGATTTTTGAGCGGGGGAAACGGTGTATGCCGGCACGATCCAACATGCAGCCATTACGGTATCGAGGCGCTAAAAGCACACGGGCCGCTCAAAGGCTCTTGGTTAACCTTGCGCCGTTTACTCCGCTGCCACCCATGGGGAACGCAGGGTTACGATCCGGTTCCAGAGAAAAAGCCCTAGCTCGGCCTGACGATGGCCCAGCCATCTTTCCAATGAAGCTTGAGTGGGGTTTGATAAAGCTCGCTCAGGGATTCGGAAGTAAGAATTTGGCGCTTGGCTCCATCGGCAATGATCCGACCGCCGCGGAGGAGAATGACACGGTCAATCTCCGGAATGACTTCGCCGGGATCGTGAGTGACGAGAACCATCCGACCCTTGGCATGAACCATGCGGCGCAGATGCCTGAGCATTGTCAGGCGTGCCGCGAAATCGAGCGCGGTTGATGGTTCATCAAGAACCAATATTTCAGGTTCGTGCACCCATGCCCTGGCGATGAGAAAGCGCCGCTTTTCGCCGGAAGAAAGCTGTCCGAAGGCGCGGTCTGCGAGTTGGCTGACACCGTTTTCCTGCATCGCAACAGTCGCGCGGTTTTTTTCATCCGCGCGGAACCTCATCTCGCGAGTGCGACCGTATGCGCCGCGAAAAGCCGTAAGCACGACGTCACCGGCGCTTTCATCATCATCAAAGCGGCTGACATCTTCCGGCATCACCATGCCGATCCGATGTCTCAGCTCCTCCAAACACCAGAGAGATTCCCCGAAAAGTTCACATGAACTGTCGGGCCTGGCTTCGACACGCAACTCGCCTGTCATCAGTTTCAGTAAACTGCTTTTACCCGCTCCATTCGCCCCCAGAATAGCGACGTTTTCATCTGCACTCAAAACTAGGTTCATCTCTCGCAGAGTCAGCACATCACCGCGCCAGACATTGGCATTTCGGATTTCGAAAAATGGCTTCTTCATCACGTTTGTTTTACCAGAAGCCCGCGCAACCTGAGGTCATCCCCGAACCTCTCGGTTTGCGCATTTGCCATTTTCAGCGATTGAGGAAATGCCTCTCCCGCAAGTGCCGGAACCGTGTCGCCACAGAGAATGGGCGCGTAGTAAATGACCGCTTCATCAACCAGCCCGGCGCGCAGCATCGCGGCGGAAAATTTCCCTCCGGCTTCAATCATGACAGAAAGCACGCCTTGCTCGCGGACAAGATCTTGGAGCAGGTTTGTCAAATTTTCTGGGGATTTGACCAAGGTTCGATGTTTCGCTTCATCACGGAAAAGTGGCGCATGGATTGGCAAGGTATCGGGATGGTTTGTGCAAATGACGCGCCAGGGCTGCTCTCGACCTTCTAACAACTCCGGCATGCGGATCGTCAGCGCAGGCAGATCGCGCCGCACGGTTTCACCACTGGTCAGGATGGCATCCACCTCGCTGCGAAGTTTCTGGACATCCGCGCGTGATGCTTCGCCGCTGAGCCATTGCCCCTCTCCCTCGGGGCGGGTGATTTTTCCATCGAGCGACATCGCGCATTTCCAGATCACCCACGGCAAGCCAATACGCTGGACTTTGAAAAATGGCCGGAGAATTTCCTCGCAAGAATCTTCGAGCACCCCGGAAACAACCTCAATGCCGGCATGGCGCAGCATGTCATCAGCAGCGCCTGCATGGCGGGGATTTGGATCTTGGCAGGCGTAAACGACCCGTGAAATCCCCGCTTGAATCAAACCGGAAGTGCACGCAGGCGTACGACCCACGGTCGAACAAGGCTCCAGTGTCACATAGGCTGTGGCACCATTCACAGCCTCAGCACCATGGGCTTCCACGGCGGCGCGCATCGCTTCCACTTCGGCATGCGGCATGCCCGCACCGTGATGCCACCCCCGACCCAGCAGAATTCCGTTTTTTACGATCAATGCACCGACGGGAGGATTGGGGGCTGTTTTCCCCACTCCTTTGCGCGCCTCTTGTAAAGCGATTCCCATCCATTCGGCATCCGTCATGCTTTAAAAAAATGTCCCAAGCCCCCACCCGCGTCCAGCCCGTATCATCGAATTTGCGCTGTTGGAGGATAAATTTATATTGCAAATCAGAGCTGATTTCATAGGGTTCCAAGGTGTTCAGACGCATTTACACATTGGCCTTGGTGGCTCTGGCCTCGCTCGCTCTCACATCTTGCTGCTGCCTGTTCTGATCGAAAATTTAACTTTATCCATTTTATGAAAAGATCCCTTTCGTTCCTGACTCTCATCGCCCTTTCATTCGGCTTTTGCTCATGCTGCTCCATGTTCGGACTAAAAAGCCAGACCGCTGGTTACCGCACGGAAACCGTCAAAGTCAAAACCGGCAAATACGATATCGTAACCGAAGAAATCCATACCGGCGGCAAAGCCGGCATGGTCCAGCTCGTTGAGAAAAAAGTCCCACGCTACAAAACAGTGACCCGAAAAGTCCGCATTCCTTGCCAATCGTGCACCCGTTACTACTGCCCACAAAAGGATTGTTGCGGGACCACATCCGCCAGTGCCATCAAAATGGCCACCGCCCAAGGGCCGACCGGCAGCCCGAACATCGGACTCATTCCGACGATGAAAAAGCTTGCTGAATAAGCATCGGGACAAACTCTTTTTTCAAACAAGCGCGGAGCGGCACATGCCCTCCGCGCTTGTTTGTTGCGACATATCACAAAAAGGGCTGGAAATACCTGTCACAACTCGCATCCTACGCGCGCAGTCACCTTATTTTCCCTAATCTCATGTCAGCAAAAATTGAAATGCCCAAGCTCTCGGACACCATGACCGAAGGCACTCTTGTCAAATGGCACAAACAGGTCGGCGATTTCGTCGAAATTGGCGATGTGCTTGCCGAAGTCGAAACCGATAAAGCCACCATGGAAATGGAAGCTTTTGACGAGGGCACTTTGACCGAAATTTTGGTTCAGGAAGGCGAAAAAGCCGTGATTGGATCCGTGCTTGCGGTGCTGAATGGCGATGGCGATGAAGCCCCAGCTGCTGCGAGCGTCGCACCGGCAGTCGCAATCCAACCCTCCGCAAAACCCGCAGCTAACAGCCACCCGTCAGCCGTTGCCGCCGCATCTTGCTGCGATGGGGAACGCATCAAGGCCTCCCCGCTCGCCCGCAAGGTTGCCCGCGAACTCGGGATCGACCTAGCAAATATTTCAGGCACGGGCCCGGGTGGCCGCATCGTTCGAGAGGATGTCGAGAAATCCGGCAAAACCTCTACCCATGCACCTTCCAAAGCCTCATCCGCTGCGGCAAAACTTTCCGAGGCGGTCAAAGCTCGCGCGACCGCTCCTTCCGTCCAAGCTCCGGCTCCTCAGGCAATTCAGCCGACTGCCAAAGAAGGCGACGAGCGCATCGAGCTTTCCTCGATGCGCAAGGTGATCGCCTCGCGCCTATTGACTTCGAAAACCACAATTCCTCACTTCTACCTCCACATGGAAGTCGATGCCGAGCCTTTGATGGCGATGCGTAAACAAGTCAACGAACAAGCTGAGAAAACCCACGGCAATAAATACTCCGTCAACGATTTCATCCTCAAGGCCACGATCAATGCCGCCGAGGCCGTACCGGCAATCAACGCCTCATTTGCCGGTGACCACATTGTGAAATTCAAACATGTCGGTCTCTCCGTCGCGATCGCCGTCGAAGACGGTCTCGTCACTCCCGTCATCAAGGAAGCCGAATCGAAATCCCTGCTCGCCATTTCCCGCGCGGTGAAAGACTTCGCGGTCCGCGCCAAGGACAAAAAACTCAAACCCGATGAATTCGACGGCGGCACCATCACGGTCTCCAACCTCGGCGCATGGGGTATCGATTCCTTCGACGCGATCGTCAATCCGCCCCAGGCAGCCATTCTTTCCGTGGGCGCGGCCATCCAAAAGCCCGTGGTCAAAAACGGCCAGCTCGCTGTCGGTTTGCGCATGAACATCGGGGTCTCGGCGGATCACCGCGTGGTAGATGGAGCGGTTGCCGCTGCGTTCCTCGCTGAAGTCAAAAAACTCATCGAGAACCCGGCCCTCATGCTGCTTTGAGCTCAAGCATCGGTTCCTGTGAATAAAAGACAGCCCATCTTTTAAATCCCATCGATCCGGTGAAAATCCAGCCACGCAAATGACGCGCATCTCCCGAGCCACGGAACAAGCCGATTAGCTTTAAACTTGGACATTCCTCACGTATTCAAATTTTCCCACATGCCCAAGCCCACCGCTAAAAAAACCGTGCGCACCACAAAGTTACCCGTTCTCTTTCATGCAGATGCGCATGATCCAGACATGCTTTATTTCAGCCGTTTCAATGCGTTTGACCCCTATCTTGCGTTCTCGTTGAACGGTAAAAAAATCGGCGTTTCACATAGCATGGAATACCAGCGAATGCTGGCTGAGTCGGACTTCGATGAAGTCTTACTGCTCAAAGAGGTTCAAGTCGGCGCGGCCAAACGTTTCAAAGTTTCCGATTACCGCAAAACCAGCATTCCCCAACAGGTGCTGCACCTGGTAGAGACTCATGGGATTGAGGAATTTCTCGTAGGTTCGCGCTTTCCGACCGGATTGGCTTTTGAGCTTCTCGCAGGCGGACTCAAAATTTCACCCGCAAGCGAGGGTGAACTTTTTCCCGAGCGCATCACCAAAACCGCGCGTGAGATCGAAGCCTTGCGCAAGGGCAATGCGGCGAGCGCGGCAGGATTCAAAGTTGTTAGAAAAGCTCTGACCGAATCCAAAATCAAAGGTGATACGCTCATTTATCAAGGTCGGGTGTTAACTTCCGAGCGCCTGCGCGAACTGATCAGCCTTGCGGCGTTAGAAAAAGACGCGATCGCCCTGCACACGATTGCGGCGGGTGGCGATCAGGCTTGTGATTGCCACAACACCGGCTCGGGTCCGATCCGTCCGCACGAGCTCATTGTTGTGGATATTTTTCCGCAGCGTATGTCGGATGGCTACTGGGGCGACATGACCCGCACGTTTCTCAAAGGCAAAGCGAGCGACGCGCAGAAGAAACTGGTCCGTACCGTGAAAAAAGCACATGCCATGGCTTTGGAAATGATCAAACCTGGCGTCTCAGGTGGGAAAGTACACAACGCCATTCAAACATTTTTCGATAAACAAGGCTATGTTACCGAGCGTGATTGCGCGGAGCCCAAGGGATTTTTCCATGGCCTCGGACACGGCATAGGCCTTGAGGTGCACGAAGCTCCATTCATGCGCGCGACAGCGGATTGGAAATTCAAGGCCGGCATGGCAGTCACTGTCGAGCCGGGCCTCTATTACCAAGGCCTCGGGGGCGTGCGCATCGAAGACATGATCCACATCATTCCCGGCGGCAATGAGCTGATTTCCAGCTCATCCTACCAGTGGGAAATTGCATAGGGTCAGCCACGCATAGGTTACTCCACATTTGTTTCAAAACGATACGTGCCGCTACCGAGTTCCATGCGGTGAAGGCTTGGGGTAGATTCTAACAACTTGATCTCTGGCGACTCAGTCAACGCTTTCCCACCTTCGGTCAGAGTTTCTCGAGCCCGAGCGGGAATCTCTGCGATCGCGGTCACACCAACGGGGATGGTGAATTCGAAAACACGGGTCTCACCATTGATGGACCAGTTGGAAACGATTTCGCCACGGATAGACTGATGTGAGGTTTTCACCCAATCGAGACCTGTAGGAATTTGCGGGCGCAGCATAATGCGGTTGAAGGCGACCGCGTCATCTGCGCATTGAATGCCACCGAGCCAGCGAAAATACCAGGTTGAGATGGAACCAAACATCGGGTGGCTGTGGGAATAGATGTTCTGCTCTTGCTCCCAATGCTCCCATAGCGAGGTCGCGCCGTTCTTCAGCATCCATTTCCATGACGGAAAGGTCTCACGATTCGCGAGGCCGTATGCGAGATCGCTGCGTCCATATTTGGAGAGTTGTTCCAGCATGATCCATGTGCCGTAGATGCCGGTGGTCAGGCGTGGCCCATCCTCAAAAGCTGTCAAGTTGGCAACCAGTTGGTCAAACACCGCTTGGCGTGATTCCTCCGGCACGGCACCAAAGCCCAGCGCAAATGCTTGCGTCGACTGCGCACCATCCGCAATTTTTCCGTTCGCAGGGTCAAGAAATGCTTTCGTCCAAGCGGCTGCGGACTCGTTGGCCATATGATCGAAGCGTGCGGCATCTTCCTCTTTTCCAATGATCCGGGACAATCTCGCAATACGGCGCGCACTATCAATAAACTTGGGGGTGAGATGTGCCGGACTGCGTGCAGGAATGAGAGCTTCATGATCACCAAGACCTTTTACGATCAAACCATCCTGCCGCTGGGCCGCTACCACATCGATCCAACGTATGGCAACAGGAAGTTGTTCTTCAATCAAGGCTCGATCACCGTAGTAGCGGTAAAGTTGTTCTAACAAAAGCGGATGCACCATTGCCCAGCCCACACCGCAGTAATCGATCCCGACGAAAGGTGCGGTATCGGTGAGACGGCCATCCGGACGCACGGCATCTCCCCAATCGCGGACGGTTTTGGCGTAGAATCCCGCCATGTCGAAATTCATCATGAACGCCTCACTGGTTGCGACGATGTCACCACCATAACCGAAACGTTCACGGTGTGGGCAATCGGACTGAACGGTCATGATGTTAGAAAGAAACGTGCGTCGTGTGATTTCCTGGATACGGTTGAAGTCTTCGTTCGAGCAAGTAAAGGTGCCCATGCTCGGCACATCGGTGTGAAGAGGAAACGCACGGAAATGTTCCGTCCTCGGTGTTTCCGGAAGTCCGCTGATTTCCATGTAACGGAAGCCATGGAATGTGAAGCGCGGCACAAACACTTCCGTGCCACCGCCGCGTGCGATGTAAACATTTTGCTGCCATGCAAATTCCGGCGCGCCTGGACCGCCCTTGGGAACCATGTTGCCATCCGCATCTTTTTTCAGCCCCTTGATCTGCCCCGCCGTACTCGTCAGGAAATTCAACGTTCCGTCCTGATGCAACAATTCGCCAAATCGCAGGACTATCTTCGTCCCGGCCGGGACATTCATTGTAATTTCTGGTAGGCCGGTGAAATTCACGCCGAAGTCGACAATGTGAACACCGGGCTGTGGGGTGGTGATGGCTTTGGCTGCGATGGGCTCTTGCTTTCTGACCGGCGGCATCTTCAGAGGCATGAGCGGCTCAAGCGGATAATCGGCAAGATGCACAGGTTTCCATGCAGTGTCATCGAATTCAGGCAAATCCCAACCTGTAGGATCGAGACGGGCGTCACGTTCTTCGCCGAGATAAATGCTGTTCCGGATCGTTGGACCTTCCGCCATTTTCCAACTCTCGCCGCTTTTTACCGTGGTGGTGGTGCCATCTGGGTGATCGATAACCAAAAGCGCGATCGCACGGGGGCGCCCGAGAGGGAGTGAGTCGCGGATGTTGCGGTTGCCCCACATTTTCAAAGGAAGGGGGTTATACCAACCGTTGCCTAGCATCAGTGCGAGGCAGTTTTCACCTTCTTTGAGATGCTCTGTCACATCGTGGCTACGGAACAAAATGCGTTTGTCAAAATGGGTCCATGCGGGGTCAAACACCTGATCGGAAACAGGGCTGCCGTTCACGTTTGCCAAGCCAAGACCCAGACCCGCGAAATGCAGGCGAGCTTTCACGATCGGCTTGGAAATCACGAACTCATGCCGCATCAGAGGTGCGGGATCGGGTTTGTAAAAATCTTCATCCTGAGTCGGCACGTTTTTGCCATCATCCATCCAACGCGCGCCCTGCCAATCGGCAACAGCGGTCGGTGAAACTTCCCACGTCGCGATTTCACTCCATGGCGAAACTTGATCTGTGGCATTCCACCAGCGCACCTGCCAATGGGCGCCGGCTCCCGCTTTCAAAGCCGCTCCCTCGTAATGCAGTCCCGGCAAAACACCTGCGGGGACTTTTCCCGAATCCCAGAGATCGATGGCTCCCTTCCTGAGCTGATCCTCATCAGAGGCGACACGAACTTGCCAGGCGGAGGCTTTGTCTCCGCGTTTGCCGCAAAGAAGCTGCCATGTGAGAAACGGCGCTGGAGAAGCGGCAATCGGGTTCACCGCACCCTCGCAACGCAACTCCACAGGAGCAAGCACATCTGTGTCAGCGGGTTTTTTTGGAGAGAACTTATAGATGACGACAAATATGACGATCAAAAGCACCGAGGATAGGATAAATTGCCGATGTTTCATGAGTTGAATGCAGAGACTGAAACACCCAACGCCGCTTGCCAAAGATTTTTTTCCAGCGGAAGTGTGTTGTTCTTAACAGTTGAACTTTTCCAAAGCTGTTTTAATAAACTGCATCATGCTTGCATCAAATTCCCTCAGCCGCCGCCAATTCGTCCAACTCAGCACGCTCGCCGCAGGGGCCGCCTTCCTTCCCCAAAGCGCATCAGCCGCCGCTGTCGCTCCGCCATCCTTGCCAGCGCTTCCCTACGGTTACGATGCACTCGAGCCGCACATCGATGCGCGCACCATGGAGATTCATCACGGCAAACACCATGCGGCTTACATCGCCGGGCTGGACGCAGCGCTGACCAAGGCACCGGAATTGAAATCCGCCGCCCCGACCGATTTACTCGCCAAGATCCCAAGTATTGCCGACCTGTCCATCCAAACCGCGATCCGCAATCACGGCGGCGGTCATTGGAACCATACGTTTTTCTGGGAAACCCTCGCGCCTGCGGCAAAATCCGGCGCGCCTTCCGAAAAACTCAATGCCGCCATCGTCTCGACCTTCGGCTCAATGGACGCCTTCAAAAAAGCTTTCGGTGAGGCCGCAGCAAAACGCTTCGGCTCCGGCTGGGCATGGCTCATCCTGCAAAACGGCAAACTCAAAATCACGAGCACTCCCAACCAAGACAATCCGCTCATGAAGGGCATCGTCCCCGATGCCGATCTCGGCAAGCCCATTCTCGGCCTCGATGTCTGGGAACACGCCTACTACCTCCATTACCAAAACCGCCGCCCCGATTATATCAGCGCATGGTGGAACATCGTCAACTGGGCGGAGGTTTCCAAGCGATTCGAGGCGTAAGCGGCAAGGCTTGTCCTTGCGCCTGGGTCAGCACGTCTTCGCCGCAATGAATCTGTTAGGAACGAATTTTTACATATTCCTAATATCATTTGCCCCTCCTCTTTCCGTCATGGGTCAAGATCGCTTGCAGGACGTTCTGACTCGGTCGCATGGTTTGTCTTACGATCAAATTCAAGGGTGCGGTCGTTGGGCTTGGGGTTGAGGTAGTAGTGCATCTGGAAAAAACATCCGCTTGCCAGCTTGTTTTCTTTGATAAGTTTCGGGCTAGAACCGAAGTAAATGGGATTTTCCAGTCTTCTTGGGTCAATGGGAGGGTAGAGATTGCTATCGATGATTTTCGCGTAGACAGCAGAGAGAACTTCACCGTTTTCATTCAGCTTGGTGCGCAGGCGTAAAATATAACCATAGGGGTTGCCTCCCTCTGGAAGCTGTTTGTCATGGGGTTTACGCCAACGAAATTTAAGTTTTATTGGGTCGTCACGGTAGCCCGCGACCGGAGCTTCACGGGGATATTTCATCTCGCTTTCAATTCCCTGTAACTCATTCAGGGCAATCCAGCCATCTCCTCTGTTTGGAAATGTAATAACCATGTTAGAATCAAAATTCTCATCGTCAATGACATCCATATGGGCACGCAACCACAAGTCTGCAACTTGACCTTTCCCATGAGGCACAACCCAATCATCCTCTATCATATCGTATCCATGAACTTCGTCTTGCGATGGTAAATCAACCGTTTTTCTCGGTGCTGCCCTGGCATACATTGGCGCACCCTTGCCGATTTTTTTAAGCGTGATCGGAATCGTGGGATTCCAAGGCTGGAGCTTTTCTCCGTTTTCATGTTTTTGGGACCAGTCAGCAGGTTGATAAGATTTCTGACTGGGGTAGTAACCCTCTTTTGATGCTTCGATAAAAATGGCGCCCATGCATTCGGACTCCGCTGTGAATTCTCCAGCAGCATTCGATTTAACATGGAAATCGTTGTATCCGTCGTTGTATGCCCCGTTGGCATGAGAAAATTTAATATGTAACTTGGCGTCGGGAACCGAATGACCGAGTTCATCGTGCACGAACACCGTGATTTTAGCGAACATGTATATGTCCACAATAGGCTTACCATCTGGTTTTTCTTGAGCTGCCAAGTGACTTGCAAGCAAGGTCATGCAAATAGTTAGAATCGAATAAGTTTTCATGTTGTCAGTTATTTTAAATTTCCTCGCTCCACCATTTTTTCAAAGAGTTTTCCCACTACCTCCATGGGAGCATTTTTGAGATCACTATGCTTCCATGCACCCGCGCCACTTGGATTTAATGTTTCCATATCGGTGTTAGAATCATCGATGTCCTTGCTCCATCCCTCCACAGAATTCTTTCCTGTAGGATTCGAAACTGCAGGGATATCATGGCATAGAAGCCATGCGCGGATTGAGTATTTAGATGCATGCTTGGCGCCTGCCGCAGTGGATAGATCAATCCCAGCGGATGAGTCAGGCACGGCACCTCCATTCACAAGACTGAGCTTGGTGAAAGGGTTGAAGAAGGGGGTTCAGCGGTTGCCACTCCGCATCCGACGCAAGCCCATCAGCACTAAAATCAGTGCAACAAGCGACATTCCCACGCCAAGGAGCCAAGCCCAGAGGGGTAGGCCAGTGTTCGCGGAATTCACATCCGATTTCTCCCTCTCTTCCGTATTGCCCGACGATGTGGGCGTTCCGGCTTCTGCCTTGCCACCTTTCCCTAGGGTGCCATCCTTTAGACTTTTGTCGGGGCGGGCTTCCGCAGCAACGAGTATGTTGGAATCCCGGATCACCTTCACCATGCCTGATGCAAGCTCCTTGGGGAGTGCAAAATCCGGACCATACAGCATGCTCTTAAACTTGGGAAAACCCTCAATCTCATCCTCATCCAACAACAAAACGGCGATCTGGAAATCCAGATTTTCAGACTCCAGCGTGCCAATAATGCTTAAGATAGATTTGCGGGTGGGACGCCATCCTGGGAGCGGGATGCCTTTCTCAACCCTAGGCGGGTTATTCGATGAAATGAGAATCTCTTCCATGAAAACAAAACATTCCCCTATACCAGAAACCTCGAAAAAACCTAGGTTGTATCCGAAATCCCCCTCTTTGGGCGGCTTTGCTCTTATCGCTTTCCGCAAAGCTTCATGCTTCTCACTGTGGAGGATGCCTTTTGGGGCGGTATAGATCATGAGCGGAAAAAACAGCTCATGGCCGGGTGCTGAGACAATCCACGCGGATCTCAACGGGAGTTTCCTCGCATCGGCCTCTCGCTTTGTAACGTCCTCAACCCTCAGTTCCGCGCCTTCGAGCCTCAGCATCTCGGCCATCTTGGCCATGTCGATTCCTAGGTTGTCCTGGCTAAAGGCAGAAGATGTTAGGATGCAGGCGATTCGTATGACTTTCATTCAATAGAGTATGTTATTCCAATTGATCCATCCGCTGCCGAACTTAACCTCGGTGAAGAACACGCGGCCCGCTCTGGGCCAAGCTGTTGCGGGAGAGAGCGTAGCATAGCCGGCTTGGGTCCGCGCAGCATCCTTAGTGAGATCGATCTGATTTCCAAGAACCGGGAAGGTGAGTTTTGTGCCAAATGCCCAATCGTAAAGGTCGCTGATTGTTCCGTAACAATTGATCTTCGAGACTTCAATCTTGCCGCCGGGGGCGCTCCGGTATTTGACAATCAGGTTGCCTACGGCATTACACTTGCCGAGGGCGAGATGCACATCTTCTTGGTTGTCCGTGTCCCCGAACGCCACCTTGTTATCGCTAAAAGGGATTGGGGCGGATGTTTTGAAGGTGCCTGTGGCAGTAGCGGCAAGCGCGGCCTTGTTTGCAAAAATAATTCGACTTACCAAGTGGTTAAATCCATTTGCGTCGACGACAGCGATCGCCAGATCAGAGGTGGTAGGGTAGGTGATCTTAAGTGTGGTTGCTTGGTTCGAAGTATTCCAGACCGCACCAAGAGGGTGCGAAAGGCCTTGCGGCGACGGAATCACGCTGGCATCCAAGATTTGCCCCCATGTATTGGGATTGGCTCCCGCGATCAAAGTGCCTCCGGTGCCAAATAGTTTCAGCAGTTTGGCACCTTCCGGTCGAAGGGTCGTAAAGAACGTGTTGTCACCGTAATCCTCTGTTTCCTGCCGAGCGGCATCAAAATCGTTGCGGGTGACAATAAGGATTTTGTCAAGATAAGCGAACGTTGTATCAGATCCGGTGTAGGCTCCTCCACCTGGATCCGTCCTTGGCGTTTTCTCAAAGGTATCGAGCACCTCATCGTCCGTTAGAATCCTGTCGTGGTTTTTGTCATAGCCGACTACAACCTCATAGAGCTTCTTGCCATCGACCGCAGTGAAGGCGAGCGGGGTTTTCGCGCCACCGGGCAATGAGGCGGCGGAACCAAGTATAACTGTCCGATTGTCCACCACGCGGACACCCACTCTGATGTCTGCCGCGCATTCGTCGGGAACGTCCACGACAATCTGTAGCCTCGCATCCTTGCCTGTGCGGGTCGCCATGAGCATCGGATTGTTGGGCTGTTTTCCATAGAACGCTGTGGGCAATTTATTCGCCTCGTTTCCGGCGATCTGGTCTGAGATGACTTGCTTAACCTCTACCGGCAAAAGGCCAACCATGACCGTGCTTGGCTTTTCGTCATCGCTGATATTCGTGGCGGCTAGCTCGAGGGTTACGGTAAGGTCTTTTTCAGGGGGAGCCGTTTTTGGGGTCTTTTTGGGGTCAGGTGTCACATCTCTTTTTGGGGTCAGGTGTCACATCTTAACATTTTCTCAATTTCGTTCACTTTTCTGAGTTTTTCTTTGTTTCTCGTGGATACTCCGATGACACGACTCACAGAACCTGTATGTCCCATCTCTAAACGT
>JBIIKO010000008.1:0-199860 GCA_044233125.1 Luteolibacter sp. | reverse complement strand
CAGAAACTTCAATAACTACCGCCTGCGGGTCATCGCCCAATGCGGATAATCCTTAACTACCAACAAACTACCCACCCTAACCCCAAACCAAAAAAGACCTCATCCCCCAAACTTTGGTGTAGACCCATCGCGGCAGCCAGCTCGGACTCACCGGTTTCCATTCCGGTACCGGATGTCGATGTGACGACCCCAAGCATGGAATTCGGTGATGGAACGGATTTCGGGGGTGGTTGGGGCAGCGCGGGAGATTTCGGCTCCGGTGGCGGCTTCAAAGCCATTCCTTCCACGATGCGTAAACGTTGCGATCCGCAGGATCGGATGAGACGTCTCAAGGAATCCGGCGGCACGGCCAAAGGCGAGGAGGCGGTAGTCGCTGCTTTGGATTATCTTCAGAAAACCCAAAATGCCGATGGCAGCTGGGAAGATAAGAATGCAGTTGGCATGACGGGTCTAGCCCTTCTCGCTTACCTTGGACATTGTGAGACGCCCCAGTCAAAAAAATACGGTGATACCGTGCTGAAGGCGATTACCTATTTGGTGAATGTTGGATTAAAGAACAAAGATGGCTGGCTCTGCTCGACACCCAAAGCGGGTCATGGGCCTGCGTATGAACACGGGATTGCGACATACGCACTCGCTGAGTCTTATACCTTTTGTAGCAAGTTAAATATCAAAATTCCAGATTTGGACAAAGTCACCAAAAAAGCAGGGGAGATATTGATGGCAGGTCAAAATTCGGTTGGGGGATGGCTTTACGGCTACGCGCAAGGGGCAAACGGAGATAACTCGGTTGGCTTCTGGCAAATTCAGGCGATGAAAGCCTGTAAGCATACAAAGCTCTGGAAAGACAGTGAGTTTACCAAGCATTCCAAACTTGCTCTCGAATGGCTTGAAAAAGTCCAAGGTCCGAATGGTGCGATTGGATACAATAGAAACCCTGGCCATAACCCCGGCCTCACAGGCGGGGGCGTTCTTGCCTTCCAAATGTGGGACGAAGGTGATCACAAAGCCGTTAAAAAGGGCGTCGAATGGATTGATAAGAACGCTTCGTTTGAAGGTGCTGGGATTAACCTCTATTACCACTACTACCACATGCAAGCCATGATGAACTATGGAGGCAAAGAATGGGACCAATATAACAAAAAGGTCAGGGATCCCTTGATCAAGGCCCAGAATTCAGATGGATCATGGAACCTGCAATGCGGATCTCACGGCCAAGCTTCACAAATGCACATGAGCACATGTTTGGCGACTTTGATGCTGGAGGTTTATTACCGCTTCCTTCCAAGTAGTGCCAAATAAACCTTTTCGAAGATCGCTTTTCAAATTTCAAATCCCCGACTTCCTCATGGAGCCGGGGATTTTTTGTAATGAATCTGCACGAGAAGGCGCCTTGCAGGATCTCAATAAACATCGCGCAGGTAGCGCTTGTCTTTTTTGAGCTGCGTGATGTAAGCGGCTGCCGCCTCTTCTGTCAGTTTTCCGTGCTCTTTTGCGATGCTCAGTAGAGCGGCATCGACATCTTTCGCCATGCGCGATGCGTCACCGCATACGTAGAATGCCGCTCCATCTTGCAGCCACTTCCACAATTCAGCTCCTTGCTTCAGCATCAGATTTTGAACGTAGATTTTCTCTTTTTGATCGCGAGACCATGCGAGATCCATGCGTGAGAGCGTGCCGTCTTTCTGGAAAGCCTCGAGTTCATCCTTGTAGAGGAAATCGGTCTTTTCATGGGGATTGCCGAAGAACAGCCAGTTCTTGCCTTTTGCACCCGTTGTTTTGCGTTCTTCAAGGAATGCACGGAAAGGCGCGATGCCTGTTCCGGGCCCCACCATGATGATCGGCACGTTGCCATCTGAAGGCAGGCGGAAAGCGGAGTTGTGATGAACGAAAACACCTGGCTTGGAGTCGGCATTCAAGCGATCACTGAGATACGTGGAACAAATTCCACCACGATTTCTGCCATGGCTGTTGTAGCGAACGATGCCGACACAAAGGTGAACTTCACCGGGATGAGCTTTCGGACTTGAGGCAATCGAATAAAGCCGTGGCTGGAGTTTCTTCAAAACGGAAACAAAGTCCTCTCCGTCGCTGAAGTCGGCGGGATAATCAATCACCAGATCAATCAGATCGCGACCCCAGCAAAAATTTTCCCATTGCTTCTTATCGTCCGCTTCGACAAGTGAGCGGAGGTAGGGAGAGCCACTGCGCTTCTGCCATTTCTCGATAAGAGCTTTGTTGATCGTGCCGATGTCATAGTGACGGATGAGCGCCTCGCGGAGGCTGACTTCTTCACCCGTCGATGTCGGGACATCGCCTGCTTTGAAAGGGAGTGCGGCGATGATTTCATCGACCACGCTCTCTGGGTTTTCCGGATAGACCCCCAAAGCATCTCCGACTTCGTAATCCAGCTCTGAGCCTTGAAGGGAAATCTCGATGTGATGGGTTTGCTTGGAGCCTGGACCGTTCAGATTGTAGTTATGGAGAACGGAAGATGGGAAAGGATTCTTTTTTGAGAAACCAGCTTCATCGATTTCATCAGACGCAACTTTGTTGGATGCCGAGAAAGAAGCAGCAGGTGCCAGAACGGCAATCACGCCGGTTGACCATTCTGCGTAGGGTTGATCCACGTCCACGTCGACATCGACTCTTGGGTAAATACGGTTCGCGCCCAAGGCTTCCAATCGGAGATCAAAATCCGTTCCGCACTGGCAGAAATCCGGATAAGAGCTGTCACCCAAAGAAAGCACCGAGAAGTTGACGCCTTCGAGACGCGGTGCGGCATCGCTCATCAACCAAGTGTGAAGTTCCAGCGCGGTGTCGGGCGGCTCGCCATCGCCATACGTGGAGGTGATAATCAAGAGATTTTTCTCTTTGGCAAGCAGCTCCCTGTCATAAACACCCATGTCCTGAAGGCTTGGCTCGAAATTTCCCTTCTTGAGAGTTTTGACGAGTTTCTTTGCCAAGCCCTCCGCTGTACCGGTTTGAGAACCGAACAGGACGGTTACAGGAACGGCAGGCCCAGCAGAGTGTGAAGCTGCGGATGATTGGGAAAGGATGTTTCCCAGGAATTCGCCCAGCCACTGGCGTTGTTCGGGGGTAAACGGTGCGTTGTCAGGTATCTGGATCGATGAGGCCATTTTTCTCTATCAGGCGATGATTGCCGGCTGCGGAACTTGCGCACAGGACAACCATCTTTCAAGTATTGATCTTCGCAATTTCAACGAATTTTCATGGAGCGGTTTTTCACGAGCATGAATTTTTTAAGTTCCCCGAGCTTGTAGCCGCGGGTCCCACGTATCAGCTTTTCCAGTTAAGAGCGCCTTTTTTAAGCGCATAAACGTAAGCGATGGCGAGGATACCTGCGAAACCTGCCATGCTGGCGAGGACAGTGGGTCCATGATGCTGTGCGAGATCCCGGAATTGAACGGCCCATGGATACATGAACACGACCTCGATATCGAAGATCACAAACAACATCGCAACCAGATAAAATTTAACAGAGAAACGCGGCGCTCCATCGCCGATCGGCAACATGCCGCATTCGTAAGCGGAATCTTTGGTCGGGTTACGACGCGCCGAACGGCCAAACACCACGCTGAGTAAAAGCGTTGTTACGGCAAATCCGCAGGCGATGAGGACTTGGAATAATACGGGAAGATAATTTTCGGGCATACCAGATAGCTTGGAAGAGTTTCGCTGGGTTTTTCTAAGCTGTGAATAGGGCCTTGGGTAGAAAAAAACCCGTGTCTTTTCAGACACGGGTTTTTACAGTGAATGTGTGGTCAATCAGGCTTCAGCTTCGGCCGCTTCCTGGGCAGCCGCATAGGCGCTGGATGCTTCGTGAACGCGTGCGGTTCCCTTGTATTCTTTACCAAGTTTTTCCACGAGACCGCGGTTAACAAGATTCTGCAGTTTCTCGTAAGAACGAAGGCGAAGCATTTCTTCGCCACCGCTTACGGCATTTCGCAGTTTAAGGTTCTCAAACACTCTTTCGAAGAGATCGTTGAATCCGAATACTTTCTTTTCAGAAAGCACGTTGCAGAGTTCATCGGTCACGTGGTCTGGAAGTCTCCGGGAAAACCGGGTTCTTTTGGTAGGTGTTGCCATAACGGGGCGATATTAGCATAGATCCCGAATGAAAGCGACTCAAAATTTTAAACTTCATTTAAAATAAGGGCTTCGATATTACGCAAATCCTAAATATTTGCCTTTTTAGGCGCCGAAATGGTGTGGTTTTCTTAAACGGTTCTAGATTTTTCTTTGGCGCACGGCCTCAAACAAGCAAACCCCGGTCGCGACTGAGACATTTAGGCACTCAACCTTACCGGCCATGGGCAGTTTTGCCAAAAAATCGCAGTTTTCCTCGGTCAGGCGGCGCATGCCCTTTTCCTCTGCGCCGAGCACGAGAGCAAGGGGGCCCCTGAGATCGAGTTCGTAGAGGGTCTTTTGTGCGCGATCCGATGTTCCGACAAGCCAGACACCTGCTGCTTTGAGTTGCTCCATGGTTCTCGCCAAGTTGGTGACTTGCACGAACGGAACGTAATCAGCAGCTCCCACGGAAACGCGCCTCACGGTTTCGGTCATGCCAACTGCTTTGTCTTTGGGTGCAATGACCGCATGAACCCCCGCACCATCCGCCGTGCGCAATATCGCGCCGAGATTGTGCGGGTCTTGCACGCAATCGAGAATCAGTAAAAAGGGAACATCCGTCTCCGCGACGATTTTCATCAAATCATGCTCATCCAATGAAGGAGAGTGACTCTCCTCCATGGGTTTCACATGACGGTTTTCCCGAGCTTCTCGGTTCCTGTCACCGTGACTTCTATGTCCAAACTTTTTCGGCTTCACGGGAAGAGGGGAAACGTTTTGAGCTCCGAGTGCAATCGTGAATCAACGCCGTCGCCGCAATAAGACAAGTGCCCCGGACATGCAGAGGAAGGTTGCGGAAGGCTCCGGAATCACGCTTCCGCTCAGAATGATGTCATCAAGTTGCAGTGCGCCGGCTCCGCTTGAGTTCCAGCCTTGGATTGAGATCGTGACGGAAGTCAGGTCGGCGTATGGAAGCGTGGATTCCGAAATACTCGTGATCGTTGAATCATTCGAGTAGGATGACGAGAAGTCATGGAAATGGGACCCGATTTTAAATCCAATGTCTCTGGGTGCGGTCGTGGTGCTGCGGGCAAGAAAACCAAATTCATTAAGAGAAAAGCGGTATCCGGGTAACGCGGTGATGGTGAAGCGGATGGCGTTTCCCGCAGCGGCATGGGTAATCGGCGCGGAGAAGAATCCAGCGGCTCCGCTGATTTGCGCCGCGCTGTTCCACCCTGTATTGGACGTGAAAGTGAGAAAGGTGGAATCGCTTTCGAGCGCGGAAATGGTAATTCCGGTTATCGGATAAGCGGAGTTGGCCAATGAGCCTCCTGCAAAATTGAAATTCGCCAGAGTGGCGGCGTGTGAAGCTGCAAATCCAGAGACGAGAGCAAGGATCAGCGATCCGAGTGTGCGGTTTAGCATGAGAGAAACGGGGGGTGGTTTCGGGGACGGCGTGAAGAAATACGGATGGTTGATTTTTGTAAATGCAAATCATGTTAGATATTGAGGCAATTCATGCCGGTTTCACATTGAGCCACGTGCCGGAGATGAGAGCTTGAATGAGCAAGGGATTTAAAGAACGCGAGAGATATGAATTTGGCAAAAAACGGTCCAAAATTCTTATCGAAGGAAAGTTGCGAATTGATGTTCATCAATGTGCGTATCGGATAGTTGATGATTGAAGGCGTGACGAACGCCGAAATATTGGCTTTAATGTTCCGCGGTCCTAAGGACTGACATCAACGCAAGGATTCATGGAACAGGAATTTCAAACTGAAGGCGGAGCAGTGGCGGATAACGGAACGCCGGTCAGGCAATTTTCCGTCATGATACCCAACCGCGTGGGCGCTTTGGCGTCTCTGGTCAAATTGTTGAGGAATTCATCCATCGAAGTCATTGGCCTGAGTGTGCAGGATTCGCGTGATGCGACGATTGCGCGCCTCGTTCTGTCCGATACGGACAGTGCCGAAGCGATCTTCTGTGAGAAGGGAATTCCCTACATGATTTGTGAACTCGTTGTCATCGCGCTCAAAGAAGCGGGCCCCGGGCTGCTTCAATGTCTCGACACCTTGATGACGGCGGAAACAAATGTCGATTTCGCCTATGCTTTGATGCCCGGTCCGCAAGGTCAGGCACTTCTTGCGATGCATGTTGAAGACTACGATTTCGCAACCTCCGTGCTCAATCGAAGTGGCTTCAAGCTGATGTATGAAGAGGATTTGATTCGCTAAGGCCGGCGTGAAATCACTTCGCCCCTTTGAGAGTGGACGGATCAAGCTCGACCGCTTTTGGAGGAGTAGGATTTTTCGTTTTGGTTTTCAGAGAGGAGAGCCATGCGACCATGTCCCTGAGTTCTTCCGTCTTCACCACTCCGGCCATCGGTGGCATCGCGGAGACTGGCGGGGTGAATGAGGCGATATCGGAGCGTTTGATCAGCCAGGTTTTCTCAGGAGTTGCGACCGTGAGGGTCTTGTCGGTTTCCTCAAGAAGATTTCCTGCAAGACTTGCACCGTTTTTAAAATTCACGGCGGTGATACCATATCCGGGAGCGACGACAGCACCGGGATTGACGAGTGATTGAAGGAGATATTTCCTGTCATGGGCTTTTCCCACGCCGGCAAGGTTTGGTCCGGCATCACCGCCCTGCGAATCGTCTCTCTCATCATATTTGTGACAGCGCATGCACTGGGAAGCGGGTAGGGATTTGAAAAGCCGGAATCCGTTGGCCGGATCTCCTCCTTCGAGGGCCACATTGTATACGGCATAGGGATCGGATTTCTTGGCAAACGATGCTTCATAATCCTTGAGCGCTTTTTTAACTTCAGGCTCTTTGCGGCCAGCAGCAGCTGCGAGCAGTTCGATGCCGCTGGCTGAAATGCCGTCGGCAGCCTGAAGTTTATCCAAATGACGAATGATAAACGTCGCCGCCTCCGGATTCTCGATTTGAGCTAAAATTCCCCAGGCCTGTTGGGCCCTGAATGCTCCGCCAGAGGTAATGGATTTTTCCAAATTTGCGATGGCTTGGGCTGGAGAAATTTCAGCCAATCCTCGAAGTGCGCTGAGCGCGAGTTCATCGGAGGGATTGTTGGCAAGCTTGATGAGTATCTCCGTCAGATCTTTCTCATTACGGGCGATGTATGCCGCAAGGGCTTTGGATCGGGTGGTGGCTGAGAGATCACCATTGAAGGCGAATTCGCGTATCGCCTCCGAACCGATGACTGACGCGCCAATTTTGTAGGTGTTGATGAGATCGAGCGTGCCACTGAGAACGAATTCACCGGCCTTGAGAAGATCGGGTAGCGTCTTTGTCAGAACCGGCATCATGGTGTCCAAAGCGCGGGGTGCCAAGGGTCTCCATTTGCCGCTGAGAGCATCGGCCGGGAGCGGTTCTTGCCAGAGACCCAGGAGTCGGAACGCCTCCTCTTTAACCGCCTCCGGCATGTCCGGATTCAAGATGACTTGCAGCATCCGTTCCGCGTTTTCAGGGGATCCCACACGATAAGCGTGATTGACAAGTCGACGAAGCATGAAGGGTGTCCATGTGCGACTGGAAGCTTTGTCCAACAACGCGGCACAGAGAGGTTTTAGCTCGACCATGTCCAGATCATCGACCGCCCTGATCACTTCGTCTTGAACTTTTGGATCCTTATCCTCGATGAAGCGTTTTAGTTCATCGCTTTTCAAGCGACGTAGCGCAACCACAGCCGCGAGCCTGACCGCGGCAGAATCCGATTTCACCAAATCACCGACTTGGCGTGGGCTACTGGCGATGTGTTCTAGCGCATAGATGCCCGCATGGCGTAGATACACATCTGCGTTATGGTTGGTTTTGATGAGTTCAACCACATCCGCGAAATTGCCATTTGCTTTCATTTTGCCAATCGTGATAGCGGCTTCAAAACGCACTGGAGCCGAATCGTCTTTGAGCAAGGCGGCGAGAGGCAAGGTATCCGGCGCAAGCGGAGCATAGCGAATGACCCGTAGCGCCTGAACTTTGATCTGTGCGGAAGGATCTTTCAATAAAGAAGCCAAAATCGAACCGGCTCTTTCACGTTGCTTGGCAAGGTCTGATACGTTCGAAATCTCTCCCTTTGGATGGGGTGTCGATCCACGTCTTGCAACGATGCCCATGCCCCAGATGCCGTGGATACGTGTCATCAGGTGATCGGATTCAATCGCTTTTTGGAAGGTTTTGATCGCATCCGGTTTGCGGGTTAGGGCGACCTGCGCCAGGAGCCTGACCCTGGAGTCAGCATGTCCTAACATTTTACCCAGTTCCTCAGAGCTGCGTTGATCAAATCCTTCGGCGATCCATTTGGCAGCTTCTTTCGTTTGTCCCGGTTCATGGAGATTTTCTCCAGCGTTCAGAGAGAGCAAGCGACCCTTTTGATGGGATTGCCAACCGCTTACGAAATCCGCGACGAAAACTCTGCCGTCGTAGGAATATTCCACGTCCGTGGCAGCGACTCCCCAGAGGAATTTCCGAGCGTCTTTCATGGCCATACCCGCGCCATCCGGAGTCATTGAGAAAGACCAGATGCCTGAATTCGCAGCCCCGCCTTTGTAATCGCAGATCAGGAAGCGACCTTTCTCGTTTTCGAGGAAGCCCGCGCCGGGGTGATAAGTCAGGCCGGATGGCCCTGAGCTCAATTGCCCAGAGGGCGGTAAAATGTAAGCGGGTTGAACATCATTGCGCATCTCCCACATTTTTTCATTCAGCCAACGGCTTGGGGGCGGGGTCTTGATGCCGATCTGACGGTGGAAGGTTTGCATGGTCTGATGCTCCATTTGCCAACCCGAGTCACCACCCTCCACGAGGTAAACAATCCGCGCCGCGTCGCCAAAGTCCGAGTTGTTGTCCACGGAGAACGCATTTCCGAATTCGTCAAAAGCAATTTCCTTCGGGTTGCGCAGACCTGTGTGTACGATTTCGAAATCGCTACCGTCGGGCTCAAACCGGAACAAGGCTCCCTCGTTAGGATAGTGGTAGGTTTTACCTTCTTTGGTGGTGAGCGAATAACCCCGGTCGCCGATGGTGCCGTAAATGCGCCCATCAGGTCCTAAAGTGAACCCGTTCAGGTCATGCCCGGATAAGGATATGCGAACCCCGAAGCCATCCTGAACCACTTCTTTCTGGTCAGCCATGCCGTCGGAATTTTCATCTGACATTTTGTAGATTTTAGGAATGCAGGCGAAATAGATCGCGCCATCGTAGTAATAAATTCCTGCGGCAGTTCCATCGAGAACATCATTGAATCCGTCGGCGAAGACCTTGGATTCATCGAACTTGCCATCGCCATTCGTATCCGAAAGCTTGCGAATGACCTCGCTGACCTCGGTCATGTATTTGTTAGAAAGTTTCTTTTCCCATTTCTTGTGAAGAGCCCGGCGATCTTCAACTTTCATGGCCTGAAGGTCGTCCAGATACCAATAGAGATGATTGCGGTCGTCCTCAATTCCATGGCGGAAGCGATGGGTTTCTGCGATGTATACGTTGCCTTGGTGATCGAAGGTGATGGCAGTGGGTGACATGACTTGTTCTTTTTCAGATGTCGCCTCAATTTTCAACATGCTGCCCTCCGGGATTAATGCGCCTGCCAAGTCTTTGGAGCTGACCAAACCTTCCGCATGAGGTTTTCCCTTCTTGGTTGAGCTGGGAAACTTGGTATTCGCATAATCTTCGAACATGAAATGATCGGCAGCGATAAAACCCCAGTCGCCTTTTGCATCGTCGACCATGCGAATTTGCGCGAATTGCCCCTTGAGTTTGGCCACATCCCAGAGAACATTTGTAAACTGTTGGCTTCTCTTGCCTGTGGCCTCCATCACGACCTTGCCATCCATCAAAAGTTGAACCGCGGTTTTCTGTGGAGTGTCGCCACCAGCGATGAGAAACAGGATGTGGTCTTTCTCAATCTTGAATTCCGGAGAAGTGAGAGTTCCCACCGAGTCATTGCCGCCATGTGCCGAGAGGGCAAAGGCGTCGTTAGCGAAATTTCCGAAAGGATTTTGCATACCATCCAGTTTTTCGTGAACCGGAGAAAGACCAAACGCATGGCCTTTGGCCTGCCAATCCCCGAAGCCGTCGCCCTCGAAGGCTTGGAATGTGGCAGCGGGTGCAAACTGTGCGGCTGACAGAAGCGCGATGGCTGGGGTGAGAAAAATCGATAGGGGTCTCATTTTTTGGATCTATGGCTGGTATGGATATAGTCGTGCTTTTTAAAATCTCAACCGGTGGTTGGCGGCATGAAATGGAACAGGTTACATGTGAAATTCGGCCATTTCATCAATTGCGGAGAAATTTATCCTCAGCAGGGGCTTCTGCTGCGGTGGCTCTATCGACCACCAAGACAGGCTGAAAAGCACCGTTTTCCTCGGAGAAAGTCATTTTACCGGCAGCTTTGACCCAACCGTTCACAGGCAGTTGCGGGGGTTCTTTTCCAAATTCCAAAATGATGGGAATCGCCCTTGAATCCGCCGCACAACAGGTCATAAAAATCCGGTATAACCGCATTCTGGTGCCATTTGGGTTGTTTGCTTTTTCCTCAACAATTCGTCCCTCGGTCTCGATTTCCAAGCCGTTGAGGAGTCCTTGCAGCTCACGGTCTCCGGCCGCGAAAAACAATTCCATCAGATCGAACTCCAGGTAGCCGTCGGCTGTGCGGCGGTGGCCTTTTTCAATCTCTTCCAAAGTGAGAGGCGGAAGAATGGACGAGAAAATTGCATTTTCCCTCGAGTTCGGGGCGCTCTCGTAAAGACCTTTTCTGGCAAGGGTGGATTGGGAAAATTCATCAATCGTCCAATGCATCGAGGATGCGAGAGGAATCACCATGAGCGCCAAGGAGACAATGGGATTCATGTCGCCGCCCTCATGGTCGTGTTCATCGCCGTCGCCATGATCGTGTCCGCAGCTCGCGGTTTGCCGTGCGGTGAGTAAATTGAACGTTCCCAAAACCGCCAAGCCCAAACCACCGAACAGAGCGATGGGGCGGAAATCCGGCACGAGGTAATGATTCATCCGGCCTGATCCATAGAAGTACAGCAGCGCCCCCGCCCACAATAGGACGCAAAGCGAAAAGAAAATTCTGCGGAGTTCGGGTTTCATGAGGGAATTAACCAATGTTGTGCTGCGATCGATACCAGCCAGATCACGACAAAAATCGAAACCCCGAGATAGAGGATGAATTTTTTCCGGAGCACCGATTGATAAAGGAACAACAATTTCACATCAAACATCGGCCCGAACGTGAGAAACGCCAGCTTCGCGCCCCAAGTGAATTTTGCGAGAGTCGCCGCGATGAATGCGTCGGATGTGCTACAGAGACTGAGAATGAATGCCAGAGCCATCAAGGCTGCAGGAGCGATGAAAATATTTCCGGCAAGCCCGTCAAGCCAGATCGCGCCGGGTGCGATGCCTGTATTGAACAAGGCGGTGATCGCGACACCGATTGTGAAATAGACACCGACATCGACGAAGTCTTTCTGGGCGGAACGCATGGCTGCAACGAGGCGGTTGTCTGGTTTTGTGTGCGTCTCTGCATGATTGTGCGCCGCATGATCGTGGTGATGATTGTGATCGTGATGATGTCCACAACAACTCGAGCAGGCTTCTACAGCTTTGGGTGTTGCGGCTTCTTTCTCGATTTTTTCGACCAAGCTTTTGCGTAAAATCGAACGTAGCGAAAACCGCGCGATCAAGAGTCCCACTCCCACTGCCACCAAGTATCCCAACAGAACGCGTCCGCTTGTCATGAGCCATGGCGCTTGGCCTTGGAACGCCTTCCATGTGCTGAGAGCCGTGATAGGGTTCACGATGGGTGCCGCCAACATATAGGTGATCGCGTAACTCACCGGCAGCCCTTTGCTCACCAGCCTGCGAATGACCGGAACCACCGCACATTCACACACCGGAAAAACCGCGCCCATCAGGCCCGCCGCTAATACCGCGAAGGTGCGGTTTTTGGGAAGGAACCGATCCATCGTCCCGGCTGGGAGATAGATGTCGACAAATCCACTGATGATGGTTCCCAAAAGGATGAAGGGAGCACCCTCGAAGAGGATGCTTAAAAACGCGTAGGCGAAGTCCTGCTGGGCATCGGAGCTCATTGCGGTTAGCCAAGCCTTCCTTGCGCCAAGATGCAAGGACAGACAAGCATCAGGCCATGATGGCTGCGGCAACTTCATCCGCGGCGGCCGCGCCAACCATTTTCACGATGAATGCGAGGCCGAACTCCAGGGCTGTTCCCGCTCCGCGCGAGGTGAGAATATTCGCATCTTCAACCACCCGCGCATCCTTGAATGACGGCAGTTCCGACTGAGTGGAAAAATGTGCGGTGAAATTTTTCCCCTCCAAGATACCCGCATCATGCAGCAACAATGGCGCGGCACAGATTGCCGCAATAATTTTTCCCTCGGCCGCACTGTGCCGAATCAAATCCAAAACCTGTGGGTTTTTACGCAATTCCATGACCGCAGGACCGCCCGGAAGAAACAAGGCATCGAAGTCAAGAATGCTCAAATCTCCCAATCGCTTATCCGTGCGAACCTGAATTCCAGATCTTCCCACCACTTCGGATGAGGAAACTCCGGCCATCACAACTTCCAAACCCGCCCTGCGAAGCAAGTCCACCGGAGTGATTGCTTCAATTTCCTCAAACCCGTTTTCCAACAAACACAACACCCGCTTCATGATGGTTGGATAGATCAAATATCCATCCGCATCCAGAAACTTTCTTGCCACTTCTTTGAAGCTTGGCGAATCCACCATAGGCTCCTTCCTGATTCCCTTTTTGCCTTTCCATCGACCTGCGCCACGGGGCATCATCGCGCAGTCGAGAAGCCAAATTCCCAATATTCGTTCATGAAACAGAATCCCATGACCTGCAGATCCTACGCACGTTCCTATATCACACTCACATTGCTCGCGTTTTCCTGTCTCGTGCTTTCGCTTACGGCCCAAGACGTGTTGCCAAAAGCCGCTGTGATATTTGAGATCGATGGCAAAAAAGCCTATGTTTACGAAGCGCCGCAGCCTGCAGCGGGAAAACCATGGCTTTGGTATGCGCCGACCATCGGGAATTTGAATCCGGCCGAACGCAAAGGCTATTATGAAGCCTGTGCAAAGGCAGGCATCAGCATTGCAGGCTTTGATCTGGGTGAGGTCCGCGGCTCGCCAGCCAGCACCGCCAAGTTCACCTTGTTTTATGACGAAATGGTAAAGCGCGGCTACTCGCCGAAACCGATCCTGTTAGGTCAGAGTCGCGGCGGCATCATGACGCTCGCATGGGCATTCAGGAATCCGGACAAAGTGCGCGCTTGGGTCGGTATTTATCCGGTGTGCAATCTCGCGAGCTGGTCGCTGAAGAGCTCGAAGCCTCAGACTCTCGCGGATTTCTCGATGACCGAACCCGAGCTCGTTGGCAAGCTTACTGAGTTCAATCCGATCGACAATCTGCAAGGTCTGCTGGCAAACAAAGTGCCTATGTTCGCTGTTCATGGCGACATCGATCATTTGGTACCTTACGATCTGAATACCAAGCTTCTCAAAGAGCGCTACGAGGCTGGCGGCGGATCAATCCAAGTTAAAATCATTCCGGGTAAAGGCCATCAGGTCGACCCCGCATTCTTTCAGTGTCAGGAGTTGATCGACTTCGTCCTTAAACAAGTGAAATAAGCGCCACCATCCAAAACTCCGGGGGTTCACGGCTTTCAATTTTCAGCCAGCGAACACGGACAACAAAGATTAACGTGTGATTCGTGTTTCAAGTGATCTGGAAATTTTGGAAGCCATGCGTCGGAATCCGTGGTTTTCATTTTCAAAAATCAAACTAGGGTCATTGGCATGATGAAGCACGTTTTGATTTTTCCTGCCTTACTGGCAGCCTCCATCTCCGCAGCCGAGCCCATGCCCTTGTGGCCGGGAAAAGCTCCGGGTGCCACGGGCGAGACTCCGAAAGATATCCCGACCCTGACCCCTTATCTGCCAGAAAAAAAAGGCGCTGCGCGCGCGGCCATGGTGATTTGTCCGGGTGGGGGATACGGCGGACTTGCCGAACATGAGGGATCTCATTATGCCAAGTTTCTCAATGAGCAGGGGATCGCGGCATTTGTTTTGAAATATCGCCTTGGCTCCGCAGGCTACCGACATCCCGTGATGCTCAACGATGCTGCCCGGGCGATTCGAACGGTGCGTGCGCGTGCCTCCGAGTGGGAGATCGACCCCACCAAAATCGGTATCATGGGTTCTTCCGCCGGTGGTCATTTGGCATCGACTTTGCTCACGCATTTTGATGCTGGAAATGCGGATGACGCGGATCCCATTGAGCGCCAGAGTTCCCGACCGGATCTGGGAGTGCTGTGTTATGCGGTGATCACGATGGGAGAGTTCACGCATCAGGGATCGAAGAAAAACCTGCTTGGTGAAAATCCGTCCGAAGAGCTTGTCGCTTTGCTTTCCAATGAACTGCAAGTGAAGGCAAACACGCCTCCGTGCTTCATTTGGCATACCTTTGACGATTCGGGTGTGCCGGTTGAAAACAGCCTGTTGTTCGCGAGCGCCCTGCGAAAACAAAAGATTCCTTTTGATTTTCATGTGTATCAAAAAGGCGCACACGGGATGGGGCTGGGCAGTCGTGTTCAGGATCCTGCGAAGCTGCATCCATGGACAAAAGATCTGGTGTTCTGGCTCAAGGCCCAAAGCTGGACAGAATGACCATGCGCATCCGTCTTCCGTTTTTCGTGATGCTTTTTCTGCCAATCTTTTCGGCGGCGGGAGAGAAATACAGTTTCGAGCGCGAGTTGATGGCCACGCGCTTCACCATCGTGGCTTATGCGGAGGATGGTGTGGCTGCAGCAAAGGCCGCGGAGGCCGCCTTTGCCTTGGCTGAAAAGGTCAACTCCGTCGCATCCGACTACTTGCCGGACAGCGAGCTTGGGCAACTCAGTAAAAAACCCATCCATATTCCCGTTTCTTTGTCTCCTCTTCTCTATGATCTGTTAGATCATTCCCGCAAACTGGCGGAGCTTACCCAAGGCGCGTTCGATCCCACGTTGGGCCCGTTGACGAAGCTCTGGCGCGAGACTCGCGGAAGCAAGCGTTTGCCTGATCCTCAAACGCTACAAGCGGCCCGTGCAGCGACGGGTTGGAAACATTTCACCCTGAATTCTGAAACCCGCAGCATCACCCTTCATCAGGAAAACATGGCCTTTGATCTCGGTGGAATCGCGAAGGGATACGCGGCGGATCTCATGCTCGAATCGCTCATTGCCGCCGGCATTCCCCAATCCATGGTCACGGCAGGCGGCGATATCCGGCTGGGTGATCCACCGCCGGGCCGGGACGGCTGGAACGTCGCGGTCCGGACGTTTGATCTCAGGAAACGCGATGAAATTCTGGTCCTTTCCCATGTGGCGGTTTCGACTTCAGGTGATCTCCACCAGTCGGTTGAAATCGATGGATTGAAATATTCCCACGTTCTCGATCCCGAAACAGGACTTGGCCTGACACGAAGAATCGCAGCAACCGTCATTGCAGACTCGGGAAAGCTCAGTGATCCGATCGCCACCGCTGCCTGCGTTTTGGGAGAGGAGGATTCCCTTTTGTTGAAAAAAATTTCCGGAGTCAGGGATGTGAAAATCCGTTCTTTCCAAGAACCTCCCTCTATTCAAAGTTTTAAGGCTCCAGCGAAAGAATCAAAAAATGAAAAGTAGCCGCAGAAATTTTCTCCAATCGTCTCTTTACGGTAGTGCGGGTCTGGGTCTGGGTATCGCCACCACATCGGAAGTCCATGCCGCTCCTTTGACGGATGCGGTTGAATTTGAAATCACGCATGATGTCGATGTATTGGTCATAGGTGGCGGCACCGCAGGAACCATTGCTGCGATCCAAGCCGGACGCGCTGGCGCAAAAACCTTGCTCGTGGAGCGCGGCGCACAGCTCGGAGGCGCGATGACGACCGGCGGTGTGGCGTTTCCCGGATTGTTTGATGCTTGGGGTAAACAAATCATCGCGGGCATCGGTTGGGAGTTGGTCAAGGAGAGCGTGGAGCTGGATCAGGGAAAAATACCGGATTTTTCAAAAGTCCCACAGCATCACTGGCAGAACCAGGTGTTCATCAATCAGTTTCTCTACGCGATTCTGGCCGAGGAAAAATGTGAGCAGGCCGGCGTGCAGATCGCCTATCATGAGTTTCCTCAAGCCGTAACCCAAACCGAGAACGGATGGCAGGTCGACTGCATCGGATTCGGAACCAAGCGACGGGTGAAATGCAAACAAATCATCGACTGCACGGGCGGAGCGGAAGTTTGCGGGATCTTGGGTTTGACTCGCTTGCGGGAGGAAGAGCGCCAGCCGGGATCCTATCTTTACATGATGGGTGAGGCGCATGATCCCGGCAGAAATCAAATTCACCGGCTCTATGTCCATGGCGCGGATTCCACCAATTCGCGCACGGTCACCCATGCAAATCTAACAGGTCGAAAATCCATCCTCGCTTCGCTTCGTAAAAAGAAAGGCGCGCGCTTGATGCACATGCAGCCGGAAACGGGTTTCCGCGAAAGCTACCGCATCCAAGGCGAGACTTTGATCACGGTGAACGACTACCGTTCTGGTAAAAAATTCGATGATGCGATTTGTTACGCGTTTTATCCCGTCGATCTCCATACCAAAAACGGAGTGAAACCGGAGCCTCTCAAGCCCGGTGTGATTCCGACCATTCCGCTGCGCGCGCTGATTCCCAAGGGAAGCAGAAATATCATGGTCGCCGGACGTTGCGTTTCCAGTGACCGCCTTGCGAATTCCGGCCTGCGTGTGCAAGCCTCATGCATGGGTATGGGACAAGCCGCAGGGGTTGCCGCCGCTCTTGCCGCCAAAGCCGGCAACACTCCACTGGAAATTCCACTCAAAGAAATTCACGCTCTCCTCCGCCAGCACGGAGCCATCATCCCGGAAGATGTCTAACAGAAATAAACCGCAACTTGGAACTCTGCGTCGTAGAACCGTTTCGCTGCTCACTGCCCTGACGTTTCTTGTCCTGTCCGTGACAGGGGTGATCGCATTCATCCAGCCATTTTCGATCGGCATCATCGGCCTGCATGCGCTGATGGGCTTTGTTTTCGTCGCCTTGATCGTGCTGCATATTTTCAACAACAGCCGACCGCTCACGAGTTACCTGCGGAGCAAGGCGCTATGGACGAGTCTACTTCTTGTCGTTGTCCTCACAGGTTTGTTTTGGTGGCAGCCAGCGCCAGTCAAAACCGTTCTCGGTTGGAGCGGGAACCTCGGTCCTGCTATGGAGCGTTTTGAGATGACGGATGATGAAATGGTCTTCGATTACAGCCCGTCGCCCAAATACAAAATGCGTTTGAATGTCAAAACCGGATCCGCTTACGCAACACAGCCGCCGCCACAGGTTGCGATTTGGTTGGAAAATCAAGGAGGTTACCACATCAAAACCTTGCTTGAACCCAAGGAGAATTCTGAAACGCCCTACTACGCGTTCAAATACGCCGGCTGGGAAAAAGCCAAGCGTGATGCGGAGGAGGATAAAGACATCGATGCGGTTACATCGCCGACTCCCAACGGATCCTTTGATCCCGCCGACTACATTCTTCCGGCAGGTTCCAAGGATTCCACACCGTATCAACTCTTGCTGGAAATCAACCAGCCCGGCGACGACCAAGCATCCCTTGTTTACGCAGTAGAAATCGACAACTCTCTGCCACGTGTTTACCAGTTGTTAGAATTAAAAGGTTTTCCGAAACGTGACGCGGATGATGAAAAAGGCAAAGAGGTATGGGGTCTTTACTACGTGGATGAAACGTTTACTACCGCTCTCGATCTCATCGACAGCGCTCTGCTGACGATACAGAGATGAAGTAAAATGGCAGGGCGGTTTTGATAAAACCGCCGAGTTAAGGAGAAGGGACATTCTTGTCCCGTATTTTTGATCAACTCGCCGCAGGCTCTGGACTGCTGCGGTGATCCGAAGCTCTGAGTGTTTCATTTAACTATGAACCCACGGGCCTTGGCGTTTATCGGTTGTCGAGCAGATATGATGTCAGTTAAACCATCCCATGAAATTTTTCACAGCATCCATCCTTTCACTTACCTTGGCATGTATTTGCCAAGCCGAGTTGACCCAACACAGGGGCTACAAACTCGTTTGGGCTGATGAGTTCAATGAGGATGGTGCTCCGAATCCGAAAAATTGGGTTTTCGAAGAAGGGTTTCAGCGGAACCGCGAATTTCAATGGTATCAGAAGGAAAATGCGGTCTGCAAAGACGGCTTGCTGGTCATCGAGGGCAAAAAGGTGAGCCTGCCAAATCCCAATTTTTCCGAAGATCACAAGGATTGGAAGAAATCGAGAAAAACAATCGAATACACCTCCGCCTGTCTTACGACCAAAGGCACGCATGCATGGCAGTTCGGACGCTTCGAGATCCGTGCTAAGATTCCCGCTTCAAACGGACTCTGGCCGGCGATCTGGACGCTGGGTGTCGAGGGACAGTGGCCCAGCAACGGCGAGGTGGATATTCTGGAATGCTACAAAGGCAAAATCCTCGCCAATGTCTGCTGGGCGACAAAGAAGCCGTTCAGTCCGAAATGGGATGGTAGCCAGACACCTCTCACTTCCTTCAAGGATCCCCAGTGGCTCGATAAATTCCATATCTGGCGCATGGATTGGGATGAAGAAACGATCCATCTATACGTCGATGACAAGTTGCTAAACACCATCGACCTAACAAAAACCATCAATGGAAACGATCTCGGCCCGAAGAATCCGTTTCAACAACCCCATTATCTTTTGCTCAATCTCGCCATTGGCGGCGATGCTGCAGGTAGTCCGGAAGGAACGAAGTTTCCCGTTCGATACGAAATCGATTACGCGCGCGTTTATCAGAAGGAGTGAAGATGGTGGAATGCCCATGTTATCTTCTTTGCGCCGTAGGCTTTGGACTGCTGCGGTGATCCGCAGCTCTGGGGGGATGCTGTGTTCAAACGTAAGTCAGGGTAGTAGCATTGCTCCGATCAACCACGCGTAACCTGAAAGCTGTGAATGATCACAGCAGTCCAAAGCCTACGGCGTAATGAAAATCACTTCTTCAGCTCAAAACCACGTGTCGCGGATTTTTCTTTGGTAGGAAAATCTGCGGGGATTGCTTGGGTAACCTTTCCTGTCGCCGCCCATTCTGAGCCGCGGAGGAATGTGACGATGAATCCGACGCCTTCGAAGGCTTCATTGTCATGGCCGAGTGTGGTGTGGAAGACGCGACCTTTTCCATAATCCAGCACCATCAGCATCGGCTCGTTGCGACCGGCTTTTTGAAGTTGCGGGGTATCGGCAGCGGTGGCGAGGATCGTCATGTTTTCCGCAGGGCCGCGTAGGTTGGAGTAGCACTCGTCCTTGGTGTGCATCCAGAAATCCGGCAAGCCTTTGGTGATTGGATGGGTTTTGTCTCGCATCGTGATCAGGAATTCGCCTTGCGGGCCATGGCTTCCGCATTTGCCCGGCCCATCATCGCGAACGACTTTGCCTTCGGCATCATAATACACATACGGGCCTGATTTTTCATTGCGCCCTCCCCAGCCGCCGAGGCCGATCATTTTATTGAACTCCGGCCAGTTGCCCCAGCTGTTGTTGGCTGCGTGCACGGCAACCAATCCGCCGCCGTTTTTCATGTATGCCTCGAAGTTTTTCCGAGTTTGTTCCGGCCAGTCTGCTGCGCCGAAACCGAAATTGCTGACCACGATTTTATATTTCGAAAAGTCCGGAGAGAAATTTGGATCCGGTAAGGGTTTCTCCGATTTTACCGATTCGCCAGCACCGGCCAACGGCAACCAACTTTCCTCGCGCTTGTAATTTGTAATGAAATTGACGCGTGCGACCTCGACCTCAAATAACCCGCTGGATTCGAGATATTGTTTCATCATCACCGTGGATTTTGGCCAGACCGCATGGTTGTTTTGTCCGTCGACAATGAGGGCTTTGATTTTTTCCGCTGCAGATGCGGGGAGGGACAGGATGAGGGATGCGGCAAAAAGGTAAGTGATCGGTTTCATTTCGCTATGTCTTACGCTGGCGCAGAAATATTTCCATCAAGAAATTTCAGGGAGAATTCAGGAAATCTTCAGCCTAGAGCTTCTTCTGTTTATAAAACTCTCGAAGTACTCGCGGTTAAATTCTTGCTGCGACATATATTCCGATTCACTTCTATTTCATGAAAACCCTATCCTCTCTTTGTTGTCTGCTTCTTTGTTCTGCTTTGGCGTATGCTGCAAGGTTTGAAGGACCCGAGGGTAAGCCTTATGTTTATAAAACTTCAGGCGGCGTGGAGCGGAAGATGGAAATTTATTTTCCGCCCAATCACGATCCGGCAAAAACGAAAGTGCCTGGATTGATTCTCTTTCATGGCGGTGGATGGCAGGGCGGGGAGCTCAGTCAATTTCGATACGCTTGCGCGTACTTCGCCAGTCGTGGCTTGGTCTGTGCGACCGCGGAATACCAAATGTTAGGAAAATCCGGAATAGAAAAGCTGGGAAAGGGAGAGTCCAGAAAACGTGTTTGTGTCACCGATGCGAAAAGCGCGATCCGTTGGTTTAAGCAAAACGCCGCTCAACTGGGTATGGATCCTTCACGCGTCATCACCGGTGGAGGCAGTGCGGGCGGTCACATCAGTGCCTTGGCGACGATGAATCCGGGTCTGAATGATCCAGCCGATCCCAAAGACATCGATCCCAATGTCGTTGCTTATCTTTGGTTCAATCCCGCATTTGAGGCGAACGATATAAATGATTCGGAAATCGATATCCTCACCCATCTCAAAGTCGAACTCCCACCGGCGATTGTCTTTTTTGGTGATAAGGATTCTTGGAAAGTCGGTTGGGATGTAGCTCACGTAAAATGGAAAACGCTCGGCACGAAAAGCATCGATCTCCGGATTGCGCCCGGGCAAGGTCATTCCTTTTTTAACAAAGATCCATGGCGTGCAGTCACTCTCATCGCAGCCGATGAGTTTTTGGTGAAGCAGGGACTTCTGACCGGCAAAACAACCCTCACCGCTCCAGCGAGCGGCGAGAAGCTCGTGGTTGAGTGAATGTGGTAGGAACGACTTGCCGGGGTCACTCGTCCATACCTTGCAGCTTTCGTAACGAAAAGAGTTCGATGGGATAATAAGCACCGTCAGATATGGACCTTTGGAGACAAACGTCCCTGCCTGTTTTTCATGATCCGGTGATTATCCTTGCGTTCAAAGTTTGAAGCGATTTCGTAGGAACTAGTTAAGAACTCTTATGAAAGTATGCTTGTCCCTCACCGCAGTGTCGCTGACGTTTTATGCAACGTCGGCTTTTTCGCAGACTTCATCTGCCGTCCGTGAAATCACCGCTCCTCCAGCGGAGTTGAAAGCTCCTGCGTTTTATAAAAAGTATCTCGATGCCAAAGGTTATCCCATCATCGCATCCGCTACGGTGAATGATTACGCATTGCGTGAAGCGGCTTACCTAGTCGATATGATGTTGGTGAAGCGTGATGATCTTCGCAACGCCATGACGAAAAGCGGATCGCGTTTGTCGATCATCGCATGGAATGAGTTCACCACGGATGTCGCCGACTTCGCCCATTTCAAACCGAAAGATTTCTGGGACGCGCGCGCACGTGGCACAGGTGGCAGCGAGACCGATCCTTATTGTTCCTGCGGGGAAGAAAACCTGCTCGGTTATCCGGGCGATCCATACTCCACCGAAAGCATTCTCATTCATGAAATCGCGCACAACATTCATTTACGCGGGGTATTGAATCTCGATCCGACTTTTGATGCCCGTCTGAAAAAGACCTACGACGCCGCGATGGCGAAAGGCTTGTGGAAGGGCAAGTATGCTTCGGTGAATGATCGGGAGTATTTTGCTGAGGGAGTCCAATCATGGTTCGATAACAATCGCGAGCCGGACCACGATCACAATCACGTCAACACCCGTGCCGAGTTGTTGGAATACGATCCCGGTCTGGCTGCGTTGTGTCGTGAGATATTCGGAGATACCGAATTGAAATACACCAAGCCGGTCACGCGCTTGACGGGGCACTTGCAAGGGTATGATCCGTCGAAAGCTCCGACCTTTGTTTGGCCGGAAAGACTTCAAAAAGTCAAAGCCGAGATCCGTGCGGAAGCGGTCGCACGCGGTGAAGCAGCGGAAAATGGGATCCAACGCGAAACCCGTGAGATCTCGGGCTGGAAGGTTCATATCAACAAATCTTTACTTACGGATTCGACCAAGCCCGCTACCGAAAAAGCCCTGGGTATGTTGAAAGTCCAGCTCGATGAAATCATCAAACTTGTGCCAGCACCTGCTGTGGCGGAATTGCAGAAAGTGGGGCTCTATTTTTCGCCTCCCTACCCAGAATTCGGCGAAAGGGCGGAATTTCATCCCGATGCGAAATGGCTTAAAGACAACGGACGTGATCCGGTGATGGGTAAAGGCGTCGAGTTTAGTAATGTTGAATCCTTTGAGGAGGATACCCGACGCATGCCGAATTTCGCGCTGCATGAACTCGCCCACGCTTATCACAATCGGTTTCTAAACAAAGGTTTCGAGAATCCGGAGCTGGTGGCGGCTTACAACAAAGCCAAGGCAGGAGGCACATACGACAAGGTCGAGCGCGTGGATTCCAAAGGGAACAGACGTATGGATAAAGCCTACGCGATGACCGATCCGATGGAATACTTTGCAGAAGCCACCGAGGCATTTTTTGTTAGAAATGATTTCTACCCTTACACCCGTGAGGAACTCGAGAGGCACGATCCTGAGATGGCCGCACTTGTCAAAAAACTCTGGGGAGTGAAGTAGGGCGTTCCCTGTTTCGCAACCTATTCCTTTCGATCCAAATCAAGCGAGCAGATCCTTGACCACATGTCCGTGCACATCGGTCAGGCGGAAGCGGCGGCCTTGGAAAGTGTGGGAGAGGCGGGTGTGGTCGATACCCAGTTGATTGAGAATGGTGGCATGGAAATCATGCACATGGACGGCACCGGGAGTGAAGTGATGTTTTGATGGATTGATCGCTTGGCCATCGGCGCCGACGATGTTGTAGCCATAGTCATCGGTCGCTCCGTAAGTCATTCCGGGTTTGATCCCGCCCCCGGCCATCCATGCGGTGAAGCAGCGCGGGTGGTGATCCCGGCCGTAGTTGTCTTTGGTCAATGTGCCTTGCGAGTAAGCCGTGCGTCCGAACTCACCACCCCAGACGACGAGCGTGTCTTCCAGCATGCCGCGTTGCTTGAGATCCGCAATCAGAGCCGCGCAGCCTTGATCGGTTTCCTGGGTTTGCTTGCGAATCGCGGAAGGCAGGTTGCCGTGCTGATCCCAGCCCGGATGATAGAGCTGGATGAAGCGCACTCCTTTTTCTGCGAGGCGGCGCGCAAGCAGGCAATTGGCGGCAAAAGTGCCGGGCTTTTGGGCATCCGGACCGTAGAGATCTTTGATGGATTGTGGCTCGCCACTGATATCGGTAACTTCCGGCACGCTGGTTTGCATGCGATAAGCCATTTCATATTGGGCGATCCTCGTTTCGATCTCGGGATCGATTTCATTTTGGAAATCAATCTTATTGAGAGCGGAGAGTTTATCCAAGAGCGCGCGTCGGCCCGATTGGCAAACCCCATCCGGATTGGAGAGGTAGAACACCGCGTCTTTTCC
This sequence comes from Luteolibacter sp., assembly GCA_044233125.1. Taxonomy (GTDB): domain Bacteria; phylum Verrucomicrobiota; class Verrucomicrobiia; order Verrucomicrobiales; family Akkermansiaceae; genus Luteolibacter. The sequence continues at coordinate 176,074 of JBIIKO010000008.1, read as the reverse complement.
GGAGGAGAAACGCACGCCCTGGTAGCGGGAGTCGAGGAAGCCGGTGCCCCAGAGGCGGGCGGCAAGCGGTTGGTCAGTAGGTTTTTTTGTCACCAGGACCACAAAACCCGGTAGGTTTTCATTTTCCGAGCCCAGGCCGTAAGTGACCCATGAGCCGAGTGAAGGGCGGCCGGCGATCTGGGAGCCGGTTTGAAAAAAGGTCATCGCGGGATCGTGATTGATCGCTTCTGTCCAGAGGGATTTCACGAAGCAAAGTTCGTCCACGACTTTTGCGGTGTGCGGAAGCAATTCACTGACCCATGCGCCGGATTTTCCATATTGGGCGAATTTGAACTGTGAGCCCGCAAGCGGCAACACCGCTTGGTTTCCTGACATGCCGGTGAGGCGCTGACCATTGCGGACGGAGTCAGGCAGTTGCTGGCCATTGAGCTCGTTGAGCTTGGGCTTGTAGTCAAAAAGATCCATGTGCGAAGGACCGCCGGACATGAACAGGTAGATCACCCGTTTTGCCTTGGGTGCGTGGTCTCTCAGAAGTTTCTCTGCCAACGCATTGGCGCCCGAAGCGCGCTGAGGCAGCATCGATGCTAGAGCTGCCCCGCCGATCCCGGTAGAGAGCTTGGAAAGAAAATGACGACGGGTGATTTCGAACATGGAATCAAGGATGAGTGGGGGGGACGCAAGTGATAGTTCCTAATACGTGAGGGGAAGCTCGGGATTTTCAATTTTTTTTAAAAGCCGACAAACCCTCGTCATATCCCTGACGACGGTTTGTCATTCCGTGGAGGCAAGAATTACTTGACCGGAGTCAGGGTGAATTCCTTGAGGGTTACGCCACGGCTGCCATCTGTGATTTGGAATTGAAGGGTGTTTGCTCCATTTTTAAGTTTGACTGGAATAGCTTCGGAGTTTTTCCAGACGCCGATCGTATAAGGAGCGGCTTGTTGAACGGGTTGCGCGTCATTTACGGTGTAAACGAATCCTTGGCCAGTTTGAGCTGTGGCAACCTTGGCGGTCAGTAGATAGTCTCCGGATCGTTGCGCTTGGATTTTATACTCCGCCTTGAAGCCGCCGAAGGCGTGGATTTGCATGCCGCCCGAGAAAGAGCGCATGGATGCCGATTTGCCGGAGATTGATTTGTGGGCGACGACTGGAACGGTGATCACGCCGCCTTTTTCCTGGATTTCAAGATCCTCTTTGGAGGTAGCCTCTGATTGGAGTTCTTGCTCTTTTTCGTTGGCCTCGGCGAGTTCTTGGCCGAGCGGACCGAGGGCGGCGGTGCTGGAAGCGAGAAGGCGGGACAGGTTGAGGGCGACATTGCTCCAATGCCCGCCCTGCTCATTGCCACGTTCGTTGTAGGCCTTTTCTCCGAGAATGCGGCTCACCATCTCCGCCCGCACAATTTTGATGTATTCGTCCTTGTGGGCGCGTGCCTGGGTTTCTAACAAAAACTGGCTGCCACTGAGCTTCTCCTCATCTTTGTCCCACCAGCTGTGCTGGAATCCTGCGCCAAGGTTAACCACCCAGCCTTTGGGTGTCCAATGGCTGAGGGCGGCGTGGGCTTTTTGGGTGACACCCCAGGTGGGGATCCCGAAGGAGCGAAGAATAAAACGGCCATAAAATGCCCGGCGTCCGCAGACGCCTCCATTTCGGATGATGTTTTGGTGCTGGTGATTTGATGGATCGTCAAACTTCACATTCTGCGATCCGTAAGGGACCTCGGTCCTCACGCTGGAAACGTAGCGCCAGCCATAGTCCGGGTTGTAAATGTGGTCCGGCCGGTAAGTGCGTAGCATTTCACGACCCCAGACAAGGATTTCATCGGGATCCTCACTGTTTACCACAAAGCGCATTTCCCACGTATTAAGCAATTTGAAGGCGGGATCCAGTTCTCCGGCCAAGTAAGCTTTTTCGTATTGGAGATATCGCTTGATAGGGTGGATTTCGGGAGATTGATCCGTGACGTTGGGGCTGAGGTTCTTTTTTATCGGGCGGGCATGTTCGAGGCTGGTAGCCAAGGCAAGACGGCGTAACACCCCATCTTTTGCCTGCGGGCTGATTTTCTGGATGGTTGAGAAAATTTTCATCGCCTCACCAAATTTTCCGAAGCGTGCGCCACCCGCTACCATCATCTCCATCATCAATGCCTCATTGGAGAGGAGTTGCTCGACGACCTCGGCGTTATCAGTACTTTGCTTGGCGAACTCCCCGAGTCCATCCGGTGTGGCGGCAGTGAGGATGAATGCCTTGGCGAGTTTGCCGTCGAGGGCGTTACTGGAGAGAAAAGAACTCATGGATCCTATCAGTTTCTTGGCGGCATCCGATTCACGGGTTTTGGCGTCAGCCAGAGCGGCCTGAGCCTGATCATGGGCTTTCTGGAGAGCTGGCTCGTTGGCCTTGGCTTTTTCGTAGGCTTCCGTGCGCTCCTTGAGGGCGGCCTGACCCTCGGCGAGGTTTTTCTGCGCCGCGGCGAGCTGACTTTCTGCACTGCTTTTTTCGGCAGGGGTTTTGGCATTTTTCAGCGCTGCTTGAGCTTCCGCAATGCTCTTGTTCGCGCCACCGATCCATTTGCCTTTGGCATGGTCGATCAATGCCTTGCCGCCTCCAATTTGGTCGAGTTCTTTTTGCGCGGCTTCCGCCTTGGCCTCTGCCTCTTGAACCGCCTTGGCCGCGCTTTCTAGTCCTGCAAATCCATTGCCACTAATCTTTGGAAGTGAGCGGGAAATATCAGCGATGAGAGATTTCAAATCAGCGGCGAATTCGGACTTGGGATTTTTGCCGTTGTTGGGTTTCTCGTCTGCCGGAGGCCAGACACTGGGAATATCTTTGAGATTTGCTTCAGGTGCCTTGGCGGTAACCCGTTGGCTTCCGTTTTCCTTGAGGTAGGCGATATCCGCAGGTGCGAGAACCTTCTCGGAGAAGTTCATGGGTTTGCCGTTGGCAAGGGTTACGGTGACCAAGCCCTTTTCAGCATCGTAGGACTTGAGTTCACCCTCGAAGGTCTTCCCGCCGTCGGCGCTGGTCCATGTTCTGGCGTAAGAAGTTGTTAGAAGTATGCCGTTGATTGCGGCAAGGATGATAAGGGCAGATGCCGGATGCTGTTGGGTTTTCATGTTCATGCTTTTGGGAGATGGATAGTATCCGATTTATTTTTCGCTCTTATTGTTTGAGCAGCTCCACCATTGCCTGGCCCATCGCCTCGCCGACGTTCATGTAGGTTTCCGGGTTGCCTCCATAGTGGCTGTTGCCGCTGCCACCCATGGACAGGGGATTGGAGTAGACGGTCGCCACATTGCCCTTGAATTCGGGATATTTGCCTTCCTTGCCGTCGACAGCCATGTGGGCATCGTAGATTTTGTTGCCGCAGCCCTTAGTGTGCTCGCCAAGGGTAGCGAGAACGAACTTCGCTTTAGGAGATTCGAAATCCTCGCGCAGTGCTTTGATGAACAGAACGAGATTTTTTTCATAGGCATCTGCCCATTGTGCGTTGCCCGCATCCTTCTCGCCTTGCCAGAAGAAAAAACCTGCAACCTCGAATTTGGTTGCCTCGGGAAAGTAGGTCTTGAGATCGGCAAGTACATCAAGGGCGGCGCGGACATCGCCATCATACTGAACGCCCGCATACCATTCGGTACCCTCTTTCGGCTTCCTGGGTTTTTCCTTGTTTCCGGCATAGCCTTCGGCATTCGGCGGTAGCAGGTCGAAGCTGATGGCACGATTGCCGATACAACTTTTTAGGATCATTACCGGAGCATCGATGGCATTGCCAAGCGGGTGGCCGAGGCCGAGTTCCGGTCCGATCGTTTTTCCGCTGACGGTCATCCACTCGTTATTGAACAATTTCCAAGGTCCTGCACCGGAAGCCATGACGCGCACGTTACGCACATCCTGACGCACGCTCCAGTTGCCCGCCTCATCTAGAAGATAAGGGTATTTTTTGTTTTGTTTCACGGCGGGCTCCAGAGCGGCAACCTTACCCGCCCCAACCATGTTGGATTGTCCTAATAGAATGAAAACCTGGACCGGTTTGCTCATATCCGCCGGTTTGCCATCAACGGGCTTGAAAAGGTTTTTTGGATCTGAGTCGATCTTTCGTGATGACGAATTGCCAGCGGCTGGAGTAGTGACCTTTCCTTGTTCCGCTAAGAAAGTGATGTCTGCCTCGGAGAGGACTTTCTGTGAAAAATTCATTTTCTTGCCGGTGGACAAGGTGACCTCGACCAAGCCGGTCGCAGGATCATAGGATTTCAGATCGCCTTCAAAAGTCTTGGTTCCGTCCGCGCTGGTCCATGTTCTTGCATGGGCTGTCGTGAGGAGCAGGCTGGCCAAACTCGTCAGCATCAAGCTGTGGGATAAGAAGGATTTTGGTGTCTTGTTTTTCATATCTTTAGGTTTTGGGTCGTGAAAAAATCTAAGTGCTGAGGATCAGGCGTTTATCTGCCGTTTTTTAATATAGATGCGACGGCATGGTAAGCAGGCTTTGGCTTGGCGCTGCGGTCAAAGAGGAGGCCGTGATTAACGCGTTTCCAGGGCCAGTTGTCGAGCCAACTGTGGCGGTCGCTCAAACCCCAGAGGGAGACGCGATCGACGTGTTGGATGTTGGCCATCACTGCGGCCATGGCCTCGCGGTAGGTAAGCGCCTGCTTTTCAAGGATTTCCGGCGGACAGCCGTTCGCGTAGGGGTTGATCTTGGTGGAATTCGCGCGGGTTCTCGGGTGGTCGCCCTCACGGCCGAAAAGGAAACTGTGTCGAACGATGCTTTGGTTTTGCTCGGCGATGAAGGCTACAAATCTGTAGATGGCTTCCTCAAGGTTTCTTCATCATTTTGAGGTTTGCCTCCGCGAAAGCTTTGCCCATTTGTGCAAAAATCTTCGCGCTGCCGAAATAGTGGTAGCCGCCATTGGAAGCGCCTTTGAGGGCTTCTCTGTCTTTTTGTGAAAGGACTTCTTCTAAGGCGAGATCGAGCTTCTTCTTGTCTGCTTTGGTGATGCCCTCCACCCACAAGTCCAAGGCTGCATAGCGTTCGGAAGAATTTTCTTCGTATTGGTCATTGGCATAGACCGCCAAAACGTTTTTTCCTTTTTTGAGATATTTGACCTGATCTGCATGGAGGACGATGGTGCTGTATCGCGCATGATCCTGCCACCAGATGTAGGTGTAAATTTCATTACCGTTCAGATAAACTTTGAATCCTTGTCTTGCTAAAATCGCAATGCGATAGGACTCGAAGTTCAGGTCTTCGACTTCAAAGGTGTTGCGCATGATCAAGAATTCGCCCTTACCCCATGGCGAGGGAAATTTGTCCAAGGTGATTCCGTTGTGTTTCCATGAGCCCTTGCCAATGGGCGCTTTGCCGGTTGCCCATTTGCTGTCATCGAAGTCTGGCTTGTGCCAATTCTCCATCGCGGCTGGAAGAGTGATTTCGCGGAATCGTCTGCCGTCATATTTTTCCAATATGTCCTTCTTTTCGGTGGCATCCACCGTTACGTAGCGCCAAGTTCTCTCCTCGGGGAGAGGCTTGCCAATGGGTTTCCAGAAATTCCCCCATTTCCAATCTTTGTTGATCGAGCCATCTTCTTTGAGTGTTTGTGAGATACCGATGATCTCATTGTATTGACCCTGTTTAGGTTCTGCTGCGGCAATGTCATGATCCCAGAAAGGTGCGGTATCAACGGCAACCACATTGCCCTTGAACTCGGGCATGTCGGCTGGCGCGGCCATGGCCTTGCGGAAATTGACATTCTTCTCGCCATCGACTCCCAGCACGCCGATGACGAAGGGCATCTTCGGAGCCGAAAGGTCTTTGCGAACATCGCGAATGAAGTGTGCCAACAGGCGTGAGTATTCATCATAGTTGCCATTTGGATACGTGGTCCCATCGACCAAGTCGTTAAAACCCTGAAGCCACACAAAACCAGCAAGCTCATAGCCATCTTTCTCATTATACTCCGGACACACCCGTTTCGGATCTGTTAGAACTTTTTTCACATGGTCAACCATCATCCGGTAAAACACACCCGAAGCCGCATCCTTTTCTTCCTGCCATTTTTTCCGGTCTTCCAGTTTAGGGACCCCGTGGGCACCCTGTGGATACTGATCCCACACATCCTGGATCTCCTTGGGCAGCTTGTATGGCCCGGCGCTAGGCGGACGGAATTCGGTGTTGAGCGATCGGCCACCCCAAGCGGTCTTGATGATGAGAATAGGTTCTTTCAGCTCTTTTTCCATGAAGATTCCGAAGGTGAACTCCGGCCCGATCTTGCTGCTGAGTTGAGTGGGGTTGCCTCCTCGTTCACCAAAACCCGCAGTCAACTTGCCCAGCCCTTCGCCATTCGCACTGCCATCATAAGGACCTGTTAGATAGGACATCCAGACCTTGTCGCATACGCGTGGAGTTCCATCGGGATTGCGCATCTCTTTGAGCAAGGGCGCGGTTTTCGGATCTTTGCCGATGTAGTCGAAAGTGCTGATCTCTGCGTGACCTTCCATGTTAGATTGCCCTGCAAGGATGAACACCTTGAGGGGTTTGGCGGAGGAGATTGGTGAAAGAGCGCACAGCAGCGCTGCGGCGAGGATGGTTGTTTTTTTCATCGTAAGGTTGTGCATAATAGTTCTTAATCCAAGTCTTAGAGTTTCAACCCCTCTATGAGGCAGTCCACTTGGCCGTAGGGTGCTTTTGTGGAGTCATCGTAGGCGACGTTACTATAGACTGCGATGGTGTTGATGCCAGTTTTCAAACGCTCCGGTGACACGGTAGACCAAGGAGCGTAGTGGGGTTTGTCTTGCCACCAGCCGTAGGCTGCGATCTCTTGGCCGTTGAGATAGATACGGAATCCTTGGGGGCAGAGGATGCTGACGCGGTAGGAATCAAAGTTCAGGGCATCGATTTCAAAGGTCGTGCGCATGACGATGTATTCACCGCAGGCGATGCCGTTGTAGCCGTTGTTCCAAGTGTGATCGCCGATGGCTTTTACATCTTTCGGAAAGGCATCGAAGTAGACTTTCACCCGTGGCAGGTATTGGTCATCGCCTGTTGAAAGAAGGAACAGGCAGGCGAGGGCACCCAGTATGCCGCCCTGATTAAATTTTTCCGGATTGGAATAAAAGGCGGCGGCCTCATCGATGATGCGTTTTGATTTCGGGCAGTCGAGTGGCCATGTCTTGCTGTAGGAGCCGAGCACGGGAATGGTGACGGTTTCTTTGAGTTGGGTTTTTCCTTCGGCCGAGGTAACATCAAAAACCATCTTGCCATCCGTCGCTTCAGCTTTTGTTAGAGCGTTGCCGATGGCGACAAAGGGATTCAATCCTTTTAGATCGGTTCCGTTGATGCCATTGATGATTTCACCTTTGGCGATCTTGCCATCGGAAGGCGAGCCGGGAGCCATTTTCTCCACCTTCAGGACCACACCCGGATAGATGCGCGGCTTCAGGCCGGTGGTGCCGATGCCGCCGAAATAGCGCTCACGGGTAGGATCCGGGCGGGATTGGAACATGGGGCTTTCGCTATAGTAGCCCGTGGGATCGCCACCTGCGCCTGCGGCCTCGAGAGGATCGACGAGCATGAGGAGTGCGAGGATAGTCGCTGATCGGTTCATGGGTTTTTCAAATTTTTTCAGGAGAATCGATTTCTTATGTCATGAATCACGTTTATGGTAATTTTTCCAAATCGACTCTGCTCCATGACCTGATGTATTCGATGCTGAAAGTGGCCGGTAGAGACGCCTTGTCAGGTAGGCCGAACCATTCTGGGAAAGTCTCACTGTCAAAATTCATATACAGTGCCTGATGCCAGTGCGTGTTTTTCATTTCATGCACTACCTTGCCATTGACCCACCACTTGATGGCATCCTTGTTCCATTCAAGAGCATAGACATGGAAGCTATCGACGAAATTGAAGGGCGCTTTCCACGTGCCGGGCCTTTGAAAATGTTTTTTCTCCGTGGGTGTATGGAAAACATGTGCATTCATGTTATAGGAGTTTTTCCATTTGTCATCCACTCCGCAAATTTCAAACACATCGATTTCAGTCCATATGTCCTTTTCATCACGATAGAACCAGAAGGCGCTGGAAGCTTTTGACTTCATCGGGCGGCATTTGATCTCGAAATATCCGTAAAGAGCCAGAGCCTTGCTCTTAACGGCTGCTGTGGTGAAGGTGTGAAATTTTTTGTCCGGGTGCTTCGGATCCTCCAAACGAGCTGTCAGGTGAAGCTTCCCGTCACTGACGGAAACATTGTTTCTCGAAAAGAGTCCGGGATAACGACCCAACCAGCTGGGGTTGTGATCGTGCCATTTTGTTGCATCGAGAGTTTTTTCATCGAACTCGTCGGTCAGCTCTGGGATTGGCTTCCAGTCGATGCCGGCAGGAGGCCCCGCAGTGGCTTTGTCCTTGAGAAACGCGATATCCTCCGGTGATAGAAAATCCCTATTGAAGTTCACCTTTCTGCCATCTCGATCCAGAATCACTTGCCCCGTGCCTGCATCGTAATCGATCAATTCTCCCTCGATGGTTTTTTTGCCATCGGCGCTGGTCCATGTGCGGGCCGAGACATCGGTTACAAAGAGAACCGTGGATGCTAGGAAAGCGCTGGAGATTTGACGGATGCAAAACTTGCTTGGTTGGATCGTTTTACTCATGACCAGCAGGCGTCAGAATGGTTTCTTCATAAGTTGATATTCAAATATTTTTTTTTTTCAAACAAGTCGTGATCGATCTCCAACTTTCCGGAGCTTGAGTCCACCTTCAACGATTGACCTCCTTCCGGATTGTTCATGTCGCAGCGGCTTATTTTGCAACCGACGTCATTTTTCACAGTAATGACTCCTTGTTCCAGAAATTGGAATCCGATCGGAGAAAGATTCTCGCCATGCATCGAGACCTGATTCTGCAACTTCTCTCCGCAGAGGGTATGGGTACGAACGAAAGCGTGCGGTTCTTTGCTTGGGACAAGCGATGGAACTATTTCCTCCTCGAAAGCAATTACAGAAATCGGCTCAACCCCTTGCAATCATATGAAAGAAAAAATGTTAGATGAAAAATAATAAATAAGTATAATTTGATTTCCTGAAATTTCCTTGGCTTACTTCTTCCTCACATAGATATGGTATCCGCAATGGAAATCGGATGGGATAGCGGTAGCTTCTGCTTCGCCCTCCTTGGGGATGACGGGAGCGAAGCCGCCTGCTTCGATGATGAGGAAATCGATACCATCGTGGGTGCGGATTTCCATTTGATAGGCTTCGCCTTTGCTGACGCTGAAGATGGTATTTTCCGACCAGAACGCATTTCCAGGCCTGCTCTTATGGCCGTAGTAACCCCGCGATAGCGCATTGCCGTCCGCTTGGAGCTCAAGAGTGTCCTTGGAGTTTTTGACATCCACCACTCCCTTCGATTTTTTCAGCCACTCTTCGATCCGCATGTCGATTTCTTCGGGTTTTTTGGCTGAGGGCCAGACCGCCCAGAGCCAAGTGCCGACGTATTTTTTGTCGTTTTTGAATGTACCGCTAAATCGATACATATCGGACTCCTTGCCACTGACATAGGATTTCAGTGTGGTTTTTGGGAGGAGTTTCATGACTTGCTTGCCTTCTTCGGAGAAACCGAGAGAAATACTGAGAGCCGTGCGTTTGGCGGAGGCTCCATCCGGAATGACATAGATGCCGGTATCTTTGCTGAGGAGAGCAGGGGGCTGTGACGCTGAGACTGCCTGGAGTTGTTTGAGTCCGTAGGCTTGGATTTCCGGGCTGGCTTGTTCCATGGCTTTGCTGATTTTGACGGATGTGGACATGGAGACCGGATAGGAAGTGGCGGTGGAAATAGCCTTCATCATCGGAGGGAAAATGATCCGGTAGCTTTCCGGATCGGTGAGGAAGGGTGTGCTGGCGTGGATGGCGGACACTTGGCACTGATCCGTGCCTTTTTCGATCATATCCACAAGCACATCTCTGAAGGTGCGCAGGCGAGGGAGGTCGGCGTGTTGGAGCAACCCGACCGCCCAACCTCGGTTGAATGCCGATTCCTGCGGATTGCGGATGATTTGATCGACTGCAGCCATCATCTCTGGAGTGATACGGCTTTTGGTTTCGTCGTTGCTGGGTCGCCATGTTCCCCAAAGTTCATGCATTGCCATGATGCCGACGTGGCGCAATCTCGCGTCTTTTGATCGGAGGCAATCGAGGATCATGGCATCTTTCTTGTATTTGAGCATGGCGCCCATGGCGTCGAAGCGATAAGTGATTTCCGGATGGTGGAGGTAGGTGCGCAGGGTCTCATCGGTCACCTTATCATTGTTCACTTGTCCGGGAATATAGAAGCCACCGTTTTTCATCAGGGTTTCCTTCAAAACATCATCCTCAGTCAACGGGCCGCCCGGCACAGGAAATGGCGAGCTGAAGTCATCATCGGCGGCGATGGAGTCTTTGGGGCGGATGGGAAGTTGATAGGTTTTGGCATACTTGCTGAGGGGTGCGCCGTAGAGGTGAAGATACTTGCGCGGCGCGGTGAAGTTGAGGGCGTTGAACGTACCCCAAGCGAGTTTCTCTCCGGAGGCTTGGTCGTAATTGCCTTCCTCGCCACCGGCGACACCGATGGCACCTGTGTACCTGCGGGCGAGTTCGAGTGACCAGCGTCTAACATCCAGGTATTCGCGGTGTTGTTTTGGGCGCTTTTGGGCCATGAGTTGCACCCCGGCGGATTTCCAGATTTCACCGATCCCTCCGCCGGTATGGCCGACGTTATAATCGTGGGTTCCGTAGTAGGCTTTGGAGGCACTGGTCTGGGCGGCTTTCGCATAGATCGATTTTTCGCCCTCGGGTGTGAGACGTGCTGCTGCGGTCATGGCGAGAGCGAAGCCACCGGTTTTACCGTTGCAGTCGCGGAATCCGGGTTTGGGGACATAGTCACCGTAGGGGACGCTGCCTTTGCCGGAGTAGTCGAAGAAATGGGAGAGGCTGCTTTGGAGGGTTTTTTCATCGACGTTGACGCCGCAGGTTTTGGCGAGCATGAGAAAGGTGACGCAGTGGACGCCGGCGGCGTTGAGGTGACCGCCGGATTGGTAATTGAACGAAGCCCCTCTGCCAGACCATGCACCGTTGTAGATCCTGTCGCGGAGGTGATCGGCTCCGGCTTGGATGATGGGAAGAACGGAAGCATCACCGGTTCTGAGGTAGTATTCGCAGATGCCCATGCCCTCGAGCCCGACCTGCCAGTTGTGTGCCCAGATTGGTTTTCTTTCCTTCATCCAGCCGCGTACGACTTGGAGGTCTTTTTCCTCGCCGGTGGATAGCAGGAAAAGCGCGGAAGCCCATTCGTTTTTGCCTTGTTTGGCAAGGAGATCGGCAAGGTTACGCACGATTTTATCGGACTTGGGGCAGTTGAGCGGCCAGGTGTCGCTGTAGCGGCCGAGGATAGGAATTTGGACGACAACGGGGCCTTTGTCTTTGATCATGAGGCCAATCTTGCCGTCGGTTGCTTCGGCTTCGGTGATGATGTCACCAAGGACCATCCGTGGGTCGCGTTGGGTTTCGGAAAGTTTTACCCCGTTGATGCTCTCGATGATCTCGCCTTGCTTGAGTTTGCCGGTTTTTTCAGCGGGCGAGCCTGGCTCGACGTTCTGGATTTTCATCACAAGGCCTTTTTCCAGCATGATACCGATGCCAACGGGGCCGAAGTTTCTGATCAGCCAAGGTCTACCATTGTCCAGTGGAGCGGGTTTAAAGGTGTAGTCACTTTTGTTAGATGAGGCGATGCTTGCGGACGAGTGGGTCGCAGGCTTTGGGGGAGACGATTCAGTCGGCTTGGAACTTGGTTGGGCGTTTTGATTTTTAAGAAAGGCGATGTCGTTTTCAGAAAGCATCTGCTCTTTAAAGGTGATGCGTTTACCTCCGCGATCCACGGTCACCTGGCCGGTTGTGGCATTATATTCGATCAAATCGCCAACGAAGGTGCTTTTTTTGTCTGCACTGGTCCAAGTGCGGGCGTCGATGTTGAGTGCGGTCAACAAAATCACGGAGCATGCTAGGGATAAGATTTTCATGCGATGGATGCGTTTTGCGATGAATGGTGTTTCAGTCATAGATAGGATCTAGCGACGATGGTATGCTGGCGCATTTATCGACCAGACAAAAGCTTTAGTGACAGTTAGGTGAGCTCTGCAAATGAACCGTTTTTTCCCAGCAGTTGATAGGGAGACTGAGAATAGAAAGGTTCAATTCCGTCGATGTGGCGACCCAAAACAAGGTGAAGTATGTTTGTTCTGCTAGAACCAGATTGAGTCAATGTTTCTGATACCATTTGCTTTAGCGGCGGCGGCGGAGCAGGAGCAGGAGTCCGAGCCCCCCGAGCAATGCGGCTTTGGGCTCGGGAATGACGTTGTTGGTCACGTAGTTTAGATTCAGGTTGTTGCCGTCCTGGCTGACGTTGAATGTGCCATTGAGGGTGTTCAGGAAGTTGAGGGTGGTGAACACGAACTTGTCTGCCGCAAAGCCTGTGATGCCTCCCGTTGTCGTCACAAATCCTGCCCAAGTGGCGTTTGCGTTCTCGTCCCAGACGGCCAGTGGGCCTGCGTCCGTGTCATTCAACATGCTGACAAGATTCAGAGTGATGGGTGAGCTGCTTGATGCGCCGGAGAGATCCAAGGTGCCGGTGATGCTTAGCAGGTCCCATTCCGTGCCGGCCGCTCCGGTGCTGCCATCGGTGCTGAATTCCACTTGCACCGTCGATCCGCCATTCCAGGTATTGCTGCCGGTAGCCAGACTTTCGATACTCGCACCCGGTGAGAGGGTCGCGCCGTTCATGAGGGTGACCGAGCCGCCAATCGTTCCCCTACCACCTAAGGTCGCGCCGTTGTTCACGGTGAAAGCACTGTCTGCGGACGTGCTGCCGTGAATGAGGAGCTTACCCGCAAGCACCGACGTCGATCCGGTATAGGTGTTGTCGCCGAAGAGAGTAAGAACAGCTGAGTTGTTATTGAGTGTCAGGGTTTTACCTGTGCCAGCGATGACGCCTGCGAAGGTGCTGCTGGAAGCACTCGTGTAGTTGAGGCTGCCGGTGATCGTGCTGGAGCTATTACCCGCTGTGAGAGTGCCGCCGGTAATATTCAGGTTACCGTTGGCAGTGAGGTTCGCTCCGTTGCCGATGGTGAAGGTGCCGCTGCTGGAGGTGATCAGACCGGTGACTGCGCCGTTGCCATTCCAGTTACCACCGGTGACCCCGAGGGTTCCTCCGATTGTGCCGGTCGTAAGTTCGATCGTGCCACCATTGAGCGTGGCCTCGCTGCTCACGGAGCCGCTGGTGCCTGTTAGAGTGCCGTTGCCAATGTTCAAGGTGCCGGTCAAAGCGCCGTTGAGTGCGAGGGCTGCGCCGGAAGCAAGGCTTGCGTTCGTGGTGACTGTGCCACTGAGGGTATTGGCGGCGCTGTTGAAAGTCGTCAGACCGGTGAGCGTTAGACCCGTGCCGTTAATGGTGCCGCTGGTTACGCCGGTGGTGCCGGCCACTGAACCGCTGCCGGATAGTGTAGTACCAGAGGCGACTGTTAGGTTGCCGCTGGTGAAAGAGCTGTTGAGTTCCAAGATCCCGAAGTTCAAGTTGATGCCGCCGCTGGTGGCGATGGCATTGTTGATGCGGACTGTACCGGCATTGCCTGAGGAGCCGATGGCGATAGCTTTGTTGTTGGTGGTCCAGGTGCCGCTGCTGAACTGGGTCGTTCCGCCGGAGGCAGCTCGAAGAGTAAGGGTGTAGTTGGCTGCTGTGGTGTTGAGCGTGATGTTTCCTGCGAAGATGGAAGTGCCGGTCGTGTTACTGCCACCAATTATAGCATTGTATGCGGCTGCATTCGACAGAGAGCCGACTGTGATCGCCCGAGAGACGGTGAAAGCACCACTGATCAGGACGGCAGGCGCATCACCGGCAGCCGTGGAGCCATTGCCGAGAACGAGTGCACTGGAGGCATTACCAAAGGCACCATTTGTGCTGACGGCCGAATTTGTTCCTGCCACTAAAGAGCCAGCTTGGATGGTGGTGGTGCTGGTATAGGTGTTTGTGCCGGATAGGGTCACGGTGCCTGTGGTCGTCTTGTTTAGGCTTACGTTGCCTCCCAGTCTGCCCGATACGCTACCATTTTGGAGAGCATAGGCAGCGGTACTGGTGAGAACCCCTGTCGTGCTGGTGATGCTGCCACCTGCAAGGGTGACTGTTCCCACCGTATCCGTCTTGTCGGCGATATCAAACAAGCCGTCGCTGTTGATGGTAATGGCGTTGCTGACGATCTGATCGTTGCCGCCAACGTAGCGAAGAATGGCCGTGCCGGCAGACCCGGTGCCGTCGCCAACCGTAACTAGGCCTGTGCCCCCAACTGCGTTGGTGTTGTTTGATTTGTTCAGTTGCAGGACACCATCATGGATGGAAGTGGTGCCGTTGCCCAAGCCGTAGTTGATGTTGGCTGCGCCACTGATGCGCATGGTCCCCGCTCCGGCCTTGATGAAGTTACTATTGGCACCTGCTCCTGGATTGTACATGCTCGTGATAATCTCCACATCGATCGCCTGAACGCCGTCCGCGACAGTGAAAGTTCTGTTACCTCCGCCGAAACCAATAGAACCGATGTTGGCGGTGGTTTCATTGCCATCATCCGCGTTGTAGACAAAATTGCCTCCGAGACGGACGCCCGGCCAGTTGGCTACGGTTCCGCCGGTGGTGATGAACCCACCGCTACCGGTGATAATCGGCACAGCTTCGGTGCTACCGAAGCCCGTGATTGTGCCGCGATTGAGCGTAAGCGTCCCAATGGTCTCGGCGAAGCCTCCCATGTTGAGCGTGGCGCCGCTGTTGATGGTCAGGTTGCTGATATCCGCTAATACACCAGCTGCTCCCAGTTGGAGTGTGCCAGCGTTGACGATGGTCGTGCCAGTGTAGGTGTTGGCACCGGAGAGGATCAAAGTGCCTGTTCCTGCTTTGGTGAGTCCCGCCGAGCCTTGGATGATGGCCGAGATCGTGGCGGTCTTGCCTGTGCCGAGAGCGTTGACGGTGATCGTCGGCGTGGTGCCAGCAAGGATGAGGTTGTTGGTGGAAGTCCCGTTGTTGTTGAGGATCCAGCTCCCGGCGGAGCTTGTGTCGCTGTCGCCAAAGACGAGATTGGTGAGCGTGCGGTCGCCATCCAAGCTCACCGTTCGGTCGGCGGTGATGTTATTGGTGAAGTTGGCGGTAAACCCAGAGCCATCGGCAATGATGTTTGAGAACCAGTTGGTATTTAAGCTCCAGACTCCGTTACTGTCGAGAATCCACGTGCCATCGGCGGCGTTGGTGGTGGATACGGCCAGCAGCGAACTACCAGCGGCGAGGAGGAAGTTGCGGAGGTGTGATGTCGGTATCATGACGGGTGGGCTTGATCAGGTTTTTTGGGGAGTTGGAGACCCTTGGGAGGGTCATAGGTGTAGACCGCAAATTTCTGCTGTCTCCCGCTGGAAGATCAAATTTTTTTCAGAAATCAACTGATCCTAATTCACCCATGTTTAGGGTGGGAGTTGATGAGGTAGGTGAGTGCCGCTTGGATTCAAGGGCGGTGGCAAGTCAGGCCAGAGGAATCATCATTTGCTCATAGTCTGGAATGGCAGAGCGAAGATCTGACTGGGCTCATGAGGAGCGGTGAATTTTTACGTGCTTGCAGGTTTCAAGATCCTTTGTGGAAGCTAAATCAAAAAATTTTCGCCATTGCTAACTGATCCTAAATAGCCCATGTCTGTGTCATGCAAAGCTTGCGTATCCGATCCGCCTCCGAGCAGTTGGCGGATTTCTTGAAAGAGAAAATTCGGTCCCGGACATGGACAGATGTGATGCCCGGAGAAAGTTGGTTGGTGACGCAACTGCAGGTGGGGCGGGATACGGTGAGGGCGGCGATGGCACAGCTTGAGCAAGAAGGCGTGCTCGCTTCCGATGGGCAAGGCAAGCGGAGGCGGATCGTGATGAGCCGTGGGCCGGTCGGAAGACGGAGCATCCGTGTGATCATTCTGCTCTACGAAAAGCAGGCTCAGGCAGATGCTGATAACGCGAGTCTTATCTTGGAGCTTCAAAAGGCAGGATTTGATGCTGAATTCGCGACGAAATCCCTCAAAGATTTGGGGATGCAGGTTGAGCGGGTGGCACGCTTTGTCTCGCAGAATCCTGCGGATGCTTGGGTGATCAGTGCCGGCTCGCGGGAAATTAACGAGTGGTTTTCAAAGCAGTCGGTTCCGGCACTTGCAATGTATGGAAGTTCTGTGGGGCTGCCGATTGCCGCAGCTATCTCAGTCATGATTAGCGGCCAGACGGCTGCTGTCCGGCGTTTGATCGAACTGGGACACAAGCGGATTGTGATGATCGCGCGCGCGGAGCGCAGAAAGCCGAAGTTATCGCGTCCTGAGCAAGTTTTCATCGATCAGCTCGAGGCCGCAGGCATTGCGACCGGTGAATACAACCTGCCGGACTGGGAGGAAAGTCGTGAAGGATTGATCAGAAGACTCGACGAACATTTTCGCTACAGCCCACCCACGGCGATCATTTTTCAGGAGGCGGCACTGTTCATCGCCGCTCGCTTGCATCTTGCAGATCGAGGGATTGTGGCGCCTCGGGATGTCTCACTCATTGTGGCGGAAAGTGATCGAAGTTTCGAGTGGTGCGTTCCCGAGGTTTCCGAAATCCATTTGGATTACCGACCGGTGGTGCGTCGAGTGGTGCGCTGGGCAAATCACGTGGCGCGGGGCAAGGAAGACCGCGAACAAATCGGCACCGAGGCGAAATTCATCGAGGGTGGAACCATTGGGCCGGTGCCGCGATCATGAGATCATCGAAGGGTGATGTTGGCGTCTAGGTTGAGGAGGGCTTGGGCGAGGGTGGTGAAGGTGGCGATCTCGGTTTTTTCCAACTTGGGATCAGCGGGTGAGTCGCCAATTTTCAGGAGCGCCTCGGCGTTGGAGGATTTCGAGGTGAAGAAGCCACGTTGCTCGGTGATGAGTTCTGTTAGAAGAGCGACTTGGTCTTCAGACGGTGCGGTGCCGATGACCTCGCGGTAGGCCCATGTTGCGCGGGCTGCGTCGGTGGTGCCGCCATGTTGGATGATGCGTTCGGAGAGCTTGCGGGCGGCTTCGATGAATTGCGGATCGTTGAGCATGACGAGGGCTTGGAGAGGTGTGTTCGTGGGCATGCGGCGGGTGGAGCAGACTTCGCGGGTGGAGGTGTCGAACAAGGTCATGTTCGGCGGGGTGGTGGTGCGTCTCCAGAACGTATAGAGCGAGCGACGGTAAAGGCCTTCGCCTTTGTCGGGTTTGTATTCGGGGAGGAAATTGTTGATGTCCTTCCACATCGAGCCCGGGGCTTGGTAAGGATGGGCAGGTGGGCCGCCGATGGTTGGAGCAAGCAGGCCGGAGTGAGAGAGGGCCGAGTCACGGAGCATTTCTGCGGTAAGTCGGCGCGCGGGACCGCGGGCGAGGAGCGTGTTGGCGGGATCGCGCTCGCGGAGCTCGGCGGAAGCTCTGGAATCTTGACCATACGTCGCGGACATTACCATTTGTTTGATGGCGCGTTTATGATCCCAACCGTGATTCATCAGATCCCGAGCCAGCCAATCTAACAAATCCGGATGACTGGGTTGGGAGCCTTGTAGTCCGAAGTTATCGGAAGTTTCGACAAGGCCTACGCCGAAAATTTCCTGCCAGATGCGATTGATCATGACGCGTGCAGTGAGCGGATGATCGGGAGATGTGAGCCATTTCGCGAAGCCGAGGCGGTTGCGGGGTTGGTCTTTGGGGAATGGAGGAAGCCAATCCGGAGTCTCGCGCTCGACTTGTTTGGTGGGCGAGGTGTAGTCGCCGCGGGCGAGAATGTAGGCGGGGACGGGTTTTTCGGATTCGCGCATTGTGACGATTTCACGCACGGGCTTTTCCGCCTCGCGATAAGCCGCGCGCGCGGCGGATAATTTATTGGAAAGTTCGCGTGCTTTTGGATCGATGGCGGAAAAGTAAAACTCGCGAAGTTCTTGGGGAGTGGCGGAAATTTCGGATGCGGGTTTGCCGGCGTGAAGCGCGGCGGCCTCGAGTGCTGAGATCGCGCGGGTGTGAATGTGGACTTCATCGATCATACCGCCGCGTAATCCGATGTCGCGCCCGCGGGCGGTGAAGCCCAAGCCGCCACCGATCTTGTAATCTCGAGTGAGGTTGTCACGAACGATGGTTGTTTCGGCAGGTTTCCCGTTGATGAAAATTTTCGATCCAGCGGCTTTGCGTGAGCCATCATGGCTGACGGTGACGTGGGTCCATTCTCCGGTGGGGATGGTCTGTGTGGTGGTGATGGAAGCGGCGCAACCGGGAAGCTCGCGGGCCAGATTCCATGTGAGGCGACCTTCTTCCATCAGGAGCTCGTATCCGGAAAACGGTATATCGAAGGATGAGGTGTTAGAGAATACAACGGCGCGTTTGTAATTCTCGCCGGGCTTTAGCCAGAGAGAGATGGAGAGGGCTTGGTCGGCGTGCCTGATGCCGATATCAGGAAAATCGGTGCGGCTGTCACCATCGGCAAGAACGCCGTTACCATGCTTTCCGGGTGCGAGTTTGTTGCCGCCGGTTTTGGCGGGTTTTTTCGGATCCACATCGTTGACGAGAGTATTCTTGTCCTCGGTTTCGAAGGAAAATTTTCCGACGAGTTCGGGCGATGGGAAATTTTTGTTAGACGATTGCCATGTTTGAAAAGCGGCTTCTGCGGATTGGGTATAGTTTGCCAGTTCGTTGGCGGCGGATTGGATGTTTTTTTCCAGACTCGCGAGTTGCGCTTCCTGTTCCGGGGTGGGAAGCAACAAGGCGGGTTGCGGCAGCACCTCGCCGCGAGTGGAGCCACCCTGGATGAGGCCGAACTCATCGATGCTGTTGAAAAACGCTCCCATCGAATAGTAGTCTTTGGCGGAGATGGGATCGTATTTGTGATCGTGGCAGCGCGCGCATTCCATGGTGAGCGCCATAAACGCCGTGCTGATCGTGTGGATGCGGTCGGAAATGCCCTCTTGGCGGAATTCCTCAGGCACTGAGCCACCTTCGTTGGTTTTGCGATGGATGCGGTTGAATGCGGTGGCGAGTTTTTGATCGCGGGTGGCGTTGGGTAAAAGATCTCCGGCGAGTTGTTGGATGATGAATTGATCGAGCGGTAAATTTTCATTGAAAGCCTTGATCACCCAATCGCGGTAGGGCCAGGCATTGGTGTTGATATCGGCCTGGTAGCCGAAGGAATCCGCGTAGCGCGCGACATCAAGCCAAGGGGTCGCCATGCGTTCGCCGAAACGGGGTGAGGCCAGCAGGCGGTCTACCACGGTTTCCTTTGCAGCGCGGGATTTGTCTGAAAGAAAAGCATCAATCTCCGCTTGAGTGGGAGGAAGACCTGTTAGATCAAACGTCACGCGGCGCAGCCAACGCTCGGGAGACGCTGGCGGGCTGGGTTGAAGCTTTTCTTTTTCGAGGCGGGCGAGGATGAATGAATCGATGGGATGTGTTCCACAGGTCGGATTCTCTGTTTCCGGAATGGGAACTTCTTTGGGCGGTGCGACAAAAGCCCAGTGAGCCTCATACTCCGCTCCTTGCTCGACCCAGGTTTTGAGCAGGTTTTTTTCCTTTTCCGTGAGGGTGAGGTGGGACTTCGGTGGAGGCATGACCTCCTTGGGGTCTTTGGAAAAAATGCGAATCAGGGCTTCCGATTCGGGAGGGTTTTCCGGGTCCCAGGCGAAGGCTTCGATGGCATCTTCGCGGATATCGAGGCGGAGGTCGGCTTCTTGTTTTTCCTTATCGGGGCCGTGGCAGAAGAAGCATTTGTCCGAGAGTATCGGCAAGATCTCCCGCGAGTAGGAGATTATTTTGTCAGACGCAAAGCTTGGCTGAAGCGCTAGAAAAAAGAAAATGGAGCAATAACCTTTCATGGATATAAAAAATTCGGGGGAGAGATTGCCATCATGTTACGGGGCGAAACCGTTTTATCTATCTCAAAAGCAGAGATTAGAATGGGCTCACTTCTTTTTTATCTTTTTTACCAAAATAGTCCGACCATTCGCGGTGAATTTGATGAGGGATTGTTTCGGAAACAGGTTCGAAGGGCTTGTTCATGGTTGATTGAGCGATTTCGTGCCACGCTTTCGACATGGCGGCGACGCGGTCGGGTTCGGTGGCGGCGAGATTGTTGAGCTCGGTGCGGTCTTTGGCGATGTTGTAGAGTTCCCATGGGCCGCTGCGGAAGGAAACCAGTTTCCAATCGCCATCGCGTAGGGCCCGGTCTTTTTCGAAGAGCAGGTGGATGGGCGGGCGGGATGTTTGTTTTTCTCCGGCGAGAATGGGGAAAAGTGAAACGCCGGCCAGAGGGCTTGGCTCGCGGTCCGGGAAAGAACTCGGGATATTCGCGTGAGTCATTGCTGCTAGAGTTGGAAGGATGTCGACGAGGTGAGCCGGGTTTTCCGTCACAGAGCCTTTGGTGGCCTTGATGCCCACGGGCCAGTGGAAGATGGCGGGGGTGGCGATGCCGCCCTCGAACTGGTTTTGTTTGTAGAAGCGGAACGGAGTGTTGCGCGCCCAAGCCCAGCCGGTGCTGTCGGTCCACTTGCTTTTCGGATCGTGGGGTTTCAGATCTTTTCCGATATTTTGGCGGTCGAAGGGGCAGGCGCCGTTGTCGGAGAGGAAAACGATGAGGGTATTGTCGAGTTCGCCCTTAGCTTCGAGATCGGTGATGATGCGGCCGATTTCTTGATCGACCCGATCGATGAGCGCGGCATAAGCCGCCATGCGGCGGGATTCCCAATCGCGAATTTCAGGAGATAGCGAATTCCATGCGGGAACGTGAGCGGGGCGGGGCGAGGGTTGGGTTTCATTGGGCATCACTCCAACTTTTTTTTGTTTTTCGAAGCGACGGTGATTCATTTCATCCCAACCGTCGATATAGCGATGGCGGTATTTTTCGTAATCTTGTTTTAGGGGTTGGAGCGGGGCATGCGGGGCGTTGAAGGCCATGTAGAGAAACCATGGTTTTTTCTCTTCGCGGGCTTCCGAGATGAATTTGAGTCCGTAATCCACATTGGCGGTGGTGGTGTAGAACCCTTCTTTCGGGACTTCCCATTTTTCTCCGTTCAGGCGGAAGCTGTCGTCGCCATTGAAATAGTTGCAGGAGCCGGAGAGGTGGCCGAAGAATTTTTGGAAACCGAAGTCGGTGGGTTGTTTGTCGAGATGCCACTTGCCTGTCATCATCGTGGAGTAGCCGGCGGGCGCGAGGACTTCCGGGATGGTGACCGCCTTTTTCATCGATGTGTCACCCGCTTGGATGCACCAGCGGCCGGTGAGAAGACTGACGCGTGAGGAGTGGCACTTGGCAGTGTTATAGAACTGCGAGAACCGCAGGCCGTTTGCGGCGAGGCGGTCGAGGTTGGGTGTGTCGATTTCCGAGCCATAGCAACCGAGATCCGAGTAGCCGAGATCATCCGTCATGATGACGAGGATATTGGGTTTTTTCTCGGCGGCAAAGGAGAGCTGGGTGATGAGGATGAGGAGGAGAGGAAAATGGATTTTCATGGCAAAGGAAACCGAAATGAGCCGTTCAGTAGCATACCGAGCCTAGTGGTTTTATCTATCGCAAAAGCACGTGATTCAAGAGCCTGTGGCGCTTGGATTTTCGTTTCTGTGGCGCTTTGCTGCGCGGCGGCGGTTTTGTCAAAACCGCCCTACTATTTTTTGCTGAAATTAACCGCGGCGTTTTCTAACAGCTTCGGCGAGAACTTCGAGGGTCTCGACCGTATCATCCCAGTTGATGCAGGCGTCGGTGACGGATTGGCCGCGGGTGAGCTTGGAAAGGTCCGGCTGGAGCTTCTGGTTGCCCTCGACGAGATTGGACTCGATCATCACCGAAGTGATGGTTTTTGATCCTGCTGCGATCTGGTTGGCGATGTTTTTCGCGACCAGCGGTTGGTTGCGGTAGTCCTTGTTTGAGTTGCCGTGTGAGCAATCGATCATGATTGAGAGCGGTAGGTTTTGCTCGGTGAGCATTTTCTCCACTTCTGCAACGTGCTCTGCCTCGTAGTTCGGGCCGGTTTTGCCTCCACGCAGGATGAGGTGGCAGGATTTGTTTCCGGTGGTGGAAACGATGGCGGAGACACCTTGTTTGGTGACTGAGAGAAAATGATGTGAGCGGGAGGCGGATTGGATTGCGTCGAGGGCGAGCTGGATGGAGCCGCCGGTGCCGTTTTTGAAGCCGACCGGCATGGAGAGGCCGGAAGCGAGTTCGCGGTGGATTTGGGATTCCGTGGTGCGGGCACCGATCGCGCCCCAAGAGATGAGGTCCGCTATGTATTGGGGGGAAATGGTATCAAGGAACTCGGTGGCGGAGGACATCCCCATGTGGGCGAGATCGAGCAGGAGTTTGCGAGCGACGCGCAGTCCTTGGTTGATGTCGAAGGAGTCATCGAGGCCTGGATCGTTGATCAAGCCTTTCCAACCCACCGTGGTGCGGGGCTTTTCAAAATAGACCCGCATCATAATGAACACGTCATCTTTGAGGCGATCCGCCTCAGCCTTGAGCTTGGCGGCGTATTCGAGCGCGGCTTCCGGATCGTGAATCGAGCAGGGACCGACGATGGCCATGAGGCGATCGTCTTGGCGCGAGAGAATCGCATCGGCCTGCGCGCGCGCGGAGTGAACGACTTCAGCGGCCTGTTCGTTGATGGGAAGATAGTAAGCGAGGACTGCCGGTGAAATCAGGGGATTGATGCCGGAAATACGGAGGTCGTCTGTGCGGTGTTTGGTCACGGGGCAGATATGGAAACTGGCGGGACGGGAATTGGCGAGTTTTAAGTGACGGATTTTGAGGTTACATCGGGGGGGTATACGGGCTAGGGTGTCGGCTTTAGGGTCGAATCTGCAGTTAAGGTTTATTTTTTCACCGCAGAGGCGCAGAGGTCGCAAAGGCACGCAGAGAAAGAGTGAAGTTTTCTGTGGAATCAGTATGAGCTTTGTCAGTTTTCCAAATGAACTCGAATTTGAGTTTTATATCTCAGCGGGCTTTTTAGAGGTGTAGAGACCGAAATCACGGATGCGATCAAGGCGATCCATGTTTTTACTGACCTTCTGCCAGCCGAGTTCTTCATCATCAGTACCAATTTTTACCACAGCACCAGCGAGCATTATTTTAAATTGTCTATTCGAAAGCTCGAATACCTCTGAAAATCGCTGCTCTTTTGTCATCGATCAGGCACGCAGGATTTTTTCCCGGTAGATGGAATCCTGGAGATCTCTGAGGACGGTGGGATGGTCGTGAGGATTCGGCATGGTGAACTTGGGGGAGAGTATAGCTCGGAAAACCTCAGACTCCAAGTTCGGATAATCTCATTGCGCCGGAATGGAGATAGGTGGGGAGGAGCCGGGGGCTGCTCCACCGGCCGGTTGGGCTTGTGGACCGGAGCCTTTGTCCATCAGGTCGGTGCGGGATTTGAGTAAGGCATCAACGGTAAACTTACTGACTTCAAAGGTGATGTTTTCGAGTTTTTTGGTTTGCTCGATGATTTCATTGAGAGCTATTTTGCGAGTTTCAAAAGCCTTGTCGGCTGCGGCTGCGTCCTCGGGTTTTTCGTTTTCCGCGGCTTTGCGTTTTTCCGGGATTGCAGCGGAAACTTTAACAGTGATCAGGTAATTTTCCGAGCCCTCCACTTTGGATGGCTGAAGAGTCAGAACATAGGTAAGTCCTTCAAAGGTTTTGATCGTGGCGGTTTGGGCTTTGTCGGGGCTTGTGCGTTTTGTGACTTCGGCGGCAGGCACGACATCGTCGAATCTCGCGTAGGAGAACAGCGACTTCAGGGGGGCGACCGCGGTAGGGTCGATTTTCACGCCCGGAAACGCAGAGGTGAATTCGAACTCGGCACCCTCATCCTTACGCGCGAGTTCCCATTCATTCTTGTCAGATCCGGGTTGGGTAAGGGCGATGGATTGGATTTTTTCGATTTTGAAAAAATCATTGGCGAGCCAATTTTTGGGATCGGCCGAGAGAGATGGGAAAAGCTCGGAAACTGCGTAGAAACCGGACTCATCCGCGTGATTACGGACGAAGCGACCGACTGAACCCCCGCCGAAGGGAGAGGATGAGGCGACGGAATCCAGATTTTTGCCAAAGGAGATGGCGGCGAGAGATTTTCCGGATGCGTCCTTGAATGTGGCGGTAATGCCGTGTTTGGCGGGATCGGATGATTTTTCATCCATGCCGAAGCTTGCGGCAAAAGAGGGCCCGGCTTCGATGCCTTGTGTGACTTTCAGATCGATTAGCGTGCGCAGCAGTTCGACAATATCGGCTGAGTTTGCTTTGAAACCGTCGCGCTCAACCACAGACCAGTTGCCGCCTTTGAGTTGCAGATTGACTGATTTTTCGGCGTCCGTGATATGGATGGATGCGACCTCTCTGGCAGGAAAGTTTGCGATGAGAGTTTCGCCGGCGGCGCGGTGGGTGGTGTGTTTGATCGCGTTACCTGAGGACTTTTTGGCAGTGAAAACGGAAATGCCGAGAAGCAGGACGAGGACCCAGAGAATGATGACGGTGCGTGGTTTCATCTTGATAAATGGTGGAAGTTTTCAGTTAGGGGAGTTGCGCGAGATCAGCGCGCGCGGGTGGAGGAGCGGCGTGCGATGTAGAGTGACAATCCGAACAGGATGACCAATACTGGCACGACGACGACGTTGAGCAGCGTGATGTTTCCTGCGAGCTTGTCTTTCTGGCGGCGCAGGTCTTTTTCTTGTTCACGGATGAGGCGTGAGTATTCGACCTGTTGTTTGCGAAGATTTTCGATTTCCGCCTCCTGTTCCGGAGAGAGGAAAAGCTCGGATCCTTTGGATTTTTGAGCCTGAAGCTCCTGGAGTTTATCTTGCGCTTGGCGTTGCTTGGATTGGAATTCCTCGATTTTGGTTCCAACTTGGTCGTTGAACTTCGTTTCCATTTCCTGGATGACGGTGAAAGGTCTGCGGGTTGCAGCGCGCGAGCGAGAGCCGATCAGGTATTTCGAACCAATCGCCTGATCGATAATATTGAAGAGCAGGGCGGAGTTGCCATTGGCGGGTGTGGCCATTTGCGTGCCTCCAAAGTTTTGAACGGAATAAGCGAAGCGGTCATAGAAGGCGTCGATATCGGCGATGAGGAACACATTACCGGGTTTGGTTGCCTGTTTGAGCGAGTCATCTTTAGGCGCGTCTTTTTTCTCGCCTTCAGGAGTTTCTCCAGCTGCGTCGTCTTGGGGTTTTCCATTAGGAAAAGCACTTTTGAAATTTCCCGAGAGAAAGGTGACGAGATCGAAGGCGGTGCCGGTTGCCTTGACATGGTTTTCGATCGATGGATCGAGCTGCGAGGCTTTGACTGTATCGACGAAGCCGGCGACCTTGGATGAACGAATCAACGGATTTGCGGTGATACCGTCCGCTCCGGTGAATTCGAATGCGCCAGGAAGGTAAAGGGTAACCGATTCAAGGTTTTTGGTGATGATGCTGTCTTTGTCCGGCATCGCCGATTTTGGAAGACTCAGCACCGCCACGCCTTTGCGGTTGCCGCCAAGCAGGGTTGCGTGGATGGGATCGGCGAGAACCTGCTGGGAAGTGAATTTCACGCCCCAAGCAGGGAGCAGAGTGGGCAGGGTCGATGTAGTTGGCGCGCCGGCTTGCCCCATCATGGGGTTGCCGCCGCCGAGCATCTGTGCGGAAACGGAATGAGCATCGAGGCAAGCGACGACGGTTCCCCCGCTCAGGAGATACTGATCGATCATGAATTCAGTTTGGGGAGAGATTTCCGCGGGGTGGAAAACCAGAAGAACTTTGATTTCGTCCGGATCGATTTTCTGAGGATTCATGCCTAGATCCCGTAGCTGGAAAGATTGCTTGAGCTGTTGATAAATCACCCAGGGTTGTTGCGGTTGTTGGCCTGGCATCATCGCCGGAGTGCCCGTGAGGTTCATTCCGGAAATGATTCCGATCACCGGTTTGACGGGGGTTGCCACTTCCGCGATGGCTTTGGAAATATGGTATTCCAGCATGGTTTCCTCGCTTGGATTGAGGAAGGGAAGAACCGCTTTTTTGTCCAGGGCCGAGACAGCCATGCCGAGATAGAGGTTGTCATCATTGATGCTTTGTCCGGAAATTTCATCCAGATTCGCGGAGTCCTCGGCATCCGTATCAGGTTGGGGATCGAGGTTTTCGATGCGCAGTTTTCCGTTGGAAAGGTTTGCGTATTCCTTGAGAAGATCATCGACGCGGCGAATGTGAACCTTCAATTGTTCAGGCATGTAATCGCTATTACGAGAAGCATAGTAGCGGATGACGACAGGCGTATCGAGTTCGGCCAGGATGGACTTCGTTCCCTCGGAAAGAGTATGGATTTTGTTTTCCGTGAAATCGGCTCCGCGATTTCCGTAGGGTGTCAGGGAGATTAGCCAATTTGCGAGGACCGCAATGGCGAGGAGGGCGATAATGCCGAGGGAGGCGCGGGCGATGGGAGTCTTCATAAAACTTTAAACGGTAAATTCTAAACTCTAAAAATGTTTGATTCAGGCGCGCTTGGCACTGAGAATGGTGGAAGTGCCGACGAGGCAGAGCGTGATAAAGCTGGCGAACCAGACGAAGTCCTGAAGTCGGAAAAGACCGCGGTTGAGAGAGGCGAAGTGGTCCCAGATGCCGAAGGCGGTGACGGCCTCGACCGTGGCGGGAGAAGTGGCTTTTGCCAGTTCGCGCGTGACCGGTTCATAACCGCCGAGGACCATAAGGGTGCAAAGGGTCACGGCTACGATCAGGCAGACCACTTGGTCACGGGTGAATGCTGATACCAACATCGTCATGCCAATGAAGGTGCAACAGACAAGAAACGAACCGATATAGCTGGAGATGATCGCGCCGTTATCGGGGCTGCCAAGGTAATTGACCGTGATCACGATGGGAAAAGTCAGCAGCAGGGCGACCAGGGAAACCGTGGCGGCGGCCAGAAATTTTCCAGCGATGGCAGACCAGGTGGAAACAGGGAAAGTTCCGAGTAGCTCGATGGTGCCGTTGCGCTGTTCATCCACCCACAGCCTCATCGCAATCGCAGGAGCGAGCAGCATATAGAGCCATGGGTGCCAGAAGAAAAAGGAGTATTCGAGAGAGGCATCACCGATGCGCATGAATTCGCCGAAGGTGAAAGTCAGACCGAGGGAGAGAATGAGGAAAATGACAATGATAGCGTAAGCGGTGGGTTGGGCGAAATAGGATTTCAATTCGCGACGGAAGATGGTGAGGGTGTTCATCGATTTGCTGGGTAAGGGTTAAAAGGAATGGAAAGACCGCAACGACCTTACGCGGCGGTGTCAGTGGTGGTGACTTTACGGAAGAGCTCGGTGAGAGATCCGTTCGGGGCCTTTGCGATGAGCTCGGCAGGGGTGCCGTCGGCGACGATTTTCCCCCGGTCCACGATGACCGCCCGGGTGCAAGAGGCTTCGACTTCCTCGAGGATGTGGGTGGAAAAAAGGATCGCCTTGTCTTTTCCAAGGCGTTTGATCAGTTGGCGTACTTCGTATTTCTGGTTGGGATCGAGGCCGTCTGTCGGTTCGTCCAGAATCAGAACTTCCGGATCGTGGAGAAGGGATTGTGCAAGGCAGGTGCGATGGCGGTAGCCCTTGGAAAGAGTATCGATGGATTGGTGGGCGACGCTGGTGAGGAAACAGGTTTCGATCGCTTTTTCAACCGCATCGTTTTTAGCGGAGCCTGAAAGCTTGCGGACATCCGCGCAGAATTTGAGAAAACCGATGACCGTCATGTCGTTGTAAAGCGGAGCGGATTCCGGGAGGTAGCCGATTTTGGTTTTCGCCTCGTAGGGATTTTCCGTGATTGAAATACCGCAGATCCTCGCATCGCCGGAGCTGGGTGGGATGAAGCCGGTGACCATGCGCATGGTGGTGGATTTTCCGGCGCCGTTGGGGCCGAGGAAACCAAGTACTTCGCCTTTTTGGACTGTGAAGGAGAGTTGATCGACGGCGAGTTTGGTTCCGAAGTGTTTGCTGATATTGACGACTTCAATCATGGGGATGGCTGATTTAAAAATGGGTTGGCAGGGGTTTTTAGGCTGAGCTGACAAATTTGCGACACCGGAATTCAGATTTGTTTACGAAATTTTCGAAAAAATGAATGAATGCCGGCAGGGTTCCTTTGCGATATCTTTCGACACCCCCTGAGGAGCATTCAGATCCGGCGCCGACATCCGGAATTCCAGCTGGGAAAGCCTAAGCCGCGTCTTCCTTATCCTTGGATTTACGGCGGCGCAGGGAGGGGGCTTTTGTGCCATCGACAACCTGGCGGTTGATGGCGACTTCTTCGATATCGCCGCGGGAGGGGACTTCGAACATGACATCGAGCATCATTTTTTCGAAAATAGAGCGGAGCGCGCGCGCGCCGGTACCGCGTTCGACGGCTTGGTGAGCCATAGCTCGGAGGGCGTCACGTGAAATAGTGAGTTTCACGTTATTGAGCGCGAGTTGTTTGGCGTATTGTTTGACTAAGGCGTTTTTCGGCTCCGTGAGAATTTTGACAAGTTCGTCTTCGGTGAGCTTGCGCAGGGAAGTGATGACGGGGAGGCGTCCGAT
The DNA here is from genome assembly GCA_044233125.1 of Luteolibacter sp. GTDB lineage: Bacteria > Verrucomicrobiota > Verrucomicrobiia > Verrucomicrobiales > Akkermansiaceae > Luteolibacter. The sequence goes on along the minus strand of JBIIKO010000008.1, from coordinate 147,461 downwards.
GAATTCCGGAATTAAACCGAAGTGCAGAAGGTCTTCCGGAAGGACCTTTTCGAGAATTTTTGAAGTCTTTTCATCGAGGTCGTTTGACGAGTTGTCCGAGTGGAATCCGAGGGTTTTGCTGCCGAGGCGGCGGCGGACAATGTCTTCGAGACCGACAAACGCTCCGCCGCAGATGAAAAGAATTTTCTCGGTATTGATCTGGATGTATTCCTGCTGCGGATGTTTGCGGCCGCCTTGGGGCGGGACATTGCATACCGTTCCCTCGAGAATTTTGAGAAGGGCTTGTTGCACACCCTCTCCGGAGACATCGCGGGTGATGGAAACGTTCTCGGTTTTGCGGCCGATTTTATCGATTTCATCGACATAGATGATGCCGCGTTCGGCGCGTTCGACATCGAACTCTGCGGCTTGCAGTAAACGGAGAATGATGTTTTCCACGTCTTCGCCTACGTAGCCCGCTTCTGTCAGAGTGGTGGCATCGACGATACAGAAGGGCACATCGAGCACGCGCGCGAGAGTTCGGGCAAGGAGGGTTTTTCCGGATCCGGTCGAGCCTAACAGGAGGACATTGGATTTCTCGATTTCGACATCGTTGAATTCCGAGGAGACCGCGAGATGGTCCTGATTGAGGCGCAGGTAGTGATTGTAAACGGCGACCGAGAGTACGCGTTTCGCGGTTTCTTGACCGATCACATATTGATCCAGCTCGGCGAGGAGTTCGGCAGGTGTGGGCATTTCTTCGCGTGAGTGCGAGGTTTTGCCTTTGCGCTTCTTTCCGGTGGCTGGGTCGGACTGGTTGAGTTCTTTCTCGAGGATGTTGCTACAAACATCGACGCATTCATTGCAGATATAAACACCCGGACCGGCGATGAGTTTTTTTACCTCGGAGTGACTCTTTCCGCAGAAGGAGCACATGGTGAGATTGGAAGCGCGGGCCATAGGGTTTAAAAATTCTAAATTTCAAATTTCAAATTCCAAGTTGGAATTGAAGATATAGGATTAGTCCTTCTTGTCCTTTTTATCGTCCTTGTTGAGTTCTTCTTTGACGGCATCTGGGAGCTGTTTGCGCGACTCGAGGACTTTGTCGACGAGGCCGTAGGCAACGGATTCCTCGGCGGTCATGTAGTTGTCACGGTCGGAATCGTGCTCGATCTGTTCAATGGTTTTGCCAGTGTGTTTGGCAAGGATTCCATTGAGGCGTTTTTTGAGATTGAACATGAAGCCGATGGTGCGCTCCACATCAGAAGCGGTGCCTTGGGCTCCGCCTGAAACCTGATGAATCATCACATGCGAGTTAGGCAGGCAGAAGCGCTTGCCTTTGGTGCCCGCCGTGAGGAGAACCGAGCCCATCGACGCGGCGATGCCGATGCAATAGGTGTTCACATCACAGGTGAGAAATTGCATGGTGTCATACATGGCCAGACCGGCAGTAACCGAACCGCCGGGGCTGTTGATATAGATGTGGATATCTTTTTTCGGATCCTGCATCTGAAGGAAGAGCAGCTGGGCGATGACCGAGTTGGCCACGTAATCATCGATTCCGGTGCCGATGAAGATGATTCTGTCCTTCAGCAACCGAGAGTAGATGTCGAACGAGCGCTCGCCGCGTCCATCGGACTCGATGACGATGGGGACGTAATAGCTGTTTTTCGGGGTCTGGTTGGAACCGGACGAATTGGAGGGAGGAAAAAGGTTCATGAGTGTTTAAGCGGGGTTGGCTTCAAGTTCTTCGGGAGAGACTTCTGTCACAATCGCTTGTTCCACGAGGAAGTCAATGGTCTGGCTGATCAGCATGGAATTGCGGATCGACTGGATTTGGCGACTTTTTTGAAGGTCTTTGATGACTTTTTTGATCGGTTGTTTGCGCTGCTGGGCGATTTGGGAAATGTGGCCGAGCAGATCGGCGTCGGACACGATGATTTTTTCCGCCTGAGCAATTTCCTGGAGAAGGAAGTTCGTACGGAGGTTGGTGACGGCGCGCTTGGTTGCGACGGAGAAGATTTCCTCCTGTTGTTTGAGGATGTCCTCATCGGATGCGCCTTGCTGGCTGCCTTGTTCGACGAGGGAGTTCGCTTGGTTCTGGACCTCGCGTTTTACGATTTCCTCTGGAAGTTCGAAGTGGATCGCGGCATTGAGTTTTTCAACGATCTGGGAAACCTTGAGTTCGTTGATCTGTTTGGTTTTTTCCATTCCCATGTTCTCGCGGATGACGTCTTTGATTTCGTCGAGGGTTTTGCCGGGGATGAGTTTTTCGGCGAACTCATCATTCAGCTCCGGAAGTTTCGGAGCTTTGATGCCTTGAACAGTGGTGTGCAGGACGATGGATTTGCCACGGAGCTCTTCAAAAGGAAACTTGTCGTCGAGAGTGATGGAGACGTCTTTTTGATCTCCTTGCGAGGAGCCGATGAGTTGTTCGGCGTAGCCGGGAAGGAACGAACCATCCTTGACTGGCAGCCAATGGTTTTCGCGTTTGGCGAGGTATTGGCCTTTTTCGCCGATTGCTTCGGTGAGCGGTTTGCCGTCGAGGGTGGTGGTGAAATCAACCACAGCGATGTCGTCCTTTTGGATCGCACGACCTGTGATGTCTTCAAACTCGGCGAGGCGCTCGCGGATGCTTTCGAGTTGGGTGTTGATCTCCTCATCGGTGACGGTAGTTGACGGGGCCTTGATCTCGATGCCCTTGTAAACCGGAAGAGTGAATTCCGGAGCGAGGATGAGACGGGTTTCGAAAGCGATTGAGCCGTCTGGGCGTTCGTTGATGTTGTCGGGAAAGCCGAAGTCGAGAACTTTGAGGTTCTCGGTTGCGAGGGCTTTGTCGCAGGCTTCGCCAAAAAGAGCTTCGGTGAGCTCTTCGGAAATTTGTTTCGCAAACCGCTTCTCGATGACGTTTTTAGGTGCCTTACCGGGACGGAAGCCGGGAAGTTTTGCTTGGGAAGCATAAGAAGAGGTGATGGATTGACGCTTTGCGCTGACATCGGCGGATGGGACCTCGACGTTGAGGATGGCGATGCATTTTGGCTGTTTTTCGACGGCGATGTTCATGAATGTTCTGCTTTGGGGGAGGGAAACTAGGCGGGGTTGGGTGGGATTGGCAACGAAATATCTGACTTGGCCGAATCAATGGATCCGGTGCTTTGAGGAAGGGGGCGGATGTCGGGCATATCGGATCTTTTGGCACTCGACATCTGTGCCCTTTTGGGTAACGGGTTTCGCCGTCATGAAACCGTTCCGGGCGCTAACCTCAGTCGAGCAACTCGCGGCGTATATGCGCGCTGAAATTCTAGCGGGTTCGTTCGGGAATACCCTGCCTGGAGTGAATCGGTTGGCGAAGGAGTTGGCCGTGAGCCCTAAGACGATCATCGCGGCAGTCGCCCAACTCGAGCATGAAGGGCTGCTGTTGAGTCAGGGAGAGCGGCGTCGATGTCAGGTCATAGCAGACGTTGAGAAAGTGAGGATCAAACTGCGGGTTGCGATTCTGCTCTATCAACCCTCAGACCGAAGTTTGGTTTATATGGCTGAGTTGTTCTTCCGCTTGCAAGAGTCGGGACACGCGGCATTTTTTGCGGACAAGACTCTTACGGAACTGGGTTTGGATGTGGAGCGGGTGGCGTCTTATGCAAAAAAAATCAATCCTGATGCTTGGATTGTTTTGGCTGGATCAAGGGAAATTTTGGAATGGTTTGCGAGTCAGGGTATAGCTGTTTTTGCGCAGTTCGGTCGCTTGCAGGGGCTTCCCATCGCAGGAATGGGAGTTCGTAAAATACCTGCCATGGTAGAGGCGGTTGGTAAACTGGTGAAGTTGGGTCATCGCAGAATCGTGATGATTGCTCGAAGTGAGAGGCGGAAGCCGAAACCCGCGCTTTTTGAGCAAAAGTTTTTGGATGAATTGGAGCAATTGGGAATCGCCACCGGACCTTATCATTTGCCGGATTGGGAGCAGACCGTTGAGGGTTTGCACCGGTGTTTGGACGCGCTGTTTCAACACACGCCGCCGACATTGATTTTTGTTTCCGAGTCCACGTTGTTCTTATCCGTGAAAGATTATCTATCCCAGCGAGGGGTGATTGCGCCAAGGGATGTATCGTTGATTTGTGATGATCCGGACGAAATCTTTTCGTGGTATCATCCGCCCGTTTCGCACATGTATTGGGATAGTGGACCGATTATTAGAAGGATTGTGCGCTGGGCAAACAAAGTCGCGCGCGGTGTGGTGGACAAACGTCAGGGTTTCACCATCGCTGATTTTGTTGAGGGTGGCACCATCGGCCCGCCTCCCGCCGGCAAGGTGACGCTCAAAAACTAATCGGGGAAAACGATGGCCCGGTTGCCGTCGATGAGAGTCCGATCATGCACATGGTAGCGAATCCCTTTGGCAAGGGCGATGCGCTCACATTGGCGGCCGAGGCGCGCGAGATCGCTGGGTGAATGGAAGTGGTGCACGCGTTCGACCTCCTGTTCAATGATGGGGCCGGCATCAAGGTCATTGGTGACATAGTGGCAGGTGGCACCGATGAGTTTTACGCCGCGATCGTAGGCTTGGCGGTAGGGGTTCGCGCCAATGAAGGCAGGCAGAAACGAATGATGGATATTGATGATTTTCCCGGAAAATTCCTCGCAGAAACCCGCGGGAAGAATCTGCATGAAACGGGCAAGGACGATGAGTTGGACGTCTTGGGCAATCAGCAGTTCACGGATTTTTTCAAAGCCTCTGTCACGGTCTGGTCCATCCATCTCGATGTGGTGGAAGGGTAGGTTGGATCGCTCGGAGATGGCGCGGCAGTTTTCACGATTTCCAATCACCGAGGTGATTTCGATAGGGAGTTCGTTGAGTTCGGAGCGCCAGATAATTTCATTGAGGCAGTGATCGGTTTTGGTGACCAATACGGCGGTGCGCATTTTGTAAGGAAGATTCCGGAAATGCCAGGTGGCAGCCAGCGACTGGGCGAGCGCGGTGAAATTCTCCTTGAATTGCTCGATATCGATATTCAGTTCCGAGGTATCGATCTCAAGGCGCGCAAAGAACTTTTTTCCAATCTGATCCGAAAACTGGCTGAATTCGATCAAGTTACCGTGGTGTGCCGCGACGTAAGATGCGATTTTCGCGACGATGCCGGGTTGGTCAGGAGAGAAAAGTTTGAGGATGAGTCCGGAGCGCATGGGGGGATAAATTTTAAATTCTAAACTTTAAACTCTAAATTCATTATTTGGAATTGAGAATTTGGACAGATTTGTTGTCACGCCATTGGCGACCCAAACCAAAAAGATCAATGCGTTTTTTGAATCCATGGTCAACTCCGACTTGTTGGGGTTGGTGGAGTTGTAAACTCATAGGTTGAAATTTTTCGGCCTGGCATTCAGTTTGGGTTTGTGAAAGTCATTGCGATAGCGGTTCTCATTGGATTGTTGGCGGGTTTGTTAGGCTCGCTGTGTGGGGTGGGCGGGGGAATTGTGATGGTTCCGGCTTTTGTCGGCTTGCTGGGGTTTGCTCAGCAAAAGGCCGTGGCAACCTCCTTGGCCATCATCGTTGTGACCTCTTTGGTGTCGACCTTGAACAACACGATTAAAGCCGGACAACTCGTGGACTGGAAAATCGTCGCTCTTGTAGGCGCGGCTTCCGCTGTCGCGGCATGGTTTGGAACGGATCTCATGCGTTCGCTTTCCAATCAAACGCTGACCCGCATTTTCGGGGTGGTATTGGTTATCGTCGGCGGGCGGATGTTGATGAAGGGTTGAAGCGCTAAAAATTCCCCGGTATCGCCGCCAAAACGCTGGAGACCTGTAGCTCGTTCTGGCAGCGTTGGTCCAGTTGACATTTCGAGGCGAGACATGGCGCGCATTCGACGTGGTGTTTCACGACGATGTTTTGTCTGCCGAGCGGGCGTTTCCAGTTGGGATCGTTGGGGCCGAAAAGGGTGATGCAAGTGCCACCGGTGTAGGCGGCAAGATGAGGAAGCGAGCCATCAGCGGCAATGATTAACTGAAAAGTGGCAAGGGTTGGCAGAGCGGCTCCCAGCGGCGAGGCGTGGAAAAAATCCACTTCGTTTCCCAGTCGAGCCGCGAGAATTTTCCCCAAATTCCTGCGCCCAATCCATCCCGCGATGGACAGATGCCAGCCTTTTTCTAACAGATCCTCAGCCAACATCTGCCAGCGATCCAGAGGCCATTCGTGGCTGTTGCCAAAATCCGATTCAGGACAGAGCAGAATGGTCTTCGGCACGGCGGGAACGCCTATGGATGCTGGGACAAAAAACTCCGGCAGATTTACGGATACGCCCATTTCCTCGACCGAGTTCAGGTAGAGCCGCACGCGGTGTTCGGTTGGCGCTTCTCTGGCAATGAGCGGATGGGTGATAAATTTTTTCAGGCAGGCATTCTGGGGACCGATACGGCGTGGAATTTTTGCTTTCAGGAACGCCTTGGCCGCGATGCCTGCTTCCCAAGCAAGCGATACCTCCCAATCGTTTCCCAAAATTTTTGAGAGGCGTCCGGCACTGGTTTTCTGAGTAAACGTGAAACTTGGCAGCGGGCAAACGGTTTTCCAGAAACTTTCCTGTTCTTCAAGACAAACCAGCGCGCCTACCAGTCCGCTGCGCACCAAAGCCCGCAACGCAGGAACCGCGAAACAGGCTTCGTCCCAGCGCTCGGGCATTGCCACGAGCATGCCTCTGCCATGAATCATTTCTTGCGGGCGGGTTTCGGATCGAGATTTGACGCCATGTCTTCCTCCGTCACCTTGGACGCGACGCCGTTTTCCGGAACTTCGAGCTTGGTGATCCAAAGCAACGCGTTGAGCACGACCTTGCGCATGTTGTCATCTGCCCAGTTTTTATGAAAATGTCCGCCGGTGAAACCCGCTCCGCGTCCGCCGTCAGCGCGTTCAATGCACCACATCATGGTTTCTTCCTCGCCTTTTCTGGCTTGAATGTGCGGGTAGGGACCTTTGGGATGGACATACGGGCCATCACGAGTCTCATCCGTGGGAGTTGCAACCAAGATGGATTGCACGCCTTTCATGCCTTCGGGAAAACGGATAGAGAAATACCATTCGTCTCTGATTTTGAAGGGGTTCACACCCCGGGAAATAGGGTGTTGCGGAAATTTTTTGTAATCGGCCTCCCACATCGGGTTGCAAGAAAAGTTGGTTTCATAAGCTCCGCCTATCCATTCGCGGAATTGATCTCCCGTCTCGGGTTCGCTGTGGGAGCACTCGACCGCGTAGTGCATCATCATGATCCCTCCGCCGCGATTGGCGAGTTTTTGGAGCAATTCGCGGTGATTGCCTTGGAGTGCGGGATGGCCCTTTCCACCGTCCGCATAGATCAATACCGCATCGGCGGTTTCAAGAACCGCATCATCTTTCACCCAATGATTGTTGTGCACCTCCACATCCAAACCCGGAATATCCTTGAGGCATTTTTGGAACAGCATGCAACCCGCATTGAATTCGTGATCACCCGGGCCGTGACTCGGCTTGCCAGCAATCAAGATGAGTTTTTTATTGGCCGGCTTGTCAGCAAATGCAGTCGTCGGAAAAACCAACGCAGTCGTGATAACGCCCATGAACAAATGACGGAGAGTGGAGAGTTTCATCGCTTTAAAATGCATCACGTCTCTACGTTGTGGGCAACTGTGAAATTACAAACCAGATGCGTTGGAAGAAATCTCGCGCAAAGCCGCAAAGGAAGAGACTACACGTCGAAAAAACAGAAATAGCTGGGGTTGATGTGGTCTTAACCACGAATTTCACAAATAACACGAATGCTTGCTGATGGATGGCCGTTGCAAATAAACATCAGCTAATCTGTCTTCATATTTGCGCAATTCGTGAAATTCGTGGTTAAATTTCTACATTTTTCTAAGCCTATTTTTCTATCCGTGATCTTCCTTTACGTCTTAGCGGCTTTGCGCGAGACCCTTTTTTCAATTTCCCTTTTATTCTTCCCTGGAATTTGAAAGTTGAATTTTGAAATTTGAGCCTTAGAACCTCTGCATGTCCGCAGCATCTTCAGTCCTGATCGGTGGTTCGATCGCTATCGATCACATCAAAACTCCCATCGCCGAAGGGAAAAACCTTCTAGGTGGTTCCGCATCCTTTACGGGCATTGCGGCCTCTTATTTTGCCTCCGCCGTCCATTTGATCGGAATCATTGGAAAGGATTTCCCTCAGGAACACCTGGATCTGTTTGCGTCCAAAAACATCTCGACCCGTGGACTTGAGCGCTCGGAGGGCGACACCTTCTCATGGTCCGGCGAATACCATGAAAACATGAATGACCGGGACACGCTCTCGGTTGCCATCAACGTACTGGAAAACTGGACTCCAAAAATCCCGAATGACATGGCCTCTGCGCCTGTCGTGGTATTGGCCAACATGCACCCGATCAACCAGCTTCAGATGATCGAGCAACTCACCGCCGCCGAGCCTTTCATCGCGGCTGATACCATGGATCTCTGGATCACCATCGCGAACGACGATCTCCACAAAGTCCTCAAGAAAATCGACCTTCTCGTGATCAATGAGTCCGAGGCGCGGGATTTTTGCAAAACTTCCAATCTCATCGTTGCCGGAAAAACCCTTCTCGATAAAGGCCCGCAAAGCGTGATCATCAAACTGGGTGAGTTTGGCGCCATTTTGTTTTCCAAGCACCCCGAGGGCTCTCCTGCCACTGAATTCACCCTGCCGGGCGAGAATTTCGATTTGTTCCGCTGCGCCGCTTTCCCGCTCAAAGAGGTCGCGGATCCCACCGGCGCGGGCGATTCCTTCCTCGGTGCCCTCGCCGGCTACCTTGCTTCCACCGGGAAAAGCAAATTCGCTTTCGATGACATCCGCCAAGCGGTGGTTTACGGCTCCGTCGCGGCCTCTTTTACCTGTGAGGCGTTTTCCGCCAACCGCCTCGCCCACATCACTCGGGAAGATATCGAAAATCGCCTGAAACTCCTAAAAAATCTGACGCATTGGCCGGAGCCTTGAGCTTCAGGGGGGTGTTCGCCAAGCGAGAGTGGGTCACTGCGGAAAACCCCTATGGGGTATCTATTTTTACGACGTCTGCCTGCTTTTTTGTATTGCCATGACGAAGGGTTAGATTAGCATTTCCAAAGCTTCGATTGAAGTATTTTACACCAGAACTCACCCCCCCAAACACTCCTCACGCTCATATGAAGCATATCACTCTCTTTGCGATCGCTGGGCTAGCCATTTCGCAATCGCTTTTCGCGCAGGTTTATTCGACGCCTGTCGGGTATCATTCACACACCTTGACCCAAGGGTTCAACGCATTGGGCCTGACCTTGCATACACCGGTTCTTGTGTCCGGTAACTTTGAGACTGTGAACGGCAAGCAGCTGTCAGACACCGAGCTCGCGTTCTCTCCTGTTGCAGGAAGGACTTATATTTTGGAAATCAACGCGGCCAGCAACAGTTCGTTGGTTGGCACGATTCAGGAGATAGCGGCGGCATCCATTTCCGGAACGTCGATTACCACTCCTGATAATCTCGGGAATCTCGGGCTTGCGGCTGGCGATACTTACAGCCTGCGCCTGGCTCCAACCTTTGAGGAAATCTTTACCACGGTGCCGCTGGCCTCGGGCGGAGTGCTAGTAGCTGCTTTGAGCGCGGGAAGTGCCGATGTCATTTGGATGCCCAATGGTTCAGGTGGCTATGACCAATATTACTTGCGTTCGGGCGGTACCCCTGAATTCAGAAATGTAGCGACCAATCTTGCCACTCCCAATATCCCCATCGTTTATTCTGACGGATTTTTAATTCAGAAAAAAACCACCGCGAGTGCGACACTAGTCGTCCAAGGGGAGATCAAAACCAAAAAAACCAATTCCGTCGCCGTTCAGGGCTTCAATGTTCTCAGCTCGGTTTTGCCTACGGGAGTCAATCTTTTCAATGCGGGTTTGGAAACAAACATGACGGCTGCCTTAAGTGAAGGCAGTGCGGACATCCTGTGGGTGCAGCAGCCCGATCTCTCCTATGTCAGATATTTCAGACGCAGCGGCGCGGGTGCGGGGTGGCGAGTGGCGGGATCTTCGACAACCTTGACTCAAGCCGCAGCGGAGTCGGTGTCCTTGTCATCGGGATTCCTGATCCAGAGAAAACTTTCTACACCCATCAATATCAGCGTCAATGTTCCCGCGGGACTCTAGCATCCAGATCGTATGCGTTACCTCCCATCCAGATACGTAATAAATATGTTCACGGCGATATGTGGCGCCGCGGCTCTGCTATGCATGTCTTCGGCAACAGGAGCGAATTACTACATTAACAATGCGGTTACCGGTGAATCTACCGATTGGCTTTTTCAGAACAGTGACGGTAGCGCCCTGAATGGTGGTATTGTCGCTCTCGGATATTTTGCAGGAGGCGCTCCAAGCACGAATATCACGGATATTTCAGCAACCATTTCCGCATTCACCATGCAACATTCCGGAATCACCGGAACATTCAGTGAAGATCTTGGTGGAAGTTTTGCCGGCTATGTTCAGGTCAAGCCGATTTTGGTTGGCCCCACGATCACTTCCCCAAATTCTCTGATAGGCCAGAACATGTATTTGTTTGTCGGCAACGCCGCAACATTGGCAGGTTCCACGGCATGGGCCCTGGCTGTGGTCCGCACGATCTCAGATGACCTGCCTTTCACGCAGCAATATGATGCCAATCCCGAAGGCACCAGCATTTACGGCGGCGATGCAGGTATTGGCTCGTTCAGTAACTTCACAGGCGATGTCGGCCTGGGTTCCTTTACCTACAACACACTTCGCCTTGAAGCCATCCCCGAGCCATCATCGCTGATTTTGGCGTCACTCGGAGTGTTGGCAATCTTTCGTCGTCGGCGTTGATTGTGATTCCCAGAGGGTGGATGTTGAAGAAGGTTACGCGTCTGTTAGAGCAGTTTGAGAAAAGGACCGCGCGTCTCTAGACGTGCAGTTTTATTAGAGCGCGACCACCGACTTTGTCGGGGCATCGTTGGATTCGCGCGGTCCACATGCCGTTCAAAGGGTGCATGTTGCATCTGGATGAATATCCATGAGCGAGAAAAGAGCGCAGCAAGGATCGAAAAATTCCGCTGTTACGATACTTCTCCGGGGCCCTACGCTTTCATAGACCGATTATCGGATCGAATGATAGATCTCCTCAAGTGCCATCACGGTGTAAGCGGTGACTAGGACGGGATTGGATTCCATCCAGCGGCCATTGTCATTCACCCATGAACCGTTTTCGCGTTGGGAGGAGAGGAGCTTTCCTGCAAGGTCTTTGCGCCAGTCTGCCTCCTTGCCATCAGCGAGTTTGAGTTTGTTGATGCCGGCGGCATTGAGGGCTTTGGCCATGGCTTGGTAGTAGTAGTAAAGCCCCTCAGCGCCCATGTTGGGATTTTCTTTTACGGTGTAATTTTTACCGAGCCATTCTTTGACAGCGACCACTCGAGGGTCGCCGGGTTCAAGTTTGGCGTAAATGAGTGAGAGCAAGCCAGCGTATGAGATCGAGCCGTAGGAGCGAAGGGCGACCTTGCCATCCGCGGTGACATCCTGGCCTGCTTTGGAATCACCGGGAGTGTAAATGAAACCCCCTTTGTTCTTCGCGTCATCGGATGCCCATGGTTGATCGTTAGTCGCTTTGAGGTTTTGGCTGCGGGAAAGAAAAGTGAGAGCTGCGTCCCAGTTGAGCTTGGGTTCATCGGCGTAGTTACCGTCTTCGATGATTTTATCGGAAAGGGCGATCGCTTCGATGGCGAGGTAGGTGTTGGACATGTCGGTATGGTCGTCCTTGGAGCCGTAGCCGATACCGCCGTCATTATGGTTGTCCGTTTTGCCTTTTTCCCCGATGTCCCACTGGCTGCCTATCAGTTGGCGGCGGGCTTTGACGATTGCAGGTTCGAATTCTTTGCGGCCGGCAGTGGAAAGCGCTGTAACAGATGTGGCGGTGTTATAGACCTTCAAACCTCGGTTATAGATGCCGCCGTCTTCTTTTTGTTGTGCGAGCAGCCAATCGAAACCTTTCCTGAGGTGATCCGGAAGCTTGCCATCGGCTGGAAGTTCAAGGCTTGGATCGCGCATGGCGGCCGTGAGAGCAAGAGCCGTGAAGGCGGGAATCCCACCATCATCCCAATGGCCTTTTTCTTTTTGTTGTTCGGCAAGCCAGGCATTTCCGCGCGCAATCGATTGGCGGACTTCATTTTTGATCGAAACATATTCGTTCTGGGCCTGCGAAACGCCAACGGTCAGAGCAAGAAAGAGTAGGATAGGTTTCATGGGGAAAGGAGGTTGGTTTTTATGAAAGGACAATCTAACGCAAGAATACGGAGAAATCTTCTATATTCTTTGCTTGTAGCGAGAATAGGCGGGGGTTTTGTTTCGGAAACTCCAAATTTCAGGCAAGATCCTAGGATTTGGGTGGTTTTTAGTCATGGTTGGAAATGTCATGGTCGATTTTTGACCATTTTAAAGGGTAGGCTGATTGGACCGCGAGTCGCCAGACTCGCACGGTTAAGCTGAGATGGTGAAGCATTGAACCGCAGAGATTTCTCCAAATTTGTCAGAATGCGAGTCTGGAGACTCGCGGTCCTCCCAGAGATGGCAACTCCTACAAAATCCCGCGTGCTTTCAGGTTATTCAATCTGTGGCCGACATCGACCAAGCCATCGACAATGACTTGGGTGTAGGTTCGGCCATCCGTGGTGTCGATGCCGTGGCCGGGTTCGAGATCTCGAAGTGCCTGGAGCGCGGGATCATCATGGCGGAAGGCCTCGACAAAAACGGTTTCAAGCTTCCCGGTTTTCGCTGCAGCCAAAAGAGTTGCGCCGATCCAGCCGTCGTCGGTGCTGAGGCAGCCGCGGGTGGTTTTGGCGGAGGCATGGAAAATCCCCATGTGATTGGCGGCGGCGAGTTCACCGATGAGGCGTTGATTTTCCTCGATGGATAGGCCGGAATCCCCCATGTGCGCGGAGTCGATGAGGAGTTTGAAATAATCGCGTCCGAGTTCTTTGTTGATGGCTTTGATGAAAGCGGCACCGCGCTTGATGTTGGTGAAGGTTTTGAATTCACCCGGGCGGAGGAATTCGATGTGCCAGGAGGTGATGTTGGAATCTAACAATCCGGATTCCTTGACCGCTCGGACGTGAAGTTTGACGTTTTGAGCGATTGCCGTATCGAGATCCATGTCGACTGGGCCGTTCATCCATTCCTCGATGGATGTGGAGCCGACTGTGACCGCGCCGTGGGCAATGGCGGCTTTAAGAGATGGAACGAGTTGGGCGAGCACCGCGTCTTCATCGGCGGGGTTCATGGGGTTCGCGCCGCCGACCATCATGATGAGATGGACATCGAGCTTCAACGCTTTGAGTCCGGTCACGAGTTCGGCAATATCAGCTTCGCCTGTGCCAGGAAAAAGGGACACTTGAACGCAAGTGGGGCGGACAGGAGAGAGTGAACAAATGCGATCCATTTCCGCAACCACCGCGGTGCGGCCATCGGCTTCACGGGGCAGGCAGCCATTGGAGTCCGGAACAAGGCCGGCGATAAAGCCGAGATGAGTAGGTACAACGCCGAGAGCGATGTGGGTTTTGAGCGTGAAGGGTTGGGACATGGAAGGTTTCTAAACTTCAAGTTTCAAAATTCAACTTTCAAATGCGTAGGGAACGTTGGTTCAGGCTTTTTTGACAGGGAGGGAGGAGAATAGGGAGGGGAGGAGAATTGAAAAACGATGAATTCAAAATTTTAAACTTAAAAACAGAACCTTAGTTCCTCTGAAGTGCTATGAACTTTACATCTTATTTAAGGATTTAAGGATTTGGATTTAAGGATTTTATTTTCCACTCTTCCTCCTCTTCTCCTGATCCTCCTCCCTCCCTGTAACAAAAAAGCCCGCAACATATCCCTATCTTTCTAAACAAAAAACCCGCACCGGATGACCGATGCGGGTTTTGAAGTGGTTCGTATGGCACGCTTACTTGCGGAGAGCTTCTTCGCGGGCTTTCGCTTTCGCGATCACTTCGTCTGAGACGTTTTTCGGGCAAGGGGCGTAGTGGGAGAACTCCATGGAGAACTGACCCCGTCCGGAGGTCATGGTCCGAAGGTCGCCAATGTAACCGAACATCGCGGAGAGCGGAGCTTCGGCTTTGACGCGAACGCCACCTGGCGTCGGCTCTTGGCCTTGGATCATGCCGCGGCGGCGGTTGAGGTCGCCGATGACGTCACCGACTTTTTCTTCGGGTGCGAAGACATCGAGTTTCATCATGGGTTCAAGGATCTGTGGACCTGCCTTGGGCATGGACTCGCGATACGCGGCTTTCGCAGCGATTTCGAACGCGATGGACGAGGAGTCCACGGCGTGGAAGCCGCCGTCACGAAGAGTGACTTTGAAATCCAAGCAAGGGTATCCGGCAAGAGGACCTCTGTGGATGGAGGTTTTGAAGCCTTTCTCAACGGCTGGAATGTATTCTTTCGGGACGTTGCCGCCGACCACGACGGATTCGAACACGAAACCAGAGCCTGGCTCGCCGGGCTCGATGGTGTAGTCGATTTTCGCGAACTGACCGGAACCACCGGACTGCTTCTTATGGGTGTAGCTGTCGTTGACGTTACGGGTGATGGTTTCACGGTAAGCAACCTGGGGAGCGCCGACGGTGACTTCCACTTTGTGCGTGCGCTTGAGGATGTCGATTTTGATGTCGAGGTGAAGCTCACCCATGCCTTTGAGAATCATCTCGTTGGTTTCCTCGTCGGTTTCGACGCGGAAGGACGGATCTTCTTGAATCATTTTGCCGATCGCGTTGGCCAGCTTCTCGGCGTTCGCCTTGTCCTTAGCGGCAACCGCGATGGAGATAACAGGATCTGGGAATACCATCGGCTCGAGAGTCGCTGGGTTTTTTTCATCGCAAAGGGTGTGACCCGTCTGAACGTTTTTGAGTCCGACGATGGCGACGATGTCACCCGCTTGTGCGCTATCGACTTCGTTGCGGTCATCGGCATGCATTTCCACCATACGGGAAACACGCTCGGTTTTGCCAGTGAAGGAGTTGAGGATGGTATCGCCTTTTTTGATCGTTCCGGAATAGATACGGGTGAAGGTGAGGGCTCCGAACTTGTCGTCCATGATTTTGAAAGCAAGTGCCCGCAGTGGCTTGGCAGGATCGGAAGTTGCGAAGAGGCCGGTTTCGTTACCTTCGGCATCGACTTCTGGAAGCGGTTTTACTTCGAGAGGGGAGGGGAGGTAATCCACCACGGCGTCGAGCACGAGCTGCAGGCCTTTGTTTTTGAAGGAAGATCCGCAGTAGGTCGGGAAGAAAGCGAGATCGATCGTGCCCTTGCGGATGCATTTCTTGATTTGGTCGATGCTTGGCTCGGTGCCCTCGAGGTAGGCTTCCATGATTTCATCGTCTTGTTCCACGGCGGTTTCGATGAGAGCAGCGCGGTATTCCTTGGCCTTCTCGAGCATGTCGGCAGGAATTTCCTCGATCTTGAAGTTTTCCGGTTGACCGGATTCATCCCAAACGTGGGCTTTCATGGTGAGAAGGTCGACGACACCGATGAAGTCGGATTCCGTGCCGATTGGCAGAACCATCACAAGTGGATGGGCACCGAGAATTTTTTTCACCTGTGCGGTGACGCGATAAAAATCAGCACCGATACGGTCGAGCTTGTTCACGTAGATCACTCGGGAAACCTTGGAATCGTTCGCGTAACGCCAGTTGGTTTCGGATTGTGGCTCAACCCCGCCGGATCCGCAGAAAACGCCGACGCCACCGTCGAGAACTTTTAGCGAGCGATAAACTTCGATCGTGAAGTCAACGTGTCCAGGCGTGTCGATCACGTTGAACTGGTGACCTTTCCAAAAGCAAGTGGTAGCGGCGGACTGAATGGTGATCCCGCGCTCGGCTTCCTGTTCCATGAAGTCCATGGTGGATGCACCGTCGTGGACCTCGCCGATTTTGTGGATCTTACCGGTGAGTTTGAGAATGCGCTCTGTGGTGGTCGTCTTGCCCGCGTCAACGTGGGCGAAAATTCCGATGTTACGGTATTTGCTGAGGTCCTTCATGCCTGATGTGTCTGATGTTTATGGGGCCGAGGAAAGTCGGCGGGGCGGGGTTTTAGCCGAGCAAGCGGGTTTTGCAACCTTTGATTGAGGATTTGGCGTGTTTCTTGGGGTCTGACCAAAATTTGAACCACGGCCCCAGCGTCCTCGGAATTTATCAATGAACCGCAGATGAACGCAGATGAACGCAGATAAAAATAACGAATTTAAGGTGAATCTTTTGATTAAAATTTACCCTATTGGCATTCATTTATCTCAACGGGCTAGGTGAGTGCTGGGTTTTTAGGGAGTCTTTTTAGCATTAACGTCCATCTGCGTTCATCTGCGGTTCATTTTCTCTTCCGTAAAATTTCCTTTGAATAAAACCAGTCCTGGGTTACTCTGATTGTCGCTAAGCGAAGGGGGCGTTCTGGTTTCGACGGAATGTTTGAAGCGCTGGTTGCACGTAGAGGTTGGTCGGTTGGCCTCTTAAAAAAGCCGCCCAAAACAAATAAATGCAGACTCTAACGAGCTCGCACTTGCTGCTTAATTGACAGCAACGTCAATTCCCCGATGTCTGTTAAGGGATGCGGCGAAACTTAGCAGACTGGGTCGGGAGCCGGGGAACCGGGCACCTGATCGAGACCAAACAGGCTCCTAGGAAAAACAACGCGGTGGGTCGGCCCAGCTTTTCCGAAATCCCAGATGATCCACTAAACGTGTAGATGCCTGTGTAGATGGCGTTCCGGACAGGGGTTCGACTCCCCTCGCCTCCACCATTCGACGCGCTTCGCTTGCTCATGGTCTCCGACCGGGAAAAAAGAGCCGCCACTCAGTTAAGTTTGAAACACTCTGATCGAATGGTGTCCTGAGCAAACGCAGTGCGTCGAAGGGCCTCTTTGCAATAAGTTCATCGCTTCGCTTGCTCATGGTCTCCGACCCTGGAAAAAAGCGCCGCCACTCAGTTAAGTTTGAAACACTCTGATCGAATGGTGTCCTGAGCAAACGCAGTGCGTCGAAGGGCCTCTTTGCTATAAGTTCATCGCTTCGCTTGCTCATGGTCTCCGACCGGGAAAAAAGCGCCGCCACTCAATTAAGTTTGAAACACTCTGATCGAATGGTGTCCTGAGCAAACGCAGTGCGTCGAAGGGCCTCTTTGCAATAAGTTCATCGCTTCGCTTGCTCATGGTCTCCGACCGGGAAAAAAGCGCCGCCACTCAATTAAGTTTGAAACACTCTGATCGAATGGTGTCCTGAGCAAACGCAGTGCGTCGAAGGCCCTCTTTGCAATAAGTTCATCGCTTCGCTTGCCTATCATACTCTGAACAAACAAATTCAGTCGTAGACGCGCTCTGAGCAAACGCAGTGCGTCGAAGAGTCTCCCCCAAAATCATGTCCAAGAATTATTTCGTCTACATCCTAGAATGCTCCGATGGCAGTTACTACGTCGGCGACACGGAAAACATTGAAGAGCGGTTATTCTTGCATCGCACAGGCCGCGGTGCTCGCTACACGGCATCGCGTTTACCTATCGTCCTCGTTCATTCGGAGACTTATCCATCTCAATCCAAAGCCCGAGCTCGCGAAACTCAACTTAAAAAATGGAGCCGTGCTAAGAAGTTAGCTCTCATCCAAAATGATCTCTTAAACCTCTGCGGACTTAGCAAGAGCCGTGAAAGCTAAGTGCGTCACGGCTTCAACTGCCGCACGATGAAATTCTTGCCAGTGGCTCGCTCGAGTTTGGATTTTAAATCATCTCGTAGTTTTTTAATCAATTCTGGCTTTAAATCGCCTTCGATCGTAAGACCGATATAATCCATGCTGTCATTGTAGCGGACAAGAACGCCTTCTACTTCTATCCTGATTTCCAACGAATCTTCAGGCTCTGGCAGGGGGTTAAAATCGATACCATCGGGTTTGTATAGGCGCTTGAATGCCTCTAGGTCTTCGGGCTCAGTGCCTTTCATGGATTTTTCTAACATTACTTTAAGCTTATCGTCATCTATGTGTGACATATCATACGCTGGCAAATGTCCGATATCTTCCTGTATTAACCACATGCTTATTTCATGTAATCCAATCATCTCTCCATCTTTGCGTGCGATTTCAAATACCGTCACTGTTCGATGCGTTAAACGTTCCCATGTCCAATCTGTTAGGCTTAGTCGCCAATCATCAAAGTTTTCAATCAGCTGAGTGTCATGAGCTGTCCAGACCTTGCCGCGTGTTACAGTGATAAAACCATTATCGACCGTTGCCTGATGCGAGTGTATCCATCCTGGGCTCTCACCTGTGGACGGTTGTTGCTTGATATCCCAAGTCTTTGGATCGATCACGAGAATTTGAGTTTCTCCGGTTTTGCGATTTTCAGGATAGCCGAGATTACCGATCAAAATAATTTTCCCATCCACAAGTGAGCTGGAATGGAAATCAGTGGGGGTAAAAACATCTTCTGGAAAGGCAAGAATCTCGATTCGCTCGTCGGGATGTTTAACAATGATGTCGTTGTAGATGAAAAAATCGGGATCATAGTGATCCTCATGTTCTCCCGCAATGAGAAGGATTCTACCATCGGACAAGGTTGTGCTGCTTTGGCCAAAGCGCTCAGTCGACCAAGCTGCATTTCCACCATAAGATGAAGGACCCTCGAAATGTTGGTTCGCGGCCCAAGAGCTGACTTCAGCTCGAACGAGCCAAGACCAGTAAGGATTACTCAGATCTTCTGCGGCCCGTTTCCCGCGTCTCGCATCACGCCATTGTTTGAAGACTTTTTTGGTGACTTCTGGGGGTGGATGGATCTCTTCAGACATGGCTTTTGTTTGCTTTATGGAGCGATCTTTACTGATCACAACGATCCAGCCTATGCCAACTACAAGCAGAAGTACAAATAAAGGCCAACCGGCGCGTAGCATAGCAACATGGATTAATAGCCGAACATAAAAACGTCGATCCTTTTTCATCTCGAATCCGCAGGATTGCCCTGAGCATGCGAAGCTTGCCGAAGGTTCAACCAGTTTCTTCCGCCTAGGATTAGTGATTAGGGAGCTGGGAGATCAGAGAGTAGAGTAAAAACCAAATGAACGTCTTTCAGAATTGAATTTAAAACTTCACTTCAGATTGGCGAAGTAGTTATCGAATATTGCATCGCCGCCACCTCTGGCACTGCAGTCTAGGTTGTTTTTATCCAGTGGCGCCCCCCCGAAAACAGGCAATATTGGAAAACAAGCTGGCTGTGGCTCTCGTAATTTCTACGGCCATCATGTGATCCTGATTGAATTACAACCCTATCTTCCTGAGTCTCAGTGCATTCAAAAT
The DNA here is from genome assembly GCA_044233125.1 of Luteolibacter sp. Classification (GTDB taxonomy): domain Bacteria; phylum Verrucomicrobiota; class Verrucomicrobiia; order Verrucomicrobiales; family Akkermansiaceae; genus Luteolibacter. The sequence continues at coordinate 128,131 of JBIIKO010000008.1, read as the reverse complement.
TACGGAAACGGATGAGAAGCTCATTGCGGCGCCGGCTATCATGGGGCTGAGGAGGATGCCGAAGTAGGGATAAAGCGCGCCGCCGGCAAGCGGCACATCAACGGCGTTGATTTTAACTTGCGGACCATATCGATCTGATGCTGAGGAACGACTTCTGCGTGGGTTTCACTGATGCCGAGTTCTTTGGCAACAGGGGCAGTAAGTCGATATCACTCATGCTCCGGCTTCCCGTTTAGCTCACGGTTAATGACTCGCGGAGTGTCGGTAATTGCCCCACGGCACATTTTTCATTAAGAACAAGGGAGGCGAATTTGTTACAGGACCAAACTCGCTGGATCTGATGCGCTGAATTCGAAGCGTTAGTATAGGTGAAATTGGAAAAAGTTGATTCGGATGTAACCTTTTCATGACTTGTTGCGGATTATCTATGAACATGAAACATCGCACCACAACATTAATCACGACAGTTCTGTTGCTTTTGCCACTTGCCTGCTCCGCTGCCGAAGGTCCGTTGAAACCCCTTTGGGAGATTCAGGCCCGTCTCGGCAGTGAAGCGTCGCCAGCATTCTTCCGCTCCGCCAAGGAGTTACTTGGGGCGGACGAGCTCAAACAAATCCTGGGCGACGACACCACCCTGCGGGTTTCTGGATTCGTGAACACTGAAACTCCGGAAAAGGACTGGATCGCCGAGCTACGTGGCTTGCTAGAGATGGACGGACTTATCCCCCCCGACGGGGAGAACGATGGGATTGCGGTTTGGTCCGACGGCGAGGCAACGTTGAGGGCTGCGATGCCAGCAACGAGCAAAGGCATATCCCTTGAGGAAATGAGTCCGCTGACGGGCAATGCTTGGTTTTCGGGATGGATCGACTTTGATCAAATTCAGGCTGCCGACGTTGAGTCCACTTTGCTCAAATTGTCGCGCAACCTGAGCTTCAAGTTCGCGGGAACTGGCGATGAGGTAACGTTGGATCTGAACTGGAGTTTCAGTTCGCCTGAAATCGCACAGGCGGTAGTCCGGTTGCTCGGGCACCTTCGCACCACTCTAGACAGCTTGGATGCGAATTCGATGATTCCTCCGTTCGTTTGTAAATCCGAGAACGCCGCCGTGGTAATCCGAATGAATTTCAAAGAGGCGGATATGGAGCGTCTGCTCAACCGCGTGATAATGGAGGTCGGGACGTCCGCCGAAGAGAACTAGTCCGACTCGAACCGTTGAACGCCGAGCCGTTAAATCGATGATCCCCCATCCTTCATGACTAACCATAGCGACAATGAACTCGCTCTCCTTTGGAGAAGTGGCAAGGTGGATGCCTACAATGAACTGGTCAACCGTCACATTGATCTGCTGTATCGTTATATCAGTTCCCGCTGCGGCGTAGCCTCCGAGGTGGACGATATCTGCCAAGAGGTGTTTCTCGAAGTCTGCCTGAAAATCAACAATTTCGATCCGCAATATACCTTTACCGCGTGGCTCTACATGATCGCCAAGCGCAAGGTGGTGGATCGCTTTCGTCGGCAAAAAACGACGGTAGAATTCAATTCCGATGCCCACGGTGGTCATGACTCGCGTGATCCTTCGCTCATCCTTGAAGAGCGCGAGTCCGGGCGAAACGCTTGGGCAAAAGTTTTTGAAATTCTTTCCGAGTCACAGGCCATGGCTCTTTGGCTGCGGGTGCAGGAACAGTATAGCGTCGGCCAGATAGCCGCCACGATGAGCCAGAGCGAGGCGAATGTGAAAGTCCTCCTGTTCCGGGCACGACAGCGCCTTGTCCGCGAATCGAAACATCATACCCCAACCCAATACCATGAGTACTCCCAGTCATTCCTGTGAATCCATCCAAGAGGAGATTTCCTCGCTCCTAGACGTTGGAAAAGTTCTTCCTGAGGAGATTGCCAGCCACGTCGCGAACTGCGATGATTGCATGCAGTTTGCCAGATTCTGCTCTAGCGATGCCATGTCCCGGCTGGCGGAACCACTTCCTCCGGCCGGCATCGTTCTTCGAAGGAAAGTCCTTGCCATAGCGGATTCCAAAGTAGACCCGCTAGCTCAATCCCATTCGTCATACGCCGGGTCACGGAGTCTTGGCGTATTCACCTCGGCCATAGCGGCGGCGATTGTCATCGGCCTTTGCGGCTACTGGTTGATCGAGGTCCGCCCTGCCGGATCCGGATCCAATACCCTCGCCACGTGGGAGGAAGTCCTTCCCAAGGGCGAGGCATCCGTTAGTCGGGAGCTCGTGGCGCTTGAAAATGATTTCAAACACGGGATCTCCGAATTGCGAAGCCCCGTTCGTTCTCTCAAACACATCCTGAACCAATGAGCACGCTGTCCTGGGTTGATCCATCCTCTTCCAGTCCATCGGACCTGGTGAAAATTCGCGATCTCGGTGTGGATTACGGAGATCGTCGCGCGCTCGACTCAGTGAACCTGAACGTGCCCGCGGGCGAGGTGTTCGGATTGTTAGGTCCCAATGGCGCTGGCAAGACCACGATGTTTCGCGTTCTGGCCACTCTGCTGAGTCCGACATCCGGGGAAGTGGAGTTATCTGGAATCAAGCTTGGGCGGAACCCGCGGGAAATCCGCTCGTTGATCACCTACATGCCGGATCTGGCGCCGTTGCCATCCGATCTCCGCGCGGTGGAGTACCTCCGCTTCTACGCCGGAGCGTATGGATTGCGGGGCAAGGAAATGGCCTCGCGAGTCGACGAATGTCTGGACGCGATGAATATGTCCGACCGCAGAAACACCATCTGCAGTCAGTTATCTCTGGGTATGCGTCAGCGGCTTTCAATCGCTAAAGCCATCCTGCATCGCCCACGTCTTCTGATCCTCGATGAGCCCGCTAGCGGCCTCGATCCGCTGGCGCGGATCGAACTTCGCAGGGCACTACAAAAGCAGGCAGAAGATGGAGCTACGGTGATTGTCAGCTCCCACGTGATTGCCGAGATCGACAGCCTATGCTCGTCCATCGGGTTGCTTCACAAGGGGCGCTTGTTAGATGCCGGTCCAACTCGCAGCTTGCTGTCACGCTTTTCCGGAGCCGGAGTTCGCGTAATTATCGGCGCGCCTGGCAAGTTAAAGGCTGTCGCCGCATGGCTCCGCGATTGTCCGGGCGTGGATCCAGAGCAGATTCGTCTCCTCCGTGAGGGTGCTGTGGAAATATCATTAAACGAAAACGTCACCAATCGTGCTGATCTCTTCATGTATCTCGGCGAAGCCAGAATCGGCGTGACCTCTATGCAAACACTAGAAACCAGCGTGGAGGATGTCCTCATCAGCCTGGCCGGAAATTCCCCTTCATTATGAATCACCGCTCCGAACCATCATTGTGGAATCTTCCTGCCAATCCGCTGTTTCGGCGCTATGCGGCCGCCCGGCTGAGGATAGTTAGGCTGATCGTTTGGGTGATTCTGAGCCAAGTGATCACCGGCTTCCTATGGGCACTGGCGGTTCTGATTTATCTTATATCGATGAACCCCGCCCAGATTTCGTTTGAGTTGGGTACACCCGCCTTCGATAGTCTCCTCGAAGAACATGGGCAGATCGCGTTTCTAATTGGATGGATGATGGTGCTGATCGTTCAGGGTGTTATCGTGATCATGAAGGGCACCTTCAGCGTCGCGACCGGTGCAGCACGCGAATCTAACGAGGGAATGATGGATGGCATTCATCTCACCCCGCTTTCGACTAGCCGCAAGATCGTCGGTCAACTGCTGGGTTTGCCTATCCTCGAGAACCTGATCGCGATCCAGCTTCTGCCTTGGGTTGGGTTGAGTGCGGTGCTCGGTGGACTCCCACTGGAGATGATCGGCAAGGTATATCTGTTATTTGCGAGCTCGGCCCTTTTCCATCATGCCATAGGATTGGTGGCAGGAACCATCATTCGCCAGAAGATCCTGGCGGGCACTTTGGCCCAGCTCTGTGTCATATTGCTTCATTTTGTGCTTCCTACTTTCGGTAAATTCGGAATTGGCGTGATTTCCCATCTCGGGGTGGAGCCCGCGATTTACCATACCATCGTCAGGGCGGTGCCGTCCGTGACAAAGCCGGAATTCTTTCAGAGCAATGAGGAATTGTCGTCCACCGTCAGCTTCTTCCGCTGGGAATTCTTGATTCCGGGCTATCATTGGGTCATCACTATCTCCGCCCTGGCTATCCTGGTCGTGATCCTGGCGCGCCGCTGGAACGACCGCAGATCGTTGCTGTTAGGAAAGGTGGGTGTGGCGGTATCAGTGTGCTGGATTCTCACGTTGACCTGCGGCGAGTTGCTTCCCAAGTTCGAAGGTGGAAACATACCAGTTGAATTCGCCGGGCGAGTTCCAGGCGAGGTGGGACAGATGTGGGTTCTAGGCTTCGGCATGATGCTTGGCATCCTAAATCTCGTTTTCGTCTCATTGCTGGTGCCGTCGAGAGAGGCCAGGATCAGGGTGGAAAACGAACGCTGGTGGGGCGACGGAAGGGACGCGCTTCCATGGGTCTTGGGAATTTCGCTGATGTCCATCGTGGCGTGGTGCCTGCTGATCCGTGCCATGAACAGCGGAGATTTTGGGTCGATGCCGCTGGAGTTCACCGATGTTTTCGTCCTTTCGTGTTCCATCATGATTCCCGCGGTCTCATGGTATGCCTTCGTTCTTTGGCAGGGATGGAAGAGGGCGCTGTGCATTGGATTCATCGTTGGAGTGCTTCCTTTGATGATCTCCATCTTGGGAGCGTTGGTTTCCGCGTCGCCTGATGGTTGGCCAAAATGGTTCGGGGGAGCGTCGCTCCTCGTCATGCCGGGTTATGCCGCAGCCTGGCGTATGCCTTCGATGACCAACTTGCATTTCGGATCCGTATTTCTCACATCCGCACTCTGTTACACGGTGGCGACTGTGTTCATCTCCCGTTCGGCTCGGTTGCTTGCCCAACCCCGCCGATTCCTTACCCCTTTCGCGGAATGCCCTCCCCTTGAGGACGGTGTCCCGGACCGCATGCATACAAATACCAACGAACACACAAAGAAATGAAAACAAAGAAACTCCTCATGACCGTCGCCGCGCTGGTTTTTCCACTCTCCTTCAGCAGTTGCGTGGTCGCGTCGATGGAAATGCCCACCCGAGGGCAGGAATTGATTGACCTGAAGAAAGCTCGTGATGTGAAGGCGATCACTCCGAGCGAATACGATGCCGAAAAGCGTAAGGTCATGGATGTCTCAAAAATCAGAACAAAATGAAAATTCGAACCATTATTATAAGTTTTGCAGCCCTATTACTTCTTGCATCGGGGACCCTGGTATTTCTCAAATCAAATCCCCGGGCCGGCAGCGGACCGGCGGAATCACGACCCGAAGGCGCGGGATTCTCGACAGCCCCTGGCAATAGACCTGGCGGAGCGCTTCCTGCAGACGGAATGCGGCGCCGCAGCCACCTGCGTCCTGAGCCAAAAAATCTTGAACTGGTAACCAAATATGGAGTCTCGCGGGTCAACTTATCTAGGCACATCGCCGGAAACCTGATCGGATTGATGGACGAATTGCTCGGAATGGGCGAAACATCCCTGCTCAACAAGCTAATGCAGCCTAATCCTGATGCTGGCGATGCCGCAAATTTGATTGATTGGAAACTCGGAGTGGCCGCCAAAGGCCTGAATCTCACAGACGATCAGATATCGAAAACCGCCAAGTTGCTTTCAGAACATGACAAGCGCCAGACGGCGAAACTCAAGGAGTGCATCGGACGTCTCAAGCAAGATCCCGCAGCGATAATGGAGCTGATGCTCGCCAGCGACTCGACCGCACGCGGCGAAATGGGGGAAGCGGAATACAAGCGCATCGAATCCGAAGTTGTAACCCAACTCGGCGGGCAGTTCGCTTCAGTGGGAACCGTCTCTATGGATCTCGGGGAGCCACTTGAGGATGAGGCATTTGTTAGGGATTTTAAAGCCGTGTTGAACCCAGATCAACTCGCCGGACTTGATAGCACGATGGCAAGCGAATTTGATGATGAAACTCTCGTGCCTGAAGCCGACGTAACGGAGGCCCTGCCGGCGATGACACTGGAGAAATTGGATACCACGATTAAATCACTCAGAAAGGTCACCACAGGAGTCAATGGATTGATGGAATTAATTTACAGTGATCAGGATTCTGGAATCAAGTAAGAGAAAGGTGATCGGTGAGCCCGGCCAGTTGCATACGGGCAATGACGCCCGCGGCGAACTTCTCGTCACGCTCCTCGTATCATCCCAATACGGTTTGATCGTTCGGTTATTTCGTAAGCGTCCTTCTCATGGAAGGACGCTTACGTTATTTCCTCAGACGTAGGGCATTCAAAATCACTGACACCGAGGAGAAGCTCATTGCGGCGCCGGCTATCATGGGGCTGAGGAGGATGCCGAAGTAGGGATAAAGCGCGCCGGCGGCGATGGGGATGCCGAGCGCGTTGTAGATGAAGGCAAAAAACAGGTTCTGGCGGATGTTGCGCATGGTGGCGCGGCTGAGGTGGATGGTTTTGGCGACTCCCATCAGATCGCCTTTCACCAAGGTGATGGCGGCGCTGCCGATGGCGACATCGGTGCCGGTGCCCATGGCGATGCCAACATCCGCGCCAGCGAGGGCGGGGGCGTCGTTGATGCCATCGCCGGCCATGGCGACGACCGCACCCTGTTGTTTGAGTTTGCGGATGAGATCGATTTTATCCTGCGGCACGAATTCGGCATGGACTTCGTCGATCCCGAGCTCACGCGCGACGGCCTGGGCGGTGGCGAGGTTGTCGCCTGTGCACATGATGACTTTCAACCCCATGTCGTGCAGGGTGCGGATCGCTTCCGCGCTGGACGCCTTGATCGGATCGGCGATGGCGAAAATACCCGCGAGTTCGGTGTCGGCTCCGACCCATATCACCGTCTTGGCGTTTTCCTGCAGCTCTTGCGCGCGCTGTTGCCAATCATCGGGAATGCGGATGCCTTGTTCGGTGAGAAAAGATGATTTACCGATTCTAACAATTTTTCCATCGGCTGTGCCGATCACGCCGCCTGCAACGATGGATTCGAAATCGGTGACGGGGAAAAGTCCGACGTTCGATTCTTTCGCGGTATCGACGACGGCGCGGGCGAGGGGATGTTCACTCAGCGACTCGATCGAGGCGGCGAGTTTGAGTAAAGCATTGTGATTGTGGCCGGGCGCGGGGATGACATCGGTGACACGTGGTTTTCCAGTTGTTAGAGTTCCGGTTTTATCGGTGACGAGATGGGTCACTTTTCCTGCCAGCTCGATGGCGCGCGCGTTTTTTATGAGAATCCCCATGCCTGCCGCGCGGCCGACGCCGACCATGATCGACATGGGCGTTGCCAATCCCAGCGCGCAAGGACAGGCGATGATCAGCACGGAGACGGCGTTGACCGAGGCAAATGCCATGGCGGGTGCGGGACCGTGCAGCGCCCAGAGGATGAAAGTCGCAATCGCTGAAGCAACCACGACTGGCACGAACCAACCCGCCACCGTATCGGCGACTTTTTGGATGGGCGCACGGCTGCGTTGCGCTTCCGCAACCATCTGGACGATTTGTGAAAGCAGCGTGTCGCCACCGATTTTTTCCGCACGCATCACGAAACTTCCGGTTTGGTTGAGGGTCGCGCCGATGACTCGGTCACCCTCTGTTTTCACGACTGGCATGGGCTCGCCGGTGATCATGGATTCGTCGATGCTTCCGCTGCCTTGGAGGATTGTGCCGTCGATGGGAATTTTCTCTCCGGGACGGACGCGGAGCAGATCGCCGACCGCGATGGTATCGACTGGCACGTCTTCCTCCTTGCCGTCGCGGAGAAGGCGGGCGGTTTTGGCGGCGAGGCCGATGAGGGATTGGATCGCCGCGCCAGTGCGTGCGCGGGCTTTTGCTTCTAACAACTGACCAAGCAGGACCAGTGCCGTGATCACTGCCGCAGCTTCGAAGTAGAGACCGACCTCGCCATGGTCTTTGAAAGAGTCAGGAAAAACATGCGGAGCGATCACCGCGACCGCGCTATAGATGAAAGCCGCACCGACGCCGATGGCGATGAGCGTGAACATGTTGAGGTTCCATGTTTTCAGGGAAATCCATGCTCTGGTAAAAAACATCCCGCCAGCCCAAAAGACCACGGGGATGGTTAAAATGAACTCGATCCATTGGGTGATCTCCTTGCGGAAATGAACGCCGGGAAACAGGTGGGACATCGCTAGGATGAACACGGGTAGGGCTAGCAACGCTGCGATTCGGAATTTGCGGCTCAGGGCGCGGATTTCATGATCCTCATCGTCATCGGAGAACAAGGGATTTCGCTCCAGTGCCATCCCGCATTTTGGACAATCACCCGGCGCGTGCGATTCCACACCGGGACACATCGGGCAGAAGTATTCGGCTCCGCTTAAGGGTGCTGCCGCTGTCAGCTCGGAGTGGCCGTGGCCAGCGCAACAGGATTTCTTTTCTTGGGAAAGGTTCATGGAAATGATTTCGGTCATTCATTTGCAAGCTCCGGTGCTTTTCCGAACCGGCAGGGAGATGGCGCTTGGCTTAACCTACGCTCTGACCGAACAAGATGCAGGCTAAACCTTTCACAGTTGAGATCATTTTTTGATTTTTGAAATACATGCGATTTATTATACCTAGGACAAACTTTTAGGATCGCGGAAAGCGCCGGATGGGTGTGTGATTTACGATCAGTAGAGAAACCTTCAGGATTTACTCTTTTTTTCATATGAAACCTTTCGTCATACTTTTTTTCAGTCTCCTCTCCCTTCAGGCGAAAACCGTGGAATACGAATTGAAGATCGCCGAGGAATATTGGGCGCCGGCAGGACTCAAGCCTATCCGCGCACTCACTCTAAACGGCAGCATTCCCGGGCCGACATTGAAATTCAGGGTCGGAGACACGGCGCGAATCACGGTTCACAACAATCTTCGCAACGAGGACACCTCCATCCATTGGCACGGACTTCTGCTACCCAATGCACAAGACGGGGTTCCTTATCTTACCACTCCCTCTATCCAGCCAGGCACCCGTCATGTGTTTGAATTTCCTCTGAAGCATCCGGGAACTTACTGGTATCACAGTCACACCGGGCTTCAGAAACAGCGTGGAATTTATGGTTCGATTGTCGTTGAACCACGCGAAGGCGAGGCGATTCATGCTGATGCGGAACACGTGTTGGTTCTTTCCGATTGGACCCATGAAAATCCAAATGACGTGATGCGCACCCTGATGCGGGGTAGCGACTGGTATTCCATTAAAAAAGAGAATGCCCAATCCATCTTTGGCGCGATCAAAGCCGGAGCACTTAAAGATTATTTCGAGCGCGAGCGCAGCCGGATGCCGCCTATGGATGTCTCAGATGTCGCTTACGATGCGTTTCTTATCAACGGCCAAAAACAGATCGAAGTGGGTGGAAAACCCGGCGATAAAATCCGCTTACGGGTGATCAACGCCTCGGCATCCAGTTACTTTTATCTAAGCTCCTCGACAGGGTCGCTAACGATCGTTGCTGCGGATGGTCCGGCGGTTGCTCCCGTGAAATCGAAACGTCTCCTGATGGGGATTGCGGAAACTTACGACCTGATCATCACCGTCCCGCCTTCCGGGAAATGGGAGTTTCGTGCCACTGCGCAAGATGGATCTGGACATGCATCTGCCTATTTGGGTCGTGGTGAACTTCACCCCGCCCAAGATCCAAGGAAGCCGGATCTCTATCGGATGGATGACATGTTGAGTGGAGCGCTCAGTGCGATGGATATGGACGGAGTATCCGACACCATGCAAGAGGACCGCCCACCTGCTCCCTATGCAAAACTGCATTCCACAACGCCGACTGAGATTGTGCCCTCCGCCCCAAGACGCACTCTTGAGTTACGCCTCACCGGAAGCATGGAGCGCTACATCTGGTCGATAAACGGCAAGACCGCCCGCGAGGATGGAGTGATCAAAATCTCACGTGGTGAGGTGCTGCGTCTGGAATTTATCAACGATACCATGATGCATCATCCGATGCATTTGCATGGTCATTTCTTCAGAGTCATCGATGGCGACAATGACAGTCACGCGCCCTTGAAACATACCATCGACGTGCCGCCAATGGGTCGCCGAACCATTGAGTTTCTCGCCAACGATTCTGGCGACTGGCTCTTCCACTGCCACCTGCTTTACCATATGCACGCGGGCATGGTTCGCGTTTTCAGCTACGACGACCAAGGTAAGAACCATGTGCCGGATCTTGGAGAAATGGCAGAAGACCCGCTCTATTTCATGGCATCCGGAAACATCCAATCTCATATGAGTATGGGGATGGTTTCATTCATGAACCAACGAAACGACTTCATGGCAACATGGGACGTCGGAATCCATCACGATCACTCAGGTGTCGGGCATGAATACGATTATGAGGCGGATATCATTTGGAAACACCATGTCGATCCCAACTTCCGCACGCTGTTTGGCTACCGCTTTACCAACGATGAGGACGAGGATGACCGCTTCATCGGCGGCGTTGAATACCGGCTCCCCTATATGATCTGGAGCGGTTTGACCATCGACAGTGAAGGCGACGCCCGGATCACCGCCACGAAAAGCTTCCAGCTCACTTCGCGTCTCTCATTTCTGACAAATTTGGAATATGATACCGGTTCAAGCGTCTCATGGAGTGCGGGTCTTGATTACACGCTCACCAAAAATTTCTCGCTGGTCACGGAGTATGATTCGGATCACGGCTTCGGAGCTGGTATCGGCTTTCGCTTTTAGAAAACAAACAAAAAACAAACTCCATCCAATCCTATGAAAACCATCATGACATCGGCATTGATTGCGACGGCGATCGCACTCGCTTCCTGCGCCACTTCCGGCAACGCGGGAGTTAAAAGCTATACCTCTGACAAGTGCGTCGTCAGCGGAAACAGACTCGGTTCCATGGGGGATCCCGTGACCAAAGTTTACGGCAACCAAGAAGTGAAATTCTGCTGCAAGCCATGCGTCGCAAAATACGAAAAGAATCCGGAGAGATACGCAAAAAACATCCATTAAGATGAAAACCTGTATCGCGGTTTTGGGTATCGCTTGGATTCTGGTATCTTGTGCTGGCGTGAGCTTGCCCAAAATAGATGCCATGCCACCTGCGCAGGGCAAATCGGCGCAACCCGCGAAGCCCAAGCCCTATCCTCTCAAAACCTGCCTGGTTTCCGGCGAGGATCTGGATGAAATGGACGAGCGGGTCAGTATCGTTTACAAAGGACAAACCTACGAATTCTGCTGTAAACCCTGTCTTGTGAAGTTCAAAAAGGATCAGCAGAAATACGCCTCCAAGCTTAGAGCTGCGGCAATGACTCCGTAATCAGGCTAAATTCAAAAAATCACGGGCACGAAAGTGAATTTAGTTTTTGCCCCGTGACAAAACGCGCCTACGGTATGCGGCGTCCGATAACCATCGGACCGAAAATTTCCAAGTAAACCAATCCAATACACATGAGCGAAGCATATGATTCTATGAATGGCGGCGTGAGCAAATGCCCAGCTTTGGGCGGCAGCCAAGCGCACAAGGCAACCGGAACCACGGCCAATGAACATTGGTGGCCGAACCAACTCAGCTTGAAAAGCCTACGCCAGAACTCCGAGCTATCCGATCCCATGGATCCGGATTTCGACTACGCAAAGGAATTCAAATCACTCGATCTCAATGCCCTCATCAAAGACATCGATGCGCTGATGACGGATTCACAAGACTGGTGGCCGGCGGACTACGGTCACTATGGGCCATTTTTCATTCGCATGGCGTGGCATAGTGCCGGCACATACCGCATCCAAGATGGCCGGGGCGGAGCAGGATCGGGAACCCTTCGTTTCGCCCCTCTCAACAGCTGGCCGGACAACGGAAATCTCGACAAGGCGCGCAGGCTTCTCTGGCCCATCAAACAAAAATACGGACGTAAAATCTCATGGGCGGACCTGATGATTCTGACCGGTAACCGCGCCCTGGAAACCATGGGCTTCAAAACCTTCGGCTTCGCCGGTGGTCGCGAGGATGTTTGGCAACCCGAGGAAGATATTTATTGGGGTCCGGAAACCAAGTGGTTGGCTGATGAGCGATACACCGGAGATCGCGAACTCGAGCAGCCTCTTGGCGCGGTCCAGATGGGATTGATCTATGTCAATCCCGAGGGTCCCAACGGCAATCCAGACCCGCTTGCAGCAGCCAGAGACATCCGCGAAACATTCCGCCGCATGGCCATGAATGATGAGGAGACCGTCGCGCTCATCGCCGGTGGACATACTTTCGGTAAAGCCCACGGCGCGGCCGATCCAAACCAATACGTGGGTCCCGAGCCGGAAGGCGCTCCGACGGAGGAGCAGGGCTTGGGCTGGAAGAACAGCTTCGGCACCGGCAAAGGCGCCGATACCATCACCAGCGGACTCGAAGGTGCATGGACCACAGAACCCGCCAAATGGGATAACAATTATTTCGAAAACCTTTTTGGTTATGATTGGAAGCTCACCAAAAGCCCGGCCGGAGCCCATCAATGGACGCCTCGTGAAGCGGCTGCCAATGGCACGGTGCCGGATGCCCATGATCCGAACAAACGCCATGCGCCCATGATGTTTACCACGGATATAGCTCTGAAAATGGATCCGGTCTACGGACCCATCTCCAAACGCTTCTATGAAAACCCCGCTGAGTTCGCCGAGGCTTTTGCCAAAGCTTGGTATAAACTGACTCACCGCGACATGGGGCCTGTGTCTCGCTTGTTAGGAAACATGGTTCCTGAAGTGCAGATCTGGCAAGATCCCGTTCCCGCCGTTGATCATCCTTTGATTGATACCCATGAGATCAACGCACTCAAGAAAACGATTCTCGAAAGTGGCCTCTCCATTTCAGAGCTCGTTTTCACCGCATGGTCATCTGCTGCATCTTTCCGTGGCACGGACAAGCGTGGCGGTGCCAACGGCGCACGCATTCGCCTCGCTCCCCAGAAGGATTGGCCGGCCAACGATCCCGAAGTTCTCGCAAAAGTTTTGCCAGTTCTTGAAAAAATCCAAACTGAATTCAACGCCGCACAAACCGGTGGCAAGAAAATCTCCTTTGCGGACATCATCGTGCTCGGGGGTTGCGCCGCTGTGGAAGCCGCTGCGAAACATGCGGGTCACGCTGTTGAAGTTCCGTTCACCCCGGGACGCACGGATGCGACACAGGAGCAGACCGATAAAGAATCGTTTGCAGCTCTGGAACCGGTTGCCGATGGTTTCCGCAATTACCTGAACCATGCAGCGGTAAGATCTGCCGAAGAGCTGCTGGTAGATCGCGCTCACATGCTTACGCTCACTCCACCGGAGATGACTGTACTGATAGGCGGCATGCGTGTGCTTGGCGCAAACACCGCCCGATCAGAACTCGGAGTTTTTACCAAGCAACCCGGCACTTTGACCAACGACTTCTTCGTAAACCTCCTTTCCATGGATACCAAGTGGGCGAAGTCCAAGCGCTGCGAGCACTTTTACGAGGGCACCGACTACAAAACTGGAGCGATCAAATGGATGGGCAGCGCGGTTGACTTGTTGTTTGGATCGAACTCCGAACTTCGCGCCATTTCGGAAGTCTATGCATGTGATGACGCAAAACAGAAGTTCGTCGCGGATTTCGTTGCCGCGTGGACCAAGGTCATGAACTTGGATCGATTCGATCTGAAAAAATGATGGTTCCGAATCGCGTGTAAATGATTTATTAATATCTGGAAAAGGCCGGGATCAATCGATTCCGGCCTTTTTCTTGAAACCCATTCTTGCCAGTTCCTGTCCTCCTAGCCCATGATTCGCCATCAGGAATCGCTTCCTGCTCAATCCATTTATCTCACTTTACCCATGAAATTCGGAATCATCGGCGCCGGCATGATCGGCCACTTTCACGCAAAAGCCATCACCGCCATGACAGGTGGAGAACTCCAATCCGTTTTCGACCTGCGGTTGGATGCGGCGGAAAAACTGGCAGCGGAATACGGGGGAAAGGCTTATTCAAGCATCGATGAATTTCTCGCTGATCCGGAGCTAGAAATTGTCACGATCGGTACCCCTTCCGGGGCGCATCTTGATCCTGCGCTCGCAGCTTTGAAGGCCGGTAAACACGTCATTTGTGAGAAGCCGCTTGAAATCACGACGGAGCGCATTGATTTGCTGATGGCGGCTGCTGAACTACACGGCAAAACCCTTTCCGCTGTTCTCAACCGCCGTTTCCATCCGGGTATGGACGCTTTCAAGAAAGCCGCCGATGAAGGCCGCTTTGGCAAACTCACTTCAGCCTCAGCCTACGTGAAATGGTATCGTGACCAAGCTTACTACGACTCGGCCGGATGGCGCGGAACGTGGGCGCTCGATGGCGGCGGCGCTCTCATGAACCAATCGGTGCACACGGTTGATGCTCTCCTTTATCTCGCAGGTCCGGCAAAGGCGGTTACTGCTGTGACCGCATGCCAGGCGCATGAACGGATTGAGGTCGAAGACAGTATCGTAGCAACCGTCGAGTTCGAAAGTGGGGCTCTCGGAGTCATCGAATGCTCGACTTGCACTTGGTCTAAAGCCGGACATCCGGCACGCGTCCAACTCGCCGGAACCGATGGATCGGTTTTTCTGGCCGATGAGTCATTTGAAATTTGGGATTTCCGCGACGAAAAACCCGAGGATCAAGAGATCAAATCAACCTTGATGAAAGGGCAGGAAGCAGGTCTCGGAGCGAACGATCCCACCGCGATCAATTTTTATCAGCACCAACGCAATTTCGAAGAGGTGGTGCAATCGATCCAGGAAGGTCGTCAGTGCAAAACGCATGCGGGAGAAGCCCGTAAAGCTGTGGCACTCATCCGCGCGATTTACGAATCCGCCCAGAACGGTGGGAAGAAGGTTTCGGTTTGAAGTGATTCAGGCGAAGTTTATAACAAAGGGCCTCGCAGGTTTTGCGGGGCTTTTTGTTACAGGAGGGTGGAGAAACGGGAGGAGATGAGTTTAATGAATACCTTTATCAATAATTCTTCCTCCTTATCTCCTAATCCTCCTCTCTCCTGTTAAGATAAAGCACGATAAATTAAGAAATGAAACTTATCACTTCCAAATCGGTAAACTAGATGCCGGATTGAGCACTTTCGGGGGTTCTATGGCGAAGGATGCTTTTTCACCAACTCGATAGGACCCGTAGGCGATGGGGACGACCGTGATTTTCAGAGCGGGTTCTTCCTCGACGATAGTCTTGGAAACATGGATGACTGCGGCACAATTCGGATTTTTGTTCACCTCAAGTATATCACCCGCCTTGAACTGGTAAACCGCCTCGGTTTGATCCGTCGGGAACATGTATTCCAATACGACTGGGAAGCCGATGGACTGAGTGAAATCATCTTGCTTCACCCTCGCTTGTGCCCGGATTACGAAACCCGGGTAGAGGAAATCACCGGGTTCCAGCTTGGTTACATCAGCGACCTGATATTCGCCTTCCGCGTAAGTCAGTAGCAGGTTTTTGTCAAAATTACGCATGTAGTTGCGCAACAACAAGGAGTTGAGCTTGGAGCGCTTGTCCTCGCTTAATCCGAAATATTTTCCATAGAGCTCGGTGGGATTCAGGGCGTTTCCGTTAGGTACATCGAGCACGGTATAGCGCTTCAATTCGGGGAGTCTCCCAAGTTTTTTAAGGATCGCATAGTTTCTCGGGATTTCCGGATTACCGAAAATATGCAGACACAAGGCCCAGCTGATGACTGCGAAGGATCCCGCCAAAATGTTTGCCAGCGTCCACCAGTAAAAAGCGGGCTTTGGCGGTTCGAGTTCCTCACTCTGAGGTTTGTCTTTGTGCGCCACGAAAATTAAGCCGCGCCTCCCTCGCCACAAATCTCACCGTCTTCCGCACCGCTGCCCGCCACTTCATCATCAGGCTCGAACGATGTGCCGCAGCCGCAAGAACGCCGCGCTTTGGGATTGTTGATTTTAAATCCGGCATCTGTTAGATCATCCGAGTAATCGATCTCACATCCGCGTAACTTGTCAAAACTGTCCGCAGCGATAATGACCCGCGCCGCGCCTTTCTCGACGACTTCGTCTCCCGCTTCCGGCTCGGCCACTTTCATCTCATACTGCCATCCCGCGCAGCCACCTTTGCTGACACCAAGCCGCAAACCCGCCTTTGGGGAGGCTGATTTGCTCTCCAACAAGGCTGCCAGTCGCGCGCTTGCTTTGTCAGTGATATGAATCATGGCGGGAACTTAACCATTCAGAGCCAACTTGAAACCTCAAATTTCCGAAAGGAACCGCGATTTTTAATCGCGTCTGCAACGGCGGCGTGGGTTTGTGGTAATTCGCCAACGAGGTCGCGATTGGAAATCGCGGTTCCTTTCTAAAGTTGGAATAAATCATCCGCTGGGGTTTTGCCCATGGACATTTGTGCCTCGCCATTGTTCGCAAGGTGGACGAGGCAGTGATAGACCGATTCCGGGTCGGCATCGACTTCGAAGGCGACTTGTTCCGCGTGCTTTGCCTCGGAAACCAGACGACCGCGGACGCGACCAAGCAGATCCAGAAAAACGGCGGCAGCGGCCTTGCCGGCTTCAACACCCGGTTGGTGATAGGCGTTGATGTTGACCAAGGAGGCATAGAAAGAGACCGCGCGCTCGAACAAGGCGATCAGCATCCCAAGGGTGAAAGGAGTGACTTCAAAAATCGAAATCGTCAGAGAGTTGCGGCCGTTTTCGTAAAGCGCGTTGCGGGTGCCTCGAAGAAAACCTTGTAGATAATCTTGGCTGGTGTTTCCCGGATCAACCTCGATGGATTTTCCCTGACGGCCATGACGGACCTCGATAAAGGTCGCGAAGAAATTGTTCACGCCCTCGCGGAGTTGTTGCACATAGGCGTGCTGATCGGTTGAGCCTTTGTTGCCGTAAACCGCAATGCCTTGGTTCACCGTATGGCCGGTGAGATCTTTTTCTTTACCCAAAGATTCCATCACCAGCTGCTGGAGATATTTGGAAAACAAAACAAGCGAATCCTTGTAAGGCAATACGACCATGTCTTTTTCACCACGTCCTTGGGTCGCGCTGTGCCATGCGATCGCAAGCTGCATCGCGGCGTTTTTCGCGGCATCGCGAACCCGGGTTTTCTCATCCATCGCAGCCGCACCAGCAAGCATCGCGGTGATATCGAGACCTTGCAGAGCGGCTGGTACGAGACCTACCGTAGATAAAACGGAAGTCCGTCCACCGACCCAGTCTTCCATCGGGAAACGAGCGATGAAACCTTGCTCAACTGCGTAGCGGTCGAGCTTTGAGCCCACGCCAGTGACGGCGACCGCATGTTTTCCGAAATCGATTCCGGCTTTGTCGAATGCCGCCTTGGCCTCCAACATTCCGTTGCGGGTTTCAGGAGTGCCGCCGGATTTGGAGATGACCAATACCAAAGTCTCCGCAAGTTTCAAAGTGGCGAGGGTTTCATCGATGCCTTGCGGATCGGTGTTGTCGAGAAACGCGATCGGGAGTTTGGCTTTCTGACCAATCGCTTGGGAAACCAGTTGCGGGCCGAGTGCCGAGCCACCGATTCCAATCAGCAAAACCTGTTTGAAAACTCCACCCGCCGCCGTGCGGACTTGGCCGGTATGAACTTGCTCGGCAAATTTTTTCAACGCTTTGATCGGCTCGGTGATTTGGGATTTGATTTCGGCACTTGGCGCGATCTCAGGTTTGCGCAGCCAATAGTGACCGACCATGCGCCCTTCATCCGGATTGGCAATGGCACCGCTTTCCAATGCGACCATGTCATCGAACGCTTTCGCGATCCTGTCTTTCAACGCATCTTTCTCGCTCGGCTTCACATCCATCAAAGATAGATCCAAGGAGAACCTGAGGTCTTCGTATCTCACCAAACTTTCGTTATATTCTTTCCAGCTCATTTTGTTCGTTCGTAATTGCAGGGGATTAAAAATTCAAGATTGACCTAACGGGGTGCGCACTGAGCTTTTCGCGTCCGTTGAGAAATGAAAGCTCGATTAAAAAAGAAATCGCCACGATTTCCGCGCCGAGCCCTGAGAGCAACTCCACCGCAGCGGCGGCTGTTCCGCCTGTCGCCAACAAGTCATCCACTAACAAGATCTTTTCGCCAGGCAGGACCGCGTCTTCATGAATCTCAACCGCTGCCTCACCGTATTCCAGAGCGTATGCCGCCTCCTTGCATTTCCACGGTAGCTTTCCTTTCTTGCGAACCGGCACAAAGCCCGCACCTAAGCGGTCTGCCATGGCCGCCGCGAAAATGAATCCCCGCGCATCGATTCCCGCGATTTTATCCACCTTCACCCCGCCAGCTGTCGCGCACAATAAATCAATGGCGGCCCGGAACAGCTCCGCATCGGCCAGGATTGGCGTGATGTCCTTGAACACGATTCCGTCTTTTGGAAATCCATCGACATCCCGAATCGCATTTACAAGCCGCTCAACCATTTCTCAACCCTCACCTCCAAGCCGCCACGAATCAAGACCCGAGAGCGCAGGTAGGATGAAAAGTGATCAAGTCGGGGATCAATCCAATAAGGAAATGGGGCATTCCTTTCCCTAGAAAGAAACCGTGAATCGAAGCGCAGCGGAGATGACCGATCTTTCTAACTTCAGTATACCGGCCATTCCAAATCGCGACCTCGCTTCCTCACACCTCGTCACTCATCCTCATCCTTGGCACCTTTAACGCGGACTTTTCCGCGTAGTTTGGCTTCGATGAAGTGATCGATGTCTCCGTCCATCACATCCTGGATGTTGCCTGATTCCTCGCCGGTGCGGAGGTCCAGGACTTTCTGGTAGGGCTGGAAAACGTAGGAGCGGATTTGGCTGCCCCATGAGACATCGCTTTTTTCGCCGTAAGCGGCTTCGGCTTCGGCGGCGCGTTTGTCTTCCTCGATCTGGAACAGTTTCGCTTTGAGGATCTGGTAGGCGAGTTCCTTGTTCGCGCCTTGCGTGCGGGAGGCGGTGGATTTGATCAGGATACCGGTGGGAAGGTGGCGCAGCAGCACACCCGTCTCGACCTTGTTGACGTTTTGTCCGCCCTTGCCGCCGGAGCGCATGGTGCTGATCTCGACATCCTTATCGGCGATCTCGATCTTGATCTTGTCATCGACCTCCGGGGTGGCGTCGATGGATGCGAAGGAGGTATGGCGTTTGCCTGCTGCATCAAAGGGCGAGATTCTAACAAGGCGATGCACGCCGCGCTCGTTTTTGAGGAAACCGAAAGCATTCTCGCCGGTGATCTTGATGGTTGAGGATCGCAGGCCTGCGCTATCGCCGTCTTCCCAGTCGAGGGTTTCGACCTTGTAACCTTTGCGCTCTGCCCAACGAGTGTACATGCGGTGCAACATTTGTGCCCAGTCGCAGGCCTCGGTGCCGCCGGCACCCGCCTGGATCACGAGGTAGCAGTTGGCTTCGTCATTGGGTCGGTTCAAAAGCGTGAGAAGCTCGAATTCGCGGATGTCTTTTTCAAGCTTCGCTGCTCCGTCGATTGCCTCTCTTGCCAGATCCTCGTCATCAAATTCTTTGGCGAGAGCAACGCCCTCGATCACATCCTTGCAACGGCCCTCAAGCGCGAGGAAACTTTCCAGCTTTTTTTTCAGCCCGGCCGCTTCCTCGGAAATTTTCCGTGCCTTGTCAGGATCATCCCAAAATGCCGGAGCTCCCATCGCTTCTTCAAGCGTCTGGATTTTGTTTTCTAAAACGGGAACGTCAAAGATACCTCCTGAGTTTTGACAGGCGGCTGGAAATGCCGTCCGTATCAAGCGCCAGGAGGTCAGCGGTAGGAAGTGTGGACATGAGAGCCGAGAACAAATCCGAAGTGGGGAGGGCGGGCAAGGATAAAGAGAATTCTGAGGATGTTCGGGCTTTTTTATCACAGGGAGGGAAGAGAATAAGGAGAAGAGGATTATTGTCAGATTTTAATTCATTCTCTCTCCTCTTCTCCCGATTCTCTTCGCTCCCTGTAAGAAAAATGCCCAAACGTTCAAAAATGCCCAATTCATCCTCCCCTTGAAAATTGTCATTTGAAATTTGAAATTTGCCCATTAGCGTCTCGGCACGATGAGTCACAAAATTGTCCCCACCATATCTTCCGGCACCGCCGGTCCGCTTGGCGTTCTTCACCTTCCGCGTCTTTGGCAAAAAATGTGCCTAGGTGCAGTTGGCAAGCTTGCCGATGGTTATAAAAACTGCGGACCCGGCTATGACTTGATGGTCCTCGATGCGCTCGGCGTGAATGCTGAGGCATTGATCGAGTTCGTTGCCACCAACAAGCCAAGTTACGTTGAGTTTGAAAAATTCTTTGCCGACCATGCGACCAAGCTCAACCCTGCTTCCATTGCGGAAATCAACGCCGCGGTCGCGGGGTATCAGCATTCGGATGAAACTCGCCAATCCATTCTCGCCTCCGTCGGTCTTCCGGATGGAAAGCCCACCGATGCCGTCAACCTGAACAATCTTGACGACTGGCAGGAGTTCTACGCAGCGGAAATCGCTTAAGCGAAATTTTACAAACGAATCAGTTCGTTAAAAGCGACTGAGGAAATTCCGGCAGCAGCGAAGGCGTTGAGCACATCAATGATCCGTTGTTGCCGGACATTTTCATTCACTTCCAACATCACCGAAGGCGTATCGCCGGAGCTTAGAGCGGCGCTCATATAAAGATCCAGCTGGCTCAGTAGCAGTGGCAGTTCACGACCTTGCGTATCGGTATCCAAGACTTGTTCAGCATCGCCGTGTCCGTGGATCACCGCGCCTTTTTCGTCGATGCGCAGCACCATAGGCGGGATAGGGGGTTGGATTTTTTCTCGCCGATCCTTATTCGGAAGCTCCATTCCCAGATCGCGCTCTCTGGGGGTAATCGTCGAGGTGACGATGAAATAAATCAGCAGGAGAAAGCACACATCGATGAGGGATGAGATATCAAGAATGGTATCGCCTTCGGTATCCAAATGGTAGGTTTTGTGTCTGGCCATATGGCTTCAACGCATATGGGACATGATGTCTTAGGTGTTTGATTTTAGTCCGCCGTCAAAAACAAGAAATTTTACCACGGAAAGCACGGAATACACGGAATGGTTGCTTCCGCACTTACAGTAAGATGATTCAGATTGTTTACTCTGTGTAATCCGTGCATTCCTTAGTTTGGAATGATTAGGATTAAATAAGTCCTTGAAACCTCTCCACCCCAAGCCTGATGCCCTCTCCCTTGTGAAGGGTTTCTTGGAATTCTTCTTCCGGAATCGAATCCGCAACGATCCCCGCACCGACATGGTAAGTGAGTTTTTCACCATCGCGTACGAGGGTGCGGATCGCGATATTGAATTCGCTTTCGCCATTGAAGCCCAACCAGCCGATCGCGCCGCAATAAACGCCGCGAGCTTGTGGCTCGAGTTCATGGATGATTTCCATTGCGCGTTTTTTGGGAGCTCCGGTGATGCTGCCACCCGGGAAACAAGCGGCGAGCGCGCTCAGCGCATCTTGCTCGGGGCGCAGATTACCGCGCACGGTGGAAACCAGATGATGCACTTGCGCGAGGCTTTCCAATTCCAACATCCGGCTCACTTCCACACTGCCGAATTCACAAACCTGCCCCAAATCATTTCGTAACAAATCCGTGATCATCACCAACTCGGATATTTCTTTCGGTGAAGTTTGTAACTCGACTGCCGAGCGCCTGTCTTCATCGGAATCCCTGAATCTCGGGCGTGTTCCTTTGATCGGCCGGGTTTCAATGACTCTTCCGGATATTTTCAAAAACAACTCCGGCGAACTGCTGAGAATTTCTCTTCCGTCTAACGCCATCCACGCCGCCATGGGAGCGGGCGTTGCTTCACGCAAGGTTTCATAAAGTGCGAGCAGTGATCCTTCACCACAGACCTCGGCCTCAAATGCCTGTGCCAGATTTACCTGATAGATATCACCTGCGGCAATCCATTCCTTCGCGCGCGCCACCGATCTAACAAAATCTTCTTGCCGAGTTTGCGGAATGAAAGATTTCAGACAAGCCAAGCTCGCTAGCGGTTCGGCGATCTTGGTGGAGAGCTCGCCGATTTCCCACCAATCGCCGCTTTGCTCATCACGGATCAGCATTTCATGGTATTCGCCAAAAACAAATTCACCTTCGTAAGTCACCCAACCGCACAACCCGCCTTGTGGGAATCCCTGATCGCTCGTTGAACGCGCGTTTTTGTGCAAGCTTTCACGCAGTTTTCCCAGATCCGCTTCATGCAAGATATCACCCGTAAAAATCTCGGTCGGCTGCGCGGCGATGACGGAACAAGCCCGGCCCCAGCCACTTGGAATGTTTCCAACCGTATCAAAAAATACCAAACCACCCAGCCACTCCAGACGTTTGGCGACATCCATTGCCTCCATGCCGTCCAACCGATGCGCCCTGCGCAAAAAGCTTAACTGAGTTTCCACGCCGGCAAGTTTGACCAATCACGGTCCACGCTCAACCTCAAAGATTGGGTGTGACACAAGGTCGCTATCGCCAAGGAATTTTCATATTTGGTAGGATACCATCGTCGATGGCACCCTATCCATTTTTTCAGGCGGAAGTCTCCAATATCAGTTTCTGAAGCTGAGTCCGGTATTGTCTCGGCGTCATGCCTTCGATTTCTCGGAAACGTTTTCCAAAATCGCTTGCATCATAAAAGCCGGATTGGTGAGCAATTTCGGAAAGTGGCAGATCCGTTCGGGCAAGGAGGTCTTTCGCGGTTTCGACTTTGTGATGGAGGAGGTATTGGCGGGGTGACTGGCTGGTGAGGCTGCGGAAAATGCGGTTGAACTGGCTTTCGGAATAATGACAGGCCGCGGCGAGCTCGGCGGTGGTGAGGGTAGAATGTGAATCCGAATGGATGAGTTTCAGTGCGGGCTCGATCCTGGCAAAAGGTTCGGTCATGCCTTTTGCATCCGACATCTCATACATCGCGCCTGCGATGCCGTTGATCTCTCCCATGGCATCGTAGGTGGGAAATTTATTGGAAACCCACCAGCGCAGAACCCCGTTTGCATTTGGAACCAACCAGATGCGGTTCACAGCGGGTTTTCCTGTCTCGATGACCTTGCGATCCTCGTTGCGGTAGAGGCTTGCGATGGAGGGACGATGGAGGGAAAAATCATTCAATCCAAGCGCCTGACCCGAGCGAAGTCCGTGGAATTGTTCAAATCGGGGATTGCAGTGAATAAAAGTACCCTGCGCGTCTTTCACATAAAAAATAACCGAGGGTAAATGGTCAAATATCGCATACAGCGAGGAAATTAAGGACGGTACCGAATGCGGGTTCATGATCGGAATCTACCATAAAAAGATGAATTTGTCATAGAAATTCAACGATTAGAGACGTATCTTACCTGCACATGCAACGCTCCCCCTTTTTTTTACTTCTGCTAAGCACCCTGTCTTCCTTCGCCTCAACGGAGAAGATTGATTTCACGACGCAGATTCAGCCGATTTTATCGGAAAATTGCTACGCCTGCCATGGTCCTGACGAGGCGAAGATCGAGGGCGGCTTGCGTTTGGATAAGCAGGAGCTCGCTTTCAAAGGAGGCGATAGCGGTAAGGCGATCGTGCCGGGCGATGCCAAGGCGTCTTTGATCATGGAGCGCATCCTGCACACTGACCCAAAGGAGGTCATGCCACCACCGGAGAAAAAAAAGCGCTTGTCGCCTGAAAAAGTGCAGTTGATCCGTGACTGGATCAATCAGGGCGCGAAGTGGGGCACGCACTGGGCATTTCAGACACCTGAGCGGCCGCCAGTGCCGCAGGTCAAAAACAAGTCATGGGTGAAAAACCCGATCGATGCGTTTGTGATGGAAAAGTTGGAAAGGGAAAATTTGGCGCCCGCTCCCGCCGCACCTCCGGCCATGCTGCTGCGGCGCTTGTCGCTGGATTTGGTCGGCCTACCACCGACGCTTGAGGAGCTGAATGCAGAGGTCGATGCGAAAAAGGATATCGAACGCCTGATTGCCAGTCCCCATTTCGGTGAGCGCTGGGGGCGTGAGTGGCTCGACGCCGCACGTTACTCTGATTCCGCGGGTTACGAGAAAGATCTGGCGCGCTATCATCACTTTTATCGTGATTGGGTGGTTTCGGCGATGAACCAAAACATGCCTTACAACGAGTTTGTCATCAAACAGATCGCCGGCGATTTGCTTCCGAACGCGACCCAAGACGATAAAATCGCCACAGGATTTTTACGCAACTCCATGGTGAACGAGGAGGGTGGTGCGAAACCCGAGCAGTTCCGGGTGGAGGGAATTTTCGACAGGATCGATGCGATTGGAAAATCCATGCTCGGTCTGACGGCCCAGTGCGCGCAATGCCACACCCACAAATACGATCCACTGACCCATGACGAGTATTTCGGCATGTTTGCCTACTTGAATAATATCAGTGAAACCTCGATCGCTGCCTACACGCCGCATGAGAAAAAAACCGCGGAGGATTTGCTCAAACAAATCGGTGTGATCGATCAAAACATTCGTAAATCATCGCCTGAAGTTGAGCAAAAATATCAAGCATGGCAGCAAGAGATGCTGGCACTGCCGCGCACCGAGTGGGAAGCGCTCGAGCTTTATCAGCTGGGTGATTCAGGGCAAAAATTTTGGCCGCTGCCAGACAAGTCGGTCATCAACATGGGCTATGCGCAAACCCGTGGCGGCGAGTCGTTTACCAGCTCATCTGATTTGACTGTGATCCGTTCCGCCCGTCTCGAAGTGATGAACGATCCGTATTTGCCGATGAACGGGCCGGGTCGATCCACTCGCGGAACGGGTGCGCTGACCGAATTTATTTTAAAAGGGGGTAAAGACGCGGCAAAAACCGAGAGGCTCAAATTTAAAAACCCAGTTGCAAGCGTGAATCCTCCGGTGGTTCCGCTGGATCCGAAACGTTTTCCAAGTAGTGCGGAAGGAAAACCGGATGACAGACGCACGGGACCAGTGGCTTTCGCTTTGGATGGTGATAATAAAACGGCATGGACACATGAGAGAGATCCGGCGCGCAACAACGATCCCGCGGTGCTGACTTTTGAATTGGAGCAGCCCCTGGAAGGGAATGGAAAAACCTATTTCAATTACACGCTTTCGCTAAATCATGGGGGTTTCAATTCCGATGACAACATGACCTATAATCTGGGTCGTGTTCGGTTATCCGTTTCTTCTGCTTTGCCGAATGCGCTCGATCAAATGCCTCCGCTTGTTCTGGCGGCGCTTGAGACTCCTGCAGACAAACGCAGCCCTGAACAAGAGGCCCGCTTGTTTGCGCATTGGCGCGAAAATCAACCGCAGTTTTCCGAGCAAACCCAACAGATCGAAGCGCTCTACGCAAAGGTTCCGTTAGCGACCTGGGCCTTGGTGGCCGGTGAATCAGAAACCCCACGCGAGACACGGTTGTTCGAGCGTGGTGAGCAGACCCATCCCAAGCATGTCGTAAAACCCCACGTGCCGGCGTTCCTCCATCCATTGCCACCCGGCGATCCCGAGTCACGGCTGACGTTTGCAAAATGGTTGGTCGATCCCAAATCTCCCGTTGCGGCTCGCGTTTTTGTGAACCGTGTCTGGCAGGCGTATTTCGGAATCGGGCTGTTAGAAACTTCCGAGGATTTCGGTCACCAAGCAGCAAGACCCTCCCATCCCGCATTGCTCGATTGGTTGGCATGCGAGTTCATGGAGAGCGGGTGGGACATGAAACACCTGCACCGCTTGATTACCAACAGCGCAACCTATCAGCAGGATTCTTTTGCCAGCGAGAAACTGCGCGACATGGATCCGAAAAACCGGATGCTAGCGCGCGCGTCCAGATTCCGCGCTCCCGCGGAAACCGTGCGTGACATCCAGCTGGCGACATCGGGTCTTCTGAACACTTCAATGGGTGGCAGAAGTGTGTATCCGCCCGCACCAGCCTATCTCTTCCAAAGGCCGGTTTCCTACGGGCCGAAAACGTGGATCGTCGAGACCGATTCACAGCGCTACCGTCGTGCACTTTACACCTTCAGATTCCGTTCGGTCCCTTATCCGATGCTGACCACCTTCGATGCGCCCAACGGTTCCGTTTCCTGTGTCCGCCGCACACTCTCCACGACCCCGCTGCAGGCTCTAGTCACGCTCAACGAGCAGGTCTCCGTGGAAGCCGCATTGGGTCTTGCCCATCGGATGCTGACTGACAAGGGCTCGCTCGAGGAGAGAATCTCACGCGCGTTCCGGATCTGCACGGCCCGCGAGCCGGATGCTGCGGAGATGGCCACGCTGAAATCATTCCATGATTCTTCATTGAGTATGGATCAGGAACAAATGAAAATTTTGTTAGAAAATCACAAGCCTGTGACGATCGACTTGTCCGCTCATCCTCTCGATCAGCTTGCCGCGGCCACAGCGGTTGCCCGCGTGCTGCTGAACTTGGACGAAACCATTACCAAGAATTAATTTCCTGCCTCCAAATTCAAGTCTCACACTTAGAGAAAAAGATCACCCCCAATCACCATGCAATTACCCTTTTCCACTCTTGCTGACACCCAGCGCTCGTTTTCACGCCGTTGGTTTTTGAAAGATTGCGGCTTGAGCCTTGGCTCGATCGCGCTGACCTCGATGCTGGGCAAAGGCACCGCATCTGCTGCCCAGGTTTTGCAGAATCCACAAATTCCCAAAGCCCCACATTTTCCGGCCAAGGCGAAGAATGTGATTTTCCTCTTCATGGGTGGCGCGCCGAGCCACATCGATTTGTTCGATAACAAACCCGTGCTGCGCAAGATGGACGGCACGAATCCACCACCGGAGCTGTTGAAAGGTTATCAGTCCGCGTTCATTCGCCCAGAGAACAAACTGTTAGGTTCCAAGTTCGGATTTAAAAACTACGGCAAGTGCGGCATGGAGATGGCGGATTTGCTGCCACACATCGGTTCATGTGCGGATGATATTTCTTTGATCCGGTCCATGCACACAGATGCCTTCAATCACGCCCCCGCACAAATTCTGATGTCCACGGGCTCGCAACAGTTCGGACGTCCATCGTTAGGATCATGGGTGTCTTATGGATTGGGTTCGGAAAACCAGAACTTACCCGGCTTTGTGGTTCTCTCATCCGGCGCCAAAGGTCCATCGGGCGGTAACAACAATTGGTCCTCAGGGTTCCTGCCGAGCGTGCACGATGGTGTGACTTTCAACTCCACGGGTGAGCCGGTGCTCTATCTTTCCAACCCAAAAGGCATCACCCGCACGCAGCAGCGCCAAACGATCGATGCGATCAACGCACTCAACCAAAAACGGTATGAGTCGGTGGGTGATCCGGAGATCGCTTCCCGGGTTGCGGCATTTGAAATGGCGTTCCGGATGCAAGATGTCGCACCGGAAGTGACGGATATTTCTCTGGAGCCGGAATCCGTCCAGAAAATGTATGGTGCCACCCCCGGAAAGCGCTCATTTGCCAACAATTGCTTGCTGGCGCGACGGTTGATTGAACGCGGCGTGCGCTTTGTCGAGCTGTTTCATGAGTCCTGGGATCAGCATGCCAACCTCAAAAAAGGTCTTGAAGACAACTGCCGCGATGTCGATCAGGCTTGTGCTGCACTCATCAAGGATCTCAAGCAACGCGGTTTGTTGGATGAGACTCTGATTGTCTGGGGAGGTGAGTTTGGCCGGACACCCATGGTGCAAGGGGGCGATGATGGTCGCGATCACCACCCGAACGCATTCACGATGTGGATGGCAGGTGGTGGCGTGAAAGGCGGTTGCGAAATCGGTAAAACCGATGACCTTGGCTTCAATGCGGTTGAGGATAAAGTCCACGTCCACGATCTTAATGCGACGATTCTGCATCTGTTAGGCTTTGATCACACCCAGCTCACCTACCGCGCCCAAGGCCGTGATTTCCGACTCACCGATGTGCATGGACATGTGGTGAAAAAGATTTTGGTGTAAAATCGCAACGCATGGTAGGGCTGTCTTGCCGAGACAGCCGCATGAAATGAGAAATCAGATGAGATTTCATCAGACATCCATGAATGACTCGCTGTGCGCGGCACCCTCGGCGATGGTGCGTTACCTTTTTTACAACATCTTATCATCATCTGACTTCAACCTTTACGAAACATGAGCCTCTCACGTAGAAAATTTCTCACATTAGGCGGCGCCGCGCTTTCATCCGTTGTGACAGCCCGTGCAGCTCAACAGTCACCGATGGTTCTGGGTCATGGGGATTTTCGGTATCGGGTTGTTCCCGGATGGGGTATTTTGGATGACAAGACGCCTGTAAAAAACTGTCATGGAATCGTTTGCGATGCGGAAGGGAATATCATTCTCCTAAACGATGAAGTGGCGAACAACTTCATCGTTTATGACTCAACAGGCAAGCTGCTTCACAAATGGGGAAATTCCTATCCCGGAGCGCACGGTCTTTCGCTCGTGAGAGAGGGTGGTAAAGAAGTTCTTTATTTCACCGACCTTCAGCTGAGCAAAGTTTTCAAATCGACCAAATCAGGAGAGATCATCGGCGAATGGGGTTTTCCGGAAACATCCGGCAAATACAAAACATCCAGCCAATACAAGCCAGCATGGACGCTGCATCACCCGGATGGCGGATTTTACGTGCTCGATGGCTATGGTCTCGACTACATCTCGCATTATGATGCCAAGGGGAATTACGTTGAAATTTTTGGCGGCAAGGAAGGTGGTATTCCACACTGGGGGCCTCATGGTGGAATGATTGAAACGTCAGCGCAAGGTGAACACAGCCTGCTCATCGCCATGAGCGACCAGCAGAATCTTCTACGCCTCGACTCTAACGGAAAAAAGCTCGCCAGTATTCCACTGCCTGGCGGTAATCCGCGTCAGATCAAAAAGCATGACGGTCACTATTTCATTCCTCATCTCGCAGACAACTGGCCAGCCGACCGCGAGAGTCGAGGTTTCGTCTCGGTTCTGGACTCTGATTTCAAAGTGGTCTCTAACATTGCCGGCAGCCAACCCGACTATGACGATGTCGGGAATTTGCTGAAAATGAAATCCACCACGGATACTTTTATGCATCCCCACGATCTAACGATAGGCAAAGACGGCTCGCTTTATGTCGCCCAGTTTTTCTCAGGAAACACTTATCCGATTAAACTGGAGCGTATCTGAGGCGGACAAAACATAGTTGATAAGTTCCTGTCTTGACCCTTTGAAATGAACTGAAAGCCTTGTGATCAGATGAACGATTCATTCAAAAAGGAAAAAATCTGCGCTGAAGTGTATCAGCGGATCATGGCGTTGGTTGAGGGAGAAACGGATGAGATCGCGTTGATGGCAACAGTGACCTGCGAGCTTCATCATGGGTTTCCTTACTTTGATTGGACCGGATTTTATCGGGTGGTCCAACCCGAAGTTTTAAAGATTGGCCCGTATCAAGGCGGACATGGTTGTTTAGTGATTCCGTTTGAGCGAGGGATTTGCGGTCGGTGTGCACGGACGGGAAAAACGTTGAACATCGCTGACGTCCACGCGGAGGCGGATCACATTGCTTGTTCAGGAACGACTCTATCGGAGATCGTGGTTCCGGTGTTCGATGCCAACGGCATGCTCCGCGCGGTGCTCGATGTGGATTCGGATTCGCCAGCTGCGTTTGATGAGGCGGATGTGAGATTTTTGGAAAAGGTGTGCGAGTTATTCCGAAACCCTGGGATATGTTGGAGTTAGCTGCAATCGGGGGGGAGAAGGGATATCATTGAACCACTGATCAACACGGATCATCATGTCACAATAATTTTCCACCATGCTTTCCTCCGCCTGGACCGAGCTGGATCAGGTGGTCGGCATTGGCGATGACATCGGGGTGGTGTTCGATAATGAGCACAGAGTGTCCCGCATCGCGTAGTTTGAAGATGGCGGTTAGAAGTTTTTCCACATCGCCAAAGTGGAGGCCGGTGGTGGGCTCATCGAAGAGGTAAAGCGTGTGGGGAGATGTGGGCTTGGAGAGTTCGAGCGCAAGTTTCAAGCGTTGGGCTTCGCCACCGGAAAGGGTGTTGCCGGCTTGGCCTAGGGCGAGATAGCCGAGCCCGAGTTCGTCCATGGTGTGGAGCATGCGGTAGAGTTTCGGGATAGGGCGAAAATGCGCTTTCGCATTGGCAACGGAGAGTTCCAATACATCCGCGATGGATGTTCCTTTGTAGGTGATTTCCAGAGTTTCACGGTTGAAACGCTTACCCAGACAAGCCGGGCATTCGGTCCATGCGTCGGGCAGGAAATGCATTTCAATTTTGAGTTTGCCGTTGCCTTGGCAGCGCTCGCAGCGGCCGCCTTTGGCGTTGAATGAGAACCGGCCTTTGCCGTAGCCGCGTTGTTTGGCCAGCGGGAGCTTCGCGAAGAGATCGCGGATCAAATCAAACGCTCCCATGAACGTGGCGGGATTGGAGCGCGGAGAACGGCCGATGGAGGATTGATCCACGAGGATGAATTTCTCGATCGACTCAAGTCCGCTGATGGAATCATGAGCGCCGGGTTCTTCCTTGGCTTTGTGGAAATGTTTGGCGAGTGCTTTCCCTAAAATGTCATTGGCAAGCGTGGATTTGCCTGAGCCGGAAGGACCGGAAATAACGACGACTTGATGGAGAGGGATGTCGACGGTCAGGTTTTTTAAATTATGTTCGCGGGCTCCTTTGATAGTAAGCGAGGAGCCAAGAGCAGAGAGCTTGGAGTTGGAGGGAGAGAAGCGCCGAATTTCGCCGCGTAGCCATTTTCCGGTGGGGGATTGAATATCGGCGGGCGGACCTTCGGCGAGAATTTCTCCACCCTGTGAACCTGCCCCCGGCCCCATGTCGATGAGATGGTCTGCGGCACGGATGATTTCCTCGTCATGTTCTACTACAACTATCGTATTTCCCAAATCACGAAGGCGGATGATGGCGGAAATGAGTTTCTGGGTATCAGCCGCGTGCAAGCCGATGGAGGGCTCGTCGAGAACATAGATCACGCCGGAGAGTCCTGCTCCAAGTTGGGTTGCCAGTTTGATACGTTGGACTTCACCTCCCGAGAGCGTGCCGGAAGAGCGATCCAGCGTGAGATAATCGAGCCCGACTTCTTCGAGAAAGGTCAGGCGCTTTTCGACTTCTTCCGCGAGTTCGCTGATGGGCGCGGGGTTGGATTTTAACGAGGAGATCCAGGACTTCGCTTCGTCGATTCCGAGTTGGCAGAATTCCATGATGCCGAGACTTGCTTGAAGTTTGGCATGGCGGATACCATTTGACGGAGGATTTGAATGTATCTTGTCCGTCCATCTCCGCTGCGCTTCGATAGCCGCCACGGAGACTTTGACGAATTGGAGTTCTTTTTTCAGGCGTAAATTGCCGCAGGCTTTGCAGCCCGTTCCTTCGCATTTCGGGCAGGCACCTTCGAGGGTGTTGAAGGAAAAGTGGCGGGGTGAGAGATCACCGAAAATCTCTCCGGTGCGGGGATTGCGGTAGGATGTCTGAAAGGTAAGCTCGCGATAATCGTTCTCGCCGGGGGCCATGATCAAGACTCTTGCCTCCGCCCCGCAGAGACGCAGGGCGAGCTCGATCGAATCGGCAAGACGCGACGCAATCCCTTCGCGGATGACCAATCGATCGATAACGATTTCAATCTTGTGTGGGCCGGGAGTCTCAAATTTCACCTCGCTGATTTCCTGAATCTCCCCATTCAAGCGGATACGGATGAAGCCCTGGCGTTGGAGATCGCCGAGCAATCGCTCGGGTTCTTCGGTTTCTGCCTCAGGCACAGCTGCGAGGAGAATGAGCTTGGTGCCCTCGGGCTGGGCGGTGAGTTCCGCAATGATTTCCTCTGGACCCATACGGGTCATCGCCTCGTTTGTCACCGGATCGTGCGGAACGCCAATCGCCGCCCAGATGATGCGCAGGTAGTCATAAATTTCCGTCGCTGAGGCAACGGTGGATCGCGGTGAAAGTCCTCCCACGCGCTGCTCGATCGCGATCGCGGGGTTGAGTCCTTCAATGGAATCAAATTCAGGTTTTTCCAGCTGGGCAAGGAACTGGCGCGCGTAAACGGAAAGCGATTCGATGTAGCGGCGCTGACCTTCGGCATACAGCGTATCAAACGCCAATGACGATTTTCCGGATCCCGAGGGTCCGGTGATCACCGTGAGTTTCCCTTTCGGAATCGAGACCGTGAGATTTTTTAAATGATGCTGACGCGCACCGCGGATAACGATTTGATCCATTCGGAGGTGAGCGTATGGGGAGAAATCTCAAATCACAAATTTCAAATTTCAAGAGGAAGAGTCGATCACGTGGAGTGATTTTTTAGCTCCCTTTATGAGTGAAGAGTCGATACTGCGGTCAAATGTCGCCAGACGAGCTCCTTTACTGTTGGCGAGAGCGAGTAAATAACAATCAGTTAAATGGGGAGATCTGGGCAGGATTTGAACGAGTTTGTCGTTGTTCAAACTGATGCCGTCTTCCCAAAACTGGTGTCCGGGAGCGGCGATAATGCTTTTTAAAACAAGGCGGGCTTCCTGCGGTGATCCCGGGCCGTTGGGATATTTTGGATTTCCTAAAATCCGCAAAAAGGCATTTTCAGTTAGCGGGCATGTTGCCCAGCCATTGCGCACCGCATAGTTTTGAAAGTAATCCAAAGCCGCTGTGGCATGTGAATGTTCCGTGTCAGCAAGCGCAATCAAAACATTTACATCAAGTAGGGAGATCATGATTTATTACGGATTTTAATCACCTTTTCAAAATCTTGATCATCAGCTTCATTGGATAAGTCTTGGATGATTTGTTCAGTTACTGCAGCTCCTCTTTTCTTCAATCGAAGAATACCGAACGGTCCGGTTTCATAGCGTTCATTCTGATTCGATGGCATATCGAGTTGAGGCATGACCTCTCTTCGTAATGCATGTGTCACCATATCTTTCAGAGTCATTCTGCGCCTCGCAGCCAATGCCTTGGCTTCGATCAAAAGATCGTCGGGCAAATCTAACGTTGTTTTCATGAAAATCTATATATACAGGAATATGGGTCATAAGCAAGCTTCTAGGAGATCATTTTTGTGTCTTCTCAATGAATACTTGGGCTAAAGGTGATTTTTCCTAACCAAAGAAACCCATTCCGAGATGGACTTTGATGAATCGAGCTCCAGCGCATTGGCGGGTGGTTCAAGGGTCGCTAGCTGGGAATCGAGAAGGGAGGGCGGCATGAAATGCTCGCCGGTCTCGTGGCGGGCGGTGAGGCGTTGTCGCAGGGTTTCGGGATCGGCGGTGAGGAAAAGAAAGGTCAGAGATGGATGTGCAGCGAGGAGGATATCGCGATAGTCTTGTTTCAAGGCGGAGCAGGCAATGAATGTGGGGGTGGGATCATTCGCATGAGCCTTGATGAGTTGTGCGATGGCTTCCAACCAATCCTCCCGATCCGTATCGGTCAGTGCGATGCCTGCGGCCATTTTCTCGCGATTGCCAGCGGAGTGAAAATCATCACCATCGAAAAACCATCCGCCGGTCGCATCAGCGAGGGCCTTGCCCAAAGTGGTCTTTCCCACCGCGGTAACGCCCATGAGAATGAAGATGTTGGGTTTCACCATAGGAAGATTTTTTACCACAGAGACACGGAGAACACAGAGATATGAAGTTGTGAAAGCAAAATGATTTTTAGATTTAATAAAGTCATATCCAATAATGTAACGATTATATTATTACTTATTTTCTCTGTGACCTCTGTGTCTCTGTGGTTAGACTCTTTGAAAATTAGGTGATTTTAATTCAGCTATTTACCCACTGTGAGGGCAGCTTTCAAAAACGGTGCGGTTCTGGATGTTTTGGATTTGGTAATCGTTTCAGGAGTTCCTTTTGCGACGATGGTTCCTCCGTCCTCACCCGCTTCCGGACCGATGTCGAGGATCCAATCCGCCTCTGCTGCCACGGCCATGTGGTGCTCAATAACCACGACCGTATGTCCTTCATCGACGAGACGGTGGAGGATATCGATCAAACGGCGAATATCCTCATGGTGTAGACCGACGGTGGGTTCCTCGATGAGATAAAGATTTGATGAGCGCAGAGGAGAGAGCGAAGAGCGGAGAGAACGTCCCTTGATGAGCTCGGAGACGAGCTTGATGCGTTGTGCCTCGCCACCGGAAAGAGTCGGTGAGGGTTGTCCGAGCTGTAGGTAGCCGAGGCCGGTATCGGCCATGAGCTTGAGTGGAGTGGAGATGCGCGGTTGAGCTTCGAAAAAAATCGATGCCTCATCGATGGTCATCGCCAGCACTTGCCCGATGTCTTTTCCCTTGAATGAAATTTCCAAGGTTGCCGGATTGTAACGCATGCCGTTGCAGCCTTCACAATGCACCCAAGTGGATGGCAGGAAATCCATTTCAAGCTTCACCCGCCCGTTTCCTTTGCAATCCGGGCAGCGCCCACCTTCGGTGTTGAAGGAGAAACGCGAGGCATCGAAACCGCGCATGCGTGCCTCCGGCAGTTGGGCGAAGAGCGCGCGGATGTGATCAAAGACTTTTACATAAGTGGCCGGACAGGAACGCGAGGTTTTCCCGATCGGGGACTGATCAACCTCGTAGATGGCTTTGATATTTTTGTTTCCGGATACGGATTTGAAGGGGGAGTTTTTGGCTTGGCGGTTGAAGACTGCCGCCACGCACTGGTGCATGATGGTGGATTTTCCTGAACCGGAAATACCTGTGAGAACCGTGAGCCTTGATAGCGGAATGGCGACATCGATGTGTTTCAGATTGTTCGCATGACAGCCATGGATGCTGAGAAATGGGTGGGACTTGCCAATCGGTCGACGTTCTCCACGGATGGGATGGCTCATTGGATGAAGTAGCGCGCGCAGGGTGGGGGAGGAGGAATTTGAAATTTGGAGTTTGGATTTTGAAATTTTTGGCGGCTTGCCTTGATAGACAATTTCGCCACCCAGTCTGCCTGCACCCGGGCCGAGATCGATCAAATGATCCGCCGCCGCAATCGTGTCCTCGTCGTGCTCGACGATGATGAGTGAGTTGCCCTGATCCCGCAGGGAGGTAAGGGTTTTGAGAAGGGCCGCGTTGTCACGCGGGTGGAGGCCGATCGTTGGCTCATCTAACACATAAAGCACACCCCGCAGGTTGGAGCCAAGTTGGGCGGCGAGGCGGATGCGTTGCGATTCCCCACCGGAGAGGGTGTTGCCGGAACGGTTGAGATGAAGATAGCCGAGGCCCACCTCCCGGAGAAAGGAAAGGCGCTGGGAAATTTCCGGAATGATATCGCGCGAGATGAGTTTTTCGCGCGAACCGGTGAATTTGAGATTTTGAAAGTGGGAGGATGCTTCGTTGATCGAGAGTTGGGAGAGTTGGGCGACTGAGGTTTCTCTCAACCGAACCGCGGATCCGATGGGATTGATGCGTGAGCCATGGCATGAGGGGCACTCGATGAGCTCGCTGTCTTCCATGCGGTCTATGGAGCGATCCGCATCAAGCTCGGCTTCGAGGACGGAATCGAAACGTGAGGCATCGATAAACTGCCGACGCTTCGGAATTTTCCCGTGTCCTCGGCATTCCTTACACCAGCCATGCGGTGAGTTGAAAGAAAACAGGCGTGGATCAAGCTCCTCGAATGAGCGGTTGCAACAAGGGCAGCTCGCTTGGGTGGAGAGCAGGACGAATTTTTTATCCGCGGTGAAGAGCTTGATGAGACCTTTGCCGATTTGAAGAGCGCGCGTGACGACGTCTGCTAGATCTTTGGGTTTGGCATGGCGAATAAAATCCGCCGCCACGACATCGATATCGTGCTCCACGAAGCGTTCGAGTCTGGTGAAATCATCCGCTTGCTTGAATTGACGATCTACTAGGAGTGTCGTAAATCCATGCTTGATTGCCCACTGCGCGATCTCGGTATGATAACCTTTTTTGCCGCGGATGAGCGGGGCGAGAATTTTGACGGGTCCTTTTTTCAGCTCGGCGCGGATGTGGTTCTCGATCGCGGCGAGGGATTGTTTTTCAACCGGAACATGGCATTCCGGGCAATAAAGGGTGCCGAGCTTTGAGTAGAGCAACCGGATGAAATTCCAAAGCTCCGTGACCGTGGCGACCGTGGATTTTCCGCCGCCTTGGGAGACGCGCTGCTCGATGGCAACGGTGGGTGGCAGGCCATGGAGTTGGTCGATTTCCGGTTTCTCAAGTTGCTCCGCAAACTGGCGCGCATAGGCGGACATGGAATCCAGAAAGCGACGTTGTCCTTCGGCAAAAAGGATATCGAAGGCGAGGGTGGATTTGCCGGATCCGGAGAGTCCGGAGATCACGACGAGTTGGTCTCGCGGGATATCGACGGAAATATTTTTAAGGTTATGGTGACGTGCACCACGCAAACTGATTTCCGATTTGAGATTTGAAATTTCAGCTTGAGAAGAAGAGCGATTTTGGAGGCTCGTGTTTCCGGAGAGCGCCGCTTTCAGATAATTACCCGTTGGCGATTTGTGTTTGGCGATTTCTTCCGGACTGCCTTGGGCAACGATCTGCCCCCCGTGTTTTCCCGCTTCCGGACCAAGGTCGATAATCCAGTCTGCAGATTTGATCACATCGAGATTGTGCTCGATCACGAGCAGGGAATGTCCCGAATCAACAAGTTTTTGAAACACGCCTAACAGATTCTCGATATCGGAGAAGTGGAGACCGGTGGTGGGTTCGTCGAGGATCAATAGCTTAGAGCTTAGAGCGGAGAGGGGGGATGAAGAGGAAGAGAGAAGCTGGCAGAGTTTGAGGCGTTGGGATTCGCCACCGGAGAGGGTGTTGAGGGCTTGGCCGAGCTTCAGGTAACCGAGGCCAACCTGAAGGAGCGGCGCGAGGGTGGTCTGGATTTGCTCGATGAGGCGAAGTTCCTTTTTGGTGTGATTGGCATCTCGTTTGAATGTGATCGCCAAGGCTTCCGAGGTGGTGAGGTCCAGGATGTCGGCGATGGATTTTCCATTCCAGATATATTCAAGCGTGGAGGATTTGTAGCGGCGGCCGCTGCAGTCGGGGCAGGTGACATAAAGATCGGAGAGAAACTGCATCTCGACTTTTTCAAAGCCGTTTCCTGAGCAGCGATCACAGCGTCCCTCGCCAGAGTTAAAGGAGAAGAAACCAGGCTTGAGATTGGCGGATTTTGCGGCATCGGTCTCGCAGAAAAGCTGTCGGATCGGATCGAATGCACCGAGGAAAACGGCGGGTGTGGAACGGGGTGTGCGGGCGACGGCGGTCTGATCGATCAACTCCACGCCGTTCAGATACTGGGTTCCTAGTATTTCTTTGACGGGAGCGGCCTCTTCATGGGTCTCGATCCCGAGTTTGCGGGCGATGTTCTGATAGAGAACCGCGTGAGCGAGTGTTGATTTACCCGAGCCGGAAACTCCTGTCAGGCAGGCGAAAAGCCCCAAGGGTAGATCGAAATCCAATTTGCGGATGTTGTGGCAGCTGGCGCCTTTGATGGAGAGCTTGGCCTTACTAGGCTTCCGGCGCCTTTGGGGGATGGAAATGAATTTTTCACCGCTTAGCCATGGGAGGGTTCCGGTGCGGATTTGAGATTTGAGATTTGAAATTTGAAACTTAGAGCTCCCTTGATAAATAACAGTGCCACCTTGCTCTCCCGCTGAGGGTCCCATGTCCACGAGATGGTCAGCGGCCAGCATGACGGTTTGCTCGTGCTCGACAACGACCAAGGTATTTCCCTTGTCACGCAGCCCGTGCATGATGCCGACGAGTCGGTCGATGTCGCGCGGATGGAGCCCGACCGTCGGTTCATCAAGGACAAACAGGGTTCCTGTAAGTGAGGCGCCCAGACATGTAGTGAGGTTGACACGCTCCACTTCGCCACCGGAAAGGGTCCGCGTCTGGCGGTCAAGGGTGAGGTAGGAGAGACCGACCTCGTTGAGATAATGCAGGCGGGAATGTATTTCTGTTAGAACGAGCTTGAGGGTGCTGTCCGGAGCGATGGAGGACGGATGATCCGACTTCGCCAACGCTCCGGCGGACAAGTTGTTGATTTTGGATTGTTGATTTTCAAACCAAGGGAGAAGATCTGAAACAGGCATCGCCCACAGGTCGGGTAGTGTTTTTCCTTCGACTTTGAAGCAGAGCGATTCGGGTTGGAGACGTTTGCCCCGGCAGGTGTCACAGGTGGTGTAGGAGCGGTAGCGGGATAAAAAGACCCGCACATGCATCTTGTATGCTTTGGTTTCCAACCAATCAAAAAATCCTTTCACACCATACCAACCGCCTGATTGCCAGAGCTCCTCGAGATCTTCGGGTGAGCTGGTTCTACGGTCTCCATAGTAGATCCACTCATGGATGTCTTCATCGAGGTCTTCCCAAGGCGTATGAAGATCGATCCCGCGTTCTTTGCAATGACGGATGAGGTCGCGCTGGCATTCCTCACCGCGTTCTCCCTGGAAAGGTTTGATCGCGCCCTGCTTGATGCTGAGTGAGGGATCGGGAATGGATTTTTCTAGATCGATCCCGATGACGCGCCCGAAGCCGCGGCATTTCGGACAGGCGCCGAGCGGAGAGTTGAAGGAGAAAAGGCCAGGTGTCGGAGGGCGGAGGGTGCAGCCGGTTTTCGGGTTGGTCCAGGTGTTAGAGAAGGCTTGGGAGTGTTTGGGATGGATGATGGACGCGTGGCCTTTGCCGAGGTGAAAGGCGGCTTCCAGTGCTTCGAGAAGGCGGGAGGTGTTGGCGGAGGTGAGTTTGATTCGGTCTTGGATCACCAAAATCGAACTGGGGAGTTTGGCATCGCGGATGTCATTCTCGACGCCATCAGTGCGGAAAATTTCATTTTTGATGAGAACCCGGAGGTAGCCCTGGGAGCTGAGAAATGGAAACAGTTCGCTGGCCTGCGTACCTTTTGCAACTGGGATGGGAAAGGTGATGAGAATGTCCTCATCTTTCAAATTCTCATTAGCCCATGCGGCGGCGGACTCGGCGGAGTCAGGGCGGATTTCATCACCCGTGACGGGATCGAAACCCACCGCGAGACGTGCGAAGAGAAGTTTTAGATAATCGTTGATTTCGGTGAGCGTGCCGACCGTAGAGCGGGTGGTGCGGACGTGGTTTTTTTGCTCAATGGCGATGGCGGGAGGAATGCCTGTGATCGAATCCACATCCGGTTTATCCATCCGGTCGAAAAACTGCCGCACGTAGGGAGAGAATGTCTCAACGTAGCGGCGCTGCCCCTCCGCATAAAGGGTATGAAACGCCAAAGATGATTTTCCCGACCCCGACGGGCCTGTGACGACCGTCAGTTTCCCCAGCGGAATCTCGAGGTCGATCCCCTGCAGGTTGTGTTGCCGGCACCCGCGCAGGACGATGCAGTTGCCGGTTTCTCCTCCGTCGCTAAAGCCATGGCGGACAAGTGGTTCTTGGTGCTTGGTCGGCTTCGCGCGCGCGCTGGATTTTTTGGGCGAGGCGATTTCTTGGGATTTTACCGGTTTCTTTGGCACACGCAGAGGATAGGCGGAAAAAGCACCTTCGCCAGTGGAAGAATGGACCACGAAGCATTTTCTAGCAATCCGGGCATTGACAGTCAGCATGATCCCACGTAATCAATCGCCTCCCGCGCCGGTAACGGCGGAGTCGCCAAGTGGTAAGGCAATGGTTTGCAAAACCGTCATTCGTGGGTTCGATTCCCACCTCCGCCTCCAGTCGCGATACTCCCTCCAGCTCCGGAGGGTAAGCAAAATGTGCTTCGCTGATATTGTGAGGCGACAAGTCGCAAGGGCGTTCCCACCTCCGCCTCCAGTCGCGATACTCCCTCCAGCTCCGGAGGGTAAGCAAAATGTGCTTCGCTGATATTGTGAGGCGACAAGTCGCAAGGGCGTTCCCACCTCCGCCTCCAGTCGCGATGCTCCTTCCGGCTCCGGAGGGTAAGCAAAATGTGCTTCGCTGATATTGTGAGGCGACAAGTCGCAAGGGCGTTCCCACCTCCGCCTCCAGCCTTCGCTAGAGCTATGGCTGGCAAGCCAGTCGCTAGGCTCCTTCCGGCTCCGTAGGGTGAGCAAAATGGGCACTCAATTTATGTGACTGAGTCGAGGTCAACATAGTGACAGCAGAACCCACCACTGACATCGTTGAATTTTTTCCTCTCAACATGTCAACTGAGGTCGAGGTCGGAGGCAGCGTGTGTCTATCCGCAGCTACCGATCAGCCACCAGTGCTGCCATCAGTCCGGCCACTTCTGTGGGCGTGTATGGAGTAACGGGAGACCACTCTTCCTGATGGGGATGGTCGTCGGCGAGATAAGCCTCGGCATCTGGCCGGAAGGCACGGGCGACCCTGCGGTTCGAGGCGATGAAGGGCTCCAGGAAGTCTCGCCGCTCCTGAGGTGAGAGCTGATATTTGAAGGAATCGGTGGCAATCCGGTCAGGCTCCAGCACAACACGGCGCAGCTGCTCATAGCGGCTCTGATCCTCCTTGTCGCAGAGAGCCAGCAGGGCCACTTGGCGGCGGTTGGCACTGACGCGCTCCGGCGTGATAGCAGATAGCTGACCGATCAGGTGTCCCAATCCAGCCAGCGATAGAAAATCGGCGGCTAGATCCTGGGGCTGGTCATCGCGGTAGATACCAAGACGCAGGGACTGAGCCCCGAAGATTTCCACGATCCGATCCACAAACAGAGAGTAATCATAAGAGTAGTGATTTTCGGTCTGAATATCCCCCTGATACCACGTCGTCGCAACCTCGGCGAATACACTTTCCTTGAGATAGTCCTGCCGGCGCAGATAGAGTATCACAGAAACCTCAAAAAAGGGCTCAAGCAGGGCGGGCAACGCAGCTGCATCAGGGGAGTTCATCAACCAAGTTAGCAGACATTCGCTGCTGACGAGGGTGCAATCATGTCCCGTTCGCACGCCGGCAAGAAAATGCTGAAACCCTTCATCCCCCTGCTCCAGAAAGTTAACGAGGTAGTGATGATCTCCAAGCAGATCATGCACTGGATCAGCGAGACCCACCGATTTCGATTCCAGAAATTGGCGATTCACCAGCAAGAGCTTCTGTAAAAAGCTGGTGCCCGTTTTGTGGGTGCCGACATGCAGTACAAGTCGTTTTCTCCCTTCAATGTTAGGAATTTGTTTTTTTATTTGGCTTGGAAAAAACACTGACGAGCGGGTTTGGTAAGGAAAAAATACTTGGAATTTGCTTTTATAGCCAAGGTGGATATCAGGCTGGATTCTTCAATCCGTTCCCCTTTTTTTGTTAAACCAAATTGGGGTTAATGGGCTGGAGAGACGAATAGGAGATCTTCATGGTTATATCAAGGGGGACTTTGCGGCTGGTTAAAAGATGGCGGGCGTGATCAATCTGACATCAGCTTGCGGGGTATGGGGTGTGTAGGCTAGGCTGACCTCGCGCCAAGGTTCAGGAACTCACTCAATCCAAGGGCGGCGACCGCCTTCACCGTTGTGTTGATCCCTACCTGACGGGAATTCACTGTCTTCAACGACGGCACCCGCATCGGCAACATCAAGAAACACAAAATCCTTTTCCCTGTGTCCTCAGATGCTACCGCAATTCCCTAAGCAGGGAATTAGACTGGTTGCCAAAAGTCCTTACGCAAAAGGGAGATTTTTTAGGTTTTGAATTTTGCCGCTCTCGCGGGAGTTTTGCTCCAGTCCCAGCGATGGAGTCACGATTTCTGCGTTGTTCTTCAGTTGCGGATATTCATCCGCGCCCTCATCACGCCTTGAACTCCTGACTCCATCGCTCGGCCTTTTACGCAAGGACTTTTGGCAAACAGTCTAACCAATCAAAAATCATCAATCGTCATTCATCAATCCTCTTTGATCTCTCTCTTTTTTGCGTTCCACCGTTCTTTTGCGGCTAAAAAACACTCTTCCATCCTCGCTTCGCAGCTTCGCCTGAGAAAAAAAGAAAGTCATGGGTCAGCGCGGAAGAGGGCTCAATAAGGAAGGCAGGACATACAGGACGTGGAATCAGTTTTTCAAAAACGGGTTGATCACGCGGAGGGTGTGGTAGATTTGCCCGGGGTTGAGATCTTCGGACAAGAGTTCGGAGCAGCCAGCGGAGGCGGCGGCGGCGAGGATGGCGGCATCCCAATACGAGGTTTGATAGCGTTTTTTGATGTCGAGGGCATCCTGCATGACCTGCACGGTGAGTGGAACGATTCGGTGACGCAGCCAGTATTGAATAAGAGCGGTGGCTTCTTGGTGGGTCAGGGGATCCGCGCGGGTTGGACGGGTGGCCTGAACGTAAAATTCCTGTAACACCTGGACCGAGAGCGTTAGGTCGGGGTCGCTCAGGATCGCTTTGGCTTTTTGGCTCTTTTCCGCCTCCTCTGGTTGTGTGGAAATGGCATACAGGAGGATGTTGGTATCGACAAACGGCATTAGCGGCGGTTTTCGTAAAGGGCTTCGCGGGGTAGATTTTCAGAGCACGAAAAGCCGGGGTGGCGACTGGCAATTTCGGCGAGCAAGGTATCCAGTTCGGGTGTGGGCTTCTGGTTTGTGATCTCAGTGGCTACAAGGGTCAGCAGGTATTGCTTCACAAGGGAGGAGACAGACGTGTCGCGCTCGGCGGCGGCGATGCGCGCCTTGCGGTAAGTTTCCTCATCGAGGGCAAGGGTGATGTTTTTCATAGTTTCAGGTGTATCACAGTTTCACATTTTCGCAAGAATCAAGTTCTGTGGCGGGGATAGGGTCATCCAGCCAGAAAGAGTAGGGAGTTTGAACCACGGATAAACGCGGATGAACACGGATCAGAAATCGATAATTGGTGCCTAAGATGAGTTTTAACCCCTTCCATTGCGGCTCATTTGGCAGAAAAACTCACCTTCACCATGCTTTTATCCGTGTCCATCTGCGTTCATTTGACGAAAGGATTTCATTTTGTGTTCGTCCATGTCCTCTTTGCTCCCATTGTGGTTCTCTTTTTTATTTTTGCCAAAATTTATCCCTAGCTGGATGACCCAATCCCCGCAAAAAAGCCGTCTTTTAAAACGACAGCGAAATTTCCAAAGATTTCTTCAGCCGCCCCGAAAAATCAGCTATTTTTATCTTATATAAATCAAATTCAACACTGCTTCTGGTCACAATCTGTCGCGATGATGTAGTTTTTTTCCTAACAAAAATCCAGTCCATGAAAGCCCATTTCATCAATTTCAAAGCCATTCTCGCTCTAACAGTTAGCGTGCTGCTTTCTATATTCTCCCAGAGCTTTGCGGCGACTTACTACTGGGACACTAACAGTAACACGGCCGGATCATCGGCCGGCACTACTGCCGACGGCACTTGGTCTTTCGAAGGCTCCACTTGGAGCACGAGTTTTACCGGGAACGCTGTGACTTCCGCCTACACCACTCTGTCCACAGACGACCTCATCTTCTCCGCAGGCATGAATGCCACCGGGGCTTCCGCCATCGGTCTTACCACCACGCAGGACGCCAAGAGTCTGACCTTTGAAGAGGGCACGTTCACCATCAGTGGAGCCGGCGGAGTTATCAACCTCGGCGGCGCGGGTGGAAACATCACGGTGAACAGCGGCGCGTCGGCTATCATTGGAAACAACACCAATACCGTCATCGGCGGCTCGGTGGGGCTGACCAAGCTGGGCGCGGGCACGCTCACGCTAAACGGCACCGCCACGAATACCTTCACCGGCGGCATCAACGTCAATGGCGGCACGCTGGCGCTGGACTATGCCAACATCGCGGCCTCCACGGATCTCGTCAGCAGCCAGGCGCTCAACTTCGGCGGCGGCAATCTCACCCTCAAGGGCAAGACCGGTGGCAACACCACCACTCAGAGCTTTGGAAACGTTACCGTCAACTCCGGCGGCGGTTCGCTCTTGATCGACCCGAACAACGGCACCTCCACCACGCTCACGCTCGGCTCCCTTACCGCCACGGCGGCAGGCGGCAGCCTGGCGGTCGGCAAGGCGCTCTCTGCGGGCACCGGCACCGTTGCTATCACCACCACGACTGACAAGGATGCCACCGGCATCTATGGCGGGCGCATTGTCTTTGCCAGCGGCACCGCCAACACCGGCTATGACTGGGCAACCAATACGGGTGGTGCCGGGCCATACACGCTCTCGGCTTATAGCGGTTACTCGGCTCTGGACCTGACCGTAGGCTCGGACACATTGAACTCCC
This sequence comes from Luteolibacter sp., assembly GCA_044233125.1. Lineage (GTDB taxonomy): Bacteria > Verrucomicrobiota > Verrucomicrobiia > Verrucomicrobiales > Akkermansiaceae > Luteolibacter. The sequence continues at coordinate 84,027 of JBIIKO010000008.1, read as the reverse complement.
GCATTACAGCTAGTCAAACCCTCGGCGGCGCCCGGGTCACCAACAGTTTGAAAATCGAAAACCCTGCCGCTACCCAGGCACTCGCCTTGGGGAGCAATCTTCTGACCCTCACCAGCGGCGGCTTGCTGGTCACCGGCACCAATGCCGTGTCAATCACCGGCACCGCCGGTGCCACCCGCCTCACCGCCGGAAATGGCAGTGGAGCCTATGACCTCGTCGTTCATCAATACAACAGTGGCGGCCTGACTATCTCCGCCGTAATCGGCAACAACGGAGGCAACGCCACCACCCTTACCAAGGCTGGCACCGGCACGCTCACGCTCTCCGGACTCAACACCTTCACCGGCGGCCTCGTTGTCAATGGCGGCCAAGTGACTGCGGGCGTTACCCAAGGCTTTACCGGTGGCATCACCATCAGCAACGGCGGCTCCCTACGATGGGATGTGGCCATCGGAACTAATACGTTTGGTAACAATACCAACGCGCTAATCTTTAAAGGCAGCGGCGGCTCAACATCCGTAGCCGGCAGTGGGGGCACTAACCACACCTATACAAGCGGCCAGGTTGACGCCGGAGCGGTTGCTAGTTTAGGCTCCGCCGGCCTCGGCAGCTCAGGAACAACCTATACCTTCACTAACGGCGTGTCAGGCGGTGGCGAATTGATTATGGCAGGCGGTGGCAGTAACCAAGCCAACCAAGTAGGGACATTTAATCTCAATAATTCATCTACGTTTACTGGCATCATTAAATTTCAACGAGGAACTAACACTGCTGCTAATATCATCAACTTCAGTGCACTGGGGGATGGCGGCAAGATCTCACAGAACTCGGGCGGCGATAGAGTCGGTTTGACGGTCAACTACACGGGCGCCGCGGCGACTGGTGCGACTTTCAACACCCGCCAGCTTGAGATCGACGGTGGAGCAGCCACTTTCAACGCTGGCATCACGATCAATTCCAATGGATCTGGCGCGCTTATCTTCAATACCGATTTGTCCGTCACCGCCAATGCCACGAGCGGCAAGAACCTGACCCTCGGCGGCACCAGCACCGGCTTCAATAACCAGTTCAACGGCCTGATTTCCAACGGGACATCGCCGAACGCGATCGGCCTGGCAAAAACCGGTGCCAGCACGTGGGTTGTAAGCAATACCAGCAACAGCTATACTGGCGGGACCAGCCTTACAGGCGGCACCTTGCAGTTTACCAAGACCGCTGCCATGCCGGCCACGGGTTTAGTTGCTGTGGGCACGGGAACGACGCTGGCCGTGAATGCCGGAGCCGCCTCGGGTGAATGGACCAACGCCACCTCTGGCAACGGTTCCATCGGCGGCTTGCTCGCGGGTCTGGGTGGCCAAGTGGGCTCAACGGTGAGTTGGACCGGCGCGGTCGGGCTGGGCATCGATACCACCAACGCCACCGCGGGTACGATGACCTACTCCGGCGTCATCGCCAATGTGGGCACCTCCCTAGGCATCACCAAGCTCGGCACGGGTATTCTCGTGCTGGACCAGGCCAACACCTTCAACGGCGCCACCACCGTTAGCAATGGCACTCTCAAGCTAAATAACAATCTGGCTTTGCAGAACAGTGCGCTCACGTTCAGTGCTGCAAGCCAACTGGATCTCACGGATCGCACAGCGCTGCAGCTTGGCGGCCTCAACAGCAGCGTGAATCTGGCGTCCGTAACCGGCTACAACACCACCGTCAATTCCCTGACTTTGAACACAGCGACAGGAGTCACTGCCACCTACAGTGGCATCCTCTCCAATGGTGCCGCGACCAACCTGCCCCTCACCAAGACCGGCGCTGGAACGCAAACACTCTCGAACGCATCCAACTCCTTCTCCGGCAATATTATCATCAACAACGGCAATCTCACCTTCAGTAACACGGGTTCCTGGGGTGGGGCTTCCAAAAACGTCACCTTCACCGGGGCCGCCACGGTCACCTCCAGTGCCACTGGCTACAGCGGTGGAATCATTGATACCGGTGGTTTCACGGCAACCGTCGGGGGAAGCGGACTCACATTTGCATCGGCGATAGGTGCGGGAACATTGATTTATTTCCCTTCCGTGGGCAGTCAGACGCTCAATATCAACAATGCCAGCGCTCTCACGGGCAATCTCCGGGTGAACACGGGCGGCACCACCAACGCACATCCGGCAGTTCAATTTTCCAGCCTCAGCGACACGGTCGGTTCGAAAATTCAATTTGGTGGCACGAACAGCGATTCGAATCAGCAGGCAACCGCCAGATATGTAGGCACGGCACCCTTGGTCTTCGATAATCGTGTGATTGAAATCCTCGCGCCTCCAAGTAGCAATGGTCCCAGATACAACAAGGTTGACAGCAGTAGCGCCTCTGCCGCGAATACTTGGACCATCAATACGACTCTTTCAATGTTGTCGACTCAAAGTCGGGAACTGGAATTGACGGGAACCAATACGGGGAACAACGCTTTCAATGGCCAGATCGGCAATGGTAGCGGCACGATCAAACTCAACAAAACCGGCGCCGGCATTTGGAACGTCACCAATTCCTCCAACAACTACAGCGGCGGCACCGCCGTCAGCGCAGGCACCCTCGGCTTTGTCAGCGGCGCACTGGGCTCGGCCGGCGCGATCAATGCCTCCGGCGGCACGCTCCTCTGGCTCCCGGGCAACACCCAGGACATTTCAAGCCGTTTGGCTATGACGGCGGCAACCGCCTCCACGTTCAATACCTACAACAAGGACGTAACCTTCGCTTCGGCCATCGGAAGTTCAACCACCGGTCAGCTCGTCAAAACGGGCCTTGGCACACTCACCCTCCAAGGCACCAATACCTTTACCGGCACCACCACATTGGGCGGCGGAGGCAAGCTGACGCTCGACTATTCCACCAACGATACCACGAAGCTTTCCGACACAGCTAACCTGGTCTTGGACGGAGGTAGCCTTGTCCTCAAAGGTGGAACACACGCCGAAACCGTTCTGTCGGCTAGCCTGAGCGCCAACAACTGGGGAACCTTCATCAGTCGTGAGTCGAGCTCATCGACGAAAATCAACCTAAATGCAATAACGGTTACAGGCACCCAATCCGTGCTCTCCTTTTCCGAGAATAACATCGCCACGACGGATAGACTCAATGTGAACGGCATAATGGGTGCTTGGTTCACTGTTGGAAACAGTTGGGCCGCAAATAGCACGGGTGCTGCGGATGGTAACGTCGTCGCCTATACCGGTGCCACAGCCTTCGCCAGCGCGACTAGCTCAACCGGAGATACTAACTTTAACCTGACAAATGGAGCCAGTCTTTCCGGTGGCATCGCGACGAATACCCTTCGCATTATCAGCACTTTGGATGACCAAGTGCTCAATCTTGGCGGCAACACCCTGACAGTGTCCAATTTCACCGGCACCAATGCGTTAGCTGGCACATCGGGGGGACTCCTCTATGCCGGCGGAGCCAATGGAAACTACACCATCACTGGCACGTCGGCTGCTCGTCTGACTCCTGAAAACGGAAACGGGCAGGCGCTCCTCATTAACGTTTATTCTGGAACGCTGAATCTTGACGTGATACTGAGCAATTCCGGCTCCACCCTCAATAAGGCGGGTGAGGGCACCTTGGTGATGAAAAAAGACAATACCGGCTTCACGGCAGCGACCCGCGTCTATCAGGGTGCGTTGCGTCTCACCACTGCCAACGCAACGGGAACCAATGCCGGCGGTATCTTCGTCCAGAACGGAGCCGCGCTGGAACTCTCCGGTGGTTTAACCTTTGTTGATGATGCGCTCACCATCACCGGCGAGGGCATTGCCAGCGGAGGCGCGCTCAAGAACCTCTCCGGAGCCAACACCTATCAAGGTGCGATCACCATCGGTAACGGCGGTGCCCGCATTAGTAACGCGGATACCGGCAACGCCCTCACCGTCCGCGGCATCACCACTGCGCAGTTCGCGGATGTCACCTTCGGCGGTGCTGGAAATATTACCCATAGCACCACCGCCATCAGCGGTGCGGGCAATCTCATCAAGGATGGCGCTGGAATACTCACGTCATCAGCTGCCAACACCTACACCGGAGCGACACATATCAATGCTGGTATTCTTAATGTGAGCAGCACGGGCAACATCAACAGCACCGCCGCCATCAATGTAGCAGCGGGTGCTACCGTGCGCTACAACAGCTCTACCGCGCTGACTGTTGCTCCATCTCTCGCAGGTAATGGTGCCTCCAACCGCGCCGTCCTTGGTGGTGCGGGCACCATTGGGGTTGCCGTTACCCTCGACAACGTCGGCGATGTGCTCTCTCCCGGCAATAGCCCAGGAATCCAGACTTATACCACGGCACAAACCTGGTCGTCATTCACTTACGACTGGGAGGTCAACGACTTCACCGGCCTCACCGCCGGAACCGCCTTTGACCAACTCAACCTCACCACCCTAGATCTCACTGGCGGCACAGGATCCTACGTCCTCAACGTGCTTGGATTGACCGCAGACAACGCCAGTGGTTTGGTCCCTAACTTCAGCGAAATCAGCCGCTCATGGACCATCCTCACAACAAGCGGTGGCATCAGCAACTTCGATGCGGCAAACTGGGCCATCAACACCACAGGCTTCACGGATCCGCACACAGGAAACTGGTCGCTCGCCCAAACCGGCAACGATCTCGTGCTGAGCTACACCGTCATCCCTGAGCCGAAAGCCGCGCTGCTGGGTGGTATTGGACTCCTGCTTCTGCTGCGCCGCCGTAGGTAAGAGTGAATCTCAAAGGAACGAAAAATGGACCTAAAGAGGACCGCGTGAGTCCACTCGCGCTACTTCATACCCATTGGTCGCGCAGTTTACCAAAGCGCGAGTGGACTCACGCGGTCCTCTTTAGGTCCCATTCCAAAACCTGTCCCAAAAAGAGCCAAGTAGGCTTGTATTTTTTTCTTTCAGCATAAGGCTGGGGAGTGTAAAAATATAAAACAAATAGATGTTTAGAGCGTCCCAAATTAATCTAACATTCTAACAGAATCCAGCCCATGAAAATCCATTTTATGAAATTCAAAGCAATTTTCGCTCTAACAGTTAGCGTGCTGCTTTCGATTTTCTCCCAGAGCTTTGCGGCGACTTACTATTGGGATAATAACGTTATGACCTCTGGTTTTGGCGCGGCTGGTGGAACTTGGGATGGATTAGGCAACTCGTTATGGGGAGATGTCGCTGGAACTGGAAGTATCGTCGGGACGACCACTACCACATCTGACATTATTAATTTCGGTACCTCTACAGCGGGTCTCCTTAGCGGTACGATTACAGTCAGTGGCACCGTCGATGCTGGTAATATTACTTTCGGATCCGGTTCGGGTGCCATCGTTTTGTCAGGAGGCACCATCAATCTTGCGGCTGCCCAGACCACTACGGTCAACAACGCGACCAACACTATCAGTTCTTCTCTTACCGGCGCGGGCACTAGCTTCACCAAGGCGGGCTCAGGCGTCTTGATTCTCTCCGGCGCGAACTCCTATACCGGCACCACCATCATCAGCGGCGGCACACTCACCCTCAACCGGGCCACGGGCTCTCTAGCCAGCACGACGCCTCTCACTTTCAGTGGTACCGGCACCTTCAATATGGACAATGTCGGTGCCAGTGGAGCGCTCACCCAGTCGCTCGGTGCGCTTACCTTCAGTGCCGGACAAGGCACGGTGCAAATCACCCGCTCCGCTGACTTTGATCAAGCTATCACCTTTGCTTCCTTGGCTGCGCGTAGCGCTGGGGCGACCGGTAACTTCGTGAATGCCGGCGGCACCAATAGTGCGACCAACGGCTTTGTTTTCACTACCGCCCCCACCGCGGGTGCCCTGATTGACCGCGGTATTTTCTATAATGGCTCCAGCTATGCCACTTACGATGCGGGCGGTTTCATTCGCGCCTATGGTTCGGGCGATACCAATTACCTCGCTGCACCAACCGGGACGACTATTGGGGCCAGTACGGCAACCAGCAACGTCGATCTGACGACCGGCAACATCACTGCCCAGACGACCATTTCCGCCAACACCATCAATATGCGGAACTACAACATCGCGATGAGCGGCACCTCCCAGATTCTGTCGACCAACGGTTTGTTGAGCAGCGGCAGTACCACCGCCACCCTTGGCGGGGGAACCACTCCGCAGTTGCGGGCGGGAACCGCCGGCGGCGAGTTGGTGGTTCGCGTGAATGGCGACTCTGATATCCTCACGGTTTCCTCGGCCATCGTAAACAACACCAGCGCCTCCCGTTTGACCAAAAGCGGCAATGGCAAGTTGATCCTCACAGGTACCAATACCTATAGCGGTGCCACCACCATCAACGCCGGCACCCTGCAGCTTGGCAATGGCGGTGCGCCAGGCACGCTTGCCACGACAAGCACCCTCACCGTAAACGCAGGCGCCACTCTCGCTTTTAGCAACAACAGCGCGGACTTTGCCTTCTCCCAAGGCACCGCATTCGCTTCTGCGATCAGCGGTAACGGCAGTGTGACGATGTTGGGCGGCAATCTTACCATGACCACAGGGGTCAACACTTACACCGGGGGCTTTACTCTTGCTGGGGGAAAATTCTTCGTCGGTACGAATGCAGCGGCCCTTGGCACGGGCACTTTTACCATCTCCGGTGGAACATTTTCATCTTCCTCTTCCGGCGCAGCAGGTCAGACCCTCACCACTACAAACGCGAATATTTGGAGTGGCAACTTCAGCTTGGATAGCCGCGTAACATCAGGCTCGATGGTATGGAATAATAACGGAAACGTTCTCCTGAGTGGTGGAAGTAGGACGGTGACCGGTGCAACAGGTCCTAACCTTAATCTTGGTGGTGTGGTTAGTGATGGTGGCAACAATTATGGCCTAACGTTTACTACCATGAATTCCGTCACTCTAAGCGGTGCCAATACCTACGGCGGTGGAACCACAATGAGTGCTGGAACGCTTAACATCAACAACGCTTCCGCCCTCGGTACGGGCAAGCTCACCATCGGAGGGGCGATGACCCTTAACAACTCGACGGCTAACGCCATCACGCTGTCCACCAACAACCTGCAGGATTGGAATGGCGACATCACTTTCACCGGAACAAGGTCCCTGAACATGGGCACAGGTGCTGTGACGATTAACGGTAACCGTGCGGTCACCGTCAGCGCCAATACCTTGACGGTGGGTGGTGGCATCGGCCAGAGCGGTGGAGCACGGAGCCTCACCAAGAATGGCAATGGCACTCTGATACTCACCGGCACCAATACCTACACCGGCGGCACCACCGTCAACCGTGGAACGCTGCAGGTTGGCGACGGAACCTTAGCTGGGACCATGACTAGCACGGGTGCATTGACTCTGGGTGGTGGGACTTTCGCAGTGCGAGGTCCTGCCTCTGGCGGCAGTAGCCAGACAGTTGCCAGCTTGGTGACTACGGCAGCCACAGATTCGATCATACGACTCACTCCCGGTGCCAGCGGAAATACGACGCTCACGATCACAAGCAACACGCCAACGACGGGTGCCGGTTCCGCATTGAATTTCGACTATTCCGCCGGAACCACCGTGGGCGGCACAGTCGGCAACAACTACGTGGTGTGGAATCCTACCTTGTCGGGTGGCATCATCGGCGCGGGCTACACTGTCAGAGATTCGGCTGGTATTGGCTTCGCCACCACCAGTGGCGGCAATGTTGTCCGACTCACCGATTCCGGCAGTTCCGGACTCCCTCTCAGTGGTGGCGGCGCGACGGGTTCTTATTTCGTCGGTAGCGGTTACAGCGCGGATTCCACTACCACGCCCGGCAGTCTCGTTCAGGCTCTCTCAGGTGCGGTCGCCGCCAGTAACGTCACGGTCGATACTACGGGCTTGGCTTCGGGTGCGAACTTGGCTCTGGGCACCAATCTCCTAAATCTGGGTGCCGGCATGGCCTTCAACGGCGCGAATTCCTATACAATTACGGGTAGTGGTGCTGGCGGACTCCGAGCCGCCGCGGCTGGAGCAACTATTTTCCTAAACAACGGCAGCACCAGCACGGTGACCATTAATGCCCCGATCGTCAACAATACGGCCAGCGCCCTGACAGTTAACGGGAGCGGCACCACCATCCTGGGTGGTGCGAACACTTACACTGGGGCGACAATCCTGAATGGCGGCACCACCCGGTTCTCCGGCAGCATGGGAGCCAGCGCTGTGACGATCAACAACAACGCCATCGTCCAGATTGGCGCGGCCACCGGCTTGAACTCCGGCAACAGTGTGACCTTCGGCCCAAGCACGACCGGTAGCCTCCAGCTCCTCGGCAACAACGTCACCATCGGTGCCTTGGCCGGCAATGCGTTGCTGGGAACCCCCGTAGTCACGAACAACAACGGTGGCGGTCCGGTATCTAATGCCACGCTCACGATTAACACTTCGACAAACGTAGCCTTCGCTGGCGTGCTCCAGGACGGCACTGGTGGCGGCACCTTGTCGCTCGTCAAGTCTGGCTCTGGCACTTACACTCCCACGGGCGTCAACACCTACACCGGCACCACCAGCATCAGTGGTGGCCAGCTCAACACCACTGCGGATTCCCAACTCGGCAATGGTGGTACGCTCATTTTCACTGGCAATATGACATGGAACATGGGAACGAACGTCTCGCTTGATTACAACCGCGGCGTCACCGTAAATGGTGTTGTTCTCACGCTCAATAGCGGCAACGCCGCTAAGACGGTTACGGGCGTGCTTGCAGGCAGCGGTCAGATCATTGGTGCTAACTCCACTGGTTATTATTTTACTAATACTGCAAATACATTCACAGGTATAGTGAACAACGGCTACCAAATGCGTTTTGCCAGCCTTGGAGATTCGGCGAGCGCAATCAATCTCAGCGGCAGCAACAGCGAGTTCCAATGGAGCGGCGGTGCGAAAACATTCGCCCTTCGTCCGTTTACTTTGAACCTTGCCAACTCAGGTGCGCAGGGGACTTATGCTGGTAATCTCAATAACATTGGAACCGGCCCTATCACCATCCTGCAAAACCTTGCCTTCTCCGGCGCGAATGGTGCAAGGACGCTTAGGTTGAATGGCGTAGTCGGTTCCGGTGGTAACACATTCGCCGGCAACATTACAGACTACAACGGCTCATCGCTAGTCACTATCGACAAACAGGGTACCTCGACTTGGGTTCTCTCCGGCGCCAACTCCTACACCGGTGGTACCACGGTCACGGACGGTAAGTTGATCATGACTACACCCTCCAGTTTGGGTAATGGTGCGCTGAATATTGCTGCCAACAAGACATTTGTCTATTCGCCGACCACCGCTGGCGCGCTGAACATTGGTTCCGGCGTTTTGACACTTGGCAATGGAACCACCACCCGAATCGGCACCGCTTTGGGTGGTACCGCCAGTCAGTCGGCCATCACCAGCTCTGGTGCGGCGTCGCTGTCTGGCACAGGCTTTGTCGATATTTATGGAATTAGCGGAGCTAGCCCTACCGCGGGTGTGAATAATCTAATCACCGCTGCCAGCGGTTTGACGGGGGGCACCTACAGCCTAGGCACGGTCTACAACAACTCCGATTTCACAGTCTCCGGTTTCACCCGTGCCGCGGGTTCCATCAGCGTGACGGTTACAGCTGCCACACCAATCACCACTGCCTACTGGAAGGGCGGACTCGCGGGCAATACCGGTGTCTGGGCGGCCTCCACTGGCTTGGCTGCTGGCCAGAGCAACTGGCAGACGGTTGCAAGCGCAGGTTCGAACCAGCCGCTCACGCCTGGCGCGGCGGCCGATCTCATCTTCTCTACCGCTACAACCCCCGGCACGATGGTTGGTATGTCGCTGGGTGCGAATATGACGGTCAAGACTCTGACAGTTACTAACACGGCCACAGCCTTCGGTTTAAATAACGACGGATACAAGCTGACGATTTCTCCGGGTTCCGCCGCGGATGGTATTACCCTCAATGCCGGTTTGGCTGCTAGTCCATCCATCGCGGCAAATATCGAATTAGGTGCATCACAGACATGGACTAACAATTCCGGCAGAACATTTACCGTCAGCGGTATCGTCAGTGGAGCCAACAATCTGACTACTGCAGGGGCGAATATTATCGCTCTCTCCGGTACCAACACTTACACTGGCGTCACGACCGTAAGCCAGGGCAGATTACAACTCCTCACGACAAACTCACTATACACCGGCAACACCGCGAACTGGACGGCGGCCAAAATCAACGTGAAGAGCGGTGCTACGCTTGGAATGAACGTGGATTCCGCAGGAATTGCTGGTTTCACCAGCGCTAGTTTGAGCACACTGCTGGACAATATCTCGGTGGCCAATAGCTCTGCGGAAGGACTGCAGGCCGGAGCGATTCTCGGATTTGACACCAGCACTGCTACAGCTGGTAGCTTCACTCAGGGTAATGTCATTGGCGATTCCACGGGCGCAAATGGCGGGGCTATTCATGTCACTAAACTCGGAGCAGGGACTCTTATCTTGGACAAAACCAACACCTACTCCGGTGCCACCAGCATCACAACCGGTACGCTGAGTCTCACCGGTTCCCTGACCGGCAACACGGCGATATCCACCAGCGGCACCGGCGTTTTCACTCAAAGTGCGGCGGGCGTGATCAGCGGCGCGACGGCATCCTTCGTGCAGGGCAGTTCCGGAACCAGTATTCTCGCCGGCGCCAATAGCTATGGCGGCGGCACGACTGTTAGCGCAGGCATCCTGAATTTCGGCCCCAATGCCCTCGGCACCAGTGGCGACATCACCCTTGGGGGCGGCACCTTGCAGTGGGCGGCGGCAAACACCCAAGACATCGGCGCCCGTCTGCGCTCCAGTGGAGCCAACGCGCTCAAGCTCGACGTAAATGGCAATGCCGTGGTCTTTGGTGCGGCCCTCACCGATGCCAGCCTTACCCAAGGTCTTACACTCACCTCCACGGTCGCAAATGGCTCGCTTACGCTGACCGGTGTCAACACCATTAGCGGTCCGACGAACCTAACCAGTGGTAAGCTGATTCTTTCTGGCAGTGGTACAACACTGGCAGCCAACCCAGTAATCGCAAATGCCGCTATCTTGCAGCTTGATGATGCCAGCCTCCTAACTTCCACTGGCTATAACTTAAACACGTCATCCACGACCGCCCGAGTCACCTCAGTCAACGGGGCCGAGCTGGGCGGCACGTGGAATCTCCAATCGGGAGGCTTATCGGTCGGCGGCTCCAGCCTTAGCTCTTCTGTCTTGAACATCGATGGTGGTGTGACGGTCAACAACGCCGGTACAATCAATATCGGCTCTTCATCAAGTGGCAACACCGCCAATAACATTCTCTCACTCAGTAACGGTGCCAAGTTGTATGGTGGTGCCACCACCGTGGGCTTCGGTTCAAGCACAGGCACTACAATATCGAGTGGAAACCAATTCAACGTCGGAGCCGCCGTCGGAGCTGCTAGCTACGCATTAATCGAATCGCTCACCGTAGGTGGCGCTGGGAGTAGCCGCGGAGAAGGGAATAGTAATCAGGTGACGGTCCGTAATGCGACCCTCGAAATGTCGGGAGGTCTAATAATCGGGGCGAATAGTAACGGCGTCGCCTCGAACCGAACGGACAACAACAACGTGACGGTATTGGGTGGTGGCATTATCAATTTGGCCGCAAACTCCATCACCATCGGGTCAGGTCAAGCCGCTCGTGTGAACGGTAACTCGCTCGTGATCAATGGCGGAGCCGTTTCTGCAGGCAATCTTACCCTGGGGGCCTCCAATACGGGCTCTGTCCAAGTCACCAACAACGGCTTGCTCACTGCCGCAGCAATCAGCTTCGGCTCGACGAATGGCGCTTTCACTGTGTCGGGAGGCGGCAGTGTTTCCGCCAACAGCCTGGCCGCCACCGCTGCGACTACCGCCACCTTCGATAACGGCACCTTGGTGGCCAGAGTTGACAACGCTAGCTTCTGGGCAAATAGCGCTAGTATGACTACCGATATTCAGGCTGGCGGGTTGACCGTCGACTCGAATGGGAGAGCGATCACCATTGCCCAGAAATTGTCGGGAACGGGAGTGGCCGGCCTGACTAAGAAAGGTCTCGGTACTCTTACTCTCACGGGAGCTAATGACTACAGCGGATTGACAACCATCAGCGGAGGAACCCTTGCTTATGGTGCTAGCAACGTGATCGCTACTGGCGGCGTGACCGTGAATGGAGCCACAGCGGTTCTTGCCCTCGGCTCAGCCTTCACGGACAGCGTAGGCACGGTAATCCTTGACGGTGGGGGTTCGATCACAGGCACCGGTACTTCCGCTCTGACCAGCACTGGCACATTCGAGATGATGAGTGGTTCTGCATCCGCTAGGCTTGACGGTGTTGGTATCGCGCTCAACAAGACGACTGCGGGCACAGTGACCCTCTCGAATACCAACACCTACACCGGCGCGACCAACGTCGACGCAGGAACGCTCAACGTGAGCAGCACGGGCAACATCAACAGCACCGCCGCCATCAATGTAGCAGCGGGTGCTACCGTGCGCTACAACAGCTCTACCGCGCTGACTGTTGCTCCATCTCTCGCAGGTAATGGTGCCTCCAACCGCGCCGTCCTTGGTGGTGCGGGCACCATTGGGGTTGCCGTTACCCTCGACAACGTCGGCGATGTGCTCTCTCCCGGCAATAGCCCAGGAATCCAGACTTATACCACGGCACAAACCTGGTCGTCATTCACTTACGACTGGGAGGTCAACGACTTCACCGGCCTCACCGCCGGAACCGCCTTTGACCAACTCAACCTCACCACCCTAGATCTCACTGGCGGCACAGGATCCTACGTCCTCAACGTGCTTGGATTGACCGCAGACAACGCCAGTGGTTTGGTCCCTAACTTCAGCGAAATCAGCCGCTCATGGACCATCCTCACAACAAGCGGTGGCATCAGCAACTTCGATGCGGCAAACTGGGCCATCAACACCACAGGCTTCACGGATCCGCACACAGGAAACTGGTCGCTCGCCCAAACCGGCAACGATCTCGTGCTGAGCTACACCGTCATCCCTGAGCCGAAAGCCGCGCTGCTGGGTGGTATTGGACTCCTGCTTCTGCTGCGCCGCCGTAGGTAAGAGTGAATCTCAAAGGAACGAAAAATGGACCTAAAGAGGACCGCGTGAGTCCACTCGCGCTACTTCATACCCATTGGTCGCGTAGTTGATTTGAGCGCGAGTGGACTCACGCGGTCCATGGACTCACGCGGTCCTTGGGAAAAACCCGTCTAACTGCTGCCATATTTTACGGCCATACAATTTCTTGGATAACTTTGAAAATGAGTCATTGATGTCATTCGCCGATAGGTCCTTACGGGTTAGGATAATGTTTCCGGGCGGGATGGAAAAGCTGTATGATAAAACGACAGCATGGTTCATAAAAAAAACAGAAAGAAACTGGAAGAAATCGTGGGGTTCGATAGTAAGCGTGCACATGGATTTGTCTCGCGCTCACCAACCCAAACTTTGTTAGAAATTCCCATGTTCCGGTTTTCCGTCCTCAGAGTGATTTTTCTTTATCTCTCGCTTTATCTCTCGCTTTGCGTCTCCTCTTCTGTCTTGGCACAGGACGAGAAAGATCCGGTGCTCGAGGAATACTTTGTCGCAAACGCCGCCTATAACCGCAAGCTCTACCCGGTCGCGATCGGGCAGTATGAAAGTTTCCTGAAGAAAAACGCCGCGCATCCGAAGGCGGACTTGGCGCACCAGGGCGCGGGTTTGAGTCAGTATGCGCTCAAGCAGTATGACAAAGCCATGCCTCACTTCGCCGCCCTGCTGGCGAAGCCGAAGCTGGATCCGGAGATCAGCCGCGAGCGCATCGCGTTGTTGCAGGGGCGCTGCCTGATGTTCACCAACCGCCAGGATGAGGCAAAGAGCCTGTTCGTGTCGGAGCTCGACAAACTGAAAGACCCGGCCATGAAAACGGCAGCGCTGGTGGCGGTATGTGATATTTCGTTTGGCAAATCGCAATGGGACGAGGTGCTGGCATGGGCACCCAAGCTGCTCGCCGCGAAGCCTGATCCGAATCAGGCGGCGCGCGGTGTCTATCAGCAAGGCTTTGCGCAGTTCCAACTTAAGAAATACGCGGAAGCCGGAGTCTCGTTAGCAAAAATTCCGGAGCTGAAGGCCGATCCGGCATGGCAAGTTCGCGCCGCCTATCTTTTGGGCGAGAGTCACAACATGCTCAAGGAGTTTGACAAGGCCGAGCAGGCGTATGCCGCGGCACTGTCAGGCATGCAGGGAGCGGAGGCTACTGAGTGCCGCTACCGTCTGGCCATGGCGCGGTTTTTGCAAGGCAAGCACGAGGCGGCGATGGCGGATCTCACGTTGTATCTCAAAGAGGCGAAGCCAGATCCGGAAAAACCCGCGGTCGGGCGCCAGCTTCAGGAAGCACAGCTGATTCTTAACCGCTGCAGGATCGAGCTCAAAGACTACAAAGCAGCGGACAAAGACTTGCAGGCACTGGCGGCTGGGGAGGATGATGTGGCAGCGAGAGCTAACCTTTGGTGGGCGCGTGTCCATTCCCGGCAAAACAACTATGATCGCTCAGCCGAGATTCTCGAGCCCGCTTCTGCAAAATTTCAAAAGACAACGGTTGCTGAAGACCTGAACTTTGACCTCGCCAACGCCTTGATGAACCGCAAGGAGCCAGACTGGAAAAAGGCGGGTGATATCCTGTTGCGAATCGAAAGTAGCAAGTCATTCGGTCAGATGGCGGAGGTGCTCATGCTGCATTCCATCTGCCTGCATAAGCTCGCCGATTACACCAACAGCATGCGCTACAATGACATGTTCGTGCAGCGTTTTCCCGATCACGAGTCCGGGGGTGACATGCGCTTCATGAAAGCGGAAAACCTGTTTTTGCTCAATCGCGCGGACGAGGCTGCGGCCGCTTATGCCGATTTCACCGCCAAGGATAAGGAGCACGCCAAACAGATGGTGGCGGCGTTTCGCATCGCGCAGATTTTCCATGGTAAGGGCGAGTGGGAAAAAGCTCTCGCCAGCGCCGCCCCATTGCTCGCTAAAAAACCAGAGGGAACACTCTTCGCCCAACTTTCTTTCGTGGTCGGGGATTGTCTGTTCCGGCAGGAGAAGTGGGCGGAGGCTATTCCGCCGCTGGAGGCTTTCGTGGCGACCTACGACCTTGTTGCCGCCTCTAAAAAGCACCCGAAGCTCAAGGGTCAACCCACGCCCAATGTCGATACCGCACTGATGCAGCTGGCGGTCGCCCATGTGCAAGGCGGGAATGCGCAAAAGGCGTTCCAGCACCTCAGCACGATCACTGATGTCTATCCCTGGTCCACACCTCAAATGCCGATTGCTCTGGCGGAACAAGGGCGCTTGGCCTTCGAGGAGGGAAATCTCAAGCTCGCACGGAATTCACTGGAGCGGTTCTTCAAGGAGGCTGGGAAGAACGATCCGATTTTTAATCAAAACGCGACGGGCCAAGTTCCCAAGGCCACCTACTACCTAGCCTGGGTGGAAGCCAGCGAGGGCAAGCACGAGATGGCGGCGCAACGCTTCTCCGAGGTTCCGAAAACCCACGAGCTAGCCGCCGATGCACGCCTGCAGCAAGGGGTCAGCCTGGTCAAGGCGGAGAAGTTCGAGGAGTCCGCGAAGCTGTTTCCCGAGATCCTCAAGCAGTTCCCTGAGCACGAGAAGCGTGAACGGCTGCTTTACTACGCCGGGCTCTCGTTCGCCCGTCTGGAAAAGTGGAAAGAGGCATCAGGCTTCTTCAAGGAACTCGTCGGAAAATATCCGAACTCGGAATTTGCCGATAAATCACTCTACGAGTGGGCCTGGTGCGAGAAATCCCTCGAGCGCAAGAAGGAGGCCGCCGAACTCTTCGAAAAACTCATCGCTGCTTACCCCAAAAGCGAGCTTGTGCTTAAGGTGCGCAGCGAGCTCGCCAATTTGAATCTCGACGCCGGCTCTCAGGACAAGGTCATCGCCGACCTGACGGAAACTCTCACGAAGGTCGAGGATGCGAAGTTGCGCGAAGACATTCGCTATCAGCTCGCCAGCGCCCATTTCAACAAGGGCGATCACGCGACGGCGGCGGTCCAGTTAGAAAAACTGCTAGCTGATTACCCACAGTCCAAGCTACGCGCGTCGATCCTGTTCCAGGCCGGGGAGTCACGGCTACAGCTCGGCGAGTCTGCCACGGCACGCGACCATTTCGCGGCGGCAGCCGCAATCGCCGGTACGCCACCGGAGCTCGCGGAGTCGATCCTGATGCGTCTCGGTGAAACCCAATCACTGACCGGGGAACACAAGGCAGCCCAAGAGACGTATAAGAAATTTCTCACCACCTTCAAGGATAGCAAATGGACGCGCAACGCGCAGTTCGGTCTCGGATTCGCGCATGAAATGGGTGGCAATCCCAAAGCTGCCATCCCCGAATACGCCAAACTCCTCACGGCGGCTAGCGTGGATCTCTGGACCGTCCGCGCAAGGTTCCAGACCGGCGAGTGCCATTTCAACATGCAGGTTTATGACAAGGCCATCGCTGAGTTTGTCAACATGGAGATCAATTACAGTAAATACCCGGACTGGCAGGCAAAGGCCGTGCTGGAAATCGGCCGCGTTCTGCTCGCCCAAGGCAAACGCGAAGAGGCGGAGGAACGCTTCAAGGAAGTGATCCGTAAATTCAGCAAGGAGAAGGCGGCGATCATCGCCCGGCAGCTGCTCGATAAAATGCGCGACTCATAAATCAATCACACACCTAACAAAAAACAGACATGGACATTCGAAATACGACGATGAAAGACGGCCGGCGGCGGCGCATGACCCTTTTCCTCAGTGCCTCGCTACTGATGGCGCTCACCGCCATCGCCCATGCGGCTGAGGCGGGAGAAGCCGCCGGAGTAGCCAAGGAAACCATGTTCAGCCTCATCAAAAAAGGCGGACCGGTGATGATTCCTCTTGCGATCGGCTCGATCATCGCGCTGGCGCTGGGCATTGAACGTTTCATTTCCTTGGGCAAAGAGAAGTTGTTGCCGGACAATTTCCTGCAGGGTCTTGGTGAGGCTTGGGATCGTGATCCCACAGGCCAGGCCGCCGAGGAATTTTGTGATCAATCGGGCGGGGCTGCCGGCCACGTGTTGAAGGCAGGTATTCAATGGCGCAATGAGGGATACCAGGCGGTTAGCAAGGCGATTGAGGATGCAGGAGCACGTGAGGCTGAGAAAATTACCCGCAGCCTGCGTCCACTTTCGATCATCGCCAGTGTCAGCCCACTACTGGGTTTGCTCGGGACCATTTACGGTATGATCGATTCGTTCCAAGCTACTGCCGAAAGCGGCGGTGCGGCCAAGACCTCTGATTTGGCGACGGGTATCTACGAGGCGCTCGTTAGTACCGCCGCCGGACTGACCATTGCCATTCCCGCATTGCTGCTTTTCCAGTGGCTCTCGACCCGGGCTGACAGAGCGATCGATCACATCGACGAGGTCGGCACCGAGTTCATCGTCAAACACGCTCGGCTAACATCTCCTTCCTCCAAGCCATGAACTGCCGTCGCAATTCCCGCCAGAATAGCGAGGAGCTGATCAGCATGACCAGCATGATGGATTTGATCTTCCTGCTGCTCATTTTCTTCCTCGTCACCACCACCTTCAAGGAAGAGGAGATCGATCACAGCGTGAATCTGCCGGTGGACTCAAAAAACCAATCACTGACACAATCCGCCAGTAAATTGATCAACATCAACATCCGCAAGGATGGATCTTATGTCGTATTAGGCAAACAGGTGACGGAGGAAAAGATCTCGGAATGGATGACCGAGGAGGTGGCCAAAAAACCCGATATCAAAGTGCTGATCCGTTGTGATCAGGATGCCAAGCATCTCTATCTGGCAAACATCATGTCGATATGCCGTCACGTAGGTGTCCCGAAAGCCAATATCGCCCTTAAAACCGAATCCTGAGGCAAATTCCTCATTGAACTCAAGCCATACCCTTGCAAGACAAAGTGAAGAACGAAGCAAAACCGCGTGAGCGCAAAGCCCTGCTCGGCTTGGATCGCCGCCGCCGTTTCAAGATCTACGGTTGGTCCGGCCTGCTACTGCTCGTCGCAGCAGTGCTGGGGTCCTTATGGTATCTGCGTCCGGAGCGCTGGTACAGTTATACCGATCAGGTCGCATTCGAACAAGTGGCGCGCGATGTGCAACCCGGATTTGTTTTGTGGGAAAAATCCGCTCCTGCCGGAGAGGGGATTAGCCAGAAAGATACCATCGGGCAGCCTACTTTCTCTGCCGACGGGACTCGGATGGTCTATGTGACCGGCGAGACCGATGGAGACGCAAACCTGTTCCTGCGTCGCTGGGACGGCACGCGATGGGGGGAGCCGCGCCCGATGCGCGCACTCAACAGCAAATTCAATGAGACGGCACCCGCCCTCAGTGGTGACGGTCATTTTCTATTTTTCAGCAGCGATCGTCCCGGCGGACGAGGCGGCAAGGACATTTGGGTGTCGCGTTGGGACGGGGTCGAATTCGCATGGCCACTGCCGCTGACCGACCGGGTCAACACCGCGTTTGATGAGGTGGATCCCGCGTTCTCGCCAGACGGTTTGGTGCTATACTTCGCCTCCAATCGGCCGCTTGCCAAGCCGGGTCAATCCGCCCCCGGTACCGAGGGCCTGACTCGCGAGCAAATCCATGCGCTTGAAGCTGATTTTAATCTCTACAGTGCCGATATCGCCGGCGACACCCCTTTTGATTTGGTCGTCGAGAGGCAGTTGAGTATGCTCTACTCGCTGCGCCAGGGGGCACTGGCGGATCCTAAAGTGATGGCCAAGCTGGGCGGCTCACAGGCAAGTGAGGCGGCTGTCGACAAGGCGCTGGCCTACCTTGCCTCAAAGCAATCGGAAGATGGCCACTGGGACCTCGGGGCCAATGGCGGAAAGGCGGGGCATGAAGTTGCGGCGACCGCTTTTGCTTTATTGGCCTATTATGGCCGTGGTGAACGACACGACATTGAATGCCGTTACCGGGATACGGTCGCGCGCGGCTTGAAGTGGTTGCTGAGCCAACAAAACGTCGCCACCGGTGATTTGCGTGGCGCGAAGCCGCAAAATCATGGAATGTATGACCACGGGATTGGCGCGCTCGCGCTGATCGAAGCCTATGGGGTGACGAAGGATCAGGAGTTGCGCCCGAGAGCCATGGCGGCGATCGATTTTATTGTCGAAGCGCAACATTCGGAGGGCGGATGGCGATACAAACCCGGCGATCCAGGGGACCTTTCCGTGTCAGGCTGGATGGTCATGGCACTGGGAAGTGCGGAGATGTCGGGCCTGCCCGTGCCCGAAAAAACCCGCAAGGGGGTGGTGAAATTTTTAGACTACATCAGTGGTGGCCAGCATGGTGGCTCATATGGTTACGACAAACCGCCGGGCAAAGGCGGCAGCAAGACCCCTGCCTTGCTTGCGGTGGGTTTCTTCTGCTCGCAGTTGACGGGAGCATCCGCCAACGCGCCGAAAGCCTTCGAATCGGCACTCAGCCTCGACAAGTCAGGTTTTCAGGTAGCCGACATTTACTCGGCCTATTACGGAACACTCGCGGCTTATCAGCATCAGGGACCGCTCTGGAGAAAGTGGATGGAGAGCATGCAAAAGACGTTCATCGAGACACAAGCCGCAGACGGATCATGGATGACAAACGGCCCACACGCCAGCTCGATGGGACCCTTGATCGTCACGGCGCTGACCACACTCTGCCTTGAAGCGCACTACCGCTACACACCACTCTACGGTCTCGGCTACGAGCCGGATCCTCAAGGACCCGCGCATGGCGTCGCTAATCTTGCCTCGCTGCCTTCGGAGCCTCATTTTCGCCACGCAAAGTATCTCGCTGGCTTGAGTTCACCGGCTGACGACCGCGGTCCGGTGGTGACCGAGCATGGCGACTTTTTATATTTTACCTCAGCGCGCCCGGGCGGTTTCGGTGGATCAGATATTTACCGCACCCGCGTCAGCGGCGGTGAGCCGACGGCTCCGAAAAACCTCGGCCGGGAAATCAACACCACGGCAAATGAAACTGACCCCGCCGTGCGCATGGCAGGCTTCCATCTGTTCGTAAACTCGGACCGTGAGGGTGAGCGGCACTCGTTATTCAGTTCCAAGAGCCGCCGGGTGGAGCGCAAGCACGACTACTCGAAACTGCCCGGCTCAAGCTGGCTGGTGGCGAATATCGGTTGGATCTTCGGATTGGTGGCAGCTCTCGCGTTGTTCGTCTGGCTTTGCCTGCGCGCACGAAGAGCTGAAAGGTTGTCACTGGGTGGCACGGATAAGAGCGAACCTCTCACCGGAGGGGTTGAGGTATGAGTCACAGACCCATGAAAGATCATCAAGATAGGAAAAATCCGACGAAAATTCCACCAGAAGGCCGGAGCCGTCTGCTGGTTTATCTGAAGCGCTGGTCGCTGCCGGTGCTTGCTTTCGTGGTCGCCGCAGTGATCGCATCGGTGCTCTGGGGCAATCTGCGCGATGATGTCTGGGCCTATTTCAGTGACGGCGAGGGAATGCGGGTCGAAGTTCAAGAAGACAAGGCGCGAATGGTCTTGTGGGAGGATCCGAAGCTCAACTATTTTCAGGATAAAAGCGATACCGTAGATGCAAAGCGGGTCGATCCGGTCAATGGACCCGCCGGCCAGTATGAGGCTGCGTTTTCCGCCGATGGCACCCGCATGATCTTGGTCCGCTGGGATAAGAGCCAAGCTAATGCCGATCTCTATCAGTCGAATTGGGATGGCAGGTTGTGGAGCCGCCCGGAGGCGATTCAATCGATCAATACCGCCGCCAACGAGCGCGGTCCAGGCTTATCGAGCGACGGAAATTACCTGTATTTTGCCTCCGACCGCAAAGGCGGACTCGGTGGCTACGATCTGTATGTTGCGCGCTGGGATGGCAAAGATTGGACGGGTGTGGAGTCGCTGGGTGCCTCGGTAAACTCCTCAGCGGATGAAGCTGGTCCTACTCTATCAGCGGATGACTCGCAGTTGTATTTTTCATCCAAACGGGTCGCTCAAGGAGCCGATGACATCTATCTTGCTAACCGGATTGCCACGCAACCTAGCGCGCCCCCCGCGCCCAGTCCGAAAGCAAAGATCGGACTGCCAGAGATCCCCGCGTTTTCCGCAGCCGAGCCGGTCAATGAGCTGAATACTGCGGCAAGTGATTTGCGGGCAGCGTTGTCAAGACGCGGCGATCACGTGTTCCTCGCTTCGGATCGAGACCGAGACAAGAACACTGGCTTCGGCATTTATTTTAGCCGGATGGTCGGCGGTAAGTCGTTGCCACCAGAGCGTGTGGACCTCTACATTGACAAGGGTGATGTCACGGATCCGGCGGTGCGGATGGACGGTTTTGATCTGCTTTTCAGCGCCGATCCGAAAGCCGCTGCCGCACTGGAAGGTTCGGAAAATCCGGCGGAGGGTTATCGATTATACCGGACGACCACCCGCGAGGTTTTTGGTTACACGAATCTTTCGCGCTGGATGCAGTTTGGTGAGTTGCTCAATCAGATCGGTTGGCGCTTGTTACTCGCACTAGCTGCGTTGATCGCGCTGATCTATCTGCTGGAACGCTGGCAGGATCTCACCAGCCTCTATCACAAATGCCTCGCTGGATCGGCCGCTGTGCATTTGCTGATCCTGCTGCTGATGATGATTTGGCAGATCAAGCAGAATCTCGACTCAGGCGGAGAACCCCAAGCCGCGGATATCGCGATCAGTATCGAAGCACTCGCCCAAGAAGAACTGGCCTTGGAAAGCACGCCGGAAGAGGCGAAATTGAGTGACACCAAGGTGGCTGTCGTTACCGATAAAATTGTCAGTGACTTCGTCATCCCGGATTTCAAACCTGTCCAGCCTTCCGATGCTCCACCGATTGTGACCAGCACGGCAAAGGAATCCATGATCCAGGATGTGCGTGCGTCGAAGGAGAATCAGTCTCCCACCTCGGAGTCCGTCCCCGTGCCCTCCGACCAACGTGAGCTGGCGAGCAGCTTGCCGGAAAGTCAGCTGCTAGAGCCTGAGCTTCCCACGCTTCCGGAGTTGACCTCTACTGAGCCAGCCGTGGCTTCCGAGCCGGCTGATTCCTCGAAGGATCTCTTCCGCCCGACAAAATCGGTGCCCAAGGTCGGCTCGGAACAAGCCAAGAAGACTCTCGATGTCGCGGAGAAAGCAGTGCAAAAATCGACTCAAAATAAGGAGATTTCCCTTGGCTCCTCGAGTGCCGCGACAACCGATACCGGTGGTTCCCAAATCATCGCTCACTCCGGGCTTGAGGCGCAGGGTGCTCCTCCTAAGATGGACGGTGTGGGCACTCGGGTAACAACGCTGCTCAATATCAGTGGGTCGGACTCGACCACCGATCCGCTCCTGCCCGGTAAGTTGGAGATGCCGAAACATGAAATCGACCCGCAGGCCCTGACCAAAAGCGTCCAGAAACAGCGTGGTAGACCTTCTCTTGAGACTATCGAAGCGCTCGGCGGCTCGGATGCAAGTGAGAAGGGAATCGGCGCAGCCCTCGATTGGTTGGCTCGCAACCAAGAGGCCGACGGGCGTTGGGATACCCGTAAGCACGGAGCTAAGGACGATTACGACACCGCTGGCGTCGGCTCGGCTCTCCTATGTTTCTATGGCTGGGGCTTGAGCCATACCGCTGATGGAAAATACCAAGCGAACATCAGGAAGGCGCTCGACTGGTTGGTGGCGCAACAGAAGGAGGATGGGGATTTATCCGGTGGCGCGAAGGCGACAGGCAGAATGTATTGCCATGGCATCGCGACCATCGCGTTGTGCGAGGCCTACGGCGCGACCAAAGATCCCAAGCTCAAGGCACCCGCCGAGAAGGCGATTGCCCTGATCCTCGCCTCACAAAGCCCGAGCAAGGGCGGGTGGCGTTATGAACCCGCCAAGAACGGAGTGCCCAGCAAGGATAGTGATACCTCCGTGACCGGCTGGCAATACATGGCGCTGCATAGCGCCAAAATGGCGGACATCCAAGTTCCGCAGTCGGCTTTTGAACTTGCGGGCAAGTGGTTCACCTATGCCGGCGGAGGGAAACATGGTGGGCTCTACGGCTACGATGGTCCTAGTAGAAGCAATCCTGCGATGGTGGCCACCGGTATGTTCTGCCGCCAGTTGGACCTTGTTCCGCCGACGGAGCCGATGATGCAGGAGAGCGCGGACTTGCTCAAAATGCACTCGATCAATCCCAAGGCTCCGGACCTTTACCATGTGTATTACGCCACCCTTGCTCTCTATCAGCACCAGGGACCGGTGTGGCTTGCCTGGAACGAGAAGCTAAAAGAGGTATTGCCACTCACCCAAAGGAAGGACGGAGCAGAAAGCGGGAGTTGGAATCCCACCGGACAGCACATCGTTCCTGGCGGACGGGTCATCTCCACCGCTTTTGCGACCCTTAGCCTGGAAGTCTACTATCGCCTCCTGCCCATGTATGGATTCCGTAATGAAGACGCCCCGCCCGCGAAGGTTAAAATTGAAAAATAGTCCTCGCTTCCCCACGTGAACCTTAATCCACGCATCACTCTTGTTAATCGCGTGATCAGATCCGCTTCGAAGGGTTCGCCACTCATCCCGAGCCTTTATCTTCATGTGGTTAGTAAACTCATACCTGTATTAAAAAACGACGGCATTATAAAAAATTGTTTCTTGCCTCAACCGCTACTGCGAGCCGATACCTCGACGTAATAAATGTTGCGCGGGCTCTCCATCCTTCGTGCAGCGTATTTCCCGTCTGTTATGAGCTAGTCTTTTTTTTACTCCTTCCGGCGAGCGAAGCGCACGTAAATTCAGAAACTAATTGAAAAAAATCATCCATTTCATTCAACCATGAAAAGAAATTTCATACGCAATTTTATGCTTATGGCGGTGGCTCTCGGTTTTGCCGGGTTGCCACAGTCCGTGTCCGCACAAACAGGCGAGGACAAGGAA
This sequence comes from Luteolibacter sp., assembly GCA_044233125.1. Taxonomy (GTDB): domain Bacteria; phylum Verrucomicrobiota; class Verrucomicrobiia; order Verrucomicrobiales; family Akkermansiaceae; genus Luteolibacter. The sequence goes on along the minus strand of JBIIKO010000008.1, from coordinate 60,042 downwards.
GCTCAGGCGGCAGAAGCGGCAGAGGAAGCTGCCGCGGCAAAGGCTGCTGAGGCCGCTGCGGCAGCAGAGGCGGCAAAGTTGGCCGTTGTTGATCCTCAAATCGTTGCGAAATACAAGGGCATGCTGGATCAACTTCGCGCGGAATTGACGGCCAAACTTCCCAAGATCAGTGACCAAGCGCAGGTCGAAGCTTTTCTGAAAAGCAACAAATTGGATGATCAGCTGGTGAAAGTCGCGGTCTTGACTGAGGCAACGCCGGAGGGTCTGGCGGCATTCGTACAGCAGAGCAAGGAAAACGAGGCGCTCATCAACCAGTTGTTGTCCAATCCTGTATTGATGAAGCAGATGCTGATGGCGGACGGAGCGAAGTTTGGAAAGCAACAGCGGAACAAACCTAAGCCCCCGTCGCATTACGGACCTGCGATGAAAATTTACACCGACATCCTGAAAGTAAGTCCCAAGGCCAAGGACGGCGTATTGCATGAGTTGGCACTGGCGGTTGCCCTTGAGCTAGCGATCCCGGTTCCCTCTGCTAATATTATTGATCCGGTGAAGCGCTTTCAGGACTACGAAAAAGCCTACCTCGACGGCGAGCTGGATCCCGCCTTCGCGACCTTCAGTGCCTGGGAGCTTCGGTTTGTCGTGGACGGCAACGAGCCAGACTGGGCCCGGGCTTGGGGACGTCAGATGCTTCGGGATTACCGCCCCGATCACATCCTCACCACGAGCGATGGCGGCCGTTACGTGGGAATGGTTAGAACCAATGTTCTCTATGGCGGAGGAAGAACCAATCAAGACCGGCCCGAGCTGCAGAACTATCAGAACATCCTGATGAACGGTGGCATTTGCGGGCGCCGCGCCTTCTTCGGCCGCTTCATTCTGCGCTGCTTTGGCATCCCATCGGCCGCCCGCCCAAGTCGGGCTCACGGGGCCTTGGTGCGCTGGACACCCAAAGGCTGGATTCCCTACCTCGGTCCGCGCTGGGGCAGTGGTTGGACCAATACCATTTATGGAGGCGACCGCAACTTCCTGGCTAGCATTCAGGCTCGCAAAAACAAGGAGGCTTATGTCCAAGTCAAGCGCGCCCTATGGGCGGGCGACGTGCTCGGTGAAAAACGCCAATACGGTGGCAAAGGAGATACGAAAAGCTGGGGTGGAGTCTCGCTGATCACGCAACAAAAGATCATCACCGATTTGAAGGCTGTGGAACAGGCTCCCCTTGATGCGAATTTGGCGGAGGCCAACGCTGCGGACGATGGCGTTAAGGAAGCGCTGGCGTCAGCTAACAGCAGGAACAAAAAAAGCCGGCCATTGGCCCCCGGAGAAATCAATATTCCGGTCGAGTCCTACAAACCTTCAGTCGAGAAGGCCTCGGGTGTTAATATGATGGATGGCTATTATGGCGGAAAACAACTCTATCTGGGAAATTTCGGGCGCAATGGCAGCTACATCTTTCGTGGTGGAGCGATGAAAGGTAGCACGGGCAATTGTTCATCTGAGTCACGCCTCAGGGAAGGTGGCCGCGGGGGTTATCCTGACTGGGGATTCCGTCCCGCCATGACGCCCAAGGACGGCGAAACCACACCCGTGGTGAAGCTCGATCTTGGCAACGATGTGTCGATGGAGTTTGTGTATATCAAGCCCGGCAGCTTTATCATGGGTGGCGATTCCACGACGGAGTCCAAGTATAGCTGCTCCAATGCGCCCAAGCATGAAGTCAAGCTTACCAAGGGCTACTACCTCGCCAAAACCGAGCTAACCCGCGCGCAGCATGCCGCTGTTTTGGCTTCGAAAAGTGACAAGCCCTTGGAGAATCCCAATCATCCGGTGGGCGGCATAGGCCCAGACGGCGCCGAGCGTTTTTGTTTGTTCATCAACGACAAAACCGGTCGGGAAGTCCGGCTTCCGACCGAGGCGGAATGGGAATACGCTGCGCGCGCCGGTACGAGCACGCCATGGTTCTTCGGGGCTGATCCGGCAAAATTAGGCGACTACGCCTGGTTCATCGAGAATGGCGAGGCGACCACGGATCCTAAGAAAAAGCTGGCGCAAGCGGTGGGTCAGAAAAAACCGAATCCATGGGGGCTTTACGATATTTACGGAAACGTCTGGGAAATCGTCGCTGATACCTATAAGAAGGAATACTTCGCCAATAGCCCGAAGGAAGATCCGACCGGCCCACCCGGAAGCGTGGCTTCTCAGATCGAGTTTTCTGTCAATATCCCGCAAGCAGGCAAGTATGCGCTGACGGCCACTGTGGTCACGATGAACTACCATCAATCCATGAACGTCGCCGTGAACGAGGATCCCGCCGAAACTAAGATCAAACTGCCCTTCACCTTGGGCAAGTGGCAGGATGCCGAGCCGGTGGTCCTTGAACTGAAACAGGGCGAGAATGTCCTGAAATTCTGCCGCAAGAACGCGCCCCAATATGGAATTGCGCTGAATTCATTGATCTTGAAACCCGTTCAATAAGACCACCCAAAAAAGAAACGATCCATGAAGTTAAATCATTTAGTGAAGGTGGCTACCCTTGGAGCGGTATTGATGATCGGAATCTCGACCGCGGATGCGGCCAAACGCAAGGGCGGCGCACCGGAGACTCCAAAGGAAGTGGGAAAAACCGTTGGCAAGGAGCCCGATATGTCGAAGCCCGCTCAGGTCTTCATTTTGTTAGGGCAGTCCAATATGGTCGGAATGGGACGCATTCCGGGCGGAGAAGGTGGACTGGAACACGCGGTTAAGGTCAAAAAACTGTATCCCTATCTGGTCGATGATGAAAGCAAGTGGGCCTCCCGCGCCGACGTCCGTTATGTGCGCGTCATGTCCGGGAAAAAAGGTGGTGGCATGCAAGTCTTCAACAACGAGCCGATGAACGTGGCCAAGTGCAAGTCCATCGGACCGGAGTTTGGCATCGCGCATTTCGTGGGCGATTTCATCGACGCACCGGTGATGATCCTCAAAAGCTGCATCGGTAACCGCAGCCTTGGCTGGGACTTGTTGCCTCCAGGTAGCGAACCTTATGACGGCCAGCCCGGTTACCGCGGAACGAGGGACAATCTCAAAGGCAATGGCGAGAAGCCGCAGGGTTGGTATGCCGGCAAGCAATACGACGACGATGTCGAGTATGCAAAGGCGGTGCTGAGTGATCTGAATACCTACTACCCAGGAGCCAAGAGTTACGAGGTGGCCGGATTCTTTTTCTGGCAGGGGGAGAAGGACACGGGCAGCGCCACCCACGCGGCTCACTATGAGGAAAATCTTGTCCGTTTCATCAAGGCTTTGCGCAAGGACTTTAATGCTCCCCATGCAAAGTTTGTGCTCGGCACTTTAGGTGAAGCTAAGAAGGGATCCGGCGGCAATGGGGGCAAGATTCTCGAAGCTCACCTCGCGGTCGATGGCGACTCCGGCAAGCATCCGGATTTCAAAGGCAACGTCAAAACCGTCTACACCCATCCGCTTTCGAAGGGTGGTAGCGGCAACGGCCACTACGGCAGTAACTCCGAGACTTACATGAACGTCGGCGAAGGCATGGGACAGGCCATGGTTGAGCTGTTGAAAAACAAGTGAATGAAAAATTCTCATTCGGCTCCCGGTGCCGAAAACAACATATAAAATCTAACATAATAAAAATAGCATGAGCAATCAGACAGATAACGCAGCCGCGGTCGAAAACCTCGGCAAGACAAGGGATGCGATCGTGACAGAACTTCGCAAGGTGATCGTCGGAATGGATGAAGTCATCGACGAGATGATGATCGCAATCTTTGCCCGTGGCCACTGCCTGCTCGTCGGGGTTCCCGGTCTTGCTAAGACGCTGCTGGTCAGCGAGCTGGCGAAAACCATGTCACTTGGCTTCAAGCGCATCCAGTTCACACCGGATCTGATGCCCTCGGACATCACCGGCACCGAGTTGTTGCAGGAAGATCCGGAGACGCATCGTCGCAGCTTCAAGTTCCAGAAGGGCCCGGTCTTCACCAATCTCTTGCTGGCAGACGAAATCAACCGGACTCCGCCAAAGACCCAAGCCGCATTGCTTGAAGCGATGCAGGAGAAGCGGGTTTCCTCCGGTGGTGAGGAATACAAGCTCGACGCGCCGTTCTTCGTTTTGGCCACGCAAAACCCGATCGAGCAGGAAGGCACCTATCCTCTGCCAGAGGCGCAGCTTGACCGCTTCCTCTTCAATATCATGGTGAAATATCCCAGCCGTAACGAGGAACTGTCCATCATGCGCAGTATCACAAGTGACACCGAGGCGGATGTGAAGCAAGTCATCGACAAGGCCGCCATCCTGGAATTCCAACATGTCGTACGCCGCATTCCTGTCGCCGAGCATGTGTTTGAATATGCTGCCTCACTCGTCCGGGCTACGCGTCCCAACGAGGCGGACTCACCTGATTTCGTCAAGAAACTGATGGCCTGGGGCGCCGGTCCCAGGGCTTCGCTCAATTTGATCACGGCGGGCAAGGCGAGAGCCGCGCTGAGGGGCAGGCATCACGTGGCGATCGAGGATATCCAGGCTTTGGCGCTGCCGATCCTGCGGCACAGGATTATTCCGAGCTTTGCGGCACGTTCCGATGGTATGACCTCGGACACCTTGATTGAAAGGCTCCTGAAGGAAATCCCTTCTGATGAAAAAATCTATCAGAAATAAGCAGGCTGGGACGTCAGTAATACGAAAACAAAAGCCTACGCGACATTGGATGTAACGCCTCCTCATGATGGATCAATCACAACAAAATTCCTATCTGCAACCCGAGCTCCTGCAGAAGCTCGATGACCTCGAGCTCGTTGCTCGCGAGGTGGTGGAGGGCCTGCGTGTGGGCAGTCATCGCAGTCCGCTGCGCGGCTTCAGCACCGAGTTCGCACATCACCGGCAATTTGTCTCGGGCGATCCGATTCGGAGTATCGACTGGCGGGTTTATGGTCGTACCGAGCGCTACTTCACGAAGTTGTATGAGGCGGAAACGAATTATGATTGTCACCTGCTGATGGATGCCAGCGCGTCCATGACCTACGGCTCTGGCAAGGTCAGCAAGCTGGAATACGCCAAGTTCCTCGCGGCTTCGCTCGCTTATATTGTGCTCAAACAGCGCGATTCGGTCGGGCTCTCGATTTTCGATTCCGCCGTGCGTGCCTATTTGCCTCCACGTTCGTCGATGAGTATCATCCTCCAGATCGACCGCTTGCTCAATCAGATCACCTCCGAGCCCAAGAACACGATTGCCAAACAACTCCATGACACGGCGTTGATGATGAAACGGCGTTCGGTTGTGGTGGTGATCTCGGATTTTTTGGCGGATGTCGATGAGATCATGTTAGGCCTCGATCATCTGCGTTTCAGTGGGCACAATGTGGTTGTATGCCACACGCTTGACCCCTATGAGCTCGAGTTTCCGTTCAAGGGGCCTTGGCAGTTTGACGGACTTGAGAATGAGCTGCCACTCACCACTCAGCCGGAGAGAATTCGTGAGGACTATCTGTCCAATCTCAACAGCTACCTTGATACTTTCCGCAAGGCCTGTGCCGGTACCGGAATCGATTATACGTTGATCGATACCTCACGTCCCTTGGATTTGGTTCTCAGTCAGTTTTTCCATGAACGCGAGTCGATGTCTTCAGGTCAATCAGGAGGTGCACGAGTATGAATTTTCTAAATCCCTTTCTTTTGCTCGGAGTGCTCGGCTTGTCCCTCCCGATCCTTGCGCATTTATTGAACCGCGATCAGGTGAGGCGCACGGATTGGGCGGCAATGCGCTTCCTCAATCGCAGTGTCCGGGTGCGTTCGCGTCAATTGCGCCTGCGCGATCTACTGCTTTTGCTTCTGCGTTGTTTGGCCCTGCTGCTGCTTGTGCTTGCACTCGCCAAACCCTTCGGTTCGTCGGATGGAAGTGCATTGGCGGCGTTGGGTGAAAATCGCTCCGGAGTGGTCATCGCGATTGATGCCTCTTGCAGCATGCAGCACAGCGATGGCAAGGAAACGCGTTTCGAGCGGGCGCTCGCCAAGGCGGATGTCATCGCGCAATCCATTCGGCCCGGTGATCCGGTGAGTTTGGTTTTGCTCGGATCGGAGCACCGCGTGCTGGCGCGCAACACGATGTTCGATCCCACTGCGTTCTCTGAATTGCTGAACGGTCAGGTGGCCACGGCTGAATCGCTGGATTTGGACAGCGTGCCGCGGTTTCTTGGAAATCTAACCGCCGAACTCGCGGTGCCGCAGCGTGAGATTTATATCATCTCCGATATGGGCGAGCAGGCATGGCAATCGCGATCCCATTTCCTCAAGACTTCCCTGCGCAATCTGGCTGCCGGGGCCTCGGTCATGATGGTTCCGATTGACGGAGGCACTGAAAACCTCGGAGTCACTTCGCTGGAATTGATTTCTGGAGTGCTGCGCAAGGACACCACGGCACGCTACCAAGCCACCGTCCGAAACTATGGCCTACAGGAAGCAAAGAATGTTCGCGTGTCCGGTCTGATGAACGACATCAACGTGGACAGTAAGGTGATCTCCAGCATTGCTCCCGGCGCATCGGAGTCCGTTTCGCTTTTCATTCCATTCCGGGATCCGGGTGCGGTTCGCATCGCGGCCGCTATCGAGGCTGACTCGCTGGAGGCGGACAATACCCGGCGTGCGGTAGCGGTGATTCGTGAAAAAGTTTCCGTGCTCTGCGTGGATGGCGATGCGGCCGGGGCCGCTTCGAGCCGGTTGATTGCGGCTGCCCTTCAGGCACACCGTGGCATGTCGGGCGATGAGGATTTGGCGGTGCAGTCGGTCTCTTGGACTGAGCTTCCCGCACAGAATCTCGATGGGTTCGATCTGGTGGTCCTCGCGGACGTTCCGGACATCACGGCCGAGCAGGCGCAAGTTTTTGAAAACTATGTGCGCAAGGGCCGCGGGCTGATCTGGTTTGGTGGGGATCGCATCAAGGCCAGTGTTTGGAATGAGCGTTCACAGCGTGGCAATGACACATCGCTGTTACCTGCCGTGATTGAAGAGACGGTGGAAACCACCGATTCCATGGGCGTCGGACGGCCTCTTGATCCATCGCTCACGCATCATCCGGCCTGTCGGTCGCTGGGCGCGCTGCCGGAAGACCTGCTCAGCGAGGCGCGTTTCCACAAGGTGCTGCAAGTCAAGCCAGCGCCCACCAGTACGCGGGTTCTCACCTTGGCCGGCAGCGCAACGCCGGTGCTGTTGGCTCATTCGCTCGGACGTGGGCAGGTGTTCATGTTCACAACTTCGGCGGGAGCATCCTGGAACAATATGGCGGTGACGCCGATTTTCCCCCTGCTGCTGCAACAAATGGTCACCTATCTAACAGCGCGCGAATACGAAACACCGCAGACGGTGGGTGATTCGCTCACTCTTACTTACACCGATCAGCCCGGCACCAACGATGCGGTCTTTGAAAGCCCATCGGGCGAACTGATCAGCGTGCCTGTGAGCGAGTATCGGAACCGTTACGTTGCGATGCTCGGCAATGCGCGCGAGGCGGGTTTTTACCAAGCACGCGTCAATCCGCAGGCACCCGGAACGCCGATCGCTGTCAATGTGGACACGCAGGAATCTGCGGTCAAAGGGCTAGCGCCTGATGCCGCTGAACAAATTTTAGCGGATACCAATGTGCGCGTGGCCAGTTCGGATGATCGCTTGCTCGAGGCGATCCATGAGGGGCGCAAGGTGCGCTCGCTTTGGCCACTTTGTTTGATGGCGGGAATGGTGTTCCTCGTCGGTGAAGGGTTGTTTGCAGGATTTCTGTCCAGGAGGCGTTCAATATGAAGGATATGCTCACAGGTTTTGAAAAAGTGATCTGGGGTCAATTCCCGGGTATGGGTTGGGCACTGGCAGCCATGGTAGGCGTGTTACTGCTTACGCTCCTTTCTTTCAAAGGGTCGCGCGGCGCTCCCATGTCGGTCCGAATCATGTCGAGTGTGGCGCGTTTGCTCGCACTGTTCGTGGTGCTTTCGATGTTCTTCGAGCCGATCGCCGTGGTCAATCAGAGAAAGGAAACCAAACGCCGGCTACCCGTCCTCGTCGATGTGTCCGGTAGCATGTCAGTGAACGATCACCGCAAGCGTCCGGAAGAGGTGGTCGAGGCGGCCACCGCATTGGGCATGATTCCGGCACCGGCAGCGGGCGAGGCGGCTAAGGAAGCCTCCTCTCTCTCCAGAGAGCAGCTTGAAACGATCGGAAAAACTTCCCGCGTGAAGCTGGCGAGTGGCATTCTTTCCCGTTCGGCACGTCCCATGCTCGACGAGTTGGCGAAAGATTTCGACATCACTTACTACACTTTCGGCAAGGATCTGCGAATCCTGGGCGAAGATGGAAAGCTCGGAGCGGATGCCCTGAGCAGTCTATCGGCCGGCAAGTCAGGCACCTCGATTGCCGATTCCCTCAACGCCGTTGCCGTCTCCGGACGTGATGCCCCGATCGCCGGTGTGCTCTTGCTTACAGATGGTATGGACACGTCTTCAAATTCTTCTGAGGAAATCCTCTACGACCTTGGAGTCCGCAATGTTCCGGTGTATCCGGTGCCCCTGGGATTGGCGGATCCGGATGATGTGGCGATCCGCAACATCGTCATGCAGGAGGTCGCTTTCTCCGGTGACAAGGTGCCGATCCGTGTGCAAATCCATTCGAAGGGCTATGAAAAACGCACCGTCGGCGTGACGGTTCGGTTGAATGGTCGCAGCGTGGCACAGGAACAGATCACCTTGGCCGGTGGGCTTCAATCCGAGGAAATTTTCTTTCATGTCGATATCCATGAAAAAGGTGCAGCCCAAGTGGAGATTGCCATCGAGCCGTTTGCCGATGAGTCAACCGCAGAAAACAATGTGGTCACCCGCAGCGTGCGAATCGTGAATGAGAAGATCAAGGTGCTTTGTATCGAGGGAACCGCCCGCTGGGAATACCGCTATCTGCAAGCCATGCTGAAACGCGACCCCCGGCTTCAAGTGACCTTCATCGCCGCACGCGCCGGTGCTGAGATGGCGCGCAACTCCAGCGAATACATCGCGCGTTTTCCAGATCTGCGTGAAAAAGCGTTCGCATATGACTTGGTGATCCTCGGCGATGTCGAAGCCAGTTTTTTCACGGGGGATGAAATGCTCCGCTTGGAAGAACTGGTGCGGGATCGTGGGGGTTCATTGTTGATGCTCTGTGGCTTGCACTCCTCGCCCACTACGTATGCGGGAACGCCGATTGAGCGCATGTTGCCAGCCACATTCACGCCCGGCGCGGAATGGGAATCGGTGGATGAAGCCGTGCACCCGGTGCTCACCCCGCAGGGTCGTGGCAGCCTGGTGATGACTTTGGAGACGGATTCCGATGTCAACGATGCCGTGTGGCGCCGCGTCGCTCCGCTCAACCTCATTCCGCCGCTGCTCCAAGCTCGTCCCGGTGCCACGGTACTGGCCACACTTTCAAGTTCCGCCGATAACCCGGATCCCTATCCATTGGTGTCTTGGCAGCGCTACGGAACCGGCAAGTGCATGATGATAGGTACCGACCGCATGTGGTTGCTCCGCTTCAAAGCGGGAGATACCTATCACTGGCGCGCTTGGTCGCAGCTCATCCAGTTCATGACGCTTTCCCGTCTTCTCGGCGAGCATGGGCGGGTCCGCTTGGAAACGGATCGCGCCAGCTATCCAGTGAATGGCCAAGTGCAGCTATATGCGCATTTGTTAGATGATCGTTATGAACCGCTGGTTCAGTCGTCTTTCGAAGTCACCGTGACCCCGTTGGACGTGCCAGGGGCCGAGCCACGGCAAATGACCCTGCAACCCGACTCCGGCAGTCCCGGTCTCTATGAAGGATTTTTCTCACCGGTAAGCCCGGGGCGCTACCGCGTGGAAGCCAATGCCAATGACCGAGATCTTTCTAACATCGCCGAGTTTCAAGTGGCCGATGTGGATCCGGAGATGGCCAATACCGAAATGCAGAGCGCTGCCCTGCGCCGGATCGCCGATCTTTCCGGTGGAAAATCTCTCGGCGTGTTGGAACTCAATGAGCTTCCCAAGTTGCTGGACCGGACCCGGCACGAAACTTTGATCAAAACACAATTCCCGCTGTGGGATAATTTCTGGAGTCTCCTGATCTTGGCGGGACTGCTCGGATTCGAATGGATTTTAAGAAGGAAACACGATCTTGCGTGATGGAAGAGAATCAAACCATGAACGACTCAATTGATAAAACCCTCGACAGCAAGTTGCGCGCTGTCTGGCGGCGCGAACAAATGCTGCTACTGGTCCGCGGTGGGTTAGCCGCCGTGCGCTGGGGGCTCGCACTTTTTCTAACAGCTGTATTGATCGACTGGTTGGTCGAGCTGCCGGTCATTGTTCGTGTTGTTTTTCTGTTAGGAGTGCTGGGTGGGACGTTGTTCATGGCATGGAAGGCTGGCTGGAGTGACATCCGCCGCTTCGAACCGGTGCGGGCCGCACTTCAGTTGGAGCGCATCAACGGCGGCATGCAGAGTCTCCTGGTCAGTGCGGTGCAGTTACGGAAATCGGCTCCCACGGATGTCCTGGTCCAACTGGTATGCGGCAAAGCCGAGAAGGCGGCAGAAACGATCCGACCGAGTGATGCCGTGAAGTTCGGGGTGCTGAAGCGTTCGGCAGCCATCGCCGCTGGCGTGCTCCTGCTTTTGGTGGCTCTCTCCATGACGGTGGGTGGTTTGCTGACAGCCGGATTAGGCCGGATTTTCACCCCATGGGCGGCGATTGATTATCCCACGCGCACACAACTGACATTGGCCGAGGATGATTTCGTGGTGAGGGAAGGCAGTCCCGTTAAAATCGTAGGTCAGGTGTCGAAGGTTGTTCCAAAACAAGCCAGCATCGCCGTGCGCACCGGTAAGGGCAAGCCGATCGTCCGTTCCCTGCCGATTTCAAATGGCCGCTGCGAGTATGCGGTTGATACGGCGTATCGCAGTTTCGAATATCAGGTGAAGGCGGGTGACGCGCGGTCGCCGTGGCATCGCGTGCAGGTCATTCAAGCTCCAATCATTCGTAAAGCCGATGTCACCCTCGAACTTCCTGAATACATGCAGCGCGCGCCGGAAACGGTGGATGCCCTGACTCTAACAGTTCCCGAGACGACCAAGATCCGCTGGAAACTTACTTTGGATCGCGCCGTCAGCAAGGCGATCATGAACGTGGACGGCCAGGAGCCGGTACCGATGCAGATCAGCAACGACGGTCTGACGGTGAGCCACGAGAGTCTGGCCACGGAGACCCGCTCCTACCATTTTTCATGGGTCGATCGGGAACATGAATTTTCCTTCACCAGCCTGAATTACTACTTACAGGTCGCTCCGGACCGCGGTCCCCGCGTCGAGCTGCTCTCCCCAGCGAAAAACATTTACGCGACACTCGGTCGGATTGTGAAGTTCGCCTTTCGTGCGAATGACGATCACGGGATCGGCGAGTCCGCCATCACCTTCCGCATCGACAAAACGGAGGAAACCAAGGTGCCCTTCGTGACAGCCAAGCCGATCGATGGCTCGGAGCAGGGGATTGATTGGGATTACCGCCAAGCGCTGCCAGATCTGGCAATCGGCCAGACGGTGTCTTTTGCCGTGGAAGTGGCGGATCGTTTTCCCGGCGCCCAGGGACCGCACCGCGCGCGCTCGGAGACGCGATGGATCCAGTTCATGTCGCGCGAGGACTACCTTGCGCAGCTGGAAAAACAGAGGCTCCGCCAGCTCTCGGAGCTCAAAGCGATCTACCGCGAGCAACGCAAAGTTCATGAGGATATTCTCCGTCTGGATCCCTCCGATCCGGTTTTCATGCAGAACTGCCAGCTCGAGGCCGTGCGGCAAGATCTGATGCGTGAGCGGATGAGCAAACTCTCGATAGGCATGCAGGAACTCATCGACGATCTAGCGGCAAACCAGATCACCGATTACCCAGGCATCGATGCACTGGCCCAGCTGCGCAAGGAGGTGTTGCGAATCGCTGAACAAAACCTTGCCGCTACCGCGCCGGCACTCCGGACGCTGGGCGGCGAAGTCGGGAAAGCCGCCCCTGTGGTAGCTTCTGCAAAGTCAAAAGCGGTTGCCGCACTGGATGATTCGTCTCGCGAAATCGGATTGCTCGTGCTGCAACTCGGCTACAACGAGGCGGCGGATGTGATGGCTCGAGAATACCGCGCGGCCGCCTCAACCCAAGCCGCTTTGCGCTTGCGAACGATCGTGCAACAGGAAAACGCGTCGGTCTTGGCAACCGAGCAGGATCAGTTGGCGGTATGGTTGAAGCGCCTGTTCGCGGCGAGCCCCAAGGATCGTGAAAGCACCGTGGAGGAGGCTCTAACAGCTTTCACTCTGTCTCGCGTGGTCAAGAAAATGATCCGTGACGGCATGGAGCCGCGTCTGCAACAGGCGTCGGAGCTGATTCGTAGCAACTCCACCGGCGATGCGGCAAAACGGCAGGCCGAAGTCATCCAGGCCCTTCTTCATGCCGAATCCCGCCTGCGGGTGGGTGGCGAGCGGGATGCGCTGGTCGCGGCCAAGGCACTTTATGAAACACTTGTGGCTGAACAGGTGAAAATCCGCCTTGCCATGGACGCGTTGGACGAGAAGGCCTACCGGGACAGCGGTGCTGCGTTGGCTGCCGAGCAGGAGGCTTTGCAAAGAAAACTCCAGATGCTGCTCATGCCGCAGATTCCCGCGCGGCGACCACGGCTTTTTGAAGACCATGACCCGCTACCTCCTCCGGTGGCGGAGCTGTTAGCCACAGCGGACGATGCGATGAAGCGCGCCGCCGCGGCCATCGCCAAGGGCGAGCGTGATGCCGCCCGCAAGGATCAGGAGCTGGTCGAGAAATCCTTCAAGGAGCTCGCCAGCATCTCGAAAGCGCGCATCGCTTCCATGACCCAGGTTCTTCGGATCAGTCGGTTTAAATTCACAGCGGAAGAAATGTTTGAGCGGTTTGGTCGGTACTCCGATGGCCTGCTCGCCCTTTTGGAGGAGACGGAAGATGCGGCTGCGAAGAAAAACCAGGCGAACTCGCTTGCCGAGCGGCAAGCGTCACTGGCGGATACAATCCAGCAACATTTGGACGAGATGAACGCGCAGGTACAAAACGACGGTGACTCTTCGGACCAACCACGGGCGCTTCCGGCCTGCCTTGGTGAAATCGTGCAATCCCTGCGCACTGCCGCCACCCTGCTTGATGCCAAAAAACCCGAAGAAGCCATTCCGTTTCAAGAAGGCGCACTGGAAAACGTCAAAATGGCCAATGCCTTGCTCGCGGATCATGCCGGCCGCTTGAGTCGCTTCGGTGGAGTCCTTCTCGCGGTGGAAAGCGCGGAGTTCCCGAGCCCTTTCATTGCGGAAATCATCGCGGAACAAAGCGATCTGCTCGAGCGGGTGCGCAAGGCGAAAGATGACGAGCTGCCCAGCTTCGCCGTTTCCCAGAAAAACCTGATCCATGCGGTGAACGCGACTCTCGAGCTTCTGGCTGTCGTCGGAAAGACGGTCGGTTCGAGTACCGTTATGATGTTCGCGAAGGAGGACATGGAGGCCGCTGCGGATGCCATGCTGGCGAAAGACCGGGTCGAGGCGATTGACGCCATCGAATACATCGTCGAGACGATGGAGAAACTTCGCAGCAATATCTTGGATATCGTCGCGCAGCACCGCTACGTTCTTGAAATTATGGAAGCTTCTTACGAGGCCAGTCATGAAGGGGTGCGTCTCGCCGAGGCCCAGCGCAGACTCTGCGTCAAAGCTCTGGCGGTCGGTGCCGATGCCGCAGCGCTTGCCCGCGAGCAGGCCGAGATCAAGACCGGCCTCCAGACTTACAGTGCGTTGATCCAGCGCATCACGGGACTCGAAATGAATTCGACCAGCCTAACATCCATGGCGGAGGCTGAAAGTTTGCTCGCCAAGAACGACATCGCCGGAGCCGCTGCGCGGATGCAATCGGCGGAAACTTCACTGAAAGCCGATGCGGCGACACTGGCCAATTGCGTGAAACAAGTCGGTCTGATTCTCGGTGCTCAAGAGGAAAAACCGAAACCGGAACCTCTTTTGATGAGGCAGGTGCTGGCTGTGGCGGCGAAGCATAAAGGATTCATCCGCGAACATAGCGCGGCGGATGGAGCGGCGCTCAAAGCCACCGAGTCCGGCTTGCTTGCGTTCGAGTTATCCCTTGATCCGTTCATCGTCATCGCGCAGGAGCAACTGAATCCACCGGTGATATTGGCGAAGGGGGAAGAGCCCCCCACAGAGCCATTGCCGCCCGCCAACCTGCACCTCAAGCTGGTGGCGGCGAAGCAATCCTTCGCGGAAGCCGCGGCAGGTGCTGTAGCGGGAGATCGCGCGCGCACGGTGTCCGGCCAGGAGAAAGCGGCGACAAGTCTGCGTCACTTCATCATCGAATACGCAATCAAATTCCTTGCCGAGCCAGGTAAAGGTGCTACCCCACCACCGCCTCCGGAATCCGAGATCTTTGTCGAAATGCAGGATCAGTTCGATCTGATGATGCCCGGCGTGGTCAGCGGCGAACGCCCTCCGGCCGGCAAGCTGGACTGGGAGGTGCTCGGCAAACGCCAGCGCGCCGCACTCAACGAGAATTTCGCGCGCGAATTACCCCTCGAACATCGCGATACTTTGAAAAACTATTTCGAAAGGCTGACAAAATGAGAATGCAAAAATCAGGTTTCAGATGGAATGGCTGGGGATTTCGCCTCGCCTTGCGTAGTAGCCACATCGGTGTGCTGGCACTCACGCTCTTATCCGCCATTCCCACCACGGGTCTCGCCCAACAGAACGATGCGCCGGAACTCACCGTCAAAGCCGCACAGGCGATTGACAGGGGCTTGAAATACCTTCTGGCCAATCAGCGCGACGATGGTTCATGGGCTTCCGGTGAACTCGGTGAACGATCCACGGCGATGACCTCGCTGGCGCTGATGGCATTCATGTCCCGCGCCGAATTCCCCGGCTCCGGACCCAATGGCAAGGCACTGGCACGCGCTAAGGATTGGCTTCTCAATCAAGCGAAAGAGGCGCCGAATGGATACTTGGGATCCTCGATGTACGAGCACGGCATGGCGACCCTTGCCTTGACCGAACTCTGGGGGATGACCGGATCCAAGGAGGATGATGACGCGTTCCAAAAGGCTATTGAGGCGGCGGTCGATGTTATTCTGCGCTCGCAAACCGCTGCCGGCGGTTGGCGCTATCAACCCACTCCGAGTAAAGGCAATGATACGTCCGCGACCGGCACGGTGTTCGTTGCCCTGGCCTCCGCACGTCAGGCGGGCATCGCGGTTCCCAACGAGACGATCGCCAAGGTCATTTCCTATCTGGAGCTGGTAGCCAACCCGAAGACTGGTGGTTTCGTCTATGTGCCGCTCGGCTCGGGACAAGCCGGATCAGATACCATTGGCTCCACCGCCGCCGGCGCGTATGCGGCGCAGCTTGCCGGAGCTCGTGAGTCCGAAATGGTCGAGGGCGCGCTGCGAAATCTTGAGGGACTCGCACCCGCCATCTTCCAAGGCTGCGGTTATTACTACTACTGCCACTACTATGCCCTCCAAGCGATGGTGCAGTCGGGCGACGAGCGCTATGCGAAGTGGTATCCGCAGATTCGCGATGCATTGGTCAGCCGCCAGTCTGGAAACGGTTCGTGGATAGGAAAAGTGTCGGATAAAACGCCTACCAAGGCTGCAGGGCTTCCCATAGAAGAGCAATCCGCCCCAGCGTCATCGGCCACCAAGATTGTCGGCCACGAAACCCCGATGGCGATCATCATGCTTGCAGCACCCTACCGCTACATTCCCATTTACCAAAAGTAGGAACATGAAACCCCTGTCTCATCATACGTTCAAAAAATCCACTGCTCTAACAGACTGCCTGAAAAATAGCAGGAACCTATCTCCGCAACGGTCCGACGCATTCGGGCATCGCTTGCTTGGCCTTCTGCTTTGTTGCATGCTCGGCTCCTTGAGTTTCAGTGCAGCGCAGGAAGCTGCGGCTAGCACTCCGGAATCCGGAGTGGCCGCCCTGCGGCAGGAGTTGTCGGAAGCTGTGAAGGCGGACTCTGCTGCTGCGGCGCGGCGCGTATGCAAGAGCGTCATCCGGAAGGCGCAAGCCCTGCTCGCCACGACACCGGAGGGGGGCGGCCGTTTCGCTCTGCTGGGTCTCATTCAAGACGGTCAGCGGCGCCTATTGTCCCTTGAGAACACGCTGGAAAATCGCAACGATCTCTTCGCCACGGCGGAGGAACTGCGCAAGGCTCCAGACGAATTCGCAGAGTTAAGGCTCGATGCGGATTTGCTCCTCATGGAGAAAACCATGAGTGAGAAAAAAGCCACACCTGAGGAACGATGCAAGGTGCTCGAGGAATTACTCGCAAAATACCGCGGCACGGCTGCCGAATCGAAAGGCCTGATGATCGGCTCGATGATCGCCGCCAAGCTGGTCGATCTCGAACTCGTCGCACGCATCAAGGAGCGTATTTACGAAATCTCTGCAGGCGATCTCAAGACCATCCAGCAATGGCGGACCGATAACGCCAGTGACCGCTTTGATGCGGTGTTCCGGGGAACCTTTCAAATCGCTGGAGGTGCGTCAGTCTCGCTGCCGCTCGACCGCTGGGGGCGTCCCTATCTGGTTTTCTTCTGGTCGGAGCAAACCCCGCGCATCGATGACCACCTGAAGGAGGCGAAGGCGTTGCAAGCGGCATCTCCCGGGGGGTTGGAAGTGCTGAGCTTCAACGTGGATGAGCTTCCGGATGCGGGGCGGGAAAAGTTGAAAAAACTCGGCTTGGATTGGACCGTCATGCAGCTGCCGGGCGGTCGCAAGAACCCGACTTATCAAGCCTACGCCAGCATCGATCCGCAAGCCTTCATCGTTAACGCCCAAGGTCGTGTGCTACTCGAATCCCCATCGCCGGCACTCGGCATTGCCGCCGCCGAAGGGGCAGGGGAGGAAATTCCCGGACCGCGCAAAATTGCGGATTTCAGCTGGCAAATCGATGACAGCCGCTACCTCGCGCAATTGCGCTCGCTTTTTATCGGCGATTTTCTCGTCGCCGATGCTCCCGCATCCAGCTCCCTCCCCGCTGAGGTCGCGCCGCCTTTCCGCTACCGGATCAGTCGTGAGGAGGAACTGGCGCACTACCGCAAGGTCGCCGATTTGACCACCTCAGCTCTCAAATCCAAGGCGGACGCGCCCGACAGCTGGCAGCTCCGAAACCGCAGAATCATCGCCCTCATCGGCTTGTGGAATCTAACAGGAGACGCGTCCCATCTGGATGCCGCCGCCACCGAAGCCGGACTCGTGCTTGGCATGACAGCCTTGCCTCCCGGTGCGGATGTTGTGTCCCGCTTCTGCCGGGTCAAGGTGGCCTTGCGCAAGGGAGAGGAAAATCCGGAAGCCCTGATCGCCAACTTCATCGCCCAATGCGGCGGCGAAAAGGCTTCCGCTTCCGCTCTGGCTGCCGCCGCCATGCTAGCCCTTGATGCGAATGCGCGAAGCGTTCATGAAACTTATCGCAAGCGCTTGCTGGCACTGGGCGATGCTATCGACCCGGGCTTGTGGCCCGTCCGCGCATTTCTGTTAGACCGCCATCATCGCCATCGCAATTTCTACGCGCTGCCGGGCGGTCTCAAAGAACGCATGGGTAAAGCCGGTTTCCGGGTGATGCTCTCCGGTCTGGATGAACCGCTGGACCGAAATACCCGCTTGAGTCTCGAGCTGAAATCTCTCAATGGCGGCACCATGACGCTCCCGCAGGAAAAGCCGGATCGGATGCTCGGCGTGATTTTTGCCGAACCTTCCGCCGATGCCGCTACCCAGGCCGGAATGATGGATCGCGTCAAGGCCTTTGCCAAAGCCTTCAAAAATCACGATGATGTGGATGTGGTGGTCGCCATGCTCAGCGATGACGCTAAACTCGCGAATGCGGCCGTGCCGGAAGACAAGTCTTACCAAGTGGCCATGGTGCCCGGCGGTCTGAAAAACCCGCTTGTCCGTAAGCTCGGGATCCTCTCGGCGGATATCATGCCGAACGTCATTCTCTTCCGCAATGACGGCACGCTCGCGTGGGCCGTCTCCGGCCTGAGCTATCGCTATTCGCTCAAAGCGGAAGGTCCTGATTTCCCGATGGTGCTGGCGATTGCGAACAATCTCCAGAAGCTCAAGAGTGACGTGGGCTTCGAGTCGCTTGAACGCGGCGACTACGAGACCGCCGTCCAACAGTTCAATGCCTTCACGACGAAAAACGCGAAGGAAAACTGGTGGCACTCCGATCGCACCCATGGCCGGGCGTTGGCACAAATGGGCCTCAAGGATTGGGAAGCGGCACTCATCACCATCGATGATGCGATCAAGCAACGCATGGTCGCCGGGCGCTGCAAGTGCCATGGTGTGGTGGAAATCCTTCTCACCAAGGCCATGATCCTCGATCAACTCAAACGCGGCGATGAGGCCAAGGCGGCGCGCGCCATGGCGGATCAGGAAACTCAACCTCACCCCACGCTTCCGTCAGGCGCGGCGTTCAAAGTGGGCATCGCGGGCGGCGTTTATTACGATAGGCTCAAGCGCGTCCGCCTCGCCATGGAAGCCCCTAAACTCGACAAAGATTGACCATTCAAAAATATGACACCCATGAAGCACACGATGAAAATCACCACTCAGGGCATGATGGTAGCCTGTCTGATTTTGCTCTGTCCGTTTGCGGCAGCGCAAAAAAAGAAGGCTCCCGCCCCGCTCACGGCGCAGGGCGAAAAAATTCTAACAAAGTATCAGACTTTGCTCTCGTCCCTCAACAAGGAGGTCGTGGCGGCATTGCCTGCGATCGATGAAAAGAAAAAGCAGGCCTTTCTGGACGCACGGGCGACTCTGGATGCACTCGTCGCTCCCGAGAAAGGCGCCACGGCTGCAGATGTCGCCAACTATAAGGAAGCACTGGCACAGGCGGAATCCAAGATGATGGAGTCCTCCAGAGCGCTTCTCGCGGATCACGATACTTTCCTCGGCAGTGATGCGCTCGATGGTAAGTTGGTCAGGATCGCCATCCTCACTCACGGCACCCCACACGGACTTGCCGCGTTCGCCCAACAAGGCAAAGCCCAGGAGGCGCTCCTCGATAAGTTGTTTGCCGATGAGGCGCTCATGAAGCAAATCACCGTGGCCGAGGGCGCAAAGGATGGCAACTACGGCGAGGCCATGCAGATCTATACCGCGATCCTGAAAGAGAACGAACGCGCCCGTGAGGTCGGCACTATTTTTCAACACCTCGCTTTGGGTACCGCCATCGCTCTGAGCTGCAACGATCCGGTCGAACGCTACCAGCACTACGAGAAAGCCTACCTCGATGGCGAACTCGATCCGTCGTTCAAGGACATGACCCCATGGCTCTGCCGCTTCATCATGGTTGGCGAGCGCGCGCTCAATGATCTTACCTGGATCCGGAAAGCGATGCGTAATTACCGCCCGGATCACATCCGCACCGCCGATACCCATTGGCGCTATGTTCGCCTCGTGAAAAGCGACATGCCCTACAGCAGCATCCGCACAGATGATGAGCTTGGCACACGGTCTCAACAGGCGCTCGCACTCGGCGGTTCCTGCGGCCCCCGCGCATGGTTCGGCCGTCTGACCCTGCGCGCCTTCGGCATCCCAGCCCGTAATCATCCCCAGACCGCCCACGGCGCTTTGTCCCACTGGACGCCCACAGGCTGGAAGGTCAATTTGGGAGCCTGGTGGTCCAACTCACCCGGCGGGCTCGATTTCTATCTCGACTCCCAAGCACGCTTTTTTCCCAAGCCCTTCATGCAAGTGCTTCGTGCGCAGTGGATCGCAGATGCTCTGGGCGAGGAAGATGTGGACCGCATCGCCTACGGCCAGGGCGGTGGCTTCTGGAATGCTCTGGCATTCTATAAAAAACGGGTGATGGTGGCGGATGCCGCCTTGGCAAAATCCGAGGAGGAGAAAAAACTCGCTGCCATGACCGCAGACGAAGCCAAGACGCTCCTCGGTGAGTCCGAGGCGGGACTCGAGGAGACCCACGATGGCGCGGCTTATGTGATCCCTGAGGATCATCGGAAGATGGTCGCTGCCGCAGATGGCTCAATCATCGTTCCCGCCGCAGCCTGCGCAAAGCCAAGCTCCAGCACCGGCCGCATTCTCTTCATGGCGAATTTCGAGAAAACCGGAACCCAGATGCACTACGCCCGGCTCGGAACGGAACCTGAGCTTTTGACCTACTACATCGAGGCTCCAAAAGATGGCAAATACATGATCACCCTCGACGTCTGCACCGTCGCCCCGGATCAAATCGGACTGATTCGGCTTAACCGGAGAACACAAATCGATGTGGAACTCCCCTACACACTCGGCATGTGGGAGCTGTCAAAGCCCGTCGAAATGGAGCTCAAGGAAGGAAGAAACACCCTCATGCTCACTTGCAAAACGGGCCGGGGATTCACCATGAGGGAAATGAAACTTGTGCCCGTGAAATAGAAACATCCGCGCAAAGGTTGATCAAAAACACCTCAAAAATTTCCGCCCTGTCGTTTCAAAAAAGATTTTTTGCAAAACGATCTAGGGCTTGGCCGGCCCGATGGTTCCGCCTTCGATGAATTTCGTTTTGGTAAAAATCTGGCGTTTATCCTCAATGCCCACCGCCACATGTTTGGCCCAGCGGACGACCCGTCGGTTGAGAGACTTGGCATCCCAGACAAAATGCGCGATGACAGGATCGCACCAAGCGAAGCTGGAGCTTTGGTCCAGCGTGATCAGGGAAACGTCACGCGGCGACATGATCCCGCGGTATGCATGATAATCGCGGACAGCGAGCATGATGGATGCCTCGCTGGTGATCAGGACGGTCGGGGGCGTGGTTTTGTAGAGGGCATCCAAGCAGCGACGCAACGATTCGGGCTGGTAGCCCCAGATGGGCAGGTTGTAGGAATTCGGGTTAATCCCCGCCTCTTTGAGTGCCTCCATGTAGAGTTTGGCAAAAAAGGAGAGATTCGGCTTCAAGTGCTCTTCCCTGATCAACATCACGATGCGGCGGTGACCCAGCGCCACCAGGCGCTGGACCAGCTGGGATATGTTTCTGCGGACACTGCAGCCGGCAATCGGAAGATCCGATTTATTACCGAAATAAGCATAAGCAGGGATGGATTGCTTGCAAAACCATTCAAGCACCTCGCGGGATCCTGAAGCCACGATCCATGCATCGGCCGGGTTTTGCTGAACAAGCCGCGCAACCCGCTTCACGTCCATGTTCAGATCCAGCAAGGATTTCGGCGAGGCCTCGACGGCAAAGCCTGCCTTCCGCAACTGATCCATGAGATCCAAGACCTGCGGCAAACCCGGACTCAGGGATTCGTAAGAAAGGAAGTTGATCCGCAAGTCCCGCGGCACAATATGATTCTCCGAGACGACGATCCGGCGCCGCTTGCCCGCTCCTTGCGAAACAAGCAAGCCCTCTTTCCCGAGTCGCCTCATGGCCGCTTCCATGGTGGTGTTGCTCACGCCTAATTCACCAGCCAGTTGGTCGCGCCCGGGTAAAGTACCTCGCCAACGCCCGGAGAGCATTCCTTCACGGAGGGTTTTGGCGACCTGTTCAGTTAGATTGGAAAAAGATCCGCGCGACATGTTGGTATCCTGTCATAAAAAACGACAGCATGCCACGAAAAACTTCGCTGGTTAAACGCACTGCGCGCGTTGCCTCACTGAAGCGGACACCGAAAATATTTTCAATGAAAGCAACAGGCATGGCCATCATGTTAGAGATCATGAGCCTGCGAAGGCACGCGAATTTTGGGCCTGCATCACAAGCCTTTTTGGACTGAATCTTTTTTGGTTAAAAAAGGATGCGATAGAGGAGCTGTCCCATCCCTTCGTTATCTTTCCGCCCCGATGAGTCGGGGTTGTAAAATATTTTCTTCTCACGGAAGGAAACAAAGGAAACGAAGGAGCTCCGCGCGAAGCTTTCGATTCAAGAATTGTTTAAGGATTTCACGGTTCTCTTTTCGGTCTCTGGGAAGTTTTTCAAAAATGCTTCCGTTTTTTTTTGAATAAATTTTCACCGTTTGCGTTTCATCCTCATATGAAGACGATTCTTTGCTCGGTTTTGTTCGCATTGGGTTTGGTGGGTATTTCTCCAGCTCAGTCCTGTCGGGAGGTGGTTCGTGATGCCTCCGGACGTGTCGTCCAAACCATCGAACGCCAGAAACAGTTCAGCAATACGGAGCGCGCGGTGATCCGCGATGCCTCGGGCAGGGTCATCGGCACAGCGACCACTCGTCCCTCCTACGGCTCTAACACCCGCACCGAATACCGCGATGCCAGTGGCCGACTCACGGGCTCGGCCACAACGAATTCCACGTTTTCAAATGCCTCATCCACCACGTTCCGGGACTCGTCGGGTCGTGTCACCGGCAGCGCCCATACTAACCAACGTTCCAACTCCAGCAGCTACACTCAATACCGCGACGCCTCAGGCAGACTCACCGGCACCCAGTCCAGCACTTCCGGCACGAACTCCTCAACCTACCGCGACGCCCAAGGCCGCGTGATCTCGAAATCAACCGCATCCGGCAAATGCAACAAAGGCAACGGATTCCTGATCGGGGGGAGATAGGTGAGAAGGGTGAAGCCTAGAGCTTAGAGCCTAGAGATTGGAGTTTAGAGTTTAGAGTTTAGAGTTTGGAATTCCACCTGATCAGGTGGAATGGCTGATCTTGATCGCCTCGGCCTTTACCCTTTCTTTGAGCTCTTTTGGCGCGATGACTTTTGCCTGGCTGCCCCAGCTCAGGGTCCATCTGAGTAGATCTTCTAACCGCCCGACCTCGAAACGTATTTCCACCCGGGTCGCCTTGTTGTTGAGTGGGATGATTTGTTGGCTGGGATGCCAGCGCCGTTCTTGAGCGATCCTTGCCGCGTAATCTCTTAATTCAACCCTCACCTCCTGGCGGAAATCCGGATTTTGAGGATCGGTCCATATCCCGAACGAGGTGCCGAGGTAGGAACCGCCATCGAAATCCTTGGGCAGCTCGAAGCGCTCGGTTCGGATTTTAAGGCTGTTGAGTCTGGGCAAGGCAAAGGTCCTCAAACCTCCGCGGTCACAGTCGTGCGCAATCAGATACCAGCATTGATCGACCTCTCCCAAGTGGTAAGGACGCACGTGACGTGTTTCCGTTTCATCGGAGCCAAGCTTGCGGTAGCGGAAGGTGATCTCTTTTCTGGAAATCACAGCATCCGCCAGTTTGCCAAAAAGTTTCAAATCGGTCTGGGTCACGGAACTGGGCTTACGGGAAAGCGAGCGGTCGAGCTCCGCCCATGAAAAGCGCACCCGTCCCTCGATGGACTGGGTCAGCTTGCTGAAAACCTCACGCATGGTCATTTCCAACTGCGTGCCTCTCACAGAATCCAGAGCTTGGCGCGCAAGGAACAAGCCCGCCAGATCCGCTGCCTGCAATTCAAACACCGGAAACTGGCTGACATCCTGTGTGTAGCGGAAGCCATGCGTCTGCTCATCATACTCCAGCGGTAGATTGAGCCGGTCCCGCATGAAATTGATATCGCGCTGAATGGTTTTCGCCGTCACCTCCAACTCTTTTGCAAGCGACGTACAATTCGGCAACCGACCCTCGGCCACCGCCTCGTGAATCTGGTAAATCCGCTCCATCGGTGCACGGGTCTTACCCGCACGAACAGCATCTTGAACTTTTGCCATGTCTAATTCATCCATGAATGAGGATTCATGACAAGCAGCATCACCCAAAAGCTGTCCCACCCTAGTTCTGAACCGAAGCGAATTTGAACGCAAGGGAGCGCGGGCGTCTCGCCCGCATAGCTTTCCACTCTGCATACTAGAAAGAAATTTAAATCAGGAATGCAGGAATGCTCCGCTCCCATCTTTTCCTGCCTTCTTGCCTTCCTTATTCTAACCATTCAGTGCGGTTGGTAAACGCTCTAGCCGGGTGCGCAAATCCCTTAGGCCTCAACCCCAACAAGGGAGCGCGGGCGTCTCGCCCGCATCTTCAGAGTATCCTAGCGGGCAGGATGCCTCATTTCAAAGTGTTTGCCAGAAATGTGAAAAAAGTAGAATAACCAGAGCGCTCTCAGAGAAAATTAGCCTATAAGAAAAAACGGATCTCGATTCCATGTCTTCACCCACCGCACCACCGTTCACCATCACCCCGGCCATTCTCTCGCTCGTGGCGGAAATTGCTACCGAGGTGGGGCGTCTTGGAGGTTTGCCGGAGCAAGGAAATATTCCTAAACTCCGTCGTAAAAACCGGATCAAATCGATACACGCATCACTCGCCATCGAGAACAACACTCTCACGCTCGAACAGGTCACAGCCGTCATCGCAGGTAAGCGGGTTCTTGGTAAAGCGTCCGAAATCCAGGAGGTGAAAAACGCCTTCGCCGCCTACGAGGCCATGGCCGGATGGAATCCCCATTCCGCAAAAGATCTCCTCGTCGCCCACCGCTTTCTTATGAGCGGACTGGTCGATAACGCGGGCCGGTTCCGCACGCGCTCCGTTGGCATTGCCCAAGGGGAACGCGTTGTCCACCTCGCTCCGCCCGCTGACCTTGTCCCCGGTTTGATGAAGGACCTGCTCGCTTGGGTGAAACGCACCGACACTCACCCACTCGTTGCCAGTTGTGTTTTCCATTACGAACTGGAGTTCATCCACCCCTTTGTCGACGGCAACGGCCGCATGGGTCGGTTCTGGCAAACCCTCATCCTCAGCCACTGGAATCCGCTCTTCTCCTTTCTTCCCGTGGAAACTGTCATCCGCGACCGCCAGGCGGAATACTACCGGGTGCTTGGGGCTTGCGACAAGGTCGGCAATTCCACCGCCTTTATCGAATTCCTGCTCGCCGCTCTTCTCACTGCACTCCGTGAAGTCTCTACAGCCGACCAAGTCAGCGATCAAGTCAGCGACCAAGTCAAATCACTGCTAAAATTACTAAAAACCAAGCCTCTTAGCGCGATGGAGTGCATGACTCGCCTCAAACTTTCCCACCGTCCCACCTTCCGTGCCAACTACCTCAATCCAGCCCTCCACCAAGGGCTCATCGAGCGCACCATCCCCGAAAAACCCAATTCCCGACTCCAAAAGTATCGCCTGTCCGGGAAAGATTAAAGCCACCTCATCTCAAAAGGAAATGAATAGAACGAAAGAGCTAGCTCGCATAGCCTTCCACTCTTCATGCAACCCAAAAAAATGAACCGCAGATGGACGCAGATAAACGTTAATTTTGAGAGTCAGCCTCAACAAGGGAGCGCGGGCGTCTCGCCCGCATCTTCAGAGTCTCCTAGCGGGCAGGATGCCCGCGCTCCCCTTTACGAAGGCATCTAATTATCTAAGGTTATTTCGGACGGGTCCGCAGGATCATGTTTGGACTTCTCAGGATTTTCTCGATCTTGGCTCGCGCGCGGCGGTGGACAAGGCACTCTCGCGCAACTGCAAAAGCGGACTCATCAACCGTCCGTGCCGATCTGCCTGGAGTGGGGCGTTTTCAGTTTACGCCACCTATGACGCCATGGTCGCTAATTTCGGTTCTAGAGCGCCATTTATGGCGCTTTAAATGATTTTTATTAACGTGTCTTATGTGGCGTTTTAAATTGACAATTCATGATAACGCGCCACTTTAGACGTGTATGAAGATGGACTCCAAGATGACGGACGAAGCGCTATCGCGGCTGCTCGGGGAGCGCCTGTCCGGCATTCGGCTGGCGCGCAACCTCACGCAGCAACAGTTGGCGGAACAGGCGGGACTCGGCCTGCGGACGGTGCAGAGGCTGGAACTGGGGGCGGCGGCGACGCAGTTGTCGGGATTCATCCGCGTGTGCCGGGCGCTCGGGCTGGTGGATAATCTTGAGGCATTCATCCCGGAGCCAGCGGTGAGCCCGATGGCGCAATTAAAACAAGCGGGTCGGAAGCGCCAGAGGGCGACGGGCAAAAAGGCGGCGGTGGGGACACCGAAAAAATGGACATGGGGTGAGCCGGCATGATCGCGAAGGTGCAGCTCTGGGGCCGGACGATCGGCGCAGTGTCGCTCGACGAAGAACGCGAGGTCGCGGCATTCCAATACGACGCGGACTTCGCGCGCAGCGGGATCGAGCTATCACCGCTGGTCATGCCGCTGAGCGAGCGGGTGTATGAATTTCCGGCGCTACCGCGAACCACATTTCACGGCCTGCCGGGGCTGCTGGCGGATTCGCTGCCAGACAAGTTCGGTAATGCGCTAATTGACGCGTGGCTGGCGACACAAGGCCGCACATCGGAAAGTTTCAACGCGGTGGAGCGGCTCTGCTACACGGGCGCGCGAGGCATGGGCGCATTGGAATTTGCGCCGCTGATGGGACCAAAACAGCGCAGAGCGTCGAAGATCGAAGTGGACGCGCTGGTGCGATTGGCAGGAGAGGTGCTGACGCATCGCGACCATTTACGGGGGCATTTTCACGAAGCTGGGAAGGAGCAAGCACTGCGGGATATTTTGAGCGTGGGCACATCCGCCGGCGGCGCACGGGCCAAGGCGGTGATCGCGTGGAATCGCACGACGAACGAGGTGCACTCGGGGCAGATCCCGGCAGGCGAGGGTTTCGACTACTGGCTGCTGAAATTCGACGGCGTGGCGGGCAACAAGGATAAAGAACTGGAGGACCCCAAAGGCTACGGCGCCATCGAGTATGCCTATCACCTGATGGCGAAGGCGGCGGGCATCAGCATGAGCGAGTGCCGTTTGCTGGAAGAGAACGGACGGCGGCACTTCATGACGCGCCGTTTTGACCGGCTGGCGGGAGGCGCGAAGCTGCACATGCAGTCGCTCTGCGCATTGGCGCATTTCGATTTCAATCAGGCCGGAGCCTACAGCTACGAGCAGGCGCTGCTGACAATCCGACAGCTCGAGCTGGCGATGGAGGCGGTGGAGGAGCAGTTCCGGCGGATGGTCTTCAACATCGTGGCCCGAAATCAGGATGACCATGTGAAGAACATCGCCTTCCTGATGAATCAGCTAGGAGAGTGGTCTCTCGCGCCGGCCTTCGACGTGACCTACAGCTACAATCCGGGCGGCGCATGGACGGCGATGCACCAGATGACGTTGAACGGAAAACGGGACGGTTTCACGCTGGCGGATTTCGAGGCATGCAGGAAGGCGGCATTGATGAAGCGCGGGCGCGCGGCATCCATCATCGAGGAAGTGCAGGCCGCAGTGAAACGCTGGCCGGAGTTTGCGGCGGAAGCCAAGCTCTCAGACGAATGGCGGAACAAGATTCAGAAAACCCACCGGCTAACTTTCCCCAAAGCATGACCCTCAACGAATCCATCGTCCAAGAAGAGCAGGGGAGGTGAGAGTGGAGTTAGCTGAAATGATTTACTATCAGAAATTCATCAAACTTCATCAATTCAGATTTTCCTTCTCGTAGCAATAAAGCATCTTTAAAGATAAGCGATATCTCGAAAACGTTAAGATGCGACACCTGACCCCAAAGAAAGCGATATCTCGAAAACGTTAAGATGCGACACCTGACCCCAAAGAAGGGATGACCCCAAAAAAGGGAGCGCGGGCGTCTCGCCCGCTTGGCTTTCCACTCTGCATACTAGAAAGAAATTTAAATCAGGAAATCAGGAATACTTCGCTCCCATCTTTTCCTGCCTTCTTGCCTTCCTTATTCTAAACCATTCAGTGCGGTTGGTAAACGCTCTAGCCGGTAGTGCGAACCCCTAGGCCACAGCCTCAACAAGGGAGCGCGGGCGTCTCGCCCGCATCTTCAGAGTCTCCTAGCGGGCAGGATGCCCGCGCTCCCCTTTGCGAAGGCATCTAATTATCCAACATCACCCTATAGGTGTCCTACCCTGTAATTTACAAAAGAATCATTCCCTCGACAGGCTCGGGATAAAACCAACCCCGACAGGCTCGGGATAAAACCAACCTCGACAGGCTCGGGATAAAACCAACCTCGACAGGCTCGGGATAAAACCAACCTCGACAGGCTCGGGATAAAACCAACCTCGACAGGCTCGGGATAAAACCAACCCCGACACATCGGGGCGAGAAACAAACAACACTATGAATCAAAACCTTACAGAAATCGCCTATGTGCTTGATCGCTCAGGATCCATGGAATCCCTCCAAGAAGCTGCGATCAGTGGCTTTAATAGCTTTGTAAAAGAGCAACTCAAAGCTCCCGGAGAAGCGAATCTTTCTCTGCTTCTTTTTGATGATGAGTTTCTCCAGATTTGTGATCGCTTGCCTTTGAGAGAAGTGAGGGGACTGAATGCGAAGACTTATGTGCCACGAGGATCGACAGCTCTCCTTGATGCGATTGGTAAAACCATCAAAGGACTCGGTAAGCAACTAGCAAAAGAACCCGAGGAGTCACGCCCCGGAAAGGTGATCATTGCGATCTATACCGACGGCTATGAAAATGCCTCGACCGAATTCACGATGGAGCAGATCAATCGCATGATCACGCATCAGCGTAAGAAATACAGCTGGGATTTCATCTTCCTCGCGGCCAACCAAGATGCCATCGCGACGGCCGGTCGGATGGGTATCGATCCTAACATGTCCGCATCGGTCGCTTTAAATGAAGAGGGCACAAGCGCCAGTGCATTCAGCATCGGCCGTAAGATAAGATCGATGCGTGTGAAAGGTAGCTGCAACGAAGAGGACGCAGACTACCATAAATCCATGTCCGAAATCGTCCAAGAAGAGGAGGGGAGGGGGTAGCATGAAGTTAGATTGGAATTACTTACTATTAGAAATCCATTACTCACGTATTCTTGAGCGTTGGGAAATCTGAATTCTAACTTATCGATGTCGTGGTTGTATAGATGTAGTTACATTTGGTGTTCGTTTATTCTCCTGAGTCATCGATAAGCTCTGGGACGTAAATACGCCGCAAAGGGAGGACGCTCTTATAGCGGGAGTCGAATTTTTCGTAGTGTTGGAAGATCAGATCCACGAGTTCTTCACCATCGATCAGGCGCAGGTTGGATTTGCTTTGCTCGAAATTCCTGCAATGGGGCGAGTAATTACCAAGGGTAAAGAAGAGCCCGTATTCGCCTTGCGAAAGTTTGCCGAAGAGAGCGGACACATCTTTATCGGTGATCGTGCCGTCACCGCTCTTGACCTGAACTTTGATGATTGGTGGTTCGATGCCAAGGTGGTCTTTGTGCGCGATAATATCAACGCTGGGTTCGTTTTTGCGGGCAAGCCGTGCTTGGTATCCCATGCATTCGAGGAGGTGTTTGACGAAGCTCTCCATCGGCAACCCTTTCAATTCTTGAGATAGGCGTTTGAGAACGAAGTCGCGGGTTGTTTCTTCGATGTCGGCGGTCACGTTGGGTATAGTGAGGTCTTCGGAGACGAGCGGGGTGATAATTTCGCCTTTGAGAGCTGAACGGAACTCGTCGGCGTAGGTCTTAACTTGGAATAGACTCATGGCGCTGCCGATTTCGTATAGCGCGCCCTGGGTCAAAACCGTACGGTCTAGGGTTTTAAGCCATTTCACTTGCCGGATATTAGGGTAGCCAGATTCTAACTTTGGATTGTATTCGTATTCACCAATCACTTCGCCAAGATAGATTTTACGATCCATTTTATTTGGGAAAACTACTAGGTCGCCCACTTTCATTTCATGCACGAATCGGAAAAGTTGCCCTGCGTTGTTTGGTATAGCACCTGCCTTCTTGCTGGGATAAATCTGCGCTACCGCTATCTTGTAAGCATCGCGCGTGGGTGCGAGCTTGGAAAGGTCGCCCATGCTATGCCATCCAAGGGCGACGCAGTTATGAGAGAGGAAAAGGGATGCCGCGTCTCCGGTTTGGCCTGCGTGGATTCCCCAGATAGTAGCGGTGGATTTGATAGATGTTTTCATGGTTACGAGGCTCATTCAAGCGGTGTCTATTTATGTATCGCGGAAATGAGCTTGGAAACGTATTTGTCTCGGTCATCGGTCATGAAAAAGACGTTTTGCTTCTCCATCTCCTCTCTGGTCAGGCCCCACTGAAGCTCAGGGAATCTGGTCCATGATAGAATGAAGCTGTTCAGACTGACGTCTTTGCATTCCAGACGCTGTTCGAGGTATTTGATGCGCTTGTGGAATTGAACTTTCTCGCTTCCAGGGCCTTCGCGGAGCATGCCGTGTGGCTCTACGAAGTTCACGTATTGATGGCCGGGAGTGAGAACCCAAAGGATGAAGTCGGGATGGAAGCCGCCAGCTTCGAAGAAACCGACGCCTTTGCCGCGGCTTTGGTTACGGAGAAGAAATATCTCCATTCCATCATCCTCCATGCGTTGGGTATTCGCGTTGCACCATTCCGCCAAATCCGTGACGAACTGATATTCGCTTTCGTTAAGTGCCACGGGTAGGATCGTGATCTTGCCTCCCTTACGGACGTGGAAGAGCGGCTGGAATAGATGTTTGCCGAAGGTGCAAGCGGAGAGGTCTCCGGCAGAGAGTAGCTCGTCCTTGTGCTCCTCGATGTCCTTCTTCACCCGCTCGATGGCCTCGATGACCGTGCTTGCGTCGCCGTCCACGATGAGCTGATAGAACTCGTCTTGCGGAAGGTTGTCGTCGGAGCGTTCCAGATCACGGATTTCCAATCTCGGTTCCAGGTATTCGCGCTTCCTGTAGTTGTAGAGATGTTCGCAATACCGCTTCACCAGTTCCTTGGCGACCTCCTGAAGCAGGCGGATACCATTGAAGTCGTTGGGTGAAACATGGGTTTGCGGCAGGCGAAGGTCATACCAAGTGACGTCCGCAAGCAGTTCGCGGATTCCGCTCGGCGAGGCGTTCAGGTTATACCAGCTACGGTCGCGCTTGTAGGCTTCCACCTCGAAATAGAGTTCGTCGAAATCCAGGAAGGCTCGATGCTCCGCTGTTAGAAATGCACGGTTCTTGTCTGTGATATTAATTCGATTCTTGGAGACGACGGACTGAATTCTCGGATACCAATCCGAAACAATTGGATGAGTCGTTAGGTATTCCGGCAGATCGCCGAGAGTCGGCACTTTGGCGTCGCGCTTGAAATCATATTCGCGTGATCCATCGGCGCGGAGCTTGGGGCGGATGACCTTGAGCTTCTTGCCGAAATCAAAGGTGACGTTGAGTGGGATCGTGATGGTCTTCTTCCGCTCGTTGCCGGGAAGTCCTTCGTCTTTGAGGAACTCGCGGAACTTCTCCATGAAATCAGCTTCGACGCCGAAGACGTTGAGGGTTTCCAGTTCCTCGATCCACTGCGGGCGATTCGGCGCATGGGTATGGCCACTGCGCTTGAGGCTCCACTCCCAACCCTTGAGGCGAACTCCGCGTCCGAAAAGCTGTATGATCTGAGTGCCTTCACTTTTTCCGACGTGCATCAGGCCCATCGTACTGACGCGCCAGCAGTCCCAGCCCTCGACGAAGCGTTTTGAACCGATCAAAACATTCACAGGCGAGCTGGATTCCTTGATGCTCGCAAACATCGCTTCCGTGAAATCACTCTCGTCCACGGTGAGCTGCGTTTCGTGGTCGCGGGCGATTTCTTCAATGTGATCGCAGAGACCTTTCGCATCGCCGACGTTGATTAGACCGAATGGTTCGTCGGAATTTCCAACCTTCAAAACAACCTCACCGGCATCACCCTTCACCCGGCTGAGCGAGAGTAGCCCACCGGCGGGACAGTGAAATACTCGGCTTAGGATGTCGCGATAGAGTTCTTCGAATGATTCGCCGGCTACTGCCTCCGCAAGGTAGTTGAACGAGCCTCCAAAGATGTCGTTACCATCAGCGTCCAGTAGGCCGGTTTGCTGACCGTTTCCAATCACGATCTGTTCGATCCATCGTGCCGCCCCCTTGGGATCTGATAGAAAACTGGCGAGAAACTGGACGATGCGGGCCACGTCTGCCGCCACGGCTTTTTCGTCGCCCGATCCCTTCGCTTTGGAAACCGTGCTGCCGACGAAAACCCACATTGGTTTCTCCATGTTGAATGCCGTGAAGGTGTCCTTGCGCTCCTCGTAGATGCGAAGCTGTTGGTAGAATTTCAGCAGGCAGGCGATGAGGTAGGTATTCTCGGCCGTCTGATGCGATGCAGGAAGATTCAGGATTTGATAGTCTTTGCCGAAACCATCTTCGTAAAACCAGCGGTAGCTGTAATCGAACAGGATCGTCTTGGCGTAGTCGTCTTCATGGTTGGTTCCACTCACAGCCTGCTCGAAGGTCGCCGAGTATTCGAAGGTGAAACCTTTCGCACACAGAGCCGCACGGCGGGAGAAAAACGCACCTTCATCCTTGGCTTTGTTTCCCGAGAGTCCTCGGTGTCCTTCATCGACAAGCAGAAGATTCTCATCGCCGAGGTTGCGGGTGGCGATGGTCTTCGGGCCATCCTTGTCACCGAGCTTCGTGATTTCGATGACATCGATCTGGTTGAGCATCGTCTGCGCTCCCGGCTTCACGCCTTCGGTGACAAAGTAACCGGCACGACGTAGGTCGGCGATGTGCTGTTCGCTTAGCCGTTCATTCGGCGTGATCAGGATGGTGCGAGGGAGATCCTTGCCTGCTTTTCCGGCGTAGTGGCGGAACTGCATGACATTGATTTGCATCACCAAGGTCTTGCCGCTTCCCGTCGCATTCTGGATGCAAACCTTGTTCAAGTCATCGAGGGCGTAGGGTGCGATGTTAGCGTAGGTGTCCCACTCCTTGTTGAAACGGTTCACAAAGGCGTTCAGATCGGCTTGTAGTTGTTCGGCATTGCGGAAATAGCGGTCGAGATAGATCTCTACGAAAATCAATGTAAGCCACTGGTAATACTTCCATGCGATGGGTCGGTCCCGTTTCTCGTTGAGAACCCGTGTGTAGCGAACAATGTTTTCCTCATAGCTGCGAAGTTGCTCGCGGGTGATGACGCATTGCTCTCCCCAAAAAAGCTGGCTGTTCGCTAGGTTGTGATAGAAACGATGCAATCCATCCTGATCCATGCCTTCCATGCGGGGATCACGAATCGACGAGGAAATAGCGTGGAAGGGCAATGGCTTGGCGATGCCGGGAACATTCGGTGCGCGGAAGGGGTCGATACCGAAAAGGCTAATAAGCCACTGGTTTAGGAGCAACTTGTGTCGAAATTTGTGCGGTTGAGCCCCATCCGCACCGGCATTGCGGGCGCGCTTCGTGGCTCTCTTGGTGGCGGCTTTTTTGGCTGGCATACTAAGATTTCGTCTTGAGATTCTCCAAAGTCGTCAACCAAGCGTCGAAAAGCGGACAGGCTGGCCGCATCTTCGCGATGCCGATTTCTTCGGCGATGGCGATGCCGGTAGCAGTCTTTTTAAACGTGTCCGAAAGCTTCTCTAGCCGCTTTGAGGGTGCTGTCTCACTGTCGTTGTTAATTTTCTCCGGTTCCCCACAGTCGGTGAGGATTGCATCAATTAATTTTTGTCTTATACCGAGTTTAGTTGCCAGAGCGGTGGGGTCGCTGAAATACAAGGCCTCGATTTCGTGCATCGACACGTAGGGGATGAAGCGCTTCTCGGGCCGTTGCTCAGGAAATAACTTCATAACGGCGGCAGCGGTAGCCTCGTTCATGATTTTGGCTTTTTGGTGATGGCAGGTTTGCTTTCTCGATTCGTGATACCCAGGCCAGTCCCCTCTGATGCCATAGAAGTCCACCATTAGGCTAAGAAAGGTGTCGGAGCGTTGCTTGAGGTGTTTTTCGATGTCGTTCTGCGCTCTTGCAAACTTAACGTCCCCGCCCTTTTCTCCCGGCTTGTCCAGAATGATTGCGGTGAGAAAGACACCCCGTTCGAACATATAGGGAGCGAGCAGACCTTTAACGAATTTCTGCTCCGTAGGACCCTCCACGATGATCACAACTTCCACGTAATCACTCATGGCTGGTTCCTCCTTGAATGACGTTCTTAGTCCAGAGCTGGCCTACGGAGTAATCTTCTAACCAGACATCGTAATCAGATGACTTCAATCGCTCGAAGGTGGACTGACCGCCTTTCCGGTTTACGACCACAACATCTTCGACCGAAAACTGATCCAGGAAAAGCGGTGACTGGGTGGCAATAATGATCTGCGTTCGCTTCGATGCGTTTTGGATGATTTCAGCGAGGATGCGGATGGCTTCCGGATGCAGCCCCAGTTCTGGTTCATCAATGATTAGCGTCGCCGGTGGGTTGGGTTGAAGCAACGCGGTAGCTAGACAGATAAAGCGGATGCTCCCGTCGGAAAGCTGGTATGGCTGCATGGGGTAATCTGATCCTTTGGTTTTCCAGGACAAAGACACCATGGATTTTTGACCATAGGCTTGGGGTAGTAGAATGAAATCATCGAGATACGGAATCACTAAGCGGCAGGCATCCAGAATTTCTCTGTAGTTATCAGCATGGTTGTCACGGAGCCATAGCAAGAAGGGTGCGAGGTTTGCAGCGTCTGAACGAAGTTCAGCGTGATCTTGCACAATTTCCGCATGTCGCATCGGAGCAGTAGAACTAGTGTCATGAAAGTGGTAGATGCGCCATGAGCGTATAGCTGCGTAAACAGGTTTACTGTATTGTTTGTCTGTGCTGTTTCCGGTGGCTTCCTTTACGAGAAGTGATTGATCGTTTCCACTGCTTCCAAGAATCCACCATCCGGTAGTTCCTGGTTCGTAGTACCTCGCTTCATTTGTAAGTGCAAATCCTTCACCTGCATCTGGTTCTATACTAAAGCGGTATCCACGCTGGCCGAAGCGTGTCTCAAACTCCATTTTTTTTGTGACCTTCCGGCCATTGAAAAGTAAATCTCCAATTCCCCCCTCTTTGCGCACGTAGTCGGAAAGTCCTCCTTCGATTAAGGCATTCAACATGCGAAAAAATGAAATTAAGTTACTCTTGCCCGTGCCATTGGCACCCACAAAAAGGTTCAACTTACGAAGTGGAAAATCATTCAACTCACGAATGGACTTGAACCCACGTATGCTCAAGCAATCCAGAGAATTCTCATCTCGGTAATATTGTGCTAATTCTTTATCCATGAGATTTACTATTCGTTATTTTTAAACATCCTGCACGTCCCACATCGCTTTGTGGAATTCCTCTTCGAGGAGGCGGACTTTCCAGGTGTCGGAGTCGAGCTTCAGATTGGGTAGGTTGTTGCTCCCGTTGACGTAGATGGTATCAAACTCGAAGTCGCGGGTGCTGAGTCGGTTTTTCTGGAACCACTCGTCGAGCATCAGGTTGTCTTCTTCTAGGTTGCCGGTGAGGGTGCGCCACACGATGAGAACTTTTTCCTTCTGACCATTGTTCGGGTTCTCGCGGTCTTTGGGCACCCAGCCTTCCACCTTGCGGAACCACCACGCGCCGTCGGCGCTCTGCTTCATTTTGCCATCGAGTTGCAGGCGGGTGTCGGTGCCTTTTGGAAGGTCGGGATCGGGCACGCGCTTGAACTTAGCGCTGAAGCGCAGCGGCGCAGCAAGGTGGACGACGCGCAGGCCAAGGAGGAAGTTGAAAGTCTCGATGAGATCCACGGCCTGCTCCACACTGCCGCTGGCTCCGGGTTTCTTCACTTTTAGCCTGTACGCGGTGGGATCAGTAAATGCGGCGATGTTGAGCAGACTCTGGCTGCCACGGGTCTCAACATCGAGTAGGTAGTTCAAGATGTAGTCACGACGCAGGGGTTCGTTAGCTGTCAAAGCTTTGTCGCGCTCTGAGTTTTCGACGTATCGCAGGTTGTTCAGCGCATCCTCGTAGCTTTCTAGTCGAATGTATTTAAAGCAGTGGGAGATCCCCATGTCGCGGGTGACCGGCTTTCCTTCCTTCCAATCGGGAGAATATACTACTTTGGCAATGCGTGGCTTCAGCACCGTGTCGAAGTGGTCGCCCATTTCGATGAGGATGTATTTTCGACTGCCTTTGTCCTCACGATTGAGGTTGATAACGGCGTCAGCGGTAGTTCCAGAACCCCCATAGCAGTCTAAGATACAACCACTTTCAGACGAAGTCCCCTTGACGATAAATTGAATCAATTCAACCGGTTTAACGGTGTCAAAGCCATGTTGGTTTCCAACTTGGTGATTTAGACGGTTTTTGCCGCCTTCGGATGTACCCGAAAGCTCGCCATCCACAAAACAATAAAAAGGATCATGCTCTGCACCCTCTTCATCCTCAAAATAGCGTCGCATAGGCGTCCCGTCACGAAATTCGATTTTTCCAGTATCGAAGAGTTCTTGGATGAAGTCCTTACCTCCTTGCCAACGTTGGTCTTCAGGGGGGGTATATCCATTGATGGCAAATCGCATAGTGTCGCGACGGTTGGCACCTCGATTAGATTTTAAAATTGTCGCCAAGCGGTAATTTCTCTCTCCGAGCGTATTGGGATAAGTGCGTTCAGAGCCTGAATAAATCGGAAACCCAAGTGCCTTCCCTGTGATTGCTTCATAGCCTAAAACGTATTCGTTTTCTTTCTGTGGACGAAGCTTGGCATCTCCGATGTTCACTGGCTTGACGCGAGCTTTCCAACAGAGAGTTGCGTAATGAAGCTCGGATCCCATGATCGTATTCATTAACGACCAAAGGTTTGCCGCTTCATGATTTCCAATCGAACAGAAAAAGCTACCGTCCCGACTAAGCGTGCCAACTAGGCTGGTGATCGTTTGACGCATCGCGGATAGCCAAGATGAGTGTTGGTAAGCGTCTTTGTAGGGAAAACCATCTAATCCAGTATTGTAAGGCGGATCAATGTAAATGGATTGGATTTCATGCGATGTTTTTTGAGAGCAAAGACGAAGACCCTGAAAATTTTCAGAATGTATCAACAGCCCATCGCATTGTTCCTCGAAATTCTCGATGCTATCCACCAGCTTTGCTTTAAAGTCCTCTCTGAAGTGCCGGGTATCCAGCACGAGGTGCGGTTGGAATTTCAGGAACTCAATGGTAAGCGGCGATGAATAGCCTGGCGTGGCAGCTTGCAGTAGATCGCCGGAAGCTTTGCCTTCGATTGCATCAATACCGCAGAACTTCACCCACTCTTCGCGCTGCGCGTCGTTCGCCGCTATTTCTGCATAGAGGTCTTCGGGTATACGGTCGAGGGTGATGCCATAGTTCGTCTCGGTGATGAATTTCTTTTTCAGCCAGATGCGCTTCTGAAAGTTTTCTAACTGAGCGAGGAAATCGATGAGCTTACGGGAAATGGCACGGAAAACCTTGAGCTTGGCAAGATAGGATTCCACACGGGGGGCATCCTCGTTTTCAATGTCATCGAGACGCATGACCTCGTTTTTAATATAGAAGTCTAGCTCGCGGCGAAGGAAGGAACCCAGGTCCTTGTGGATAAAGTAATCTGAGGTGTTCCGTGCTGTGTATTGGTGGAGGTATTTAGCGAGCAATGTGCGATCTCGGTTCGCCTCGGTAGGCGCTTTGGCTGCGAGAACCTTGCGATAAATAGCGGCATCTGGGATGGCGGCGAGTTTTTCTAACAAGGATTCGACTGCGCGAGTCCGTAGGCCTTCCTGCCATGTTCCTTCTTGTGACTTCTCTGGCTTATCGGGATCGGGCCGGTATTCGAAACGCAGTTCGAGTTCGCCTTTGTCATTAAAGCCCACGGGGTCGTCGGTATGAAGGATGAAGAAGCGCTTGGTGGCGTCGGTGGCCTTGACGTTGCCGTGCTCGCCCTCGTCGGCATCGACGACTCGGAAGTGGACGAGCAGACTGTCCGTGCTTTCCAGTTTCATTTCTTCAGGGGCCTCCGGAGCCTTGGCGAGATCAATGATGAAGTTGGAAAAGTATTCACCGGTCTTGATGTAATATTGGTCGGCATTCGCCCAATGGAGCTTCACCTCTTCACCATTGTAGGGAATAGCAAAGGGCGCGGCACGGCCTGCGGTTTCCCGGTTGAAGTAGCGGCGTGAGATGAAGTCGCCGTCCTCGTAGTAGCGCTCGAAAAAGCGGTGGAGGTGATCGTAGATTTCACCCTCGGCGGAGAGGGCATCCTTGGCGGCAGCTGCCTTTGTTAGAGCTTCGAGATAACGTTTTCCGGCGGGCAGAGATGCGAAGGATTCCTTAAGGTTACCGTTTTCATCGAGCGCGTCGCCACCAAGGGCTTCTTCTAAATCGCGGCGGGCATTGGTGAGAGCTGCGGCGGAATTTTGTTCGGCTTGATTACCGAAAGTATCTTCGATGACCTGCAGAAGGTCTTTTTCGAGAAACTCCGTCACCTGCTTTGCCTTGGCGTGCATGATGCGGTAGAAGCCGAAATCTAGGTCGGGATGATCGAGCTGGAAGAGTTCCTTGAGTTTGCCGACGAGTCGGGTGCGAAGTTGTGCGGTGGTAGGCATAGGGAGAAGTCTGATTGTGAATTATCGCTTCACAGCGGCGACGATAGCTTTGAGTAGATCCATAACTTGATCTTCACGGCGTCTAAGTTCTTTTGTGGCAAGTGAGTTTTCAACGTCATCATTGGGTTCATTTTGTAGCTGTCCCATGAAGTAGCTGTCAGCTTTCTTTTTGAGTATCTCGCGCATGGCCGGATCGTCATTAAGTTTTTCAAGATATGGTTCAATAGTAGCCAGCTCGATTTGGAGTCTACGGTTACGCTTTTCCGCTTCACGGTGCTTGGCTGATTCTTTCGCACAGTAATATGCAGGAACTAATAATGCCAAACCGACCCCAACTCGGAAAAGTCCCATTTCCCAACGGAATGCGGGCGTGGAGAGCGACTCCACTACATGATAAATTACGTATGCCATTACCCCAAAGCAGGCAAGTGCTAGAACACGTAAAGCCTCGGCGGAAATGAGTTCCCGAGTTGCGGTATTCTTGTAGTGCCCGCTTACTCCGGAGGCGGCCACAATTCCCAGAATTTCTTTTGCACGAGCCTTGTGCTTATCCATTTCGCCTAGGTGCTTATCCGCAGTCAGTTGAGTCGCTTTCAAAAGTGTAGCCAGCTTCTCGTCTGCGCTTATTGTCCATTCATTGAATGACAGCTTACGAGCATCGGTTTCTTGTGTAAAAAGAGTTGTTCGCTCGGTTTGACTTGTTTGAAAGGCTTGAGATTGCGTAGTAACAAGGTCATCAACGCGTGCTTTTTGGGCTTCAAACTGAGTTTTGAATGCTTCTATTTGAGCGCCAAGCTCGGCAATTCTAGTAGCGAAATCTTTGTGAGCTTTGGTTATCTCGACCTCTTTGTCTTTAATTGCTCTATCTTGCGCCTCTAAAGACCTGATTGTTTCTTCAGCCTTTTCACAAAACTTGCCAAACGCATCCGCTGCTTTCTTTGATGTTATGTTGAGTCGTGGAATAAATGCACCTCTGAATTGATCCAATGCTGTGTCTGCTGCTGTCTCTAAATGAGATATAGCACGAGTGGCATTGAACTGATCCAAGCCTGTCTTGAGTTGATTCACGACCGTTTGAGCAGCACCCATTGCAGATGGCGTCCATATTGTTCCATCCGCATGATCTATAGTTTGGCAGATGAATGATGAAACACGTAAAAAGCGGGCGAAGGCATCCCGTCGCGTTCTTAATGTTTCGATATCTTCGGCAACTTCCCCTTCGGAATATTTCGGCAGACTAACCTTCTCTATGGCGGACCAGAGGTCATTCAGAGAAGCCTGAAGCGGATGCTGTTTAAATCTTTCTCGGTATGCTTTCATGGTGCTGTATGAATAAATTGGTGGCTGATCATTGATTGGGTCAAAAATGAAGTCATTTATCGTAGTTAAATGACTGACCAGCGTATCGTGAAAAGTGGTGTGATGACCGTTTTCTGCTGGAGGCGGGATTCAAGTGCAGCCACGAGGGTTTTGCGTTTGTCTTCGATTTCATCTTCAATCTCGAAAATGCGCTGGCGCTGGCGGCGCTTGGATTTTTCGAGGGTTAGAATTTGGTCCTGCATCGTTTTTTCTTCCTGCAGAGTGGGTGCTTGCCGGGAGCGGCGCTGGAGATCGCGGATTTGGCGTTTCAAATCATCCAACTGTTTCTGTGAGGCGAGTTCCATGTCCTGCGCCCATTGGTCGAGTAGATCGCGTGCTTGCTGGAAGTGACGATGATTGGTTTCTAACGAACGGTTGAGAGTGGCGGCAATGTGGCGTGCAGCTTCCGCGTTGAGTCGTTCGGGAGGAGCTATGTCTGAAGCCGTGGCACTGCCATCGATTGAGAAGAGTCGCTCGCAAGTTTCCTGATCGAGGTTTTGGCCATCGTCATCAAATGCGGAGAATAGAAGATAGTCTTCGCTCTCTAATGAGTCGATGCGGAGATGCTGGAGTGTGAGCCAACCGGAGCAGCCCTTTAGTTGTTCGATGACGCTCACTTTCGCGGAGTGAGCGGAGATGTCGAAGACGACTTCTGCGGACGGGCAAGGATGGCCTTTACCTTGAGCAATGGTGTGCTCTCCAAGCGGATGGTTCATGCGGTAGAGGAAGTCACCGGGGATGTTGGCGCGACCTTTGGAAATGAGTCGGTAGTGACCCGGACCGGCGGCGGTGATGGGAGACTTGCGCAGATCGAAGGCGAGTTCATCATCATCGAAGGTAGCATGGTCAAGGAGTTCGAAGCGTGTGAGCGCCCAGAATAGACGGCCGATGCGGTCCAGTTGCTGACGGGCACCATCGAGTCGAACCTTGAGCCGCTCGTGAACATCCTCGTCAAAGTGATCGAGTAAGGCCTGCCGAGTCTCCTTCATGCGGGACTGGATCTGTTCGTCGAGTTCTTGTTGGAGTTTTGCAAATGCGTCTTTGATTTCGTCGGATGAGCGACACTGCTGATAGATCTCAAGCACGCGACGTTCGAAGTCGATTGTACCGTCGACAAGGCCCAGTACATCGTCCGAAGCA
This sequence comes from Luteolibacter sp., assembly GCA_044233125.1. GTDB lineage: Bacteria > Verrucomicrobiota > Verrucomicrobiia > Verrucomicrobiales > Akkermansiaceae > Luteolibacter. The sequence goes on along the minus strand of JBIIKO010000008.1, from coordinate 19,256 downwards.
TCGAAGAGGGTGGAGAACAGGTGAAACTTCGTTTCGAGAAGTTCGTGAACGCGAACGTCGGCTTCGTTGCGCTGGTTAAGGAAGTTAATGACAACCACGTCGTGTTCCTGGCCGTAACGATGGCAGCGACCGATGCGTTGTTCGATGCGTTGTGGATTCCACGGTAAGTCGAAGTTCACGACGAGCGCGCAGAACTGAAGGTTGATCCCTTCGGCAGCGGCTTCGGTGGCGATGAGGATTTCGGCGGAGTCACGGAAGGCGTCAATGATGGCGGTGCGGGAATCAACCGGACGGGAACCGGTCATGCGGCCTGTGTCGCGGTTTTTGGCGACCCAAGATTCGAAGATTTGTTTTGAATCTGGATCGTTGTTAGAACCGTTGAAGGTAACGACCTTTCCTGCGTGACCATTGGCTTCAAGGAATTCCTTGAGGAAAACCTGCGTGCGGCGGGACTCGGTGAAGATGACAGCTTTTCGTGGTGCTGGCGGAGACATCCCTGTCATTTGCTCAAAACCGATTTCGAGTGCCTTGAGAAGAGTGAGTGTCTTCGTGTCCACGCCGATACTGCGCGCCCAGCGGATATAGTCTTCGAGCTCAGCTATTTCTTTTTTGAGTTTAGCGGGATCGATGGGCTCATCGGCGAGCTCGGTTTCTAGTAGCGTTTCATCTTCAGAGATTTCGGCGTCTTCTGCATCCTCTAATAACTCGTCGAGTAGGTCGGTATCGAGTTCATTGCCGGCGAGAAGCTGGTCAAAAAGGTTGGCGTTGTTCTTCGCGTCCTCTTGGATGCGAAGCAGGCGGTCACGCATCATTTCTAAAGTTCCCGCTAGAGCGCGCGGCGATGAGGAAAGAACTTTTCGGACGAGCAAGACGATGAGGTGACGCTGGCGATGCGGCAGTGCGTAGCAGTCTTCGCGTTGGAGATACGCGGATACAGTCTCGTAGAGTTTGTGTTCCTGCTCGGTGGGAGTGAAGGGCCGGGTGAGCAGGCGGCGCTGGGTGTATTTTACATACTCCAGTACCTGACTTCGAAGAGTCCGGTGGCAGAAGGTGCCAAGCCGTTCGCGAAGAGCAGGGAGATCACCCTCGGCGTTTGCGAATTGGGTGCGGAAGGAAGGGAGATCACCGAAGAGGCGATCGTCGATCAGGGTGGCGAGACCGTAAAGCTCGACTAAGGAGTTTTGGAGCGGCGTGGCAGTGAGGAGGATTTTCTTACGGCCTTCTGTGGCATTGCGAATCGCTTGGCCGAGGCGGTTGCTTTCACGATAGCAGTTCCGGAGTTTGTGCGCCTCGTCCATGACAACGAGATCCCAAGAGATGGATTTAATTTCGGCCTCCAACCGTGCAGCATAGTGATAGGAGCAGATGACGATTTGATTTTGTTCAAGCGGTGATGCTTGGCCAGTCTTCTGAAATTCTCGATAGGAGCGGGCATCAAGAATGACGGATGGGAGATTGAATTTCTCCTCAAGTTCTAGAGCCCATTGCTTACGTAGTGAGGCTGGTGTGATGATGAGGAGCTTGCGGCGGCTTTCTGCCCAATACTGGCAAAGCACGAGACCTGCCTCGATGGTTTTCCCAAGCCCGACTTCGTCAGCGAGGAGAACGCCCTTGGAAAGCGGCGATCGAAGCGCGAATAGAGCGGCTTCGATTTGGTGGGGATTGAGCTCAACTGTAGCGTCAAAGAGTGCCCTGCCAATGCGATCAACTCCATCTCCGCCGGTGCGGCTGAGTTCGTGAGCGTAGTATTTGGCGTGGTAGGGCGTCATGAAATGGAGTCGATTTTCGGGGCTCAACTTAGACCTCTCTGTGTCTAGAGGAGAAGGTGAAATGCGGCAGTGTGTAGAAAGCTGAAGGGAATAGTGTCGGGTGAGAAGAAGAAACGCGAGAAATGGTTGGATCAAAAGTTCGCTTGCCGATTGGGTTTTATTTCAGGCGGTAACAAGCTTTCGAATTTTTGGGCTTTTGCTAACTGGCTCTTTGCGGCGGCGTTTGTTAGCGGCATGTCCCGAAAGGAAATCGACCTTGCGGAAACGGCTACTGTTGCATGGGATATGGTATTTTTCTATAAAGACCCTCAGGTCCGTGATGAAGAGTCCCTGATTTCCATCCCGCGACGATCTGACGTTTTCCACGTGGTAGATGGTATTTTCCTTCAGTGGTCCATCGGGTAAACCATACGCATCCGGAATGGATTTCGATGAATAGATCGGGGCTGATAAGTCGCTATGCATGGCGATAAAACGATCGCCTAGGGCAAATGGGTTCATGGTTGTGGGCGGTAAAAATTGAAATGAAATATCCAAAGGGGTAGGACATTTATAGGGGTATCCCTGATCTAAATGAAGTCACGCCATTCGGTTCATGCGCCTCATCTTTACACCGGTCATTTCAGGTCGGGTTTTTATGGGAAAACGTCTGCTGACGAGGTCTGAGACAAAATCAGAAAGCAATGCAGAAAATCGGGTAGTAGATAAAAATGTTAGAATACGAAAGATTTTCCCGATCTCATACTTGAAACATGTTTATTCGTTCTTTCTCGTGTCAGTCGATGTGAATGATGGCGCCGGTTTTGAGTTCATTGAGTCGATGTTGGAGGCTGGCGATGGTGGCTAGATTATCCGCTTCGACGTAGGTCAGGTTGGAGCCTGGGCGATCACCTTCGATGAAGGAGAGGGAACCGAGTTCAAAGCCGTTGGATGGGTTGCCGTCGTCGAGTGGCAGGTCTAACAGATAGTGGTAGGCAGATGGCAGGGTTCCTTCGCGTAATTCAAAGTCCCATTCCATCCAGTGGTTTCGCTCATAGCCGTCGATGGGTTCATCGAGGTTACTCATCAGTTCGTCGATCGCGTACTTGGTCAGTCCGTCAGTTTGAATGTCGTGGCAGCGCCAGTTGATCAGGTAGTCGCGCAGCGAGCGACGGTTTTCGGTGTCGAAGCCCCGGCCTTCGATGAACTCGCGGTAGGTGGGGTATTCAGGTTCCTCTTCCGGATCGCCGAGGTGAAGCAGGTAGCTGCCGTAGCTTTCTTGTGCGTAAAGTTCGAGGCTGTAGTTATCTGGGGCGAGGGCGAGCGGCTGGCTGGCGCCGATGCAGACCTCGTGAATGCGCCGTGCGATGGAACTGGGAATCAAGCAGGATCCCGAGGTTATTCCGGCGAGACTGAGAAAGTTTCTACGTTTCATGAGATGATGTTGGGTGGATCGTTGGTCTTACAGGCACGGTGGATTTCAACAGCACCATGGTGATTAGCATAGGACAATTGCTGTCATAGGCTGTGAATCGGTTTAGCCTTCCCATTAGCCAGCTCATGGTCACGCCGATGGGTCGGTGGATTGCTCATCTTCCAACCCCAAACCAAGGGATCGGACCTGCGTGGGGAATGATTCCAATGAATTCATTATCCGTCTTGTTGCCATGTGCATGACTCAGACGCAGAACATTTCAGATTTTACCTGAGGAGCGATCAACCGGCATTTGGGAAACATCAGTCATGAACCTTTTGCGCTTCTGATCTGATTTCGTCCAAGCCAACATCTTATCCCTCATCCAAATTCCATCGCCGTGTGAGAAAAGATGAGCGCTACAGATTGAGTTGTAATGCTTATCTCCTGAGATTCATGCGCTGAGGCTGGGGAGCATCTTCAAAAGTCGTTCCAACTGGTATCGATTACAGAATATATTGTGGTGAGATACAGAATGCATGCGCGACGAATCCAAATGTCGGATGGCGTAAGACTTTCTTCCGTATCAAAAATTCGGTAACCCCAGCGACCGGAAATGCGTTCTGCCACCGTGGCCATGGCTTCCTGATGTGAGGAGCAGGCGGGTGGAGACTCGAACCCCGTATCCAAAATACTCTTTCGTAACTCAATGATGGAGGATCTCGCCGGCTCCTCTTCGTGGTTAAACCAATTTCTCTGACTTATGACAATAAAAGTGAATTCTTGAAGCGTAGCATCCCATACATGCTGGCGTTTCTTGCCGGCTGCCTCGTAATGAAGTTGGTCCGAGAGGTATGTGACCAAGCGATACAAATACGGCATTTCGTGGGCTATCGGACCAAGAAAACAATCCAGTACTTTTTGCATCGGGTTTCCTGCCCTCATTTGACTCGCTGAAAAATTCAAGCCATGGCGAAACCAACTATATTTCGGAGGTAACATGCCTGCGATCAACGATGCTATCTGATAGGTGCATGCTCTGTCGTAATAATACTGGCTGTCAAAGTAGAGGAATCCGGCGAGGTAGGCGCCCTCTAGATTCATGTGGATTCCATCCCCAATTTGGTCGCAAAGTGAGGTCACAACCTCATCCATGTCCGCCATTGGAAGCAGGGGGGAGGGAGGGATGCCATGGCGCAGGCACTCTGGCAACTGGTCGCCTTTGTTCTCTCGATCCCAAACGGAAAAAGATCCGTTTCCCGATGGATACGGAATGACCCGTGGAGAAAACTCGTTACCTACCAAACGATCGGCAAACTCAGTGAGCAAGGGGGAGAAATTTTCATCGTAAAAGTTACCGCCATCCTCGGTCCGGATATGAGGCTGCTTTTTGCGGATCTTTTTGCTGAGCTTGCGTGTGAAATCAAGCCAGTCCTCAATGCTTTCCGCTTGATAGCTCGCTCGCATCCCAAAGGCGATGAGGAACATCAGGCCCTTTTGAACCTGGAAGGGTATACCAAACTCTTCGGCATCATCTCGCCAGGCTTTCATCTGAGGAGTGGGATTGAATAGCGTTGACTCCAAGATAGAATGTTCAGGTTTATTACTCATCGCGCAGATGTTTTAGATGATTAAAAAAAGATCGTCCTTCGATATGAGAACGGACAGGACGGCATGGGTATCGAGTTTTAGATATTTAGATATGTTTTACGAATGAGGAGGGAGAAGTGTGATGTGGCATTTAGATAGGCTTTGAGTTGATCTAGGGTGAGGTGGCTGTTTGGAGTGGTAATCTTCCAAACCTGACTAAGGGGGTTGGACATGTGTGGGGTGAGGTACCTATTTGGTTAGTTTTTAAACTAGCGTTATCTTTTGTGGGGGTATTTCGCGAACCTATGCTTCGTAGTCGACGTTAAGGGGCAGACCCGATTGGCACGTGATTAAGCAAATAGGCAGCCCCGTTTTGTCGGCGTTACGCGCCCATATCTCGCGGTGGTTATTGAGGAAAGAGCTTGATGAAGTATGACGCGCCGTTAGATCTGGACCTTTAGGGATAAAGGTCCCTGCCTAATGCGGGCGAGACGCCCACGCTCCCTTTATGACATTCTGTCCATCAGAATAGATCATGAGTGAGCGGTGGGTTCATTTCAGGCGTCTCGAGCTCTTTTTCCACACGCCAGAAAGGACCGCTGGTTAGGCCGATTTGAATCCAGTATTCAGAAGCGTGCCATCTCATCATGGCGGCCTAATCTTCTCTAAAAATTTCGCTGTAATAGCGTGATACCTTCTCGAACTGTATGTGGATGTCGCCGTCGATTTCACACTCCAGCGCTAACTTCGCGAAGACTGGCTTCCAGAACTCGGGTGGTGGTTCCAGTGCATTTGGAACTGAATGCGTATTCCTGCGCTGAAACGTATCCTCGATATCCTGCCTGAGCCTTTGACTGTCGATGTTGTCTGCATCGATCAGTAGCACCAGATCGATCAAATCCTTGACTCGGGTGTTGGTGCGGACGCCACGATGCAGGGTGTATGCATGCACCTTCTGAGCAAAATGTTCTTCGCGTGATATCGATGGGAACTGGCCTGCTGTGATTCCAGCAAAGTCAAGCCAGTCACGAGGTTCTGTCCACTCATAGGGTTCGCGTTGAATATCGCCCATTCCAATATCCAAATGAAATCTAGCAAATAATCTTCCATCCAAGCTGCACTCCACAGGATGGCGTGATCCGCCATAAGGCGCTCCGTCCAAATCCATCACGGGTTCTCCAATCGCATAGACGAAGAAATCCCCCGTATTTCGCGCGGCAGCATTTTGGAGTGACTCAAGAAGTTCATCTCCCGGCAGCATTCCGGAGGAAAGTCCTAGATCCAGATCGCGAGTTGCGCGCGCAATTGAGAGCTTCAGTTCCAAAGCATAACCGCCCTTCAGCCTCCACGGAGGACTCCCCTCTGCAAACAATCGCACTAGCAATCGATCAAAGGCTACTTGCCTCCTCATGCGCTGAAGATCCACTCCTTCGGTCTTGGATGCTGCATTGAGCCGATCCTCCAGCGCGCGGCGAAAGGCGAATGCGTTTGCGTAGGATTTCATGGTTTAAAATTGATTCAGTATTCGTTTTAAGACTGGGGTAACCTCCGCATATGTCTTCACTTGCTTGACTTCCGACCTCGTGACCAGTCCTCGTCTCAGACCCTCTGCGAGAGCTTGTTCCAGCATGGTGACGTCTGCGTCCCCAGAAGCGGCGCAATCTTGAATGGAACGCATCACTGTTGTGATGGCATAACCGCGCTCATGGATGACCTCTTTAGGATCCAGCTTGGCTTTGTGTAGCACCAGCACCGCAGGAATTTCACTATTACGGCGGAAACTCATCGGTACTGTCATATGCAGCTTTGAGGGATTCACATCTGACAAATCACGCAGTGCCAGCGCAGTCGCGTGAGAATACACGCCCTGCGGTTGACCTTTGCGGTCTCTTGACCAGAGCGACCAGAGAACCAGTCGGGCGTGCTCGGTTTGAGGATACTGCCGCAGCCGGTAGATACCCCTGTGTTCACGGAGCCAATTTCCCTCTTTCACATGATAGCTGTGCGTGCTGCGAGCGAACCCAGCCTCCTGCGCCTGCGCCATCGTGAAATATCCGTCCTGACTCTCCGCAATGGCGAAGAGATGATCATGATCGGGGGCTGTAGAGGATGCACGCATGTTCGGGATTACTGAACATATATGCATAATAAGAATCCCGCAATCCGAATTTTTGGAACCACTCAATGAGGGTCCTCGCACTTTAACATTTTCTTCTGTGGCTTTATTTCCACGCCAGACAGGAATGCTGGTTAGGCCGATTTTTACAATCTTTGTCGTGGCCGTGACAAAGATTGTAAGAGCGGGTTATGGGTTTTGGATTTCTTGGTGGATGAGCTTGAGGATGCGGTGCTTGGTGTTCTCGCTCAGGGAGCAGCTGATGTGTTGGATGTGGAGCTCCATGCCGGGGGCGAGGGTGATACGTGTGTAGGTGTCTGGGTCGTCTCGGCGATCAGCCTGAGTACACTCGAGGCTATTTTTTGAAATTTTAGTACACTTTGTAGGAAAAAACGCCTTTTTCCGAGAATTTCAGCCCTTATTTTTTAGAATTTTGGTTAAAATTTGACCCAAGACTCCAGTAAAAACGATAAATTTTTTCTCATAAGTCTTTGTAAAACAAAGATTAGCAAAATTGATTCAAAAAACTTCACTTTCTGCTTGTGTGAGAAGTGTACGAAAGTGTATTTAATTTTCATCAAATTCGCCAGCTGTCGCTTGATGATACCGCCATTCCAACAATACAAGGGCTCGTTCCCTTACAAGACTGACTCGAAGAATCGGGTCAATGTCGTGCCGGCTTGGCGTCCGGTTCAGGGAGAGGCGTTGAATTTGATGCCATCGATTTCGGAGGGAGTGAAGGTGCTCAAAGTGCTCACGCAAGAGGCTTTTGAATACCGGGTGGAGCGTATCAAGCAGCACGCGGCATCGCCGAAAGAAGAGTCGCAACTCAAGACCAAATTGGTGCGTCTGTTGCGTGAGGCAAACGTGAATGAGCAAGGCAAACTGCTGATTCCGAAAGATCTGGCGGATTACGCCGGCATCTTGCCTGACAGCGAAGTCATGCTTTCCGCCGGCGACAGCCATTTCGAGATCTGGAACCGCGCCAAGTTTGAGGAGATCTTCGGACTTTCCGCCGTTCCGGAGGAAGAGGATCACCTCGCGATTTTCTAACACATCATTTTTTCTAACAATCCTTCATGCTCCTGCAGCCAAACATCTCCAGCACCGATGCAATCCGCCACACGGCAGGGTTGGGTTGGAGTGTGTGGATGCGCCGCGCTGGGGAGGTATGTTTCCGTTTTTCACGAAGCCAAGCGTCAGGGACGGCGCGGGGTTTCGCAAACACGAACGCCGTTACCGCGCCGGGCTGGTTGTCGGCACGGCGTTCGTTTCCCTTTTCCAAGGCTCTCGTAGCCAAGCGTATGAAGTCTCTCGGGACAGAGCTTCATTCGCTCATTGAACCGTTGCGTTGCTCTGCACCTGGCTGGTTGTCAGCGCGCGCATCGGTTAATTTTTCCACAAGAAATCAAAACCACGAGCTCGGGACAGTGAGTGGTTGTGATCCATCGGACGCCGTGGCCGCACCTGGCTGGTTGTCGGCCTCGGCGTCCGAATCTTTTTCTCCAAGCGGCTATCATCTACCGGTGCTGCCGGAAGAAGTCATCGGGATGATGGAAGCCGGTCCGGGAAAATTCATCATCGACGGAACCTTGGGCGGAGGCGGGCATTCCGAGCTGCTGCTCAAGACAGGGGCCAGGGTGTTGGGAGTGGACCGTGATCCGGAAGCTCTCGCGCACGCGGAGAAACGCCTGTCGGTTTTCGGTGCGCAGTTCTCCACCTTTCACGCGAATTTTTCCGAGATTCCCTCTTACGAGGAAATCGCTGCCGGCGGGTTGGCGGACGGACTGCTGTTAGACCTCGGCGTGTCATCTCGCCAGCTGGATTCTGCCGAGCGCGGATTTTCCTTCATGCGTGAAGGTCCCTTGGATATGCGGATGGGACCGAACGCGACCATGACCGCAGCGGAACTGGTTAACACTTGGCCTGAAGCCGAGATCGCGCGGATTCTCTTCAGCTATGGCGAGGAGCCAAGATCGCGCCGTATCGCCAGTGCGATTGTCGCGCAACGTGAGAAAAAGCCATTTGCCACCACCTTGGAACTGGCTGCCTGCATCGAGAACGCGGTGGGCCGTAACAGTAAAATCCATCCCGCGACACGTTCGTTCCAAGCCATCCGCATGGCGATCAACGAGGAACTTGAATCGCTGGCGTCCATACTCGAATCCGCTTCCAAGGTGCTCAAGCCGGGTGGCCGTTTGCTCATCATCACCTTCCACAGCCTGGAAGACCGGATGGTGAAACGGTTTCTCCGGCATCATTCGCAACCTTACATTGATGACCCTACTTGGCCGGCGCCCCGGCCCAACCCCGATTTCAAATACCGGCTGATTTCCAAAAAAGCCATCGCCCCAAGACAAACGGAGACCGCCTCCAACCCAAGAGCCCGCAGCGCAAAGCTACGGGTTGCTCAGCTTTCCGGTCCCGAGCTTCCAACTCCCGATATCAAAAAATCATGAATCGCCGCCGTCAAGAAACCGAAAGCCGCATTTCATCATTCACGATCTTTTGCCTGATTCTCGCCTTGGCCCTTGGTGCGGTTGGCGGAGTGATGCGCGTGTATTACCGCAACTGCCAGATCAAGGCGATGAGGGACATCGATGTGGTCGAGCGGCGGATCGAAAAACACCAGCTCGACATCCGCACGGTTCAAATGCGCCAGGACCAGCTTTTGAATCTTTTTGCGATGCGCAAGACACTTGAAGATTTGGGTACGACCCTGCGCCCGATACCCGCAGGTGTTACCGAAAAAGTCCTTCCTTCCGAACCAACCGCTGTCGCTTCTTCTAACACCAATCTGTGAATCGAGCTTTTCAAAACCGCTGCCTATTCCTGTGCGTGTTTCTTGTGATCCTGCTCAGCGGGCTCTCGTGGCGGCTGATCCAGATTCAACTCGTTGACCGCAAACGTTATGCGGAGTCCTCAGCAAAAGCTTATCATCGTATCGAGCGCATCGTCGCGATGCGCGGCATGGTGGTGGATCGCAACGAGGAAACCATCGCCAAAAGCATTCCCGTCTCCTCGATCTACGTGGACAAGAACCATTTGTTTGATCCGAAGCTTGCCTCATTTGGCTTGGCCTATGAAATGGCCTCAAAGGAGGCGGGTTGGGCGGAGCTGGAATCTGAGGAAAAAATCAAGCGCATGCGTGTGTTGCGCGGTGAAATTCTCTCCACAGAACTTCCGGATGTCATCGTTCAAAAGCACCTGAATTATGCCATCGGCCTGCTTGCCCGGCCGATCGGGATGAAACGCGATGAACTCCGCGAAAAAATCGTGAGCAGTAAGGCCAAGTGGTTTCCTATCGCGAAGGACATGCCGGATGATATCGCGGAACGACTGCGCGAGATCGTGGATGAAAATCACATCGAAGGATTCGCTTTCGAAAACTCGATCAAAAGATGGTATGCGAACCCGAAGATGGCGACCCATCTAACAGGTTATACCGGAGAGGATGAAGATGAGCTCGAAAACGGCCAAAAGACCTATCGCATGAAGGGCAAGTTTGGAATCGAGTCGGAGTTTGAGAAGTATCTTGCCGGGCGTGATGGGCGCAGGGAGCATTTGCGGGATGCGCGCGGGTTGGTGGTGCCCGGAAATTCCGGAAGCCTATTGCCTCCAAGAGCGGGGCTGAACGTCAAGCTCACCATCGACATCGGCATGCAGGCGATTGTGGAGGAAGAGCTCGATGCCGGCTTGCTGAAATACAAATCCAAGCAAGGTGCCGTCATCGTCATGGATCCGCATAACGGTGAGATTTTGGCGATGGCTTCCCGGCCGCATTTTGATCTCAATCACAAGGAAAACCTTGCCGAAAATTCTTTCAACTACGCGATTCAGGCGAAGTATGAGCCGGGCTCGACCATCAAGATCGTGCCAACATCGTCCGCGCTGCAGGAGCGTTTGGTGACAACGAATACGGTATTCAACTGCCCGAGTGTGGTGCAGGAAAATAAATTCACAGTCAAAGACGGACACTCAAGCGGCATGTTGACTTTTGATCAGATTATCCAGAAGTCGAACAATCCGGGTTGTTGGAATATGGCCAAAAGACTAGGAGTGAAACGCTACTACGAATATGTCCATGCCTATGGTTTTGGCTCGGCGTCTGGAATTGATCTTAAATATGAAAATCCGGGTTCAGCCGCGATACCCAAGCTTCCGGTGGATTTTTCACGCGCATCCTACGGCTATTACATCGGAGTGACTCCCATCCAAATGGCGGCTGCCTACTCGGTGATCGCTGGCAATGGTCGGTTGTTGCGTCCAAAAATTGTTAAATCTCTGATCGCTAACGACGGAACCGTCGTCGAGGAGTTCCCGACCGTCAGTCGTGGCCAGGTGATCTCTCCCGAAACCGCAGAAAAAATGCGGGCGGCTTTGCACAAGGTAACTTTGCTTGGCGGGACCGCCACCAAGGCCGCAGTTCCGGGATACAAGACATGCGGCAAAACCGGTACGGCCATCAAACACGATCCGAAACGTGGCGGATATGTCGATGGCGCTTATGTGGTTTCCTTCGCGGGATTCATGCCGGCGGAAAATCCCGCATTTGTCTGTTATGTCGTCATCGACGAACCGCTGACCAAGGAATATCCGCGTTACGGAGGCACGATCGCCGCCCCGATTTTTTCTCAAATCGCACAGCGACTTGCCAGACACATGAATCTCCAACCTACCGAGCCGATCCCTGAAACGGTCGCAACCCGGTAACGATTATTTCAAAGCCACATGCTCCTTCGCCAACTCATTTCTGACTTACAACCTGTCACGGTCTGCGGACCGCTTGATGTGGATGTTTCCGCAATCACCGCAGACTCGCGCGCCGTCTCAAAAGGTTGTCTGTATGCGGCAATCCGCGGAACTTCGATCAATGGTCATGATTTTATAAACGATGCGATCCGTGCGGGAGCTTCGGTCATTCTCGCGGAAATCGCTCCGCCTTCGGATTTGTCTGCGTCTATCAGTTGGCTGCATGTCCCGGATTCAAGAGACGCACTCGCGCAAATCGCGGTGACCTTTTATGAAAATCCAGCAGCAGGTTTGAAGTTGGCAGGCGTTACGGGCACGAACGGAAAAACCACCATCGCGTTTCTCGTGCATCACATCATGAAGACGGAATGGCACCGTGCCGGCTTGCTTGGAACCATACATATTGATGACGGTGAGACCGTCACGGCAGCGAAGCACACGACTCCGGGTTCGATTGAATTGAACAGGATTCTCAAAACATTCGGTGACAACGCCTGCCGCGGTGCGGTCATGGAGGTTTCTTCCCACGGCATCCACCAAAAGCGCGTCAGTCACCTGGCGTTCGACGCCGCGATTTTCACGAATCTCACCCAAGATCATCTCGATTATCATGGCACGATCGAGAAATACATGGATGTCAAAGCTTCCTGGTTCCGTGATCTTGCGAGCCAACCAAACGGGAAAAAACCAACCGCAGTCATCAATGTCGATGACGCGCGAGGAAATGATTTGTCCAAAGAACTCGACGGCAAAATGTCTGTGATTCGCTACGGCTTTTCCGTGAATGCGGACTTCCGGGCGAACAATTTGCAGCAAGCGCGTGATGGTATGACCTTTGAGCTTACCGTGAAGGCCAGATCTTATTTGGTGCGAGCTCCCTTGATTGGTCGCTTCAATGCTTACAACCTTCTCGCCGCGATTGCCGGTGCAAGTGCCTGCGGGATCAAGCCCCGCCAAGCGATTGCCGCTCTCGCCAACTCACCACAGGTTCCGGGCCGCATGGAAAACGTTGGGAATTCTGGGGGTGCGACGGTTTTTGTCGATTACGCACACACCCCGGATGCGTTGGAAAATGCCTGCCGTACGCTCAAGGAACTCAACCCTCGCCGCTTGATCACGGTGTTCGGTTGCGGGGGGGATCGCGATAAGGGCAAGCGCCCCTTGATGGCCGCCGCCGCCGCTCGTAACAGCGATTGCTTGGTAATTACCTCGGACAATCCCCGTTCCGAAGACCCGGCGGATATCATTCGCGAGATCGAAAGCGGCCTGCCTAAAAAGTGTAACTCGATCAGTGTGCCGGATCGGGCGGAAGCCATTGAGGTAGCCATCCGTAATGCGCTCTCCGGTGACATCATTCTCATCGCTGGCAAGGGCCATGAAACTTATCAGCAATTCGCCGATCACACGATGGATTTCGATGACCGGAAAAAAGCCGATTTCGCATTGAGAAAGCGCACCGAAGTCATCGCTGAGATGCGCGCCAACCCCGAACCCCGTTTCTAACAAAACTTCTCAACCCAGATGAAATCATCAGCCCAACAGATTTCCGAGATCCTCGGCGCAAAAGTCGTCGCGGGCTCGGCTTCGGTGGAGGCGAACGGAGTTTTCACCGATACGAGACTACCTGTTGTCGGTGGCTTGTTCGTGGCACTTTGCGGTGAGAATTTCAACGGAGATCATTTTGCCGCGGAGGCATTGGAGAAGGGCGCTTCTGTCGCGCTGGTAAAAAAATGGGAAGGCGGTGAATTAGGCGCCAACAAAGCGGTGATCGAAGTGGGGGACACCCTGCTTGCCTTGCAGCGCCTCGCTTATTGGTGGCGGAGCCAGTTGCATGTTCCTGTCGTTTGCATCACCGGATCAAATGGCAAGACTTCCACCAAGGACTTCGTCACCTCGGTGCTTTCCCAAAAATTTTCCGTCAGCTCGACCCGTGGAAATCTTAACAATCACATTGGGTTGCCGCTGAGTATTTTGGCGACAACCCAAGAGCACACCGCCGGCGTATTTGAGATCGGAATGAATCATTCCGGTGAGCTCGCGCCGCTCTGTGAAATTGCCCGTCCGCAATACGGCATCATCACCAATATCGGAACGGCGCACATCGAGTTTCTTGGTTCGCGTGAGGCGATCGCGGAAGAAAAGAGCACACTGGCACGTTACCTGCCCGAAAACGGAATTTTGTTCACACCGGCGGCTTGTGATTTCAATGAGTATTTCCGGTCAAGAACTCATGCTCGGCTGATCCACGTTGGCAACGGACGTGGGCTCGTGCGTGCTGAAAATCCCAAACCTCAAACCGACGGAACTTGGATTGATCTGGTCTTTGAGGGCGAGGGTCGGATCGAAGTGTTCATTCCGGTTTTGGGCAAGCACATGATCACCAACGCCCTGCTCGCGGCCGCTCTGGGCTGGAAGCTCGGACTGAGCCATCAGCAAATCGCCCAAGGATTGCGATCGGTGAATCTCACTGCAGGCCGCATGCGTCGCATTCAGTGTGAGGGGATCACGCTTTTGGATGACACCTACAACGCAAATCCGGAATCGATGGAGGCGGCATTGGACACCTTGTGCGATATGGAAGTCCCAGAAGGCGGGCGACGCATTGCGGTGCTTGGCAGGATGGGAGAGCTCGGAGTCTTTGCAAACGAGGCGCATTTGCGGATTGGAAAACTCGCGAAGTCCAAGGGCCTCTGCCTCATTGCCGTTGGCGAGGGCACTGAAAACATGGCGACAGGCGCCGATTCGATTCATTTGCCAGACATTCAAAGTGCGGCCGGGTGGCTTCACTCCAACACGCATTCCGGCGACGTCGTCCTGTTCAAGGGCAGTCGCTCCGCCGCTATTGAAAAAGTCCTACAAACCGCCTTTCCAACCGCATGTTAACCGCCATCTACGATTTTTGGTACGCCGCTTTCCAAGCTGAAAACTCCGCCGGACAAGAGGGCTGGGCGCATACCTTTTCTTTTCTCAATCTTTTCAAATATGTCACGTTCCGTGCCGCAACCGCAGGACTGCTGGCATTTGCGATTTCGATCGTTCTTGGTCCGTGGATCATTCGTAAACTCATTTCATTGAAAGTCGGGCAACCGATCCGCACGGCTGCGGAGGTTCACAAGCTCGCTGAGCTCCACGGTGGGAAAATCGGCACTCCCACAATGGGAGGGGTGCTGATTCTGGCGAGTGTTCTGATCTCGACATGGGTTTGCGCACGAGTTTTCAACCCCTTTGTCGTTGTGTGCGCGTGCACAATGGCCGCATGCGGGCTTCTGGGATTTGTGGATGACTACGCAAAAGTGAAAAAGAAAAACTCCGATGGCGTTTCGAGCCGGACCAAGTTGTTCTGGCAGCTGGTGATTGCCCTTGTTGCCTCGAGTTTCATCTATTTCAAAACAGAGATCTCCGGCTTCAACGCGACGGCCCAGCAGATTCAGGACGGGGTTGCCGGTTTCCGCTTGCGTGACAACCCGATCGGGATTGGAGAGATTTGTTTTCCCCTTTTCAAAGAGCCGTTGATCAATCTCGGGATCTTCGCAATTCCGTTCTTTGCGTTCATCATCGTCGGTTGCTCGAACGCGGTGAACCTGACGGACGGCCTCGACGGGCTTGCCACGGGATGCACGATTTCCGTGGCTCTCAGTTACGCCATGCTGGCATATCTCGCGGGCCATTTCTTTTTGGCGACCGAATACCTCGTCATCCCTCACAATCACCATTTGCAGGAGCTCGCCGTTTTTCTCATGGCTCTGGCTGGAGCCTCATTCGGGTTTCTCTGGTTCAACTGTCATCCGGCGAAAGTTTTCATGGGAGACACCGGTTCTCTTGCCATCGGCGGCGCGCTGGCCACGGCTGCCATTTGCACCAAGCAGGAGTTGTTGCTCGTCATCATCGGCGGAGTGTTCGTGATGGAGGCGCTCTCGGTCATGCTCCAAGTCGGGTCCTTCAAGCTTCGCAAAAAACGCATCTTCAAAATGGCGCCGATTCACCATCACTTCGAGTTGCTCGGATGGCATGAGTCGCAGGTGATCATACGTTTTTGGATTTTATCCATCATGCTCGCCCTGTTCGGGATCGCACTGCTTAAAATTGCCTGATGGCTCATCAAACTATGAACGAAACCTTCACAATTTCTGGAAAGCACGTCGCCGTTTTCGGTGCCGGGCGTTCGGGTGTTGCTGCGGCGGCTTTGGCCTTACGCGAGGGGGCGAGTGTCTCGATGTGGGATGAAGGTGGTCCAGAAGTGTTTCAAAATCTTCCTGCGGGCGTCCGGATTCATTCCAATCTAACAATCGGTGATGCGGAAAATTTCTCTGCCGACATTATCGTCCTCAGTCCGGGTATCGATACTTATTCGCCCTTGGTGCAGGCTTTTGCGGCGCGCACGATCTTGATGGGAGAAACGGAATTCGCTTCGAAATTCTATCACGGTGGCATCATCGGTATCACAGGAACCAACGGGAAGACCACGACCACCGAGTTGGTTTCTCGCATTCTGAAGGAAGCTGGCATGACCGGAACTCCCTGCGGAAATTACGGAGTTCCCTTGTCCGAGGTTTTGCTAGGATCCAAAATTCCGGCCGCGATTTCGTTGGAACTCTCTTCCTTCCAGCTTGAGACCGTTCACACTCTGCGTCCGAATGTTTCCGTTTGGTTGAATTTCGCGCCGGATCACATGGATCGGTATCCGACGGTTGAAGCCTACAAAAACGCCAAGCTGCGGATTTTCGAAAATCAAACCGCAGAGGACACCGTGATCGCCCGATACGGCGAGGACCTAGGGCGGTTGATACCCAAGGTCATCACGTTCTCCACAGAGTGCGCGGATGCGGATTTTCATTCGGATGGAAAGAGGATTGTATACGGTGGGGAAGTGATTCTGGATATCGAGACCGGAACGTCTTTGCGCGGACTTCACAATGCGGAAAATGCCATGGCCGCCATGGCGGCATGCATGGCATATGGCATCGATACGGAAACGATTCGCCGCGCGCTTCAGGGCTACGCGCCTCCGCCGCATCGTTGTGAATTGATCCGGACGCTTGATGGGGTTGAATATCTCAATGATTCCAAAGCTACCAATCTTCATGCCCTGCAATGCGCGATCCGTTCCCAAACCCGTCCGGTCATCTTGATTGCAGGGGGTAAGCAAAAAGGTTTGGATTACTCGAGCGTATTGCCGTTCCTTAAAAAACAGGTTTTGGAAGTGATAACTTTTGGTGAGATCGCGATTCCTCTTGCCACTTTATTTGGAACGGTTGTGCCAAGTTCTACCGTAGCAACTCTTGAGGAGGCCGTCCATCAAGCGCGTGCTGTCGCGCCGCGCGGTTCCACCATCCTTCTATCCCCGGGCACTTCGTCTTTTGATCAGTTCAAAGGATACGAACACCGCGGAAATGTTTTCAGAGACATTGTTCAACAACTTCATTAACATCACCCCAAGCAAACCCCATGAAATCCGATCAAATACCAACTCGCCGCAAACCTGTGCAAAAGACGGTCTATGCTCGTCTTTTCAATAAAACCAAATTCCGCAAGCAGCGCGCATCTGCAGCATCCGCCTCGCCCGAGGATTTCAATGATTCCGGCAGCAATATCTCGCGCTCGCTTTCGATCATTTTTGCGATCCATATTCTGGCAATCGGCATGATCTTCATCCACAAGCAGTATCTTTCGGATAGAACCGCTGCGCCCGTGGTCGCCAACCAAAGCAAGACCACTGGTGAACCCGCAACGCGTGCCGCATCACCGGAAAGAACGGAGCGCATCCCGCAATTCAGCAGTGGAGATGAGCCATACATGGTGAAGAAGGGTGATAATTATGCAATCATCGCCGCCAAGTTCGGAGTGGATGAAGCCGAGCTTCGCAAGTTCAACCGCGGAGTTGATATTCGTGCGGGCCTCTTGCTCCGCATTCCGCTGGCCAAACGCATTGTCGCGGTCGAGCCGGCTGAAGTTGAGAAAATTCGCAATCAGACCGTACCAAATCAATCCGAGAGCGGTCTGGTTGAGATACCCATCACTTCAAATACTTCGAGCAACTCCGCAAACCAAGCCAAGGTCATACCAAAAGCCTTGCAAGTCGGAAACGCTGGCAAAACTCACACCATCAAGTCCGGTGAGACCGTTTGGAAAATTTCCAAACAATACAATCTAACCGAAAAAGAGTTGATGAGCTTGAACGGCATCTCGGATCCAAATAAGATCAGGGCGGGCCAAGTTCTCAAAATTCCCTGATTTTTTTTCGAGGTTCCGTCCTCAACAGGCTATCAAAAAACCCATCCGTGCTCAAATACAGCTCAACTCTTCTGATCGTCGCCGTAGCCGCCCTTTGCGGGTTGGGCTTGGTGATGTTGGCGAGTACGGGTTTTTGGGTTCGCGGACTGGAAACTCCATACTACTTTGTGATCAGGCAATCTTGCATGGTGGGCGGCGGTATCATCGTCGCGGTTTTCATGGCAAGAATGCCTATGGAGTGGGTTCGTTATCTGACCCCACTCGCTTATATAGCAAGTTGTGTCGCTCTGGTGCTTTGCTTTGTTCCCGCGATCAATATCGAACAATATGGATCAAAACGCTGGATTGAGCTGCCTGGCTTAGGTCAGTTCCAACCTTCCGAGGCAGCTAAAATCGCCTTGGTCGTCGCGCTCGCATCTTGGTTCTCGCGATGGCAAACCGAAGTGAAAACTTTTTGGCGCGGATTCATTTTGCCGGGCTTGATCGCATTGGTCCCCATCGGTTTGATTGCTGCTGAAACGGATGTGGGAACAGCCCTCGCACTGGCTGTGACGGTTGGAGCCATGATGTTTTGTGTCGGCACTCGCCTGATCCTCATGCTTCCCACAGCGCTTGCGAGCATCTCCTTCGCCATATGGTATATCCTCAATGATTCCAACCGCCGCGGTCGGATCGATGCTTGGCTTGATCTGGAAAATCCCGTTCACCAACTCGATCGCGGCATGCAGCAGTGGCGTGCGCTTCTTGCGCTAGGCAATGGCGGCCCATGGGGAGTCGGGCTTGGCAACGGTGTCGAAAAGTTCGGAACTCTCACATTTGCACACATCGATTTCATTTTCCCAGTGATCGGAGAAGAACTTGGCCTGATCGCGACCTTGGGCGTCGTGCTCTGCTACGTTATGATTGCGATTGGTGGAATCGGAATCGCGCTGCAGGCCAAACAGGTTTTTGAACGCTGTATCGCCCTGGGGCTCACTTGTGTCATCGTTGTTCCCGCGATCGTGAACATCGGCGTCACAACCGCCGTTCTTCCAAACGATGGCTTGCCGCTTCCCTTCGTAAGTTACGGCGGAACGAGCCTGGTTATCAGCCTTGCCGCTGTGGGTTTGCTCGTAGGCATTCATCGCCGGATGCAACTGGTGCCGTCACAAGCCTATCCCATCGGCAGCAAGGTCAAATTTGCGGTTCGTCTCTGAAGGGTGTCTGACGTGAGGTTTGGGATGTGTTGCTACTAGGTAAGTAGTAATTGAGAGTTGTCACCGGAGATGTATGGGAAGTGTTTCCGAATGAGTGGGTGGTGAGGGAGGGGGATGATGTTGGGCGTTGCGGGCCAGGGTTGATTTGACGGAGGAATGCGTGATGGATCGGAGCGGCTGGAGTGCTTTTGTCTTATGTATTTCAAGGG
>JBIIKO010000007.1:0-224767 GCA_044233125.1 Luteolibacter sp. | reverse complement strand
CCATCGCTCATCGTCGCTAGCCGACCATAAATCGTGTCGTAAGTAAAGCTTACCCTCGCGGTGGGGATTTGGCTGTTGCTGTAAGCGATTTCTTTCAGCTGGCTGTCTTTGAAGTAGCTATGGGTTTTGATCTGGCCTTTGGCATCGGTGATTTTATCCAAGCGCCCGGCGAGATCGTAGGTGTATGTTTCCTGCCGTCCATCGGCATAGGTTTTACCCGTTAAACGAGAGCCGATGTCGTAGTCCCAGTGCGTGCGATTCCCCTCCGCATCATAGAGATCCTGCAAGGAGCCGCAGTAACACCAGTTGAACCGGGTGGTGCGGCTGAGTGGATCGAGGATGGCTGTGCGTTGGCGCAGGGCGTTGTAGGCAAAAAGTGTCCAACGGTTTTCGCGGTCCTTGTGTTTGGTGAGATCGAGGATTTTTTTGCCGTCTTCGCGCAGGTAGGAGAATTGTTCCTTAGTGCCGTCTGGGTAAGTGACGAGGGTTGGGCGGTCGAGCGCATCATAATCATAGGTAAGGGTGTGGCCGCCGGGGCTGGTTTCTGTTCTTACACGTCCGTAAAGATCATAGGTGTAGCTGGTGGTATCTGATGTTCCTGCAAGCGGGCCATCGATGGAAGAGAGGAAGCCCGTGGACTGGTAGTTCCATGTGGTGATGAGATTTCCGGGCTGGGTGGCGGTGGCAATCTGGCCGCGCGCGTTCCATGAAAAAGTGCTAGTCTGTCCGGCAGCGTTTGTGAAAGTGCGCGGCAGGCGAGGAGGATCTGCGGCGTGGTAAGTGTATGTGGCAAGGGTTTCGTCTGATGTTCCGTTCTGCTTTTTAACAGATAGAATATCCATGCCGGTGGAATCGTACTCAGCCTTGATGATACGGCCTAGGGTATCGGTGTGCTTGGTGGTGTTTCCCAGTTCATTGTATTCGTACTGCTCAACTTGGGTTTCCGTGGCATTGAGACGGCGACCGATCTTGGATGGCAGCTCGGAGCTTCCCATCTGAATGCCATACGTAGCCAAAACCTGATTGGGATATTCATACCAAATGCGGTTCTCGAAGGGCTTCTTGATGTTAGAAATGACTCCGATAGGTCGGTATGACACAGTGGGGTGCCACATCCATTTGTAACAAACGGCTTTGTCGTAATTGAGCCCGGTTTCTGGATT
This sequence comes from Luteolibacter sp., assembly GCA_044233125.1. GTDB lineage: Bacteria > Verrucomicrobiota > Verrucomicrobiia > Verrucomicrobiales > Akkermansiaceae > Luteolibacter. The sequence goes on along the minus strand of JBIIKO010000007.1, from coordinate 223,604 downwards.
TGGAGGAAAGTGAACGTAAGTTTTTTTGTCCCAATAGAGCGTATTGCCGTAGTAGAGGTAATGGTTCTTGCTCTTGATGAGCGTGCTGTCTGGCAGCTCTCCAGCGGGATCCGCTCCTGGCAGAATCCCATTGAAGCTGTGACGATATTCGACACGTTCTTTGCGGTTAAGAGGATCGGTTACTTCCACATATTGATTTGTTTCTGTGGCTGGATTGGTAACGAAAGAGGTTATGCCATAGGGTGTGGTGAGGCTGGTGATGAAGTCCGTTTGGGTGGGGTGATACGTGAAGGAAGATTCTATCCCCTCAGGATCGGTGATTTTCACTAACCGCCCAGCTGAATCATAACTGAAAAGGGCAGAGCGACGAATGCCAGAGCTAGGGATAAATGGATCGGAAATTTTTGTAACAAGATGGGGGAAAGAGGCGTTTTGGTAATAAAAGTTAGAAACTTGGCCTAGGGAGTCTGTAACAGCGATGAGGCGGTTTGAGCTATTGTAGGAAAGTGTGATGGTGTTGCGCTGAGCATCGGAGAAAGAGCTCAACAGATACTTGGGATAGCCGCCGGTAGAGACCGAGCGGGAGAAGACGAATTTTGAGCCGTCCGTGTTTTGTAATTCATAAGTGATGGGAGCGGTGGATGTTTTCACAAGCTTCCGGAGATTGCGTTTCTGGCGGACAAACTGGCCGGAGGAAGCATCGAGCGTGTGGGCTTCACGTCCACCTCCGGGGAGAAAGGCAACCATGTTCCCCGCACTGTCGGATTGCTGGACATACATTGATAAGTTCGATGTCCATTTTGGACCAAAGCCATAGCTTGAGGAATCTAACACCTGCTCGCCACGTTGGCGGTAGGTGAGACTGAAATCAATGGATGGCCCGTAAGGCGTATCGTACCAAAGTGGGGTATCCATAATGATAAGCCCCGCCTTGAAGAAATCGAAATCATAGGCAGCCATGCCACATTTTTTATCACTTTCGCATTTATCTTTGCTGTCATCAGGATCTTTGGAAGTAGGAGCGCCTTTTCCGAAGACTTTGGCCGCTGCTTCTGAGGATAATAATTTCCACCCATTGCCAAGAGCCGCGCGTGGTATGAGGAAATTTCCGCTGGTTTCACGATCTAGCACTTCTGGAGCAACCAGGAAATCATGCATAAATGTGGGATCACGCACGAGGAGGCGACCATCTTCCATTTTTTTGATCACAGCAGCGTAATGACCGACCTTCCAATGAACGAGTATCGGTAAAGGTAATCTGGCACCGGTTTTACGCTCCGCCGCCACCCAATCCATCTTCATCTCACCTGCCAAGACTTGCAATTCAGAGAGCGCAATGCCTTTCACCGTAGATATCTTTTCATCAATGAGACGATGAGAGGATGGCTGTAATCCAAGTGACTCACGAATATTGCGTAATGCAAATGGACCGCACTTGAAGGAATGCTCAGGTGTAGTAGTCATCGCTTCCAATCCCTCTGCCGCCATACGAATTTTTTCCGTATTGGAACCCGAGATAGGTCGACCTTCCACATCATTTAAAACAGCGCGTAGCTCCTCCATGCGGCCTAATCTCGCATAGAGGCTCGCCAGCTCTGCTGCGGCAAAAACGGATGCTTCACGAACTTTTGGGCTATCTGAGTCTTTGAGTGCGTTCCATGCTTTTTCAAAATGCTCTAACGCCTCTGAAAAACGCGCTTGATGATACAAGCGTTTCCCGTAAGTGATACTCAAGGTGGGAGTCCATGGGCTAGTTGGATTCTGTGAGATAAATTCATCTAATGCACTGGCATCATCTGGATTTTTTCGAGATCCATAGACTTTCAACGCTGCAGCAAGCTTCTCTGTGGTGATGTCGCTGTTGTTGTTCGTATCCAAAACAGGGGTCAAACGGAAACCGTCCATCTCTATTTCTTCTAACTGATTTTGTGACGGCAGATTAGGCAACTCCGCGAACGCCATTTGAGATACCTCTGAAGCGACCTTCATTTTATTCGTCACTCCTTCCGATGGGCTCAGCACCGGACTAGGATAAGCGGGAGTGATCTGCTGATCAGTAAGTGGCGTTTCCGCAATGACTTTCGTAAAAAAGCAGCTTACTGTAAGAATGAGAAAGAATTGGCGAGAATTCATAATAAGGAAAATTGAGCGTGTGTTATAAAAAATGGATTTCAGATCGTTGAATATTACGGAACAGGAACAGCACCAATAGGTTCTAATAACGAGATGAGAGGTGGTGTGATATCGCTAGGAGAACCGCTTACTGGTTGACTCCGACTAGCATCGAGTGGGAACGCATCGAGGTTATCATGCACACCATCGCCATCGGTATCCATCAGAAGAGGATCCGTGCCGTTGAGAATCTCAAGAGCGTTGGACATTCCGTCGCCATCGGTATCACCCGCAGTAGGGCTAATGCCTGACAAAACGGCAAGAAGATCGCTGACCCCGTCACCATTTGTGTCCGGGAGCAGAGGGTTGGTTCCGTGGTATAGTTCATAGTTATCCGTTAGTCCGTCTGAATCCTGATCCAGCCACCATTCTTGAGGATACCATGGATCTTCCTGCATTAAATAAATCGCATGATATAAGTCGCTGAAGCCACTCCCAGGGGTAGTGGCAAGGAGTGGGTTCAGGCCCAGTAAATACTCATACCAGTTGGTTAATCGATCCGGAACTGGTGAGTCGTTATCACCTGTGGACGTTTTCGTGAGATTTCCGAAGTACTGGATTTCCCACCAATCGGGCAAGGAATCCGAGTCGCTATCGAGTCTCTGATCCGCGCCGATGTCAGGTGACGAAACGGCGCGTGATTCACCGTGGATATCCTTGGATGCGACGGGAAGTTTCGTTCCGGCTGCTATTGCAGGGCTACCACTCATCAGGCAATGATAGCGGTCCGTAAGCGGTTGAGAAGAGATAGCTCCGAAAGCCCCTCCACGGATAATGGATGTGGTAACCGTTGTACTGCCTGCAGTTGATTCGTAGATTTCATTAGCCGCACCCTTGTCTATATTCCACAGAATTGAGTTCTGTATGAACAGTTTGCAACCCGACGAAACGCTGATGGCGCGGCTATTAACGCTACCTGAATTATCCATCAAAGTGCAATGAACCAGCGAAGTTCTACCGGTTGAAACATTCATGGCGCTGGCAGAGGAATTGGTGAAGCCGGTTATCTTGCAGTTGAGTATCCGGCACTGATCTTTATCCTTATCCATTGAGACAGATACTCCCCGCGAAACGCTATTACTTGTATTCCGACGAAGCCAAAAACCATCAATAACTCCAGAATTTTCATTGATTCTTAATGCATCACCGGAAACAGGGGAAATGACAGGTGGATTGAATCCCAGGTCTCCAAGAAGAAGAATTTTACGGGAATCGATTAAGACACTCTCTGCATAGGTGCCATTTTTAACGCGAATGATTTTATATCCACTGCTGGGGTTGTTCGTGCTGTTGATTGCTGCCTGGATCGTTTTTTTGGTGGTTGTAGTTTCGGTGACTATCAGTGGGTCCACAGTTATAAATGGAGCGGGAAAAGATGTCGCCGAGTTTGGCAGGGTATTGTTAGCGGTCTCAAATACGTTTGGAATACGATCACCATCCATATCTTTCAGCGCGTCACTGTCATCGAGTGGAGAGAGACCAAACTGCACTTCCTTGCCATCCGCCATGCCGTCAGTATCGGTATCCGTATCGAAGACGTCCGACCCAGCAGATACTTCAGCACCATCATTGAGTCCATCTCCGTCATGATCAGCGATTGTCGGAGACGATGCCGTGATTTCGTATTCCTGCAGGTTATTTAGCCCGTCTAAATCATTATCAGCAGTCGCGGCAGTGATTCCCTGACTCTCAAGAGAATTAGGCAATCCATCGTTATCGGAATCCATGAACTGATCCGCTCCGATATCAGGCAGATTTCCTCTGAATTCGTTCTGAATATCAAATCTTGTTCCACTTTTTGGACTTCCAGCGTATCGTGCCGGTGAGGCTTTGGTTAGAAACCCTAATGGATTGATCAGCGGATTACCGGGAATTGATCCAGAAACGGAACCATCTCCCACGTAAGATGACTCAGACGTAACCATGCCAGAGCTGTATATCTCTTTAGATGCCGAACCTGACGGATTCCAGAGAATGGTGTTAATCAGGTGAGCTGACGTAGAGCTGGAAACGTAAACCGCATTTCCTTCGCTAGTCGCGCTGTTGCGAAAAAAAGAACAATGGGAAACCACCACTCTGCTGCCACTATTCACCTTAGCTCCACCACCCAAGGAGTTACCGCTATTACCATGCACAAAACAGTTAGAAATCCTGACAGGTAGTTTGTCGCTTGCGAGCGCAAACTCCACACCTTCACCTGTTGAGTCCTTTCCGTGGGTAATACGGAAGCCATCGATCACACATTCTCCAGTCGCATAGATAGCTCCGGATCCACTAGGACCACGAATCTCGGGGATTCCAGTATGATTTGAGATCAAAAGAATACGTTTGTTTGAAGGCAGCGTAATTCTTTCATTATAAACACCAGGACCTACTTGTATGATAACCCATGGCGGATTGGTCGTATTGTCAGTAATAGCATTGATTGCAGTCTGTATACTCTGACCAGCGGTCACGGTTGCATTTACCGACGGTTTTGACATCGGATCCAGCATCGATGATGCCATAAAATGTTCCCAAAGATTAGGAATGCGATCCCCATCGGCATCACCGCTTGCATCTGTCCAGTCGAGAGGATCAAGTCCTGAAGCCAGCTCAGTTACATCGGGGAGTCCGTCTTTATCGTTGTCGATTATTAAGGGATTAAGTCCCTTTGAGTAGGCGATCGAATTCGTAACTCCACCAGCGCTATAAACTCCACTGGCAATTTGTGAGAGATTTCCAAAATGGAATTTTTCCCAACTATCTGACATTCCGTCTAGGTCCGTATCGTCTTGGTAAAGCTTGAGATTCAAAAGCTTTGTCGGAACCATGAGTGAACTCGTATTACCGTGGCCCAGCTGACCATAGTGGCTATAGCCCCAAGACCACAAACTGCCATCAGATTTAAGCGCGAATGAATGATACTTACCTGCCGAGATAAAGATGAGTGAGTTCCAATCGGTCACTGCGGAGCTTAAGACAGGCGTATGACTATTTGTGGTGGTCCCGTTTCCAAGTTGGCCGTAGGTGTTGCGCCCCCAGCACCACACCTGACCCGTCTGGGAAATCAGCATGCTGTGATTGGCTCCGGCCGCAATTTGTGTCCCCATTGAAAAACCCGAAGAAACGAACACCGGCGTGGAGCTACTCGTGGTATTTCCATTACCTAACTGGCCGTATGCATTGTAGCCCCATGCCCACAGGGTACCGTCGGTGCCAAGAGCTAGAGCGTGTCCGTCCGTCGAGGAAATGGAACGGATGGTAGGCATTCCTGTAGTGAGGCTGACAGCAACTGGTCTGTTACGGGAGGTAATCGTGCCATCCCCCAGACGACCGTTCGAATTGTAGCCCCACGACCATACTTTCCCTGTCGAGTCAACAGCATAGCATGAATAGATGGATGCCTCGACAGTTATCACCTCGCTCATTCCAGATGGGCGGGAGAGTTCGGTAGGCGCAAGCACCGTATTGGAGTGTCCTAATCCGAGCTGACCATAGTTGTTGTATCCCCATACCCAGATTTTACCCTCACGATCGGTCGCGATGACATGTCCAGAACCACACGAAAAATCTGAAATAGGAGTCTTGAAACCTAACTTAATTGGGGAGAGAAAGCGAGTGGTAGCAGTCGATGATAGCACATTGTAATTGTTTGATCCCCATCCCCACAAGCATCCTGACTCATCCAAAGCCAGCGTGAAGTTCTCACCTGTTTCGACTTTGATAATTCGCTTCATTCCCATGACCTTGGGAACCAATACCGGAGAGCTTTTTGCAAGCGTGGTTCCATCGCCAAGTAATCCATTGGAGTTTAAACCCCAGCTCCATACCCTTCCATCGGTAGCAACTGCGCACGTGTTATCCGCCCTGCTTGAAACCATTCCTTTCGGCTGGCTGTTCGGATCATTTGGAGCTGAATCTTGAATATATTCCCAGAAGTTGCTGAATCCATCACCATCCTGATCGCCATCGGGACCATCGTTTCCATAAGCACTTTCCGGATTCAGGCCGTATTGCAGTTCCCACGTGTTAGGTAATCCGTCACGATCATGGTCCGCACTCGTCAGGCTAGAGGTAACGGTGAAATTCACCGGGACGGAAGTTCCGTAAAGTCCGGTTGAATCAATCACTTTGGCATATGCCTGATTGGATCCCGCCGCCAGATTCCCAACTGTAACCTGCCATGGTGCGGAATAAGCGGTTCCCGCCAATTTTCCCTGGCAGTAGAATTCCACCTTGTGAACGTTATTGTCAGAATCACTTGGATTGGCGGACAACAAAACACTTCCCGGAGCCACGCCTTGGGTCAAGTTAGCAGAAAAAGTAACCGAAGGAGCTTGCAGGAGAAGATCTAGGTTTCCTCCTACGACGACCGGTAATTTTACTGCAATGCTATTGGCAACCCCATTACCCAGCTGTCCATTTACATTGGAGCCCCAGGCATAAACGGATCCATCCGCTGCCACAGCTAAACTATGGCCTACCGCCTCCGTACCGCCTGCCGCAATGCGAACTATGTTTGCGAGATCAGCTGTTCCAGCTGGATTTTTTACTTTAATGGCAACGCCGCTATTGAGCGTCGTGTTATCACCCAAAGCTCCTGATGAATTCGATCCCCATGCCCATACATTACCGTTCAGATCGAGTGCAAGTGTGTGAGCGGGTCCAGCCGCAACAGAGACGATGCCATCCAGGGCTGCCCCTCCACTTTTCACAACCTGAACTGGGTAGGTTACGTTGGCAGCTGCTGTGTTGTTGTTTCCTAGACGTCCATTCTGCTGTTGTCCGAAACAATAAACTCTTCCTTGAAGCGCAGGATCTCCGGATTTCCAACGCACGACAACGGAATGGTATTTACCATTGCTTATATCGAATGCGTCAGTAAGGAAAGTCGTGCTGTTAAGTTTGACCCTCGATGCGCGGGAAAGGTTCGTAACATTCCCCTGGCCAAGTTGTCCGTTTGTATTGACTCCCCATGCCCAGACATTTCCAGTGGCCGACTCAAGAGCTAAACTACTCCCTCCATTTGCCGAAATTCTTCCTATACCAGCCAGTGGAACTGTGCCCGTTGTTCCACTGTAAACTTTTCCAGCAAAAAGACGCGTTCCGGTTGTCGTACCATTTCCAAGACTAATATTGCTACCCCACGCCCACACTTCGCCGTTTGCGGCAAGAGCAAGAGAAAAATTATCACCGGCTGCAATTCCAATACATCCGGTCAAATAGTCAGTTGCTCCGGTGCTCTTCTTCACCTGAACTCCGAGAGTCTGCAGGGTAGTCGTATTGTCTCCAATTTGTCCACTGGAGTTAAGCCCCGCAGCCCACACCGTACCTCCATATTTAAGGAACAGGCTGTGACTGCCGCCTGCCGCCAACATAGTTGCATCGGTAATCGGACCACTCGAATATTGAGCTACGACTGGCGAAGAGATGTTAGCTGCTGCTGATGCACCGTTTGCCAGTCGCCCGCTTGTCTGCAAACCCCATGCTGAGGCATTACCCATCGCACTAAGTGCTAAGGAGTGACTAGCCCCCGCCACGATATCCCCGGTCAGGATGAAATCTCCTGTTGTCGTGGCACTTTCCACCCCAGCAACCCAGGCTTTAGCTTTAACTATCCAGTTTCGATTGATGATTATAGTTTCTCCCGACTCGACTTTCTGGTCGTTTAAAGTAGGCTCCGTTCCATTGACTGTATAGCGGATTTCTGCTTCAAGGTCGGGACATGAAATCACGAGTGGAAAGTTTGTGAAAGACTCACCCTCTTGTGGATTCATTATCGGCGCAGTCACAGCAGAGAGCGACGTCATACTGCAAAGACAAGAAAGAAATAGCGTGCGGATAATCATGATTTTCATACCTGGATTGGAAAATTTAAAAACAGTTAGACAGTGCGGGTTCTTTACTGGGAATCTTATCGAATTCCGCGATCGACATTTTCAGTGAGGCGTTTTTGTAACAAAAACTTCGATCTCCCAGCTCAAACCATCTTGGAAAAACCGTTCCAAGTGAAACATACATTTTACGTAAAACGCAGATAGACGATTCAAATAAACGCAAAAATTGCTGCATGGGACGAGGGGGACGAGGGGGAATGAAACGTGTTATTGATCAAACATCAAATCAATCAAGAAATAAAAAACGAAGAATGTAGAAGAAATTACCACTTCGGCCGTAACCCCAAAAAAATGAATCCTTGGTTAGCGTGAAAAAATTCTGCACATTTCTATCCACACTGCCGCCAGAATGAATTCTGGGGCGTCTTATCTAACTAATTGATTCGCTCTCGTTAGATTTTGAATATCCTCTGACCGTATTTGATTCATGAATTTCTTTGGTTTAACCCAAATGCCGGATCGCCACCGCGTTCGCCGCGGCGTAATCCCTCGCATGAGTGAGGCTCACCTGCACTTCGGCGATTCCCTGTGCCTGAATAAATTCTGAGGCATGCCCGTGAAAAACCATGGTTGGCGCGCCGGATTCTCCGCGAATCACCTCCATTTCCAACCAGCCCGCCTTGCCGCCTATACCCGTGCCGAGTGCTTTTGAAACGGCCTCTTTGGCTGCAAACCTCGCCGCATAATGCAAGCCAGGGCGCTTTTGTTGCTCACAATATTTCCGCTCAGCTTCGGTAAAAAGTTTTCGTAAAAACACCTCACCCTGCTTAGCGATGGCGTCCTCGATTCGATCCACCTCCACCACATCGATGCCTATTCCGTAGATCATCATGGGTGCAAGGCGTAAGATTTCATCCCCGCCGCCATCTCCGCGACGGCATGGCGCATGCCCACGGTCATCGCTCGTGAGACAATGCTGTGCCCGATGTTCAATTCACTCAAAAAAGGAACTTTCAGCACATCAGGCAAATTCAAATAGTTGATGCCGTGACCCGCATTGACCTGCAATCCCAACTCATGCCCCAGCTGGGCGGCTGCAATCAAGCGTGCGATTTCTTCCGACTTATCGACCGCATTCGCAAACGCACCTGTGTGAAGTTCAATCATGTCCGCCTCCATACGCGCGGCTTCCCGAACATGCTTTTCAAATGGATCAATGAACAAGCTGACCTTGATGCCGGCAGCCTTGAGTCGTTTCACCGCCTCCCTTGCTGTTCCGAAAAGCGCGATCACATCAAGTCCTCCTTCAGTCGTCACTTCCTCACGTGTCTCAGGAACCAGACAAGCGAAATCCGGTTTTAATCGAAACGCCAAATCCAGCATTTCCTCAGTGATCCCGAGTTCAAGGTTGAGCGGAATATCCACCTCCTCACGAATCCGAAACACATCCGCATCTTGCATGTGCCTGCGGTCTCCTCGCACGTGCACCGTAATCGAATCCGCACCGCCGGCCTTTGCTTCCCGCGCAGCCAAAACCACATCCGGTTCGGCGTTGGGCGATTCCGGCTGCAGAGCATACCTCGCCTGCCGCAAGGTCGCGACATGATCGATATTCACTCCCAATAAAAGACTCATGCGTGGAACCTATGCCTGCCTCTGGATTGTCGCAAGGAAAGTTCAGCCATCCGTCTCAAAAAACATTACGCCATATCCACCAAATCACCGTGACTCCCAATAAGATGAGCGAACCCCACCTTCCCAGATACAATCGCCTGAAAACCGATTTCCCCCTCACCCATCCAAAGCACTCCACGCCCAATCCAAGTATGGCGATGGGAAGGAGAATCATACCGATGGGATTGAACCGGAATGCTTCCATCCACCGGCCGTTCAACAAGGCGTGAGTACCGCGCGTCATGCCACAACCGGGACACTCCAGTCCAGTCAGCTTTCTAAAAAAACAGCCCGGCATCCAACCGGAACCACCGGTCTGGCGGAGGTCATATGCAGCAACCGAAATGATCAGGATCATCCCGAGAAGAACCAGCACACGGCCCCAGCGTAACCCACTCATGGAATGTGCGATAAGCCAATGATCCATAGAATGAGCGTCGGAAAGTAGATCAACAATCCAATCCCCACTGATACAAAAACCCAAATTTTTGCAGAGTCTGAAGCGCTTTGCGCACCCACATAATCACCTACAGCAATCAGACTATCGACTTTTGCGGCATAGACTATCGCCACCACGCCAAACGGCATACAACATAGTACAGTAGCAACAATGGACTGCCACAGATAACTCGGGATGTTTGGCGGAAGAGGTGCTGGAGCATACATGGAAGGCTGCCGAACCATCACATTACCATCAAATGATTGCGGAAGGGCAGGCATATTCGGCGGAGTAGCGTCGGAAAAAAGAGGAGACACTTCACGCCAAGGCTTCCAGTCCGGCATGCCTTCTTTCCATACAAGGTCGGTGGCGGATAAACCTCCGTTCTTAGAAAGATTGACAAGTTCTTGATCAGAAATCGGACCCAGCTGCTGCCCATTCTTTGAATAAAACCATGTCATGACTTTGGGACTAAATTGAATTCAAGGAACGGTCAAGCGACGAACAACCTCTGAACATCTTACTGGGCTTTTGGAAAATCATCCAAAATCAGGGAAATCAGACGATTGCCATCACGCGACAAGGAAACCTGATTGCCACTTCCGGCAATCAAACCGCGCGTCAAATAGGATTGGTTCACCTCGGCAGGTCGGATGTGAGTCACGGATGGCTGATTCACGATCCGACTGCTTGGGCTGAATGAAACCATATGTCCTGTTGCCGTGAAACCGATCTCCCATGAATTCACCGTGGCATCTCCCGGTCGCTTCATCCAAGGATAACGCTCCAAAAAAACTGGTTCCGATTTACCCGCTGCAACGGCCACCTTGAATTGTACTGGGCGGGACATTACGAACTCACTGAAATTCAGATCGGGATTCTCACGATGCGCCAAAAAGAAACTCGCGACATCGACTCCCGCAATGTTCATTCCATTGTAGTTTCCGTGATAATTTGGACTCGCAAAACTCTGCTTGTGCCAGTCTTGATATTTTTCACTGATCATGAATCCCAGCTCCAGATGCAAATGCGCGCGCGTCCGGTTAATCCCTGAACCCGTGTATCCCATGCGTCCGATCACAGAACCCGCCCGGACCGGATCGCCAACCTGTACCGTGATTTCAGCCAAATGCGCATAGAGTGAGTAAACTTTCGATTGCTCCCATTCATGCTCAACCACGATATAACGACCGTAATTGCTGCGTCCGGCAATCGAACTCGTGTGCACCACTTTCCCCCCGGATATACTCATCACCAAGTCCAGCGGATTACCCGCATGATCACGCTTGATAGGAGCGATATCGATCCCCTCGTGAAACTTGGTCAGCAATACCTCACCGTTGACACGAACCGGTGTCCGAACAAACCCAAAGGATCCGCCCTCCCAAGGCTTGGTTACCTCTCCTTCAAAAGTCCTGTCAACATACATGTAAAAACGATCCAGTTGTCCGCTGTAAAGATGATCGTTTTCCGTCGGCAAAACCAACTCAATCGCATCAACCTTGAGATGTGTGATTGCAACCAACAGTAAGACGAGTCCCCTTTTCATTTTGAATATTGTCATTTCTTTTTCTCACCAATACGCGGAACCACTTTATCAAGTTCACGTATTTCATCCAGAGTCAGACCCTTCCAGACGATAATCATACGATCATTCACAGGCCGATCAATCATGACGGCATCCACAACGCGACCAAAAGCCTGACAAACCAATAATTTGCCCTGATTGGAAGTCGTCACTGCCGTCAAGCGTTGTCCTGCAACATCCTTCAGTTGGATGGTCATTCCGTAAGAGGTTTGGTCATCCGATGGAAAGGGACTGAAGGCAACGAAATCTTTCGAGGAAATTTCAGACATCCGGCGGAAATACCTTTCCTTGCCCAGAATCTCGTAGGGAAAAATCATTTTCGGATTATCGCTCGCTTCCGTCTCAATATGAAATGAAACCTGGGCTAGCTTCTTGTCTCCACCGGCCCATGCCAGAGCGGTGAAGGCAATCAGGAAGACGGACAGCCAACGCATTGAATTCTTCATGCGCGGAATCAAATCACACAAATCCATTCATGAAAACAAAATGGCGGATTATTTTCAAATGCAGCTACCTGACTCACAAATACGAAAAGGCGGAAGACCCTAGGATCTTCCGCCTTTTACAGATGTCATAACCGCCTAAGCAGCCGGATCACTCGCGAGAGAAAAATCAGACTGCCGGCGGTGGTTGATTACTTCTTCTTAGCTGCTTTTTTGGCTGGTGCCTTTTTAGCTACTGCTTTTTTGGCAGGTGCTTTTTTGGCTACGGCTTTTTTAGCAGGTGCTTTTTTCACAGCTGCCTTTTTAGCAGGTGCTTTTTTCACAGCTGCCTTTTTAGCCGGAGCTTTCTTGGCAACTACTTTTTTAGCTGGCTTCTTGGCCACTTTTTTAGCGCTTTTCGCTACTTTTTTAGCGGCTTTTTTAGGAGCTGCTTTCTTAGCAGCTGCCTTTTTTGGAGCGGCTTTTTTAGGAGCTGCCTTTTTGGCCGGTGCTTTTTTAGCTACTTTCTTGGGAGCAGCCTTTTTGACTGCTGGCTTTTTGGTAGCTGCTTTTTTTACTGCTTTCTTTGCTGTTTTTTTCGCTGGCATGGTTTTATGTCGTTGGAGTTCGCGTTCGATGTTTGTTTTCTCTTCCGGTGTTAATGAACCGAGGGAGAGGGTAGCGAGAACAGCCTCACCGAGGCGTCCTCCAAAAGCATTTGTTACAAAATCATCCGTCGCACGACGCACGATGATTTCCTGTGAATACGCCGACTCATAAACATGAGCCCTTCCGGTGCGTATTCTTCTTACCAGTTTTTTTCTCTCAAGGCTTTGCATCACCGACAACACGGTGGTGTATGCCCTTTCCCTTCCATCAGGCAGCGCCACATGTACTGAACTTACAGTAGATGGTCCTTCGTGCCACAGCACAGAGAGCGCTTGCAGTTCGAGATTGGAAGGATGTGAAGGTTTGCTCATCAGGATTTGTTTCCTTAGATTGATACGATAAAAATAGTATTACGGGTTTCCGTCAAGTTAAAATAAACAAACTTTTAAGAAAAGTTTATTACTAAGATTACCACCCCTTTTTTCAATCCTACGGTAAGTCTAGTAATTTATTGGAAACACGAAACGGAATCCGCTAGTCCCGTTTCGCAGGACGTTTGATTTCGGGATTCATTTTTTCTAACAGTTTCCAAAAATCCTCATCGCTTGGATTTCCATTGAACATGATCTTTCCATTGGCATCCATCAGAACCACAGCGGGAACCGTTTGAATTTTCAACTGTGCGCTTAGCGGTGATTTTTCTGAATCAACTATCCAATGACCCGGAGCAACCTTGCCCGTTGCCGCCAACATTTTCTTGGCATCCGCAACCACCTTCTCCGAAGTCTCCGGAAGAACCGATACGACTCCGATACCGTTTTTCACCAATAGTCCGGCAGTGATGAAGAAGTCAGCGAGCGTAGCCTCACACTCCGGACTCCACGGCGACCAAAAGTGCAGCATCATTCCCTTCTTGCCCACCCTGACTTCTCCCAGGCTGGTTTTACCAGCGTCAAGCGTATGGGCATATTTGCGATCCATATCGACCTCAACCTCACTCATGGCATCCATCAGGCGAAGTCTTTCGATATGCGGAGCAAACGCGGCCCCCTGGCGCGGACTCAGCCAAAAGGCCTCGGTGATATGTTTTTTAAATGCCTGCTTGTCGCCGGCTTGCAAGCCTGCGATCGCCCGCACATATTCCACAATGGCGCGCCAGTCATCCTCGCTTCCGAAAATTTCAGATTCGGATAACTTGAAATGTTCGCTCTGCTTGAGAAGCTGCGGCAGCATCTTTGCAAGTTCCGCATCCTCCGCACGATCGACATGGAACAAGAATTTTGATTCCAGAATCGCCTGCTCTGATACGCCAAGTTTTCGTGCGCTCAGAATTGCCTGCGCCAACGCTTCCGCAGATTCCCTCTCGGAAAACAGTTGCTCCATGATTTCTTCTTTCGCCGTCATGACGGGCGCATCCGCTGGCCGATCCTGAGCCGCCAGTTGGGATGCGATGACGAAAAGGAAAAAGAAAGCAGGGAGGAAGCCGGCGCGCATCAGTTCAGTTCGCAGGGATTTTCAATTTAGCTCCCAGCGCGATGGTGTCACGGGTTAGACCATTTGCCGCTTTGATGGATGCCACTGAAACCCGGTATTTTTTACTTAAGCCCCAGAGTGTATCACCACGACCCACCGTATGTATTTTGGATGATGCGGCGGTGCGGGCAGGCCTGGTCACCTCGGGCTTGGTGGCCACTTCTTCGTAAGTTGCCGGAGCATCATAAACTGGATTCAGGTCATCCGGCACGACCGGTGTTCCGGTTTCATCAACGTAGTCGGGAGCCGAGTAGGGATTGGACACGTCATATCCGTCTCCTCCTGTTTTTGGTGCGCAAGAAACGGAGAGAGAAACCAGAGCTGCTGCTGTAAGATAATTTATAATTTTCATGATTGGATGGGTTGGACCGGAAAAAATGTGACTCCGATTTAACACAACGTATAACGATTGCCAGTTCACAATTCATTCATTGGAAATCGATTTCCATCGAAAAAAATCATTCGCCGCCAGTTCAGTATGCGCCGCCAGTTCATTCAACGACTCCCCTCTCACTGCGGCAATGGCCTCTGCGATGTATGAAACATACGCCGGCTCATTCTGTTTTCCCCGTAACGGCTCCGGCGCAAGGTAGGGAGAATCGGTTTCCAACATGAAAAAACCTGCCGGACAACTGGCCACCGTATCTTTGACGAGATCGGATTTTTTAAAAGTTGTCACACCACCAAAAGAAACCAGCCCGCCCTCCGCCAACACCTGCTGCGCCAGATCCCATGAGGAAATGAAACAATGAAATACCGCCCTAACGTGTCCTGAATATTTTCGATATATAGATAACGCGTCCTGAAATGACTGAGATCCTTCCCGGTCTCTCGTGTGAATGACCACATTCAAGCCTGATCTCGCCGCTAATTCGAAATGTTGATTGAGGAAATTCTGCTGCCTGAATCTGAAATCGAAGTCGGTCCAGCCTTCCGGTGCCGGGTGAAAGTAATCCAATCCCGTTTCTCCAATCGCGCAAACCCTTGGATCGGTGGTATACTCGGAGAGAATTTCAAGTGCATGATCGGGAGCCTGGTGAACATCGCAGGGATGAATTCCAATCGCTGTCGACACACCCGCGTAATTGGCAATCTCAAGATTTTTTGAAAGGTCACCCAACGAGGTTGCCAAAGTCACCATGCGATGCACTCCGGCTGTTTTGGCGCGTTCAATCAACTGTCCCACATCCTGATCCGCGTAACGGTGGGATGCCAAGTGACAATGCGAATCTGTCATCATAGGACGCCCTGACATGCCTCCAACAATTTCCGAACTTTGGTGAAATCTTTAACCCCAGGCGAAATTTCAGCTCCTGATGCAATATCCAGTGCGGCAGGCTTGACTTGGGAAACTGCCATTGCCGCATTTTCCGGTGTGATTCCGCCGGCAAGGATCATGGGAGTATTCGGAAAGCGTTTTTTAAATTCCAGTGCGAGACTCCAATCAAAAGTCTCGCCCGTTCCACCAAAAACCACGGGCGCATGTGCATCCAGCAAAACGGCATCCACATCATACTCACCCGCCCTGTCAATATCAGCCGGATTTTTCACGCCTATGGCTTTGATAACCGTTATGCCGGCATTTGAAAATACTCCAGCAAACTCTGGATCCTCGTCACCGTGCAATTGAACCACATCGATCATTCCCTCCGAAATCAGCCTGAGTGGCAAATCCGTGGATGAATTGACGAATACACCCACCCTTAAAATCCTGCCTTCAATATGCTTCAACCAAGCCGCATCTTTCGGATTCAAATACCGCTTCGACTCGGGCCAGAAATTAAACCCAGCCGCATCAACCCCGAGATCGATCAGTCTCTGGGCATCCGCCTCAGTCCTGACACCGCAGATTTTCAGAGAAGTTTGATCTGTAGCGAAAAAATCCATATAGAGTTCGGTTGGATCGTGTTCACAGCGGAAAAGGTTTTGCAAGTTGCCACATGGAAAAAGCGAAACTTATTTCAAAGTCGAAAAACAACCCTAAGCCAGCCTCGACAGAAGTTCTTTCCTCATTTTGCATGGTTTTTGTTTTTTCTATATGCGCACCCAATCACCATCTTCAGAACTATTTACTGAAAACCGCAGAAACCTCGTCGGGCTACTCGCGGAAAACGCAATCGTCGTGATTCATTCGAACGACGTTTATTCAAGCAATGCGGACGCGACCCTGCCATTCAAACAAAACACGGATTTCTTTTACCTGACCGGCATCGCCCAGGAGGATAGCATTTTGCTCATCTATCCTGGTGCCAAGGTTGAAAAGAACCGGGAAATCCTGTTCATACGCCAGACGAATGAAAAAATCGCGATCTGGGAAGGTCACAAGCTAACCCAAGAACAGGCAAGACAACGAAGCGGCATACAACACATCGAATGGGTGGATCAGTTCGATCATCTATTCCATCAACTCGCTTTGCAGGCGGATTCCATTTACCTTTCCACCAACGAGCATCCGCGTTGCTCAACATTCACTGAAACGCGCAACAGCCGTTTCATCGCCGATTGCCAACGCAAGTTTCCCCTGCACCGATACGGCCGACTCACACCACTGCTGCACAAACTCCGCATTTTCAAATCCGACGGGGAAATCGCTTTCACCCGCAAAGCCTGTGATATCACCGAGGCTGGCTTTCGCCGGATTTTGGGATTCGTCAAACCCGGCATTGGTGAATGGGAGGTGGAGGCTGAGTTCATTCACGAGTTCGTCAAATCTGGCTCCCGTGGATTTGCCTACAAGCCCATCATCGCGGGTGGAGCGAATGCCTGCATTCTACATTACATCGATAATGATCAGATTCTCAAGGACGGTGATTTACTATTACTCGATGTCGCCTGCGAATACGGCGGCTGGAATGCGGACATGACCCGCACCATCCCTGTCAACGGCAAGTTCACCCCGCGTCAAAGACAAGTTTATGAGGCGGTGCTGCGGATCATGAAATTTTCGAACACGATACTCCGTCCCGGCATACGCCTTCCTGATTACCAAAAACAAGTTATCACGGAAATTGAAAAGGAACTTATCGGACTCGGGCTTTTCACAGCTGAGGAAGCCGCCGCACAGGACGAGACCAAACCACTCGTGAGCCGCTATTTCATGCACGGTGTTTCCCACCATCTGGGCCTGGATGTTCATGATGTGTCGCCTCCATTCGAAACCGTCGCTCCGGGTATGCTTTTCACCATCGAACCCGGAATCTATATCCGTGAGGAAAATCTGGGGATACGGCTCGAAAACGATTACCTGATTGGCAAGGATGGAAATATCGATTTAATGGCATCCATCCCCATTGAGCCAGATGACATTGAACGTCTGATGAAATGATTTCACAAAACATCATCCGATGACTCGATCTGACCCACAACGACAGGTGATGAACTTGTCTCTTGTCGTCGCGATCTTCTTGCTCGCCTTGAAGGTCTTTGCCGCTGTCAGCACCTACTCATCCGCGATCTATTCGGATGCCGCGGAATCGGTGGTTCATGTTTTCGCTGTCGCCTTCGCTTCTTGGGCTCTGCGCTTGGCAAGAAAACCAGCCGATGAAACCCATCACTTCGGTCACGATAAAATTTCCTTCATCTCGGCAGGATTGGAAGGGGCGATGATTTCTGCCGCAGCGATTTTGATTCTTTATGAGGCAGTCAGACAATTCACCTACGGCGTTGAAATCAGAAACCTCGCACTGGGTTGCTGGATCACGGCGGTTGTTGCGTCGATCAATCTGGCACTCGGATTGTCATTGCTTCGAGTCGCGAAGCGCACCGGCTCACCCTTGATTCGTGCAAATGGCATTCATGTCCTAACAGATGTTTGGTCCAGTCTTGCCGCGTTGGTCGCTTTGACGCTGATTCTATTGACCGATTGGCCTTGGTGGGATCCGATCTTTGCAGTCATCGCGGCCCTGAATATCCTTCGGGTCGGACTGAAACTCATCAAAGAAAGTTTTGGAGGACTGCTTGATGAAGCCGATCCTGTCATCGAAAAACTCACACGCGATGTATTGGATGAAGCCGTCAAAGAAAAGAACCTCGCATACCACAATTTCAGACATCGCCACTCGGGTCATTTCCATTGGGTTGAGTTTCACCTGGTATTCCCAAATCACATGATACTCTCCGAGGCTCATGATCATGCAACCGAGATCGAGGAGAAGATTTCAAATCTCATCGGCCCGGAGGGCCGCGTCATTTCCCACCTTGAGCCTCGTTCCGCGGAACGGAAGGTTGAGCCATGGGAGCGCCCTTAGTTAAACTTCCATCAGTTGGTGACCATCCGAAGGCCCCATAGCACCATGAGAATGATGGCCACCAACAGCAGCAGTGTCATACCCAAACTTTGCCTCTGTGTGCGAAGAACGTTTTCAATCTGTCCACGGCTCAGGCTCTGTTCAAAGCGGTTGAACTTCTGGCGCTCGCGGATTTCCACCATCGGCGGCATGGTCGCCTCATTCTCCTGCTTCTGCTTGGCCAGCAACGCGGGCAACTTTTGATATTCTTTCTGAGCTTCGGCAAGCTTGCGCTCTTTCTCACGTAGAGCCTGAAGCTCGTAATTCTCATCAAACAGGCTCGCTTGTTTCAACTTTGCCATCGCTCTATTTCATAAAGTAAAGAACCAAGCCTGCCGCACCAAGAAGGATGATGGGCAAATTAAAGGCAAAGCCGTTCAACATTTGTTGAAGAAATTCGGATTCGTTCTTTTGTGACTTCGTTTTACGACGTCCGCCCTTGGAGGGCCTGCCAAATATCCCACCGGCTCGCGTACCCTCGAAATATGCGGCGGCTTGATCATACTCGTCAGCAGCCATATCTGTCACGGCTGTGGCTTTTTCCAGCCTCTCATGGAGATTGTCACGCGTCCACTTCTCAGGATCATGCTTCTGGATTTTATCCAAATGCTCAGCAAAACAAGCGCGACATTGCTCAATTTGATCGGTCTCTTCTCTCAACTCGTTCAGCTCCCGATCAATTAACGTAATCGCCGAGGAGAGTTTTTCGGTCAGTTCAACCTGCTGAGAAAGAAACGCACGTTTACGACTTGTCAGCTCTTCAAGCTCACGTTTTTTTCGCTCAAGCTCTTCACGCTCTTCCTGGATTCGCTCCAATTCGAGCTGCGCGCTCTTGATTTTGTCATCGTAATCGTCCTGATAAACTCCACGCGTTGGCATGTCGAGTTGTCTCGAACGAACGTTTATTGGGTGGGTGTATTCGTTAGTAGATGGCATGACTGAGAATATTGTTTCATATTTGCTAAATAAAATTCATAGCTTTTGCCAGACAAATATTCAACTTATCTTAAGGATATTTTCGGACCCGATAGAGGGCACTCCACCCTCGAGGGGCGGGCATTCCGGATTTTCCACTTTGTAATCTATCCAATTCCGCTAACGTAACGCCTGAATATGAAACGCATCCTCCTTTTATTATTACCCATTTTGACCGGTTCGGCTTTCTGCAACGAAGAAGTCCCGAAAGTCCTTGGCATCGGTTCTCCGCTGCCTGCGTTTTCATTACCCGGCACGGATGGCAAAACCCATACTGAAGCGACCTACGCGAATGCAAAAATCCTTTGTCTTATTTTCACCTGCAATCATTGCCCGGACTCTGTTGCAGCTGCCGCGAGGACTGAGCAAATTCACCAGGATTACAAAGGCAAAGGAGTCTCCATCGTGGCGGTCAATGCGAATAACCCCAAAAGCCTTCGCCCTGATGAACTCGGCTATTCCCCTTATGGAGATTCTTTCGAAGAGATGAAACCCTTTGCCGAAAGCCATGGCTGGACATTTCCGTATCTCTATGACGGAGAGACGCAAAAATTCGCCACAGCCTGCGGCGCGCAGTCCACACCCCACGTTTTCGTTTTCGATGCGGATCGCAAACTTCGTTACACCGGACGCATGGATGACGCCGGCAGGTCCTCGGAACCTGTCGAAAAATCCTATCTGCGTGACGCATTGGATGCATTGCTCGCCGGCAAAGAAGTCAGAGAGACTGTCACACGGTCCTTTGGATGCTCGACCAAATGGTTATTCAAGGGCGGCAGCGTCGAAAAAGAACAAAAAGCATGGGAACAAATCCCGGTCACTCTCGACGAACTGGACGCGCCATTGGCTCAAAAACTCCGTGCAAACAAATCCGGAAATGTCCGCGTCATCAACTTCTGGTCCACGACCTGTGGTCCCTGTGTCGCGGAGTTTCCTGAACTGATTGACACCTATCGCCGCTTCCAAAATCGCAACGTGGACTTCATTTCGATATCCATGGATCCGATTGGGCAAAAAGCAAAAGTGAAAAAATTTCTTGAATCCCGTCATGCCGCACTGTCCTCACGCACCAAACCATCCATGGAAAAAGAGGAGCGCACCTCCAATAACTACATTTGGAACGGCGGTAATCCGGACAAACTGGCCGAGGCCATATATCCAGAATGGACTGGTGCCCTTCCACTTACCGTCATCATTTCACCTGAAGGCAAGTTACTCTGGAAACACAGCGAGCAAATCGATGTCGTCGAGCTCCGCGCCCAGATACTCAAAGGCCTCAAATAAGCTCCGACCAGATTCCAGATTTCACTGACCCTATGAAAGTTCCATTTATCATCGCACTCATGACCGTGCGCTTGTTTGCCAACGAGCCCAATACTCTCAGCGATCAAGAAAAAACCGAGGGGTGGCAACTGCTATTCAATGGCAAAGATCTCGATAACTGGCGTGCTTTTGGATCTGAGAAGCGCCCAGATGCCGGATGGAAGATTGAAAATGGAATTCTCACCAAACAGAAAAAAATTCACGGAGGCAATATCGTTACCCATCGTAAATACAATAACTACATCCTGACTTGGGAATGGAAATTATCGTTGAAGGGTAACAGTGGGATCAAATATCTCGTTGATGAATCGCGCCCTGCAACTCCGGGTCCCGAATACCAAATGCTGGATGATACGGGCCATCATGATGCAAAAAACGGCCCTACCCATCAGACCGCCGCGCTTTATGATTTAATGGGTGCCAACGAACTCAAAAAAACAAATCCTGTAGGTGAATGGAACTCATCCAAACTAGTCATCGATGGAGATCATGTTGAACATTGGCTCAACGGCGCATTGGTCGTCTCATACAAACTCGGCAGCCCAGAACTCAAGACCTTGATTCAGAAAAGCAAATTCAAGAATGCCAAAGGCTTTGGCGAGAAGATCGAGGGCCATATCATGCTGACAGACCACATCGACGAGTGCTCGTTCAGAAACATCAAGATCTTGGAAAAGAAGACAAAATAAGGAATTTCTTACCTCACCATGCCAAGTTAGTTCATTTTTATTGACTAAAAACAGGCTTGTTAATCACCCTCACTTGTTCCCCTTTGCCGTTTTTCCAGAAAATCACGCATGATCAGCACCACACCTCAACTAAGGGAATTCCTTGAAAAATGCGACCTTGTGGGAGGTGAAAAAGTATGTGCCATCGACACCGAGGCAGACAGCCTTCACCGCCACAAAGAATCACTCTGTCTCGTTCAATTTACCGCTGGCAATGAATGCGTTTTGATCGACCCACTGGCGATCAAAGACCTCAGCCCGCTTGATCAATACCTAAGAGATGCAACCGTTTGGATGCATGGCGCCGATTATGACATGACCATGCTGAAACGCGAATTCGGCTGCCTCCCCAAACACGTTTATGACACTCAAATCGGCGCGCGCTTGCTAGGGGTCGAAAAATTCGGGCTCGGAAATTTAGTCGAACACTACTTTGGTGTTGTCCTCTCAAAATCCTCTCAAAAAGCCGATTGGGGTAAGCGCCCACTCTCACCGACGATGGTCGAATATGCACTGAACGACGTTCGTTACCTTCTGGAAATGGGCGATAAAATCGTCCTCAAGCTAAAAGAAATGGATCGCTATTCATGGTTTATCGAGAGTTGCGAATCAGCAAAAAACAAAGTCGAGGAACGTGATGAGAATCGTGATGATCAATGGCGTATTTCCGGATCAGGCAAACTCAGCCCATACGGACTCGCCTGTCTCCGCGGCCTCTGGCATTGGCGAGACGCGGAGGCGGAAGCGTGGGACCGCCCCTCTTTCATGGTCGCACCTAACCGCCAGCTCATTGAATGGTGTCTGGAAATGGTAGAAAACAAACCCATCAAACTTCCGCCGCATTTCCGCAGCGACCGCATCAAGCGCTTCAAGGAAATGCAGGAAACTGTGCGATCCATGCCCGAGAGCGAATGGCCTTCAAGAGTCCTTGGTTTGCGGCGAAAGAAGGATAAAGAATTCGATGACCGCGTCGATGCCATGATCGCACGCCGCAACAAAATCGGAAACGATCTTGGGATTGATGGTTCTCTCATCGCTTCACGCGCCGTCATCGAATCGATCGCCGCTAAAGAAGTCCAACCCGCCGATGTCCTGATGAATTGGCAGCACCAACTTCTTGAGTTCTATAAGATTTGAAGCTTACGGAGCTTCCCAGTTATGGATCTCTGTTTCAAGATGGCGCTCACGTTTCACATCGACCGGATGCCCCTCGTAACTGACCGCATAGTGGTAACGAACCAGCTCTTTTGAGAAATCCGGTGCTGCGTCCATGATCTGAATCTGATGCCTCAGAGTAAGTCCTGCTTCATTTTTCATGCCACGCTTGCCAAGAGCCCTGCGCCATGCCGCAAAGTAACCCGTTTCCTTGCGTATGCGCGTGCCCGCACCGGATCCTTCACGGACTTCCTCCCGTGTTCTTGCTCTCATGGCAAACAACAGAAACGCGCTGAATCCAAACCCAGCTGTCAAGCTAATGGCCCAGCCCGTGATCTTCTCCGCACCTTTTGAAAAGACAGCCTCCTCCTGTGGGATCATTTCATCCGGACTTGGCGTTTTTTCCCCAGCTTCCGCCGTGCTCGGCAGAGCGCTCGAAGAATCCATCGGTGGAGTCGGCTCCACCAAGACCCATCCATAACCTGCAAGTTTCACCTCCAGCCATGCATGCGCCTCATTCGCGCGGAATACGAACATGTGATTGCTCTCGTAATACTTTCCACCTGCCCATCCATACCCTACCCTTGCCTCGACTCCGAGCTCACGCGCCATCAACGCTGCTGAGGTCGCAAAAAATTCACAATGCCCGCGCTTCTCCTCAAACAAAAAGTTCTCGATCGGATCCAGGTTTCTCTTGTTGTCCGTCACCAACGAATAGCGATAGGACTTGCGGAGATAGGATTCGATTTTTTTCAGCCGATCTAACAGCCCACCCTCACCCGCGACCCTCAAAACCAACTGACCCATTCTTGAGCCGGCATCTGGAGATTTGATCACTATATCCTTCAAATCCTCCTCTGCCACATCGGCAAGCGTGATGGGCAGCGAGCTAACCAGATATTCATATCCCGTATCATCATCTGATTTTGGCAGGATTGCCAGACCCTCGCCATTCACGGTCAGGGACGGCAATCGCACCGCTCTAGCTCCGAGCAAGCCATTGAGAGGATTCAGGCCACTTTCGTCTTTTCCATGGAACACCTCATGCAAAATTTCGCCTTCGCTTTGTCTCGAAAAACGGATCCAACCTTTGTCATCCGCTGGAAGCACTTGTGATTCGGCATCACTCAAACTCCATGCGCCATTCTCATATCGATCCAAAGCGAAGGAGCGCACATAAAGCCGGCGCTTGAGCAAACGCTCAGCATCCTTGCCATTCATCAATCGTAAGAAAACCTCGGGTTTCATCCCGGGCTTCAAGTTCGTTCTCCGTGGTAACGGCCTCTGGCGTTGGTCATCCCATAACCAGTTGCCACTCGTTACGCCATCCCCCCTTGCCTCGCGACGCTCTGCAGCCTCTGGACGAAATTGATGCTCCAGCTGGATTGCCAGTGCTTCCAAGGGTTGTGGCGCGGCACTCAAAAACCACAGGAATCCAGATTCAAACGCCAATAGACACAAACCGAGCGTACCGAAATCCATCCATCCTGGCCTGCGGCCCGCCTTCACTAATGGCAGATCTTTCGGCTTTTTCCCTGTCGCCCACCACGCCAAGGCCACTGCCACCATGAAGACAGCCACGAAGGCCCTCGGGAAAGCGGGAACCGCCGCCGGCCAACCGCGTAACATGAAGTAAGCCATCAAACCCGATAGCATCAATACCGCCAGACGGATGATCATCGCGCTGCCACCTTTCCTCTGAGCATCTTGCGCTTGGTCGATTTTTCATAAGCAACAATATCAACAATCACGGGATTCAATACAAAATCCGGAACCAAGGTTTTCCATGAACTGACCGGCATATCGGATAGGATGATCAGGCACTCCCGAGGTTTCACCTTTGAAAAAACTTCTAACAAATCATGCGCTTCGGTCCACTCTGCCCGTTGTGCCAGCAGGATCCCCTCTTTGAGCAAGGCCAGGCCTCGCTTTGAATTCACATCCTTCGGCTCCCATTCCCAAAAATCCGCCAAAATCCGCACCGGAATACCGTTGCCCAACATACTTGCAACCACTCCACAGAGTAAGGATAGCGCCCGCTCAAACCGATCCGGCCGAATCAAATTCCGATCCGTTCCAAATGAATGGAAAACCACCGCACACATCTCCAAGTTCGAGCTCGGCGGTTCTTCCTGCCTGACCAACAGTCCCCCTCCTGATGCACGCGATCTCATGCTTGCTGCCCATGCGATTCTTTGCACGGCATCTCCACTCCGCCACTCCCGCAAACCTTTCCAATCTCCGATCGCTCCAAGCTGGCCCGAGCTGCCCAAAGGCATACCATCTAACAAAAATCCACTGGATTTCAATTCCCTTGGAACCCGCCCCAATGGCAGCACTCCGATCTCCGCAGGCACCTGGATCTCATTTTGAAATATCATCAGACCCAGGGGAAACCCCGAGCGGATCCATCCCACCTGCTTTCTCCTCAGCCCGCGATGTTTCATACTCACCCAGCGCACAACCTTGGCTGAACTGTTCGAGCCCAACCAGAGAATCCTTCCGCAGACTTCCTTTTCATCCATCAGCCGGATTCCGAAATCCAACCAAAATCTGTCCATCCACTTCGCTCCGCCATGAAGCTCCAACCTTGCATCAAATCCCTTTGCCACCTCGACCCGTCTCGGCCCTTTGTAAACCAAGGTCAACCCTTTGAGGTTACGCACACCCAGCCATCGGACCATTCCAATCAACACCAGAACCGACAATCCCATCGCAGCCATCAAGCCATCGACTCTCCACATTCCGACCGCGAAAAACGCCAAACCGACCCCCGCAAAAACCACACCAAACCGCGTCCATTCAACGCGGGTTTTCACTTTCTCCATTCCCCTTTCAGTGAATGAAATTGGATTTTCGCTGACCACCATTGGCTTGCCCCGTTCCATCCCAATCCAACTCTTTGGCCCCAGCCCAAAGCTCTTCGAGACCATAAAATTCCCTCATTTCATCGTCCATCACGTGAACCATGACATCGATGTAATCAAGCACCACCCACTTCGAGTCCACCTTACCCTCAGAGTTCACCGGCTTCACCCGATGCTCCTTTTCCACATTTTCGGAGACTTCACGAATTACCGCTCGCAAATGCGGCATCGAGGAACCCGAACAAACAATCATGTAGTCGGTTAGATTCGAAACCCCTCTCATATCCCACACCCGGATATTCTCCGCTTGGATATCCACCGCCGCTTTCACACATGCTTTCGCTAAATCTTCACCTTCAATCGCCATAACCATTTATTTCAGAGAGCGACTCTAGTCTCGTTCCCTAACCTTTTGCAACCCGCTTTCTCGTAATCCACAGAATCAGTTCAGAAACCGATCATTGTGATCAAATCTTGATCGCTGAATTCGTCCATATGTTCAACAGCTGCAGCCAATAACTCGGCCTGAGCGGCATTTTCTATCTGCTCCCATCGAGTTTTGTGATCTTCGACAACGGGCCCTTGATTAGGACTGGTTTTAAGCGGATCGATAAATATCGAAGCCGCCAAGACCACACATGCCGCAACCAGCGACCAACGAGAAAATTTCAATATCCGCGGCCAAATTGGATCCGCTTCTGGTAACAAACGCACCGCCCGAACCACATCATCCGCAAAGCGAGCACTTGCCAGCTTCGGGGCTGCTTTTCCAAGCAAGCGCCAGGTCACGTCGCTTTCGTTCCATTCATTGTTTGGCTTGTTTTCGCTCATTTACTTTCCTTCAAACCCACCTCCCAGAGAAAAGTTTCGCAAGAATATTTTACTCTATAGGACCGCGCGACTCCAGTCGCGCCAATTCCAGTCTTCTATCCTATGTCTTCAAACCCCCCTCCGATCCCCCCACAACCGCACATGCAGCCGATCCGACATCCTCACGCCCAAATCCCTACAACGCTCCGCCAACCACGGCGCCACTTTGTCGAGCTCCGCCACATTTCTCCCCTCCGGCATCAAAATGACCCGGTTCTTCGGTATCCCGCTCTTCTCGGTCAAATCCATCACCTCTTTCAGATCCGCTTCCTTCTCGACCACAAATTTGAACCATGCCTTCCCGCTCGCCACCAACCCTCGTATCACCTCTGGCTTTTCTCTTAAATTTTGTGAAACTCCGCTGTTTGAGAGTTTCGGTGAAACATTGAACTGCCCCACTGCCGCCATCAGTTCAACTCCCGGTAAACGTGTGCCGTTGGTTTCCATTTCAAAAAACCAATCCTCCCCGTCAGCTCGCAGCTCTGTGATCAATTCCAACAAACCCTCTTCCTGCAGCAACGGCTCCCCACCCGTCAGAACCACGTGCCGGCACCCATATTTCCTCACCTCCTCCGCAACCTCCGCCGTAGTTTTTTCAATGATCGCCTCCTCCTTGCAATGCTTCTTGTAACCGGATTGGGCATCCTTTTCATGCGCCCAAGGCGTCCCCTCAAAATTCCACGTATGATCCGTGTCGCACCAAACACAGTGCAAATTGCACAGCGACAACCTGACAAAAACCGCCGGCATGCCCACACTCACACCCTCACCCTGCAAGGTATGAAAAATCTCCGCCCCATCTCCCATGCGCGCCAGCTTCATATCCACATCCTCAGCTCTCATCCTCACAATGAAAAGTGCCGAGTTAAAAAATTCATTCGCTCTATAACCCGATCTTTCATTGAAGTTTAGAGTTTAAAATTTAGAGTTTTCCACAGCATGACCCTTTTCCAATTCATCGCCAAACGCAGCGGTCTCGGGAAACGTCATGCCAAAAAACTCATCGAAGCCGGTGAGGCCAGACTCAACGGAGAAATTGTCACCGATGGCAATCTCCCACTGGAAAAATTCGATCACCTCTCTACCAACGGCGAGGTCCTCCAAGCACGCACTGCACGCTACCTTCTTCTTCACAAACCCATCGGCATCCTCTCCGCGACCACCGATAAAATCCACCGCACGGTCATCGATCTGATCCATGAACCTTGGGCAAATGAACTTCACCTCGCCGGCCGCCTCGACCGCGCGTCCTCAGGACTTATCATCCTCACCAACGATTCCCATTTCTCAAAATCCCTCACCGCCCCCGAAAACCACGTCCCGAAAACCTACCTCGTCCACACCGACCAACGCATCCCCAAAACCGTCCTCCAACAATTTCGCGACGGCATGTCCTTCGAAAAAGAAAACACCCGCTCCGCCCCTGCGATCGTGGATCTTTTATCCGAAACCTCCTGCCGCCTGACCATCCACGAAGGCCTGCACCACCAGATCAAACGCATGTTCCTCCGCTTCGGAATACGCGTCACCCAACTCCATCGCGAATCCATCGGCCCTTACCATCTAGAAAACATCCAACCCGGAGAGTGGAGGAATATCGATTTCCCTCTTGATTAATTCATTTGAATCAATTAATTGTTTCTTATGAAAAAAAATGCCATCAAGTATTCCCTACCTGATGATCCAACGAAAGATGCTGAATCACTTTTAAAATCCCCCGAAGCACCTTACCTCATCAGCCGAGTTCGCGATGGTTTAGCCATGGCAGAATTCCATACAGCTCGTGAAATGCTGGGACTGAGCGAGGAAAAACTTGCCGCTCTATTGGGAATATCCCGCGCCACATTGCACCGCAGGAAAAAATCCGGTCATCTGGATCGGATGGAATCGGATCGCCTCGTTCGCTATGCACGCTTATTTCACCGCGCCACCGAAGTGCTGGGAAATCCAGAAAAAGCTCGTGCATGGCTAAATGCCCCGGCCATCGCCTTTGACTCGGAGCTTCCGTTAGATTTTGCAGATACCGAGATCGGCGCGCGCGAAGTGGAAGCATTGCTCGGTCGAATCGAACACGGTGTCTTTTCCTGATCATGGCTCAGTTTTTCCGCATGGTTCAATCGCGTTGGGCAAACACCGCCATGGATGGCGAAGGTGCAAGACTCTGGGGTGGGCGCTGGAATCACCCCGGCAACGCCGCCGTTTATCTGGCCGAATCACGTGCCTTGGCAGCACTCGAAATCCTCGTCCATGCTCCTCGTGAATTACTTCATACAGACTGGATTATCATCGAAGTGGAAATCCCCGATGAATGGATCCAGTCCGTGAAACCCAACCAAATTCCCGCAGATTGGAGAAGCCTGCCTTCGTCCCCCAGCGCACGCGACTTCGGTTCAAGATGGCTCACGGAAAATCGCAACCTCGCCCTGCGCCTCCCCAGCACGATTATCCCCAAAGAACATATCTTGCTCATCCAACCCCATCACCCGAACGCCTCAAAACTCAGACCCTCCAAACCCAAACCCTTTTCCTTCGATCCCAGACTCCGGAAATAAATCGGTCTTCATAGCGAAAATTCTCCTCAATTCATCAGCCAGAGCTCTGCGTCCCTATGCGGCCTTTGACTTCACTTTGTTTCGTCCAAACAGTCTGGCTTAGCTAGAAATAAATATTCGCTATCTCTCATGGGGTTTTGCGGCTCTGCGGTGAAAAAAAATCTCTGTCACATTCCCGAAATTTGAAGTTTGAGATTTTCCTCACTCCGCATAGCCTCGCCGCGTGAGCAACTGCAACAAACTGGGAATCGGCCTCGCGGGCTTCGGCACCGTCGGGTCCGGCGTATGGAACACACTTGAAAAAAACGGTGCACTCATCTCAGAGCGCACCGGCAAAGGCGTTTCCCTCGCAATCACCAAAATCCTCGTCCGAGACCCTAAGAAATCCCGCTCCACCAACTCCGCCGTTCCCTCAGAAATCCTCACCACTCAGTGGAAAGATCTCGTGAATGACCCAGCGGTGGACATCGTCGTTGAGCTCATCGGTGGCACCACAGATGCCTTTGAAATCGTAGCCGCCGCACTGTTGGCGAAAAAACCCGTCGTCACCGGCAATAAAGCCCTACTCGCTGAACGCGGAGTCGAGCTTTTTGCCATTTCGCGGAAAATGGACACCCCCATCTTTTTCGAGGCCGCTATTGCCGGTGGCATCCCCATCGTCAAAACCGTCCAAGATTCGTTTATCGGCAACCAAATCCATTCTTTCACCGGCATCATCAACGGCACCTCAAACTACATCCTCGAGCAAATGACCCTGCGCGGCATTGACTACCCAACCGCTCTCGAGGAAGCCCAGACACTCGGTTACGCAGAAGCCGATCCCGCACTGGATGTCAATGGCTGGGACGCCGCCCACAAGGCCATTCTTCTCGCAACACTTGCCTATGGTTTTCCGATCGATCCCGCGAACATCCATGTATCCGGCATCGAACAAGTCCGCCCAACCGATATCCGCTTCGCGAAATCTCTCGGTTATGTGATCAAACTTCTCGCGGTCATTCGCGAACGCGACGGCGGCGCGGTCGAACTCCGTGTGCAGCCATCTTTCATCTCCCAAAAACACATCCTTGCTTCCGTCAACGGCGTGTTCAATGCGGTCTCGGTCAACTCCGATGCCGCAGGCGAATCGCTCTTCTACGGACGCGGCGCCGGCCAAGGCCCGACCGCCTCATCAGTGATCGCCGATCTCGTCGAAGCCGCGCGCGATCTCGCACACACTTCGCACCATCGCGGATTCCTTCCTTATCGAGAATCCGGGACGCTTGTCCCCATCGAAGAAACCTCCACCGCCTACTACGTCCGCTTCGACGTTACAGACCGCCCAGGTGTCGTCGCCGAAATCGCCACCGTGATTGCAAAACACAAAATCGGAATTTCAGGCACCCATTCTCCCGTCGATGCTTCAAACCCCGACGCGGAGTTCGTCGACATGGTTTTCCTCCTCCACTCCTGCCCCTTTGGTAAACTCACCAACGCCCTGTCAGAAATCGAAACCCTCAACTGCATCAATTCAACTCCAGTCGTTTTCCGTATTGAAAATTTAGGTTAAGAGATCGGTCGGATCTGTTTGATCAGACTGATCTGACGGATCTTATCCCCACAACCCCAGCATTCCTCCCTCTCGCAGTCTGACCAAATCCTCTCTTCATTGAAACTTGAGATTTGAATTTTGAAATTTATGTCCTACCTCGTCACCATCGGATTGGAAGTCCACGCCCAAGTCAACACCGACACCAAAATGTTCTGTGCTTGCCGTACTTCATTTGGCGACGACCCGAATACGAACACCTGCCCCGTTTGCCTCGGTTATCCGGGTGCATTGCCGGTTCTTAATCGACTCGCCATCGAGAAAACCTTGCTGACAGGTCTCGCGCTCGGCTGCGGTTCTCCGGAGTATTCCCGTTGGGATAGAAAAAACTACTTTTATCCGGACATGCCTAAAAACTACCAGACCACGCAGATGGATTTCCCTCTCTGTCTAGGTGGTGGTGTTCCACTTTTCGATGATTGTTATCCAACCGACGCACGCAAAGATATCAAGACCCCTAACAAAATCGTCCGCCTAAACCGCATCCACTTGGAAGAAGACGTCGCAAAGTCCACTCATCTCGCCACCACATCACTCATCGATTTCAATCGCGCCGGCACTCCGCTGATGGAGATTGTTTCCGAGCCAGACCTTGAGTCCGCCGAAGAAGCTGTTGCTTACCTCCGCTCGCTGCAGCTCATCCTCATCGAATGCGCCTCGTCGGATGCGGATATGGAGAAAGGCAATCTCCGTTGTGACGTGAACATCTCCCTGCGCGAAAAAACCTCCGACCCTCTCGGCGCGAAAGTGGAGTTGAAAAACCTCAACTCTTTCTCCGCCATCCGCCGTGCGATCCATTTCGAGATCGAACGCCAGACCGAGGAACTCAGCATGGGCATTCCTCAGATCCAATCTACCCGTCGCTGGAACGACGACCTCGGGGAAACCCAGCTCATGCGCACCAAAGAAGACGCGCACGACTACCGTTACTTCCCCTGCCCCGATCTTTTACCAATTGCTACCGCGCCGCTGTTAAAAACCGTCAGGCCTCTCGTCCCCGAAGCGCGTCTGGAAAAAATCCAACGCTACGAAAGCGAGTTCGGGCTGACTGCATACGATGCCTCAGTGCTCACAGCGGATAGAAATCTTGCAGCGTATTTCGAAGCAACGACTCACACATCCATTCCCGCCAAGAAAACCGCAAACTTCATCATCAATAACCTCCTTGGCACCCTCAACGAGCAATCGTTATCGATTTCCGATTGCCCAGTCACCCCGGAGAAACTCCGCGACCTACTTACCCTCGTCGAAAACGGCACCCTTGCTCCAAACCAAGCCAAAGAAGTTTTCTCCGTCCTCTTCGCTTCACCCGACAAAGCCCCGCAAGCCATCGCCGATGACCTTGGCTTCAAACCCACCTCCTCCAGCGACCTCGAAGCTTTGGTCGATGCTGCCATCGCCGAAAACCCAAGCGAAGTCGAAGCCATCAGAGCCGGCAACGAAAAACTCCTCAACTTCCTCACTGGCAAGGTGATGAAATCCTCCACCACCAAACCCAACCCCAAACAGGTCACCGACTTGTTACGAGCAAAGCTCCTATAAGGAGGAGGGACATTCCTGTCCCTCAAAAACCGGAGAGCCCCGATAAGTCGTGGCTCTCAAGTAGCCTGATCCCTCTCAAAAAAAAGCGTGAACTCCTGACGGTTGTAGGTCAGGTGCGTTTTTACGATCAGGGAAAATCCGTTTCCTTTGGCGATTTCTAACACGTCGTTTTCTAAGATCTCGATGTCTTCAATGGTTTCTGCACCGGTGGTTTTCAGTGTAAAAACAGCGAGTGCGCCAGGACGGAGGAAATCTTTCAATCGTGTGACCAGCGTGATTGCTTGTCGCGGCGAGCCGTTCATATCGGAAAGAATCGCATCATATTTAATCCCGCGCGGCGGAACGAACTCGGCCACATCCTCGCGGAGAAAACTCAGTTTTGGATGATTCGCGAGACGCTTGTCGAGCGGAGCGCGATCGATGGCGGAAACTTCGTAACCGCGCATCAACAACTCGGATGTCATCCCACCCGGACTTGCGCCAAGTTCCAACCAATGCGCGCCTTCACGAGGTAAAGGCCGATACATGGAGAGGAAATGCAAACCCTCGGCAATCTTCGCGCCTGCGCGACTGACCGCGTCATCGGCATTTTGCGCGATATATTTCGTTCCACCCGGATGAAGTCCGCCTGCGTTTAGCGGAGTCGAGATCCCGCAGTAGAGACCTTCTTTCCCCACCCAACAAAACAAAGTTTCTTTTTTAGGATCCTGCTCCTCCGCCGATTTCGGCGCATTGTCAGGAAGATCGAAAACCTGCAGAGCGCGTCCCCTCAAGTTCGATGCAAGAGCTTTGTAATAACGTTTCGGCGCGCCGGGATCGAGCTGACCGACTAAGATCGTTTGTGGATTCCGGCTTTCAAATTTGTAGTAAATTGTCTGCGCAGCTTTCTCGATGAAACCTTCCATCTTCTCCGGATTACACGGCCATGAATGTTCGATAGGCACATGAAACCGAATAAACCGAGCGGCAACCGAGTTTTTGATCAGTTCCGCTGCTTCGGTTTGAATCAGGTAATACTCGCAACCAAGTTTTTTTACCTTCATCGCACCAAGAATCTCCATCAACTCCGCTATCCACGGAGCAAAGACTTCAGAGATGCGGATGAGGTGGGTGGACATGATATTTTCGGTAGGGTCATTTTGATAAAATGACCGAGAAAACGGCGGCAAGATAGCGGTCGTTTTATCAAAACGACCCTACCATTTACTTTCCGCGGTTGCTGCGATCTTCACCACTCACGCTCTTAGCCGCGCGTTTACGGGCGTTGGCATCGAGAATTCTTTTTCGCAGACGGATGTTCAGCGGTGTGGCTTCAACGAGTTCATCGGCATCGATGTATTCGATGGCGCGCTCGAGAGAGAACCGGATCGGCGGGGTGAGCTTGGAGGTTTTGTCCTTACCGGATGAACGCATGTTATCGAGATGTTTCTCTTTCACCGGGTTCACCGGCATATCGCCAACGCGTGGGTTTTCACCCACCAACATCCCTGGATAGATCGCGTCGTTCGGGCCAACAAAAAGAATACCGCGATCCTCAAGCGCCTGCAGCGAGTAGGTGGTGGCAACACCTGCTTCCATGGAAACGAGTGTCCCGGTCGTGCGGGTGACGATCTCACCGGCGTGCGGGCCGTATTCGCGGAAAAGATGAGACATGATGCCGTGACCGGATGTCAGGTTGACGATTTCCGTTTCGAATCCAATCAGTCCGCGGGTCGGAATAAGAGCGGTAATCAAGGTCTCGCCGGATGGCTCGGTCTCCATGTTTTCCATCATGCCCTTACGGTTGATGAGGGATTTCAAAATACCTTGGGTGTATTCACCTGGAGATTCAATGTAGAGAGTCTCGAAAGGCTCGAGCAGCTTACCACTTTCATCTCGGCGATAGATCACGGTCGGACGGGATACACAGACTTCGAAACCTTCGCGACGCATGGTTTCAACAAGAACGGCGATCTGCATCGCACCACGAGCGGAAACGTTGAACACGCCGGCTTGGTCGGTATCTTCCACTTGGAGGGAAACGTTGGTTTTGATTTCGTGCATCAGGCGCTCGCGGATGGCGCGTGAGGTGACGTGCTTGCCTTCTTTACCGCCGAGAGGGCCGTCGTTGATGGAGAACTCCATGGAAACGGTCGGTGGATCGATCTCCACGAAAGGAAGTGCCTCTTGGTCAGCCGAAGCAGCAAGGGTTTCACCGATGTCGATATTCTCGATACCAGCAGCGATACCGACAATACCGCCTGCGCCGCAACCTTCGGAGTCCTCGGTCGCGAGACCAGAGTAGGTGAAGGTTTTCATCACCTTGGATTGTTGCTTGGTACCGTCTTTGCGGTGCAGCCAGATGGTGTCGCCCTTTTTCACAGAACCACCGAGAACTTTTCCGACCGCCACACGGCCGACGAAGCTATCCCACTCGATGTTGGAAACCAACATGTGGAAAGGTGCCGCTGGATCGGCTGCAGGCTCAGGAATGAACTCAACGATTTTTTTGAGAAGCGGAGTGCAGTCCTTGCGCTCATCGTCCGGACTGTCCATAAAATAACCGTCGCGGGCGGAACCATAAACGAAAGGAGCTTCGAATTGTTCCTCGGTCGCATCGAGGTCGAGGAAAAGCTCGAGCACCTGATCGTGCACTTTTTGAGGATTGGAAAGCGGACGATCCAATTTATTCACCACCACGATGGGCTTCAATCCTTCTGCGAGAGCTTTGCGGAGCACGAAACGTGTCTGCGCCTGCGGGCCACCTGCCGCGTCGACGACGAGTAACACACCATCCACCATCTTCATCACACGCTCCACTTCCGCGCCGAAATCGGCGTGCCCTGGGGTATCCACGATGTTGATCGTGTAACCTTCCCATAGAATCGCGGTGTTCTTCGCTTTAATGGTGATACCCTTTTCCCTCTCAAGATCCATGGAATCCATCGCGCGCTCTTGGGTGGCTTGGTTTTCACGATAGGTACCGCCAGCTTGGAGAAGTTGGTCGACGAGGGTGGTTTTCCCATGATCAACGTGGGCGATGATGGCGAGATTGCGAATTTTCAATGACATAAAATGAGGCGTTAGGAGGCTTTAGGGGCGCGGGCTATGCAGCGTTTTCCCACGAATGGCAAGGCAGGAATGAGCATTTTCTACCTTGAATCAACAACTCATGGGTTTTTTAACCACAAAGCAGGATGAAAAAATGCGAAGCCTAATGGCTTGGACGGAGAGAAACGGAGTCAAATTTCACGGATTTCGCGAATGAAAATGCTTCTGAAATCAGAGTAACGAGGAGGAATACTTAAATCTGCAAATTCGGATAATTCGAGCAATTCGTGGTTCAATTTTCTACTTATGCAGGCGATAACCTCCTCGTTTGATGATCTGATTTTCACCCAGAAATCAGAACGCTCCATTCAATTTCCTACCCGCCCAAAACAGGCCGAGCAAGGTGACCAGCACCACCAATGTCGCCCAATGTGACCATAACGGTATCCGATTTTCCAAGGGTTTTGGCTCCGGCAAGGCATCGATTTCGGAAATCAAATCCGCGAGTTGTTGCGGCAAAACGCTGCGTGCTCTTGTAACCCTGGAGATTTCCTCCAAAACCTCAAAGCGCGCGGGTTGACCTATTTTTTCAACATCCACTCCCTGAACCATGATTTTGGTCTCGGTTGGAATATCGGGCGATACGGCGGTGATGGCGCGTAATTTCCACTCACCGGGCATATCTATTTTGAAACGCCCTGAATAAGCTCCCCAATCGGATTCGTTTTTTTGTAACTCGATACGGCGGACTTCACCACCCGGTGAAGTGATGTCCACGCTGACGGCACCCTCCTTCAAAGGAGCGCCATTCGGATCGAACGCATTTGCGTTCAGGTTGACCGTCGCACCGGGCAAGGGTCGCTCGGGAGTGAAGAACATTCTCACACGCTGACCTGCCGCCATGTTACGTTGATAACTCATCCAGCGCGCCACTTGGCCCCAGAAACGGTAGTGATAGAGATCCTCAACTCCACGACGCCAACGCCAGGCGGAATCGATCCCCATGAACAAAACTTTACCGCTGCCAGCCGCCTTGGTGACGATGAGTGGAGTCGGTCCGTAAGCACCGCGCCGATTCGGGTGCACCGCTAAAACTTCGGTTCCCGCCTTTGCACGAAGCACGGGCGCGTGCCAATAGAAGCCGGGAAGACGACGCCATATATCAGGATTTTCCTCTTCAGATTCACCCAACATCATCAACAACGACGCCCGACCCTCGGAAGTCAGATTCAAGGATGTCGCAACAGTTTCCGATAATCCCTCGGGATTTTTTTCATCCAAGCTCACCGGCAACAAATCCGACAATGCGGATTTGGCCAAACTCATCTGGTTGCCTTGGGGTCCTGGCAAAAACACCACACCTGAAGCCTGGTTCTCTACCAATCCGCGGATCTGCTTGACCTGCTCCTCAGTCAGTTGGTTTTCACCGATCCCGATATCACCCAATATCACCACATCGAACTTCGATAACGCATCCAAGGTTTCAGGAAATTTCTCGATATAATCCGCTCCATCACCCGCTCCCAACTCGGGACGCAACAGCAAACACGAAAGCTCCACCCCGGGATCGCGTGAAAGCGCGTTTCTTAAAAACCGATACTCCCATCGGGGCAACGTTTCAATAACCAGAACCCGGATTCGCTCAGGTTTTCCCGAAATGGTGAAGTCATGGGTGTTGTTAGAAGCGATCAGCTCGCCGTCCTCAACGGGGATCGATAAGGTGAGCTTGGTCGTGCCTTCTTTTTCCAACTTCCATAAAATCGAATCATAGTTCTCAACATTCGGCGCAAGGATGATGTTCTTTGTCCGCTCCCGACCCGATTCATCGCGAAGGCGTACAATGGTCCGAACTTGCCGATCGAGTGAGGACCGAATCGTAAAAGGGATCTGCACGTTTTCCCCAACAATCCCGTAGGTCGGTGCGGTTACCGTGAGCAAATCCAAATCCGGCAGACGTTTGCCGCTACCAACTGGGATGGTGAAAACAGGCACCCCTCGAATTCGGTATTTCTGGGCTGCAGCCACAGGAGGAGGCCCCATGTTAAAATCACCATCGCTCAGCATCACCACAGCTCGCAGATTACTTTCATTTTCCAGAAGTTCGGCAAGCGGGGCATTCAGATCGCTGCCGGATAGCCCCTCCTTCGCCGGCGTGGCGAAAGACCGGTTATAAAGATCATTCGCGCCGCCCATGCGCAGTGGCTCCCATAGCGAGGAATCCAGAACTCTCTTCACCCAGTCCGCACGCGAAACTATGGTTCCGGCTTTTCCTTCCTCGGCAATCTCTGCGGGAAGCACCGCATCCAAAGTGTTCATCGAGCGGGAATCATCCCACATGATCGCAATTTTCGGCTTACTCGTCGGGTTCAACACCGTGCGCCACTCCGGTTGCCACAGGAGCATCACCACCAAAAGCGTGATGATAAACCTTAAACTTTCCAGCACAGCAGTGCGACCTCGGTGCGCACTGCGCCTCCAGGAAAGGAGGCACAGCCAAGCTACCCCAATCAGCACAAGAATGCCAATCCAGAGGGTAATTGTTGTCGGATTAAAAATTAACAAGGGGATCGGCGGAAAAGGATTTCATATTTGCTAGCCGAGACTCGTGGTAAGAGCAAGGTGCGATACCAAATATGGATCAAAAAACCAACAGGGAATGAATCAAATCAATGGAAAAATCGATTTCCTCGCCAGAGATTCCCAGCGCTGGAGTCAGCGCCAGCACATCCCCCTTCGGTCCATCAGGAAGCGCGATCACGCCAGCTCTCAGCATCGCTTTCACCAATTCAAGCACTCGCTCACCGCTGTCAAACTGCACTCCCATCATCAGGCCCTTGCCTCTAACCTCTCTGACACAATCCAAACTCTCCAAATTTCTCAGTCTCGTTTCCAATTGATCCGACACCTTGCGCACCAGATCCTCCATCTCCGGCGCACGGTAACGCCGGATCGCTTCCAAGGACATCGCACAACCCATGGGATTTCCCAAAAAGGTACTGGTATGCAAGGCCTCGCCACCACTCTCCGGCCAAGCATCCATCACCTCCGCCCTACCCACACAAACCGAAATCGGAAATCCACCACTCAAAGCTTTGCCCAAACAAATCAAATCCGGCACCACCGGACCGCGTGACTTCAATCGCGCTTGATTTCCCCCAGAAGGACCGCGTGACTCCAGTCGCGCTTCTTCACCATCACCCGGACCGCGTGACTCCAGTCGCGCATCTTCATCATTCTGTCTCCCCCCACCCTCCCAATCACAAGCAAACATTCTCCCTGTCCGCCAGAATCCCGTGTAAATCTCATCGAAAATCAACACCGCTCCCACTGCATCACACCACGCTCTGAGCTCTTCGAGAAACCCTTCCGGCGGAACCACAATTCCTCCCCGACCCTGGATCGGTTCCACCAAAACCGCACCGATCTTGCTGCCATCCAACCGAGCCAACTCCGCACGAAAAATTTCCAAACCCGCGGAATCTCTCGGAAATTCCAATCTCTGGGTCACTTTTGCGATCTGCCCCTCAAACGGCTCCCGAAACCAACCAATTCCCTGGCCCAACAACGCCCCGTAACCCAATCCATGATAACCTCCCTCAAACGATAAAATTCCGGTCCGCCCCGTCGCCAGAACCGCAGTCTTCAACGCCGCCTCCACCGCCTCGAATCCGGAATTTCCAAACAAACATTTCCCCCTCTTCCCCTCCCACTTTTCATAAGTGATTTCTGAAAGCGCCTCGCACAATTCCACTTTCACCCGTGCCGGATGCACATCACCCATCGCATGCAGCAGCACATCACTCTGCCGCCGCAAGGCCTCTGCGGTAAATCCATAACCCAAGCCCGCCACTCCGAACCCACTGGTCATATCGAGAAACCGATTTCCATCCACATCCCAAACATTCATCCCCTCCGCCCGCTCCCAAAAAATCGGCCAGTCCGTCCCAAGAAATGTCGTGTTCCGACACTCCACCTTCCCCAAACGACGCCCCCAGTCCAATGACTTCTCCCCGGGCACATTCGTGAAAATTTGCGGTAACATCTGCCAATAGCATGACCCTCAACCGGCGACTCGACAACTTCAGAAATGTCATAGGGGATTTCTTCAACGCCAAACAAAACCTCGAGCATCCCTCAGCGCAACGGATCGCTCCGAGAGAAATATGGGCAAATCGGCCTTGATCAGACCACAAAACCCCCTAATCACCCTATGGGTATGGCGTATTCTGGAAGAAAGTTTCAGCCATCAGATTCAAATCTAGCCAATGCAAACATCCATGCTAGAATCAACTCTCGTCACTTGGCTTGCTTGTCACATCTTTAAACATGCCTTAGTGGTTTCCAACATATCTCTAGCGTGTCGTCCATGAAGTTCTTCGCTTCCCTCCTGTTCTGTTTCTGCGGGTTCCTGCATGTGAGCTCTGCCGAGACCCTAATAGCTGACTTCACGACCTCTAGCACGGTTCCATTCACCGCGGCCTCTTATTCTGCCAACGGTAAAGAGCTCGACTTATCCCTCAGTTACAGCCCAACCACTGGCACCCATTTGACGGTCGTCAACAACACAGGATTGTCCTTCATCAGCGGCCAATTCTCCAATTTGGCGCAAGGACAGGTGGTGGATTTGACCTATGAGGGAAAACCCTACAGCTTTGTAGCCAACTACTACGGAGGATCGGGAAACGATCTTGTCCTGCAATGGGCTCATCAAACTCTGGCAGCCTGGGGAGAGAATGATAATGGCCAACTTGGTGACGGCACCACCACCAAAAGCAATGTCCCTGTGCTTGTTGATCAGGGTGGAGTCCTAGCGGATAAGACGGTCTTAGCTATCTCGACGGGCTATTCCCACAGCCTTGCACTCTGCTCCGACGGCACCTTGGCAGCATGGGGTTACAATGGATCTGGCCAACTTGGGGATGGCACCACCTCGGACAGCAGTGTTCCTGTGTGGGTGAACCAAGGTGGGGTCCTAGCGGGAAAAACGATTGTAGCGATCTCAGCAGGTGATGAACACAGCCTCGCGCTATGCTCCGACGGCACCTTGGCTACTTGGGGAGCGAATAGGTTTAGTCAACTTGGTGATGGCACCACCACCGCACGCAGCTTCCCCGTGCAGGTGAACCAGAATGGCGTCTTGGTAGATAAGACGGTTGTGGCTGCCTCGGCAGGGGCTTCCCACAACCTCATACTTTGCTCGGACGGGACAATGGCGGCTTGGGGATTGAATTGGTCTGGCCAACTTGGAAATGGCACTACCACGGAAAGCAGCATACCCGTCAGGGTAAACCAGAGCGGAGTGCTTGCGGGCAAGACGGTTATAGCTGTCTCAACAGGCGATTCCCATAGCCTCGCATTATGCTCCGACGGCACGTTGGCAACATGGGGTTACAATGATTATGGCCAACTTGGGGATGGCACCACCACCGCAAGTAGCGTCCCCATACAGGTGAACCAGAGTGGAGTCTTGGCGGGCAAGACGGTTGTAGCAATAGCGGCGGGCAGTTACCACAGCCTTGCACTTTGCTCCGACGGCACCCTAGCGACATGGGGTTACAATCGATCTGGCCAACTTGGGGATGGCAGCACCACCACCGAGAGCAAGATCCCCGTGCGTGTGAACCAAGGTGGGGTCCTGGCCGACAAGACGGTTGTGACGATTTCAGCAGGTGATGAGCACAGCCTCGCTCTATGCTCCGACGGCACCTTGGCAACTTGGGGAGCGAATGGGTCTGGCCAGCTCGGTGATGGTAGCAACAAAGAAAACAACATCCCCGTGCTGATCAACCAGAGTGGAGTCTTGTCAGGTAAGACGGTTGTGGCTGTCTCGCCAGGTGATTCACACAGCCTAGCGCTCGCGAGTTACGAACTTTCGTATTTTTCTCTTGGTTTAGCCAGTTTGATAAACGGCGATATCAATGGCATGACAATAGACGGCAAGTATATCAGCGGCACAACCGCCACACTAACAGCCATTCCCCAGCCTGGTTATGTCTTCAGCTCCTGGACAGGTGACGCCTCGGGATCTAATAATCCAACGACTGTCTTGATGAACTCCGATAAAACAGTGGGAGCCTCTTTCGTTCAAGACTCCAGCGACTCTGATGCTGACGGCCTGAACAATTACCAAGAACGGGTTGTCCATCTCACCGATCCAAACAAAGCCGACACGGATGGTGACGGATTGAGAGACGCTGATGAAATTCACATCACTCAAACCAATCCACTTTTGGTGGATAGCAATGCCAATGGCTTGAGTGACTCCCTCGAGGATACGGATAGCGATGGCATCTTAAACGGTCGAGAGGTGAATCAAATCGGAACTCACCCTCTCCTAACCGACACCAACGGTAATGGCTTGAGCGACACCTATGAATTGATCTACAAGGGCGACACCGATGCTTTTACGCCGAGAATCGGCGACCGCATCCGTCTCGAGTTGCAAAAACTTGGCTTCCAAGGCACTTACAAGCTATTGGGCAAACTTCCAACCGGACTGACTTTCAATTCTCTCACTGGAATCATCGAGGGTAAACTTACCGGCAAGCCACTGACCAGCAGCTTGACGATCCAGGTTCTCAATGGCACGACCGTGGTCCGTAGTATTCCTTTGGTGCTGACAGTGACAGCCTTTCCTGTGGGACTCACCGGCACGTGGCAGGCCCTGATCTATGATTCGGATGACGTTCCACAAGGTTTTCTGACAACGACTTTTACTGCGCCAGGAATTTGTTCTGCCAACCTAGACCTCATCGGCCCGAGCAAGCCCCGCGCTAGTCTTGTCACTTTCAAACTCAGTCCAGGAGAAAATAAGGCAAGTTTTACCATAAATTTCCCCGCATCTACGACGCAGCCTTCACTTCAGATCGCGCTCGAGGCGGACGGCGATAAAGCCGAGCTCGAAGGCTCTTGCAGCATCGGTGAATTGAGCGGCTTCCGCCTCGCACGCGGCACGGAACTTCCGACCTTAACGCGCTCCTATACCATGTTGATCGACCACGGCACGCACGATGGGATTGCGGTTCCTGCCGGAATGGGATGGGCCACGGGCATGCTTTCTAACAAAGGAACCATCACCTTAACGGGTCAACTGGGCGATGCCAAATTGATCAAAGCCAGTCTGAGACTTGGAGCGACAGGTCAGGCCATCATGTGGCTCAAGCCATACCTCAACAAATCATCCAAAATCGCAGGCGTTCTCTCATTCAATGATACGGGAGCAGTTCCAAGCACGAGTCTTACCAAAAACGATAGTCACTTGAGTTGGTATCGTGCGGCAGATGCCAAC
The DNA here is from genome assembly GCA_044233125.1 of Luteolibacter sp. Classification (GTDB taxonomy): domain Bacteria; phylum Verrucomicrobiota; class Verrucomicrobiia; order Verrucomicrobiales; family Akkermansiaceae; genus Luteolibacter. Next base: position 181,144 of record JBIIKO010000007.1, on the reverse strand, counting down.
GAGTTATCTTATCCCTCAGGTTTTGCTGCAATCCCTGCCGAAGTGTTGATCAAAGCTTATGCCGTTCCTACCAGCGCTCCCATGCTGGCTCAAAACCTTGGGTTGGTCAGCCAAACCTTTCCTAAAATTGAATTTGATGGGGCAGGATTGGCAGATCTTGATAACACGTTTGCCTTGCCTTCATCTTTTGTGATGGACACATCTTACAAATTGATCGCCCAACCTATTCCCGGCAGGGTGATGGCTCCATGGGCGGGGGCAATCAATACGAAGATTGGCGGCTTTGCCGGCACACTCTCTGTAAAATCTCCTGTTGGTGATATCCTTGCAGGTACGTTATCAGCCAGTGGAGTGATCTTTCCTGCGGATGAAGGAACTCAGGCTGTCGGAGCAGGTCTGGTCAAAATTCCAGTGGCTGGGAAAGTCGGCGCATTCCGAACTGGCTCGGTGATCCTAGAGCGCTGAAAATCATCGTCTCAGGCAGGCCTTCTCTCACCAGCCTACTAAAATCATGCGTGAGCACCTCATCCTTGTAGTTTGAAGTTTAAAAATTTAAAGTTCCCCCACCTTGATCGCCCGCGTCCTTATCGACGGCCCTTCGGAGCTCGTTTTTGACTACGCCATCCCCGCAGACCTTCCTGTCGCCGAGGGTTGTCGCGTACGTGTGCCGATCCGTCAAAAAACCAGCTCTGGCACGGTGCTCGCGATTCTTCCTAAACCCGACCAAAGCGAATTCGCGATGCGGGAAATCCAATCGCTCATTGATCCCGAACCGCTCATCACACCGACCCTTCTCAAGGTCGCACGCTGGATCGCCAACTACTACGGATCTAGTATAGAAAGCGTCATCCGCTCGATCCTGCCAGAAGCCGTCCGCACGGAGGACAACTCCGCGAAAACCCGCCGCATCGCCACAGCCGTGGAAAATATCGATCCCGCCGAACTCGCCAAACTTGAAAAACGTGCGGCAAAACAATATACGATTCTTTTCCTACTGCTCCAGGCACCAGAGCGAACCCTCCCTGTCGCCGATCTCGGTGAAAACTCCGCACCTTCCCTCAAAAGCTTAGCCGCAAAAAATTTCATCAAAATCTCCACCGAGGAAATCCGCCGCGACCCAGAAGCTACCGAAACCATCGTCGCGTCAGCCCCCCTGACCCTCAACGACCAACAACAAGCTGCTTTCGAAGCAATTAAATCCTCTCTTGGCGGACTTGGCGAATTGGCGGTTCAACCTTTCTTGCTGTTAGGCGTGACAGGAAGCGGCAAAACCGAAGTCTACCTCCAATCCGCCCAAGCAGCCCTCGATCTTGGCAAAACCGTCCTTGTCCTCGTCCCAGAAATCGCTCTCACCCCACAAACTGTCCGCCGTTTCAAAGCACGCTTTTCACAACTCGAGGATCAGGTCGCCGTCCTTCACTCCAACCTCTCACAGGGCGAACGCTTTGATGAATGGCACCGCATTCGCAAGGGTCATGCCCGCATAGTCATCGGCGCGCGCTCCGCTGTCTTCGCGCCTCTGCCAAATCTCGGGCTCATCATCGTCGACGAAGAGCATGAGTCGTCATACAAACAAGAAAACCCGCCTCGCTACCATGCGCGCGACGTTGCGGTTCTGCGCGCGGCTTTCGAGCCCTGCACCATCGTGCTCGGCTCCGCCACTCCCTCTCTCGAAAGCTGGCAGAACACTCTAACAGAAAAATATCATCTACTCCGTCTCGATCAACGCGCCGATGCCCACTCGATGCCCCTCGTACGGGTTATTGACATGCGTTTGGAGAAACAGAAACAAAAAGGCCAGGTCGCGATTCTATCCGACCGGCTCCGCAGCGCCCTCGAGCAACGCCTCGCCAAAGGCGAACAATCCATCCTGTTTCTGAACCGACGAGGTTTCGCCCGCTCCCTGCAGTGCCACGGCTGCGGTTATGTTTGCCAATGTCCGCATTGCGCCGTCGCGCTCACCTATCACCGCACCGATGAGCGGCTGGTCTGTCATGTCTGCGGACACCAGTCCATCGTGCCTCGAAAATGTCCGGAATGCCAAAACCCCGGCATCGCGCTGCAGGGATACGGCACACAAAAGGTCGAGGAGGTTCTCCAGAAGATTCTCCCTGAAGCCCGCTTCGCACGTATCGATGCCGATGCGATGCGCCGTAAAAACGCGCTCAAAGACATCCTGAGAAATTTCAAATCGAAGAAGATCGATATCCTGATCGGTACCCAAATGATCGCTAAAGGTTTGCATTTTCCCAATGTAACTTTGGTCGGAATTCTCAATGCGGATCTCGGACTTCATGTTCCGGATTTCCGCGCGGGTGAGCGCACATTTCAGCTCATCACCCAAGTCGCCGGACGCGCCGGGCGTGGTGCGTTAGAAGGCGAGGTCATTGTTCAAACCTTCACCCCTCACTCACCCAGCATCCAGTTTGCGCGCAAACATGACTTCGATGGCTACGCGGAACAGGAAATGGAAATGCGCCGACAATTCCGCTTTCCACCCTTCGCTCACTGCGCCGTCCTCACCGCCCGCTCCACGCACGAGCGCCGTGCGGAGTTCACCCTGCAAACGCTACATCTCCGGCTGAAAGAAGCCCTGCCGCCAGGTATCTCATTGGGAGAGGTTTTACCCAGCCCGCTTATCAAATCCCACGATCAGTTCCGCTTTCAGATCACTCTGCGCGCACATAAAGCCCGCCCCTTAACCAACCATGTCCAAAACATCCTGCAGAAAACCACCCTGCCCGATGATGTCACGGTAGTCTTCGATATGGATGCATATAATTTTTCCTAGTGTGACGGAGCAATGATGCCGTGATTGACGGCTTCCATGGAACTGGAACGCTGATTCATCGAATCAAAACAACTCTCTGAGCTCGGCACCCTCACTCTTCGACATCAAGGTATAAGCAAAATTCTCATTGGCCCAACACGCCTGAGCCCATTCACCCGATTTGCCAATCTGCGGCTGATCCACCGTTGGCAAATCGCCTTGCATGTCATCGCGACGGAAAATAATCAGATGAACGATTCCCTCTTTTTCACCAAAACAGATCAGCGATCCTTTCTTTTCCCCCACAGTAATTTCACAGCATCCGAGCCCTTTCATCGCCTCCAAGCCCTTTGGAAATTTCATGCCTCCACAGGGCAATTTTTTTCCTCGCAGATAAGAAACCAACTCATGTTGATCCGTGCCTTTTTTCTCGAATGAAAAACCGGGTGTCTGATACATCCCGACAAAACTCGCCTGAACCGCATCAACTGTGATCTGACGCTTCGATGAGGCAGCGATGCTTCCAGTCTTGGGATTTTCCACCAAGAAAACGAAAGCCATCACCATGCCGGCCGCCGCCGCCACAGGCACGGCGAAACGCATCCATGGGAGAGGCTTCATCTCCACGATCTTGGTGCGCTCCATCGATTCCAGAACACGAGATCTCAGCCCAGCCGGAACTTTGACACTCGCCAAGCCGGCAACCATCACATGGTCATTCTCCAACTCCGCCTTCGGATAACCCGAACCACTCTGAACCATCGCCAGCAATACGCTTTCACGCAAGCCTAGCGGCAAATCCACTCTCGAGAGGCATTCCGCAAACTCCGCATCGAACGCCCGCTCACTCATTAGCCATTGTCCGAGATCGCGGTCCTTGGTCGCAAGCTTTAACGCCTCGGCGAAATCAGCATCATCGGTATCCGCTCCATCCGGCCGGAAACTCTGAAGAATAAATTTTGCACGTTCCTTATCCATGGTGTTTTTTGAAAATCTCTGGGTTTACATCGATCAAATTTTTCGGAGCGCTTGATGGCTCTGATGTCATCCGCTTTCTCAACAGTTCTTTTCCACGCGACAAGCGCGACATCACCGTCCCGATTGGCACATCCAAAATCTCGGCAATTTCCTTATAGCTGTGTTGCTGCAAATAAAACAAAGCCAGCGGCGCCTGATACATCTCATCCATTTCGCCCAACAACTCCACCACCCGCTGCCCATCCATCTGGCGATCCGCCCGCTCATCGTTTCCACTCACCTCCTGCTCAACATTGTCATCAAGCGGCTCATCCGAGAACCTTGCTTGCTTTCTGCGTTGCCCCAAAAACTCCCGGTGAAGCGTCGTGAACAACCAAGTCTTCGCCTTACTCCTGTCACGCAGCTGTTCGTTCTTGGCAGCCCATATGCAAAAGGTCTCCTGCACCAAATCCGCAGCATGCTCTGGATTGCGCGTCAGAGAATATCCGAATCGATACAGCGCCTCGTAATAGGCATCCACCAAATCTGCAAATTCACTCATACTTTCTTCTAGGAGGCATTTACCCCTTAGGCTATTCCGAATATCTGCTATGATCATGAAAAAAAATTCCAACATCCACCGTAGCTACAGTTTAAACCCATTTTCCATGCGCCTGCTTGTCTTCTCGCTTCTCGCCCTAGCCTCACCCATTCATGCCCAATTCGTTTTTTCCAAAAATGACGGCATGATCGAGCTTCATTACGGTGAAAAACTCGTCACAGCCCTCAGAACCGACTACCGCTTTCCCTACCTCTATCCGGTCCATTCATCCTCGGGCGCCAACGTCGTCCGCAACTGGCCGATGAAACCCGATGTCAGCGGAGAAGAGCAAGACCACCCCCACCATCGCGGCATCTGGCTCGCTCACGGCTCCGTCAACGGCCACGACTTCTGGGCCGATACCAAAAAAACCCATCCCACAATCCGCCTCAACTCCATCACTCATCAAGAGGTCAAAAATAACATCGCCCAACTCGCCGCGGACCTGACATGGGTCGCAGAAAATACCGAACTACTCAAAGAAACCCGCCATTACGCTTTTTCCAAGCCCCACGCCGCAACCCTCCGCATCGACATCCATTCCACCCTCACCGCCATCGCGGACAAAGTCGTTTTCGGCGATACAAAAGAAGGCACCTTCGCCATCCGCACCGACCGCACCCTCCGCGTCAAGGGCCCAACCGCAAAAGCGACTCTGACAAATTCGAATGGTGAAAAAAATCTGAATGCTTGGGGAAAACGCGCAAATTGGGTAGCTTACACGGGTCCCGATGAACTCGGAAAACCCACCGTCATCGCCATCATCGGGAACCCAAATTCCTTCCGCAACCCAACTCATTGGCACGCCCGCGATTACGGATTACTTGCCGCCAACCCTTTTGGCATCCATGATTTCGAAAAGAAAAAAGATAAAACTCTCGGCAACCATACCCTGAAAAAATCGGAATCTTTGTCACTGAACTACACCGTCATCATCCACCAAGGCGACCTCGAAACTGCAAAACTCAACGAAACCCTCATTTCACTCACACCGCCATGAACCTCTCCCGCCGCCACTTCTTGTCCACCTCCGCCCTTGCCGGAGCCCTTACATTCATCCCTTCACCCGCCCGCTCCGCTTCTTCACCCAATGGCGACCTCCGCGTCTGTCTCATCGGTTTTAACGGCCGGGGCAAAGGTCTCGCCGGTGAACTTTTGAAATGCAAAAATGCCAAACTGGTCGCGCTCTGCGATGTCGACTCCGCCGTCCTCGACTCTTATGCCGCCGAGTTGGAAAAAAAGAATCTCAAAGTCATCAAGTTCAGCGACTATCGCAAAGCTTGCGAGTCGAAAGAAATCGATGCCGTCATCATCGCCACTCCCAACCACACCCACTCCCTCATCGCCACAACCGCCGCCGCCAATGGCAAACATGCCTATGTCGAAAAACCCGTTTCACACAACGTCTGGGAAGGGCGCCAACTCGCCAACGCCGCGAATAAATACAAAACGATCATTCAACACGGCTTTCAACGCCGCTCGGAAACCGCGTGGCACGAGGCTTATGAGTTCATCCAGTCCGGCGCCATCGGCAAAGTGAAAATCGCACGTGGTTTCTGCTACAAACCCCGCCCATCCATCGGCAAAGTGACCGAAGCCAAGGTAGCTCCCAGCAATGTGAATTATGATCTTTGGTGCGGACCGCGCGAAGTCGCGCCCATCATGCGCACCAAGTTCCATTACGACTGGCATTGGCAGTTTGACTACGGCAACGGCGATCTCGGAAACCAAGGCCCTCACCAGCTCGATGTCTGCCGCTGGTTCACCGGCGATCCCAAGCTCCCAACCTCTGCTCTCTCGGTAGGCGCTAGACTTGGCTACCAAGACGACGGCCAATGGGCGAACACCCAGATCTGCTATTTCGATTATCCAACTCCCATCATTTTTGAAGTCCGCGGACTTCCGACAAAACCATTCAATGGCACTGCCATCGGAAACGTTATCGAATGCGAAAATGGATATCTCTCGGGCGGTCACGGTCCGAAGTGCGATGCTTACGATAAGGACGGCAAAAAAATCCAATCCTTCCAGGGTTCGAAATCGCACATGCAATCCTTCGTCGATTCCTGCCACTCAGGCAAAATCGATGCAGGACACGGTGCCGAAAGCGGACATCTCTCCTCAGCTCTGGCCCACATCGGAAACATTTCCTGGAAACTCGGCGCACGCACCAAACCCGCCGCCATTCGCGAGGGAATCTCCAACAACATCGCCTCCGACGCTTTTGCGAGAATGCTCGCCCACCTCGAAGATAACAAAGTCGATCCTGAAAAAGATCTGATCTCTCTCGGAAAAAATCTAACCATCGATCCCGAAAAAGAAATCTTCACCGGTGCGGATGCAGAATTAGCCAATCCTCTCCTAAAGGGAAGTTACCGCAAAGGTTTTGAGATCGTCGTCTGAGCGGATCAACCCAGTGTAGCACGAGCATGTTGCATCTGCACCCTGACCTTGACTGCCGATGCCCTCAAGACGTGTAGATCGCGACAGGTCCGATCCCACCGCCCTGCACGGAGCGTAATTTTGCAACGGATTTGATAACGATCTGAGCTGCCTGCATCGCCTCAGCATGGGTGTTACAGCGGGAAAAGCTGAAGCGCAAACTGGTTTTTGCCACAGCTTCCGAAATTCCCATCGCGAGTTGCACATGGGAGGGCTTGCGTTTGCCCGTCATGCAAGCAGAGCCTGCGGAACAAGCCAAACCTGCCTCATCTAACAATATCAACATACCTGAAGCATCGCAATCTTGGAAAGAGAGGTGGGTCGTGTTTGGCAAGCGGCTGACTACTACCCCATTTAGCGCACACCCGCTGACACCCTCCATGACATGGGTTTGAAAGAGATCTCGCATCACACCCAAATCCTTATCCAAGCCCGATTCCAGCGCTTGTTTAGCCAACTCCGCAGCCTTCCCCATTGCCACAATCGCAGCGGTGTTTTCTGTGCCACTTCTGCGTCCTGCCTCCTGACCCCCGCCAACGAGCAGCGGCGAAAAATCAAATCCGCTCCGAACATACAACGCACCAATTCCTTTCGGTCCGTGAAATTTATGAGCAGAGATGGACAACATATCCACGGGTGTCGATTTAACGGAAACGGGTATTTTTCCGACTGCCTGAATCGCATCGGTATGGAACGGCAGCCCCTTGGAGCGCGCGATTTCCAGCAAACGAGCAATCGGCTGGATGACTCCTGTCTCGTTATTTGCCATCATCACGGAAGCAAAGGCGGCACCCTCACAGGACTCACGGAAAGCATCCTCATCGATGACTCCAGAAGCATCCACTTTGATGATTTTCGTCTCTCGCTTCAGCCTCTCAAGATAGCGCAAAACCGCACTGTGTTCGATGGCAGAAGTCACCGCGGCCCCCGCTGATGAAAGAGTATGCAGTGAATGAAGCGCCGTATTGACACTCTCCGTTCCACAACCCGTGAAAACGATTTCTCCCGGCTCCGCACCAATCAGCTCCGCGACTTGCTCACGCGCTTCTTCAATGGCTTTTCGCGCAAATTTCGCATTCCGATAACTTCCCGAGGGATTCGCATGATGATCACGCAACCACGGCAACATTGCATCCACCACCTCAGGCAGCATACGGGTTGTCGCATTCGCATCAAGATCGATCACCTTTTGAGTTTCGGTTTTCTGAATGAAAAAACAACCAGGAATCCAGAATTACAAATAATCGGGAATCCGCGCCACAACTTGTTCGAGCCAACGCATCGACGCATGACCCCATGTCATCGCCGTTCCAAACCATGTGTAACCGAAATCACGGAGGCTCTCTAAAGGATTTGGGGAGGCAAAACAAAGCAGTCCGATCAAAACGACCAAATTACCAAAATAAATCAAAACTAGGGAAAGAAAGGTACCGTTGTCTTTGAGATCGGGTTGATCCCGTGGAATCATCCAAATCGTCCATGCCATATGAAAGGACCATGAAGCTCCGATTGCGGCATAAAAGAACAGATCCGCCTCTCCGGGCAATTTCCAGAAGAAACTCGGAACCGCATACAAAATCACCGCGACCACACTCCAGAAAGGAACGAAATAAGGTGACAACGAGATAACCCAGTTACTTTTGTCTGTGGTGACATATCCGCCTGAAGTCCCCCACTCCATGTCATAAACCTTGCCACCAAAACATTTTACAAAAGCCGCATGCGTCAGCTCATGCCCGAAAACATAAAGATAGAGGAAAAATGGCTGTGCCAGCTTCGATGTGAACCAACCCAGCATCACCAGCGCGCCGACAATGAAATACCAGAATTGTGGCGTCTGCCAGAATCCTTGCTCCATGGTTGCGTGAGAAAAGGTTTTTAAAAACGTCCAACTCGTCACCCAACAAAACGGCAATAAGAATAGCGCCAAGGTCCAACGAAGCAGCGTTCTCACAAACCCAGCCGCATCCTCCCGCTCCGTCTCCACATCCTCCAAGGCAATCGATGCCCAGACCGATTTTTCCACTCTCTGATTCAACTTGCGGTTTTTACCCAATTGCTTGTCCGCACGCTCATGCGCTCGCCGATTCACCGATACCAAACCGTCATACGGAAACTTCGGCCCCCGCTTGCGATTTGGCGTATTTCTCGCCGGTGATGTCTTCTTGCTGAAACTCATGTCGATTGAGGCGTGAATTTTATTTAAGAAAACTTAAAGAATCAAGCCTAGGGTCGATGTTCCCTGAAATTCCGCCATCATTTCTTCCTTCGCTTGGTTTTTTTCTCCCAGCCAGCCATCAGAACTGCTAACCCAAACACCCATGCGCATCAGCACTCTCATTTTGACGCTCAGCCTGCCGCTTCAAGCGGAAAAGCCAGCTCCTGCTGAAAACGCGACTCCAAAGGAATCCACCGAAGCGGCATATCCAGCCCTGGAAAGATTTGTCAAAGTCTTGGAAATCACCAAAGCCCGCCACCCGGATTTGGACAAACTCAGCTATGACCGGCTGATTAATCGCGCGCTCGACGGCATGCTTGGCAGTCTCGACCCCCATTCGTCTTTCATTTATCCGGAAATGCGTGAAATGATGGGGGAGACGGGTGAACTCAACAACGAGATCCCCAGTCTGGGTCTGAGCCTTGGAAAAAACTCGGAATGCGTTTACCTGAGCGCCGTTGACACCACCGGACCCGCCGCCATGGCGGAACTCAAGCCGGGCATGAAACTCCTCCAAATCAATAACCAGGACACCTCGAAAATCCCTCTGAAAAACGCCCTCGAGTTACTCGTTGGAGATGCCGGCAAGACCACCCGGCTCCTCCTTCAGGATCCATCAAAGCATGCTAAAACCGAAATCACCCTGACCCATCGATATGTCGAGGAGAGATCCCTGATTGTAGCAAAATTGTTAGAAAAGAATTCACAAATCGGCTATCTCCGGCTCGCCCAGTTCAGCTCCAACTGCGCGCGGGAAATCGAAGCCGCCCTCGATGAACTCGAAGACAAAGGCATGAAATCATTAATTCTCGACCTTCGTGAAAACGGTGGTGGAGATCTCCATGAAACCGTCAAAATTTTAGGCCTGTTTGTCGCACCCGCAACAGCTGTGGTCTCTGTCAGGGAACGTGACAAACCCGAGGAATTCCTCAAAACTACCGAACGCCAGCGCCGCAACCGCCCCTACCCTATCGTTGTATTGATCGATCGCCATTCAGCTTCGGCATCCGAGCTGACGGCTGGTTGCCTCAAGGACCTCAAGCGCGCCACCATCATCGGCGAACTCAGTTATGGAAAGGGCAGCGTCCAAAATATCATCCCTATGGGGAATTCCACGGCCTTGCGTTTAACCGTCGCCACTTACCATACGCCATCGGGAGAAACCCCACACCACAAGGGCATCACTCCTGACACCGTAATTCCCTTCACCGATACGGATCGCGAAAATTTCCTCAAAGCCGCGCGCCTCTCCTCCCTCAGCCCCAAAGAAAAAGAAGCCTTCGACAAATGGACCGACCCCGCGATCGCGGAAGCGATTAAAGCACTGAAGTGATTGAGTCGCGATCGAATATGAAGAAATTTTAACCACGAATTTCACAAATTTCACAAATTTGAAAACGAATTAGCTGATGCTTATACTCAACGGCCTTCCATCAGTAAACATTCGTGTTATTCGTGAAATTCGTGGTAAAAAATATTCTCAGTCCTCGAAGAGCCTTTGACCCAATCTCCAAGTTTGCAAATCAACTGAAAGGCCCGAAGTTGCACCGAACGTATTCCAAGATCGTGATTTTTCCTCGTTTTATCCCGCTCCTCTTCCTTGGCACATCTGCCATGGCGGATGAGACATTTAAAAACGAAATCCAACCTTTACTGGTGGAGTATTGTTTCGACTGCCACGGGGACGGCTCGAAGAAGGGCGACTTTCGGATGGATGGCCATAAGGATCTCTCCGCACATCTCACAGATCGCAAACACTGGATGCCCGTTTGGAGAAACCTGCGTTCACAAATCATGCCGCCCTCGGATGAGGCGCAGCCTAGTGCCGAGGAAAAACAAAAACTCCTTTCATGGATCGAATCCACGGTTTTCAAAATCAATCCTGAAAAACCTGATCCCGGCCGAGTCACGATCCGCCGTCTGAACCGCAGCGAATACCGCAACGCTATATTCGATCTACTCGGCGTGGAATACGACACCACCGAGGCTTTCCCGCCAGACGACACCGGATACGGCTTCGACAACAACGGCGATGTCTTGTCCATGTCTCCCTTGCTGATGGAAAAATATCTAACATCTGCCGAAGAGGTCGTGAATCTCGCCCTGCCCGATGATGCTTCGGCGCAAGTTCCGCGTGTCGATTTTCCTGCAAGCGATTTCAAAAATCCGGCCATACCATCCACCTGGATTCCTTTTGCGGGCGGCGGCGAGTTCACCTTGAACATTCCAGTAAAATGGGAGGGAAACTATCAACTCATCCTTCAATACGCGATCCAAGGCGCCACCGAAGCCACCACTGCTGCTGCAACTCTGGAAATATCCACAGCCGAAAAGAAGCTAACAGAAACCAAACTGGGCTGGGACCAGCGTCGTAGCATTGATCTGACAGCAACCGCGAAATTCCAAGCAGGTGAACAAAAGATCATGATCAGGATCAATCCCGGCCTCCAACCCGCCGGCGGCGAGGAGGCACTATACCTTTCCATTCAGGGTCTGACTCTTCAAGGACCCCTCAATGGATCCCAGCGGGAATACTCCAAAGGTCACCGCATGATCTTTGTCGATGGTCCGGCCCCTGAAGACCCGACTGCCGCCAAAACCTACGCACGGAAAATTATGCGTTCTTTTGTGTCCCGCGCCTTTCGTCGCCCCATTATCGAGGGAGATATTAACCGACTCGTCGATATCGTCGAGGAAACCGACCACCTGCCCGGAAAAACTTTCCAAGACGGCATCAAGCAAGCGATCGCTGCCTGCCTTGCCTCACCGCGTTTTTTGTTTCGCGCTGAAATCCAACCGGAACCTAACAACCCGGCCAAAATTGTCCCGCTCGATGAGTATGCGCTCGCCTCCCGCCTCTCCTTTTTTCTCTGGGCTTCCGTTCCTGATGACGAATTACTGTCTCTCGCTTTCAACAAAAAACTACGTGCCAACCTCCGCCAACAAGTCGATCGCATGCTCGCCGATCCACGCTCAAATCGTCTAACGGAAAATTTCGTAGGCCAGTGGTTACAGGCACGTGATGTGATGACAGCACCCGTCTCGGCACCCGTCATTCTTGGCGTGACTGACAAAAGCAAAGCCTCCGAAATTTTCGATCCGCGCCTCCGTAACGACATGCGCGAGGAAACATACGCGCTTTTCAATTTCATCCTGCGTGAGAACAGGCCCGCCGAAGAACTGATTTCCGCGCACTACTCATTTCTCAACGAACGCCTCGCCTCGTTTTACGGAGTGAAGGGCGTGAAAGGAGAAGAACTTCGCGCGGTCGATCTCAGTGAGCATCCCGAGCGCGGCGGTTTGTTAACCCAAGGAACTTTTCTCATCGTCACATCGAATCCCACCCGCACCTCGCCGGTAAAACGCGGGCTTTTTGTTCTCGAAAACATCCTCGGCACCCCGCCACCGCCAGCTCCACCGAATGTGCCCGAACTCACCCAAGCCGCGAAACAAGGCACAAATCCCACCATGCGGGAAATGATGGAAATCCATCGCAAGAATCCCGATTGTCGCGGTTGCCACGCACGAATGGATCCCATCGGCCTCGGCTTGGAAAACTATGACGCACTCGGTCGCTTCAGGGTAACCGAATCCGGAAAACCCATCGATACCGCCGGCATGCTCGTTACCGGAGAAAAATTTTCCAACATCGAAGGACTCAAAACCATTCTCTCGCAGAAACGCAGACCGGATTTTTACCGCACCCTTTCCGAGAAACTCCTCACTTATGCGATAGGCCGTGGCGTAGAATATTACGATTCCGCAACCATCGGACAACTCGTCACCCACATGAACAAAAACAACGGCAAACTCAACGAACTCATTCACGCCATCACCACCTCCGCACCTTTTCAGATGCGCCGCGGGGATGAATGAAGATCCATGGTAGAGTCGTTTTGACAAAAAGACCAAAAATTTCATGGTAGGGTCGTTTTGACAAAACGACCAGAAATTCCATGGTAGGGTCGTTTTGACAAAACGACCGATGTTAAATTGTGCACACAGGGTGAAGGTCGTTTTATCAAAACGACCCTACCATTTAATGCCCTTCATTTGATGACCCAGAGAATGCAGAGATTTCCGAGATAGACACCACCTCGAATTAAAGTATTTTTAATGAGTTATGGAAAAGTCGCATCTGTCCCGCCGCAGTTTCCTGAGAGGATTCGGAGCCGCCCTTTCGCTACCCGCGCTCGAATCTTTCCGTCCTTTGATGGCGGCTTCGACCACGGCACGGGCAGTCGCGACTACGGCCAGCGGTGCGCCCCTGCGCATGGCTTATCTCTATATTCCCAACGGCGTGAATCTTGAGCATTGGCGCCCCGATGGCACCTCGGAGAAATACAAGATGGGCTCATCCTTCGCGGCGATGGAAAAACACCGCGCAGACTTTCAGATCTTTACAGGCTTCGAGCAGCAAAATGCCAAGAACGGAGGCGATGGCCCGGGTGACCACGCACGCGGCACCGCCGCCTTCCTCACCAGCGCCCGCCCACGCAAAACGGCCGGTTCCGATATCCAACTTGGGATTTCCGTCGATCAGGTCGCCGCACATGCGGTCGCTTCGCAAACCCGCCTGCCCTCACTCGAGCTCTCCACCGATGGTGTCCGCAAATCCGGACAATGCGATTCCGGCTATTCCTGCGCCTACCAGTTCAACCTCTCATGGCGTTCCGAAACCCAGCCCATGACTCCGGAATCCAACCCCCGCGCGGTATTTGAGCGCCTCTTCGGTGCAGGCTCTTCAGACGAACGTGCCAAATCCCTTGGCCAACGCCTCGCTTCAAAAAAATCCGTTCTCGATTTCATCAGCAACGACGCCAAAGCCATGCACCGCCACCTCGGGCGCAATGACAGGCAAAAACTCGATGAGTATCTGACGGGTGTTCGCGAAATCGAAAAACAAATTGAAAAAGTCGAATCTCTGGGCCTACCAGCCGATCCCGGCGTGCCTGCACCCGAGGGCAAACCCGAAACCTACGGTGAACATGTCCGGCTCATGCTCGACATGATGGTGCTTGCCTTTAAAACCGATACCACCCGCATTTCCACTTTCCTCATGGCTCACGATGGTTCGAACAGATCATTTGCAGAAATCGGAGTCAACGACGGCCACCACAACATCTCCCACCACAAAGGCGATAAGCAAAATCTCGAAAAAATCGCCAAAATCGATACCTTCTACCTGCAGCAACTTTCTTATTTCTTAGAAAAACTCAAATCAACCGAGGATGTGGACGGAAAGTCACTGCTCCACAATTCCATGATCGTCTATGGAGGTTGTATCTCCGATGGCGACCGCCACAACCACAACGATCTCCCGATTGTTCTCGCAGGCCACGGCGGTGGAGCCTTCAAACCCGGTCGCCACGTCAATTTCGGCGAAGATGTTCCTCTTTCCAATCTCTACCTTCGCATGCTGGAGGAATTCGGCGTCAAAGAGCCCCGCTTCGGTGACTCCACGGGATCACTACGTAAAGTGTAGGCAGGGATGCGTATCCTTACGCGTCCATATCTCGCGGTGGTTATTACGGTAGGGAAACAATGGGATCTCACGCGCTGCCGGATATGGACGTCTGGGGTAGACGTCCCTACCTAATGAAAACCCCTTATCGTAAGGGTTTGACGATTGGCTTCTCGTGTTCACTATGCTGGACATGCCCGCTGTAAACAGCACCCACTTTTTTGATCACGATGAGACTTTCGCTCTACGCGATGGCTCGTCTTTGCCTGCCATCAGGATTGCCTACGAGACTTGGGGAAAACTGAATGCCGATCGCACGAATGTAATTTTGCTTTTCCATGCGCTCTCCGGCTCGCACCACGCGGCTGGACTCAATCCAGATATTCCGGAAGTTGGCGAACTCTGGCAACCCGAGCTCCATCAGGGCTGGTGGGAAGACATGATCGGCCCCGGAAAAGCGATTGATACGGATCGGTTCTTTGTCATCTGCCCCAATTATCTCGGCGGCTGCTACGGCTCCACGGGGCCGGCCTCCCTGAATCCAAAAACCCAAAAACCCTGGGGTTCAAAATTTCCATCCATTTCCGCTGCCGATCAGGTTAACGCCGTCGCTCTGCTCATCGATTCATTTGGCATCGAAACTTTGCATGCCGTGGTTGGCCCATCCGTCGGCGGCTTGATCGCTCTGACTTTCGCCACGCGTTTACCGGATCGTGTCCGCAATGTCATTAGCATCGCGGCCGGCTTCAAAACCACGGTTCTAAACCGCCTCATCTTGTTTGAACAAATTCTTGCGATTGAAAACGATCCGAATTTCAACGGCGGCGATTTTTATGATGAAAGCCCGCCTCTCTACGGTCTCGCGCTCGCCCGAATGATTTCTCACAAAACTTTCGTTCATCTGGACTCTATCGAAAAACGCGCGCGCCAAGATGTAATCCAAGCGGACGACGTGCTGGCTTGGTATCGGGTTCGTGACCAGTTCCAAAGCTATATGCTGCATCAGGGGAAAAAATTTGTGAAACGCTTTGATGCAAATACATACCTGCGGATCATTGATTTGTGGTCCCGATATGATGCGCTTTTCGAAGGCGATGCGGAAAGTCCGCACGAACTCTTCGAGCGTTGCGCTCGTAAAGGCCAGAAGTGGCTGGTTTTCTCCATCGATTCGGATTTCTGCTTCTATCCGGAAGAACAATCCGAACTCGTCAACCACTTGGAAGCTTCTCGGGTCGACTCCATGCATATCACGGTGCATTCGGACAAAGGACATGATTCTTTCCTATTGGAGCCGGACCTCTACACACCTCATATCGCCTGGCTGCTACGCCCATGATCCGTGCCTATATTTTTTTGATTGGAGCGGCCATCATCGGCATTGGCTTCCTAGCTCTGTCGCGAGTCGATAAAGATGCGGCCATGGGCCTGATGGTTGGTTCGCTCACCTTGGGTGGCGGCCTGATCATCTGCGGCATATTCTCTATCAAAATGCTCTGGCATGGCTTGATCGGTGCAGGAGTTCTGGCACTACTTGGTTTTGGAAGGGGCATCTTAAACTTGTCCGATGCTGCAAAATACATCGTGGGCGAGAGACCACGCGGCAACGAACCCATGTTCGAACTTGCTGTCACTATCCTTTGTGCCCTTCTCCTCACCCGTATTCTGAGCGCATGGAGACGCGAGCGTATGCGTCGAATGTTGGAAGAAAATCCAAATTAACGGAGCGCTTGACTCCAGCATACCCCGATAGATTCGGTGGTCGCGCCCCAATGAAGTGACAGCTGATATCCTTCCTTAATTCTCGGGCTTTGCCGTCTCCTCTTGCGGCGCTTGAGGCACCTCGGCACTGGGTATTGCCGGAACCTCGGCAGGCTCAGGCTTCGCCAGCAAATCCTTCCACTCATGCAAGGCGTGATTTGCACCCAAGCCACCGATTTCATCTAACAGATTTTCACATTTTTCTTTCCAAGCCTTGTAATCTGGCGGCCCTTTTTTCTCATCACGACTTCCCGGAAAAATGAGATAGGTGATTTTCAAATCCGAAACCGGTCGACTGTATGGCGATGCGTTCGGGTTGATCTCTCTTGCCATGCGCAAGGACGCTTCGCCCACTTTGAATGTCGGCCCACCATCCCCGACAATGCATGGATAGAGTTTTTCCCCATGGATCACGACCGCGTAGTCACCCACTTTTGGAGCATACGGATCCGTGTTATCCGTCAACACATTCACCGACATGACGATGAACGGGTCATACTCCGCGATCAGGTAGCTGCGGGATTTCAGATCAGCTATGTAACGTTTCAACATCGCGATGCGATCCTGCAGCCAAGTTTTGCGAGACGCCGTGGTTGCCGGCGCGGCCAACTCCGTTTTGGCGGCTGCAATCCTCCGCTCAAGTCCCACGAGCATCGGATTGGGTGTGGGGGTTTTCTTGGGCCAACCATAGCTTGTAAATGGCTGGTAATTTGTGGAATTGACGATTGCTTCCGGCATCTCCGCAAGGCGGTCGCCGTCGGATCCGTCCGAAACCACATCCATTTCCGCCTGCATGAGAAACACTTTGCGACCATTTTCCGCCTTCAGATTCAGAATGGTTTCACAATCATAGACGTTATGCTTGGTGAGTAATTCGTTGAGTGCGTTTGCATCCCTACGTATCCGCTCGCTCTTGTTGGTATAGAGTTTGCCATACCACTTGGAAACTTCCGCCTTTGCAAGCAGGTCAGGCAAAGAAGGCAAAATCAGGGAAAGTTTCGGGTTGGATTTTTCCAATTCGGAAACTGTTGTGGCAGCAGCAGGGATTTTCAATTTCAGGGTATACTGGGCAACGTAACTTTCATCATTCACTCGCTCTTCGGAGGCTATTGCACCTTGTTCGAAAATGACATCGGTCTTGAAAGGAATTCCACTGCGCAATTTTCTGACATCGCTCACCTGTCCTAAAGGAATCTCTGGTGATAGCTCGGCTTCCTGCTCGGTCTGTTGTGCCGCTTGTTGCTCTGCATTCTGCTGACGAAGCTCGGCAAGCTCACGCTCGAGTTCAAGCTCCATTGCGGCACGCAACCTCTGCTCGATTTGTAATTCCATGGTTTTTCGATCCACCTCATCCGCCGATCTCCAACTCTGGATCAAGGCTCTCAGATTCCGATTCACCTTCGCAGGAATCTCGGTGAAAAAAATACCGATCAAGCCACAGACCAAAATGAGAGAACTCACGCCAAACCAAGGAAATCCTCGGTAAGGTTTTGTGCGACTGACTTTTTCTCCTCTCATGGCTGAAGGATAAGCCATCAACCTCAGGTATTTCAACCGTAGTTCTTGGCAAATCAACCACACGGAACCATGGAATTCCTGTGGGCAAACCCATGATTCATATCATAAGCTACCCGCGTGACTCGGCTTAACCCCTGCCCTAATCTCAAAACCGATGGAAAGTTCTTCCGTCTCGGTTCTGAAAGATTCTGGCTTCGCTGTATCACCTATGGACCATTTCCACCGAATTGCCACCTCTCTCACCATGAGGAATTGGTAAAGATCAGGTCTGCGAATTTCAATTCCATCCGCGTCTTCTCCCTACCCGACCAAGATTTGCTCGACGCCGCACATCAGGCCGGGCTTTTGGTTTTCGCCGGTCTAGATTGGCGGCATTACGAAGATTTTATTTGCCAACCCGCCCTGCTCTCCTCCGCCATCATCCGCCTGAGAGAATGGCTGCGCATTCAGGCAAAACATCCCGCACTGGCAGGTGTGTACATCGGCAATGAAATCCCCTCCGATCTCACACGCTGGATGGGACCCGATAAAGTCAGGCGATCGCTGGAGGAACTCATCGGAATCGGCAAGGACATCGCTCCGCATCTCCTTTTTGCCTATGCCAATTACCCGTCAACCGAATACCTCGAAATAGACAATGCCGATTTCACGGCTTTCAATATCTATTTGGAAACGCCGGATGCCTTCGTGAGTTATCTAAGGCGCCTGCAAAACATCGCCGGAGACAGGCCCTTGGTCATTTCCGAATTCGGCTTGGACTCGCTGAGAAACTCAACAGAGACACAGGCACAAACTCTCACGTGGGGAATGAGGCACGCCTATGAGGAGGAAACGGCTGGCTTCACAGTCTATGCTTGGAGCGATCTCTGGCACAACGCCGGAATAGATGTGACCGACTGGAGTTTCGGAATCACGGATCGCCAAAAGAAAACCAAACCCGCATGGGCCGCGTGTCGCGATTTTTCGCCGCCCGGATCAACAAACGATCACACCTACTCCATCATCATTTGCACCAGAAACGGTGCATCACGAATGGGTGCATGTTTGAGTGCCATTGACGCATTGGCCGGTGGACCCTACGAAACCATCGTGGTGGATGATGGCTCAACGGATGATACCGCAGAATGGGTTGCCAGCAAATTTCCACATGTGCGTCTCTTCAGCATTCCTCCTTCCGGACTCAGCGCTGCACGCAACTACGGCGCTGCCGTCGCATCTGGTCAAATTTTCGTTTATACGGATGATGATTGTATGCCGGATTACGAATGGATCACCCGTCTCGATCGCGCCTTTAAAAATCCCGATATCGCTGCGGCAGGAGGACCCAACCTTCCTCCCAAAGCAAGCTCCATTCAAGAGGCCATCGTCAGTGCCGCTCCTGGAGCGCCCAGCCATGTATTGTTAGATGACACGCGCGCCGAACACCTGCCAGGTTGCAACATCGCGGTACGTCGTGACGCGTTTGAAAAGATCGGCGGATTCAATCCCACTTTCCACACCGCAGGTGACGATGTCGATTTTTGCTGGCGTCTGCGCGATGCGGGATTCGAGCTTGGCTTTACTCCCGGAGCATTTGTCTGGCACCACCGACGTGCGTCGATCCGCGCCTTCCTCAAACAACAGGCCGGCTATGGGCTAGCCGAACGGATACTTTTGAAAATCCATGCAAACCGTTTTACAAAAAAGGGCGACTTGCGTTGGGATGGATTTGTTTATGCTGGTGGCGCGATTCGCGTCGATCATGATTCTCTCATTTATCATGGCTCCATGGGACAAGCGGGCTATCAATCCATCTGCAACCGCATGCTACCGATACGCGGTTTGGATGTTCGTTTTCAAAACTTTCTCGCCCGTCTGCTTCTCAAAGTTGTCTCTTTCCTGCAGCCACAAATTCGCTCTTGGTATCGTAATCGTAAAATCCGCTTGCCGAAAAACCCAATTCCAATCCCCAAAGATCCTGAGGAATTTTTCGAGTTCATCCTTCCCTTGTCACCCAAAATAAACCGCGACCATACGCTCAAACATTTGCTATCCAATCATTGGCAAGCCGCTGGCGAATGTGATGCATGGGACTTGGAAAAAAACGGTATCCGCTTGTTGCTCGCTACCGAGAAACTTGATCACCAACACCTCAATCTTCTCATACGCATCTGGGGAAATCCCCAGCCCACCATGAACGAATTGATTCGTTTTCTCAATCAACCATAAATTCCTGCGTGTCTCTACTTACCAAAGATTACGACTATCATCTTCCCGAGGAACTCATCGCCTCGCGCCCGTTGCCCGAACGCTCCGCCTCTCGGATGCTGGTCATTCATCGAGAGGGCGGCCGAATTGAACATCGGATGTTTTCGGATTTTGAAACTTATCTGAAACCCGATGATCTCCTCATCCTCAACAACACACGTGTCATTCCCGCTCGCGTATTCTCCGACGACGGAAAAATCGAACTGCTTTGTCTCGATCAACTTTCCCAAACTTTATGGCGCTGCCTGACCAAGCCCGGCAAACGGATGAAATTGGGACGGACTCTCAGCGTCGGAAATATTCAAGGAACCGTTACCGAAATTTTTGAAAACGGCGATCGCCTGATTCAATGGCTGCAACCCGTCGATATCCATCAACATGGTCATCTAGCCCTGCCACATTACATGGGCCGCGATGATGAAGCGATGGATCAGGAACGATATCAAACGGTCTTCGCCAAAGAAGAGGGCGCCATCGCCGCACCGACCGCTGGTCTGCATTTCACTCCGGAAATTCTTGCGCGCGTTCCTCATGACTTCATCACCCTCCACGTCGGTGTCGGAACGTTCAGGCCGGTCAGCGTGGATCACATCGGAGAGCACGTGATGCACTCGGAAAAATATCATGTCACTGAGGAAACCATCCGTCACATCAACCGCGCCAAACGTATCATCGCTGTCGGCACGACGGTGACTCGCGTATTGGAATCCATCGCAGATGCATCACCGGATATCCGCATATCAAAAGTCGGAAAAATCTCCGGAGAAACCAATATTTTCATCCATCCTCCCTATAAATTCAAAGCAGTCGACGCACTCCTGACCAATTTCCACCTCCCGAAATCCACTCTGATCATGCTCGTATCTGCCATCGCGGGACGCGAACTCACTCTCGAAGCCTACCGCCAAGCTGTTGCTGAGAAATACCGTTTCTATTCTTACGGCGACTGCATGCTGATCCTCTGAATCCATACCGAATGATTGCCAGCCGATTGAGTCACTCGGTCTGATTTGGTGGATATCGCTACTGCCTGAAATTTGGCCATCTTTTATTTCGCAAGACGCTTCTTCAGCCAGTCATATATCGTTCCACTGCGCTGTTCTTCGATCGTGATATTGTTGACTGCAGACTCACCCAGTCTGTCCTCTAACTGTTTCAAATAGAGACTTCGCGGTGCCACATGCATACCGTGAGATTCATAATAACCCGGCTTCCGACCCGCCAGCGTCCCCTTGCTGACTTTCCCAATACACCCGATCGCATAATTCTGCGCCGTCGGCGGCTGCTGCACACAGATTGTAGAGGTTTCACAGTTCCAGAACACCTGCTGAGCACCCGCCCAACCATGACCCGTGCCCATGTTGCCGCGATCCTGAGCATTGAACGCTCCGCCCTTCAAATTATCCCACAGGATCCCAACCGCCCAGCGATGATGTGGCCCAATGTCAGCATGAGTGTTTTCCGCGAGGCAATCGAGAAACACATTTGGACCACATGCCTTTGCACCTGTTGCCTGAGCATGGCGCGCCTGATCACTGTAGCAGCGCTGAACGAGACCATACTGACCGTTCATGCTATATGGATAACGCCGTCCCCCCGCAATAAGCGAAACAGGCTTCAAGCAGGCACAGTCCTGCACCGTGACGAACTTCGACATCGCTCCCAAATTCACAGCATGACTGAAGTGGACTGTGGTCACATTTCTTACCCAGCTGTCCGCAACATGATCCAGACTCACACCCGTCCATGCATGCGCCTCGTCCTTGTTTTCCTGCCCCTTCACGTATTCCGAAACCAGCCTTAAATTCTCCACACCAACCTGACGCAAACGACCTTCTTCGGTAACTTTGTAAACAAAACCTCCGCCGTATTTGGCCTCCATCGCATTAACAAGCGGAGCATCCAACTGAATCCAGTTCCCTTTGATGGCCGTTACAGTCCTCTGAAACTTAAGATCATAGCCACCCGCACGCCACTGCACAGTCCCAGGGCGCTCCGGCATGCGATCCATTCCAAGGTCACTGATCCAGTTCGCCGTACTTGGACGGAAAACCACGACCGAATCTCCTACCGAGAAACCTTTCGTGGAATCCAATTCAAAGGCCCTGACGCCCCACGGAACGTAGTCATCTGCAATCTTCTGACGACTGCCCGCCACTTCACTCATACGCGCCTTCCCGCCGACCACGATCAGCGTTCTCTGCTCCTTGCCCATCCCTAACAGAATCGTACCCTCCTCGCCCTGTCCTTCCCCACGTAGGACCACCCCAGAACCTGCGATCTTCAGCGAGCCGGATACGCGGAACATACCGCGCTTCAACAGGAGTACACCACGAAAGCCACGATTGTCCGGCTTACGACTAACCAGGGCGTCGAGCGCCGACTGAATACGCACCGTATCGTCAGCATCGCCCTGCAATGGCGCGAGTGTTGCGACAACAGGCAGATCGGGAATTCTTACACCTCCACCCATATAGCCACAGCGGGAAAAGTCACCAATCCTGTTACCCTGCCCATCCGTAGAATACGCCAACTTCCCATCCGACCCCATATAAACAAGGGGCTTTTGCTCAGCACCTATCACAGCCTGTAGAGGCGTCAAGACGTATCCAAACAGGATGGCAAACCTCAACCCTGAGATGCAAAATCTAACAGTTTTTATCCTGTGATTCTCATTCGCATCGCTATACTTCATTTGAAGATCGCCCTCAGCTTCGCCTGTTTGCAAGGAACTCATCAATTTCATTAGAAATCATTAGGATTTACCTAACAAAAAGAAAGGAATAAGATGTATCAACAGCTTAAAAGCTCAGGTGAGATGAATTTCTGTTTCATGATCTCGTGGCCTCTCATTTCATCTCCCTTATCACGATATTGTCGATCGCCCCGTGAAAGCGCCCGCTATGTATGGATTCAGCCGGACCGATGCGTAGGCGGAGATCGCCCGAGCCATCGCCTTTATATCTCAGGCTCGCCGGAGTGAAGCTCATCTTTCCGCTCCAAGCGCCGGGTGCCATGGTGGTGCTGGCCAGCACGCTGTTATCGGGGCGTAGCACTTCGATGAGCAGGGCGTCGCCAACCTGAGTGACTTGGGACGCTTCCGCATACACAGCGGCACTGAGCTCGAAGTCGATGCGATAGGTATGACCCGCGTCGTTTGCTGCAATTTTTTCAGAAGTGATGACATTGTCATCAAAGATCATGACTGCCCAGTCGGACGGCGTGACTTCACCGCCTTTGAAGGAGCGGTCCACGGCATGCATCACGCCACTACCCGAGCCGGCCCAATCGGCAACTTTTCCATCGCATGCAACGTTCAATCCGGTTTTGAACTGGATAGCATTCCGGTTTCCCTTATAGCCGCCGAAACTCTCAACGAAGATTTCGCCGCCAGCGCCGCGCACGTTCATCGCCAATTCGATCAGCGACTCTTTGCCATCTGGCTTTTTGACAGATAGGAGAAATGAATTTCGCCCAGTATTCGTTTCACCCGGCGTGCCCGCGTAACTGCCGTCGGGTTTGATGCTCAGCCATTCCGCACCGGACTTCCGAGTGAATACTGCGCCTGCCGGTTGCAGTTTCCCAGAGCAAGGTTCGCCGACCTTGATCGCGGGGAGCGTGACGATTTCACCGCGTTCCTGTGCCTGCATCACAAGTACCCAATCCTGCGGAGAGGGCACATTCGGCGACTGCCATGTGCCGGACAGAGTGTGAATTCCGAGGTCATAGCGTCGCCCAGAAACCGGATCGAAATAGAATGCGGAATAGGTTCCCGGCTCGATGTTATTGACGGCAATGCCATCCCACTTATAGACGCCACGGTTCGGCTGATAGATCACCCGGATTTTACCCGGAATACCGGCGGCGAAGAGGTCTTTCCCGACCCACTCGGGATGCTCCTCAAACTGCTGCCAGGGGAGTTTTTCAAGCAGGGCTTTGCCGTGTCCAAGCTGCGCCGAACCGGGAAAATTCATGCCTTCGTTCCACGTCGTTAGGTCATAAGGCTGGCCGCCCCAGCCACCCCAGTTGCCATGCGCTTCGGGTGTCGCCATGTGCCAAATTCCGGCTGCGCCGTAGGTATGGCCGGCTGCACCCGCAAGCATCAGGGCCCAGAATTGATAACGCTGCAGGTAGGCGGGATTCTCCTGCATGTGAAGCTCGTAACAAGATTCGCCGCTCACGAAGGGTTTGAGAGAATCATATTTCAACGACTGCCTGGTCTTACCGATAATCTCATTCACCGTGCCCCAGGAGTTGTGCCCGGTGGCGTCCATGTCGAAATCGAACATGGCGGTACCTTCCAGCGCCTCTCGCAGGTGGGAACTGTGATTGCATAGTAGGCGGTCGAAAGGATTCGTCGCCTCGACATACTGTGCAAGTTCGTACCAAGGCCCTTGCCCTTTGTCGGTCTCACCACCCAAAATCCAGATCACGGGATAGGCCCCGTAGCGCGCAATCAGGTTGCGGAAATGGCGCTTGTAGCCGGGAAGCCCGACAGCGTTCAAATTCACCGCACGTCCCCATCCACCGACGATGGCGGGCACAATCCCAGCATCCACCAGATACTTGAATCGGCGGTCAGCAGCATCAAAATACTTCGGATTCATTTCGCTAAAATCCTGTTTCAAATACGGCATTCCACCTTCGTTTTCCCAGCTGGGTTTCAGCAGTCCCGGTTCGTCCGGGTAGGTTCCGCAGACGATCTGCACGACCGAGAATCCTTTCTTTTTACGATCGGCTGTTAGTTCTTGGAAGCCTTCCCAAGTCAACCGTTTGCACAAGCCCTTCCACCAAGTATCGCCGAGCCAGAAAAACGGCGTACCATCGGCGTATTCGAAATGGCGCTGGTCTTTGGTCACGCGCAAAGGGCCGTGTTTCAGCAACGG
The DNA here is from genome assembly GCA_044233125.1 of Luteolibacter sp. Taxonomy (GTDB): domain Bacteria; phylum Verrucomicrobiota; class Verrucomicrobiia; order Verrucomicrobiales; family Akkermansiaceae; genus Luteolibacter. The sequence goes on along the minus strand of JBIIKO010000007.1, from coordinate 156,283 downwards.
ATTGTCGCCCGTGTAGGGTGTGACGGAAAGCATCTGCTCTTTCCCGTTGAGACCGGAATTGCCCTTGTCTGTGCATTCGACATGATAGGTGTATTTCCCCTCTACCGGCGGAGCGAACCGCACCGTCCATTTCTTGTCGCCCGCCCAGAAGGCCGGGACCTTCCATTTTTTTTCGCCCTGCTGAAAGACGACATCAACCTCCACTTCCGTGAATGCGTTCTGATAGACCTTCGAGCTCTCATAAGAGGTTTCAAAGACAGCCCATTGCTGAACATTGAGAGCGATATTGGATTTTTGTGGCGCTTCGGCAGCGTGCAACGTGGCAAACTGAGCCAGCACTAGGGCGATGAGGACTGGGAGGGCATGTTTCATGGTTCTATTTTACTCTTATTTTTTCCGCTTGCTTGCAGCAGACTCTCAATAAATACGCCTTAACAGCTTTGTTTTTTCAAGCTGCATCCACAATAAGAGAAATACTTTTCTTGAACACGTTGCGAATGTCCCATGTATTGGAACAGCAATTTCCTAGCCCGCCATATGAAACTCATCTCCTGGAACGTCAACGGCATCCGTGCCGTCCTCAACAAAGGTCTAACTGATTTCCTTAAGACGGAAATGCCTGATATTTTATGCCTTCAGGAAACCAAAGCCCGCCCAGAACAGGTTGAACTCCCGCTCGAATTCGGAGCTTACAAAGCTTACTGGAATTCAGCAGACAAACCCGGATATTCAGGAACCGCGATTTTCACCAAGGAAACTCCTCTCGATTGTTCACTCGGACTGGGTATTCCCGAACACGATACCGAAGGCCGCGTCATCACTTTGGAATATCAAGATTTCTTTCTCGTCAATGTCTACACGGTCAACGCCCAAGACGAATTGCGTCGGCTTCCCTATCGCCTCGAATGGGACACCGCGTTTCGCCAACACCTCAATCAGCTAGCCTTGAAAAAACCTGTCATTTTCTGCGGCGATCTGAATGTCGCACACCAGGAAATCGATCTCGCTCGTCCCGCTTCGAATCGTAACAGCCCGGGTTTTTCCGATGAAGAACGTGCGAGTTTCACGACTCTGTTAGAAAGCGGATTCATCGATACGTTCCGATACTTGCACCCTGATAAAACCGAAGCCTATTCTTGGTGGTCTTATCGCGGTGGAGCCCGCGAGCGAAATGTTGGATGGAGAATCGATTACTTTGGGATATCCCCCACCCTCGTTGGCCGACTCCATGATGCCACGATACTCCCACACGTAATGGGATCCGATCATTGCCCGGTTGCCATCACTCTGCACTGAGTGCGGAAACGATGGTGGTCACATTCGAGCGCATCATTTCCTCGTAGCTAACCACACCGCGGCCATCTGCAATCAATTCACCACCAAGCTTGAGGCCAGCATCCAAAGTTAGACTTGTTAGAATTTTCGGATTCGACTCCCTCTCCGGAAAAATTGCCATCACTTTCTCGGCTTTCAGGGACTTCATCAATGCAGCTAGCTCTGAGGCACCTGGCATTTGTTCGCGATTCAAACCTTGCACCGCATAAGACTCAAACCCATAAGCTTTACAAAAATATTGAAACGCAGAGTGCGCCGTCGCCAATTTTCTGCGGTCTTTGGGAATTTTTAAAACCTCACGCTTCAACCATTTTTCCAACTCGTCGAGTTTGTTGCGATAAGCCCTCGCGTTAGCTTCGAATTCTGGGCGCTTTTCCGGAAATTCCTTGGATAACTCATCCGCGACCACGGTCGTGGCGCGCCTGAACAAATCTACCGAGTGCCACCAGTGAGGATCCGACTCATGTTGGTGATTATGCCCCTCATGCTCTTCATGTTCGCAAGCTCCATGTAACGCCGGCAAGGAAGCGCCGACTTCAATCATCCGGACTTCCGCCGGCAAAATCGAACGCAGTTCCGGCAAGTAGCTCTCCAAACCCATGCCCGACAAAAAGTAAAGCTTCACCCCGGAAATCGCAGCAATGGTCTCCGTCCTTGGCTTGAAACTGTGCGGATCACCCTTCGGCCCAACCAAATCAATCACTTCGATTTTATTGCCAGCCACCTGTTTCAACAAATCCGTAATTAAAGGATGCATCGACACCACTTTGAGTTCGGCCGCCGGTGCCATGACGGAAAATGCCAAATACCCAGCAAGGATTAATCGAAGATTCATTGGCAACAAACTGCCACACATCGGCTTTAACGCAAGTATTTTGCACTAAGAGAAATACTTGTGGAACGGATTGGACGTCTTTTCCGAACTCACCGAGGTGATCGGGCCATGTCCGGGCAAAATTAGGGAATCCGCATCCATGCACTCAAAGCCCTTGCGAAGACTTTCAACGGCCATCTTGAAATTCTCAGGAGATTTGCACCCACCCATCGAACCCGCAAAAATCGCATCGCCAACCACCCACAGGGGTTTGTCAAAGCCCGTGAGCCTGTAGCTCGCGGTCGGCACGCAGTGACCTGACAAATCCATCACCTGAACCTTGATCTCGCCGAATTCAAATTCCCCAGCCTCCAAAGCTTCTCTCTCTGAAATGATATTGATTCCTTTTTCCTCTAGCGCCTTCACTCCGCCAACATGATCCTCGTGCGCATGAGTCATGAAGGCTGCAGCGGGTTGGATGCCATTGAGTTGTGATAAAATATCCGACGGATTCCAGCCCGTATCAAACAACAGCGAAACTCCTTTCCGCTCCAACAACCAAGCGTTCACTGACCAAGAGCGAAACGGCATGATCAGTCTTTTCACTCCTGCCACCGCAGTCACTTCCGGTTTGTAAGTCGGCAAAGCCAACAGTGCTTCGGCGTCAAGATTTAGGAAACGAGCCAACTTTCCGAGCGCCAACTTGTCGAACGCCCCATCTAGCATCTGTTGCAAAACCGCCTCTTCCACACCCACTTCGCGCGAGATCTGGAAGAGGGTTTTACCAAGGCCGCGCATCGCCTTGTTCAGGACATCGGGAATATCATCCTCAAGCTGGCTCATCCGGACCTCCCAAATTTCCCCGGCGTTTCTTGGCACGCAGGCCTATGAAAAGAACCATTGCCACAAAGAACAAAAAGATCGTAGCCGCAATTCCAAGAAAAGTGAACAACCTATGACTGGACTGGTCCACTTGCTCATTGGTCAGAGTATCTTTCGGAACTTCACCCGCCTTCTTCACAAAACGGACCAAGCCGTCGGCAAGCTCGACATTTGTCAGCTGGGACATGACTTTCCCAATTTCAGTATCACCCACAAATTCCTCGGTAATCCGGTAGGGTGACATCTGATCCACGAATCCTCTCGCAACTGAGGCGAACGGAACTTCAATGTCACTCACTTGAAGCACGACTTCCTTGTTGAGCAATCCGGGTTTGGTGATCAAAACACCATTCAAATATCGCGGATCCGATCCCACGATTCCGGTCTCACCCTCTTTGGCAAGTCGAGGCCTGCCGTTCAACTTGAATGAAATATCAAAAGTCAGCTCTTCTTGTGTGATTTCACGCACCCTCATCATGCCACGCATTTCCTTGAATGCGCCATATGCTGCGATTGCGAGATTCAACTCACTGGCATTCAACTCGAGGGTTGCCGATTTCCCATCGATCACGGCAATTCGGAAACTTTCGATTTTTTCCGCAAGCGCGTTGATCTCCTGCTCTCGATCTTCGAGCGACTCGACTTCGATCTTTACCGGTTTCTTCTCCGTAAATTTCGCAATCTCACCGAATTGCCGGAACAGAACCACAACCGAGAAAACAATCAGAAACAGCATCACCAATAGCGCCGTAATCAGGATTGCGCATCCGGCAAATGGGGATTTGTCACTGACTCCGTCCTGCTTATTGACTTCATGACTCATAACATTTCAGGATTTTTTATCGGCATCCGAATCATCCTTGGGTTGGTGCCACTCTTCATCTTCCGGCAGCCCATGATGATAAGGATCATGATAGACTTCCGGATCATGATGGTAATCATCATGCCAGCCATGATCGCCCGATTCTTCCATATCCTCTGGTGATGGCTCCTCGTGATGATTATTCTCGGGCGCTTGCTCATCTTGGATCAGCCACTGCTTGCGGCGCTCTCTCAGCTCTTCTTCCTCACGCAGCTCCGCTTCACGATTTTTTTTCCGGTCAAACCAAGCCAACCATATGCAGATCTCATAGAGAACCAACATGGGCAAAGCCATCAGGTTCAAAGTCATGATGTCGGGCGTCGGCGTAATGATTGCCGCTGCCACATAAATCGCCACAAACGCATACGCGCGCGTTTTAGACATCGATTCGTATGAAAGGATCCCCAACTTAACCAGAACCATGACAACCACGGGCAACTCGAACGAAAGTCCGAAAAGCAAGGTGAACTGAGTTGCGAAAGAAATATATTCGCCAATTCGCCACTCGTTGGAAACCCCGAGATTCGAACTCCAATCATAGAAAAAAAGGAGCGCTTTGGGCAGCACGAGAAAATATGCAAAGCATACCCCCCCCACAAACAATCCAAACCCGATGGTCATCGCTGGCCAGAGCATACGCTTTTCTCTGGGATGCAAGCCGGGCAACACGAACTGAAGGATAAACAAAAGCAACAAAGGAAACGCCAAAACGATACCCGCGAAAAACGCCAGCTTCATGGATAGCATGAAAGTTTCGGTGGGTTTCAATGCCGACATCATGTCCACCTCGGCACGCGCGCTTGAATCTGTATCCGGATTCGATTTAAGCAACGCGGTGACTTGCCTGACCATTTGGTCATCGACCCCCAAATTTTTTACAAACTCCGCGCGCCTCTCTTCAGGCAGTGCCTTGGCTGCCCTTAGCAAAGACACGCTTCTGGCATGAAACTCCAGATCGGGATTGGCCAAATTTTTATAAAACGTTTTTCTCTGCGCTTGATCCAAACCCAAAGTAATCTGTTCCGCTTTGCGCGCCTCATTCCAAATTTCAACAGTCGGAACTTTTATATCTTTGTGCAGCTTGGGATCCGGCATGCTTTGCTTTTGCTTGGTATGCAGAACCTGCTCCGCTGGCGCGCGCAACAAACTCATCAACTCCCCTTGAAAAGTGAAACAAATGATCATTGAGATCAGCAAAGTGATCACCACACGCGTGACCATAATGCGCAAATCCTCGAGATGCTCCAGAAATGGCTTCTCGTGATCTACATGAGCTTTTTCTCTGAGCTCAAAAACTTTTTTCAGCAAATACATGCGATACGCACGAATTCAAAGGTGCCTTGAGCCTCTTCGCAAGGTCAGACTGTTGGGCGTGCTTTTAAATCTTAAAAATTCAGCTTTTCTTTGACTCAACGCGCCCAAGTGTCAATTCTCTATGAATCGGAAAGTTCAGCTTTCCATTAACCAACCCAATAAGTCAGCAAATTATGAAAGTAAAAAACCTAACGATTGCCCTTGCCGCCAGCGTCTTCGCCCTCGCATCCTGCAAACCAAAAGCAGAGACAACCGAGGAAAAAGTCTCCGCAGGAGCCGATCAAGTCGCAGAAGGCGTAAACAAAATGGTCGAAGCCGCTGCCCCAGCCGCTGTCGAACCCGCTGAGCCCGCAGAAGCAACTGCCACCGACGCAGTCGTGTCTCCAGCACCGGTTGCTCCAGCTGCAGAAGCACCTGCCGCAGAAGCACCGGTTGCTCCTGCTGAGTAACCCCTGAGGTATCAGCCACAGATATTCGAAGTCCTGGCGGATCCAGCAGATCTGTCAGGACTTTTTCGTGTCAGTCCATCTGGACTTCCGAACTTTGAATTCCAAAGGTGACACCAGCTCCTACAACGATCTAACCGAAAAGTAAGCCGACTCTTGAATTACAGCCTAAGCTAACTGATCCAGCTTTTCAAGATACGCGATGCTGTAAATCCCCGTGGCGTGTGAATCTGCCCAGAAAAGCTGAAGACCATATCCCCCGATTTTTTCAAAGCGTTTCAGCTCAAATGCTTGCTGACCATACTCCACTTTGGGTTTACGGACACGACCCATTGCATCCGGCTCACCTTGGCAACTCGCACAAGGACAAGCACGCCTCAGCATCGCCAAAGAAAAATACATCTCTCTACCATCACTCATACGAACCGCGAGTTCCTGTCCGATTTGGCATATGTGTTCCATTTCGATTTTCATCTTAACCCAGTTCTCCCGAAATTTTATATGCTCGTCGTCCGAAAATTGCCGACCCGACCCGAACGTGCGTAGCCCCTTCCTCGATCGCCACCTCGAAATCCCCGCTCATTCCCATACTTAAAAACGGCAACACCACGCCACTCTGCCGGGCGATATCGTCTCGGAAAATTCTCATTTCGGAAAACCACTGCCGCGCATCCTCAGGATCTTCTACAGCGGGTGGAATCGTCATCAAACCGACAATATCAAGATGCTGCAGGGCTGAGATTTCATGAACCACCTGCCCTAGCTCGGACATGCTGAAGCCACCTTTGCTCTCCTCCCCAGATTGATTGACTTGCAGAAAGATTTTTGGGCGTAGCCCCATCTCCCCCGCCACTCCATTCATATGGGATGCCAACCTGAGCGAATCCAACGCATGCACATAGTCAAAACATGAGAGAATCTTACGAACCTTATTGCTCTGAACTCGACCGATGAAATGCCACTCGACCTGTTGCGACAAAGCCTCGATTTTTGGCGCAGCTTCCTGCAAGCGACTTTCTCCAAAAACATCTTGTCCTGCCTCGATCGCTTCTTGAATGTCGGCAATTGGGAAAGTTTTGGATACCGCAATCAGTTGGACGGACGCCGGATCACGACCCGCACGAAAGCAGGCGGAATGGATTCTTTCACGAATTCCACGCAGATGCTCTTTAATCTCAAACATTAGCGGATTTCACCGTCATTTTTCAGAATGCCCGCCATCTTGGCATTGTCTCTCAGACCTATGAGATCGGTAAGGACGGCTATCGCCTCACGCTTTTCAGGATTCAACCCCGTCGGCCACTTCGGTGTGTCATCCAAACTCTCCGTCTTGTCAACGGCACGACGCATGTTGTCATCGTTATCAGAAGATGGATCGTAGGCTTTGATTGGCGTACCCGCATCGACATCATCCAATGTAACTTTGAAGAATTTGAATGCCTTCGCATCTTCCTGCGCGATTTTCTCAAATCGCGCGCGTCGCTCGGCATTCCGTTCCTTGCGTTGTTCTTCAGACTCAGCCAACTCACGTTTGCGATCGGCAATATTCAGAGAGATTTGGTTCTTTTTCAATCTGTCTTTTGCTTTCAAAATATCCTGAATGACATAATCAAAATCCTTTGATTTTTCGACTCGCTCCTGACTGAGCTCTTTTAAGCGGGGGAGAAAAAGCGATCGTATGTCTTCAGGACGGAAACCGGCTGCAGGACGGATGCGGTCATGCTCCAAGGCGTTATTGAGGTGGACCTCTCCCACGTCCAGAGCATCCATAATGCTAGGCAGGACAATGTGCGGCACAACCCCATCCATCTGGGTTGACGAACCCGAAGGTCTATAAAATTTCTGGATTGTTACCTTGAGGTAACCGGCCTTGTCTCTCACAGCGAACAGTGGAAGCATGCGCCCAATATCCATGGGTTGCTGCACGGTGCCTTTGCCAAAAGTGGAGGACTCACCAACAATCACAGCTCGGTTAAAATCCTGTAAGGCTCCTGCCAGAATTTCGCTCGCCGAAGCACTGCTTCTGTCGGTGATGACAACCATCGGACCCGTATAAATTGGCTTGAGATCATCGGAGTCTTTCACCTGCACTTGTCCAAGGGTGTTCTTGACCTGCACCACAGGCGCCGATCCAATAAAAAATCCCGTGATACGGCGTACTTCTTCAAGCGATCCACCCCCGTTGTTGCGAAGATCAAAGATCAAACCGTCCATTTTTTCTCCGATCAAACGGTTGAGAATTTTTTCAACATCAACCGAAGACTTCGTCAGCCCTTCGTCAAAATCCGCGTAGAAGGAAGGCAGGGTGATGATCCCGATTTTCTTCATCTCACCTGCTGCATTTTTCAGTTCAATCAATTCACCGCTGGCTTGCTCATCTTTAAGTTCAACTTTGTCGCGTTGGATTTTAATGATTTTCGTTTCCCCCGGAGCTCCACCTGCCGGCTCCACTTTCAAAGCCACGGTCGTGCCCTCTGTGCCACGGATCAAATCTACCACCTTATCGATCGACATGAACATGATATCGGTCATGTTCGCGGGTTTTCCAGTGTTCTCGGAATCCACACCTACCACCCTGTCATTGAGCTTGAGGGTTCCTTCTTTGTCCGCTGGACCACCCACCACGATCCCCTTAATCACTGTCGCGCCATCCTCTTCTGCCTGCAACAAAGCACCGATGCCAACCAATTCGTTTTTCATTCCATCTTTGAAGCGATTCATTTCGCGGAAACTCATGTAATCCGTATGCGGATCATATGCGGCCGCCACGGAGCTGAGGAAATAATTCGCAATATCCTCATCATCCACATCCTGAATACTTGCCAATAAACGCTTGTAACGAAGCGCGATTTTCTTCTTCGGATCGAGATTATCCGCGCCTGGATCGTCTTTGCCCTGTTCCTTGGCGAGATGGCTCAGTGTCTCACGTCTCAGGACTTCTGCCAAGACGGCCTCTTTGATTTGCAGTGCCCATACTTTTTTGGCTTCCGCTTCATTCTTAGGCCATGCGGCATCTTTGCGAGACATCATCACGGTTTCAGCGCGCGTGAAATCAAAATCTCCAGCCAGCAGCTCATCGGTTTGTTTCATTCGCTCCGCGACTCTTTGGCGAAAGATATCGTATATCTCGACTGCCGGCTGCATGCTTTTTCCCTGCAAAAGCAAGGTATGCAAACGATCGGCATACTTGGCCTGAAACCCATCCACATCTTCCTGAGTAAAGTAGAGTTTTTGGAAATCCAACCCCTCCAAATATTGTTCGAGAAATCTACGGCTCAACTGCGCATCATATGGCAATCTCGCAAAATGGCTGTTCTGCAGCATGATCGCCATTTGCCGACCCACCTCATTGAAATCCGCCTGCTGTGCTTTGACAGCCTGCGAAGAGACAACAAAGCCCATGAAGAGCGCCGCGTTACGTAACCAAATCTTAATCATAATATAATAGCGTCCGGAGTGGGAGAATCTTTCCAAAAATTTGTCATGGTTCGCCCGCTTGTCGATGCTGAAAACATGATCAAGAATTGCATCAGCTTCCAAAAAGTGACGATTCTCAACGATTTTTTGCTTCAAATTCGACAAACAGTGCCTTGATCCGCTCAAATTCTTGCTCGGAAACATAGGTTTCAAGCCGTTCCAAGGATATCTTGTTTAGGAATTTACGAGTCCGGTTATTCTCTGAAATGAGGTCAATTTCAGGCAAGGCTTTCAGCCCTTTTGCGGTCTGAACCGTCAACATCAGCGAGAAGGATTTTTCACTTCCCTCACCATGGGAAAATCCAGCCGCAACCCAATTCCCGGATCGATACACTCCCGCAAACCGAGATTCAGCACGCTGGGCCAGCGAGATCTCATAGGCAAGGTTTCTGAACAATTTTTGCGATACCTTGCCATCGTCACCCAGCCTGACACTCAAACCGATCAACTCACGAATGTCATTTTGCTTGAGTGCCGCTATCCATTTTTGAGCTAGCTCGCATACTTCTGTATCCTCTGTCTGCCGATCCAAAGCGAAATTTACCACCGGGTGAACCGATGCCAGAAGTTTCTTCATTGCGGTTTCCCGCCATGTCTGCTCGCCCTCCCTCCACCATTTCGAAAATATGTCACCGACCTCTGAATCGACGTTTCGGATGCCGCCGGGAACCCATACCCAGCCTTTTGCCACCTTGCGAAAAAACAACGGTTTGAACTCAACACGGTCCGCTTGATTTAGAGAAAACCAATGATAACTCGAAACAGCCCAGTCACCCTCAACTCGCGAATCCATCCTGATCGGCAAGCTATAAGCATCCGGAGCATGAATCGACCACCAATCCCTCGCCGCCAGTTCGCATGCCGCTTGGGACATCTTGGGTTCGCGATCAAAATCAACCCACCGCAATAAATCTGGCACTTGTCCGTGAACGAGCTGACCAAGGACTTCCTGTTCCGCCTTCTCGAAGCTCTCTGCAAATTGAGCAGGTGCCTGCTCCCTCAGGCGCTGGGCGAAAATCTCGAGCAGGTCACCATCCATGCCTTGGCTGCTCATGAACCCTTCTTTGTCATTTTTCAAAAGACTCTCCGGAAGATCCATTCTCCAATTGGCCTGCTCATCCCTGGTAAAACTGAAGTGCGCCACATGAATTCCTTTCAACTCACGGCTGTCTCCCACCCATGCCGGATCGAGGCAAGCGAGCGAGATCAATGCTTCCTTTTCATTGATGGACTCACCCACCACCACCCTTGTCACATCTGGCGAGTAGAGCAGTCGCCAAGGGTAATCTTCACGGGCTTTAGCAGAAAATGCCTCACGCATCGCTTGCATGCGTTCAGACCAATCGTTCGGCCACTTTTCAGAACAGCCTCCGAGATACCCCAGAACTTCCATCTGCCGTTCTTTGGCATATGCCTTTTGAAAACGATTCAAAATTTCAACTGGGCTTAATTTCGTCAGTTCTGCCGTTTGGAAATGACCTTTGATTTGCTCTCTCAAGCGGCGTGAGGTGCGTTCGGTCAAGTTTTCAATCTCCAGGACCCGCTGCCTCATCATCCAATTTTCCAACTCGGACAGACGCTCCCGTAACTGAACCGTGTATGCCAAAACAGCATTCTCATAGGACGCCAATATCGGTGCCGCACGCCAACCCTTTTCGCCTTTCACCAAAGCCACAGGATAAACCTGTAATCGGTTCTGATCCAATTCCTCACCCTGTGTCACCATCACCGCGGCAAATTCTCCATCCAGCCGCGTCTCGCCTACGAGCAGCTTTCCGTCTCCGATTTGGGATGATAAATTCTTTATCGATTCTGAAATCAGCTTGCGCTTCTCCTCGGTGATGTATGGCGAGACGACCGCATCCTCACCGGCTTTTAAATCCAATTTTCCATTCCTCACTTTTTCCAAATATTCAACCGCCACCTGCCCCGGCTCTCTGGCCATGGCGGACGCGATGATTGTGATGCAGAGGATAGGGGGGATGAAATTCAAGAACTTGAAAAATGGCTGAAAATCTAAAGTTGTCCAACGCTGTCTTTCCAAAACGACATAAATAGGCCGTTATCTACCCAAAATGCTTCGTGATTGCTCCAAGCTCAAATTGCGCCGCTCTTCCCAATCCATCACCGATGGCTGGACATATCTGCGCTTTCTGGACTCGGTATAGTCATTTACGGGCTTATCGATCTTGGTGACATTCGATTCTCTGGCGCTCTGATATTCAAGGGTGTTTGTTTGATAGGGATCACCCTTATCCACTTTTTTATCCGCATTGGGAAAAACCTTGTCATTTTGCCGAGCTTGAATCTTGAACCGCGATCCATCCGTATTCCCCTGATATGGACCCACAGCGTAGTTAGATTTACCCCACCAGCTTTTCTTTTCGTAATCGCCTGTTTTATAAGCTTTCTTCTCATATTCGCCTTTGAAATGGGGACTTTCACGCTGAAGCTCAAATGAACTTCGCTTGTTAGACATTGGCACCCAATTCCCCTCGGCATCTTGCTCGTATCCTGCTAAACTATACTTTTCTATCGGTTGCGGCACGGCAGACTGAGCAGATTCAGTTCTAACATTATCCTTTGTTTTGTTCGCACAGGCTGTCACAAACAGCAACAGCAAGGCGCCAAGATATAACCACTTGGAATTCATCGATTAAGCTTCATGATTCTGGATTCAAGTGCCTGATCAGGAACCGCACCGCGCTCCAAAGCTTGGCTATAATACTGTTTTGCATCTTTCATCCGGCCTTGATTCGCACAGATCATGGCAATATTGAAATAAGGTTCACTGGGCATCGGATCTGCCGCAATGGCTCCTTTAAATTTGGACTCAGCGGCTTCCGTGTTTCCCAGTTGGTGACAAACCGCTCCAAGCAACATATAGCTCTTCGCGTCATCAGGCGCTAGCTCGATTGCACGCTCCAGGTGCCGCTCTGCCTCCGTCGGGTTACCGAGCTGCATGTGGGTGAACCCCAACATCCGGTTGGCATATGGATTGTCATGATCCAATTCTATGGCTTTCTGAAAACTCGCCAGTGCCTGCTCTGTCTCTTGAAGTTTTAACTGCACGGCTCCCAACTTGCAAATGGCCGGAACGTGTCCCGGATGTTGCTCAATCATCATCTCAAGCAACTCGCGTGTCGAATTCAAGCGGCCCGACACATAAGCCCGGGTCGCCGCACGATTGTAACTCTCCAACTCGACGTTCAGCTTGGCCATTTCACGTCCAACCGTCTCGGGATCCCGTGCAAAGGTGGGAGATAGAAATTCTCCGTCCACATTCTGATCCGCAACCAATTTCTGCTCATCCGGACTTAGCACCAGTTCCGTTCCATCAAAGAGCTCCATCGCTTCTTTGAGCCGGTCATCGTTTTGACCCAGATTTTTTACCGCATCCACTAGCAAATCCTTTGCCTGGCGCCTTCTTTCCTGAGCTCTCAATTGCCTCCGGATCACCTCACGCAACATCTCAACTTCCTCCGCATCCACCGATTCTTCCCGACTCGCTAACAACAACTCCTCCTGCCTCAATTTTTCGGTCAGCTCGGAAATCCTTTTGTCTTGCTCGTTTTTCGCATGGTTCAAAAAGTTGATCCGGAACTTTGCGATCGCGAGAGCTCTTTGTGCTTCAAGAATCTGATCCTTCGACGCGTGATTATCCGACTTCAGACGCTCAACCTGCTCCTTTGCCTCTCTCAATGATCCGGATAAAGCGACATTCTGTGCTACTAGCTCTTCAATCCGGCTGGACTCGTTGAGTTTCAATAATGCGTTCATCTGGTCACGCTCACGTAACAAGCCATCTCGTTCTTCCTGAAGTTCAGTGTAGGCCGTGCGACTCTCGTCTAGTTCCTTTTTGAGACTAGAAATCTGCCTGTTCGCGGCTTCCAGCTGATTTCCCTTTTCCGCAAGCGCTTTCTCCATCTGCTTCAGCTGCCTGAGTTGTCCAGAGACGACTTGATTGGATAGCTGGCGCTCTGTCTCGAGATCACGCTTCATATCGGCCTGCTTCTGACGCATCTCAGTCGCCTGCTTTTTCATCAACTCCATATCAGCCGTCAAAATTTTAATCTTCGAGAGCGCTTCGTGGTGATCACCTCGGCTGGTGTTTAACGCCATACCCATCACTTGTTTCTCCTGATTCAACTGCTCAATCCGCTCATTCAAGGATTTCATCACTCCTTCCACAGGCGCCGACAACATCTGCGCACGCAATGAACTCACCTCTTTCTGAACCGCTTTCAACTGAGCCTGCAACGCCTGATTTTGCTTATGCAAATCCTCAACTACTACATTACTCGTAGATTGCTTGGCCGCCGCTTCTGCTTTTTTCATCTCATTCCTCAAACGCGCCAACTCCGCCTCCGCTTCTTTTAGCCGACGCGCCTGCAGCGGATCCACCTCCAAAATATCCGGTTTCTTGGGCTTCACGTCCTTGGCTGGATTTACCAAATTAGCACCCACCTTCTCTCCGCCTTCCAACTCCGCGATGACTCTACGGTCTTTCTTGATCTGTTCGCCCGCCTTGTCCTGAACCCCCTTGAGCGCCAAAACTGTCAAATCCTGACGGTTTTTCACCATATCCGCCTTCCAATCAGGATAAAATTTTCCGACCGAGCCAAATAACTCGACCGCTTGCCGATACTTATTCATGGCCCCGACAAAATCCTGATCCTTCTCCAATTGCTCCCCCGCGCGAACTGCAAGATATCCCTGAAAATAAACATCGGATGGATCAAATTGCGGAACATTTGGCGCCTGCGCCACGACTCCACCTTGCATGAACCACATCATGCTAAAAATCATTGCCCATATCAAACACGCTTGGGATCGCGCTGCCCCTCTCAACATCAAGGAAATGACTACCACTCACAGGTGCTTTCGCAAGCCCAAACTCCCGGCCCATCATGTCAATGAATCCATAGCACAGCGCTTTTTTATCCACCTATGCCCAATCGTAAATTCGCATTTTAATTAAGATCTGCTAAATAGAGCGTTGCGCTATATATTGGTTATTAACATTCATTTATATACCATATATAGTATTAAAGCTCACTGATCACTTGCCTAGAGGAAATTTATTTGTAAGCTCCGGTGACTCAAGAAATCACTTTTTCACTCCTTCTTAAAACCCACCCCCACCCACCCGACTCATGTATCTCAAAACTCTCGAAATCCACGGCTTCAAATCTTTTGCCGATAAAACTGTCTTCGAATTTGCCGAAGGCGTGACAGGCATTGTCGGCCCCAATGGCTGCGGCAAATCAAATGTGGTCGATGCCATCCGTTGGGTATTGGGTGAAACTTCCGCAAAAGCTCTTCGCGGCGGAGAAATGGCAGATGTTATTTTCAACGGCACGGAGAAACGCAAACCGCTCGGCATGGCAGAGGTAACCCTCACCATGGCTGACTGTGAAGAATCTCTCAAAGTCGACTACAATGAGGTCTCCATTACCCGTCGCGTATTCCGCGATGGTCGCTCCGAGTATCGCCTCAACGGAACCCTCTGCCGCCTCAAAGACATCCATGACATGCTAATGGATACCGGTATCGGCCGCACCGCCTACTCGATCATGGCACAAGGCCAGATCGACCAAATTCTCTCTTCTAAACCCGAAGAGCGCCGCGCCGTTTTCGAAGAAGCCGCCGGCATCACGAAATTCAAACGCGAGAAAAAGGATGCTCTTCGTAAACTCGAATACACCGAAGCCAACCTACTTCGTGTTTCCGATGTTCTGGCAGAACAAGAACGCCGCATGAACTCGCTGAAGCGCCAGGTTGCAAAAGCGCGCCGCTTCCAAGCACTCGCCACCGACTATCGCGTGCTCGACACCCACCTCGCTCACAAACGCTATGTTGAAATTACCGCCGCTCGCGCCGAACTAACCAACTCGATCCGCTCACTCGACGCGCAAGATTCACACCTTCTGCGCCAGCTTCCCGAGAAAGAGGAAATCGTCGCCGAAGCGCGCACCGCCGCACGCCAATTCGAAGCCGAACTCGCGGAACTTCGCCAAAAACTCAACGAGCATCAAAACTCCCTCGCTTCCGCCCAAGCACGCATCGCTTTCAACAATGAGCGCAAAGCGGAACTTGAGGGGCGTATCTCACAAAACCATTCCGATATTTCCTCCACCCGAGAAAAACTCGCTCAACAGGAATTCGATTTCACCGCTGCCAGCGATCAACTCGATCAACTCAACCGCCACATCGCTGAGCAGGAATTGCAACTCACAAAACAGGAAGAACAAACTCTCGCCGCACGTGAAGCCCGTGCTAACCTTGAGTCTTCCCTCCGCGCCTCTCGTATTGAGGCAAACCAGACCCAGACTCTCATCGCCTCGATGCAGGCGAAAATCGAGTCCTCGCTCGCTCAACTGGAAGGCAATCGCGAACGCGCCCGCCAACTCGCCGAGGAAGAACAACGCCTCAACATCGGCATCGAAGAACACATCGCGCAGCAAACCCTGATCAACGCCGCAGTTACCGAAACCGGTAACAAGCTGACCGAACTCGAGGAAAATTTCCAAGCCGCCGAGCGCACCTACCAACACACCCGTGGCGATCTCGATGCATCCCGCAAGGCCGCAACCGAAGCCAACGAAATTCTCGCTCAACGTGCTGCTCGCTTGGATGCCGTAAAACAACTCGTTGCCTCTGGCGAGGGCTTCGCCAAAGGCACCCAAAACCTGCTCAAAGGACTCGATACCCCGGAGCAATTCACACCTTCCATCGAAGGTGTGCTTGCCAATTTCATCCGTGCCGATGAAACCGCAGCGCGCGCTATCGAAGCCGCTCTCGGAGCCAAACTTCAAACCGTTCTCGTCTCAGATTCACAAATCGCAGAGGCCCTGATCCAGCGCCTCACCGAGAAAAAACTCGGCCAAGCCGCCATCCTGCCCAAAAACCTCATTCCAGTCGCCTCGGGAACTCAAATCGAAACACTCCCGTCCGGCGCCACCGCATGGGCTCTTGATAAAGTCAAATCCGAACCACAAGTTGCCGCGATCATTGAACAATTGTTAGAAAAAACCCTGATTGTTCCAGATCTCACAACCGCCCTCAAACTGCGTTCCGATTATTCCACTCTCACCTTCGTGACTCTAGCGGGTGAAATGCTCTCCCCCGAGGGAACGATCCAAGGCGGTGCGGCTTCTGAAAATTCAACCTCTCTTTTGGAACGCCAGAACGAGGTTCGCTCACTCGAAAAAGAAGTCGCCGGGCTTCGCAAAGCCGACGAAGACGCTCGCAAGCGCGTGACCTCTCTAGAGAGTGCACTCGAAAGCCATCGCGAAGCGGTCGAAACCGCCCGCGAGCGCCTGCAACGCCAAAAAGTCGAACTCTCCACCCTCCAAGGTCAACTCTCGCTTGCCACTCGTGAAGTCGAAAACTTCAATACTCGCATCGAGAATGTCCGGTGGGAACGCTCGGAACTGGAGAAACGCGAAACCTCTGCCACAGATTCCAGACAATCCCTTGAGTCCGAACTCAGCGCAACCCGCGAGCGCCTTGAAGCCATCGAAGACCAAACCCGCTCGCTTCAATCTCAGTCGGACTCCGCCATCTCCTCGGAACAGGAACTTCTTGCCTCACTCAATGAACTCCGCACCAATCTCGCGGTCGAGAAACGCGCCAAGCAAGCGGCCGAGGAACAACAACGTCCAATGGAGGCCCGCCTCTCCGAACTGCGCGAAATCGCCATTCGCCGTGAGACGGAAATCGAAAATTTCCAACAGCGCATTCAATCATCCATCGATGAAAATGCCTCGCTGGAATCCCAAGTCGAAACCCACCGGATTGAGGCGGAGGATCTTCAACAAGAACTCTCGTCCCGCTCCCAGGGTCGCAATGAGTTAATAAAAAACATCGAGCTTGCTGAAGCAGGCTTATCCGAAATCCGCAAACAACTCGCTTCCGTAAACGAACAAAAGGGCCGTGAAGAAATTGCCGCAACCAAGCTCGATCTTCGCCTCGAAAATCTACTCTCCACCACCGAGGATCGCCACCAAATCACCCTCGAATCGTTCGAGCCAGACGCTCATTTGCTTCTCAGCACGCTGCGAACCAGAAACGCCCGCAACGCCTCCGGCGCGGATGAAACCGATCCCGAAGTCGAAATCTCTCATGCCTCTTCGGATGACTCTGAGGAAATTTCCGACCTGCCGGGAGAGCCGAACTGGAACCACATCGAAGCCCTTGTCCAGGACCTCAAACGTAAAATCGAGTCCATGGGTCCGGTCAACGTCGATGCTATCGAGGAATACGACGAACTCGAAGAGCGCCACAACTTCCTTCGCAACCAACACGACGATCTCGTGTCCTCGAAAACCGAACTGCTCGCCGTTATCGAACGCATCAACGAGGAAACTCAACGCCGCTTTTCCGAAACTTTCGCCCAAGTCCGCATCAACTTCCGCGATATGTTCAAAGAACTCTTCGGTGAAAAGGGCCAAGCCGATCTCACCCTGATCGACGAAAATGATCCACTCGAATCCGGCATCGAAGTCATCGCCAAACCCCCAGGCAAAAAACTTCAATCCATCACGCTCCTCTCCGGTGGCGAGCGCTCGATGACCGCCGTCGCACTTCTGTTTTCGATCTATATGATCAAACCCTCCCCGTTCTGCGTCCTCGACGAGCTCGACGCTCCTCTGGATGAATCCAACATCAATCGTTTCGTCAAGGTCCTCGATCGCTTCATCGACCGTTCACAATTCATCATCGTCACCCACTCCAAGCGCACGATGGCGCGTGCGGATGTGATGTATGGTGTAACCATGGAAGAGTTCGGCGTCTCGAAACCGGTAGGCATGCGACTGACCGCCTCCTCAGACACCAAAGCCGACGCCAAATCAGCGGCCCAAAAAGCCGCTCTCAGACTGGATGCCTGAGAAATTTGAACCGCCTGCGAAATTCATTCCGATTCCGCAAGTTTCCCAGCTTGCAATCTCAGGCGATGCATTGAAACTCGTCATATCGCCTGATTTCAAAAATCCCTTCATTTTTCCTTCTCATATGTCCAAAATCTTTACGCTTCCGCTTTCTGTAGTGGGTATTTTCAGCAGCCTCTCTCTTGCCGAGCCTGTCGAAGTCAATGGCATCGCCGCCAAAGTCAATGGACAAGTCATTACCAAAAACGAGGTCTCTTTCCTGCTTGCTCCCATCTTCGCGCAGCTTTCGACTCAATTCCCAAGGCGTGGTCCGGAGTTCGTCAAACAGTTCACCGAAGCTCAAAAAAATGTTCTGCAAGAACTCATCGACCGACAAATCATCCTCGATGAATTCAAGAAACTCGGCGCATCAATCAACTCCACCATCATCGATGAGGAAGTCAAACGCCAGATCCATCAGCTCTACAACGGCGATGAAAAAAAATTCCGCGACGAGCTGAAAAAATCCCGCCTCACCATGGAAGGCTATCGCGAAATGACCCGTGAAAAAATGGTGGTCCAGTCGATGCGAGCCCAACAATTTTCAGACGCACCTCCCGCCCTCCCGAATGAAGTCCAAAACGAATACGATAAGGTGAAGGACACGCTCCGTGATGTAGCCCAAGACAAAATCACATTTCGAAAAATCTTCATTCCATCGGCTGATCCCGATAACGCGGTTGCCACTCCGGATTCACAACTCGCCCTCGCTGAAGATCTCGCCAATAAAATCAACAAGGGTGCGGACTTTGCCGAGACCGCAAAAACCTATTCAAAAGATGCCTTCGCGGCACAAGGCGGACTCCAAGAGAATGTTCCGAGAACCGACCTCGCCCCGGAATTCGCAGCCATCATTTTTGAGTCTCCCACAGACAGGGCCGTCGGCCCCCTCCTAGACCCACGAGGCTTTACCATCATCAAGGTTATCAGCAAGGATCTCGGCCCCGCGCCCCCGCTTTCCAAAGTCCGCCCGATGATCGAAGAACGCGTCACACGCAATAAAACCTCTGCCCAATATGAACGCTGGATTGAAGTCCGGCGCAAACGCGCGATGATCGAAACCAAGCTCTGATTTTTTCCCAGAAAAGTCCTGCATCCATGGAAGATCGCTACGAAATCAGAGGAAAAATCGCCCAGGGCGGCCTAGGTTCGGTTTACAAAGCTCATGACACACGCATGAGCCGGGATGTGGCCATCAAACGGATTGCCATCCGTGCCGGAGACTCTTCGATGACGGACGAGGCCACTCGCCAGCTGATCAAAGAAGCAAGCGCTCTTGCATCCCTCCAACATCCCAACATCGTCACCATTTACGATGTCGGACAAGACGAAGATGGACCCTTTGTCGTCATGGAATTGCTCACAGGCCAAACCCTGGAGGAAATCATTTGTAACGCCTCGCTCACTTGGGAAGATTTTCGCCAACTTGCGATGCAATCCTTGGAGGCTCTCATCGCCGCCCAAGAGCTACACATCGTTCACCGCGATATCAAACCCGGCAACATCATGCTCACCTGGCTTCCCTCCGGCAAGTTCCAGGTGAAAGTCGTTGACTTCGGCCTTGCAAAACTCTCAACCAAACCCTCACTCCAGACCATCGATCAAACCGATGGCGTTTTTGGCTCGATCTATTTCATGGGTCCGGAACAATTCGAGCGCATACCTATCGACCATCGTGTCGATCTCTACGCTATCGGCTGTGTGTTCTATTACGCACTGACCGGCACCTATCCCTTCGATGGAGAGAGCGCGGTCGAAGTGATGGCCTCTCACCTCCAACACCGCGTCATCCCCATTGAAGAGGTGCGTGAAGGAATTCCCCTCTGGGTTTGCAACTGGATCATGTGGCTTATCAATCGTCAGCCAGGAGACCGACCTGAATCCGCGCGCGATGCGCTTCTCGTCTTTATGCAAAATGATGGCGCTTACATCTCACCTGAATTGAGCACAGGCGCACCTGCTCCGGTTGTGCCGGCAGCAATACCAAAGCGGCCAAAACTTCTCATTCCCGGAGCCGCTACCTCGCCAGAAATCATTGCGGAACCCGAACCCGGGCTATCTCTTAAAAAAACCGCATCCATTCCAAAACCTCTGACTCCTCCCCAGGGATCAAAGCCCAGCGTGCATCAAACGACTCAATCTTATCCATTACCAGAGCCTGCTCCACCTGCTCCACCTGCTCCACCTGCTCCACCTGCTCCACCTGCTCCACCTGCTCCAACTACTCCAACTACTCCTCCTGCTCCACCCCAAATCCAAGCTCCCGTTTTACAACAAACCGTTGCGGCTCCGGCACTCACGCCTCCAAATCCAGCTATACAGGCCACATCCTCTCCCACGGAAAAACAAGCACCGGTGCTCACTCGCGCCACTCTAACAGGATCCGCTTCCTCATCACCCCTTCTCAAGCCCGTTCTCAAAGGAACCTCTAACACACCTCAGCTTACCTCGCCCTCAGCCCATCTCGCGAAGCCTGCTTCTAATCCTGCCGCTCAAAAAGCTCACACCGAAACCCACCCCACTGCCGCGGATTCACATGCGCCGCTGGCAGATCATACTCCGAAAAAAAGCATACCTAACAGTGTTAAAGTTGTTACGGCAATCGTACTCACGATCGTCATGACATTCTTGATTCTCTTCATTCTCAATCGAAAAAAGGAAAATGCAGAGATCGCTCTTTTCAATGAGATGATTTTGCTGGCCGCCAAAGAAAGCACAACGGAAGTCCCGGTTGACAAACATAAACTTGATCTCCTCCTGAGCAACGCGTCTTCCACGACTGGGCAAGAAGATCGTTCCGCCATCTACAACGCCTTGGCTCTAGCAAAAGCGGTCGATAAGACCGATGTCGATGCGACAATCACCGAATACGCCACAACCCGAGATATGTATAAGGACATTCGTGTGATCCTATTCCAAAGAGTCATCGCTGCCCGTAAAAATCCCTCCTCCGTTCATGCATTGGTAAATTATGCAAAATCCGCCAGCGTGCCACAAACCGCTCTTGCCGCAATCGAAGCCTGTCGCCCCATGGCCTCGGAAACGCATTTCCAAATATTCTTGGACATCCTCAAAGACACCCACGATGAGGCCATGCGCAAAGCTGCCGAAAATAATATGGCAGCCATTATCAACAGAAGTCATTCCGCCAGCTCTTTGCGCACCCCACTGCTCAACACTTACAGCAGTTCCTCGAACGATGCCGTCAAACATTCAGTGCTACGCCTGTTAGGTCGTGTCGGCGGGGATCAGGCTCTCGAATTCGTCAAACAAAACCTCAAAAGCGGTGACTACAAAACCAAAGTCGCCGCTCTTGGAGCCCTCGGAAACTGGATCGACAGCAAAGGATTCCAACTGCTCATGGAATATGTCGCCTCAGAAACGAATGCTGACAACCGCAAACTCGCCTACAGTGCCGCAATCAAATATGCGGCAGCCACTGAAGATAAACCCGAGGAAGCTTGGAAGAAAATTGCCGAACAAGCCAAAAGCCAAACAGACCAAATCGATCTCATCAACGCTCTGGCCAGTTACTCTGCCGATCCATGGGTCTTTGACATCATGAACCAGATTATCAAAACATCCAGCGAGACCGCTGCGGTTATTCGCGCCGAGAAAGCCATCGACTACCTCGAAAAAATGAAAAAAGCCCAAGGCGGAAATCCAAAAGATAAAGACAAATAACCTTCCTTTCCCTTGTCCCCAGAACAACAACTCTCCCACCTGACCTCCGGAGCTGCCAGAGTCCTCTCTGAAAAAGAACTCCTGGAAAAACTCAAGCTCGGCCGCCCGCTGCGGGTCAAACTTGGAGTCGATCCCACAGCACCGGACATCCACTTCGGTCACACGGTCGCTCTCGAAAAACTTCGCCAGTTTCAACTCCTCGGCCACCAAGCCGTACTCCTAATCGGTGATTTTACCGCCACGATCGGCGATCCTTCAGGACGATCCGCCACCCGCCCACCCCTTACAAGAGACGAGGTGCTCGTGAATGCGGCGACCTATACCGAGCAGGCTTTCAAAATTCTCGATCGCGACAAAACCGAGATTGTCTACAACGGGGATTGGTTTCGCAAAATGACCTACGAGGAAATCCTCAAACTCAATGCCCGCGTGACCCTGCAACAAATGCTCCAACGCGAGGATTTCCGCAATCGCCTCGACGCAGGCCAAGAAGTCCGCCTCCATGAACTCCAATACCCCATCATGCAGGGCTGGGACTCCGTCGAAATCCGCGCCGATGTCGAACTCGGCGGAACAGACCAGCTTTTCAATATTCTTGTAGGCCGGGACATGCAGAAAGATGAGGGCCAGCCGCAACAAGTTGTCATGGTGATGCCACTGCTAGAAGGCCTTGATGGCGTCAAGAAAATGTCGAAATCCTACGGCAACTACATTGGCGTTTCCGAACCTCCTCAGGAAATGTTCGGCAAACTCATGAGCGTATCCGATGAACTGATGGCGCGATATTACATCCTACTCCTGGGCGAATCACTTGATCCTTCCATCCACCCTATGGAAGCCAAGAAATCTCTGGCTGAACGCCTCACCGCCCGCTATCACGGTCAAACCGAAGCCACTGCCGCCCGCAACGACTGGGATACCCGCTTCTCCAAAAAAGACCTCAACGCCGCAGAACTACCGGAACTCAACATTTCCAAGCTACCGGCAGACCTAAGCCTTCTCTCCATCACCGCATTCGCTTTCAAAACCGCCTTCGATTTGGAAAAATCCAACGGCGAGTTACGTAAACAGTTTATCCTCTCGGGCTCCGTTCAACTGAACGGAGAAAAAATCACCGATCCGACATTCTCTCTCAAGCCATCCCCCGGGGACACGTTGAAACTCTCAAAAAAACACGCCATTCGCTTTATCTAACAAAAAAATCATTATGAAAAACATCCTTCTGCTCGCACTGCTCGCCGTCCCAGCACTCGCTGGAGAAACCCAACTCTTTAATGGCAAAGACCTCACCAACTGGGAAGGCGATCCAAAATTCTGGTCCGTGGTCGACGGAGCTATCACCGCGAAATCTACCCCAGAAAATCCCGTTCCCCACAATACTTTCATCACATGGAAAGGTGGCGAACCCGCCGATTTCACCCTCACCCTCAAATTCAAAATGACCCCGGGTGACGATAAAAAATACACCAACAGCGGCATCCAATACCGCAGCAAGGTGATCGACGCTTCGAAATTTATCGTAGGAGGTTACCAAGCTGACTTCGAATACGGAGACAAATACAGCGGCATTCTTTACGAGGAAAAAGGTCGTGGAATTCTCGCCCTCCGCAGCCAAAAAGTCGTCATCAAACAAGGCGAAAAACCTGCAAAGCCCATCCTCGAAATCACTGGCAAAACGGGTGATGATAAGGAAATTCAAGCCGCCATCAACAAAGATGACTGGAACGAATACAAAATCGTCGCCCAAGGGAATCACGTTCAACAATACATCAACGGCAAGCTCACCGTCGACGTCACCGACGAAACCGCAGAAGCTCCCAAGAGCGGAGTCATCGCCCTTCAAATGCACGCGGGCCCTCCGATGCAGGTTCAATTCAAAGACATCATTCTTACCACCAAAGACTGATTCTTGACTTTCTCACCCCGAAACCCCATCCATCCTTTCTCCACTCAGCACCCGTAGCTCAGTTGGATAGAGCATCCGCCTTCTAAGCGGACGGTCACTGGTTCGAATCCAGTCGGGTGCACTCTTGGTGCACCATCTCTAATCGACCGGAGGTCGCAAACCGGATGAGCGTTGGAGCCAATCCAGTCGGGTGCACTTATGCAGCCGTTTTATTTTTATCAGCCGGAGGCTGCACACCGGATGGCGGCAATGGGCCGCGGACCTCACCCCATCGCTCTTCCTTGTCACACTGCGCCAAAAACGCACTCCCAGCTGTGACATTTTGTCCAATCTGAAAGTTCTAAAATCCACCGCTACACGGAAATTCCTTGAAAAAACAGGGAAAAAACCATTTCCGCCAATAGGCACGAACCCTGCAACAGGATCTCTTAGCAACCAACTTAACATTATGTCAAAAATTCTAGGAATCGACCTCGGCACCACCAACTCCTGTATGTCCATCATGGATGGTGGAGAACCTACCGTTCTTGAAAACTCCGAGGGCGCGCGCACCACTCCCTCCGTTGTAGCCTTCGCCAAAAACGGAGAGCGCCTTGTCGGCCAAGCCGCAAAACGCCAAGCTGTAACAAATCCGAAAAACACCATTTTCTCAGCCAAGCGCCTGATCGGACGTAAGTTCTCAGAACTGACTGATGCAGACAAACGCATGCCCTACAAAATCGTTGCGGCTTCCAACGGCGATGCTCATATCCAAGTTGAAGTTGCTGGCGAAACCAAAACTTATTCCCCACAGGAAATCGCAGGCATGGTTCTCGGCAAACTCAAAGCCGATGCCGAAGCAAAAATTGGCGAAAAAATCACCCAAGCCGTCATCACGGTTCCTGCTTATTTCAATGACTCCCAGCGCAATGCTACCAAAGCGGCTGGCGAAATCGCCGGACTCGATGTGCTCCGTATCATCAACGAGCCCACCGCTGCCGCACTCGCCTACGGTCTCGATAAAAAATCCGATGAAAAAATCGCCGTCTATGACCTCGGCGGCGGAACCTTCGATATCTCCGTCCTCGAAATCGGCGACGGCGTGTTCGAAGTTCTCGCAACGGATGGCGACACCCAACTTGGAGGTGATGACTGGGATAACACACTCATCGAATACATCGTTAGTGAGTTCAAAAAGGACCAAGGGATCGATCTCTCCGGCCAGCCTGATGCACTCCAACGCATCAAGGAGGAAGCTGAGAAAGCAAAAATCGCCCTTTCCTCCAGCCAGTCCTACGATATCAACCTGCCCTTTATCACCGCTGACGCGACGGGACCCAAGCACATCCAACTTTCCCTTTCGCGCTCCAAACTCGAGCAACTCACAGACAAACTTTTCGAGCGTACCAAAAAACCTGTGAAAGACTGCCTCAAGGAAGCAGGTGTTTCTGCTTCAGACATTGATGAGCTGGTTCTCGTCGGCGGCATGACACGGATGCCGAAAGTTGTCGAGATCGCCAAAGAACTCGCCGGCCAAACCCCACACCAAGGCGTCAACCCCGACGAAGTCGTCGCCATTGGCGCAGCCATCCAAGGCGGCGTCCTCCGCGGAGATGTGAAGGACGTCCTCCTTCTCGACGTAACTCCGCTCACTCTTTCCATCGAGACCGAAGGCTCCCGCGCAACACCGATGATCGAACGCAATACCACGATTCCTGCTAAAAAATCACAGGTCTTCTCCACCGCTTCCGACAATCAACCCGCAGTTGATATCCGAATCTCACAAGGTGAACGCCCAATGTTTGCCGATAACAAATTGTTAGGAAACTTCAAACTCGATGGCATCGCTCCCGCACGACGTGGCGAACCACAAATCGAAGTCACTTTCGACATCGATGCGAACGGTATTCTCCATGTCTCCGCCAAGGACAAACAATCCGGCAAAGAGCAAAAAATCTCCATTCAAGGATCCTCAGGACTCTCCAAAGAGGAAATTGAAAAAGCCAAAAACGATGCGGAGGCACACGCCGAGGAAGACCGCAAACGCGTTGAAAAAGTTGACGCGGTCAATAAGGCCGAGAACATCGCCTTCTCTGTCGAAAAACAACTCGAGGAGATTGGCGAAAAAGCTCCGGCCGAGCTTAAATCCTCTCTCGAAGAAAAAGTGAAGGCGGTTCGCGCCGCAATCACCAGCGACGATGTCGATAAAATCAACGCCGCAGCCTCCGACCTCGAAAGCCAACTCCAAGCCCTGGCTGCTGCCGCCCAACAAGCTGGCGCATCCATGGGTGGCGACCCAGATGTCGAACCTGCCGATGCATCCGAATCCACGGAACCGAAAAAAGCCAAAGGCAAAGTCGTGGACGCTGAAGTCGTGGACTAACAAAAAATTTCCACTGCTACCTTGGGTAGCAGTGGCCTCTCAAACTAACCAATAACCAAGAAACGTAAAACACATATGGCTAACATCAAACCACTCGGACAACGTGTCCTCGTAAAACGCCTCGAAGCAGACGCGATCAGCGCAGGCGGAATCGTCCTTCCTGACACCGCAAAAGAAAAACCTCAGGAAGCTGAAGTCATCAGCCTCGGCACTGGCGGCAAAGACGATGATGGCAAAACCATCGAGTTCTCCGTCAAAGTCGGCGACAAGGTCCTGATCTCCAAATACGGCGGAACAGAAGTCAAACTCGATGGACAAGAAGTCCTCATCATCTCCGAATCAGATATTCTCGGAATTGTCAGTTAAGTCTCAAATTTCAAATCTCAAATCTCAAATATAAATTACCACTATGGCCAAACAACTCTTATTCGACGAAGCAGCACGCCAAGCACTCCTACGCGGTGTTGAAAAACTCGCACGTGCCGTCAAAGCAACTCTCGGACCAGCCGGTCGCAATGTCATCCTCGATAAAAAATTCGGCTCACCCACTATCACCAAAGACGGTGTGTCGGTCGCAAAGGAAATCGAACTCGATTGCCCTTACGAAAACATGGGAGCCCAACTCATCCGCGAGGTTTCTTCCAAGACCTCCGACATCGCAGGTGACGGCACCACGACTGCAACAGTCCTTGCGGAAGCCATTTACAAAGAAGGTCTCCGTAACGTCACCGCTGGTGCGAACCCGATCTCCCTTCAGCGCGGTATCATGAAAGCCACCGAGGCTCTTGTTGCCGAACTCAAGAAGATCTCCAAAAAGGTATCGGACACGAAAGAAATCGCCCAAGTCGCCACAGTCTCCGCCAACTGGGACAGCGAAATCGGCGGCATCATCGCCGAGGCCATGGATAAAGTGGGTAAAGACGGAACCATCACGGTTGAAGAAGCGAAAGGCATCGAGACCACTCTCGATGTAGTCGAAGGCATGCAGTTTGATAAAGGCTACCTCAGCCCATATTTCGTCACCGATCCGGAATCCATGGAGGCTTCTTTCGACAACGCACTGATCCTCATCCATGAGAAAAAAATCAGCTCGCTCAAAGACATGCTTCCACTTCTTGAGAAAGTGGCCAAATCCGGCAAACCCTTCCTCATCATCGCTGAAGATGTCGAAGGTGAAGCCCTCGCCACTCTCGTAGTCAACAAACTTCGCGGAATCCTCAACATCGCCGCTGTCAAAGCGCCTGGCTTCGGAGATCGCCGCAAAGCCATGCTCGAAGACATCGCTGTCCTCACCGGTGGCCGCGTGATCACCGAAGACCTGGGCATCAAACTCGAGTCTGTTGAACTCAGCGACCTCGGCCAAGCCAAGCGCCTTACCATCAGCAAAGAATCCACCGTCATCGTTGAAGGCGGCGGCTCATCGGATGCGATCAGTGGCCGCGTAAACCAAATTCGTCGCCAGATCGAAGAAACAACCAGTGACTATGATCGTGAGAAACTCCAAGAGCGTCTTGCGAAACTCGCAGGCGGAGTCGCGGTTATCAACGTCGGTGCTGCTACCGAAACCGAGATGAAAGAGAAAAAAATGCGCGTCGAGGACGCCCTCCACGCCACTCGCGCAGCGGTTGAAGAAGGCATCGTTCCCGGCGGTGGTACGGCACTTATCCGCGCCCAAGCCGCTCTGGGTAATCTCGGCCTCACAGGCGATGAGGCGACTGGCGCAGGCATCGTTGCACGTGCTGTCGAAGCTCCACTTCGCCAGCTCGTCGCTAACGCCGGACGCGAAGGCGCTTTGGTTGTTGAAAAAGTCAAAAACGGCAAAGGTGGCGAGGGCTACAACGTCGCGACTGACAAATTCGAGGACCTCATCAAATCCGGTGTGGTCGACCCCACGAAAGTCACCCGTTCCGCCCTCCAGAACGCAGCCTCCATCTCTGGACTGCTTCTCACCACCGAGGCCCTCATCACCGATCTTCCTGAAAAGGCAGAAGCTGATGCCGGACACGGCCATGATCACGGTGGCATGGGCGGCATGATGTAATCCGCAGCGGCGATCTTCGGTCGCCAACCTTATCCAAAGCCGGGCACTCCGATCCATCGGAGCTGCCCGGCTTTTTCTTTATCAAAAAACTTCGACCTTTCCCACCATTCGTCCAAACTCCCTCCATGAATCTCATCGATCAAGTCCACCAGATCACCCTAATCGAGCAAATAAGCTCGGTGCTTTCTTGGGATCAGGAAACTTATCTTCCCTCAAAATCCGCCCAATACCGCGCCAAACAACTTTCCTACCTCGCCGCTCACGCTCATGAGCTTTCGACCTCTGAATCCTACCTCTCGGCACTCGCGAAAGCAGAAACTGAAAATCCGGGGACCGACCCAACGCATTCCGCCAACCTCCGAGAGCTTCGTCGCAAATCCGACCGCGCTGGTAAAATCAGCACCGAACTTGTTGCCCACGAATCCTCTGTCGAATCCGCCGCACACCACGCATGGATTGAAGCGCGCAGACAATCCGACTTTTCGATTTTCGCACCGCATCTCCAGAGCCTCGTCGAAATTGCCCTCCAAAAAGCCGATCTCTGGGGCTTTCCGGACGAGCCCTACAGCGCGCTGCTTGAGGGATATGAGAGAAATACTTCCGCTCAGAATATTGCAAAGCTCTTTGATACGTTACAGGTTCACCTCGCTCCCATCTCAGCTGCCGCGGTTGAAAAATCCAAATCGTTGAACCCATGCTTGCCGGAAGGAATCTATCCGCTTCGAGCCCAACAGGATTTCAACGCGGCCGTGGCTGCGGCAATGGGTTTTGATTTCCACTCCGGTCGCATTGATACGACCACCCACCCGTTCTGCACCACCCTCGGTCCGCAGGATATCCGTATCACCACCCGCTATGACCTCAACGATTTCACTTCGTCCCTCTTCGGCATCATGCATGAAGTCGGCCACGGTCTTTACGAACAAGGCCTGCCGAGCGATGACTTCGGCCTGCCCTCCGGCTCTGCCGTCTCACTCGGCATCCACGAGTCCCAATCCCGGCTCTGGGAAAATCAGATCGGCCGTTCAGCTGCGTTTTGGAATAAATTCTATCCCATTGCCATCGAATACTTTCCGCAACTCAAAGACTTCCCTCTCGAAAAATTCCTTCATTACATCAACCGCGCGGAACTCTCCGAAATCCGCGTTGAAGCGGATGAGGCAACTTATGATCTGCATATCATCCTGCGTTTTCAAATCGAACGCATGTTACTCAAAAAGGAAATTTCCATCACAGATGTCCCCGCGACATGGAATGCTTTGTTCGAAAAATCCTTTGGCTTTCGACCCAAAGACGATGCCCACGGCTGCCTTCAGGATATCCATTGGTCGATGGGAGGCATCGGTTACTTTCCGACATACACGCTCGGCAACATCAACGCGGCACAGCTTTTCCAAGCCGCTGTTTCCGATCCAAAAATCAAATCCGCAACCGAAGAAGCCAACTACACACCTTTGCTCGCATGGTTGCGCAAAAACATCCACCATCACGGAGCAACTCACGATCCTGCAGATCTCGTGCAACTTGCAACGGGACGCTCACCAGAGACCCACGACTACCTCAAACACCTTACAACACGCTATCTCTAGCACTTCATCATCATGTTCATCGTCCTCGAAGGCATCGACGGCACTGGGAAATCCACCCAATCAAAACGTCTCGCCGAATATTTCAGAGCCCAGGGAAAAACGGTCACCTTGTCGCGCGAACCCACTGACGGGCCATGGGGAACCCTGCTCCGCAAGTCTGCGGAAACCGGTAGACTCTCGCCCGAGGATGAACTCCAGGCCTTTCTCAATGATCGCAAACAACACGTGGATGAACTCATCAAGCCCGCTCTAGCTGCCGGCCACGTCGTCATTCTGGACCGCTACTATTTCTCAACCATGGCCTATCAAGGCGCGCGCGGCTTCGATCCTGTTCAGATCCGCAAGGACAACGAAGCCTTCGCCCCTGTCCCCGATCTCCTACTCATCCTCGACCTCGACGTGGATACCGCGCATGCCCGTATCGGCTCGCGCGGCGATACGGCAAACGAGTTCGAACAACGCGCCAATCTCGCCCGCTGCAGGGATATTTTCCTCTCCCTGAAAGACGAGCCATTCGTCAAAATCATCGATGCCAAGAGCAATCCCGATGAAGTTACCCAGAGCGTTCTTCGAGCTGTCTCCTCCTTCACATCCAAGCTACCCTGATCCCTTTTACCCCATGATTCCCCGTCGTTACGCCAGCATCATTTGCTCATCGATTGCGGGATTCGCCGCTTGCTGGTTGATTCCGGGAAGCAAGGTCGAGAGATACGCCTTCCTTATCACAACCGTCCCTTTCACAGGATCGGAATCGGTGATCGATGGCGATGGATCGCCCGAAAAACCCTACGCCAACAAAACATCCAGAGAACCCGATTTCAAAAAAATCAATCAACCGCTCGATATTACAATCACGGATGACCCGAATCGGATTTTCCAGGAATCCCCTCCCTCACCGGTGGATTTCGCAATCATTCTCAAAAATCTCACAAGGCTTCGCCAAAACTCCGTATCCATCGGCATCCCGCTGACTTGGACGGATCCGGAAACGATTCCTCTCGCCGCTTTAGACCAGCAGCTGGATAACATTCCAAACTTGGTCACCGCAGCCCCTTTATCGAGAGGCGCAGTTCCTTCGCCGCTTCCCGCCGCGTTTCGCCGAGGTTCCATCTCTCTTTCCCAAGTCCACGGAAATACGGCCCTCGTTCCTGTCGTGAATCGAATCCCCATTCCGGGAGTCCTCCTGGGAAACGAAAAATCACTTGCCGGTTTCACCACACTCGAATCCGAACCCGACCGGAATTCGCTTCCCCTCATCGCCATCTGGGATGATCGCGTGGTTCTCTCTTTTCACCTTCTCGCCGCACTCAATCACTTGAAGATCTCTCCAGCCTCGATCCAAGTCAATCTGGGTCGTCACATCTATCTGGGTAAAAACTCATGCTACATTCCGATCGACTCCTATGGCCGGCTGAGCCATTTCCCAGCCACATTCAAAAGCATTAAACCCAAAACTTTTGCCGCTGAAAATCTGCTTGATGCGTCAGCGCAAACGTTCGCCCAGCATCACTCTCCGTCGGCCGTTATTCGTAATACCCTGTCGACACAGGAGCTCCCATCTATGGAATTTTCCAACTCGCTCATCCAGACCATCACTTTGCTTTCAAATCCCTCCCATGGATTTTCGATCAAGTATTATGGCTACCTCTCCAAAGATATCGAACTTCTCTTTATCGCTGCGCTACTGAGCCTGATTTTTGGCATCCAAAACCTTTACCCCGGCAGCGAAGGCCGACGACCACTGATTGTCCTCACCTTTGTATGGATCCTGCTTCATTTTCCAATCGTGCATCTGACCGCGACATGGATACCCACTCTGCCCGCTCTGGCAACCCTCTGCGTCTCCATCTATTTTACCCGTCGTAAAACCAACCAATACCGCCGCGGACGCTTTCAACTTCCATGGTGAAATATATTCTATTCTTGTGTCTTTTGTCTCTTAGTCTTGTGTCTCCAAATATGAATCCCGCCGAAAAAGCCAACGCCCTGATCGAAGCTCTGCCCTATCTTCAGGCCTTCCGCTCGAAGACCGTTCTCATCAAAATGGGTGGCTCCGCGATGGAAGATCCCGAGCTTGTCGCCAATGTCATGCGCGACATCACCTTTCTCGAAGTCGCAGGCATCAATCCCGTTGTCGTTCACGGCGGAGGAAAAGCCATTTCCGCCGCAATGGAGAGATCCGGCATCGAAGCCAAATTCATCAATGGCCTCCGCTACACCAGCGACGAAGCCATCGACATCGTCGCGCGCGTTCTTTCCAATGAAATCAATCCTGGCCTCGTCCGCATGATTCGCGAATTTGGCGGCAAAGCAATTGGCATTCCCGGAACCGACATCTTCCTCGGTGAAAAAATTCAATCCTTCGACAAAGACGGAAATCCCATCGACCTCGGTCGTGTTGGCGAGGTCGTTGGATGCAATCTTTCCAACATGGACGCCGCAAACAAAGCGGGTATCGTTCCTGTGATTTCCCCCCTCGCTTCCGAGCTGCCCACTGGCAAACCCCTCAACATCAATGCCGACCTCGCCGCAGCCGCTCTCGCGAAAGAACTGCGCGTCTCAAAACTGGTTTACCTGTCAGACGTTCCAGGCCTGCTCGCCGATCCCAAAGACCCGAATTCGCTCATCCAGTCCATCAACGTTGAGCAAGCCAACGCCCTCATTGCCAATGGAACGATCTCCGGCGGCATGATCCCGAAAATCCGCTCCGCGATCGACGCTCTCAACGCCGGAGTCCGCAAAGTCCATTTTGTCGATGGACGACTCCCACACGCCCTGCTCTTGGAAATTTTCACGGATGGCGGTATCGGCACCGAGGTGACGCTTTAGGCAAATAAGTCCTATAGGACCTATAAGACCTATTTTCAAGACTCCAGCCTTCAGCAAACTCTTGCCCCCGGCTCACGTCTCAGCTATCCCATATCCCGCCCATGAACGAGCAAATCGCATCCATCCAATCTTCCGCTCTCGAATTGATAGCCGCCGCCAACGATGCGCGCGCTCTCGATGACGCCCGCGTCGCGGTTCTCGGGAAAAAAGGCACTCTCACACTCGCCGGCGCTCTCATCAAAGACATCCCAAATGAGGAAAAGGCGACTTTCGGACAATCCCTTAACGCCGCCCGCACCGAAATCACCGCCGCTCTAAAGCAAAAAGAAAATACCCTGCAAGCGATTGCGGATAACAACGCGCTCTCAGGCATCGACCTCACCCTTCCGCCTCGTTCACTTCCAACCGGCGGGCTTCATCCGCTCACGCTCATTCGCGATGAAGCAATCCAAATTCTCCGCCGGATGGGCTTCGCCCTCGCTGAAGGTCCGGAAATCGAGGATGAATACCATTGCTTCGACGCCCTCAATACCCCTGCCGACCACCCAGCGCGCAACGAGAAGGATACGTTCTATTTCAACTCAGGCAAACTTCTCCGCACTCACACCTCCAGCGTCCAGATCCGCACGATGGAAACCTCCACCCCGCCAATCCGCATCATCGCACCTGGCTCTGCCTACCGCCGCGACGAAATCGATGCCACTCACCTTTCGGTTTTCAACCAACTCGAAGGCCTCTTCGTCGATACCGATGTCACCCTTCCCGACCTCAAAGGCACACTTGAGTATTTCTTCCGTGAAATGTTCGGAACCTCCACCGAGGTCCGGTTCCGCCCGCACTTCTTTCCTTTCACGGAGCCCTCTTTTGAAATCGATGTCAAACTCCAGATTAAGGGTCAAGCACCTCGTTGGATCGAAGTCGCAGGCTGTGGCATGGTCGATCCCGCGGTTTTCGAATCCATCAACGCCACTCGTAAGGACAACGCCCTCGATCCTAAAAATGTCACCGGCTTCGCCTTTGGTATGGGCTTGGATCGCCTCGCCATGATTCGCTGGGGCATCAAGGATATCCGCCTCCTCATCGAAAACGACATCCGCTTTTTAAGCCAATTCGCATAGTAAGACGGATCAGGCAAATCCGACTGATCAGACAGATCTAACATTTTTCATTTATGAACATTTCACTCAACTGGCTCTCCACTCACCTCGATCTCTCCGGCAAATCCATTGAAGAAATCTCAGATCTCTTCACCTTCGCGGGCGTTGAGGTTGAGGGAATTACAACAAAAGGCATTGCCTCGGAGAAAATTGTTGTCGCTCAAATCAAAGAGGCCGTCCAACACCCGGATGCGGACAAACTAAAGGTCACCCAAGTCGATTGTGGCGAGGGCCAACTTCGCCAAATCGTTTGCGGAGCTAAAAACTACAAAGTCGGTGATAAGGTCCCATGCTGTCTTCCGGGAGCCCAACTCCCCGCAGGCTTCACGATTGGTGAAACCAAAATGCGTGGAGTCGAATCCAAAGGCATGCTCGCCGCAGCCGAAGAAATTGGACTTCCGAAAGGTGAAGACGGCCTGCTTATTTTACCCGAAGATTCTCCGATCGGAGTGCCTGTGAAAACCCTTTTCGATTCCGATACTCTCTTAGAACTCGAAGTCACACCCAACCGCCCCGATCTCCTCTCCCACGCCGGTATGGCGCGCGAGCTCGCGACTTTGCTAAAAACTCCTCTCATCAAAGGGAGTAAAGGGAGCGCGGGCGTCTCGCCCGCTTCTTCGGACTTCATCAAACTCGAAGCCACCGCCGCTTGCCCGTTCTACGCCGCAACCCGAATCGACAATGTCACGGTTACCGAAAGCCCAGAATGGCTCAAGCAACGCCTCACCTCGATCGGCCTACGTCCAATCAACAACATCGTTGATATCACCAACTACGTCCTCCACGAAACCGGACAACCTTTACACGCCTTCGACGCCGCGAAAGTCTCCGGAGCCATCGTCATCCGCCAAGCGAAAGACGGCGAATCTTTCAAAGCCCTAGACGAATCCGAACACGTTCTAACAACTGAGGATCTCCTCATCTCTGACGAATCCGGCGCCGCCCTCGCGCTCGCTGGTGTGATGGGCGGACTCGATAGCGGCGTCACAGCATCCACCACTTCGATCATTCTTGAATCTGCCTATTTCACTCCTTCCGGTATCCGCCGCACCTCACGCCGCACCGCCCTTTCATCGGATTCCTCCTACCGCTACGAACGCGGGGTCGATCCACAAGGCGTTCTTCCCGCCGCCGCTTTAGCCATCAGCCTAGTGGAAAGCCGTCCTCCGAACGACTACCTCACCCAATCCGCAGGCACACTTCCTCCAGCACCCGCTCCCGTCTTCCTTGATCTCGTCAAATTGCATCATCTTCTCGGAAATTCCATTTCCACGGAAGCCGCAGAGGAAATCCTCACCCGTCTCGGACTCACCAGACAAGCGGATGGCCAATGGATCATCCCATCCTTCCGCCAAGACCTGACCCGCCACATCGATCTCGCAGAGGAAATCACCCGCGTCCATGGTCTTGCAAACGTGCCATCCCGTTTCCGCGCAACACTCGTTCCAACCAGTGATGTCGATACCGCTTATGATGCGGATATGATCCTGCGTCGTCGCCTTGCCTCCCTCGGTTTATTCGAGTGCCAAACCATCAAACTCATCTCAGAAAGCCAGTTATCCGACATCTTGCCACTGCGTCCGCTACAAGAGGGAGATCTTATCCGTGTCAAATCCCCACTCAGTGAAGACCATGCCATCATGCGACCGTCCATGATTCCGGGCCTGGTTGCCAGCGCCGAACGCAATGCTCGCCAACAAGCAAAATCGATCCGCTTGTTTGAGATGGGCCGGGTCTTCCGTAACGCGGGTGGAGGTAAAGCCGTCGATCAAGAAAGCGAAAACCTCGCCATCCTAATCAGCGGAAACTCTCAACCGTCCTCATGGGCTCTAAAAGACCGGGCTGCGGATCTTTACGATGCGAAAGCCATTCTTTCCGCCCTACTTCCCAGTCAGACAATTTCTCTCAAGCCAAAAGATCGCGAAAGCTTCGCCCTCGGTGCCGAAATCAAAGCGGGTGATCAAACGATAGGCGTCTTCGCACGCCTCTCCCTCCAGCGCGAGCGCGATCTGGATTTCATCTCACCCGTCTTCGTCGCAGAACTTGATCTGGGAAAACTTCGCAAAATCATTTCTGCGAAATCACAGGTCGAGGATCTGCCTCAGTTCCCAGGCTCAACCCGCGATGCGGCGATGGAGCTTTCCCTCGATACCCCGAACGCCGAAATCGAGGCGGTTCTCGGAAATGCAAAAGAGCCGCTGCTTGTCTCCTACGAATGCTTTGACCTCTTCACCGATCCATCCGGCCAAAAGATCGCCGCGGATCGCAAATCCATCGCCTACCGCTTCAACTACCGCGCATTCGACCGCACCTTGAAAGCCAATGAAGTGGACGCAGCTCATCAGAATATCCTGAAGCTTCTCACTCACATCGATGGCCTAGTTTTCCGATAATTGCACCCTGGCGGAAATGAAATCCAATCCATAGCCGCCACAAAAAATCATAGGGTTTTCCGGCTATCGTGATAAAATATCACCCGCATATGGCCGATCCATCAAACCCATCACTCGAGCCTCCAAAATGGCGGCGCTGGCTCGGTTTTCTTCGGAGACTGGCAAAAGCGATCGATCGTGATCACCTCTCCATCGCTGCTGCCGGGGTGGCATTTTTCCTGATGCTCGGAGTCTTTCCTGGACTTGCCGCCCTCTTCTCAATTTATGGCTGGATTTCAGATCCGATGGAAATCGAACGCCAGTTGCAGAGAGATTCAGGAATTCTTCCGAACGAAGTTCACCAAATGTTACTCTCACAGGTTCAGATGATCGCGGGTGATAACAAAACCGCCGGATTGGGCACTATTCTCGGTCTGCTCATCGCCATTTGGGCGGGCTCCTATGCCATGAGAGGCCTCATCCAGGGATTGAACATCGTCTTTCACCAATCCGAAAAACGAAAGTTTCTAAGCCTGCAGATTGCATCGATCATTCTAACCATCTTGCTTCTTGTCGTGATCTCTCTGGCTGTTTTCCTGATCGCAATCATACCGGTCTTTGTTCACATGCTACCTGGTGATGAACTTGCCCTGCAAATTCTCGCGCTGCTGCGATGGCCGTTTCTCCTCGCCATTATCATGCTCATGCTCGCCTTGATTTATCGCTTCGGTCCGACAAACCGTGAACCGACACGAAAATGGATCAGCACGGGGGCGGTAGTGGTGACCCTCATCTGGCTGGGTGCCTCGGCCCTGTTTTCCTACTATGTAGCGAATTATCAATTCTACCTGAGCACCTATAGTTCACTGGGCGCGATAGTGATCCTCATGCTCTGGCTTTATATTACAGCTTTCCTGATTCTGCTGGGAGCGGAAATCGATGAAGCGCTTAGGGATCCAGTTCAGTAAGGAAAGCACTTGGAATGAGAGGTGGCCCGACCCGGATTCGAACCAGGGACACGCGGATTTTCAATCCGCTGCTCTACCAACTGAGCTATCGGGCCACACAACACCCTTACGGGCGGGGCGCGAGTAAGGATTCCCCGCTGACTTTTGACAACCCAAAAATCAGCCTTGGCCGAAATTTATTTGGGCGCCGGAGGGTTCAGTCCTTCCTAACCGCTTCGTAAACGCTAACCACCCCAAAAGTCATGGGAATCGCAGTCGAGTTACCGTAGCCTGTGTGATTCAGAAGGGAAATCATGGCCTCACCTGAAGGAAATTGTTCGATTGAGCCAGCAAGATACTCATAGGCGTCCTTTTGCTTAGTCAGAAATCCCGCCAACTTTGGTAAGACATGATGCAAATATAACCTATATGGCACACGCATCAGGCCCTGAGGTAACGAGAAATCAAGAATGAACAAGGTTCCGCCCGGCTTAAGCACTCGACGCATTTCTTTGAGCGCACGAATATAATCCGCCATGTTGCGAAGCCCGAAAGCGACTGTTACGACATCGAATTCACCATCTGGAAACGGCAACGCCAGCGCATCCGCTACCAAAGTCTGATGAACCCCCCGTTTTGACGCATGCCCGAGCATTTCCGCACAAAAGTCCGTGGCAATGACTTTGGCATTTGGTAACGCAGCCTGGATGCTTAAGGCCAGATCGCCCGTGCCGCTTGCCACATCGAGAACTTTTTCCGGGCTAATTGCCCTGATGCGTCTTGTCACCACCCGCCGCCACCAAACATCCACACCTAGGGAGAGGACATGGTTGGTCATGACATAGCGATCGGCGATGCGCGCGAAGGCCTCTTTCACATAGATCGGATCAGGCATGTGCGTCAAACTTGCAGCCACGAGCTCCTATCGTCCAACCCAGATTTCAAAAAAAAGAAAAATGCACGATTCAAGTCTTGGATCAAAGCCAAGGAGATCAAGGATAAGATTCAACCTTCTAGAGCTCAGGCCTATATCTCCATTTTATTCCGTCCCAGCCGGCAACATTCATCTCTCATTTCGCGCTCTTCAAAACCTCCGGCAGTTTCTTTTGAAATCTCTCCACCCGAGGTATGGAAACTCTCTGGACATAAGGATTATTCGGATTGTTCTTTTCGAAATCCTGATGATGAGCCTCCGCGACCCAGAATTTCTGAAACGGATATACCTCAGCGGCAACCTCTTTGGGTGCGATTTTCTCATTCATCGCTGCGATTTTCTCCTCGATGATCTTCTTCTGTTCTTCATTTTGATAGAAAATGACCGAACGATATTGAGAACCCCTGTCCGCGCCCTGCCCGTTGACTTGTGTGACATCCTGAGAGGCAAAGTAAACATCCACCAAGGTGGCGAAGCTGACAACTTTAGGGTCATAGATCACTTCGATTGCCTCAGCGTGTCCGGTAGTCCCAGTCGATGTCGATTCGTAGGTTGGATTGTCCGTATGTCCACCAGAGTATCCAGATATCGCCTCTTTCACACCTTTGACGCTCTCATAGCTGGCTTCTACGCACCAAAAGCAACCACTTGCAAAATACGCGCGCGCCAAACCCTTTTCCATTGGAATTTCAATCGGTTGGTTACGCTGCATTTTTTCCTGCAGAGTCCGATCCGTTTTTTGCTGACTGCAGCCAATCGATATCAACAGTGTGGAGAAAAAAGAGGTAAGAAGGAATACGTTTTTCATGGTATTGCGATATGAATGGGAGGAAACGCTGGGCGACTTATTCCGGTAAATTTCCCAGTAGATACTTCGCGGCCTGCTCGACATCTTTGTCACCCCGACCTGAGAGATTCACGATAATGAGGTCGGATTTTGGCAAGGAGCCTGCAACTTTTGAAATGTAAGCGACCGCATGTGAGCTCTCCAATGCGGGAATGATACCCTCACAATGAGCGAGTTCCTTGAACGCGGCTAGGGCCTCGTCATCGGTTGCATAGGTGTATTCCACCCGACCCTCAGATTGCAAAAACGCATGCTCCGGTCCGATAGCCGCATAATCGAGCCCCGCAGAGACGGAGTGAGTGAGTTCGATCTGCCCGTCATCATTAGCCAGCAACCAAGTTTTGGTACCTTGCAGAACACCGAGCTTCCCACCCTGGAAACGCGCAGCGTGACGCTCGGGAATAATCCCGTCTCCGCCGGCCTCGACACCGACCATGCGTACATTCTCATCACCGAGAAACGGGTGGAATAAACCAATCGCATTCGAGCCACCACCCACACAAGCAACCAACAAATCCGGCAAGCGGCCTTCACGTTCCAAAATTTGCTCCCGAGCCTCTACCCCAATAACGCGATGAAAATCACGGACAATCATAGGAAACGGATGTGAGCCCAATGCCGAGCCAATGATGTAATGGGTATTTTCCACAGAGCTTACCCAATCGCGCATCGCTTCATTGACCGCTTCTTTCAATGTGGCTTGTCCAGCTGTGACCGCACGGACTTCCGCCCCCATCAGACGCATCCGCGCCACATTGAGCGCCTGCCTCTCCATGTCAACCTTACCCATGTAAACCACGCATTCCATTCCGAAACGCGCACAAACGGTTGCAGTCGCCACTCCGTGCTGACCCGCTCCAGTCTCCGCAATGATGCGGGTTTTCCCAAGCCGCTTGGCCAACAAAATTTGACCCAGCGCGTTATTAATTTTATGGGCTCCAGTGTGTAGCAAATCCTCCCGTTTGAGATAAATCTTGGCGCCACCGAGTTTCTCAGTCCAACGCTCGGCAAAATACAATGGCGTTGGCCGACCCACATAGTTTTTCAACAAATCATCCAGTTCCAACTGAAAGGCCGGATCAGCGCGCGCGTCTTCATAGGCTTTCGCCAAATCCTGAAGCGGCGTCATTAACGTTTCGGGGACAAACATTCCTCCGAACTGGCCGAAGTGGCCTTTTGAATCAGGTAGTAAAGTGGCAGTCGAACTCATGGTAGTTTCCAGGTGGATTTATATTTCTCGTATTCCTTGCGCGGCAATAGGACGTAGAGCGGACGCCGCCCCGGGTCAACTGTTGCGATCAATTGGCGCAGTTTGTTTTCCGACATCGTCGTGCAGCCGGCCGACGCCGCCGCCCCTTCCCGGCGCCAAATATGGAAGAAAATTGACGATCCACCGCCTGAGACCACGTTTGGATACGCATTATGCCCAATGAACATTTTGAGGGAATGCGGGTAATCATTCTGAACCATTTGCGCCTTTTTCTCCCATTCTGTCTTGGGTTCTCGATCTAAGCTCAGGAACTGGTTATAGTATTTCGAATTTGAATCCTCGACCCAAAGATCCCGAGTGGTCACCTGATGATAAAAGGTTTTCGGGTGCTTTTTGATCTTTTCATGCACACCCCAAACGCCGCCAAGATCGAAAACCCCGGCCGGAGAACGGCCGTCAGACTCTTTTTTAAGAACCGCTCCCTTGGGATTCGAATGCAACCCGCGCCCCCAGACCAAACCCTTGCTGCCGAGACGTCCCTTCCAAGCCTCACCGATCTGCTGCCACTCTCCGTTCTTC
Source organism: Luteolibacter sp. (assembly GCA_044233125.1). GTDB lineage: Bacteria > Verrucomicrobiota > Verrucomicrobiia > Verrucomicrobiales > Akkermansiaceae > Luteolibacter. Next base: position 115,763 of record JBIIKO010000007.1, on the reverse strand, counting down.
TTCTCAAAATATGACAACAATACATGTGAGCTATCCCAGTCCTCTGATATTCCCACCACACATTGGCTAGATTTATCTGGGATCTCAAACGCCACCAAACCGACATTTCCCATAAAAAAGAGAAGCATGAAAAAAAGTCGCATGAACAGACCATGCAACAAAATCATAGATTCTCAATTCTGATTTTTGGTGGATGGACAAATCATTCAGTAAGAGTTGGTCGGGCTACTTTTACACGAACGCAGGAGCATAACGGAGAAAACGAGAGAGTGAGAATCAATTAGCAACTATCGACAACGCCTTAGCTGGGACAAAAATGGGGCTGAAGGTATTTGCAAAAAGAATGGATCGTGACGACCCGAAGAATGATTCTCGATGTTTGACCTCTAGCATTTTTTTAGGGTAATGCAAGAATAGGCATGCCCTTCTTGCCATTCACCGGCCGTTTTTCCAGAGTATTTTCTGCAGGCGGTTCGGATTCGAATTTCGGGAATTCAAAGTAGGTATCTTCCGTTAGATTCAACTCACTACCCTGAATGATTTCGCAGTGTCGACCACCCCAAGATTGCAAATAAAAATCAAAATGCTCCTTGGTGATCTGGAGTCCATAAAAATTGATGAATGAAATTTCCGATTGATGACAGAAGCTCACATAATAATTTTCATTGTGCTCGTAAACCGACATACTTCCTCCGATTGATGCTGCTCTTTGCAGGACTTTGATGTCATCAACCTTGATATCAACCCATATATAATTGTATGAGTCCATACGTACATTTGCATTTTTAAAATTCATGATATGATTTGTTAGATGATAAATTAAATAATAAATTTTACACGGACTTGAGAACGACTTATTTTTAAATGTAAAGCGTTAGATATGAAATCCGGCATATTTCACCTGGATCTAAAATAAAAAACGCAGATTAAGTCGCATCTACCTTGTTGAACTCAGCGCCAAGGCTGAGTCATGTGATAATTAGCCACATAAAATTAGCGAAACCATAGCAGGTCTCTTCACATTTTTATGATTTAGGCAAAAAAGTTTTGCGCTTTCAGGGAGGACTTGTTGCTGTCCGCTACCGCTGAAAACCCCGGGCATGCATACATGATGCCCAGGATTTTCAGCGCTTTGGCCAGACAAGATAACGGGGGGTCTGTTAGTCTTGGTTTGCATTGGCGGGAGAATTAATAATTAATAATCAGATCTAGTTCAATACTTTTTTAATTATCAAAATTAATTTTTTTGATATAAAATTGTTAGATTTTTATGCCATTTTTGATTCGCGATTCGTATTAAAAAATCAAAAGAACGCATGGACTTTGTCATTTGATTTTTGGATTTGGATCTGTTTTCGAAAATTCTCACTTTAACAAAGTGAGGTAAGGCTTTGAAATCATAACCCATGCGAATAGCTAGTTTGTCGGGGCGCGAGTGGACTCGCGCGGTCCAATTTTTCATCCTCTGGTCCGCAGATCGAATCTTGAAATCAGCGAAGGAAAACCCGTCCTTTTTTGATCAGGGCAACCGGCTCTTTTTTCTCGCCCGTTGCCTCAGGTGCGGCGACGTTTGCTTTTGACTCGATCGCAGCAGCTTTGCCCTCCTGACCGAGCTCGCGAACGAGTGCGCTGGAAGTTTCTCCTCTCTCAAGGACCGATTCGAGACCACCGGTCGAGCGATACATGATCGTTGCCTCATCGCCACCCCCGCGTTTGACCCATTCGATGGGTACTCCGTTTCCACCATCAGCATCGGTGGGGCCATCTACAATTTTTTGGTCCTCCACCGTATCGCCGGAATCCCCAACCACGTTCTCATCAACCTGACCTCCCTCTTCCGACACAACCCCTTCGGAATCGGTATCCACTACCGAGTCATCGATCGTGATCGGTTCTTCAATAGGCCCTGGAAAAACGCACGGGCCCTCGACATCCGGATGGATCGGACGGGGATCGAATCCTTCAATCGGTGGGCAAATGGCGATTTCCGGAGTGACGTTGACCGCTTCTTCCGCAAAAGCGAAAGGACCGGCAACCATCGAGGTCATGCAGATTAGCGAGGTAAGTTTTGATTGGAAGTTCATGGTTTTAGTCGGGGGGGATTTACGCATACACTTATTTATCCGCCTGCAGCTTAAAATTGGATCAGTTTTTTACAAAAAATGGGCGTATTCTTTCATATCAAGCCGCTGCCTAACCCTGGCGGGACTGTTCCGCGCCACACGGAAGCTCGCAAGTAAGCGACTGTGATCGATGGATCTTAGATTGAATTTGGATCAAACGGCCGGAACGATGCGTCTCAGGATTACCGGAGAAGACGTGCGGAAATAGAGGATCCTTCGTCTCGGACTTCCAGCTTCACATTAGCCACAATTGGAACCCAGAAATCTCATTCATGGGTTGAGTCATCGCAGTGCACCCTGAGCTCGAACAAATCGCTGCGCCTATCCATCAACGGAGTCACCGAACCTGCTTCTCGAGAGCGATAAAGATCACGGATATCAAGATCTGCAACAAGCAGGGCTTCCACATTGGGATCCGCCTCCGCTTGGATTCCATCACGGGCAAATTCGAAATCGCATGGTGTGAACACCGCCGCTTGTCCATAGTGCACATTCATCGCCGGAACATTGGGCAAATTTCCAACCACACCGGCCGTGACCACGTAGATCTGGTTTTCAATCGCCCGCGCCGCCGCACATTTCGTAACCCGCAAGTAGCCCTGACGATTGTCCGTGCAGTAAGGAACAAACAAGATTTCGATTCCCCGATCCGCCAGAGAACGCGCCGCTTCGGGAAACTCGACGTCATAACAGATCAAAATCCCAATCTTTGCCTTCGGTGTCTCAATGACATGAAGCTGGTTACCTCCGGAAATACCCCAACACGATTTCTCCCATGGCGTTATATGGAGTTTGGGTTGGGAAACGAATGTACCGTCCGGGCGGAACATGATGGATTCGTTGCGCAAAACTCCGTCATCTTTTAGGACGGGATGTGAACCGGCAATGATGTGAGTTTGAAAATCGCACGCCAAAGATGACATGAGTTCTCGAAATTCCGGCTCTAACTTCGCCAACTCTCGAATCCCATCTTCTGGCGGAGCGGACTCCATCGCGGAAAGCAACTGTACTGAAAAAAATTCCGGAAACAGCAGATAGTCCACGCCGTAATCCACACTTGCTGTCTCCACAAAATATCTCACCTGCACCGCGAACTCATCGAAATTGGCAATTTTCCGCATCTGATACTGGACACAAGCCACACGAACTTTTCGATCTTGTCCTCCAGGTGCTCCAAGTCGGTGTTCGTCTCCGCCGATCTCTAATTTCCTCTGTTCCATGCCAGCGACCTTCTTTGATTCGGCCCTTACAGGCAATACCAAGATGCGATACTCTCCCACAAATCATGGTTTATCCAGAATACCTCCCCGTCAGAGCCTGATTGTGAAAAATTTCACAATCGGCTTGAGACATCGCTCACAAGCGACCATTCTTTCGTCGAAGCCAAGCCGCACCATGGAAAGCACCGACACTGTCCCAACTTACGCCGCCTACGATTCCAAGATCGAGGGCAACATCATCTTCACCCGTGTCGATGCCGCGATCAATTGGATGAGAAAGAACTCTCTCTGGCCCATGCCGATGGGACTTGCCTGCTGCGCCATCGAGTTGATGGCAACCGCTTCTTCGCGTTTTGACATCTCACGCTTCGGTATGGAAGTCATGCGTTTCTCTCCCCGTCAGGCGGATGTCATGATCGTCGCCGGCACCGTGACTTACAAAATGGCTCTCGCCGTGAAACGTGTCTGGGATCAGATGCCTGAGCCTAAATGGTGCATTGCGATGGGTGCCTGCGCCTCCTCCGGTGGCATGTATCGCTCCTACGCGGTACTTCAAGGTATCGATCAGATCATTCCGGTGGACGTTTACATTTCCGGCTGTCCTCCGCGTCCGGAGGCATTGATCGAAGGCCTGATGAAACTCCAGGAAAAAATCGATAAAGAACATTCCACTCAGGACCAGAAAAAAACATTCTTCGAAGACAAGGTCTGAAACCGTTCAACCCACTAACCCTTTTTCCCACCTACTCTCTCCATTCATGTCAGCAACCCCCATCAGCCAAGTTGCCTCAAGCGATCTTTCCACCCTACGCGACGCTCTCGGAAAAGGCATTATCTCCGAACTCGAATTCCGCGGCGAGCACACGCTTGCCCTGACACTTGAAGCGCTGCCAAAAGCTCTTGCGATCTGCAAGAAAACGCTGAATTACGAGATGTTGTTGGACATCTCCTCGCTGGATCATTTCGGTGAGGATCCGCGCTTTGAAGTCGTTTATGAACTCGCCTCGCTTGACGACACTCGCCACCTACGCCTGAAAGCAAAAGTTTCCGAAGACGAGGCGGTTCCGACGGCGATTCATCTGTGGGCTGCTGCCGACTGGCACGAGCGCGAGATATGGGATATGATGGGCATACCATTCAGTGATCACCCGAACCTCAAGCGCATTCTCATGTGGGAGGGCTATCCATTCTTTCCGTTGCGTAAAGACTTCCCGTTAGCTGGGCGCCCAACCAACATGCCAGACGTCGCCTTTACCGGCGTTGCGCCTCTTGAGGGTGGACCATTCGTCACCGCTCCGGGTGCGGATACCGTTGCCAAACGTGAGCCTCACGCGAGACATCAGGAATAATCCAGAATTTTCATTTTCCTCGTGAAAAAAAGGTTGGAAAGAAGCGTTTTCTTACTGGGAAACGCCCCTGTAACCTGGATCATCATTGCGTCTCTCATCGGCTTCCAAACCGTTCCAAGCTTACTGCATGAATTGGAATCCGCTCAAAGACTCTTCGGCCTAAACCGGCAAGCTTTGGCCGAAGGTAAAATCCATCAGATACTCAGTTATATTCTCATCCATGGCAGCTGGACTCATCTGTTCTTGAACATTGCCGCCATTTTACTCCTTGGTTCCAAGTTGGAAAATACCCTTGAACGGTGTGAGATCAAACGACTCACCCTTTATGCGACTCTTGGCGGAGCCTTGATGTTTCTTTTGCTTTCTCCAAAGAACCAAACCCTAGTCGGAGCCTCTCCTCTCTGTTTCGCCTACCTGCTGATGCTGACCACTCTCTCACCGGAATCAAAATTTCTTCCCGTCTTTCTCAGCGGTAAAACTCTCGGCATGGCCATCATGCTTACCAATCTTTTGCTCGCGGTTCTCAATCCTGACCTCCCCACGGGAGCCATCGCAAAATTCGGACAGGAAATCGCGGATCACATACCTAGCCTCTTCAAGACCTCACATGCCTGCCACTTGGGTGGTTCAATGGTCGGTTGGATTTACGGAATCTACATGCTTCGTCCACGCGTCTCGCTCAAAACCCTACAACAGAGGCGAAAACGGTAATTTCCTTTGCAGGCAAGGCATGGGCGGATAGGAAGATTGTTTCAGCAGTCAGCAAACTATGAGTATTTCAAAGCGTAGCGTTTTTTATGTGATGGTGTTCTTCTCAGGTTTTGCTGGGTTGCTCTACCAGATTCTCTGGATGAGACAGCTGGGCTTGCTTTTGGGAAATACCTCCCACGCCGCCGCCATCACCCTCGGAGTGTTTTTTCTCGGACTCGCCGCGGGAAGCTGGTTTTGGGGAAACCGATGCGAACGTCTGCCCCGCCTCCTGCGTATTTACGCATGGCTGGAGATCGGGATCGGCATTTGTGGAATTTTCTTCTTACTCATCCTGAACTACTTCCATGGCATCTACCCCATGATTTATCAGGCGGTCGGTCCGGGAGGAAATCTACTTGCCATGAAATGCCTGTTGACCTGGCTCATGGTTTTCCCTCCCTCGTTTTTGATGGGAGGAACCATTCCTGTCTTGGGACAATTTCTCATCAGAAACCGGAACTCCTTCGGAACAACATCTGCAAAAATCTACGGGATCAATACGGTCGGTGCCGCTGTAGGAGCATTCCTGACCGGCTTTTTTTTCATCGTCCTGCTGGGCTTCAAGCAGACCTGCTTCCTCGGAATTGCCATCTCCTTGATCATCGCCGCGGTTTCATTTTTTCTTGCCCGTAAGCCCGAACCCGCTCTCGAGGAGGATCCGGTCACCGCCCCGGAAGAAAAACAGAATTCATCAAGAAAATCGTCTCCTGGGAAAAAGGATATTGGCGTGGTACTCATCGAAAAGACCCACGCCGCATCGCGATTCTCAATCTACGCATTTGCTTTTATTTCAGGCTTCAACGTGCTCGCGCTTGAAGTGATCTGGACCCGGATGTTTGCCCAAGTTCATGAAAACTCGGTCTACAGCTTTTCCACGGTTCTGATCGTGGTCCTGATCTCCCTGGCTCTCGGGGCGCTGTTGGCATCGTGGCTGGCGAAGCGAAATACCCATCCTCTCAAAACTCTGTTTTTCCTCATGATCTTGAGCGGAATTGGCGTTTGTATTTCACCCTCTGTCTTTTTTTCCATTACCGATAAACTGCAGATGATTGCCACCGATATGTCGTTTGGGAGTTACGTCTGGAATCTCTTTAAAACCGGTTTTGCTGCCATTGGCATACCGTCTTTCATACTCGGAACGGTTTTTCCTTTTCTCATGAAAAGCGAAGAGCGCTATGCGGATCAACCGGGAAAAAGCATCGGTATCCTCTCGGCCATCAATACCCTAGGAGCGATTTTAGGCTCACTGATCTGCGGCTTTGTTTTGCTAAAATATTTGGGGATGTGGCGCTCGGTTCAGATCATTGCCGCATCGTATTTCCTTGTCGCGTTGATCATGCCACTTGGCAAAAACGCGCTCTACGTCGCGACGAAAACCGTCACCGCCTTCATGCTTGTCATTTGTTTTACGATTCTCAACCCCGCAAACCTTCCTGTGACAGCAACCATTCCCGGCGCGGCACCGGAGACCCTTGTGGAAGTCTGGGAGGCAAGTGACAATACCGTTTCCGTTGTAAAGACCGACATCGGTGGGCACTCCATCAAGGTCAATTCCAGCTACAGCCTGGGATCAAGCGCCTCTGCAATGTCGCAAATTTTCCAGACACGGATCCCGCTCCTTGCTTATCCGGAAACCGGGAGTGTCTTCTACCTCGGCATGGGTACGGGCGCCACAGCGGGCGAGGCTTTGAACAAAGAGGATTTCAAAAACATTCACAAGGTCGTGGTCTGTGAACTGTCACCAGAAGTCGTGACTGCTTCCAAAAAATATTTCACCGGAAAAACCGACGGTATCGATCACACCCATGGCTTGTTCAGCGATCCCAGAGCAAAGGTTTTGGTCGAAGACGGAAGAAATCATCTGATGGCGACAGAAGAAAAGTTCGATATGATCAATGCCGATCTGTTTCTGCCCTATCAGCGTGGTACCGGAAGCCTTTATAGCCTCGAGCATTTTCAATCCGTAAAAAAACACCTCAATCCGGGAGGTGTATTCGTGCAATGGCTGCCGCTTTATCAGGTCTCTGAATATGAATTCGGCGTCATCGCCCGAACCATGTTGGAGGCCTTTGACCAAGTCACCCTGTGGCGACACAACTTCCAGCCCGGCTCGGAAATCGTCGCACTGGTCGGTCACCAGAATCGGTCCCCGCTACCCACTTGTGAGCTGTATGCAAAAAATGAAAAAAAAGAGGCTGTCCAAGGCGCCGATTACACGGACATCCACCAATTGCTCCTACCCATCAATGAGCAGACCATCCTCTTGTTCTACTGCGGTAATGTGAGCGCATCGCGGCATTTGTTCAAAAGCTACCCCGTCAATACCGACGACAGGCCGGTCATCGAATACAAGACGCCACGCTCACTGCATCGTAAGAAAAATGGTGAAAATCCGCAATTTGTCGCCGAAAAATTCTCCAAGTTGGTTGATCAATTGTTGGGAGCCACCCCTCCCATGACCGACCCCATGCTCGCCGGCCGAAACCTCCAAAACCGAAATCTTCCGCTCGCAGGCGCATCTTTCCACAAAGCACATATTGCTTGGGCATCCCATGATCAAACTTCATGGAAGCAAAACTGGCAGGATTTCCTCAAATACTGGGTCGAGCCTGATGTGGTGTCTCAGGAGTAGAATCGTGATAAGGGCATTTGGGCCTTTCAGGCGATAAATTCAGAATCGGAAATTCAAGTCGAACATTCAACCCCTCTCACATGACATAACGATCCGGAATCTTTCCTCTCGCTGGATATCGGAAATTCATCATAGAATGCGTCCAACCTCATGAAACCCAATCCATTTTTACTCGGCATCCTTCTCAGTGGACTCACTTTCGCCGCCGGACCCAAAGTGGCTTTGAAAAATATCGACCTGACCAAAGGAGAACACATTCCCGCAGAATCGAATCATTACTGGACATTGGGCGCAACAGGCGCGCGAGGCTGGATGTTTTGCGATAAACTCACCACGATCGATGCTCGGCAAATCGCCATTGTCGAAGTCTCACCCGGCTCACCAGCCGCAGGAGTTCTCCAAAAAAGCGATGTCATTCTCGGTGTGGCGGGCAAACCGTTTTCTTACGATCCACGCTCAGAATTTGGCAAGGCCCTTACCACCGCTGAATCCGATGCCGGCAAAGGAGAATTGAAATTAACCCGATGGCGCGAGGGAAAAACCGAAGAAGTTATCGTCAAACTTCCCGTCCTCGGAGACTACAGCGCAACAGCTCCATTCAACTGTCCGAAATCTAAACGCATTCTGGAAAGCGGCTGCGAAGCTTTGGCAAAGCGCATGGAGACAGCCGGTTATGACAGAACCCAAAGCCCTGTAACCCGCGCACTTAACGCTCATGCCCTGTTAGCCAGCGGAAATCCCAAATATCTGCCCATCGTTAAAAAAGAGGCCGAGTGGGCCGCAGGTTTCTCAAACGATGGAATGCAAACCTGGTTTTATGGTTATGTCCTGTCATTCCTCTCCGATTACAAAATAGTCACAGGTGACGAATCCATCATGCCTGGCTTGACCCGCATCGCCATGGAGGCAGCAAAAGGTCAGAGCAAGGTTGGCTCATGGGGCCATAAATTCGCAAGACCCGATGGTGGGCTATTTGGTTACGGCATGATGAACGCACCCGGAGTCCCTCTAACAACTTCACTTGTCCTGGCACGCAACGCCGGCCTCAAGGATCCAGCGATCGACCTCGCCATCGATCGCAGCACAAAATTGCTCCGCTTTTATACCGGTAAAGGTTCCATCCCCTATGGCGACCATGACGCATGGATACAAAATCATGATGATAATGGTAAAAACGGTATGGCAGCGGTCTTGTTTGGTTTGTTAGATGATCATGAAGCCTCTGAATACTTTTCGCGTATGAGCCTTGCCTGCCATGGTGCGGAACGGGACACGGGTCACACGGGTAATTTCTGGAATATGACTTGGGCCATCCCAGGCATTGTCCAATCCGGTCCTCAAGCAACGGGTGCATGGATGGAGGAATTTGGCGGATGGTATTTCGACCTGGCGCGTAATTCAAACTTCGCATTCCCCCATCAAGGGCCACCTGAACCGAAAGGAGACTCGACCAAAGGCTGGGATTCAACCGGAGCTTTCCTGCTCGCTTACGCAATGCCTTTAAAGCAAACCTACTTGACAGGTAAGCACCCGAATAAAGTTAAGCAACTCAGCGCTACCGAAGCGAAAAGCATCGTAATTGATGGTCGCGGCTGGAATAACAAAGACCGTAACAGCGCTTATGACCAAATGGATGGGGATGAGCTTTTAGAAAAGCTATCTAGCTGGTCACCCGTTGTTAGAGACCGTGCCGCGATGGCACTCAACAGAAAAAAAGACACTCCGATTCCCACTTTGGTTGAAATGTTGAAATCAGAAAATCTCAACACCCGCCTTGGCGCTTGTGTCGCTCTCGGTTACCTCAAAGGAAAAGCCGAGCCTGCGATTCCAGCACTGCAATTAGCACTGAAGGATAAAGATTTATGGATGCGGGTGAAAGCGACTGAGTCACTGGCCAATATCGGCAAGCCCGCTATGGTCGCATTACCAGAATTACTGGAAATCATTGCCAAAGGACCCACCAAAGAAGATCCGCGCGGTATGGAACAGCGTTTCATTTCATCAATCGTGTTCGGAGAAATGCTCAGGAATTCGCTCGACGGTGTGGATAGGCAGAAACTATTCACAGCTGTTAGAGCCGGCTTAAAAAACGAGGACGGTCGCGCGCGCGGTAGCATTTCCTCGGTTTACAAAAAACTTTCCTATGAGGAAATCCAACCGCTCCTACCGGCGATTTTCGAAGCAGCAGCTGTCCCCTCACCCAGTGGTGAAATGTTTGCTGACGAAGTTCGTATCGCTGGGCTCCAAGTTTTAGCTGCGCATCATGTCGAGGAAGGAATCCAAGCTTGTGTGGACTATGTGGGAAATCAGAACCCATGGGCCAGTCAGATTCGTACGGGAGTAATCTTGAAAATCCTCCTATCGTACGGCACACATGCGAAGCCAACCGTTCCCGCACTCACCCGGCTTGCGGACACATTTTCGAAAGGTGAGAAGGCCTTCCCGAAAAATCTAAGCCTCCAGAAGGAAAAGGACGTCCGTGATGCCATCACCGCCATCGAAGCATCGACCGAAACTCCGGAACTCATCCGAATTAAAAAGTAGCATGCGATTCACCAAATTCGGTTAGGATTTTACCAAGGAATAAGCTCATAAATCCAATCGGGAAAATCAGCAAAAGAATTCAACGCCCGACCGGCTGTAAAGCACGGAATACTTGATTAACAATCCCCTTCAGGCTTCCGCATCCGCAATTGCCTGTAGTTCGTCCCATCTAGCATAGAGAACAAGCGTCGCCGCTCGCGCGACTTCCAGCTTCTCCATCTCGCTGGGAATTTTTTCATAATGATTCATCTGAAACTCCGCATCGTTGATGCGTGATTCGATGGATGATACCTCGTTCTCGGCGGCGAAAATCCTATCCTCGATCGTCTCAAGCTCCGCGCGTTCTTTCTGGGAGAGCTTTCTGGGCTTGTCGGAGCGAGCCGCCGGCTTTTGGGGCTGGAGCGCTTTGAAGGCTTGTGCTTGCGCTTTCTGTGCCGCCTCGCGCTGCTGGCGTTTTTCCAGGTAATACGAATAGTTTCCGGGAGTGACGTGAATGCCATCGTCTTCAAACGCGATGATCTGGTCACATATCCGATCAAGGAAGTATCGATCGTGGGAAACGCAGAGTATGCTGCCACCAAAACTTGAGAGTGCCTCCTCCAGCATACGCAGCGAAGGCAGATCAAGATCGTTGGTCGGCTCATCGAGAATGATGAGGTTACCACCCGTTTTCAAAACTTTGGCGAGCATCAGGCGGGCGCGCTCACCCCCAGAGAGGAGATCGACGCGCTCGTTAATGCGTTCGTTGTTAAAAAGGAAGCGCCGGAGATAAGCACGTGCTCCGAGGGTTTCATTGCCGAACTGGACTTTCTCATTGCCATCGGAAATTTCATCCAACAGCGAGCCCGTGCCATCAAGCTGCATCCGTGATTGATCGATGTAATTGATTTTTACACGTTTTCCTAGCACCGCAGTGCCTTCGGTCGGTTCCAGCTGGTTGAGGCAAAGCTTGAGCAAGGTGGTTTTACCGACCCCGTTTTTGCCCACAATCCCCGTGCAGGTTCCCGGACGGATCGAGAGATCAAGATGACGGAACAACCAACGAGGATGTTTCTCCGTACCAACATTGACGCCGGCTTGCTCAAGCTCGATGACCACATTTCCCAAGTCCGATGCCGGCGGCAGAAGCAGATCCATCTCCCGTTCTTCCGGCGGCGCCTCCATGCCCTCGATTTCGTAAAACGCATCGAGCCTCGTGCGTTGTTTGGTTCCTCGGGCCTTCACACCGGCGCGCACCCATTCAAGCTCGGTACGCAAAAAACGCTGACGACGGCGCTCGGATTGCTCGGCGATCTGTTGGCGGATGGCTTTGCTCTCCAGATACGCCGTGTAGTTTCCAGCATGTGAATAGGCGCGCCCGTTATCGATCTCGATGATGCGGGTGGCGATGACATCAAGGAAATAGCGGTCGTGAGTTACGAAGATCACCGCACCGGCAAAGCCTTTCAACACATCCTCCAACCAACGGATGGACTCAGCATCAAGATGGTTGGTCGGCTCATCTAACAGAAGAAGATCCGGCTGACAGGCAAGAGCACGGCAGAGCGCGACCCGGCGTTTTTCCCCACCGGAGAGCGGACCCGTTGGAGCATCGAGTGGAGGCGTGCCGAGTGCGTTCGAAAGCGAAACGATGCGCGAGTCCAGGTTCCAACCATCCGTATGGTCGAGCAGTTCGAGAAATCCTTGAAGCTCCGTTTCAGTGCCATCGCCGTTTTCGTAACGCCGCATCGCCTCAACAATATCGGCCGCTCCGGCCGCGATGTTTTCATGGACCGAGAGTTCGGGATCTAGCTCAAACTCCTGAGGCAAATATCCGGTGCGAATTCCGCGGCGCAGAGAAAGATCACCAGAATCCGCCTGCTGCTCACCCGTCAGGATTTTGAGCAGAGAAGTTTTTCCGCAGCCATTGCGCCCGACCAAGCCGACCTTTTCCCCGGACGCCACGGCTAGCGTCACCCCATCGAGAAGATTCTGGTAGGAGTAAGCCAAGCGGATTTCGTTCGCAGATAGAAGAGTGGACACGGATGGAAACTTTGAATTTTAAACTTTTAACCCCAATAAAGGGCCTGATACGGGCGTGAATGGAAAGGGTTCTCAAGGAAAAGTAAACCGTGAAGGCAGAAAAGAATTTCAACTACCATAAATCCCATTTTGCGTTAGCCTGCACGCGTGCCTGCTATCCTGATTTTTGAGACATCCACTGACGCCGCATCCCTCGCGCTGGCGGTTGACGGGCGTATCGTGATCGAAAAAAGTTTCACCAGTGATCGCCGCCACAATGCGTTGTTGTTCGGACCACTCGCAGAAATCGTTGAGGAATACGGCTCCAGACATTTTGATGCCGTCCTCGTCGGCAGTGGTCCGGGAAGCTACAGCGGAACCCGTGTGGGAATTGCAGCCGCACAAGGAGTCGGCCTAGTTTCAGACTGCAAGGTCATCGCCATCCCCTCCATTGTTGGCACAGAAACCGCCCTTTCTGGCAAACCCTGTATCGCTGTGGGAGATGCCCGCAGAGGTTCTTATTGGATCGCGAAAATCAACGGTGGCGAGCAAATCGATGGGCCGTTTCTGACCGATACGAACGGCTTTCAAAACGTGATCGATTCCAGTCCCTTGTGCTTTTGTATGGAAGCGATTCGTTCATTCTGTATTCCCCTCGAACAGCCCACCGCACGTGGAATCTGGCAGGCTTGGGAACATGTCTCGCCAGAAGTCAGGGAGTCTTGGACCGCAAAACCCCCGCAGCCCATCTATCTCGCTCCACCTCACATCACCCCTTCCAAGAAACAGGTGTTTGGGTGATCGACTCTATGCACGCTCTCGCAAACAAGGCACCCTAGAGCCTGCGGGCGTTGCGACCTTCGTCGATCAATTTCCAAAAATGCTTCGATCCAGCCAATGCCTCATCTTCAGCGAGTGGCATTTTGGAACGAAATAAAAAGTCGGAAAGCGTGCCCTTGTGCAAAACCCGGCAAACGATGATGGAGCCATCTTTAACTTCGAAATAGAAGCGGTAATCCTTCGCGCGGAACCGATACATGATGTGACCATCGCGCTCGATTTTACCAAAACGATCACTCCCCGCCCCGTTCAGATCCTGTTCGGTCACATGGAACTCCTCCAACAATTCAAGCTGCTCTAAAGTCCCCAAAGCGGAAATCTCCGCCGCACTGATTTCATTAAAAACGATCTGAAACACACGGCCACTCTAGACAACGGGCGAGCCGCGTCAACTTTTGGAATTCCAGATGCGACGGGCTACTTTTTAAACATATATGGATAAAATAGAAGCGAAGCAAAGGAAGCACGCTTCTTGTGTCTTGCGATCTTGCTTCCAGCCCTTACGATTCCCCTGATGCGTTGCTTTTACTCTCAGGCTCTGGAGCTCGAACTTCCTGACGGACACCCTTTCCCGATGGATAAGTTTCGAGTTTCCAAGGAAATGCTGTTGAGCGAGAGGATTCTGCGTCCCGAAGAAATCATCGAGGTCAAACCCGCCGATTTTCACCGCATCCTCAGAGTCCACGACCGTTCCTACATCGAAAAAATCCAATCCGCGGCGCTGGATCGAAAAGAGCAACTCCTGCTCGGACTTCCCTCCTCACCCAATCTCTTCTCGCGCTCCGCCACGGAGGTCGAAGCCACCCGCCTCGCCTGTGAAGCAGCACTCGTAGAGGGGGTCGGTGTCTGCCTCGCGGGTGGAACCCATCATGCCTTTCGCGAACATGGCGAGGGCTACTGCGTTTTCAATGACATCGCGATCGCGATCCGCGATCTCCAGGACAAGCAACCCCATATCAAAATCATGGTCGTTGATACGGATGCGCACCAAGGCAACGGCACGGCTTCATTACTGGGCGATGATCCACGGGTATTTACCTACTCCATCCACGTGGGGAAAAATTACCCCACCCGCAAGATCAACTCCTCGCTGGATGTGGAAACCGTCCGTTACGTCGAAGGCGAGATGTATCTGCAAGCGCTTTTTCAAACCCTTGCCGATTCACTCGATCAATTTGCCCCAGATCTGGTGATTTGGATTTCGGGTGCCGACAATCATCGCAATGACCGCTTCGGTCAAATGCACCTGTCCCTGAAAGAAATCCAACGCCGTGACGAAGTCCTGCTGCGTGCCATGATCAAAAACCGCATCCCCATTGCCATCCTCTACGGTGGCGGCTACAACCGCCAGCCTGAGTTTACAGCCAAACTCCATCGCAACACCATCGCCACCGCCAAACGCCTTGCCGCGGAGTATCGAGGGCTGTAGAAAATAACCAAATCGGCATTTTTCATAAGAATTCATTGTAATTACCTTCTATGGCGTTTACATAGGTCTGCCTTTGTCATACCCTATCCCATCTCCGATCCATTCACATGGTCCCATCTCGTAAAGATTCTTTCACCGTCCAATTTTTACTTATCGCGGATGCGCTTCTGGTTTGGCTGTCATTCTGGATCGCTTGCGCGCTTAGAGATCCCATTCGCAACCTGCTTGATCTGGCGCACACCGATCAAACGGATCTCAACGCCATCTCCTGGGTGTTATATATCGCCGTACCCTTCACTCCACTCGTATTGGAACGATTCGGCTTTTATCAAAAATCACGTTACAAACCATCTCACGTCATCATTTGGGAACTGGTTCAGGGCATATTCATTATCGGATTGGCCATCTCTCTGTTCTCGGTCTTTGCCAAAATGAACGAAGCCCCGCGTCTCATTCTGGGAACTGCGGCGTTTCTCATGTTTGTATTGTTAATGACCAGAGAGCGTATCACGACTTTTTGGTTCAAACGCCGCAGAAGAAGCGGAATCGGTAAAGAGCAGGTCGTCATCGTCGGAGACGAAGAGGAGATTCGGCTTTTCCTATCGGAAGTCGATCCGGATACCCAGGAAGAGTGGGACATCATCAGCCACTTCAATCTCGCACAGCATCCCACCGAGGAACTCTTCAGCATACTAAAGGAGAAATCGGTCAGTCGGGTCATGTTCATCACCCGCGAGACGGAATTTGACAAAGTCGCAAGTGCGATTGAAATCTGCGAGTTGCAAGGTGTGGAAGCATGGATTGCCGCATCATTCATTCGCGCTCAGATTGCCCGCCCAGCCTTTGATTCGATCGGTTCCAAACCGATGTTGGTCCTGCGATCCACTCCCGATCTTTCTTGGGGACTGCTGGCCAAGGAACTGCTGGACCGGATCCTGTCCCTCATCATTATTGTTGGCACTTCACCTTTGTTTTTGTTCGCTTTTATTGGAATCAAGATTGCCAGCCCCGGAGCTCCGGTATTCTTCTCTCAGATGCGCGCAGGACGTTATGGAAAGCCCTTCAAAATGCTGAAGTTTAGAACCATGGTGGCAAATGCGGAAGAACTCCTCAATTCCATCAAAGAAGCACACGGCAATGAAATGGAAGGACCTGTCTTCAAGCTAGATCGTGATCCACGGGTGTTTAGTTTTGGCGCCATACTCAGGAAACTCAGTATCGATGAACTCCCCCAGCTTGTGAATGTCTTGATGGGACAAATGAGCTTGGTCGGTCCCAGACCCCTGCCACTCTATGAAGTGGAGGCTTTCTCTGAAATTTCCCACCGCAGAAGATTGAGCGTCAAACCAGGTATCACCTGCGAGTGGCAGATTGGCGGACGCAACAAAATCACTCGCTTTGAAGACTGGGTCGCGATGGATCTTCGCTACATTGACAACTGGTCGATATGGCTGGATATTCAGATCCTGCTCAAAACCATACCCGCGGTTTTGTTCGGAAAAGGAGCCAAATAACTTCCTAATTTCAACCCATGGCCGTTGCCTCGTCTGTTTTCTGGATCGCCGGATTCATCCTCAGCGCGCTCATGGGGCCAACCCTTAAGATTTGGACTTGGGGACCTACCATGCTTTGCTTCGCGGCAGCTACAGTCTGCACCATTCCCAATATCTGGCGGGGCAGCTTGGACAAATTCAATTTCTACATTCTCATCACAGGATTGGCGACAACAGCCTGGTTCGCTGGTAGAGCATGGTTTTCACCGGTAAAAGAAATGGCCATGATCGATCTCTCGCTCGTAGCCATGGCCGTTTCCACCTTCGTTATATTGCATAACGCCTTCGACAACAGCAGGGCGCAAACCATCATCATATCCGGCATCGCCCTGCTGCTCTGCACGAATCTGGTGGTGATGGCTGTGCAAACCCAGGATATCGGCTACAATCTTCTAATCCCCCATATCGCGCATGCTTGGCCACGAGGTATTTTCCGCCACTATAGTCACTGCGCCACATTTTTAATTGGAAGCTCGTTGCTCCTGGGCGGATTCGCCTTGCGAGGTTCATGGCCACGGGTCGCCCGTGTCGCGCTCCTGTTGCTTGCCTTATTGGGCATGGCAGCCGTTTATATAACAAAATCCCGTAGTGGCATGTTGGGCGCGAGTGCTGGCGTTTCAGCACTTCTCATCTACTGGCTGCTCAACAGCAAACGGGACGATCGCAAATGGAGCGGCATCGCGCTTGTTGTCACTCCTATCGTCATCCTTGTCATCGCGGTCATCTCGCTATCCACCCTTGAGTCCGTCCAACAAACCCGCACCGAAGGCAGCGATCTGATCGATATGCTGGATAACAACCTCCGTCTTTATCTCTATGGCATCGCCCTTTCATGCGTTTTACTGCATCCTCTGACCGGTGGAGGGAGCCGGAGCTTCAGTTGGGAAAATTATCAGTTCTGGAAAATTGATAAAATGGGTGTGCTTGGGGCAGATCCGGAACATGTGCACAACGAGTTCGTTCAAGTTTTCACCGACTATGGAATAATCGGCGCCGGCTTGCTTACTGCTCTCATTGTCGGTATTTTGATATGGTGCACATTTCGCTCTCTGGCTCAGGGAGATTGGAGTAAATACGCGCATTCCGATGCATGGAGAATCGGTGGGATCGCGGCCTTTATCGGCATTTTCATCCAATCCAATTTCGAGGGCGTGCTCCGCACGGCTCCCGGGGCCATCATGCTTGCCATCTGCTTGGCGGCTGCCAGTCATGGGCGGATGACCCCGAAAAACCTCCCAGCCACCCGATCAGTTTTTCGACGGCTTGCTCTGACGTCATGCTGCCTAGTTATCATTGCGATCATGAGCGTGAATGGCTTGAGAGGTAGCAATGTCGCCATGGAATTATGGAACGGCGTGTTACTAAACCCATCTGCGACCCGGGAAGATAAAATTTCCGCATACACGCGTGGCATAGAAAAATGGAAACTCGAATCACTTTTATCCGAAAGAGGGACCCTGTGTTATGATCTAGCCCGTGAAAGCGGTCCAGATGGTGACAACTATCGGGATTTGCTAGAAAAGGCCCTGAAAGATTATCAAGCTGCCATGGTCCTCCATCCTTTCACTCCTCTCCATCCGCGCAATGCCGCCAATACGCTGAGATTGCTCAACCGATTCACGGAGGCTTCGGCATATTATGAAAAGGCCATTCGACTCCAAGGCGGAATGGAAGCCGCATTTTTCAGTCATTTCCTATACGCCAGTCATTTGCACGAGCTGGCACTCTTCGAACTGCAGTCGGGAAATTACCCCGAAGCGGTGAAAAAATACGAACTCGCAAAAAGTCACATTGAACAAACACCCCGTTACATCCACGGAGCCTCGTTCAAGGAACTGCAGACCCGGATTTATATCAACCTAGCCTTAGCTCTACAATACGGTCGTGAATACGAAAAAGCTCTCGCTCAATATGAGGCTTACAACCGACTCAGGGGTGCGGGCAGCACCAATTATTACGTGGCCGCCATGCTATACGAGCGTGCGAAAAACTTCTTGGAAACAGGACGTAAGTCCGACGCGCTGCGTCTGTTCATGGAGGCTGGAAAACTTTTTGAGACCCAACCCGAGCTTTCGAAACATTTATCCACTGAAAATCGTAACAAACTGAGAGAAGATATCCGCAAACAAATCCAGCTTCTAAAGGCCGAAAACCATTTGCCTTCGGAAAAAATAAACCTCAAGTGATGACGATTTCATCTAGAGGGCCTCGGCTGATGGTTGGGGGTTGCGAAAAGCTGAAATTTAAGCCGCAAAGTGTTGCCGATCCCGTCTTGCTGTGAACAATCAGCTCGCCCATGAAAATCATCAGCGGAACAGCCCATCGCACACTTGCCGGAAATATCGCAGCCACTCTTAGCCAATCTCTTGCCGATGTGCAAGTGGATGCTTTTCCGGACGGCGAGACATCGGTAAAAATCAATGAAAACGTCCGCGGGGAAGATGTCTTCATCATCCAGCCTTCCTGCCCTCCAACGAATCACAACATCATGGAGTTGCTGATTCTGGTGGATGCCGCACGACGCGCCAGTGCCGAACGCATCACCGCGGTGATGCCTTTCTTCGGATATGCCAGACAAGACCGTAAGGATCAGCCGCGCGTTCCGATTACCGCGAAACTTGTCGCCAATCTTCTGACCTCCGCAGGCGTCAATCGCGTTCTGACGATGGATCTCCACGCTCCGCAGATTCAGGGATTTTTTGATATACCAGTCGATCACCTTTACGCCAAACCGGTTCTCATCAACTACCTCCGCGAACGCCATCCAGACACCTCAAACCTCACCGTTGTATCCCCCGACGTAGGCGGAGTGAAAATGGCGCGCGCTTACGCCGATGCTCTCGGCGCGGAACTCGCCATCGTTGCGAAACACCGTGTATCCGCCACGCGCGTGGAAGCGATGAATGTCATCGGTGACGTTAACGGACGGGATGTCCTCCTTGTGGACGACATGACGGAAACCGCGGGAACTCTCACCGCCGCGGCGGAAATTCTCCACAGACACGGTGCAAAACGCATTTTTGCCGGTGTTTCACATGCCATCATCAGCGAACTTGCCAATCAACGCCTCGCGAAGTCCCCCATCGAAGAAATCATCACCACCGATTCCGTGCCCCAAGCTTGTGGCACCAAAGTTCAGGCCGTCACCATCGCTCCTCTCCTCGGCGAGGCCATCCGTCGCATCAACGGAGGTCAATCGGTAACCTCTCTTTTCTCTTTCTGAATGCGGCACTGAAATTGCTTCGTTTCATTTTTCTCATGCCTCAATCTACCCGCGAAGAACTACGCATCGCAGGCTTCGATCTGATTGACGAACGCCTCAATTACCTACTTGGATGCCTGAAGGACGCTCTGGCAAGTGCTGGAGAAACCGAACTGCTCGCTCACATGCCTTGGTCCGGCGCAACTCCCGATCCCGATGTAGCCCTTCCTGAAGCTCTTCCAAAACTCTATTCCATCGGCTTCCAGCTACTCAACATGGTTGAAGAACGCGTCGCAGCCGAGATCCGACGTGAAAGGGAAAAAGCACTTGGTGCCGATTCCATACGCGGTCTCTGGCCCCAGGCTCTGCGCGACCTTTTGAAAATCGGTCTCGATCCTGAGAAAATTCTCGATGTACTTAAAGATGTCCACGTCGAGCCCGTACTAACCGCTCACCCGACTGAAGCCAAGCGCGAATCCGTCCGCGCGCGCCAGCGTGCGCTTTACGAGGAAATGGCTCGCAATGAATACCCGAAATACACCCTCAGGGAGAAACGCAGGATTCGTGAACGCGTTGTCACCACTCTGGAAACCCTGTGGCTGACTGCTGAAATTCATACAGTCCGCCCTGACATCAACTCGGAGTTGCGCAATGCGATCCACTACCTCCGCGATCTTTTTCCCGCCGCGATCAACCGCCTGGATCTCCATTTCACCGAAGCATGGCGCGATGCCGGTCTTCCGCTTGATCTCCTGCGCTCAGCTGGAAACATCCCCCACATTTCCTTCGGCTCATGGATCGGCGGTGACCGCGACGGCCACCCGCTCGTCACTCCTGCCGTCACCGAGCAAAGTCTGATCGAACTTCGTATTGCCGCTTTCCAGCTGCTGGAACACGAGCTTCGAAATCTGGCCTCACAGCTGACCATTTCAAGACAACTGGTCCATGTTCCGGATGAACTTCAGGACCGGATCGATGAACTGAGCTTCACCATCAGCAACGACCATGCGGTTAAGGAAATTCTCGATCATCAGTCCGAAGAACCATGGCGCCAACTTGCCAACCTGATGGCGTTGCGCCTGCGCGAACAGATCCAAGGAAAAAGCGGCTACAATTGCTCCGCGCAATTGGTCGCAGATCTGGATCTGCTTTCTTGCTCTCTCAAAAGTTCCGGTTGCAAATTGTCAGAGGAGCAGGTCATCCGTCCCGTGCGTCACAAAATCGAAATGTTCGGTTTCCATCTCGCCAAACTCGATGTCCGCCAGAATTCCGCATTTCACGATCAAGCGATTGCGGAAATCCTAACTGCGGCAGGAGTCCCGGACGGCCAAAATTTCGCCAATTGGCCGGAATCCAAACGGATCGATTTTCTCAATACGGAACTCCGCTCCACCCGTCCCTTCCTGCATGATAGATCAAGGATTGGTGAATACGCGGACAATGTCCTCGATACTTACCGCGTGCTGGTACGCCACATGGCGGCATGGGGAAAGGAGGGTCTTGGATCTCTTATCATTTCAATGACCCGGAAACTCTCCGATCTCTTATCCGTTTACCTGCTCGCACGTGAAGCCGGGCTCATCCAACTCGGCGATCAGGGCATGATCTGTCCGCTTGAGGTGGTTCCTCTTTTTGAAACCATGGATGATCTCGCGAACTCCTCGGGGATTCTGGAAGCATTTCTGGAACATCCTCTCACTTCACGTTCGATCCATGCCATGCAGCAGCCACAACAGCAGGTTATGCTCGGCTACTCGGATTCGAACAAAGACTGCGGCATCCTCGCCGCGCAGGTCGCCCTGCATCACGCGCAGTCCGCACTCACCAAAGTCGGCCAGTCAAAAGGCGTGAAGCTTTGTTTTTTCCATGGCCGTGGCGGCACCATTTCACGGGGAGCGGGTCCTACGCATTGGTTCATGGCAGCTCTTCCTCACGGCGCCATGTCCGGCGGATTCCGGATGACGGAACAAGGTGAAACCATCGCTCAAAAATACGCAAACCTTGCCAACGCAACCTATAATCTGGAACTCCTGCTTGCCGGTGCGGCCATCAATACCGCTCGGCACAAGCACCTGCCTGAAGCACCGGATCCAGCGGATCGATTCCTCACCCTTCTCTCCGCATCCTCCCAAAAAGCCTACCAATCCTTGCTGAGCTCGGATGGCTTCATCGATTTCTATCGCCAAGCCACTCCCATCGATGCTCTCGAGAACGCACGCATCGGCTCACGCCCCGCGCGGCGGACCGGAAAAAAATCTCATTCCATCTCCGACCTCCGCGCTATTCCTTGGGTTTTCTCATGGACCCAAGCCCGTTATTATCTCCCCGGCTGGTTTGGTGTCGGAAGCGCACTTGCCGATCTCAAAAGCGCGTCTGAAAAGGATTTCACCGAGCTCAAGGAAGCTCTCAAACATTCCACATTCCTTGCCTATGTCCTGACCAACGTCGAGACCAACCTCGCCTCCGCGAATCTCGAACTCATGCACGCGTATGCGGGTTTGGTCACCGATCCGAAAATTCGCGCGTTGTTCACCGAAAAAATCACCGCCGAATTTGAACTGACACGCCAACTTCTAACCGAACTATTCGATGGATCCATGGATGATCGCCGTCCGCGCATGGCGAAAACTCTGGAAATTCGCGAAGCACCTCTCAAAGTCCTGCACTACCAGCAAATCGCCCTGCTCAGGGAATGGCGCGGCCATATCCATAACGAACACCAAACCGCTGCGGACGCCCTTCTTCCCAAACTTCTTCTCTCGATCAACGCGATCGCCTCAGGCCTGCGCACGACGGGGTAAATGCAACGGCGATCTCCGGTCGCCGTTTGAATGATTCTACAGCACGATATCATGCTTCTCCATGAACATGAAAATTTTTACTTCGAGCTCTGCATCTCAATCATGGCCTTCCCAAAAGCCTCCCCGATTTCCATGTAAGTGCCGCCATTTTGGTGGTAGTGGAAACTCTGGTCTTTGGGCGAATTCTTGGGATCCGGCCAGATATGGCGGATATCCACCGATTTGACGTTGCCTTTGAATTCGGGATATTTGCCTTTACCGCCATCAACCGCAAGTTGCGCCTCGGCCACTGTTAGATCGTTGCCTTCGCGCCCGGGATTGCCGCAGCCTGTGGAAACGAGGAAGGGAGCGTTGGGAGCCTTGAAGTCCTTGCGAAGCGCTTTGATCAAATTGACGAGGTTATGTTCATAGCGTTTGGCAGTCACTTCGCTTCCGGTGTCTTTGTGACCTTGGAACCAAACAAAGCCAGCAATCTCGTATCCAAGTCCTTTCCAGTGCGGGAAATTTGCGTCGAAATTCGCGAGGACATCCTTGGCTGCGTTGACGCAATCGTCATACTGCTTACCAGCATACCAGTCGATGGGTTTGCCGGTTTTATCCAGCCATACTGGAGGCTCAGTGGCTAAACCTTTTGCCGCATCAGCATCCCACATATCCGGCTTTTCCTTGTAGCCAGCAATCACCTTCATCGTTTTGTTGCCGCTTTTGTCAGCAACTTCAGCGAGATAACGTTCGCTGCCAGGCGGTAAGAAGTCCCAGGCGAGGGATCGATTTCCCTGAGATGCTTTGAGAATCAAAACGGGCTCCTCATGAAAATCGCCGATTTTAAAACCAAATCCCAGCTCAGGTCCAATTTGGCTTCCACCGGCACCACAGCCGATGCTGAGCCATTTATTGCCGGTCGCTGTGACAACACCCTTGTACCAAACGTCATCACGCGAAGCCCAATTGCCATTCTTATCTAACAAATAGGGAAATTTACCTTCCTGTTTGACTAAAGTCGTCAGGGTTCCGGGAATATCCATGCGTTTGTAAAAACCCAATCCGTTGGCATTGGCTGTGAGGTAAGTGACTTTAAAAGGAACTTTTTCTCCGGCTGTCAGTTTGATCGAGTGATGGATGGGTTCTTTGCCAACTTCCTTACGATAAATCTCCTTACCGTTCATCAGCATGATGTTGTGCTCAGAATCACCATATCCTGGGTTGAACTGATAAATTCCAGTTTCTTTTGCAGCGAAAGTTCCGCGCACGATTTGCACTCCACCACCGGGAAATTCCGTCGGCTTAACTCCCCCATAAGTCTCAAGAGACAGGGTTTTGATCGGCTTGGCCGCATCATAATCCAGGCTCGCATCATAGGCCCCCTCGTAAACCGAAAGCACTGGCTTATCAATTTCCGCACCCCAACGCGATGCTCCACCATCGACCTGACCAATCCCAACCATGTTGGATTGCCCTGATAGAATATAGACTTTAACTGGCTTTTCAACGGCAGCCGAAAGAGAATATCCGGTAAACCATGCGAATAGGAATAGGTAAGAACACTTCATCATTTTGAGATTAACCTTTTTTCAATACCAGCCACTGAGACTTCCAGCCGACAGGATTTTTCGCGCCGAATGCGCCTGCTTCAATGAAAAGATAATCAACCCCACCTATGTTCTTCGAGGTCATTTTTTGTGCAATATTTTGATCAAGATCTAACAATCGATCACCAGACCAGATCCATCGTGGGTCCTGTGTAAATCCATCATTTTTAAGAGTGATTTTGACAAATGGCGGACGCGTGATGGTTTGTTTTGCCGCAGGATCAAAGCCCTCAATCTCTGGCACAGTTGCGATGGCGGTCCATGACCCCTCTGCTTTTGGATTGGCGACAAACTTGCCATCATACATATATTTCCCTTCATCCGGATCTTCAGGAGTTTTGTCCGGATTTTGAAGATTCTGCCATTCCGTGCAGAGCATCGGCACGAATGAAGCAGCTTTTCTCAGAACCTCCGCATCGAGCGCCGGGAGTTTTCTTTCTTCCATCCACATGCTAAAAATTCCTTGGGGAATCGGAGGCATTTGAACGATCGCGCGCTCCCCGTATCGCAAGAAAGTTAATGCGGAAATAGTGACCGGTCCTTTCGCAAATTCAGCCACGAATTCTGGAGTGATCCAAGCACCCTGTATCGTGTCACCGGCGCGACGACCAAGACCCTCAGTGGTTTCAACAAGCGCTTTACCGTTGATGTAGATTTTAAAACCATCACCCGCACCGACCCCCTGCCCGCGACTGGCGCGCAGACGATAGATGTGACCCGGCTTCATTTCAGGGAATTCAAACTTGCCACGAACAAGCAGGACTTCTTTCTCCCAGAAGGTGCGTGGTTCCTCCTCCCAATGATTACGCTCAGCTTGTTTATTATTCTGAAGCTTGCCTTTGTATTGGCCGAAAGGAGGAAGGCCTTTTTTCCATCCTGATTTCGATGCGTCAAATTCTGGAGCAAACCAGTTCTCCATACCTTTCGGCATCGTTACTTTACGATAGCGCCATGGCGTCTTGTCGTAGGCAAGTTTCTCTTCTGGGTCAAAGCTATGATAATCCCATTGCGTGTTTTTAAGATCGGGTCCGAAAGGTTTCCAATCGAAGTCACGAACTCCCACTTTGTTATACAGCGATATCAGTTCATCAAGTGAGTTTGTTACAACGCCTTTTTGAGTGGGTGTCTTGAGATCGGTAAAAATCTTACGGCGGTTTTGGCCAATATACTGATAGATCAGCTTATCCTTGATGATCGGGAGGATGATCTTCTTCAGATCCGGGCCGAATTGTTCGGGATCGGCTGAAAGGAAAATTTGGTCATGCGGCAACGGGCTATTCGGATATTGTTTCTTGGAAGCTTGGTAGAGTACATCGAAGCCGCCTGGAATTCCAGAGATCGCACCCGCAATTCGCTCAAGGGTTTCTTCACGGTGACCGGCGAGATCCTGGCCTCCCTCCCAACGAATCGGGGCATTGTATTTTGCATAGGCGGCACCCATGGCTTTGAGTGCAACCTGACGAACCTTCTCATCGGCTGTCGTGAGTTTTTCCCTGAGAAGGTAGAGCGGACCGCCAGTTGTGCTTTGGCGCGGTGTCGACTGGAAAAGCTCACCCATGGGCGGAAGCACTTTTTCATAACAACGGCTGTCGGTAGCAACTTGGGCCAGTGTCATCAGGGCACCGTTTTGTAACCATTGCTCCGAATGTTTGAGGTAAGGAATCATGAGATCAACGTGTGGTGCGATCATATCAGGAGTTCCCAGTTGCGTGATTGAGAAACACGCATCTTTTACAAACCAGGATTCTTTCTCATCTTTCAAACGTTCGATCGCGAGATTGAAGATAAGTTTCGACCAATCGAGCCCGGGATTGAATGCCTTGACTGCACCCCGGAAACCCGCGTTCCGGACGCGCGCATCCGGGTGCCGGCAAAATTCTTCTAATAAATCCGCGCGGACATCATGAGTTGGAGCGGGGCTCATATATCGGATCTCCAAGCCTCCGACATACCCTCCGATCATGTGGCGAATGAGGTATTCGGGATGCGAAATGTAGGTTCGGATCTCATCATCCGTTAGTGGCTTTTGATTCAAGCGGTTGATGAGTGATTTGGCTGAGTCTTTTGCTAAAACCTCACCTGCGAGATCGAGTTTTTTACCCGGCTCACCCGGAACAGGATCCGAGGATAAAAAGATATCGTCAGCTTCCGTACCCCATGGACGAGCGGGAAGTTGGTAAGGTTTAGAAAACTTTGATGGCGGAGCTCCCGTGATACGCAGGGTTTTACGAGGAATGGTATAGGTAATGGCATAACAGTTTCCCCACTCTTCATTATCGTAACCAGCTCCGCCGAGAATTCCGAATGAGCCCACAAACCGACGCGACATTTCATAATGCCATTTGCGGTTATCCATGAATTCACGATATTGTTTGGGTGCTTTTTCTTGAAGCAAACCCATGGAGGAACTGCGCCAGATTTCACCGATGCCACCACCCGTATGACCGTGTAGCATGAAGGTCGTGGTGTAGAAACTTGTCTTTGCACAAATATCTCTCGCTTTCGCATAAATGGATTTTTCTCCATCAGGTGTCAGGGAGGCGGCAGCTGCCATCGCGAAAGCGAGGTTACCGTGCTTGCCATTATCAACGAATGAGGTTTCCGGGCGATCATCTCCATAGGGATTAATGCCGCGCCCGGCATATCGGAAAAAGTGAACCATCGTGCGATTTAGCAAGCTTTCGTTAACCTCAACACCGCACTCTTTGGCCAACATAAGAAAGGTCACCACAGCCGTGCCACCTGCATTCAAGTGCCCGTTTCCGTAGCCGAGCTTGGTCACACCACCGCGACCTGCCCATGCATCCAGATACTCACCCTTTGCCGCCTGATCCACCCAAGATTTGATGACAGGTAGCGCCTCGGGATCCCCCGTGCGTAGGTAGTATTCACACAATGGAATTCCGCCAAAACCCAGATGCCATGCATAGCCGCTGCCTTTTTTGTTTTTTAGGCTGTGCACCCACTCTTTGACAGGAGCGAGGTCTTTTTCCTCGCCGGTTGAGAGAAGAAAAAGCATGCCGAAATCGGCGAAGCCTTTGTTAGATTCCGGCTTAGACAGGTAGTCGGCAAAATCACGGACAATTTTATCGGATTTAGGACATTTCAATGGCCATGTTTGACTATAGGATCCGAGGACAGGGATTTTCACAGAAACTTCTTTCGCCTCACCCTTGATGGCGAATTTTATCACGCCATCGGTGGCTTCCGCCTTTTCAATAATGCGGCCAAGCTGGATACGGGGATCGATATCTTTGAGTTTTTCGCCATTGAGACTCTCAATGATCTGGCCTGTTTTGAATACTCCGGCCGCATCGGCTGGAGAACCTGGCTCCACGACTCCCACTTTCATCGTGAACGCAGGCTGATGCAGCTCGATGGACATCCCTACCGGACCAAAACGAGTGAGGGTATTGACGGTCAATGTCTCACTTGGCGCGGTTGAGAAAAGAGGCTCTTCCTTATAAAAAGATTCTGCGTTGGCTCGGTCGTATGGATTCGCCAGGCTGACGGCAAGAAAGCCAAAAGAGAGGCATCGGGTAAACTTGCGGCGGGCAAAAGATGGGATGGTCATGGGTTTGGCGTGCGGTGAGTGGCTGTTTTATGACAGAATGATCCTGCTTGTTTCCATCATTAAATACGCCACTATGCCAAATAACTTGTCAAAGACCGTTCAATCATCTCAGGAATCTCAGCTCGTCCCGCAGTCTTTCGATTTCATCGCTCAAACCAATAATAGTGAAGATTGCGGCCCAATTCATCCGATGCTTTTGCCGCAGAGTCTCGATATGACGCAATCGCAGGACAGCTTCCTCGTTGAAATGCCAATTTTTCTCGTCATGGATAGCAGGTTGGACCAGCCCTTTGCGACAGTAAAAAAAGATTTTGCGTCGTGAACTGCCTGTCATCTGAATTACGACTTCCAGAGAGTGCAGGTGATGGGGATCAAGGTCTACCGTTTTCATGTCATGGCTCCCGTGGATTAAACTTTGAGGTATCGCGGAGTTTCTCCCAAGCACTCCGCTCCTCCGGACTGATCTCTGTTGGCGATGCGATGGAAATTTCCACATACAAGTCTCCCGGCGCGTTCTTTTTCGGCAAGCCATAGCCTTTGAGCCTCAGTTGGTCTTGCGAGTTTGTGCCGGCAGGTATTTTGAGTTGTACGGACTTTCCACCAGGGACTTGCAATACAATCGTCGTACCCAAAACCGCTTCCCATGGAGCCAGCAATAGTTCACGAAAAAGATCATGCCCTTTCACGCGATAATCCGGATCGGCCGCCATTCGAACCCGTAAAAACAGATCCCCGTCATCCCCACCTCCAGAGCCTGATCCTCCATGTCCGGGAATACGCAGCCGTTGACCCTCACCGATCCCCGCCGGAATCCGGATCTCAACTTCATCCGTTGTCACCCTTCCCGTGCGAGGATCCGCCTTGCGGAGGGATATCGTTCGCTTTGAGCCGTTGTAAGCCTCTTGGAGCGTAACCATCAGATCACTCTCGATATCCTGTCCGCGCACCTTGCCTCCCCTCGCCCCGGAAAATCCACCGCCCCCATAACCTGCCGCACGCCGGGCGCCGCCACCGGAGAAATATTGCTCAAAAAAATCGCTGAAGCCGGTGCCACCGAATTCAAACTCAAAGCCTTCAGGCATTTGCTGCGCCCCAGCTCCCGACCACGCTCCGTGTGGCGGCGCGCCTCCGTGGCGATCCCAATTCGCTCCCAATGTATCATATTTTTTTCGCTTCTCCGGATCGCTCAAGACCTCATAGGCTTCGTTGATTTCCTTGAACTTATCCTCAGCGGTCGCCTTGTTTGCCGCAACGTCGGGATGATGGATCCGGGCCAATTTCCGAAAAGCCTTTTTAATATCCGCCGCCGAGGCATCGCGTCCGACTCCCAAAACCTCATAATAATCCCTGAATTCCACTGCCATCTTCAAAAAGCTATAGGCAAAAATCCATTTTTACGCAAGTCAGCGATTTCCCCTAGTCATAACTCCCATTCTTCAAGGTTGAGCGTGACCCGTTTGCAGTACATGATTTTCACATGCCCCGCTTACGCGACCCTGACGAGCCGAAGATCTACTTCCTGCCGAACCTCATGACAGCCTGCAATCTCGCCTGCGGTTTCTTCGCCGTGCTTATGATTCTAAAAGGACAGATCGAGGTTCAGAAAGCATCCGGTGATGGAGTGATTGGAGCAAAGGAATATTACGAGATATCGCGTCAATATTACCAATACGCCATTCTCCTGATTTTTGGCTCCTGCTTGTTCGATCTGCTCGACGGTAGGCTTGCCAGACTCGGAGGTCAGGAATCGCCCTTCGGGCAGGAGTTTGATTCGCTGGCTGATATCATTTCCTTCGGCATGGCTCCGGCGATGCTGCTTTCACGCGCAGTGCTCTTTCCTCTCGGAAATATCGGCTGGTCCATCGCTCTCATCTACCTCATCTGCGGAGCGATGCGTCTCGCCCGTTTCAATTGCCTCGCATCTCTTCCGAAAAAACCCGGCTCCAAAAATGACTTTCGCGGTATTCCTATTCCGATGGCCGCTGGCTTCATCGCCTCCCTAACATTCCTCATCATCGATCTCTACAAAAACGACCACGAGGTCGGCGTCTGGAAATACGTGCTCGCCGGAGTCATGCTCGGGCTTTCCTGGCTGATGATCAGCGATGTCCGATACCCTTCCTTCAAATCCGTCGATTGGAAAACCCGCGGCAGTTTCGCAGCCATTCTGGGCGCCGTCATCTTGGTCAGTTTAACCATCCATTTCCGCTACATCATGCCGGTCGTGCTCTTCAGCGCCTACCTGATCTATGGCTTTATTCGCCCATGGATATCCCAAAGTATAAGGAAAGAAATCGAAGATTTTTCCGAAGGCGAAGAGCCCCCGACTCCCGAGGATCCCAAAAAACACGATACCCCCTGAGAATGCATGGATGACAAAAAAAAATCACGTGTCATTTCATGGCTGCTTGTTCTGCTTCCGCTGTGGCTCATCGTCTCCGGCGGCTTTGCCTTGATGCGTTATTTTGACAAAGAATCGGCAGCCCCGACGCGGGCTGAAAACCGTTTTGCCAGGCGCGTGTCAGTCGATTCTGTCGCAGATGATTTGAAAAAGCTCATTTCGGTGGTGGGTGAGCGCAATACCGGAAAACCCGATCGACTCGCCGCCACCGCATCCATGATCGAAGGCACGCTCGGACCGTCAAACACGGGCTACAAAGTGAACAAAATCAAAGGTCCTTCTGATTTCCCAATCATTAAAGTCTCCCTCGATTCTCCCAACTCTAAGGCAGAACCCATCTGGATCCTTACCTCCTACGATTCTCCCGACCATTCCCGTGGTGCGGAAAAAAACGCCACCGGGCTTGCCGCCACTCTCGCTGCGGCACAATCCTTAGCTGATTTCTCCCCCGATTGCCCTATCCATTTTATTTTCATACCGCACGTGAATGAAAATGATGCCCCTATTTCAGAAACGACTATCTCCGTATCTCAAATCATCCAAACCGAAAACAAGCCCCGAATGGTTCTATGCATTGAGGCCATGGGCGATGCCGAATCACTCATTTTCTCCTCACGCGATACCAACGCACTAACCAAAGTCGAGTTCAAACACCTCGGTAAAATTGCCCAAGCGGATACCGTCTATCTAGGGAATGGTTTCGACCTCTCATCCGCCCTTTTCAAGATGAACCTGCCCGCCATCCGCATCGCCACCCGTCCCACTCTCCTGTCTGGCGAATCGGATGAAAAAATTCCCTTTGCTCCCACATTAGCAGCCTCCACAGAGCGGCTGATTGAGTTGATACGCAGGCTTTCAAAATAAGATTCCAGAAATCCCCACTTGACCCTTTCCGCATCCTGTCCGACCGATCCAACCTAACGCGCATGATATCCCCAAGCGAACCCGATACGACCTTCATTTCCCATGCACCCGGTTACTGGCCGGATTGCGTGGCAGCCGATTGGAACGACCCCAAATGGCAGCTTCGCAATCGTATCGATTCGCTCGCGGATCTCGAAGCCCACATCAAGCTCACCGATGAAGAACGCGCCGGTGTGCTGCTCGCAGGCAACAAGCTCGCGATGTCAATCACTCCTCACTTTTTCAACCTGATCGATAAAAACGATCCCGACTGCCCGATCCGCCGTCAGGTGATTCCTCGCATCGAAGAAGCATGGAACGCACCCGAAGAACTCGCCGATCCCTGTGGCGAAGATACGCACATGCCCGTCCCAGGTCTGGTACATCGTTATCCTGATCGCGTTCTGTTTCTCGTCACCGATCGCTGCGCTTCATATTGCCGCTATTGTACCCGCTCGCGCGTGGTTTCCGGTGTGGGTGAACAACATCTCGAAACCCAATGGGAGGCCGCTTTCCAATATTTGGAAAAACATACGGAAGTCCGTGATGTCCTACTTTCTGGCGGAGATCCACTTTTGTTTTCCGATGCGAAACTCGATAAAATCCTCACCCGCCTGCGCGCGATCCCGCATATCCAGTTTCTTCGGATCGGCTCCCGCATCCCGATTTTCCTGCCGCAACGCATCACACCGGAACTTTGCGAGATGCTGAAAAAGCACCATCCGCTTTTCATCTCGATCCACACGAATCATCCCAAAGAACTGACTACAGAAGTCCGCGAAGGGCTTGTCCGCCTGGCGGAAGCCGGTATCCCGCTCGGCAACCAATCGGTACTTCTGCGCGGCGTGAACGATTCCGCGGAAATCCAGAAGGCCTTGGTGCACAAACTCCTCATGGCCCGCGTCCGCCCTTACTATCTCTATCAGTGCGACCTCATCACCGGGTCTTCCCACCTCCGCACCTCTGTTGCCGAAGGCGTGAATATCATCGAGAAACTCCGTGGTCACACCACCGGCTATGCCATTCCGCAATTCGTCATCGACGGCCCCGGCGGAGGTGGAAAAATCCCCATCAACCCGAACTATGTGGTCGATACCGAATCTAACAAAGTCACTCTCCGCAACTTCGAGGGAGAGATTTTCGAATACCCTGATCCGACCCCCATACCGACTGCTGACATGAAAGCCCTACATGAGAAGGCGATGTGCAGTGAGTCATTTCCGAGAGAACGGTTAGGGCATCATCATCTCGTCCGGTAAAAAATGATTTCGAAAACTCGATACTGAAAATCATTCCTCCGACGGTGCGCCCTTCTCCGCCGCACCATCTACCACCTCAATTTCGGTGTAATGGGTGACCATGTTTTGCATCATATTGCACGCATCGATATCGCCCGCCCAGAGTCCCGCTTCTTTCGCACGCATTTTCAGGGTCAGATCGCAAACATCGCCGGGCGCGAGTTTTTTGCGAATATTGTAGGAATGATAACCCCACAACTTTTCTTTTGAACTGGGCCTGGGTGTCACATCAATGATTTCAAATCCATCCGTGAGTTCATTATAAAAATCCACGTTAGCCAATTCGACATCATCCGCACCGTTGTTCCTAACCGAAACCTTCACATCAACCACTTCTCCCAGTTGCACGGTTTCCGGATGATCAATCTGGAGTTCAAAGCTCGGTGGTTCTGCATAGGCATACCAATACCCGATAGCACCGATCCCTACCCATATCATCGATGTCACAAACATGGTGATCAACGCCGTGAGAATGATGATCTTGTTACGATAGGATGATGGAGTGGGCGGATACATATCAGGCTGTTTCACGATGATTGAAATTCTGGCAACATTCAAAAGTTAGACGAAAAATCCCCGCTCTGCGACATATCTGATCCACGGCACGAAATCCAAATCCGGCGAGACTTCTTTGGCAAAATCCGCCAATGCCATGACCGAACGGCTGCCATCCATCGCAGAGAGGACCTTGAGTTGGGAAAATGGAAAGATGCAGGATTTGAGATTGGGATCCACCAATGGAAGACATTCCTGCGCGCAAACCAACCGCCATGGATCAAGTTTTGGATCATTCGGGATCGGGAAGTGCTGCTCACTCTTCTCCGGTATTGGCAAAGATTTGCCAAGCGTCACATCGCTGCGACAGAATAGCTCGGAACGAAAGGTCGTCCGCATCTCCGCATCCTTAAGATCATCGCCCTTCTCTCCGGTCACGGAATCTCCCAACCACTTCAGTCCGCTTAATTCCGAGAGTTTCACAACCGCCCCAAGAGACCATGGATCCATCACTGGCGCGAAATCATCAAAAGCCAGGATCTCAGCCTGTTTGGCTAGCATGTCATTCACGATCTCCACTTCACGCTCATCAGCCACATCCCTGAAAACTGCGAGCGCGGTCATTTCATCCACGCCTCCCAATGCTTGAATCGCCCGCACTTTTTGAACCACGAGCATTCTCTCTTTCCAGCCTGCCGCGACATTAAAACTCATCACCGCCACTCCAAGTTTCGCGAGTTTTTTACCCATGAAATCCATCATGCCCACTTTCACCTCATCGGGCACCCATGAAAAAACCCCATGTGCGATGATGAAATCAAACTCTCCCTCGGGCTCGAATTCTAGGATCGAACTCTGATGAAAACTCACATTTTTCAGTCCCGTTTGCCGCGCCAGATTTTTTGCCTTGGAGATCTGTCGCCTCGAAACATCCACACCCACACATTCCGCAGTCGGCAAACGGCTCGCCACCGATAGCAAATGATGCCCCGTTCCGCAGCCGATTTCGAGAATCCGCGCTCCCTCAACCGTCACTTCATTCAGCCCGAAAAACCTCGCAACCTCGGCATTGACCACCGGATCGGCACTCGGATGACTCATCGGCGGATAAGCCTCTGCCTGAAATAACTCTGCAAAGGTGCGGTGCATCCCAGTGTTTCCAATACCCAGCAGGGGTTTGCAACCTCTTTCAGGAAAAACTCCGTGCAACTAGTCAAAATCGAAATCCAGAAATACTTTGGATCCTTTGCTTCGATTCCTCGGTATTTACGAGATTGGCGGGTAAAAAATCATATTCCGCAGATTTCTCTGAATTTTTTGTTCCATCCCGCGCCGTAGGTACATAACCTCCCGCCCCGTGCCCACGACCGCTATCCTTGCCCTCGAAGACGGACGCTGCTTTTCCGGAATTTCTTTCGGAGCCAGCGGAACCACCACCGGAGAAATTTGCTTCAATACCTCCATGACAGGTTATCAGGAAGTGATCACGGATCCATCTTACCGCGGCCAAATTGTCGCCATGACTTACCCGATGATTGGAAACTACGGGGTGAACCAGGAAGACAACGAATCCGCCGGCCCGCATATTCGAGCATTTGTCATCGGCGAGCTATGTGAGATACCGTCAAACTGGCGCTCCCAAGAGAGCCTCTCCTCATATCTTCATCGCCACGACATTCTCGGTATCGAAGGAATCGACACCCGGGCCCTTACCAAACACCTTCGCTCACTCGGTGCGATGCGCGCCTGCGTCACCACCGAGCTCTCCGAAGCCGATGCCATCGCCGCAGCGAAAAACTCCGCGCCGATGGAAGGCTCCGACTTCGTTAAAGAAGTCACCACCAAGCACTCTTACTTCTGGTCAGAGGAATCCCGGAAATGGACTCTACCCAACGCATCCATCGGTGAAACCGAAACTTACCAAGAGCTGCCTCCTGTCAAATACCGAGTTGTAGCCATCGACTTCGGTCTGAAATACAATCAACTCCGGATGCTTCGTCAGGCAGGCTTCGAGGTCGAGGTCGTTCCAGCCACCACGTCAGCTGAGGAAATCCTCGCGAAAAAACCTGACGGACTCTTTCTCACCAACGGACCAGGAGATCCGGCCGCGCTAGATTATATTCACTCGGAACTTAAACAGCTCATCACCCAACTTCCTACATTCGGCATCTGCCTGGGCAACCAACTTCTCGCCCACGCCTACGGGGGGAAAACTTTCAAACTCAAATTCGGACATCGCGGCGGCAATCAACCCGTCAAAGATCTCCGCACCGGTAGAATCTCCATCACTTCGCAGAACCACGGTTTTGCAGTCGATCCCGATTCCCTCCCGGCCGACATCGAGGTCACCCACATCAACCTCAACGACAACACTGTCGAAGGCATGCGCCACAAGACCTTACCGATCTTCTCGGTCCAATACCACCCAGAAGCCGCCCCCGGACCCAACGACGCCGCCCACTTTTTCACCGACTTCGCCGAACTCATCGAATCAAATAAAAACCGCGAATGAACGCGAATGAACGCGAATTAATTTTCAAAGACGAAGTCTTTGGGATCATCTCCTGTGCGCTGGAGATATCGAACGGACTTGGACATGGTCTCAACGAGAAGATTTATGAAAACTCTCTCGTCGTGGAATTCGGTCACAGAATTATTCCTTACCTCCAACAGCCGAAGTATCAGGTTAAGTGGAGAGAGGTAAGGGTGGGCGAATTCATTCCCGATCTCATCGCCCACGAACAAATCATCGTCGAAACAAAAACCATCGAACGCATCACCGATATCGAGAGAGGACAAGTTCTCAATTACCTTCGCATTACTGGTTTACCCCTGGGACTTATCATCAACTTCAAAAAACCACGACTGGAATGGGAACGCGTTGTTCTCTCCAAAGATCCCAACCCGCCCAATCTTCATTAGCGTCCATTCGCGTTCATTCGCGGTTAACTTTCCACACCCCAAAAACTCTTCCTTGAAATTTATGAATACAGTGATCACCGGCCTCCAGTGGGGCGACGAAGGCAAAGGCAAAATCGTTGACTACCTCACCGAATCCGCCGATGTCGTCATCCGCGGCCAAGGTGGCAACAACGCCGGCCACACCGTTATCGCCAAAGGCACCAAATACGTGCTTCATCTCCTTCCCTCAGGAATCCTCTGGGACAATAAAATCAATGTCATCGGCAACGGCGTCGTCGTGGATCCCATCGGCCTCTGCATCGAAATCGAACGCATCGAAGCCCAAGGCATCAAAATCTGCCCCGAGAAACTCCTGATTTCAGATCGCGCCCATGTCGTTTTGCCTTTCCACAAAGAACTCGATGCAGCCCGTGAAATCTCACTTGGAGATCAGAAAATCGGAACCACGAAACGCGGAATCGGCCCGGCATACGCCGACAAAGTCAACCGTTGCGGTCTTCGCATGGCAGACCTGTTAGACCGTCCTTTTGCTGAAGCACAGATCACACGCCGTGTTTCCGAAGTAAACGAGATTCTGGCAAAATATGACCTGCCTGTCTTCACTGCGGCTGCCGTCATTTCCGATACCTACACAGCGTTCGAGCGTCTACGTCCGCATGTTACCAACACCATTCCAGTTCTTCACAAAGCATGGAAGGCCGGAAAGAATCTCCTTTTCGAAGGCGCGCAAGGCACCTTGCTCGATATCGATTTCGGAACCTATCCGTTTGTCACTTCATCCAACACCACCGCGGGCGGTTCCACCACCGGCACCGGCTTGCCACCTACTGCAATCGAATCGGTCATCGGCGTTTGCAAGGCCTATACGACCCGCGTTGGCTCCGGTCCGTTTCCAACCTGTGACGAGGGACTTTCTGAATACCTCCACAACCTCGGCCGCGAGTTCGGTGCCACCACGGGTCGCCCCCGTGGCTGTGGTTGGCTCGATACCGTCCTGCTCCGCTTCGCCTGCATGGTCAACGGTGTCACCGGCCTCGCCGTCACCAACGTCGATGGCCTCGACGAATACGAACATCTGAAAATCTGCGTCGCTTACGACATCGATGGCACTCGCCACGAGTTACCACCCGCCGACCGCTCGTTCTGGGATCGTGCGAAACCGATTTATGAAACCCTCCCCGGTTGGAAAGAAGACACCACCGCCTGCACCAGCTATGATCAGCTGCCGCCAAACGCCCAAGCTTACCTCACCCGCCTCTCCGAACTTTGCGACGCACCCCTAGCGTTTATCGGTGTCGGACCGGATCGCAAGCAGACCCTAAAGGCATAAATCCTCATTTTTCATCATTTTTTATCTTTTAATGATGAAATTTGATGCTAATTTTTCTCCATGAGAATCACGGTAGACATCGATGAAGCCATTTTAGCAGACCTTTTGGAGATCACTGGAGACAAAAATAAAAGTCCGGCGGTCGCAAAAGCGGTTACTGAATTTGTCCGCAGAAAAAAAGCCAAGGAATTCGGACGCCTCATCCGAGAAGGAGCTTTTGATTATTATGGCCCAGAAGATACGGCATCTACTGACTCTGACTTCACCGATCCCATTCCTCCTCTTTACCCAGACGAAAAGTAATGGTCCTCGTTGATTCCTCAGTTTGGATTGAAAGTTTGCGCCCTAAAGGCGACATGCGGGTGAAACTCGCACTCGAGGGACTATTGGATGCCTATGAGGCCTTGTGGTGCGCCCCTGTTCGACTCAAAGTCATCGGTGGCGCCCGTAAAGAAGAGCGCAAACGTCTCGGTCGGTTCTTTTCGGTCATTCCCTATCGACCCTTCAAGGAGGAAGATTGGAATCGTGCGATTTCTCTAGCTTGGTCCCTACGCGGCAAAGGGCTGAACCTGCCGTGGCTCGATGTCCTGATCGCCTCCATCGCCATTCATGATGATGTCCGTGTATATTCCATCGACAAGCACTTCGAAATCATCGCCGAAAACTCCGCTCTTTTCCTCTACAAACCCGGCTACGGCGGGATGTTCAGACCAGAAAACGAACCATGACCTCATCTAACCCTCATCACATTTCCCACATTGCGATCATCATGGATGGGAATGGCCGCTGGGCAAAAGAACGCGGACTCCCGCGGGCAGAGGGTCATCGCGCCGGCGCCGAATCCATCCGTGAAGTCACCGAAGCCTGCATCGAGCTCGGCGTGAAATATCTCACGCTCTATGCCTTTTCATCAGAAAATTGGAACCGACCCCAAACCGAAGTCGACGCCCTAATGAAACTGCTGGATCGGTTTCTCGATGATAAAGCCAGTGAGCTGGACAAACAAAACATCCGCCTCGTGGCCATCGGCGATCTGGATCGCCTTCCCGCCGCTACACGCAAACGCCTCGATCGCATTCAAGCGCAGACCCAGAACCATCAAACCATGACCCTGGTGCTCGCTCTGTCCTACGGCGCACGAGAGGAAATCACCGCCGCTGTCCGTAAAATCGCCCAAGCAGCCGTAGCGGGTGAAATTTCACCCGACCAGATTGATGGCAATCTCATCGCCCGACACCTTTACACCAAAGACATCCCTGATCCCGACCTCCTCATCCGCACCTCGGGCGAAATGCGTCTATCCAATTTCCTGCTCTGGCAGATCTCCTACTCGGAAATCGTCATCGTGAAGAAAATGTGGCCGGACTTCCGCCAAAGCGACCTCTTCGCCGCCGTGGATGAATACCATTCCCGCCACCGTAGATTCGGGGCTTTGTAGCTGCTGCCGAGTTAGTGAGATAAAACATGGCCAATTGTCTTAAGCACAGGAAGCCTGACGATTTTTTTCCGAACTGACCCAGCGAAGGTCTTGCCAAGCCCCACCTGACCCGATTTCCATGACCGCTCAGCGCTGGCTGTGCTGCCGTTCCGCGCATAATTGCTCCCACTCTTTTTGTAGGGCATCACGCTGCTCTTGCTCGTGAAATTGCCGCCAGCTTTTCCGAAACAAGCTTTCTGCGATTTTTGCATCGTTAAAACCGCGCGAGATGACCCGCATACGCCCCATGTGAGCAGTCAGTTCTTTTGGATGATAATCTATGATCTTCTGATACTCGGCCAACGATTTCTCCCACTTCTGCTCCAGTTCATACCGCTCTGCTAACAAATAGGAGACTGGAGGGATTCCTGTCGCCGCTGGCATGTAAAAGCGCGAAACCCAAGTCCCAATCACTTCCGCTATAGGAAAAGCCACAAGAACCGCCACAATGATCAACATCGCCGCAGCCAATAACAACCAGGGAAAAGCCCCAATAGCTGAAGACTCCCCCCTAATAAAGACGCGCCACAGACAGTATCCACCGACTAAAATGGCCAAAACAGCAGTCATTATACGTAGACTAGGTCGTAAATACTGCAAA
Source organism: Luteolibacter sp. (assembly GCA_044233125.1). GTDB lineage: Bacteria > Verrucomicrobiota > Verrucomicrobiia > Verrucomicrobiales > Akkermansiaceae > Luteolibacter. The sequence continues at coordinate 76,729 of JBIIKO010000007.1, read as the reverse complement.
TTCATAATAGTATGCGTTTAAGTCACTAGCCTTCTTCTTTCCGAGCCACAACCTAAAAGGCGTCCAAACTCGACTCAATCAGGTATAATTTCCCAAAAAATCACCGCTCAACCGTAGATTTTGAGATAACTCACTAGGTCGCTAAACTGCCTTTAATATTGGAAAAATCGGATTTTTCCCTAAATTGACTCATCGAAGTTCTTGCCATCCCCTCACGAACCCGATAATCCCATCCTCACCTCAATTAAAAAACTTATGAGTAACAACGACGCAATCGCACCAAACGCTAGCCGGCTCTTCTGGGCCGGATTCATCGCCATCCTCGCAGCTGGCGTGGGTTTCGCCATCCGTGGCGGTATCTTCGACAACTGGTCAAAGGAATTCGGCTTCACCGCAGCACAACTCGGCGCCATCGGCGGCGCTGGTTTCTCAGGTTTCTGCTTCGGCATCATCATTGGCGGCGTCATCGTCGACAAAATCGGATACGGTAAACTGGTCATCGTTGCCCTTCTCTGCCACATCCTCTCGGCTTTCGTGACATTTGGCGCAAGCACGCCGCAAAACGCCTACGACTTCCTCTTCTGGGGCATGTTCATTTTCGCCCTTGCTAACGGTATTCTTGAAGCGGTTGCCAACCCTCTCGTAGCAACTCTGTATCCTAAACAACGCACCCATTACCTCAATATGGTTCACGCTGCATGGCCAGCAGGTATGATTCTCGGTGTCGCCGCTGGCTGGCTCCTCGACGACAAAATGGCTCTCGACTGGAAGCTCCAACTCTCCCTTTACCTAATCCCTACCGCCATTTACGGATTGATGTTCCTTGGTCAAAAATATCCCAAATCCGAAGCCGCCGAGAAAGGAGCGAGCTTTGTCGCCATGTTCAAATCCGTCGGAATCCTTGGCTCACTCGTAGCCTGTTACCTTCTCGCACTTTTCTTTGGTGATATCTTCAAAAACGTATCGCCTGAGCAATCCAACCTTATCGGTTACGGAATTGGCGGCCTACTTCTGATCGTTGTCGCGGTCATGACCAAATTCTCAATCGGCTCATTCCTGCTTTTCGCGCTCTTCATCACCCACGCCCTTGTCGGAGCTGTTGAGCTCGGAACGGATGGTTGGATCCAGAATATCACAGGCAACCTTTTCACATCAGAACAAGGCAAATACTTATTCCTCTGGACATCCGCTATCATGTTCGGACTCCGCTTCTGCGCACACTGGATTGAAACCAAGCTCAAAGTCTCGCCAATCGGACTACTTTTTGCCTCTTCAGTCATCGCTTTCGTCGGCCTCACTCTCGCAAGCAGCATGCAGACCTTCACCGTCGCATTGGTTGCTCTGGGCATCTACGCCGTCGGCAAAACCTTCTTCTGGCCAACCATGCTTGCTGTGATCGGTGACCGCTTCCCTCACACTGGTGCGGTTGCCATGTCCATCATGGGTGGCATCGGAATGCTCTCTGCTGGACTGATCGGCGGCCCTGGCCTTGGCTACGCAAAAGACCGCTTCGCTGGAGAAGAGCTCAAAAAATCTGACGCCGCACTCTACCAAGAGTACAAAGCAGAAAAACCATCCACTTTCCTCAATATTCCTGCCACTGCCGCCTTTGGCCTTGATGGCAAGAAGCTGGCTGAAGCGAAAGAAGCGAAGGAAAAAACCGATAGCCAAAAAGCCGTGGTCCTTGCAGACCAAAAAGGAGATCGTGCCACACTCAAAGCCGACTCCTTCATCCCACTCAGCATGGCTGTCATCTACCTGCTTATGTTCCTCTACTTCAAAACCATTGGCGGCTACAAGCCTCTGACGGTCGAAGAGGCCTCAGGTAAGGCTTGATCATGCTTCACATTTCCCCAAACGGCGCACCCCACAAAGGTGCGCCGTTTTTCTTTTCTCTTGCCCGTACTTGCCTGCGCAGGCTCAACTATGCGCGGATGATAAGACTCCACAGAAATAACCAGATCGTATACGGGCAAGCCCATCGGCCGATGCTGGCTTGTGTTCTGCTCGTTCTCTTTCTGGCGATTTTTGCCCCGTCAACCGCACTCGCCGCACCTAAAGTCAATATCGCGGATGGCTTTGACTTCCCGGTCGGCAAACCCAACGGCACAGGATACTACAAAGCCCGTGGCCTGCGCCTGCGCGCTCCCCAACACTTTGGTGAAGACTGGAACGGACGCAGTGGTGGAAACTCCGATCTCGGCGATCCGGTTTACTCATGCGCTGATGGCATCGTGACCTTCGCTCATGATGTCCGGGCTGGATGGGGAAATGTCGTGCTCATCCGGCATGCCTACCGAGACCCGTCAAGCGGCTCCGTGAAATTTATCGATTCCCTCTACGGCCACCTTGACAAGATGATCGTAAAAAACGGCCAAACCATTAAGCGGGGTCAACAAATCGGCACGATAGGCACAAACCGCGGCATGTATCCGGCTCATCTTCACTTTGAAATGCGTCACAATATCCATATCGGCATGGGCCGGAGCGGCGTCTTATCGAATATGGAAAACTGGGCGGATCCCACTCAGTTCATTAACAAACACCGGCGCTTGGGCCGTGAATGGCGACCTGTCACAGTTCCCACAGGCACCTATAAACCATTCGCTGGGTTCAAAGGAATCTGACAGTTTGAAGCCGGATTAGGGGTAAATTGTTCTCCCCTCCTGCAACTAAAAACGCTACCCTTCAGCCATGCGCATCGCAGTCTACGCCGGTTCTTTCGATCCTCTCACCAATGGCCATCTCTGGATGATCCAACGAGGCCTCGAAATGTTTGACCGCCTCATTGTCGCCATCGGCAACAATCCCTCAAAATCCTACTCCTACTCGGTCGAGGAGCGTCTCGAAATGCTCCGCGCATCACTTCCGGCGAGTGACCGCTTGGAAATCGACCACTTCAACAACCGTTATCTGGTGGATTATGCGAAAAAGAAAAACGCCACCTACATCCTGCGCGGAATTCGCTCACCCAACGACTACGAATACGAACGAGTGATGCGCCACATCAATGCGGATATGGCGCCTGAAATCACCACCGCCTTCCTCATGCCGCCGCGCGATGTCGCTGAGCTTTCCTCCAGCATGATCAAATCCCTCACCGGCCCGGAAGGCTGGGAAGAAACCGTCAAACGCTACGTTCCTGACGAGGTTTTTAAAGTGCTGAAGAAGGGGAGATATTGAGAAATTAGGATATTAAGTGATTAGGTAATTTGGGAATTCATTTCCATAATACCTCAATATCCTAATATCCCAATCTCTAATCTCCCTTCACTCATGCTCAGAAAGATACCGTTCCGCTTCTAACGCTGCAGCACAACCTTGTCCCGCAGCGGTGATTGCCTGGCGGTAATAATGATCTGCGACATCGCCGGCAGCAAAAAGCCCCGGTGTCTTGGTCGCGGTCCGACCCGGCACCTGAAGAATATAACCATTTTCATCAAGATCCACCAAGCCACTCACGAAACTGCTGTTAGGCACGTGGCCGATCGCTACGAAAACGCAGTCAACTTCCAGTTCGCTCTCCGAACCATCCACCAGGTTTTTCAATTTGATCGCGCGCATCTCACCTTTTTCATTGGTGAGATATTCACTCACCCCGCTATTCCAAACCGGCTGTATCTTCGGATTTTCCAAAGCACGATCCGCCATGATTTTTGAAGCGCGCAATTCATCACGACGGTGAATGAGATACACCTTGCTGGCGAAACGAGTGAGGAAACCCGCTTCCTCGCAGGCACTGTCGCCACCGCCAATGACCGCCACCGGCACATCGCGGTAGAACGCGCCATCACAGGTCGCGCATGAAGTCAGGCCACGGCCGATGAGCTCTTTTTCATTCGGCAGACCGAGATGCCTTGGCGCAGCACCGGTCGCAATAATCACGGTCTTGGATTGCAGCGTCTCACCATTCAAATTCACGCTGAACGTGCCATCCGCATTTTTAGAAATTGACTCCACCGTCGCGTATTGGATGCGAGTGCCGAATTTCTCCGCTTGCTTTTGCATGTTCATCATCATCTCCGGCCCCATGATTCCCTCAGGAAAACCCGGAAAATTCTCCACCTCCGTCGTGGTGGTCAGCTGACCTCCTGGCTGCGTCCCGGAAATCATCAAAGGATTCAAGTTTGCGCGGGCCGTGTAGATGGCTGCTGTGTATCCGGCACAGCCGGTTCCAATGATGATGACGTTTTCCATATGAGTGAGTGTTTAAGAGTGTCTCCGCGGCGGATTATTCAGACCCCGCACCGAAAGAGTCAACCCAGTCATCAAATAAATTTCAATTCACTGATAGAACACCCACGTGCGTGTCGTAATCATCATTAGAAAACGCTCAAGTAAGCTTAAGCATTTCGAAAAACCCATCAAGCCATGACCCCCGATTGCAAGATGAAAATGATCCTAAAGAAACCAAACCTTCCAGTAGAAAACTTAGCAGCTGCAAAGCCAGCTCAAAACTGGGATGCCATATCCGTAGCACGTTTGATTCGAGAAAACTCCACCGCAGAGATTTCTCCTTCTTTCCTCTACCTCGGTCGCGCCGAGACGAAACTCCTTCGCGATCACCTGGCCGAAGCCTTTGGTGCTGCCTCCGTGATGACACTTCATGAAACCTATTATATGGGTCTGAAAGTCGTCAGCGTAGATGCCGATTCCTACCTCCAAACCGGCGGCAGAAAGATCATCCGCAGCGAATATTTGCCGAGTTTGTTGAACGCTTCGTGATGCGTTTCATTCACTCCACATGAATGACCACCAGAGTCGTGTCATCGACTCCTGAATTTTCAATAGAGCGCTTGAGCAGTGCTTCAGCGATTTGTTGTGGAGCTTCACTCTTGGACAAGGCATCAGAGATGTGGCGTTCCCAGATGCCGTCGATCAAACCATCCGAGCAAATAAGAAAGCGGTCTCCCTTGCTGTAGGAAATGGCCGCAAGATAAGGACAGACTGAGGGATGCCCCCCACCCACGACTTCATAGAGCGCGGCGCGGCGGGGATGTTGGCGGTATTCGATTTCGGAAATCTCACCTCGTTTCCAAGATAACCACGCGGCCGTGTGATCACGGGTCAACTGCTCGGCTTTGCCGTCGCGAAACAAATAAATCCGAGAATCGCCCACATTGGCCAAATACATATTTTCCGGCGTGAACCAGGCAAGCGCAAGCGTTGCCGCCATTCCCTTTTTATCCTCTGTCTGCGATGCCGCTTGATTGATAAGATGGTGAACTTCTTTCAGCGCTTCTTCCAAATGCGCGATCGAATCCGGAAAAAAACCCGTGGCCGCCGCTTTGAAAGTTTGTGGAATCATCAGCGCCATCTGCTCAAGGATGAGCGACGATGCGAGATCCCCTGCATTTCCCCCACCCATTCCATCCGATATGGCAAACACCATATCCTGATTTGTCACCGAGCTCTCGCCGGTCCCTCCCAATACCTTCGCACCATCGAGATTCGAGCAAAAGACGATCCACGAATCGTCATTGCGCGGTTTACGCGATCCACTGACGGTTGCACCCGCCCAACGAATGATGGGTTCTTGAGACACTGACTAAGAGGGTTCTTTGGGATGGGGTTCTGGTAAAATCTCCGCTAACTCGAAGTCGATGATGCAAAATCTCCCCAGCTTGTCCGAGTAAGTGATGTTTCTCGGCTCGGCATCAAGATGCCGCACTCCGTAATCCCTCTCCAAGGCCGCAAACAGGGAGTCCGCTTTTTCCTTGGAAAGCTGTGGAGCGGGACGCCCACAATTGGTCGATACGAAATAAAACTCCTCGGGATGCTCTTCTAGAACTCTGGGTACATAAGGACACCCGCGCTGCTCGAGAACCTTCAATACCTCAACCTCAGTCGCATAGCGCTTCTCCACATCGCTGCCGCGCAAGCGTTTATGCACATTCCCATAAAAATCGATCCGCACTAGGGATCTCAAACCGTCTTTGATGGGTTCGATCGACATCGCCGCCACTTTACACCGATTCCTCCACTTGAAAACCTTTTAGAAAAATTATGTGACCTAAGAGGTTTAACCACGGAGTGCACGGAATTCACGGAGTGGTTGCTTCCGCACTTTGCTGTCAGATACCATTCTAATTCTTACTCATTCCGTGTGCTCCGTGCCTTCCGTGGTTAAGTTTCTTCCACATCCGTGTTCATCCGCGTTTATCCGTGGTAAAAGTCCCGTCAACCCAAGTCTTATTCGTGCCCATTTGCGAAATTCGTTGTTAAAAAATCTTCTCATAACCCCAGCCTCTATCTGTGGTTAAAATCCCTCCTCCCGTTCTTTCTTGAACTTTGAGCTTTGAAACTTGAAATTTACGCCAGTGAGAATCATTGCAGGAAAAGCCGGCCGCATCGCCATCAAAGTCCCATCGGCCGTCGCTCGTCCTACCACCGATTTTGTCCGACAGGCAATTTTTTCAATTCTCGGCGAGCAGATCTTCGATGCCCGCGTTCTGGATCTTTTCTGTGGTTCCGGCGCGCTCGGACTAGAAGCCCTCAGCCGAGGCGCGGCATCCTGTGTGTTTGTGGACGAACACCGCCAAGCCATCGCGGTCACCGATGAAAATCTGAAAAAAGCCAAGCTCGATGGAGGCCGCACGGTCAAAGCCGATGTCTTTTCTTTTCTCCAGCGCGACGCCGCGACCTACGATCTCATCCTTGCGGATCCACCGTATTGGAAAGGCTACGGCGACACGGATTTGGTCGCCAAACTCCTCCAAATCCCGAGTCTTGCTGATCGCCTCTCGCCCAGAGGTCACTTGATCGCGGAAATTTCCTCCAACCAACCCACACCGGCCTTTGCTCATTTCCAGCTCATTGACCGCCGCGAATATGGCAGCAGTGCCATCCTCATCTTCGCTCATCCCGACGCATGAAAGCCTTTCTCACTCTCCTCATCTACCGCACGCTCCTGCCGTTGCTTTTCCTGATCGCATTTCCGGGTTGGATCGTGAAAATGCTGCGCCGCGGCGGTTTCGGAACCTCCCTGAATGAACGGATCGGTTTGTATTTTAGCCCTTCAGACTTCGAGCCCTGCCGCGCCATTCATCTTCATGCAATCAGTGTCGGAGAAACCATCACCGCCCTCAAACTCATTCGCGCATGGCAAGACCAACATCCCGAATCCCGCTTCGTGCTCGCCACCGGCACCGCCACCGGCCACCAAACCGCCACCGAAGCAGACATCCCCAATCTGCGCGTCACATACGCTCCTCTTGACTTCGCATGGATGATCAGGAGTTACCTCAAACGCTTCGAGCCCTCGCAAATCGTCCTAATCGAAGGCGAAACTTGGCCGAACCTCCTTCGTTACGCAGAGAAACGCCACATCCCCGTCTCCCTTGCCAATGCCCGCCTCTCGCCCCGCTCCGCGCGTCGCTTCAACCACTATGCCTCCTTGTTGCGCCCGTTCTTTTCAAAGCTTGCTTGTGTTTGCATCCAAGAAAACGAACATCGCATGATCTGGGAAAACCTCGGAATCGCCCCCGAAAAAATCCATCTGACAGGCAGCATCAAGTTCGATCCCCAATCCGCTGCCCTTCCAGAGCAACGTGCCGATTTCCGAGATATGTTGAACACGTTTGGAAAAGGCCGACCCGTGATCCTGGCGGCATCCACATTTCCTGGCGAAGAAATCTTAATCGCATCCGCCATCCGCGAGGCTGATCCCAACGCCTTACCTGTCATCGTCCCGCGGCATGCCGAGCGCCGCCACGAAGTTTTCCACACTCTCACCCAAGCCGGCTTTCGCGTCACCCTGAGATCGGCCTTTGTCGCACCACTTACTACCGAAAACGCCGTATTCGTGATCGACACCACTGGGGAATTGGCGACTTGGACCGCGCATGCGGACGTCGTTATCATCGGCAAATCCTTTCTTTCCAGTGGCGGACAAAATCCGGCAGAAGCCATCCTCGCCAAAAAGCCTCTGATTCTCGGTCCTCACATGGAAAATTTCCAACCCCTCGTTCGCCACCTTCACGCTGCAGAAGGGGCTTTGCTGGCTTGCGATCAGAAGGAAATTTCCCTCGCGATCCGCCGCATATTTAATCCAAACCTTGCCGAAAAACTCGCCCAGCACGCAACGGAAGTCCTTGCCACCCACCATGGCGCCACCAAACGTCACCTCAAGGTCTTGCATCCCCAGCCGAAAACTGCCTGAATGCCCAAAACCTTGTTTGTCTTTTCTTAACCTACTTCATAATTTCCGCCCGTGAGTGACACTTCCAAAAATCCTTTAGAAGGCCTTCTCGACCAATTTGCCCTTGGTCCGGCATGGGCGCGTGCAAAACCCGCCGGTACGGAAAAGAAATTTCGCGAGCCCAAGGAAAGTGATTTTGCTCCCCGCCGCAAAGACGACCGAGGCGGCCGTGACAGCCGCAACCCACGCGATGATCGCCGTGACGACCGTCGCCATGGTGGGGGTAGCGGTGGCAGCCGTCGCTTTGAAAAAAACGGCCCGCGCCCCGAACCACGTCGCGAGGAAATCGCTCCCGCCGAGGGCGTGAACGTCACCCTTGTGCCGGACAAGGCTGCCATCCAACTCATTTGTAAGGAAATCCACCACGTCGCGCGCGTTTATCCACTCTACGATGTTGCGGAAATCATCCTCGCCGAGCGCGCGCGCTGCCGCGCCCATTTCGAAATTTCAGCAAAACAAAGCTCGTTTTACCGCTGTAAACTCGAAGAAGCCATCTTTCTTACCAAAGAAGAAGCCCTGCATTTTTTCCTCAAAGCCGATTGGAGAACCCAATTCATCGAGGAATCGACTGTCGAGATCGATCCCCCGAAAGGAAATTTCCAATCCGTCGCCAAATGCGGGATCTCCGGCGAATGGCTTGGACCGCCGAACTATCACGCTTACCAATCGGAAATCCGCCGCATCCACCGCGAGCGTTTCTCCCACATGCCGCTCGAATCCTACATGGCGAAAATCCGTACCGAGCGCTCCGAGGAAGCCGTCAACGCTTGGTTGGACTCCATGAAAATTCAAACCCGCTGGCGCATCTTAACCCAGCCCGTGGCGCCCATCGAGAGCAGCGAGATGGAGGAACAAACGATTGCTGAGGAAGCTCCCTCACCTGCAGAAGAAGTATCGGAAGCATCCGTCCAATCTGACGGATCCGACGAATCTCTCGAAGAAGGCAGGGACGGTCTCTCCGAGCCGTCCTTATCTGAAACTCCCGCTCCAGTAGAGACTCCTGCTCCAGCAGAAACATCCGACTTCAAATGGTATACCGAACGCGCCGAGTTCGAACGAGCCATCGCAGCTGAACTGTTGGATAAAGTCTTTAAAACCGTTCGCAAGGCAAACGTCTCAGCAGCCATCTCCGCAAAAAACCTTTCTCCCGGCCTGCTTGTCCGCCTCAAAGGCACGGGCAACCACATTCGCAAACACGCTGCGATTCTTATCCCGGCGGTCTGCAAAGCTCTCGAGGCCGAGCATATGGCGGTTTTCAAACGCAAGGGCAAACTCTTCACCGGCCCGGCCCGACCTCACGCTCTCGCTCCTGATGCCGTACTCGCGCCTCGTCCCGGAGAGATGGTGAAATGGATCCGCGAAAACTCTCCCGCCAAACTGGAAGGCCTGTGGAAAGCCGTTCTTCCCGAAGGAGCAACCGCTCCGCCTGCGGAATACGCTGCCGATCTTTTCTGGCTCCTTCAACAAGGTCATATCTTGCTCTACACCGATGACACTTTGGTCGTCCAAGATCCCCCAAAACCCCCTGAGCCTAAAAAGCCAAAAACCCCTAAGAAAAAGGCCAAGCCTGCGCCTGCAGCTGTTGCAGAAGATCAGCCGGATCAGTCGGATCTAACAGAAAAACCAGAGCCAACTATCCCCGAAGAACCACCTCTTCCTTAGGATTTAAGATTTAAAGTTTAGAGTTTCAATTCCCATGTCACGCCAACAAACGCTCGCCAGCTCCGCCACTCTGGAGGGAACCTCTCTGCATACCGGAGAGAAAGTTTCCCTGACCCTCAAGCCCGCTGATGAAAATCACGGTTTCAAGTTCCGCCGCATCGATCTTCCTGATCAACCTTTCATCAACGCGGATGTCGATAAAGTTCAAACCGTAGAGCGTGCCACGACGCTTGCGGAAGGATCGGTCAAGGTTCACACCGTCGAGCACGTGATTTCCGCTCTAACAGGCATGGGGATCGATAACGCCCTGATCGAGATGGATGCAAACGAGCCACCCATCGGTGATGGATCCTCCCTTCCTTTTGTCGAGCTCATCAAGAAAGCCGGTATCAAGCAACAAAACGCCCCTCGCAAGGTTTGGGAAATCCGTGAACCCATCCATCAGGAAATGGGCGATGGCACGATCATCACCATCGTTCCCTGCAAAACCTTCCGCGTATCGGTTACCAACGTGGGTCCCGAGGGTCGTTTCACTCAATATTTCTCCACCGAGGTCAATCCCGAAACCTACGAAAAGGAAATCGCAGCAGCACGGACCTTCGTCTATTACGAGGATGTCAAACCTCTCCTTGAAAAAGGCCTGATCAAAGGAGGCTCGCTCGAAAGCGCGGTTGTCATCCGCGGCAACGAAGTGATGTCCAAGGAACCGGTTCGTTTCACCAACGAATTTGCACGCCACAAGGCCCTTGATTTGATCGGTGATCTCATGCTTTCAGGCAAGCGCATCCACGGCCACGTGATCGCGGTAAAACCGGGTCATGGTCCGAACACCCAGATGGCTGCGACGTTGAAAAAAGAATACGCCCGCATGCGCGCCATGGTTCCCGCACCCATCACCATTCCCGATGGCGAAAGCGTGCTCGATGTCAATGAAGTCATGCGCATCCTACCGCATCGCTATCCTTTCCTCATGGTGGATCGAGTGATCGACTTCGGTGAAAATTCCTGCACGGGGCTCAAAAACGTTTCTATCAATGAACCGTTTTTCCAAGGACACTTCCCCGGACATCCCATCATGCCCGGCGTGCTTCAACTCGAAGGCATGGCGCAGGTCTCATCCATTCTCATGCTGCGCAAACCCGAAAACCTCGGAAAAATTGGTTACTTCCTCTCGGCCGACAACGTCAAATGGCGTAAACCCGTCATGCCAGGCGATACGCTCATCACCGAAGCAACCACGACTAAAGTCCGCGGTAACATCGGCCAAACCTCGTGCCGCTGCCTCGTCAACGGCGAAGTCGTCTCCGAGGCGGAGCTTAAATTCGCTCTTTTTGATCGATAGTCATCTGGAAATCAACTTGCCAACGCCGTCCAAGTCGTTTCATCCTCTCCCCCCTTCCCTCAATCGCGCGCTTAGCTCAGTGGTAGAGCACATCCTTCACACGGATGGGGTCGCAGGTTCGAACCCTGCAGCGCGCACCAGTTTTTCCCTTATTCCATAAGGGTCTCGGTCGGAGGTTCCGATAAAGTTCCGATGGGTAGGGGCAACAGCCCACGGCGCTCGCGAGCTTCGCTATCCCACGGCCCTGGGGCACCTTGCGGATCGGATGAATCCATCTGCGCAACTTGATCGTGCAGAACCATCGCTTCGTCATGAGTGTAGCGCGCTCTGACTCTCACTTCGTAGTGGGCATAGTAGTCTTCCACGCAGCATTCGATTACTGGCTCTACGGAAGCATCATACACCACACCGCTTTGTTCGACCCAAGCGTGATCACCTACGGTTCCTGTGAGATTCAAGTCCCCGTGAACCAAAGAGAGGTTCCCATTTATCCAGCAACTCGTTTTACCGGCAGCAACCGCCTGTTCTTTTAGCTGCCGCAGAAGAGTGAACGAATTCGGATAGCATTGGCCTTTCATGGTAGGTCGAGAATTTCTAGTGAACGCCCGAGCATAGCTAACCCCCAGAGGGAAATTCCAGACCGAAACTCGGCGATGTAATTCCCGCTATCGACAGACAACTGAAACGCCATCAATGGTCCCATTATTGAATTTGTTTGACATTGTCGGATTATTTTCTTAATTTCCTGACACTCGACCGAACGGAATGAGCGACGGACCTCACAGGAGCCTGAATTTGGCTCAACATTGGAAGAAATTGGCAGCATGCGCTGACAACGTGGCATATTCTGACGACGACGCCCAAGAGGAGTTCCGGAAGGCCCTTCGGAAGGATTGGGTCAAAGGAATACCTCGGGAGCTACAAGCCGGAATCTCCGCGATTCTTGATGGCTCCAACGGCTCACTATTCCCCGAGGACAGAGTGGAGCGGCTTCGCCAGCTTGACTGCCACGCCGCAGGTCATGAACTGGCACGATTGTACCTAGACCACGCGATTCGCATGGCCGCCATCGGAAGCTGTTCTTCGGCGGATGTCGTGTCCCTCGCGCTGAGGAGTTGGGGAGCCCGGCGGACGCGCCAGATTGAGGAACACTATTTTCGCAAGGCCGGTGACGAGAGATCCTATCAGATTCGCTCGCGTCTTGAACGAGCATGTGAGGCATCGGCAAACCATGGGCTTGCGAATCAAGCCATTGGGGACGCTAAGCCTGTCGCTATCGGGAGCAACAGAAAAAAGACCGGCCTGGACGATGGAGTAACGCTATGAGCTCAAAAAATGTCATTACCGAAGAGAATCTCCCCCGGCTAGATGTCCAAGTCAGGGTTGAAGGCGAGCGCCAAAAACCGGGGTTCGTCCCATGCACGGTCGGAGTCGATCTGAATTTCTCAGTGCAGGCGTTGGGTTCTTACTTCTTTTCGGAATGGGAACCTGCTGTCTATGACGCTATGCTTGTGGCTGCGGCGGTCGAATTTTGCGACCGGAGACGCCCCCGGGCCGCTCTATCATGGGGCCGGGAGTTCAATCTGCTTGTTCCTGTTCACGATCTCGCTCAGTGGCAATCCGACCGCGTTGCAAGACCCTTGCGCGAAGCCCTCGAACTCCTGACCGGCGACCGCTGGTCGATTGCGTTTAGCCAACGAAACACGGCCGAGTCGCCGCGTCGGCAGGGAACGTTCAACCTTCCGACTGGGACGAAGGCCGTCATCCCCTACAGCGACGGACTCGATTCATTTGTCGTTTCAAGCCTGATGAGCGAAACCCTAGGTGACAGCCTGGTCCGGGTACGATTGGGAAGAGGCACTTCAGATACCAGATCGCTGAGCCGCAAAGAACCCTTCACCGCCACCCCGTTCAAAGTGCATGCACCGGTACGAGGCGGTGAAAGCAGCTTCAGATCACGAGGATTCAAGTTTCTACTACTTGGCGGCTTGGCGGCATTTCTCGCAGAAGCAAAACGGGTGATACTCCCTGAAAGCGGACAAGGAGCACTTGGCCCCGCCCTGATTACCTCCGGGCAAGCCCATCCCGACTACAGGAACCACCCACGCTTCACTAGAAAGCTGGAGCAGTTCATCAACGCTCTGTTGGAAACGTCCATCTCCTACGAATTTCCCCAGCTCTGGAAAACCAAGGGACAGGGCCTTTCCGAGTATCTGCAGCGTTCTGAATTCAGGTCAGGCCCATGGGCGGAAACCAAATCGTGTTGGCAACAAAGCCGTCAAGTGAGTGTGGGCGGTAAGCACCGGCATTGCGGCATCTGTGCCGCCTGCCTTTTGCGGCGGCTCAGTGTTCACGCCGCAGACGCAAACGAGGCACAGGATCACTATGTATGGGAAGATTTAAATTCGCCGGATTTCGAGACTGCAGCGACCCAGGAATTCGACCGGAAGAAGGTTACGAAAAGCATGCGCGAATACGCGATTGCAGGAGTCCTGCACCTCGATCAACTCGCTTCCCTGCGCCATTCATCTCTGAATGCGGCGGACCTCGAATTTGCGACCCTCGAACTGGCCCACGCATGCGGCCTCCCACCCCAAACTACTGCCGATCGGCTATCCGGGTTGCTGATCCAGCATGAACGGGAGTGGCTAGAATTTATGTCTTCCCTCAGCCCAAACTCTTTCCTCCACCAGTGGGCAACCCACGCCAATGAGCATTCCATTAAATAGTAAAGGACCGCCCGAAGCGGGATCTCGCCTACGCATAGCCCGTGAATCGATCGGGATGAGCCAAGCGGTTGCCGCCGAACATGTCGGCATCGCGCGCACCACGTTAGTCGCCATTGAGAACGGATCACGTCGGATTCGAATCAATGAGCTTCAGGAACTCGCGGCCTTGTATGGAACCACCCTGAACAGTCTTTTTCGCGAAGAGGCCATACACGTCGATCTGGTTCCGAGGTTCCGACGGATTGTCAAAGATGCCGATGAGTCCGCTTCCAAAGCGGTGGAGTTGCTGGCGGCACTGGCGAAAGCCGAGGTCGAACTGGAGAACCTTCTCGGCACCCGGCGCACCTTCAATCTTCCGCCTCAGCGGCCGTTGCTGCCTGGAGACGTGAGGACGCAGGCGGAGCAGGATGCTCAGGAGCTCAGGGAACGCCTCGGATTAGGAGTCCGCCCGATTACCGACGTGGTGACCCTACTGGAACTCGAATTCGGAGCACGTGTCTATGTCCGCCGCCTCGACAGCAGCATATCAGGCTTGTTTGTTTACGACGAAGCGATTGGGGCATGCATTCTCCTGAATGCCAGCCACCCCCTCACCCGAAGGGCGTTTTCCGCAGCCCACGAGTGTGGACACCTAGTTTCGGTGAGAGAGAACCCTGATGTCCTGCACTCCTCCGATTGCGTAAACTCTCGTGAAGAGCGCTACGCAAACGCCTTCGCGCGGGCATTCCTAACTCCCGCACGGGGTGTCATGCAGAAGTTCGAAGACATCGTCGCCGACTCCGGTCGACTGACCCGACGCCATGTGATTATTCTGGCTCACTACTTCGGTGTCTCCCGTGAAGCCCTTGTCAGGCGCCTTGAAGAACTCGATCTGACCAAGGAGGGAACTTGGGATTGGTTCGTCGACCAAGGCGGAATCACAACTGAACAGGAGGTACAAGTCCTCGGCGATCTCCGCCCTGAGGACCACCGAGCAATCGACGCGGACCAGCCCACCACTTTGCGAATCAATCTGCTCGCTTCGCGAGCTTATGAAGAGGGGCTGATGTCTGAGGGGCAACTCGCACGGCTACTCAAACTGGATCGCCTCGATGTGCGAAAACTCCTGACCCTGGAAGATGATGTCCCCGCATAAATCAACGTGGGGCACGACATGGCTAATTGATCCGGATATTCCGCTCGTCATCGATAGCAGTGTCGCTATCAGCCTGACCGGAACCGGACTCGCCGAAGAGATATTGGAAGCTATTCCCAATCCGATCCTAGTGGAGCGCACCGTGAAATGGGAACTCTCCAATGGTCGATCGAACGGCCGTCGCAACATCGACATCCTTGAGAAACTGGTAGCAGCCAATATCATCAGCGTAGTTTCAATGAGCGAAGGATCCGCAAGCCTTTTCGAGACCCTTGTGATCGGACGCACCGCCGACACACTCGATGACGGCGAGGCCGCAACCGTTTCTCACGCCGTTGGCCAGTGTGCCATCGCCGTGATTGACGAGCGAAAGGCAATACGCATTTGCTCCGATCGGTTTCCCGAACTGCAACTCGCCTCAACAGTTGATCTGCTTTCCCACCCCCAAGTTGGTGTCAAGCTTGGCACCAAGCGTGTCCATCTCGCATTGGATCGGGCGTTGCGCGAGACCAGGATGAGAGTTCTTCCGCACAATCAGGCGTGGGTTTTGCAAATCATCGGTGAGAATGCGGCGGCGAGTTATCCCAGCTTACCCAAAAGCCTTCGAATCAGATCTCCGCTGACTGGAAAGTAATAGCTTGGATACTGCCAGATCGTGGTTCTGATGATTAGAATCGAAATCTGGGAGTCATACAGTGCTAAACTTGGGGCTGAATTGACCAATACGGTAACTTTGGGCACAAATCCCATATTTTATGGGGCTTTCAACGCAGCATCTTATTCGGCTTGGTTGTGTTCGCTTGGATGATCGTCCCAGCCAACCGAGTAAAAATCTCCACAAGGCTGAGCGAGTCGCTTCCTTCTGATTAGCTTGGCGTCGATCCTAAAGTCAGCGTCGATCTTCACGATCACCAGATAGCCGAAATTTCCACTCTTCTTGACGCGGACATGCCTGCTGTTCCTCAAGGGGGTAATGGTCTTGATCTCCACAAGTGCATTCCCAAGCCGGCCGTCAGATCCTTGAGCCTTTGGATCTTCGTGAAGTTCAATCCCAAATCGTCTTGCCGCATAGTGCTCTCCAATCTCCCCGTAGATCGAAAGATGGCGTCCCATGTCCTCAAAGTATTCTTTCGCGACAACGATCATGTCCTCAAGTAGTCCGCCCTCTGGTTGAGTGCCATCGATCTGTTGGTTGATGTAGTCCCAACTGATCCATTCTCCGTCATCCCAGATCGCATCGCTAGACCCCAGCACTGCTTGTCCCGTTATTGCGCAACGATTCATAATGATATTTCTTAGCAACGTCTTAGCAATGGCGTCGCCGGCTTGCACGTCCAAAATTAATCAGACGGCTTCCACGGAATCGCCTTATCCGCCTCCTTCTCCATTATCTGTTTTAGACTCCTTGCCAGCTTAATCATCCATCGTTTTTTATCAATTATAATCTCATCGTTTACGAATGGAATATAAGTTCGATCTCCATGGAACTTCGACTTCATCACCAACCAGAAATCTCCTTCAAGCTGCTCTTCAAATCGACTAGATTCCTGCTCACTGAATGGATATGTATAGGATACCAAGTATAATCTCCCATTTGCCCTTAGTTCATAAATTGACCTGAAGCCACTCCACAATGCAGTGCATCTCTCGATTTTGGGAGGGTTAGGCTGATGCTTGAATGGATAATCATCGCCCCACCCGTGGTTACTATCGATGTCACCGCAGATAACACCATATAGAGCGAGACCGCCACGATCAAAGTCGGCGAAATCACAGGAAAGCACGTCCGACATCTGGTCAGTCATTTCTTAGGAGAAAGTGTAGTTGAATGACTCTTACCAAGGTGGATAAACATTCTTGATAACATACAGTATTGATCATGAATGAGAAGTGCGGATTTCAACCAACACTCTTCCATTTCGCAGTTCTGATGCTTTGCACCAAAAAACCGGGTGGCACGTCGTGCTCAAGTTGTGGCCCAATTGACCAATACGGGTAATTACGGTATAAATCCTATATTCCACGCGGATTTTCGAGCGCCTAATCGAACTCCCGAAACCCCGAACTCTAGTTTTGACCTATCGCAGCGGGGCGAGTTTGGATGGACGAACTTATTCGGTATTCTTTCTTTTATCGATCATATCGTCAATGATCCCGTGGATCGTAATGAACTCATTAATCAGATTCGACACGTCTTTTTCAAATGTGTTCAAATCCAATGGAGCCCACCCCTGCATTAAAGTTTGTGGCCCGTAGTCTGTTCTAAGGTTGGGCCAGTTAGTATTCGATTTGCCAAGCTTCGAGCGAAAGCAGGATGCAAACTCCACAGGCTTGATGCTGTGATCTTTCCATAATCTCAACTTGAAGGCATGAATATTGTAATTAAATCGGTCTTTTTTCAGCTCCTCTTTTCCGATCCAAACGGAAAAGAATACGCCTTCTCCGATACCGTTTTGCGTCCAGTTCTTCTTCTGGAGCTTTAGAACGGCACAGTCCATCCAGTCACCGGTTTCACAAAAAATCTGGTTACTCGAAAGATCGTGTCGGATCTTCTTTCTCAGACTGTCTAAAATCTTCAGGTAGGTATCGCATGACTTCAGCATCTTGTTCGGCTTCTTTTATTCAGCATACAGGGTGAGTCGATTTCCGAATGGATCGCTCAAATCAATCTCTCTCAGACCCCAAGGCTTGATCTCTGCTTGTCCCGGCTTGGAATACTTATAGTCCGACTCTTGCAACCCTTGGAGATACTGATCGAGATCCGGTGTTTCAATCCTCACTCTGGCTCCAGGAGAACAATCGCCATGGTGCTCCGATAAGTGAAGAATACAATCCCCGCGTGAAATCTGCAGATAAAGTGGCATGCCTTCCTCGAATCGATGTTCCCAATCGCAGTTGAATCCGAGATAGGTGATGTAAAATTCCTTGGCTTTGACCTCGTCGAAGATGCGGAGGATTGGGATAGGAGGTTTCATATTTTCAGCCGCACGTGAGAGTGGATGCGCCGGCGCTGGCGAGCTCGAATTCAAAGAAGGACATTCCCGCCGGTTGCATCCCACGGTTTGCTCGGGGGCTTCTTTTTGTTGTGTCATGATTTGGGCAACTCACACAGCTCAACGGTCCCGCCATGGATGACCACGGGATGCTTCGCAAGCAAATCCAATATCTTCTGCTTATCATCAGAATCGAATCGCATGTAACCCACGATATGATCTGTTGACCTCGCCGTCTGAGTGTCTCCGACAATAATTCTACTTCCGATCTCGCTGCCTCCTTTGAAGAGTCCACTTTGTTGTACTGCCGTGAAGAATACTTCCCATTCTTGTGGGGAGGAGTCGCTCTTGAGGTTGTTTTGAGTGAGTAGGATGTATTGAGTCATATTTTTTTGTCGAACATTGTCATTGAGCTACTCTTGCCAAGGTAGGCAAACATGCTTGATGCTATGCAGCACTGATCATGAATGAGAAGTACGGATTTCGGCCATCACTCTTCCATTTCGCAGTTCTGATGCTTGGCCCAAAAATCCGGGTAGCACGTCGTGCTCAAGTTGTATCTTTATTGATCAATACGGCTTTTCGCGACGCACAGAAGATCGCACATTTTAAGATGATCGTCTCACGAGGTCCTGCTCTGGCTGTCTTGATTTTGCTGCGAAAAATCGAGCCGACCCCGATTGGCGAAAAAAGCAAAAATAGCTCTTGACCTAGAGGTATGAATTCATACCTTAATCTTGTAATTCACACATGGCTGCCCGTAAAACGACCATCGCCCCGTTGCCAGAGCTTTGGCTCGGTGCGGTGATTCCCATTCTCGAACGGGGTGATGCGGCTTCCATTCTGTGGACCGGTCGCGCCCAGCGAGAGATGGCCGCCGCCGGACTCGATTTCAAATGGAATGCTTATGAACTCTGCCTCCAAGTCCTCCGAGCGCCGGGCATGCTGGGTGAAGAAATCCACGGCATGGTCGATGAACGCGACAACACTCTCTGCGAAACATGGGCGTTTCTCTGCCCGCATCCACTTCAACTTAAAATTCCGCTTTACGTCAAAATCAGCCTGCACGACAGCCAGCTTCACCTCGTGATGATTTCCATGCACACCGACCATTCCGGAAAACTCCTCCAGGCTATCCGAGCCTTCTTGAAAAAGAAACTATGAACCCCGAAACATACACCACCACCTTCGACGTCCACCTTCCCACAACAAAGGGCCATCTGGGCCGCTTCGTCGAAACCATCGAAGTCGAGGTCTTCCGCAGCTTCGGCGAGGAAGTCCTGACGCCCCAATCCAGCGAGAAAATTGAGCGCATCAAAGCCCGCCACCTCGGCATCATGACCGGTGCCGACATCAAGGCTATGCGCGAACGCCTTAAACTCCCGCAAAAGCGACTCACCGCCCTGCTACAGTGCGGCGAGAAAATGCTCTCGCATTGGGAAAATGGCCACGGATACCCCACCGGCCTCTCCAACACCATCCTACGCTTGCTCGATGAGGGATTCATCGCCCCCGCATCTTTGGAAGCAGTCCAAGGCCCTCGCCGGCCACTCGCATCCGAACGCTATCTCCAAACGCGCAAGCCGGATGCCATTCACTACGACTTCGCCAGCTCCAGCACCGGCCCCGGTCCACGAACCACGTGGGACGAATCCACCCTCTTAACCGCCTCCAACTCATGACACCCGCACCCCTCCAACTCCTCGACTACTGGGCCACCACCCTTCGCATGGATGCATGTCCAGGCTACGATCCTCAGGACGAAACCAAAATCGATCTGGATTCCATCATGGTTGAAAACGAAGTGAAGCTTCTCGATTCTCCCGATCCGGAGAAAGCCGGCACCCAATGGCTAGTCGGCATCTCCGTCGAGCAGGGTCCCTGCCACGAAGCCAACATTCCCTACACCTTCTCCGTCACCCTCCAAGGCGTCGTCCTCGCCCTCCCCGGCGGCCCCGAAGGAGAACGCCTCGAACGCGCAGTCAAAGCCAACGCCCCCGCCATGCTCTTCGGTGTCGCCCGCGAAATGATCCGTGCCCTCACCAGTCGCGGCCCACACCGCGCGATCATCATTCCTTCGACTAACTTCCTACCTTCATCACTGCAAGAAAGCCCAGTTCCCCAAAAAACCAAACCTGCGAAAAAGACCTTACGGAAGCGCCACTAATTCATTTATGAGCAGGAGCTCTGTAATTCAAAGGCGGACAACTGAGAAAAACTCAACATTATGCATCTAAGTAAACTTAGCCTGAGAAACTATCGAAATTTCGCAAACGCCGAATTCTATTTCAAGAAGGGCGTTAACACGATCATCGGCGAGAACGGTTCAGGAAAATCGAATGTTCTCAGAGCTTTGCGCCTCTTGCTGGACGACGACATGATCCGTTCCGCGTTTCGGCTCGATACTGCTGACTTTCACAGGGGACTTCCATCCTGGCGTGGACACTGGATTATCATTAGCGCCGAATTTGAAGAAATTACCAATGACGAGGTCGTGCAGGCGCTGTTTTCCCACGCGACCGCTGATGTCGACACAGCGGAGATCGAGCGGGGAACTTACACCCTGATTTTTCGACCCAAGAAAGAGATTAGACTAAAACTTGCCGCGCTCGACGACGGAGATGGAGATAAACTTGAGGTGATACGATCTGGCATTAGCATCAGCGACTACGAAACGATCTTTACTGGGCGCAGCACAGCTGACTTCAACGACGAGGAAACTTACAACCGGATTGCTGGCGATTTTGAGAATGCGGTTTTCAATGAGGAAACGGACTTTCCAGAGATCGGAGCTAAAATCTCCTCTCTCATGTCGGTTTCCAAGCTAGTGTCGTTAACTTTCGTTCAGGCATTAAGAGACGTGGTTTTTGAATTTCGCAGTAATCGGACAAATCCACTGTTGACCCTTCTAAAATGGAAAAGTGCCGAGATCGATCCTGCCGCTTTCGCCGAGATCGCTGAAAAGGTAATCGAACTAAACCGTGATATTGAAGCGGTTGGACAGGTAGTTAAAATCCGAAATGACATCGGCGCGACCGTCCGAAGCGCCGTTGGGGAAGCCTATTCGCCCAGTTCGTTGTCAATCCGCTCCGATCTCCCTGAGGACTCCGAAAGCCTTTTTCAGTCGCTCAAGCTATTCGTAGGGGAAGCCGGTGACAATTACGAAGGCCCCGTTGAAGAACTCAGTCTTGGCGCAGCCAATATCATCTACCTCACTCTGAAGTTGCTCGAATTTAAATATCGGAAAGCAAATGATAGCATTGCAAATTTTTTGCTGATCGAGGAGCCGGAAGCTCACATTCACAACCATATCCAGAAAACCCTGTTCGACCGCATTAACTATCGCGACACGCAGATCATTTATTCCACGCATTCAGCCCAAATTTCCGAAGTCAGCGATATTGAGCGCGTCAATGTTCTAGGAAAAACCAGCGTAAGTTGCATCGCATTCCAACCATCCACCGGTTTAACTCCGAATCAAATCAATCGGATACAACGATACTTGGACGCGGTTCGGAGCAATCTCCTTTTCGCTAAGAGCGTCATTCTCGTCGAAGGAGACGCGGAGGAAATACTGATTCCAATCCTCGTGAAAAAAGTGCTTGGAATCAGTCTCGACGAGCTGTCCATTAGCTTGATCAACATACGGAGCACTGGCTTTGAAAATGTTGCTCTGCTGTTCCACGATGACCGGATTCGAAAAAAATGTGCGATAGTTACGGATCTCGACACGGCGACGATCGACACCACGATACTGTCCAGCGACCAAGATCTTCTGAAAGAGAAGAAGAAAAAAGCACTTGGATCGCAGAAGACAGGAGCCGCTCGTAAAATTAGATTGCAGGCATTTGCCTCTGGAAACTCATGGATCGAAGTATTCTTTGCAGACCATACCTTCGAGGTCGATTTCCTTACTGCGGGCAACAGGCCTGAGGCCAAGAAGATTATCAAAAGCGTCTATACGGCAGCCGCGAGCATTACGGCTGCTGAACGCGATCTGAGCTCTAAACTAGTTGAGGACTACGGACCACGTATCGTCTCTATGGCGAATAAAGCAGGAAAAGGCTGGTTCGCCATCCTTCTCGGTGGAAAACTTCAATACAATACGTTCATTCCCGGATACTTGCTCGATGCGATCTTCTTCGCTCACCCTTCGTTTTCCAATGGTGTCTGGTCGCACATCATTAGGCATCGACTGAAAGAAATTGAGGCTAATGAAGATGACGAAGACAGGCAACTCCCGGTCATGAAAAGCAAGCTTCGTCAGTTCTCGCGTGGCGATATTGAATTTCCCGATTTACGCGAAGCAATGCGTGACACATTCCCTAACGACCTGATCGTTCCAATCATGGATCGCTTCTAGCATGTTTGCGTGGGATACAGACGAACTCAACGAAGAGCAGAGCAATGCAGTTCTTGCCCTGGGCAACGTATTGCTCATGGCCTGCCCTGGCAGCGGAAAAACGCGGACACTCACATACAAAGTGGCGTTCGAGCTAGACAAGATCGGCGAAGGTCAAGCGCGTATCGCTGCCATTACTTACACTCATCGAGCCGCCGATGAAATCACCGAACGCATTGATAATTTCGGCGTCAATACGAAGCAGCTTTGGATCGGAACGATTCATTCATTCTGTCTAGAATGGATCATCCGCCCTTACGGTGTATATCACGAACACCTCGCTTACGGGTACCGCGTTCTCGACTCCCAGGAGAGGGAAGATATTTTGAAAGATTTATGCGCTCCTTATGATAGCCCCAGAATCACACCCTACGATTGCGAGTTTTACTTTGCCGACAACCAATTGGTGGTCGGCTGCCAGAATCCCGCCAAGCGAAAAACTGTCCAAAAAATACTCAGCCAATACCGCGACCACATCCAAGAAAACCGACTCTTAGATTTTGAGTTCATGCTTCTGTATGCGAGCGAACTCGTCCAAAGTCATCCGCAGATCGCGACGATTCTTGCCAAGCTCTTCACATTTATAGCCATTGACGAATATCAGGATACGAAAGGCATCCAATATGAAATTGTCGCGAAAATCCTTCAGGCTGGCGGAGGTTCAACCAGGGCGTTCATCGTCGGTGATCCAAATCAGGCGATATACTGTTCTCTCGGCGGTTATCCGATCCCTATCGAAGATCTGAATCAAATGACAGGCTTGGATTTTTCGCTGATGGAACTCGTTCAGAATTACCGCTCCTCCAAGAGAATCATCGATTTCTTCTCCAATTTTCGTCTAGAAGCGAGCAATATCGAAGTTTCGTCCCGACACCGAGATTACCAGAGCATCATCTCCTACGACCGCGTCTTGATGAAGGACGACCTCCAGTCCGAACTAATCAGGCTGATACTCCTCAACACTAATTCAGGCGTTTTACCGCAGGAGATTTGCATCATTGCTCCCCAATGGGTTCATCTGGCGAGTGTCACGAGGCATTTGGCGGCAAGCCTCCCTGAATTCGATTTTGACGGCCCGGGAATGGTTCCTTTCGCAAGAGACCAGGAGAATATCTGGTTCAAGATCTCGCGGATTGCACTTACCGAGGCATCTCCAGGTATGTATGTGCGCCGCATGCGTTGGGCGGCAGAAATCATTGATGACCTTCAACTCTGCGGGGCACACACTGAAAATATCACGCCTGCTTTTTTACTCAAAATCAGCAATGGAATAGTCAGCGAGGAGACTGAGGGCTTAAATTATCTTCGAGACTATTTTTTGCAGATTTGCTACCACCTGAATATCGATTTCGAGAAGCTCGAAAAACTCGCTGCCGACCACAGAACGTTCTTTTCTAGCTCAGAAGCCAGAATCCAGCGCCTGATTAAAGAAGGCTCCGCCTACATGAGCGACATTGCGTCATTCAGAAGAGTGTTTCAAACTAGGAGCGGTATTACGGTTTCAACGATCCACGGAGTAAAAGGTGCAGAATTCGACGTAGTAATTGCTTACGCTCTTCTTGAAGACATGGTGCCCCATTTCGCCGACCCCGATGCCCAGCAAAGTGCCTCTAAACTTCTTTACGTGATCGGTTCACGAGCTAGGAAGCATATTCATCTGATTTCGGAGCAAGGTCGTTACCGTTGGAAGAACGGCCCACAGTATTTGCCTACCATGATCCTCAATGACTGTCGGTTTGATTACGATTCAATCTAATCGAAATATATTTAAACCTGAATGAGAAACGAAAAAAACTGCCACAAAGCCATTTTTCGATTCTGATACTTAGGCTGAAAACTGGGTGGCACGTCGTGCTAATGTTCGAGCCTCCTGTAACGGCTAATTCATATTAGCGTAAGGCATGCTACATCTCCTTATCATCGTCCAAGACACATGAGACGCAACTCTTTATACGCGAGCACGCACGCGTGCGTGATGCGCTCACGCGCGTGCGTGCGAGGCAAAAAAATCTCGACAGCATGCGCTTCATCAACTAATACTTGTCCTCCGTATGAAAACTTCTTGTGCAAATTACCCAAATCCGAATGACGGGATGCGGTGGCATTGTGCAATGGATTTTCACCGCGATTTCGAACAGTCGATGATGCCCCCATCGGCAACCCCACAGCGAGCATCAAGTTAGATTTATACGATTCTTTTTAAGAACAGGGAGACTCTTGCCATCATCCCAGAGGCAACGAGATTTTGGAGAGATGAATGCCACGGGTCTGCACGCAGGCCGTTGCGCAAATCCATCCAATGTCAGTATCTTAGTCCAGAGACTTATCCCTGTTTCTTCGCGCAAGCTTTTCTCGTCCGGCACCTCCGTGGCGAAAAATAACACGAATAAAAAACAAAACCCCATGAAAAACAAAACCAATAAAGCGGCTCCTACGGAGCTAAGCTACATCACCGCCACCGAACCATGCATCTTTACTCACGCCGACAGGAGGCGATTGAAGATGCTACTATCCAAAGAATCGTTCGAACAACTAATAAACCTCAAAGAGCATGACCCATTGCCCTCAAATATGTTAGACTTTTATGGCGATGAAATTGATATACTTGGACCCATTTCCATCAACTGGTGGCATGATGAAGGACACCAATACATCTACAGGATCGGTCAACGTGTCTATGTCTACGATGAAGACGGCAAAACATTCATTCATGTCGAATCGAATGTCACAAACGTGATCCGGGAATACTATCCGCCTGAGGAGGAATACTTCGAGGAAGCGTGTGTAGGATTCGGGATCAAACCGCCTCTAAGTTCTGCAAAGCGCGGCTATGAAGAAATTTGTCGCGTGTGGATCAATACGTTTTTCAGAGAAAGGCACACGAATTCCGATTCAAGTCGGTGGGCCCGTGGTGAGGATGGAAAAATCATCTGGTTCGACTCCTACTCAGCTGCCAGAAAGTGGATCAACCAGAAAAAAAAGAACCATTGGACCAATGGCATGTATCATTTCCAACACAATGAGTATGACTATCGGAAATACAAGATCTGCGAATAAATCCATTGAGCTACACATCAGCGGAATCAGGTATCTTTCGGCACGAAACCCTCGCATGACAGATCTCTACTATAACTGAATTGCATCATGGTAGAAGGCTGCAGGGTTTAATAAGCGAAGTATGCGTGAGTTTTGTCTTGGCACTCGGCAATTTCATTTACCAAATCCCAAACAGTCATGAGAGTTATCGATTGGATAAAATCACAAGCTACGGCAAAGGAACCGCTGAACCTGCATGCAGTCGCACACAGACGCCCAGCACTTCTCAAAGCAGCGTTTACTGGAAAATCTCCCAAAGGCTGGTACCGCACACTTGTCGATGCCGGCATAAATCCATACCTAATCGTCCACGAACACGGCGACGAAGTCCATTGCCCGTGTTGCGAATATTCAGGGGCAGTTCTGGGAAGTCATCTAAAAAGCCAGCACGGAATCGAACGCCACGAGTATTTGGATGAATTAGGACCGGAGTTCGAGGTCTCTTCCGAAGGGTTTCGAGCAAACAAGTTTCACTCCCGACCAATATTCGGCATCAAGCACTGGGAAAAACTTTGGAGCAAATACTACGTGATCGACTGGATTCTTCGCATCAAGGAGTGTGGTCACGCTCTGAATTTTCACACAGTCAACCAGCAAGGGCAGACCCTTACTCATGCAGCCATCAAGTATTTTGGATCCTGGGACGCTGCTCTAGTTACAGCTGGATTAAACCCTGATGAAGAACGCGCCATTCCAGTTTTTCGTCAGTGGACTCGCGAAATGGTAATCCAAGAATTGCGCGATTTTGCGAAAGAGAAAAAATCCGACTGGCGATTGCAAATGCCCATGGATCTGCGGTGCGCCATCGTCCGCATTTTTGGAAAACCGGCGATAGCTGCCAAGGCGGCTGGTTTGAAGCACGAAGAGATCAGCCACCGGGCAATTTTCTCCAGTCCGAAAGTTTCCACGTTGATCGAGGCAATCCGCAAACTTGAAGGCCTCATGGGCAAGGCCCGAATGGATAAGTTGAGTGCGATTTACCACAAGGATGAGAATAACCGCCGCATTATTCAGAATAGCTACGGGTCCTTGCGGAAATTGGCTATTTGCGAGGGCATTTCCCTCCGGGCAGTTTCACCCAAAGCTTACCGCGACAAGGCCGATGTGCTCAACGATCTCGACTTGATCGCGCGAAGTGGAAAACCCATCAACTTTCAAACCCTGAAAAAAGGTCACAAGCGGCTCTACAATGTCATCAGCGAAACCGGATGGGGAAAAAATCGATTGGGCAGCATGAAACCATAGGTGGCTCTCAACGTGTCCAAATTCTGCAATAGAAAACCCCACCCTTAGCAGGGTGGGGTTTTTTCCTCTTTTCTGGCAAGAGGAGGCCATCGGGGTTTTATGCTGCTGCTTCTTCCGAATTTTCCTCATCGTCCAAAACACGGATTTCATCCGCGTGGACGATCAGCTCGGCGCCGGCGGATCCGTCGCGGCGGAGGAAGGACTTGACCTCCGAGCGGCCGGAAACCTCAACAATGCAGCCCTTCGAGAGCAGCGGTTCGATTTCCAGGGCCTTTTCCTTCCACACCTTGCAAGTCACCCAATGAGTGACTTCTTTGCCAGATGCAGTGGGGATGACCACATCGATTTTCACGTCCAAGAAAGGTGCCTTTCCAGGAATGGTGATGAGTTTGTGTTGGGCGATTTTCCCAACTACTTCCATTTTAATGTACATATTATTTTCTATTTTTTGATTTTTTCAGAGATTCAAACGTTGTGGAAAAAACCGATCAGGCGGCGGGCGGGCGCGATTAGCGCGCAACCGTACCATTTCCACTGCATTGGCGCGTGGGAAACTGATGAGAAGAAATGATATGATCTGACAGGTTGCGGACATCCAGGGTCTCTTTCCTGTCTTTCCCCAAAGTCGTTAAGCGTTATTTTGAAGAAAATCTCGTCTATCTATTTGCGAGCTCACTCTTCAAAAAAAGGAAAATTGACGTTACAATGTAACTACATGTAATAGTTTCATTTTTCTGAGACTAGAGATGGGAAAAAAGGGATAAAATTGAAATGCAAGATCAACCTGCACCCAAGAAGTCGTTCCTGTCGCAAGATTCGGAGTTCGCCCAGAAGCAACCTATCGCCATTCCCGATCCCTCTTCTAGTGGCGCCGGGGACTCCCCGGTTTCCCCAGGCGAAGCCGAGACGATTGCTCAAGCGGAGCTGACTATTGACCTCCCTGCTCCACCTGACCAACTGGCATCGCTTGAAACCCCAACAGCGGTGGAACCAATCCAAAAGGAAAAGACTGTCTCCAAATCCATCCGTCTTTGGCAATCCGCCTTCGATGCCCTAAAGGTCCTGATGGGAAAATACGGTAGGAACATGGTGGACATGGCGTCCATCGCTATCCTCGCCTACGCCAAAGAGGCCGCCGCAGCTCCCATCCTCCGCTTCCGGATCATGACCGAGATAACCCTCTTCGCTCTGCAGGCCTCGGCCACCGACATCCGGACTGGACTCAGCAACTTTCGGAATGACCTCTACAAAAGCCGCAAATCACACCGCGACCCTGTGGAGCTGAAACTTCTCTACGCTAAGTTAAGTGCCAAGTATCAAAAGGTTTTAGACCACGCGGAAGAAACCCTCCAGAAGATGGACAAGGAGCTCCTACTCTACAAATTGCTCGATCCCAGCGACCATGCGCTCCTGGTCCAACTGCTCGATAGGCTGGAACAAGCCAAGCCGAAAAACAGGTCCGAACGGCAGATTCGGGACCTTCACCTCAAAATCTACAGATCCCTAATTCCCTGAAGCCATGATCAAGAAAGTCAAACGCAAGCCGGAGAATTCCCGGTGTCACCGCTGCCTGGCCAACCGCGCGGACTATATCTCCGATCCGAATCACCCTCACCATAAACTCAAGAAGGTGGTTCTGGCGGCAATCAACTTTGGGGTCCTCTTAGGGAAATCCGCCAAGGAATTCATCAAGGCCACCCATCGAGCCTATGAACTTGGAAAAATGACAATTGCAAATCAAAAGGGTGGAGGGAACCCAAACGAAGACCTCTTTTTTGAAATTGTATACTCGGCTCCCAAGTGGCTCATCACCAGCGCCGATGATCGTGTTGCAATTGATCAGCTGATTACAGCTCCCTTCAAGAACTGCCCGATTCGCCGTGGCTGGCACCTTGCTGCCTGGGATTTAGAGGAAGACGAAAGGCCAGAAAACTGGAAGCCACTGGATGATGCCCACTACTTGATTTCGGCTCGTGATCATTTCGGAAACGCCACTATTTCTAGTCGGTTTGGCGCCGGCAAAGAGACCCTTGAGTCCTGGATGCGCCGGATGGACGAGGAGATCTGTGACATGCTCAACCGAAGCCGCGAAATCCAGTATGAGCCGGTAAGGCCGATTTACTTGAGGAATCTAGGGACGAAGCTCGGGGTCAAATTGACCAAGCTGCATGAGATGATCGCCCACCATACAGCCGAACCTGTGACCCGTGAAAACCTGACCGACGTTGTCGAGGCAATGGAGAGGCCTGCGGTCAAAGAACCGGGCAAGATGGTGCCCGTGGCAAAAGTCACCAACAAAGACCGCAGCTTGGTAGACGACAAATTGGTGTGGGTGCATTTTACGGACCGTCTCAAACCCAGGAAGTATCGCATCAAGAAGCTCCTCCTCGACATCTCTGAAACCCAACTCGACATCGAACTGGCTCGTCCGGATGGCAATGATGGCGAAGAGGGGGGAGCTGGTGGCGAGAGCGGTGGTGGCACCGGTGGCTTGGGCACGGTCGCGCCACAACAACCCGAACCCGTGGCAACGGCGTTGTCCAAACCTACCGCAACAAAACCTCAACCGGGTTGGCAACCAAAGCCTCAGCCCGATGAGCCCGCATCTCCCCCATTGTCATGAAGCGGATCCGTCACAACTGCCGTCAGCAGCAACCAGTCCGGCACCAATGCCAGGACTCGGAGTGGCTCCAGGTACCTTCCCGTTTGGCATCGCCTGAATCAACGTCGAGGCGATGCCGCTCCCGAAGCGGTCGCCGAGTGAACGGAGCAAACCCGCTCACCCAGGATGCCGCAACGGCATGGGCCGATCATGCGGCCATGGGCGACCGAACCTGTCGCCAAGGTGACGCTCAAGTGTGCGTCACAGGTTGCCGACAATGCGGCCATGCGCTCCCGGAAGGATCGCGGCGGCACCTGAACCGGTGCCAATACGTCCGAGCCAACCGCTCCACCAGCCAGCCAACGGCATGGCGGTGGAGCGCGAACTGCACGGACTGGTTACGCAAGTATGGGTATCATCACACAATCGTACTACAGAGTAGCCGATTGGATGCTGAAACCCACCTCGCCAAGGGAAAATTCCCTTTGGAATCCCTGCGTTGGAAGAGCCCATCTTGTCGACATGCTCCGAAGCGGCTTCGTCCACGCTTTCTGCGTGAGCGGATGATCCATCCAGCCATGCAGCAAGTGGCAACCTGGTGGTTGTCCATTCATAATCGCGATATTGATCCGAATATTTTTCGCAATTCAGCAGAATAATGCGGGATAATTATCATATTCAAATCCGATTAGTTTCCGATTTATTTCAAATTAAAATCATACAATAATCTAATGCCAACGCTCATCACATCGCAGGAATTGCTGGCCGAAGTTGGAATCTCAATAGAGGACAAACCCGCGATTCCAACCTGTTACCGTCACTTGTTGATTACGTCCGTCATCACGCTTGTGTCCGCTGAAAAACTCAAGACGGTAATAAACAATCACGGCGATCAGGTGTCACTTCGTGAGGTTTTTGCATGGCAAAAAGCCACACGATCCTGGCTCGGCCTGCCAGTTGCAGGGCGAGGCAAGCCAACCGATGAATACCGAAAGAAGGTAAAAAAGTGGCTTCAGGAGAATGGTGCCCCAACACTTGAGGACATCGATGCAGGGTGGGTGCCAGTTCATAGGCGCGCAAATGATACCGTGAAGACTCCAAAGTTGTCCGCGAACCACCAAAAAATCATCGAGGAATTACGAATGCAGATGAAAGCTTTGAATGCCGCCAAGGACGATGATGAAGTTAAACAACTCCTCGCTAAGTATTTGAGCTCATTCTAAAAGGTCAGTAAAGTTGACATCAAAAGAGCTCTGTCCGAAAAAAATGAATAATCGGACACATCTCCCCTTTTGAAGGGTAATACGCAGGATAATGCCAATTAGGTGGGTTCCCCACTCAATAATATACAGCTACGCCGAATTCCTACAATTCCACAGCCCGTTCCTTTCGTCCGGTCTCCGTAACATAAAATTCCCTACGACTCTGAAGAATTCCCGGCAGCCCGTCGGGCTCAGATCAAAGAAAAACAAAACCAACAAAACCCAAACAACAACCAGCAAACATATGAGAAAACTAGTAGAGTTCCAGCCATCCACGAACAACACAGCTTTACTGACGCGCGGCAAGCCTAGCGTCTACGAAGACCTTGTTCTAAAAGAAGAATACCGCAACTACCGCCACCGCTTTGAGCCAGGAAAAACCAAAATCCGCCTCTTGCCAACCATTGCTCCTAACGAAGAAGGCCAGTGGGTCCTGAAAGTTCCTGTGCTACAGCATCCAACCGGTCGTCACGCCCATCCACGCACTATTGCCTCCGGCGAGAGCACGAAAAGTGTTTTTGATCAAGCTTACGAATACATGAAGGGAAAATACCCAAACCGTCTTTTCAGCAAAAATAACAAATCTGGAATTCGTTTGCTACCATCCCCAGCAGTGGTTTGCTGGGCGGTTATCCAGGACGCCAATGGCACCAAGCTGCGTCTGCTGGTCTCCAGTAACTATGATGGGAGTCGCGGCGGTGCTGCCGGCTTGGGCCACATCGTGCAGGAATTTGTGAACCGACATGGTTCAGATGAAACCGTACCCGGTCACCCACTCAATGAGACCGACGGCGTTTCGCTTATCATCGAACGCATCGGTGGTGCGGATACCAAGTTTCCATCTTATCGCCTGAGCGTTGCCGATGACCGCGGTCCCCTAAAGCCGATTCTGGATCGATTGACCGACGTCGAATACAATATGCTCTGCCCACTAGCGGAAACGATCCATATCGTAGAGCCCGAGGCAGAGTGGCAGTTGCTCAGAAAAGTCATTGGCGATGAATTCTATGCAGAAATCCGCTCAGCTCAGGAAAAATCCAAAGTTACGGAAACTCGTGGTCAGAGCATCGAGGAATCAACCCCAGGCGACGAACCACCTGTTTGCGAGACTCCCTCAGCTGATGAGGCCGCCTACCATCCGGACGACTACAAGGATTTTCCCTCTAAGTTTAATATCTGAGACTTTCTCCAGAGGGAGGTAATGGTGCGCTACGGTATCGCAGTTGCACCGCAAGGGTCGGGCCGAAAGGTCCGGCCCTTGTTTATTTTCCTCATTTTCCACCACCTTTTTTCTCCCCCTAAATCCCCCACTGGGGGACTTCTCCCACTCCCGTCTCCCCAGGGAGAGGCGAGGGAGGTATCGCTACGCGGGGCTTAGCCCTTGGAATGTTACCAATTGGTGACGTTCTGGCGAAAACAGCAGATCAAATCAGTTTTTCGAGTTCAGCAAGCAGCCTTTCCACATCTTCCCAAGATTTCTTCTCGCCAACCGCAGTCCGCAACTTGGAAATGACATCCTGCTTCTTCTCCACTCTGCTTGACGGTTCCTTATTTGGTAATTTTATACCAGCGTCCTGCATTTCATTATCCAATAGGGTATTAACCATTTCATGCACCGTTTCAGCAGTGATCCTAGATGACAAATATCCGTCTTCTATCATCATTACGATTGCATCCCATACATGCCGACGATCCTCAATATTTTCCAATCTGAAAAGGGGGCGCACTTGAGATTCATTGTCTGGTTTTATCGAAAAATCAGACAAGTTCTGTATTTCCGTTACACACTGGCTCGCCCCGATTAGACGATGAGCATGAGCCCTGGAAAACCCCTCGACA
Organism: Luteolibacter sp.; assembly: GCA_044233125.1. Classification (GTDB taxonomy): domain Bacteria; phylum Verrucomicrobiota; class Verrucomicrobiia; order Verrucomicrobiales; family Akkermansiaceae; genus Luteolibacter. Next base: position 44,222 of record JBIIKO010000007.1, on the reverse strand, counting down.
TTTTTGCAGTAATCCTCCCAGGTTTTGAAGTTCCCAGCGCGCCAGAGTTTTTGATCGCGAATTTTCATGAGAGCTGCACCAACTTCGATATACCCCTTCAATCCAATTTTCACAATCGTATCCAATCGTTCAAACTCCGCTTTTTCTTCATCGGTTGGAGGAGGCAACTGAATTTCCATTATCTTGGTCTCTTTGGAGCGGGATTTTGTGGGACGTTTCATTTCGTTTTTTCTATAGTTGTGAAAGGCTTTGGGAAACTCGCGGACTTTGAGGGGCTCATCAGGCCACTCGTCCCAGTTTCCACCATGCTTATCACGTAATTTGAAGACTTCGCCGTTGCGAGTTGGATTTCGACCAAGTTGCTTCATGAAAAACGCGACACGCTTCTTGCGGCAGTGATCGCGAAGCTCCTCGGCCCATTCCAGCGCGAACGGCCTGGTGTAATTCAGGCCGGATCCTGATTCGCCTCCGACAATCACCCAGTCGATGCCCTTGAGATCCAGTTTCTTGGGATCAATTCGCTCCCACAAAGGTTCTATGGAAAGGCCGCGCATGTGTGCTTGGACTTTCTTGAGATCCGCCAGGCGTTTGAGGTTTTCTGAATCGGCACTCGTCAAGGTTGTCATCGCACAGACATTTTCCGGCAGTCCGCCGATCTGTTCCGAAAACTCGGCCATTCTAGCGGGTCGTTTGGTAAGCCATAACCAGAGATGTCGCTTTCCTTCTTCAGAAGTGATGGCAGGAACGAGATCCTGCTTGAGGAACGGAAACTGGCCGAGGCCGCTTAACGCGTCGCCCATATCGGACACGAAAACCAGACGGGGCAAACCCGCTTTCCAGGTGGAACGACCTTCGCAGCAGCCAAGCAGATCCTTCAATTTTGCTGTCTCTGCGGCACGACCAGGAAACTGAGTCACTGACTCGAAAATGGGAGCATAACCTGGCTGTCCCTTGTATTCCTCTTTATCGAGGCTTTGCCCTTTGTTAAGGTGCTGAACGGCTGCATAGCAGGTGATGGACTGCACGATTGCTTTCTGAGCGGCGGCGTGTGCAGCAAAATCGTCTTTTGTCTTATCCCCAAGCCGCATAAGGAATCGGTGTCTGAGATGCCAGATGTTGGTCGTGCTGACCGCGCACTTGTGACCTTCGAGTGGATGATCAATCGCCCCATATGCACTTTTCACCAATTCCTCATAAATGGAACGACTGGAAATTTTGTGACCGGTTGCTGCAACAGCGTCGTTGATGGCCAAAAGGATCTTAGCAGGTGGCGGAAAAAGTTCGCAACCGCCGCAGCCCATGATCGGATTTATGGTGCAGTCGGTCCATTGGATGGAAGTTTTGTCGGACATGGCAGTTGGTGTTAAATTCGCTCCATAAAGAGCAAAGTCTGTTTCCAGTCGATTTCAGGTCAGACAACCTAAAAATTCTCATAAAAGCTCCTTTTTTGTCATCAAATTCAGCTTCGAAGTCCGTCCTGAGCGAAAAATCGGCGCTCAATTGGCTTGGATTGCCCCCTGTCACGTTACCAATTGGTGACGTTTTGAGGATAATCTTGCACGCCCTCTTAGATACCCTTGATGTTGACAGAAAATCCTGTAAAGTTTCTCTCGAAAAGACGCGCAGCCATGAAAAAACATGCTGATTCCATTGACGCCGCCATCCTCGACCGAATCCGGTCGGGGCCGCAGGATCATGTCTGGACTCCGTTGGATTTTCTCGATCTCGGATCGAGGGCGGCAGTGGACAATACCCTTTCCCGCAACTCCAAAAGCGGCCTCATCAGTCGTGCGGGGCGCGGTCTTTACCACGTGCCTCGGAACCATCCTTCCCTCGGTTCCCTTGGTCCCAGCTACGATGCCATGCAGGATCTCGTCCAACGCAAGGCCGGCGGCGACGTGTTCCCCACCGGTGCCCATGCGGCAAACGTGCTTGGACTCAGCGATCAGGTTCCCATGCGGAGCTGGCACCTCACTACCGGCCCCAGCCGCAGAATCCGCAGCGGAAAATCCGAAATCGTCCTCCGCCATGTTTCGCCGCGCTTTGTTTCCACGAAAAACCCAAAAAGCGCCCAGGTGATCCTCGCCCTGCGCTGGATCGGAAAACGTGGCGTGGATGCCGACGTCATTTCGAAGCTGCGCCGGAACCTATCCCCGGCCGATCGCGCCGCCCTTCCCGCCGATGCCGCCTGCGCACCCGCATGGATCGCCGACATCTTCCATCGCATCGCCAAGGATTCAACCTCCGCCTGACTCTACCAATGCCCAACCCAATCAATTCCCGACTCCAAAAGTATCGACTCAAGAAGCTAGGCATTATAATTACACTGCCGCTAACTCATACTCATACTCAAAAATCCAAATAACTATCTAACAATTATATTAGCTAAACACATAGCATTACCATTGTTCAGATAATTACCGACATTCTAGCATGCCCGCTGCCTCCGCCACCTTCACCAATTCACCCATTTGAAATGACCACCCACGGTTCCCTCGCCAACATTGAAAAACTCGAATCCGACCTCTGGGAGGCCGCCGACAACCTCCGCGCAAACTCGAAGCTAACCTCCTCCGAATACTGCATGCCGGTACTCGGCATCATCTTCCTTCGCCACGCCGCGAACCGCTTCGAGGCTGCCACCCTCCAGATCGCCGCGGACCAGAAATCCGGGAAAATGCCGAAACGGAAAATCATCGCCGCGGACTACGTGAAACGCCGCGCCCTCTTCCTGCCTGAGGAAGCCCGCTACGAACACATTCTCGCCACCCCCACCACTGCCGACCTCGCCGAGGCGGTGATCCGCGCGATGACCGCCATCGAGGAATCCTTCGAACCTCTTCGCGGCGTCCTGCCCAAGGATTTCGGCATCTTCGAGCGCAACGTCTTGGAAGACCTCATGCGCACTTTCAACCGCGAGGCACTCCGCAGCGCCACCGGTGATGTCTTCGGCCGCATCTACGAATACTTCCTGATGAAATTCGCCATGCAGGGCGCGCAGGACAACGGCGAGTTCTTCACCCCGCCCTCGCTGGTCCAGACCCTCGTCAACGTCATCGAGCCGGACCACGGCGTGGTGGCGGACCTCGCCTGCGGCTCCGGCGGCATGTTCGTCCAGTCCAGCCACTTCATCGAGTCCCACGGCGGCGACACCATGCGGAAGGTCACCTTCTACGGTCAGGAAAAAACCGCCACCACCATCAAGCTGGCGAAGATGAACCTCGCCGTCCACGGGCTGGAGGGCCACATCATCGAGGCCAACACCTTCTATCAGGATGAACACCGCCTCGAAGACGGCCGCCGCCTCTTCGGCAACGTCGATCGCATGATGGCTAATCCACCCTTCAACGTGGACATGGTCGATGCCGAAAAAGTGAAGGACGACCCGCGCCTGCCCTTCGGCCTGCCCGGCGTGAACAAGGACAAGAAGGTCTCCAACGGCAATTACCTCTGGATCTCCTACTTCCACAGTTACCTATCACCCACCGGCCGCGCAGGCTTTGTCATGTCCTCCCAGGCATCCAGCGCCGGGCACGGGGAAATGGAAGTGCGCCGCCGCCTCGTCGAGACCGGGGATGTGGACGTGATGATCTCAATCCGTTCCAACTTCTTCTACACCCGCACCGTGCCCTGTGAGCTTTGGCACTTCGATAAGGGGAAACCCGAGTCTCGCCGCGACAAGGTGCTCATGCTCGACGCCCGGAACATCTACCGGAAGGTCAACCGCAAGATCTTTGACTTCTCGCCCGAGCAACTCCAAAACCTCAGCTCCATCGTCTGGCTCTACCGCGGCCAGTCCGACCGCTTCACCGCCCTCGTCCAGCAATACATCGAACGCACGCTCGCCGAGGCGGCGGACATCGCCACCCGCGCCACCGCCTTCCGCCAATCCTACGAGGCCATAGTGAAACCCACCGCCGTTTTCCTGAAATCCCTGCCTAAGGACTCACCCGTGCGGGAACTGGTGAAGGAGCGCGACGACGCGGCGAAGTCCTGTTTCGCCTCGCTCGACGCATGGACCGCCCGCATCGCCAAGGATTGGAAAAAGCCCTGCTCCGCCAAGCCTGCCGCCCAACTGAAATTCTCCGCCGAACTCGAAACCCTCGCCGCCGCCTGCCGCGATCTCGTCAAGGATGTGGACCTCGTCTTCAAACTCGCCCAGCGCGTGGTGGACTCCGCCGAAAAAGATGCCGGCGCAAAGGACGACGATTCCTGGAACTCCCGCGAGATCGGCAAGCTGACAAAAGACCTCGACACCCGCCGCGCGGAAATCGTCGAACAACTCAAAGCCACTGCCTACTTCGAGCGCCAGGCCCACTGGCTGCTTTCCCGCTTTCCGGACGCGAAGCTGGTGGACGTGCCCGGCCTCGTGAAACTCGTGGATCGCGCAGAAATCGCCGCCGCCGACTGGAGCCTCACGCCCGGCCGCTACGTTGGTGTCGCCCCGGCGGAAGTCGATGACGACTTCGATTTCGAACAGGCCCTCGGCGACATCCACGTCGAAATCAAAGACCTCAACCAGGAAGCCGTCGAACTGGCGAAGCGGATTCAGAAAAACTTCGAAGGGATTGGCGCATGAAGGTTCCGTTTCAACCACTATACCTCAATGCTGAGTCTGTGCCTCCGGTTCCCAGAGGGTGGACAGTAGCTCAGATCAATGACATTGCAGAGATTCTCAAGCCCGGACAACTGTATGATGAGAACAATGTTTCGGAGAGTGGTGAGATCCCCGTCGTGAATCAATCGGAAGCAGATTTTCACGGCTATCATTCAAACGAGCCAGGAGTGATCGCGTCAGACGATGCGCCAGTGGCAACATTTGCCAATCACACCTGCGCGATGAGGCTTATGAAAAGGCCTTTTTCCTGTATCCAGAACATCTTCTCAAGAGTCGGACGAAAAGGCGTTTGTGATACCGCGTTTTTTTACTACGCAACCCTCGGTCGCGTAACACTATCTGGATACAAAGGTCATCATCCGATCTACCGTCAGGCTTGGATACCGCTACCACCTCTTAAAACACAGAAAAGTATTGCCTCCATCCTCTCCGCTTACGACGACCTCATCGAGAACAATCGCCGTCGGATCGACTTGTTGCAGGAATCGGCGCGGCTGCTGTATCGCGAATGGTTCGTCCGCCTCCGCTTCCCCGGCCACGAACACACCCGCATCGTCAACGGCGTGCCGGAAGGGTGGAAGAAGGTAACGCTCGGAGATCTGACCACGAAGATCGGAAGTGGAGTGACTCCCCGTGGGGGCGATGCCAGCTACCTAACTGAAGGTGTTCCGTTGATTCGGAGCATGAACATCTACGACGACCGATTCGATTCAGACGGCCTTGCCTTTATCAGCGACGAACAAGCGGCGAGGATGTCGAACGTGACCGTCCAATCCCGCGACATTCTCATCAACATTACGGGGGCTTCGGTCGCTCGCTGCTGTATGGCCCCGGAACGTTTCGTTCCAGCCAGAGTCAACCAACACGTCATGATTATTCGGGTCGATCCGTCAAAGTCATCACCGTTCTTTGTCCACGCAGCCATCAACAGCGAGGAACGAAAGCGCCAACTTCTCAGCTACGCTCAGAAGGGTTCCACACGCGAAGCTCTGACAAAAGAGGGGCTTTCAAATTTCGAAATCACACTGCCGTCCCCCGAGCTAGTCGCCCACTTCGGCGAAATTGCTGAATGTAGCTTCCTCCAACGCGAGAACCTCGCCCTCCAAAACCAAAAACTCCGCACCGCCTGCGACCTCCTGCTCCCGAAGCTGATGAGCGGGGAGATTGAAGTGTAGGATCGATCCACCCTCATGCAGGAGAACCACCTGAAAGCCGCTGCTGCTTCTGTCGCCACTCAAATGGCGGAGGCAGAAAATCGGCTCAAAGTTGCAGTCGGCAAGGTTGATGCCCGAGTTCTTCTCAGTTCTTATGCGATGTATCGCATAATCGGCATGGCTGATGAATCTGCCGCCGAACACGGCAGGCCAGCTGTGGCTGCAATTGAACTAGCGGCATATTTGCTGATGCCTCACTTCGGAAATACGGATACATACTGCTCCCAGAGTATTCAAAATGGGATCGATGCGATTGCCAACTATCAGAAGCTTTATTCATTGAGCGAGGCTTTGGGCGGCGTGAGGGATGAATCGCCCAACGAACACGATTCCTTGGATCTTCATTTGAGACTGCACGCCGGAGTCGTGAGAGGATCCGCGTATCCCGGCCAAGTGGATCGAAGAATCCAGCAAGTATTCAGTCCATTCGAAAGAGATCTTGAGATCTTAGCAGGTATCGGACCGCTCAGATCTTCCTCAATTGCCAAAGCTTTAGTCAGCCAGGTCGAAAACAACGCAAATGGCATCAAGGATAAGATTTCGGATTTGCTCGAAAGCTACGCCGAGAGGATCAGGCATGATCCGGCCCAACGAGAGCAAACTGCGATCGAGTTTCAGCATTTTCTCGACTCAATGGGATGCACGTGGGTGCCTACTTTCGAACAAATCAGCTCGCGTCTGGGGGGGCTTGAAAGGAAGGACTGGGACACATTCAGAAACATCTTCGGCCTCTCCCCTGAAACCTTTCCGTCAGTCAGTCGTGTGGTTGATTTACAGGATCGTCCAGTAATCTTTCTCGATTCAGATCGTGCGTTTATCTCTCACGGGGTGACAGTTTTCGACGCTGTCTTCAATTACTTCGACTCGCTTGCCAGAGCCAATGATTCTCTGAGAGACAATTACGCGAGACAAGTCTCTGGATGGATGGAGAAAGAATCCTCAAACTACCTCAAGCGTCTCTTTCCCGGGTCTCATGTCATCACAAACGCCTGCTATCCAGACCCCGATCATCCGGGTGGAGAAACCGAAGCAGACGTGGTGGTCACTTGGGGTCCATTCCTGGTCGTGGCGGAATCCAAGGGCAGGAAGATCGACCAGAATGCATTTCGCGGTGGAGAGCGAATGCTCAAGAATGCCATCGGGAGGAACATCGAGGACGCATTCTCTCAAACCCAGCGCCTTGTTCGTGCGTTGGAGGCCAACCCCACGCTCACGCTGAAGGAAAAAAGCACAAGTCGGACGGTTGTCGTGAATGGCAAGCAACTGCGGCGGGTAATGCCGATCTCCGTCACCTTGCAGCATCTCGCCGGGATTCCTACCCAGTTGGCTGTCACCCGCCGACTAGGATTATTCAAGGAGGATGCTTATCCATGGTCCGTATCCATCGATGACCTTGATGTCATCACGCGGTTTTCAGGCTCTCCTGACGTTTTCCTCCACTACATCGAACGCCGTATTGCACACCAGAAGTTGGAAATTGGCCTGAGGGGTGACGAACTCGATATTTTCGGGCACTATCTTGACAACCGCCTTCATCCGGAAATTTACGAAGATCGGGAGGAGATGCGCAAAGGGCCTGCGCGTAAGTTCATCGCATTCCATGGAGGCGAGGAGCGCTTCGATCCATTCTATACTGCCGAATGGTATGGAACGGAACCGCCCAATGAACCTGTTGAACTGGATGTTCCCGCTGAAGTTCGGGAGGTCTTGGATGAACTGAGAAATCGAAGTGACTACGGAGCAAGGTGGATCGCCTTTGCCTTGTTAGGACTCAATAACTCGGCGCTTGAAAAACTGGCTTCGGCATTCCGCGAGCTGAGAACCACGAAAGCCGTCGGAGAAAGAATTCTCAGAATCACGATGAGAGAAGGGCCGGTGGTAGTGAACATCATGGCACACCAAGGAATGACGGAAGCCGCGTTTTTCCAGAATGTGACGGCCCGAACCCGCATGGAACACTATCGAGCAAAGGCAGGGAAAACCGTCTCCATCGGCATAAATCAGAACAGCGACAAGGCGTTTGAGGTGGCCCAATGGCTTGAAGGAGAATGGGAATACGAAGAAGAGCTTGAGAAGATGTTGCAGGCAGACCGGGAGAAACCGCGGAACCTGATTCCTTCGTCCAATGCCAAGAAACCGGGCAGAAATGACTCATGCCTGTGTGGCAGTGGCCTCAAGTTCAAAAAGTGCTGCATGGGACGAATTCGCTTCGGTTCCAGTACGCGATGACTTCCGAGGAAAGAGAAAGCGGATACCTTATGATCTACACAGAGTTCGATGTCGTTTCAACCTTTCAAGAAGGTATCCCCAGCGATTTGAGGAATGTCCATGCCGTTTGTCTCGTTGATAGCCAAGATCTTGATGAGGGCGCGAGGTATGCTCGTTACAAAATTGAGCAGTCGGGCTGGAAGATTTCACGAGTTTGTTGCATTCCGACAAAGGTCTCTCTTGATAACTTCGAGAATAGAGATTTGGGGACGGAGGCTTACAATCGGGCATGCGAACAAGGTATAGCTATCGTGTTCGTTGGCGTGAGTGAGGAGCAGGGTTCGAAGAATGCGAACCCTGTTCGGTTACCATTTCAATCTGAGATCGATCTCGCGGAGATTCACGCGTTGCGAAAAAAGATTCGTGGAATGGGTGGGTGTCTTTACTACGCGAATTCGGATTGTGACGAAATGATCGAAGCTCACTCGATTCAGCGATCCGGTGTGTTGTCATTAATTGCGGAAGACGGCGAAGTGTTCGTGCCTTCCAGCAGTTACAGCGACCTGAAAAGAAACAAGGGAAGATTGGTTTTTCGTCGCTCTGCGATTCGAGTGGTGTCGACATTTAGAGGATTCTGCAAACGGCATGACAATGCGATCTTTCGGCCGATAGACGACAAGCCTCTAGTTCCTACGAGCGAACAGGCTTTGCTATATGCATACAGGTCTCTCGGACGAGAAATTACGGCGAAAAGGAATGCTCTGCAAAACTACGAAGCGCAGCTTGAAAATTCTCGTTTGACCGGTGCAACTCGAAAGCTCATATCGGCTATGGCTCAAGGCTCTGGGCATGGTCTCAAGAATCTAATGCGTCAGAAGCAGATATTGGATGCTTCGCATCGGGAAGGAACTTTTGACGACGATATTCGATACGTGGTTTTCTGTGCGAGAACACAGCCGACCATCGTGTTTTCAGGAGGCATCTTCCCTCAAACAGGATTTTACAGAGAAAAGATACAGAACATCATGGAGAGTGATCTCGACCAAATCTTTTTCTCCTTTGCTCCAATGGAAGTTGGTTGGGCATTTCTATTCACCTGGCACAAGAGCAGCGATTCAAGCTGCGAGGCATTTCTGGGGTCACTGGCATACGCTCATCGCGCGTCAGAACGGATTGAAGACCTGTTATTCGGAATGATTCTCGGCGGATGCGAGAACCTAGCTATTGCACCGCAGTGGATGGCTGCCAGGAAGCCTGACGAGATCAGGAAGCTAGAAACGGCAATGTCCTCAGGCGCGAGCGCATTTACGAACCACGACATGCGGGATGTCATCGAGGGAGTGAGAGGCATTTCCGACTGGAAATTCGATTCAGTGATTGATTCGAGGAATTCGACTTAGGGAGGTCTAGCTTCCGGTGCGTAATATCTCGTTGTCCTAAGCGGGTGATCGGATCAGCCCGATCACCCACTCAGTCCACTCTTATCGAGCCGGATAAAGGTATACCCTGTATCCAAGCCCTCGGAGTTTGGCCTCCAACGCGTCGATCGATCCGGCGCTAAAGGCTTGCCCATCTATGTCCACATACCAGAGTGCGGACGTCTCATCGTATTTCGGCATCCACAAGGTGCCGTTTATGTTCATCATTTTCGATGTCATATAGGGATTTAGTGGGCGTCGCATGGATGTCAAGTGGTCAAGATTCCAACTCAGGGTTAGCCGGTTCCAGATTCAGGATGGCCGTCAATCTCCTATGATTCAGGTGGATGACGGCTCAATCATCAGGTTCGCAATCCCCCAGAAACATAACCAATCCGAAGGATTGATTCTTTCCGTAACTTCCGTATCCTGAACGCACTTAATGGCCACCGTTGACCAAATCAAGACCCTGATCAGCTCACACTTCAGTGAGGAGCCGGTACGGTTTTTTACGGTGATCGCCAACCCGCAATAACTCCACAATGGCCCTCACCGACATCAACAGCGAAGACCGGCTGGTGCAGCAGACCTTCGCCGACCATCTGGAGCACGAACTCCAGTGGGAAAGTGTCTATGCGTGGAATCAGGAGACATTCGGTCCCGGCGGCACGCTCGGTCGTCATTCCGAACAGGATGTGATACTTCGGGGGCATTTGACCGACGCCATCCGCAGCATGCGCCCGGATCTGCCGGAGCACGTGGTCGCGGAGACGGTGGCCACTCTGAGTCAATACGATTTTTCCCGTTCCACCACCCAGCACAACCGAGAGTTCTACCGGATGATCCGAGAAGGTGTGCCCGTCTCTTATCGCGACGATAAAGGGCAACAACAGAAGATCCGCATTCCGGTCATCAATTTCAGAGAGCCAGAGAAGAACCGCTTCGTGGCCGTCCGCGAGTTAAAAATTCAGGGCCTGCGTTCGCCACACTACAACCGGCGAGCCGATCTGGTTTGTTTCGTCAACGGGCTTCCGATCGTTTTCATCGAACTCAAGGCGGTGTATCTGAACATCCGTGCTGCCTACGATGGGAATCTGAGCGACTACTTCGACACGATCCCGCATTCATTCTACCACAACGCCTTTATCATCGTCAGCAATGGGGACCGCGCTCGGTATGGATCGATCACCTCCGACTGGGGCCGCTACTGCGAATGGAAGCGCAATGACGAGCGTGACGAAGGCCGGGTGGATGCCGAAATCCTTTTGGACGGCATGCTGGCGAAGGATCGGCTGATCGACCTGCTGGAGAACTTCATTCTCTTCGATGAAAGCAAGCGAGGGCCAACTCGCAAAATCGTCGCTCAAAACCACCAGGTTCTCGGCGTCAACAGAGCGGTGAATTCTGTGATCTACCAAGAGGAGTTGAAAAAAGAGTTCCCGCCCGACAAGCGAACCATCGACTACTATCCAGAGCCGAAACTGGAGGAGAACGTCTCTACCGCGCTGGTCGCGGAAGACCTCAGTGCCCCGCCGGAATTGCCCTTGGTCAGGCGAGCGCACCCGGATCTCGGGCGACTCGGTGTGTTCTGGCAGACACAGGGTAGCGGAAAATCCTACTCGATGATATTCTTCGTCGAGAAAGTGCGCCGCGTAGTCCCGGGGAATTTTACATTTGTGGTCATGACGGACCGGGACGACCTCGACAGCCAGATTTACAAGAGCTTTGTCGGTTGCGGCATCGTCGATCCCAAAACCACCCCCAGGGCGGCCAACGGCGCCGAGCTGAAACGGCTACTGACCGAGGATCACCGATTTGTTTTCAGCCTGATTCACAAATTCAACCAGACCGTCAGTCTCTACGATCCCTACAGCAACCGCGATGACATCATCGTTCTCTCGGACGAAGCGCACCGCACGCAATCCGGCAAATTGGCCAGGAACATGCGTCTTGCTCTGCCCAACGCCGCGTTCCTTGGCTTCACGGGAACGCCGCTGTTCAAAAATGATCAACTGACGCGGCGGATTTTCGGCAGCTACATCTCACGCTACGATTTCAAGCGCTCGGAAGAGGACGGCGCGACCGTGAAGCTCGTTTATGAAAACCGGGGCGAACGGCTGGGTATTACGGTGAGCGACCTCAATGACAAAATCGCCGAGAAGATTGAGGAGGCAGATCTCGACCAGGATCAAATCGCTCACTTGGAAAAACTCTTGGGCAAGGATTACGAGGTTATCACTGCTGACAAGCGTATCAAGAAGATCGCCGCAGACTTCGTCGAACACTGCTCGACACGCTGGGAGTCCGGTAAGTCGCTGTTTGTTTGCATCGACAAGCTGACATGCGCCCGAGTCTATCACGAAATCATGCCACTGTGGAAGGCGAAGACCGCCGCACTCGAAGCGCATGCGGCCAATCTGACCAAGGAATGGCTAGCGGATCCAAGTCCTGAGAAACAGGCAGCGGTCACCAAGGCCCAGAATCACGCCATCTGGATGAAGGAGACGCTGATTCAGATCATCATCAGCGAGTCCCAGAATGAGGTGAAGGACTTCAAGAAGTGGGGGTTCGACATCACGCCACATCGGGCATTGATCAAGAACGGCTTCGAGGGCGCGGATGGACGCAACGTGGACGTGGAATCCGCATTCAAGGATGACAAGCACCCGTTCCGTATCGCCATCGTGTGCGCCATGTGGCTCACCGGTTTCGACGTGGAAAGCCTTTCTACGCTCTACCTCGACAAGCCGATGCGCGCCCACACGCTCATGCAGGCCATCGCCCGCGCCAACCGTGTCTATCCGGGCAAGGCCTGCGGCGTCATCGTCGACTACAACGGCATGCTAAAGAGCCTGCGTGAGGCACTCGCGCAGTATGCCATGGGGGACGATGATGACAGCGGCGGCGGTGGCGAAGAGATTGTCGCCCCCCTTGAGGAGATGGTCGCCGCACTGGTGCAGGCTATTGAGGCCGGAGAGAACCACCTGCGCGGGCTCGGTTTTGAACCAAACCAACTCAATGGCTCGAAAGGCTTCGCCAAAACCAAGCTTCTCCGGGACGCCGTGGATGTGCTCTACACTTCAGACGAGAGCCGACGGCGTTTTGAAATCATCGCCAGGCAGGTGTTTGAACGCTTCAAAGCCCTGCTGATGGAACCCTCCGCGCTCCCTTATGCGGAACGCCACGATAACATCGAGGCGATTTACAAGAAGATTCAGGAACGTCGCGACATGTCCGATGTCTCCGACGTGCTCAAGGAACTCCACCGCATCGTCAACCAAGCCATTGATGCAAACGATCCCGGCGGCGACCAGCAAGCCAGCAAGGTCTATGATCTCAGCAAGATTGATTTCACGGTTTTGCGAGACGAGTTCGCGAAGAAAGTCCGCCGCAAGAAAACCGCTCTGAAAGACATCCGCGAGGTCATCGAAGCAAAATTGAAAGCGATGCTCGCGATGAATCCCGAGCGCATGGATTTTTATAAGCGCTATCAGGAGATCATTTCTGACTACAACCACGAGAAGGACCGTGTGACTATTGAGGAGACGTTCGCTCGCTTGCTGGCACTGTCCCAAAGCATGGACGATGAGCAAAGACGGCACGTAAAGGAAGGCCTCAGCGAAGAAGAGCTGGTTTTGTTTGACCTCCTCCAGAAGCCCGACCTTTCGAAGAAGGACCGGGAACTGGTGAAGCGTTCAAGCCAGTCGTTGCTTCAATCCATCGAAGGTCATCTGCAGAACTTTGAAAACTGGACGGCCAAGGAACAGACCCGGGCCGATGTGGAGACCTTTGTTATGGATCACGTCATAATGAACCTGCCTCAACCACCCTACACCGAAGAAGAGGCACAGGAATTGGCTGACCGTCTCTACAACTTTGTTTTCCAGCAGGCATTGGCTGGTTGTGGTTTCAACGGAGAATCGGCAGCATGAACCATTATAGTGCATGCAACGGCACTGAATAGTTTGTTTTTCAACTTGTTTTCAACATCCACTCCTCCTCCGGAATCATCTGCAGACGAGCAGGACAAAAGACGAAAAGATCTTTTGGCAAGTAGTCGGCAAACTCACGACTGAGGTTTTTGTATGACAGCCTTCGGAAGGGATTCACTACACGCATACCCCAATAATCCATCACTGCCATACGGGTATAATACGTGACAATTTCCATGTCGCCTACCAGTACCACGAGACAAAACACGTGACCGGCGTCCGCCTGGACCGTCTCCGCGGGGTATTCGAGCACGGCCGGGTTTGCGCGGCCGACGAAGTGATGTGTTTCATTCATACTATTAAGACAGGCAAAATCTTGAGGTTGTACAGTTCGATCACGAATATTTCTTAATCACCTCGCAACATCCATCCCTCCATCGGAATGATCTGCAGACGTGCCGGATAATAGACGTGTAAATCCTTACCGAGATGTTCCACAAAATCATGCCCCATATTTTTTGACCGCCTTTGAAATGGCTTTATCAAACGAATACCCCAACGATTGATAATCGCTTGCTCGGCGTAAAGGCTCACAACTTCGAACTCTGCTACCCGTGCCACCAAGCATATTACATTCCCGACATCGGGCCGAATAAAATCCGGTTCGGTGTCTTCTGGGGTTTTGTGTCTTCCGGGGTAAGGAAACGTGTCTCTCATACTCTCATTACCTGTTCAGAGCTCTCTTTGTACAGGCCGTCGTAGCAAATATTTTAAAGACCTACGATCTGCTACATTACGCATATTGCCATCACCTGAGGGCCGTTTCCGGCACTCAGAGTTTCAGCAGGTGAAATGAGAAATGACCATGTCCACTTCTCAAAATTCATCCCACAAAACCTTGATCCTTCCCTACCAAAAACCAATCTATGACCGTCTTTCCGCCGTCGCGCGCGCGTGTCTGTATGTTGATCGAAGCCAATTCACAGCAATCAAGTTGCGCACGTGCTTCTTGCTCATTGGTCCCACCGGAACCGGGAAGACATTTATAGCCAACGAGATCGCTAGAGAGCTTTCTGTGCCGTTTCTAACAGTAACTACATCCGACTGGATAGTTCTCGGAGCTAGTCACCGAGGCAGCGCGACGACATGGCCGACCATCTTCAAGTTTTTATCCAAAAACAAGGACAGCCGGGGTGCCATTATCTTCATCGATGAGCTCGACAAGTGTAGGGATGAAAGCAACTGGAATTCATTCCTGAGATCGGAAATATTCTCTCTATGCGACGCCAGGATTCCCTTGGGACTAAACGACCTCGATTGGGAAGATGACAAAGACGAACTAGCAGATGTAGCAGGCTTTCTACGCAACAAAGTCATGATCATCGGTGGAGCAGCGTTTCAGGGAGTGTGGGAGGAAAGATCATGCCCAACCATGGGATTCAACCCGACACCACCTAACGCTGAAAAGCCAGAGCTCACCGATCTCGCACGCATTCTTCCGCGAGAAATGATCAACCGATTTTCTTCTGAATTATTCGTTTTACCACAAATCACAGAATCTGACTATCTAGCTATGGTGGAAACCATGGCACATCATGTGCCTGATACGTGGCGACAGCGGTTTCTCGATCTGGGGAGATCGCGCATCGATCAAGCGGTAATGAATCAACGGGGAGCAAGATTTCTCGAAGAGACACTTCTTACGGCAATTGTGGAGGAGAGAGCCGAACTTACAAACTTCGTTCCGGAATCAGAAGCACCATCCGTCACAACGAAGAATACAGACAAAGAACTGGGTGTGAGTTGAGAAAAATTTCAGATCCACCTGTACAAATCACATTCTAACCCAGTCATGTAGTTGTAACCCATCACAACTACCATGACTCCAAAACGCATTATCCTACCCACCAAACGACTACTCATTCTGTCAGACCTTCATCTCGACAAGGCATCAAAAAAATCCAAAGACGACTTGCTCGAATTCCTACGGAAATCAGTCGCTGACGCCGTGCTGATCACCGGTGACATATCGGTGGCATCCATGCTATCCAACCACTTGAAAGATATCGCAAAGGCATGTGAACGCCCTGTCATGATCACCGCCGGAAATCACGACTTCTACGGTTCTTCGTTCCGCGAGGTAGATCAGACCATCAAGGCCGTTTGTGCCGAACACCCAAACCTCATTTCGCTCGGAGGTGGGGAGATCATTCAGCTTTCTCAATCCACGGCACTGGTCGGCCACAGGGGGTGGTTCGATGGTCTCGCAGGATCCGGTGCAAAAACCCGAGTCGAGACTCCAGACCGATACGCGATCGAAGATTTCCGAAACCTCGACAGAAGCGCCTTTTTCCGAAAGCTCAAAGATCTCGGCGAAGAATCCGCGGACTATTTTCGCCGAGTGCTGCCGCTGGCACTCTCGCGTCACAGGCACGTTCTTCTAGCAACCCATTTTCCTCCCTTCACTCAGGGCATTCGCTACGAGGGAAAAGGCTGCGTCTGGAACCGCCAACCGTATTTCG
Organism: Luteolibacter sp.; assembly: GCA_044233125.1. Lineage (GTDB taxonomy): Bacteria > Verrucomicrobiota > Verrucomicrobiia > Verrucomicrobiales > Akkermansiaceae > Luteolibacter. The sequence goes on along the minus strand of JBIIKO010000007.1, from coordinate 28,310 downwards.
CCAACCAAGTCCTAGGCAAGTTGATCTGGAGTCTTTCCGGGCGTTTTCCGGCTCGGAAAATTCAAGTGCATGCCGGACATACCCACAGTGCCGCCGCTGTGACGCTTAGGCCAAATCTTTCCATGCGTGTAGCTGGAGCCAGACCTGGCTATCCAAGTAATGGGGATCTACTGACCATTTCTTGAAGTTAAACGCCAGACATGATCCTTGCCCACGCCGGCTTTCGCCACAACGCGGGCACGAAGGAAAAAGTCCTGGTGCCATGAGCACGAAAAAGAAAACCAAGAAAACAAATTCCGCTAAACTTAGAAACGATCAAGTTGATGAACTAGAGGTCATTGCCAAAAGAATGGACGAGATCAGCAGGCGACGACTTCCTGATGGGGTTATCCGATGTGGGGTTCTCAAGGGGATGGAACCAGAAGTTCGACAGGAAGCGCTTATCATTTCAGTGGGAGGTTACCTCCAGAAAAACACCGACTATATCGACGCCCGACAAAAGAATGACGATGCCGCAATCCAAAGCAGCATGGAAAAGTGCATGGCCATTACTCTCTGCAACGTGAAAAAGCGGATCGCCAGCCAACTGACCCATGAGCGCGCGCGGACCAAAGAACTCACCGAAGAAAATGGCGGCACTGGGCAGCACCCGTCCCAAACCAAGCCGTGCGACTGGCTGCCCGATGTGAAAACCGTCATGATCATGCGATCCGTAGCAAAAGCGGTTAATCAAGGAAAACTGAGCGTCCCCAACGCCCTGATCATGCACATGATCTGCGAGCGCGGCATGGGTGTCCATGATGTAGCGATCGTCGCCGGTATCACCAAGTCGGCGGTCTACCAGCAGGTCTGGCGTATCAAACGCGTTCTTCCGGAAGTCATGGAGCAGGTTGAAATCCCTCTTCTCTGAGTGAGCAGCATCCTCTTCACACAAAGCATCAAACCACAACCATTTCATGAAAATCAGCAACATCATGCGGCACATCCGCCATTACGAGAAAACAGGGAAAATCAGCAACGCGCTCATACCGTTTTTTGACCAGCATGGAAAGTGGTGTGGGCAGCTGCTCCCGCTGCTTCCCAGCAAGGTCGCGCGACCCAAGTATAAAATCCCGCATTGCTTGATGCAAAAAATCACACTTCCGAAAGAAAGACGAATCACCGGCGCAAATTCGCGCCCTATACTGAGGACATCTTTTGTCGCACTACACGAAAGAAAAGTGCTCATACCATACTCTGAGATCCGGGGAAATCTAGTCGTGCAGGGAAATGCGGTAATCGAAGCGGAGTCGCTTAGACGTGTGGGTGGGGACTTTTCAACGGACTCATCCATTTCGGTCTGCGTCCCCAAACTTCACACAGTAATCGGAAATTTTGATGTATCCAGGTCATCGATACTCAATGCAGCGAGTTTGCGTGACGTTGGTGGCAATGTTTTCCTGCTCGGCAGGGTGCCACCGAATCTCGTCGTTATTGGCGGAGGTTGTATCATCCAAAAGGCCGTTTCCACACGCGAGAACGCTCTCCGCAGTGTGGGAAAATCACTTATCTTGAATGATCTCGATAAAGTTTATTTTCCCAAGTTGGAGTCTGTGGGGGAACACATGGTCATGCTGAAAGCCAACCGAGTCGAAGCAAGGATGCTTCGCGAGGTGGGAGGATTCCTACTGGCAGCGCAGGCTGAAATCTTGGTGATGCCAAAGCTCAGATTCGTAGGTGGCGGGTTGAACAGTCAATCCGCGAGGGAATTTTTCCACCCGGAACTGGTAGTTCGTGATCGTTGGATGCAAGCCCCCGGAGCGAGCGAACTCTGGTTTCGAAGAATGCAAGCGTTGGGAGTCCTAAAGGGCAATCAAGCTCCTCTGCATCTCTAGGAAAATTTCAAAGCCTCCGTGATTCACCATCCGCATCTTTCCCTGCGAATGAACATCACCAATTGGTAACGCCTGAGCACGGCTGCAGCCGGGAAGGAAAAACTCTCACAAGGGGTTATTTTCTCTTTCGAAACAGCATCATTTTCCTAACAGAAATAACCACGTCAGACAGTCACCACTCTGCACATCGATCACTAGAAAATAACTCTGTGAAAATGGAGATATGTGCGGCGTGAAGCTGATTTTTTTTCGCTCAAGACAAGAAAAACCAGAGCTTACGGCCTTAAAATAGCTTCGCTAACCATTGAAGGCCAACGGATTACAAAGAAATAGAAGATTCTCAATAGAAGTAAGAAGCATCGCTTGACCTATCGAAGCGTTGAACGGAAAAAATGAGCCTAATGCACTCGTCACAAAATCAAATTCAATCAATCCACCTGCTCGCTGGCCGTCGTCAGTTTGAGCCAGGAAGCGAGTCCGCTGCACCAGTCAATGGTGGTTTGATTTTCCACTCTCACACGAACCCAAACACACCAAAGGAGGTAACCCAATGAACCACCCACTACATATTTCGAAAGAAGACCGTGAAGCGTTGATTCGGGTGATGGCTGAGATGTTGATGCAGCGCATCAACTTCGACCCTGCGGAACTCATCGTCATCCCCACCGCAACCGTCGCTCAGTGGACTGGTCTCTCTCCCAAGAGCGTTCAGCGCAGATTCCCTATGACGATCATTTCCACCCAGAAGCAAGGAGTCTTGCTCAGCACCTTTCAGGAATTCCTGAAGAAAAACACCCGCCCGCCTAGTGCCTGATTCACCGTAATCCACATGGCTGGACTGCCCTCCCGACCATCATCCCAACGAGCCTATACCCACACACGACCAACCAGCCATGAAAGAACCGAATAAAAAACCCAAGAGTTTCCAAGTCACGCGAGGAAATGTCAGCATCACCGTTTATCCTCATGGTAAAGGTTGGCGTTTCGCCTGGCGGCTGAACGGAGAAACGGAATGGAAATACGTCACACGAAAAAGCAAGGTGGCTGCAACCGATGCCGCGGAGAACAAGATCGATCAAATCTGCTCTGATGGCTTGGTCTGGGCGTCCCTTTCTGCGGCACGCCGCCGATTTCTCGAAGCCATTCACCGGGAGGCGCGAGAAGAGGATCAGGATGCTCTCACTGCCTACCTCAAAGGGCGACAAAAGTCCGCAGAGATCGTAGAATCCGCCAACCGATACTTCGATTGGAAAATTGCGCAAGCCGGCGAGAAAACTCCCCACATTCGCAACATCAAGGCACACATCGAAACCATGGCGATCCACTTTAAGGGAAAGACGGTGACGGACATTTCTGCCGATCAGCTTGCCGATTTTTGGAAGGAGCGTTGGGGGCACTTGAGTTGGAAGTCCCGCAAGGATGCCCGAGGAAGCTTCATTGGCTTCTGGAACTGGTGCATTCTGATGGGCCTGTATCCTAAGGATGTGACGCCAGCCGAACGAATCCCACCGGTCAAATCGGAAAAGTGTGAACGCCGTGTTCTAACACCTAATGAATTCTTTGCACTTGCCAGGGCCATTCAACCCCAATTCCGTGGCACCATCGTTTTGCAGGGGCTGTGTGGTTTTCGTCCTGAAGAAGTTTCTCCTCCTCACCGGAAGGGAATGTCCAAAAAATTCAAGCGGGGGATTTTCCGAGAAGAGTTCGATTGGGAATACAACGTCATTCGGGTTCCTGATCCAGTTGCCAAGACAGGTTACTCTCGAATCGTTCCAATCCTGCCGGGGGTCAGTGAGTGGCTCGAATGGGCAGGAATCAGGCCAAACCAAACCGGTACAGTCTGCGACAATATGGTTCTCGCAGGTGAAACCGCTCGCCTCGGAATTGAGGTATTCAAAACCGGTTGGCCAAAGGATGCCCTGCGCCATTCATACGGATCGTATCGAAATGCCATCATCCGATCACTCGATCAAGTTGCCGAGGAAATGGGTTCTTCGGTTGCAATGCTCCGCAAACACTACCACAATCCGCGCGCCCGAGAAGAGGGTGAAGCTTGGTTCGAAATGCGGCCTTCAGACCTCTGAAAAAGTTCCGATAAAGTTCCGATGAAAAACGGGCCAAGCGCGAAAATGCCGATTTTTTGAGTTGCGAAACAACGTAAAATCAAGGAATTCTAGCCTTTGTCCGAATCGTGGACAGCCTCGAATAGATTCGAACCCTGCAGCGCGCACCATTTTTACAGTCGCCTCTCATCCAGCCTACCTTCCGCATACGCGGTAAAGACTTTCAAAATCTCATCGCGGACGCGGCGGAAGACAGCGAATTGCTCCTCTTCGGTACCCGTGGCATGCGCCGGATCATCGAAGGGCCAGTGGTGGCGGTTCATCTGACCGGGAAACATGGGGCATGCCTGGTCGGCGTTGCCGCAGACGGTGATGACGGTTTCCACCTGATCGTTAAGGAAAAGATCCATGTGTTTCGAGTGGTGCCCCGTGACATCGATGCCTATTTCTTCCAACGCGCGGATCGCGAGCGGATGAACGTAGCCTGCGGGTTTGGAGCCTGCGCTTTCGACGCGGAAATTTTCACCAAGCGCGCGGCGCAGGATGGCTTCGGCAAGATGGGAGCGGCAGGAATTTCCGGTGCAAAGGATGAGGATGGCAGGTGGTTTCATGAAGGACTTTCTGTTGGATGACTGAATCGGTATAAAGGGATTGCAAGAATAGCTCCCAGCACAGTGGCGAGGGGATAGAGCCAGATGTGTGTAAAATTCCCACTCACCAGCGCAGGTCCGAGTGAGCGCGCGGGATTCATCGATGCCCCACTGATGGGCCCGGCAAACATCGCTTCCAAGCCCACGACAGAGCCGATCGCAATGGCGGCGGTGATGCCTTTTTCCTTCGCTCCATACGAGACACTGAGAATGGTGAGCATCATGATGGCGGTGAGAATGATTTCCAAAAAGAAACTCTGCGTTACGCCACCCGAGGGCAGTGTCATGCCAAGTGATTCGTTTTCAGGAAATAAAAGTTTGAGCATTCCGCTTGCGCACAGAGCACCGAGCAGTTGGCTCGCGATGTAACCGAACAAATCCGCCGCCGGCAAACGACCCGCCAGCACAAAACCTATCGAAACGGCAGGATTGAGGTGGGCGCCACTGACATCGCCAAATGTATAAATCATTGCTGCGACAACCAAGCCGAAGGTAAGGGCGATACCTGCATGGCCAATCACGCCGTCACTGATTTCATTCACGACCATCGCTCCGGTTCCCGCAAAAACGAGAATGAACGTGCCGAGAAATTCCGCGAAAAACCGATGCTTCATGGTTCAGCAGCCGTTGGGTCCACAACAGGAGGATTTCGCACCGAGCGCCGGCAGGCGTTGAATGGATGGCAATCCGCAGAGCTCGGGAGCGAGACACTCGGTATGTTTGTTTGCAAGGATGAGAATCACAGCTTCATCCGTGATTTCGTGATTGCTGATGGTGTATTGGGAGATCACTTGATCTTCGTATTCGATCTCTACAGGAACCGTATCGTCAGGAATGACCGTTTTCCCTCTCTCAAGGATCGCAGCCATTTTTCCAGTCTCGATCCGATGCTCGTAATCTTTGCCGACCCAGATCTGGAGTTGGCAGGTCTCGATTTCACGGCGTGTTCCGCCGCAGTCGAGGAAGGTTTTATGTACATGGCCGATTTCGGTAACGTGGAAGGAAAGCGGAATCGCATCGCCTTCGGGAAGACGGATGCGGAAATGGCGATCCGAGTAATCGTTGAGCAGAGATTTCAGTTCGTGGAGTAGCATGGCGATGTGGCGAGTTTGACAGGGCCCGGGCAGCAGCTGTTTTCCCTATCCTTGAGGCGGGCTTTCGCCTTCTTCAGATCGGCCTTGTGCTCAGGATTTTCAGGGAAATTTTTCATGATCTGGTTGAGCAAGGAAAAATGATGGGGATGGATGCGAAAGTAAGTCCATTTCCCACAGCGCTCACTCTCAAGCAGTCCGGCTTTGCGTATGATCTGCACGTGACTGGAAACGGAGGATTGTGGCATTTCCAGAATATCGGCGAGCTCGCAAACGCAGAGCGCGCGATCCATGACGAGCCGCAAAATACGCCAGCGTGTCACATCGCCAAGGGCACGAAAAAAAGAAAGTGCGGAGTTTTTCGTCACGAAATAATTCATAACGAATTATTTCGTTATGTCAAGCTATGATTCGATGGTTTTGCAAAAAGTCTGTCCATCCGGAGCTTGGAAAGGATTTTCCGCAAGCAATGTGTGACTAGAGCTTGGTCTTTTCAATTTTCACAAAGGGAATGATTGCGAGAAACAGAAGACCGAAGAGTGAATCGACCAAGAAAATCTGCCATATCGACCAGCCCCACCCCGAAGTAGCAAGTGCCTTTCCTTGCCAATATACCGTGTAAGCCGTCACCATGTTTGTCATTGCCATCATGGCAGTGAAGTGAGTGCCGGCAATTTTTGGATTTACGATGTCCATATAGAAGGCTGTGCAAACGCCATACGTCAAACCGCTGAATACGGAATAAACCAGCGAGGCAATCCACCAGAAATGAATTAATATCTCTTCCCTAGGCCAAACGCCGTTCACTCCCTCGCTGGGGTGATCCCATCCCGCTTGCTTGAATTTCCAACCTATCCAGAGTCCGGGTAACACCATTAAAGCAGAAAAGAAACTCAGGGTCAGACGTCTGCCGAACCGGTCAGAGAGCCAGCCGCCTATCAAACAAGGTGGCAACCAGACCAAGGTGCTTACCACCGCAAGCTGGCTCACTTCGCTATCGGTCATACCAAGACACGGCGCCACCAATGTCGCAAGCACCATGCTCAAAGCCAAGCCGCCACAAGGAATCAGGGAGAGTATGATTCCCAGCCATCCATTTCGGGTTCGAAAAACCGCCCGACCCACCGTCAGGACATAATCGCATAACTGATCCTTCACAGCCCTCCATCCCCGGTCTCTCGGATCTGGCGCGGGCAGCTCACCCTCGGCCATTTCAAGTGCTGCCGATTTTTCACAGATCAGCGTCATCACTCCGATCAAAATGAAACCAAGAACCAACGGTACCAACAACATCGACAACTCGAAACTACCGGTCAGATCTTTCAGCCAGATCACCCCCGAGCCCCCTAACATGTAACCGGCTTGCGCACCTCCAAACATGATGCCGTTTCCCAGTCCGCGCTCATCCACCCTGAGAACATTGCAAGCCAACGCATCGATCGCCACATCCTGGGTCGCAGCAAACACGTTGTGCAGAACCATCAGTGCGGTGAACAAAGAGATTCCTTTCACTCCTCCCTCGGCGAAAGTTGGCATGTTCATGAGGGCCAGACAGAGTCCTATCAGCATGCCCACCTGACAGATCACAATCCATTGTTTGCGTGCGCCGAAGCGGCGGATGTGCAAATTGTCCACAAACGGTCCCATCAGAAACTTCCACGCCCATGGCAATACCGTCATGGCACTAAATGCCGAAATCGCAGCCGTGTCCATCCCCCGCCGCTTGAATTCAAGCGCCAACGCGAATCCGGAAAACCCTTGCGGCAAGCCCTCACTTAAATACAACCCGCCAAATGCAGCCAGTCTTCCGGTTTTGCTTTTTAACAAATTCATGCGAATACCGCTTATCATCAAACTAATCAGGAATCGAACGCCGGTTACAAGAAACTTGTCACGAAAACGTCTTTCGCAAGGCGTTTCCAAAAGTCACTGTCCGATATCCAAACGTCTTTACAGGAGCGGTGCGGAGACGTTGAATCTCCAGCGTCATGTCTTTGAACATCAAACCGAAATCCGATTGTGCCTTTGATCAAATTTCTCTCGGCGAGGTCATGTTGCGTCTTGATCCGGGTGAAGGCCGGATCCGCACCGCGCGACAGTTTGCAGCTTGGGAAGGCGGCGGCGAATACAATACCTCACGCGGTTTGCGGAAATGCTTTGGCTATAAAACCGCGGTGGTAACCGCTTTTGTTGATAATGAGGTCGGACATCTGATTGAGGATTTCATCATGCAGGGTGGCGTGGCGACGGATTTCATCCAATGGCGTGAGGACGACGGGATCGGACGTTCGGTGCGCAATGGCTTAAACTTCACCGAGCGCGGTTATGGCATTCGCGGTGCGGTGGGAAATCCGGATCGCGGAAACACGGCGGCTTCACAAATCAAACCCGGCGATGTCGATTGGGATCACATTTTTGGCAAGCTCGGCGTGCGCTGGTTCCATACGGGGGGGATTTATGCAGCACTTTCCGAGAGCACCGCGCAGGTCACCGTCGAGGCCGTAAAGGCTGCAAACAAATACGGCACCGTCGTTTCCTATGACCTGAATTACCGTCCATCGTTATGGAAAACCATCGGTGGACTCGATAAAGCCCGTGAGGTAAATCGCGAGATCGCGAAATATGTCGATGTCATGATCGGTAACGAAGAAGATTTCACCGCTTCGCTTGGATTCGAAGTTGAGGGCGTCGATCACAACATTTCGAGCATCGAGCTCGATGCCTTCAAAGCGATGATCGAGACCGCTGTGAAAGAGTTCCCGAATTTCAAAGTCGCCGCAACGACCTTGCGCGGAGTGAAGACCGCGACGATCAACGATTGGTCCGCCATCCTCTGGCATGATGGAAAATTTTTCGAGTCACGCAAATACGATGACTTGGAAATACTCGACCGCGTGGGTGGTGGCGATTCGTTCGCCTCCGGCGTGCAGTTCGGCTTCATGGAGTTCAATGATCCGCAAAAAGCCGTCGAATATGGCGCGGCGCACGGCGCTCTGGCATCCACCACACCCGGCGACACCTCCATGGCAACCCGCAAGGAAGTTGAGAAACAGATCTCGGGTGGCGGTGCACGCGTGGTTCGGTAAACTTGAAGTTTTAAGCTCCAAATCCCAATCAAGAGGGCTGAAGTTATCTCTTTTTGTCAACTTTGCGATCTTAGTGGCTTTGCGTTGAAAGATTCATCTAAGGTCGATCCGTCTAGACTCTGCAGCCTCTTTCTCCCAAACTATCCACGTATTGGAAACTAAGCCTGAAATCAACAAGACGCCAAAGCTCCGTGAGGATCTCACGGTCCTCATGAAAGTGCGTTTGAATTTCTTCGTCCTGGTGACGACGTTTTTCGGTTACCTGCTCGCGCGGAAGGGTATGCCGATGGAATGGGGAACGCTGTTTCACACATTGATCGGAACCGCTGCGGCGGCATTCGGATCAGCCGCATTCAACCAACTCATGGAGATTGATCTGGACCGTCTGATGAAACGCACGGCGGATCGGCCGCTGCCGGCACGTCGGATGAATCCGATCACAGCATTTGGCTTGGGTTGGATATTATCGGCGATCGGAATCATTCATTTGGCAGTGATGGTTGGGCCCGGCGCTGCTTATCTAACAGCCGCCACGGTTGCGATTTATGTATTTGTTTACACGCCACTGAAACGGATCAGTTCGATCAACACGCTGATCGGGGCCATCCCCGGAGCGATTCCGCCGATGATTGGTTGGGTTGGCGGCGGCGGCGGGATGTTTGATCCTGAGTCTTGGTTTTTATTCGGGATTTTGTTTTTCTGGCAACTGCCCCATTTTGTCGCGATCAACTGGTTGTGCCGTCAGGAGTATGAGGACGCGGGTTATAAGATGTGGTCCAACGGCGACATAACCGGAAAACGAAGCGGACTGCTTTGCGTGTTTTTCTCGATGGTATTGGCGGTGTTTTCCATGCTGCCAGCGATCTGGGGTTTTGCGAATGTCCTATGGTTGATCGGCGGACCGACATTTGCGCTGGCAATTCTGGCGTTGGCGGTCCGCTTCATTCGTGATGGCGAGAGAACATCCTGCCGGCAGTTGTTTTTCGCCACCTTGATTTATCTGCCGGCCGCACTGGCTTTGCTTTTGATCGCATGGAAACGATAGCGAAGCAGTTGATCCAAGCGGGACATGAACTGGCCGATGAACTGCGGCCCATGCTTTTTTCCGATCCCGTGACCCATACTTACCTGACGGTTGATTACGCGAGAGCCGGCTACGAAGCCTATCTTGAAACCTACGCGAATTCGAAAAAGCGGGTTTTATTGTTAGGAATGAATCCCGGGCCATACGGCATGGCACAAACCGGAGTGCCGTTCGGAGAAATCGCCGCGGTCAGGGATTGGATGATGCTTTCTCCTCTTATCGGAAATCCCGAACACGAGCATCCAAAGCGTAAAATCCAAGGCATGGATTGTTCGAAATCCGAAGTCAGCGGACGCAGGTTATGGGGCTTATTTGCAGAACGCTTTCCACGCGCTGAGGACTTTTTCAAAGATCACTTGGTGATCAATTTCTGCCCCTTGATCTGGATGAAAGAAAGCGGAGCAAATCTTACTCCTGATAAAATCCGCGCAGCCGAGATGTCACCCGTCGATGCTGCCTGCCAGAAGCATTTGCGTCGCTTGATCGAAATACTGGAACCCCAGTTTTTGATCGGGGTCGGGGCGTATGCGGAGCATCAAATGCTTACCGCCCAGGAACAACTTGGAACCAAGGCCACGGTGGGAAAAATTCTTCATCCATCGCCCGCATCTCCCGCCGCAAACCGTGGCTGGGCAGAGGTCGCGGAGAGACAGTTGAAAGAGATTGGGGTTTGGGTCTAAGCCTAGAAACAGAAATGGAATCACGGATGGACACAGGATAGCTTCTGCAGACCCATCAGAGATAAAAAAACACCGGCGATCTCGTGGGAGAAAGCCGGTGATGATTGAGTCGATGGATAAATCTCGATTACCTCAAGAACGCCTCGTGGAGGCCTCCGTCGACCGTGATGATTTGGCCGGTGGTTTTGCTGAGGCGTTTCGTGACAAGGAGGAAATAAGCTTCCGCTTGGTCGGCCGGAGTGATCGGGCTCTTTGTGAGCGTGCGATCGGCATAGAACTGGGCGAGCTTGTTCACCAATGATTCGGTCGCTTCATCTTCGGTGTATGGAATGGCGTATTTGGCGAGTGAGCCGATGACTCGATCGCGAGGGAACATGGCCGATCCGGAAACCACAGTTGCCGGTGCAACACCGTTGACCCGAACCAGAGGGGAAAGTTCGATCGCAAGCTCGCGGACGAGGTGGTTCGCGGCGGCTTTTGAGGTATCGTAGGCGAGAGAGCCCTTTTTCGCCACCGCGGCATTCGCCGAGGTGGTGAGGACGAGGTTTCCTTGGAGGCCTTGCTCTTTCCAAGTTTTGTAAGCCTCATCGGCCACGAAATAGGAGCCGGTGACGTTGATTGAAAAAGTAAGCCCCCACTTGTCGTCGGGAATATGGCCGCTGGTGTCTGATGGCACAAAGATACCCGCGGTGATGCAAATATGATCGAAGCCACCGTAAGCAAGCGCGACCTGATCGAGCATCGCACGAATACCGGCGCGATCGGTGATATTGCCCTGAAGCGCAATGGCCGGTCCACAATTGGAAATTCCCGTTCCGGCGACTCCGATCCCAAGACCATACTTATCCGTGATTTCCTTGGCGGTTGCCTGGGCTGCCTCAAGGTTCATATCGACGCAAACGATGTGTGCTCCTTCTTTGACAAGGCGGTGGGCGGTTTCCTTGCCGATGCCGGAACCCGCGCCAATGACGATGACGACCTGGCGTTCGAGTTCTTTTTCAGCGGGCATGCGCTGCAGCTTCGCTTCCTCTAACAGCCAATATTCAATATCAAAGGCTTCCTGTTGAGGAAGGGAAATGTAGGTATCGATGGCCTCGGCACCGCGCATGACTTCGACTGCGCAGTTGTAGAACTCGGCGGTGACGCGGGATTCGGATTTATCCTTGCCCCATGCGATCATGCCCAGACCGGGAATGAGGACGACCGTTGGGTTTGGATCACGCATGGCTGGCGAGTTGGCATGCTTGCAGGACTCATAGTAAGTGGCGTAGTCCTTACGATACTGGATAAGTCCGGCGGCGAGTTTTTCCTTGAGCGCGGTAAGGTCCTCGGTTTGCGGATTCCACGCGACATAGAGCGGCTTGATTTTGGTGCGGAGGAAATGGTCGGGGCAGGAAGTGCCGAGCTCGGCGAGCCGCGGGGCATCCGCCGAGTTGACGAAGCGTAAAATTTTCTCGTCGTCCTGAACGGTTCCAATGAAACGTTTTTGCTGGGAAACCTGACCGCGTAACCACGGCAGGATTTTTGCAAAGGTGTCGCGTCGCTGCGCTTCGGGAAGCGTTTGATATTTCTGGCCACCGAATGCTTTCGCATCGCCACCTTTGGCCGCGTATTTTTCCTCGATGTATTGGGCAGCCTTGTCAATAAGGCGAAGGGTAAGCTCGTAGCACTTCTTGTCATCGTTGTCCCATGAAATGAAACCGTGCTGACCCATCATGATCGCTTGAGTGCCCGGCTTGGTTTTTTCAATCTCCTGCATGGCAAGGCCGAGCTCAAAGCCCGGGCGCATCCATGGCACATATTCCATCTCTCCCCCAAAGATCTCTTTGGTAAGTGCCTGGCAGTTTTTCGAAGCCGCGATCGCGATGATCGCGTTCGGGTGCATGTGATCAACGTGCTTTCCGGAGAGGAAACTGTGCAATGGGGTGTCGATGGAAGACGGGCGCGGGTTAAGATTGAAAGTGGTATGGAAATACATTCCGACCATTTCATCTTCTGCGGCGGTTTTCAGGCCGTTGTTCGGCTTGGCTGCGTAAACCGATTGCAGGCCGATGAGCTTGTCCTGATAGAGGGAGGAAAAATTTTCACGCTTTGAGGTGCGAAGGTCACCACCCGAGCCCTTGACCCAGAGGACTTCGGTGAGTTGGCCGGTCAGTGGATCCGTCTCCATGATTTTGGAGGAGGTATTACCGCCGCCGGTGTTGGTGATGCGCTGATCCGCGCCAAGAATGTTGGAGCGGTAGACGAGGCGCGCGACGGGATCGAGATTGGCGGCATGGGCATCGTCCCATGAATAAGTAACGTGTTTGAAATTCGACATGGTTTATGGTGATTTGAAAGCTTCGAACGGCGGGAATGGTTGAACCCAAAATACCAAACGAGCAAGGCTAAAACGGAGAGAGAGGCGGAGTTCCCTCCCGGTTGTCACTTGCACTCGGAGATCAACAAATCCACAAGCGGCTTGGGATCGGCAAGTCCGTGAGGATGATGATCTCCCCCCAATTTGGGGAAAAGCTTCACACGGCCTTTGTTTTGCTCCCAGAGCTCGACGAGTTTTCCAGCATTATCCGCATAAGGCACGGTACGATCCGCCGTGCCGTGACAGGAGATCAAGAGCACATCGGCCCGGATCGCGGGTAAGAGCCCGTCGGTCGGACGGATGGATTTTTCGATGGCGGTTTCATCGTCCGCAAAACCGAACAAGGCTTTATATTTTGCCCAATCACCTTTGCTGCCGCCACCTTTTTCAATGAGTTGAAAACCTCCTGGCCATGAGCGGATGTCGCAGACACCGTTGTCGAGATAAAGGACACTGGCGCGATCCGGATGCAGGCGAAGCCATGCATTGACGTAAAGACCGCCACGTGAAATGCCGAGCAAAGCGGGTTTGGCGGATAGCCCGCGTTTCTCGTGAAGTTCGCTGTAAAGCTTTTCCCACACAGCCATCGCGCCAGGAGACCCAAACTGGTCGCGCTGGGAAACATAGGCGATGTGCCAGCCCTTGTCGACAAGACCGCTTTCTAAGGTTTTCAAATGCCCGGCAAATTCACCGACCCAAAGCCAAGGTTTTCCCTCCGCAGGGGCATGAGGAATTTTAAGAGACACCTTGGCTCCATCGATTTCAAAATTCTCCAGCGTTTGCCCGTGGGATGAAAGTATCGGGAGAAGGCAGATGATAATGAGGAAAAACGATCGCACCGAGCAGATGTAATTTTAAAACGTGTTTAGGACAAACGCAAAAACGGATTCACTCAAAGTCGTGCGGGTCCGGCAATCTGGCGCGAGACGGGCGCGAATGTGCGTGATAGGGATCTCTGGGCGCCGGCCCTTTTGATCAAAGCATTGCTTTTGCCGCAGCCTTGATCTCGGCAAGTTTGCTTCGATCCGGAGCGGCTCCTCTCGCTTGGTCTGGCTTACCACCTCCTTTGCCGCCAGCCATGGCGGCAAGGTCGCGAAGAAGATCGCCGGCTTTCAAGCCTTTTGCCAAAGCATCGCTTCCGCAATGGACGGCGAGGTGGAGTTTTTCTCCGTCATCAACAACAAGCAGGGCGGACCCCGCGAAATTTTTCTTTTTGAGGCCGTTCTGAAGTTCTTGGAGCAAGGACGCATCCGACTCAAAGCTTTCGATGATGGGTTCGCCTTTTTCAATCAGTTCGGAAAGGGCTTCATCGGCAAGCGCGGCGGCGTGGGATGATTGGATTTTCTTGATCCGTTTCTCAGCCTCAATCGCAGCCTCTTTGGTTTCTTCCAAGGTGCGCTGACCGTGGGCGAAGGTGGCGTTGATTTGCGAAATATCCGCGCGCTCCACCAACATTGCGCTCATGATGTGTGGGAAATCGTTCACACGAACCGCTGCTTCACCAAGCTCAACGAGTTTGGCGTTGGCGATTTGCAGCTTTTCACGAGCCGCGCTGAGTTCAGCATCCCATTTCTCGACCGATTCTGTTAGGTAATTCCATGCAGCATCTCCGCAAGCCGCTTCGATACGACGGACTCCAGAGGCAATCGCTCCTTCGGATTTAATTTTAAACAGACCGATCTCGCTAGTGTTGCGAACGTGAGTTCCGCCGCAAAGCTCCATGGACGGACCGTCCAGTTGATGCGCGCCTCCACCGATTTGAACCACGCGGACCGTATCGCCATACTTATCACCAAAGAACTGCATGATGTCGGTGCGATGTTTGATGTCGGCATGTTTCACTTCGGTCCACGAAACAGTTAGGCCCTGCTTGATCGCACCATTGACCATTTCTTCCATTTCGGAAAGTTGTGCAGAAGTAACGGCTCCGCTGTTGAAGTCGAAACGCAGGCGGTTTTCATCGACCGATGAGCCTTGCTGAGCCGCGTCTTTGGAAACGACCTCGTGAAGCGCCCAATGGAGAAGGTGTGTTGCTGAGTGATGCGCTTCGATAGGGCGACGACGGGTGGTGTCGAGCTTGAGAACAACTTGATCACCCGGATTGATTGACGATTGATGATTGTTGATTTCTGATTTTTGAATGATCAGAGCGCGGGCTTTACCGATTTGTTGGACGCCGGTGACGGGAATCTCGTTAAGCGTTCCGGTGTCGCCGGATTGTCCGCCCATTTCAGCGTAGAAAACGGTTTTGTCGGTAATGACAAACAGCGCGTCTTCTTGCGGGTGAATTTCTAATACGGTGGCTTCGACAGAGTCGGAGTCGAAGCCGACGAATTCAGTGACGGCTTCCGTGGAGATATCGAGTGCGCGGACTACCGTGGATTTTTGTGCAGCACGGGAGCGCTCTTGTTGTTGCTCCATGAGTTTTTCAAATCGCGACATGTCCACTTTGAGTCCACGCTCCGAGCAAAGGAGCTCAGTGAGGTCGATGGGGAAACCGAAAGTATCATAGAGCTCGAAGGCGATGTCGCCGGAGAGCTCGTTGTTTCCAATGCTCATCATTGCCTCTTCGAAACGCTTGAGTCCGCGGTCCAGCGTCTGATTGAAACTTGCTTCTTCATTTTCAAGGGTCGCGCGAACGACGTCCGCACGGCTTTTCAGTTCAGGAAAAACATCACCCATTTGCCCAACCAGAGAACCAACGAGTTCGCCGAAAAACGGCTTTTCACCAGAGAAACCCAGTTGGCGACCGTATCGAACCGCGCGGCGAAGGATGCGGCGGAGAACGTAGTTTCTGCCGTTGTTGCCTGGCATGATGCCATCGGCAATCGAGAACGAAAGCGTGCGCAAATGATCCGCTATGACGCGGAACGCGATTGCGGTTTTCATTTCCTCGGAAAACGCCGAGCGATCCGCCCCGAGTTCCGGGTAGATATCGACGTAGGTTTTCCCACTGAGCTCCTCAAGTTTCCGGAAGATCGGCTGGAAAACATCCGTTGCGTAGTTGGATGGCTTCTTCGAGAAGTCGGTGAAACCTTTGGTGTTCTGAATGATCGAGCAAGCACGCTCAAAACCCATGCCGGTATCGACGTGTTTGGCAGGAAGCTCGCGGAACGTGCCATCGGCCTCCGCATTGTATTGAATGAAAACGAGATTCCAGATTTCGATGCAGAGATCGGAGTCGTTATTCACGAGATTCCGACCCGTCACGGGATTCCCCTCAGGTGTCAAATCGACATGCAACTCGGAGCAGGGCCCACAAGGACCGGTTTCGCCCATCATCCAGAAGTTATCCTTGACGTTGCCGTGGACAATTTGGATCGCCGGATCACAACCCGCCTTGCGAAAAAGATCCGCCCAGATGTCGTAAGCTTCTTGATCAAAATTTCCCGGATCGCCATCTTTCGGCGCATAAACGGATGCGTAGAGACGATGCGCAGGCAGCCCCCAACGCTCGATGACAAGTTCCCACGCCCATTGGATCGCCTCTTTTTTGAAATAGTTTCCAAACGACCAGTTTCCAAGCATTTCGAAAAACGTATGGTGATAGGTGTCATAACCCACATCTTCGAGATCGTTGTGCTTTCCGCCGGCACGAATGCATTTCTGGGTGTCTGCCGCGCGCGCTGGATGGTAGGGAGCCTTCTCGGTGCCGAGGAAATAAGGTACGAATTGATTCATCCCCGCGTTGGTGAAAAGCAATCCCGGAGACTGCGGCATCAAGGATGCGGAAGGAACAATCGCGTGTTGTTTCTCAGAAAAGAAATCGAGGAAACTTTGCCTGATTTGTAAGGAGGTCATGATAAAAATGGAGATCTGAAGTCAAATTACGCCACCCATGGTGGCCTCGCTTGGAAGATGCGCCAACGCGCTGGGGCTTTGGCAAATCTCGGTTACGGTCATGGTGCGGGGCGGGAGGTTGGACAAAGTCGGTTTCTTAGTAAAGCGGACAATCTGCGCATGATTCAACGCCGAGGCCACGGGCGCGGTCCAATAACGCCCTTGTAGGCTCCTGTGAGCCTACCGGCCAACGCCTCCACTGCCCGAAACTTGGCATGATTAAAGCTTCTTGGAGAGGGTTCCCGTGGTTAGCGGATGGGCTGCGGCGGATTCTGGCTTTCTTGACCGAAGGCCGTATCCGCCGCAGCGATCCGAGAGGGTGAAAATCACTTAAGATGCCTTGCCGCATGGGGCCGCATGTGTTCTCATCCGCGCCCGCCCGAAAGACACGGGCATCACTTTTATGGCAAACAAGGACGTTACAGACCCGGTGCGGATGGAGAAAATTGTCTCCCTATGCAAACGCAGAGGCTTCATTTTTCAGGCAGGAGAACTCTACGGCGGACTCAACGGATGCTGGGACTACGGCCCACTGGGCGCCGAACTCAAGCGTAACCTCAAAGATTACTGGTGGAGAAAAACCGTCCAGGAACGCGACGACGTGCTCGGCATGGATGGCGCGATTTTGACGATGGAAGAAGTTTTGCAATCATCCGGGCATATCGGTGGATTTAGTGATCCAATGTGCGACTGCCTTCTCTCCAAAGCCCGACTCCGTGCCGACCAAATCGATCCGCAGGACGGAACGGTTTACCATTTTACCGGTGCAAGCTTACCGGAATCGGATTGGAAAACCGAAAAAGCCTATTCCGTCCTCCAGCTTCCCGGTCAGGACGAGGCAAAAGTCCGTAAAACCGCGCGCGAATATTACTGTCAGTTCATCAAAGAATCCGTGATGAGCAAAAAGGAAGCAATCAAAGCGATCCAGCTTGAAGGAGAAACGACAGAACAGGTCACAGGCACGACGAGCTACAACCCTGCAAATGGCTCACTTCTGACTGAGCCGCGTGAGTTCAACCTCATGCTCCAAACCAACTTCGGCGCAACCGGAGACCAAGTCGCCTACCTGCGCCCGGAAACCGCACAGTCGATTTTCTGCCAATACAAAAACGTGCTCGATTCGAATCGGGTGAAACTGCCCTTCGGCATCGCCCAAGTCGGCAAATCGTTCCGTAACGAAATCAATCCGCGTAACTATACCTTCCGCTCCCGCGAATTCGAACAAATGGAGATCGAGTATTTCTGTCATCCCAATGACGGCATGCGCCTGACTGATGAATGGCTGGAAACCCGTTTGAACTTCTATGAGGAAATCGGCATCCCGCGCACCAAGCTCCACATTCTAGACGTGCCGGATGGCGATCGCGCATTTTACTCCAAAAAAACCTACGATATCGAATACGAGTTCCCCTTCGGTATCCAGGAACTGGAAGGCGTGGCTTATCGCACCGATTACGATCTCGGCGTCCACGCCAAAGGTTCCGGCAGGCCCCTGGAATACTTCGATGAGGAAACCAAAGAGCGCTTCCTTCCACATGTCGTGGAACCATCCGCAGGTTGCGACCGCACGATACTCGCACTGATCTGCGAAGCTTTCGATGAGGAAGAACTCGGTCAAGATGGCAAAAGCGACCTCCGCACCGTCATGCGCTTCATGCCTTCCATGGCGCCGATCAAGGTTGCCATTTTTCCGCTTCTCAAGAAAAACGAGGAGCAAGTCCGTATCTCCAAAGAAATCCAAAAGCAGCTTCAACCCTGGATGAACGTGTTTTACGATGACAGCGGAGCGGTTGGCCGCCGCTATCGCCGCCAAGACGAGATTGGCACGCCGTTCTGTGTCACCGTCGATTTCGAGACACTGGGTGAGGAAAAACCTGAACTCAAAGGCACGATAACGATCCGTCACCGTGACTCGATGGAACAAGAGCGCCTCCCGATCGAAGATCTTTTGACGTGGCTTTTGGCACGAGTGAGGTAAATAGAGGTTGCAAGCCCCGCTTTCCCGATGCATCCAAGAGGCGGATCAACCACCAAGCACCATGGCAGACAAAGAAGACAGAAATGAAGAAAACGTAGTAGGAAAGTTCTACGTCGACAGCCAATGCATCGATTGCGATCTTTGCCGCGAAACCGCGCCAAACAATTTCACCCGCGCGGATGACGAGGGCTACTCCTACGTTTTCAAACAACCTGAAAACGAAGCGGAGATCGCCCAATGCATCGAAGCGATGGAAGGCTGCCCTGTCGAGGCGATCGGCGATGACGGAGAATTCTGATCCCCGCCATGGCTTCGCCCAGGAAACGGAAACCTGCCAATCGGCGCGACAGGATTCACGAGGAACTGATGAGAGAATGGCTTGGTTGTGAAAAACCGCTTGAGCTCAATGAAAACGTCTCGGCCGCGGCGGATTGGATCGACTCCATTCTAAAGAAACAATTTTTTGCGGAAAGCCTCAATGAAGAGGAAGTGAAAACCGCATGGAAAGAGGTTGCTGGAGAATTTATCGGCAGCCATGCGGAACCGGTTTCCGTTAAAGACGGACATCTGGTTCTGCGAGTCACCCAGCCCGCCATGCGCTTCCATCTCGAACAAATGAAACCCGAACTGCTCCGCAAAATCAAAGAGCGCTTCGGCAAGGACAAAATCAAATCGATCAAATTTTCGCTGGGCTAAAATCCTGACGCCCGGCATTTGATAAAAATTAGCAACCATGTTCAAAAACCTCATATTCGATTGGTCCGGCACGCTGGTTGATGACATGGGACCCGTCATTGAGGCGACCAATGTGGTGCTCGAAAAATATGGGATCACCCCCTATGACCGCGAGGGCTTCCGCAGGAGCTTTCGACTGCCCTATCATGAGTTTTATGAAGAGCTTCTTCCCGGCATCAGCCTTGCGGAGCTGGAAGCCCATTTTCGCCCAGCTTTTGACGGTGCGACAAGCTTGGTGTCTGTGCTGCCCCATGCCCGTGAGAAACTGGAATGGGCCAAGCAACGCGGCATACGCATGTTCGTGCTGACCTCGATGGACCCAACTGCTTTTGATCGGCAACTCCGGGAGTTCGACATGCAGGATTTTTTTGAAGAAACCTATGCGGGAGTCTTGGATAAACGTGAGCTCATCGGACATATCCTCAATACCCATGCTCTACACAAAGATGAAACCGCATTCATCGGCGATATGACTCACGACATCGAAACCGCCCGCCACGGCGGCATTTCATCCATCGCCGTGCTGACGGGTTATCACCATGCTGAAGTCCTTGCAGCCGTTCGTCCCGATATCACCGTTCCCGATTTAGGAGTGTTGGTAAAAATTTTCGAAAGAAGAAAAGCCGATCGCCCCGTCGCAACCGTCGGTGCTTTGATTCACGATGGCGCAGGCAAGCTCCTCATGATTCGCACTCACAAGTGGAGCGATCTCTGGGGAATTCCCGGTGGAAAAATCGAACGTGGCGAATCCAGCGAAGATGCCCTGAGACGAGAAATTCGCGAAGAGACTGCGCTGGAGATTTCTGACATCCGCTTCGTGATGAATCAGGACTGTATCGACTCGACCGAGTTCTTCCGTCCCGAACATTTCATTCTCCTCAACTATCTCGCCAAAGCCCGTTCTCATGAAGTGGTCCTCAACGAAGAAGCTGAAGAGTTCTGTTGGGTGAAGATGGATGATGCCCTGAAATTGAACCTCAACAGCGCGACGAAAATCCTTTTGCAACGCATCATTGATGAGAAGCTGCTGCCATGAATGCCGATGAAATTGAAATCCGCCGCCTGGAAGTGGAATGCCATATCGGGGTTCCGGACGAAGAACGTGCCGATCTCCAAAAACTCTGGGTCACCGTTCGCATGCAACCTTCACAGGGTTTTACCGGACTTGGGGACCATGTGGGAAACACGGTCGACTACTACGATGTCTCTCTGAAAATCGCCGGACTCGCTGCGAAAAAGCCAAGACATCTGATCGAAACGCTGGCCACGGATCTCGCAGGCATGCTGCTTACTACATATCCCCTGAAAGCCGTCACCGTTGAGATCGAAAAAAGGATTCTGCCAAACGCCCAATACGTCTCAGTGAGGATTCACCGCAGCGTCGAGTGATATCATCTCCGGTTGGGAATCGCCTTTTCATCGACCGGAATTGCCTTGGGTGGATTCACCCTCAAGCCATCATCATTCACGGGCAAATTACCGAGATGACTTTTAATCAGATACCATATTCCGGCCGCCAGAAGCAGGCACAGAATCTTGGCTATCCAATTTTTCGTTGGTTTCATTTTCACTAACAGCTGTGGCAGCGAAGAAGATTTCGGAGATACGTTCACGGAATTGTTTTTCGGTTAAGTTGCGCTGTAAAAGACCATTTTCTGAAATTGAGATGCTACCCGTTTCCTCGCTGACAACAATGGCAATCGCATCCGTGCGCTCAGTCAAGCCGATGGCCGCGCGGTGACGCAGCCCGGTCGAACGATCCTGCATTTCTTTTTCCGTCACGGGAAAGACACAGGCCGCACCGGCCACTCGATCGTCCGCAATGATCATGCCACCATCATGAAGGGGTGATTTGGGGAAGAAGACGCTCATTGCCAGTTCGGCCGAGAAATAGGCGTCAAGCAAGACGCCCGTTTCAAGCTGCTCTTTAAGGGAAATGTTTCTCTGGATCGCAACCAGCGCGCCGATGCGCTTTTTCGATAGAATCACCACCGCATCTGCCAAGCGCTCGACGAATGCTAGGCGTCTTTTGCTGGAGAATGAAAAAATCTGACTGCTTCCCAGACGTGCCAATGCGTTTCTCAACTCAGGTTGGAAAATCACCAAAAGCGCGAAGGTCAACACCGCGGCGGATCGGGTAATCAACCAACCAATCACCTCAAATTGGAATACCTGAGTCACAAGCGCCAAGGCCACGAGAATAAAACCCAGCCCAACCAGAATCTGTGCACCACGGGTCGCGCGAAAGGACCGGTAAATTTGATATAGGCAGAATGCGAGCACGAGAATCTCAATCCCGTCACGCCAATATTTACCAATGAAATCCCACATACTTTACGGAATTTAGCGCATCCCTGAAGCCCTGTCACTTTTAAAGCTCGTCTCCAAGTATTCAAAGTATTCCTTGAATGCGTCTTGCGGTTGGCAGGCCACTCGCCTTTATTCTCCGCATGCACGAAGAAATCAAACTTTCCCGGGAAGTTTCCGCCGTTCAAATCCCAAGTGGTGATGCGATGATCCTACCAACAGGAACCGCCGTATTCATTACCCAACGTCTTGGCGGCACCTACACGGTTGCCACATCCCAGGGTTTGGCACGCATTTCATCACAAGACGCAGACGCTCTGGGTATCAAGCCCGAAGAGGAAAAGCAAAAGCAAGAAGATGCCATACGGCTCAAAGACGCTCCGCTGGAAGAACAGGTCTGGGCGCAACTCAAAGGGGTTTATGATCCGGAAATTCCGGTTGATATCGTCAATCTCGGTTTGGTTTATGACTGCTCCATCGAGCAACAGGGGACGAAAAAAGTCGTTCAGGTGAAAATGACTCTTACAGCTCCGGGTTGCGGTATGGGTCCTGTGATCGCTGCCGATGCCCAAGCCAAAGTCATGACAATCGACGGCATTGATGAAGCCCATGTGGAACTGGTTTGGGATCCCGCATGGAATCAGGATATGATTACCGAGGAAGGCAAAATGAAACTGGGGATGATTTAATCCGTCGTCTGATCCATATAGGCAATGATACTCGGAATTGCCTTCTGTAACACATCGGCAACTTCCTGATACGCCTTGCGTCCCATTCCGATCGGGTCAGGCAAATCCGCTCCGTATCCGATACCCGGCAACTCCACAAATTCGCAAACAAGATAATACTTGTCAGCATACTGGGGAAATCTCTGCTCCAAAGCAGCCAAATGACCCTGAGTCATCGCGAAAACATGGGTCGCCTCTTCAAGCAGCTTACTGGAAACAGGCTGACTCTTGAAGCCCGTCAAATCCGCATCCAATTCCTTGCAGAGTTGAGCTGTATCCCGGCTGCAGGCAGCTCCTTTGGATGCGGCGACTCCTGCGGATTTGACCGAGTAGTCTGGGCGCCCTGATACCGATTTACGGAAAAGAGCCTCAGCCATCGGACTGCGGCAGGTATTTCCAGTGCATACAAACAGAACCCTCTTGTCGGCAATCATCGGCAAGGAGCATGTGATACAAGGTGAACCACGTCAAACCAAAGACTGAACCCGACATCTCGACCAGCCCTGGCATCCATCTCATGACAGTCACGAACCACACATCCTTGTCCACCGTCGATGCGCCCGACATGGGATAACCTTCCTCCATGCAAAAGAGAAACTTTCCATGTTGGCTTTCCCCAACAACATGGCAGTCTTTTTTCAGGCATGCCTGCGACCGCCTCGCAAGCCCTCTCCGAACTTCCAAAACCCATGCAGCATCGGATTGACGATTTTATCAAGTTTCTTGCGATCGAGCGAGGACTCTCCGATGCCTACCAAATCTCAGTTCACCAGACTCTACAAAGTCTCTCGGATTGGATGAATCATCGCAAGTTATCGATCCAAGAGATCGGCACCGATGAACTTTCCGGTTTTTTGAATCAGCGCAAAGCAGAGGGATTGGCGACCTCTTCCCGGCGCCTCGCGACCGTGCATTTGAAAATTTTTTTCCGCTGGATCGCCGCGAAAGGTGACATTGGAATGGATCCCGCGGAACCTCTGCAAGCCGCCAAACCGGATCGAACACTACCCTCCACCTTATCCGCGGGGGAGATCAGAAATTGGTTGGAAAGCATTTCCACACAGCTTCCTTTGGGACGGCGGGATAAAGCCATTTTGGAACTTTTCTATTCCTCCGGTCTCAGGCTGGCGGAACTTTGTGCGGCACGTCTTGAATGGCTAGATACCGAAGAGGGCTTTTTACGTGTTTCAGGAAAAGGTCGGAAAACTCGCTTGGTGCGGGTCGGAAAAGATGCGCTGCTGGCCATCACCAGCTATCTGGCCAACGAACGCCCCGAATGGGTCAAACCTCATAGCTCATCTCATCTATTTTTGAGCGTGCGGGGAGGTCCGCTTACTCCCGAACGAATTCGGCAGATTGTCAAAAAACGGGCGAAATTGGCTGGCATTGACAGCAAGGTTTATCCGCATCTTCTCAGGCACTCGTTTGCCACACATCTGTTAGAAGGCGGTGCGGATCTGCGGGTGATTCAGGAACTTCTTGGACATGCCGATATCGCAACAACACAAATCTACACGCACGTCAGCTCGAAGGGACTCAAAGATGCCCATCGCAAATTTCACCCGAGGGGTTAATGGCTCAGCGCGCCGCCACCAGATCGTAGCCCCTCCAATCGCCGATTTGCACATCGGCAAAACTACCGACCGGAAGTTTCTCATCGACCATGACGGATCCATCGATCTCCGGCGCGTCCCACTGGGTGCGACCCACCCCTTTTTCCTCGACCAAAACACGCACGTTCTTGCCGACTTGCGCCTGGTTGGTCTCTGCTGCGATTTTCTGAAGGGCACTCATCGCGCGCGACCAGCGGCTCTTGCGGGTCATGTGATGAAGGTGGCCGTCAAGCTTGACCGCACGGGTACCTTCTTCCTTGGAATACTGAAAAACCCCGGCGCGTTCGAAGCGGAACTCTTCGATAAATTCGAGCAACTCTTGAAAATCCTCTTCCGTCTCGCCAGGGAACCCGACGATGAACGTGGTGCGGATCCCCAAACCCGGAATCCCTGCCCGCATACGACGGAGTAGGTCACGGATATAATCGCCACTGGTGACCCGTTTCATCGCGGTCAGCATTCTGTCAGAAATATGTTGCAACGGAATATCCACATACTTGGCAACCTTATCGCACTCGGCGATGGTCTCAATGAGTTCGTCCGACCAATGTGCCGGATGCGTGTAAAGCAACCTTACCCAGAAATCACCTTCGATTTGATTGATCTCCCTCAGCAAGGTGCAAAGCGAGTTACCGCGTTTGGAATCGACCGGAGAACTCGGGTTCGGCCGTTGACCCTCCCACTGATCCATTCCGAAGTAGGTTGTATCTTGGGAAATCAAATTGATTTCCTTCACCCCGCTTTTTACCAAGGCCTCGACTTCACGAACCACCGACTCCTGGGTTCTTGAACGATGCGTGCCGCGGATTTTAGGGATGATGCAGAATGTGCAGGTATGATTGCAGCCCTCGGCGATTTTCACATAAGCATAATGATCCGGCGTCAAACGAAAGCGTGGCGTCGTGTAATCGGGCACGTATTTGGGCTTCAATGTCACAAAATCCCGGGGATCATTCGTGGCGGCAGGACCTTCGTCTTTTGTCAAAGTCGGCGCGTTTTTCTTTCCGAGCAAATTCTCGATGATAGGCGCGACTTTTGTGATCTGATCAAGCCCGATGAATGCGTCCACTTCGGGCATGATGCCGGGCAGGTCTTTTGCGAATCTCTGAGACAAACAACCGGCAACAATGATTTTCTGCTTTGCGCGATCAGGATTTTCACTGCGCTCATTGACCGCGCCGAAGATGGCATCGATCGATTCCTGCTTCGCCATGTCGATAAACGAACAGGTGTTGACGATCAGCACATCCGCCAACTCGGGATCGGGAGTCAGCATCATACCCGCCTCCGCGAGGTGACCGATCATCACTTCGGAATCGATCAGGTTTTTAGCGCAGCCCAGAGAAACCAGACCTACAGTTGTTTTTTCCATAAGAGCAAAAAATGATATTTAAATTTGAGGTGCAATGATGAGCTCATCACCGACCTCTGGAACGACAGGGCCGAATCCGGGCATTGGACTGCCAATCGCACCATCCGATGAAAGACTTGTGATTTTCAATTTGCCGAGAATACCCGTGTTGCGCCGGATCGCCAAGATATCGCCAACTTTGACGATCTCAGGCATCAGGATCTCGATCGAGGCGACGCCCCCGACCTGTGGATCGTCGATATATTCAGTGATACGCCCGATGAGAAGCGCATCGCGAATCAGCCGGGCTCGGCGCAATTCATTGTCACCTTTTTCCAACTCCCTTTGCCCGATCAATCCCGCTTCATCACGATAGGTGGATGCTTTTTTTTCCGCATTCAGCTTATCCTCGGCAAGAGCCGCAATTTCAGCTTCCTTGGCAGCCAGTTCGGCTTTGATCTGGTTGAGATCGGTTCCCGACGAACCGGTTCCATTTTGTGCATCCCGAAATGCTTGAACATCTCTTTCAAGCTTCCACCGCTCCTGTTCGATCGTCAATTGCTCGACCTGTCTTTGCAAGCGGGCCAACTCTTCAGGAGCTGCGTTTTTCACTCCATGGTTCATATTTTGAAACGACAAAACCACCGCTGCAAGCAGCAGAGCAAATGTTGCTCCAAGCAAAATTGACATCGTGTTCATGGGGGAAAAATGTCCGCAGTGCGGGACAATGTCAACGTCATGCATTTTTTATGATTGCTCCAACTCCATACTCGCCAAATCCACCCCGCTGTTGAATGCTGCGCCAGTGGATCTATTCTCCGATATCCCGCAAAAAGAAAGCAAAGCGCTTTCCGTAACTCAATTGGTCCGCAAAATGAAACGGGCCGTCGAATCCGGAGTGGGCAAACTCTGGATTGAGGGCGAAGTCTCCAATCTCAAAAAACAAGCCAGCGGTCACTGGTATTTCACGCTCAAGGACGAGGGCGCGCAAATCCAATGCGCGATTTTCAACGCACAGAGAAAAGAGGGTTCACAAGTTCTGGAAGATGGCTCGAAAGTGAAAGTGCTTGCTGATGCCACCATTTATGAAGCCCGTGGTCAGCTACAACTTGTCGTTGAAAAAGCCGAGACTTCAGGTCTTGGCGATCTCCAGGCAAAGTTTGAGGCGCTGAAGCGCAAACTCCTTGCTGAAGGGCTTTTTGACCAGAGCAAGAAAGTCGCTTTGCCGGCTTTTCCACGCACCATCGGCATTGTGACATCACCCACAGGCGCGGCCATTCAAGATATCCTCAACATCCTCAAACGCCGCGCACCGTGGGTGCAGCCGGTTCTTTTCCCAGTCAAAGTTCAGGGCAAGGGGGTGGAACATGAAATCGCCAATGCCATTCAAAAACTCAATCACCCCCAAGCTTACGGCTACCCGAAATGCGACTTGATCATTGTCGGTCGCGGTGGCGGATCGATAGAAGACCTCTGGGCATTCAATGAAGAAGTCGTCGCGCGCGCCATTTCAGCATCCACCATTCCCATCATATCAGCTGTCGGACATGAGATAGATTTCACCATCGCGGATTTTGTTGCGGACGTGCGCGCACCCACACCCAGTGCCGCTGCCGAGCTAGCCGTTCCGGATTCCGCCGAACTCAATTTGCTTTTGAATCAGGCAAAAAAACGAATCACTCGCTCCCTCATCCACGCTCTTCGTGAACCTTCACAGCGCATCGATCAATCAAGGGAATCCCTCCTTCAAATCGTTGAGTCATCTCTCCTTGCTCGCCACCAACATTACCGTGAGCTCGTTCTCAAACATGAAAACCTCCATCCGCGCAGGATCCTCGCGCGCAGATCGGAAAAAATCATTGAGCTGCGGCGCAACCTCAACCAACTGACCCAAAGACAACTTTTGGCACGCGCGCAAAAATTGGAAAACTTACAAAACTTGATCAGAACTCTCGGACCGGACTCCGCCTTCAAACGCGGCTTTTCCATCACCATGACCACGGACGGAAAAATCATCCGCTCCAGTAAAGATGCCAAATCCGGAATGCGCTTGCTCACCAAACTTATCGATGGAGAAATATCCTCCACCATCCCATGAACCTTATGTTTTTCTCAGCAACCGATTTCCTTCCCCTCAGTTTGCCGGTTTTGGGGCACATCTGCGTCATCCTGTTACTGGCAATTTTCTTACTCATTCTCAGAATTAACCTCAAATTATCGTCTATTTCCGACAAAAACAGTCAATCCGCCTCCGCAGATGCAAGCTCTGCCAATTCGGTTGGATCTACCGGCAAGGCCGAAAACACGCCCCGGACTCCTTTTGAGGAGTTTCTCAACGAAGATCCCAATCGGCGCTTGCTTGGCAAAAAAGAACAATCCACCGCCTACCGCGATTGGAGATCACAAAAAGGGCTGAATTGGAAATAACACCACGAATCCCCCTGTCAAAAATATGGCTACAGTGAACCGAGCAGCAGACCTCAGAGATTAATGCTCAATTCAACAGCCACTGGATTGATTTAGCTTTCGATTCTCGAGCAGCGCCAAGAAGGATTCGATGAGCGCAATCTCTCGGCCCTAGCAGCGTTCTTTCTCGATCCAGTAGCTACACCTTATCGCTAACTGCTTTGGATTCTTAGTATACTTAAACACTTCTCCAAATTAGGCATGATAGACCCTAAATGAATTTGCCAAAGCATCAAGACACTACCGTCTGCCCCGCTAGATCTTCATGACACATCGCGTATAAAAAAAGAGCCCCGTTGTAGGGTTAACTACAACGGGGCAAATACCTGGCAACGACCTACTCTCACAGGACCTATCGTCCCACTACCATCGGCGCTGCGTCGTTTCACTTCCGGGTTCGGAATG
>JBIIKO010000015.1:0-25957 GCA_044233125.1 Luteolibacter sp. | reverse complement strand
AAGTTCCATCGTTTGCTTGCTCTGATACCGGATGATTTGGTATCCCTTGATTCCTATCTCACTAGGTGGGGTCATGGGGCTCATGATTCATTCTTGGCCTCATGTCCCCAATCTTTGATTAAGAGCCTTCCAAAGGAATGTGGGTTTTTTCGTTGAAGGAGCTGTGATGAAAGGCGAATAGATGGCTTGAATTTCTGCCGCAGGCTTTCGGACTGCTGCGATTCTTCGCAGCTTTTAGATGTGGATTGATCCAGGGTCATACCGGTATTACCGAATAACTCTCTAGTTTAACTCGGAGAAAAGAGCTGGGAATCATCCCAGCAGTCCAAAGCGCCTTTGGCGCGTCAGGATACGAACAAGACTTTTGCATTGCTTAGGAATTCGCATCGGATGAATCTCCTGACATATGTATTTATGGTCAAAACTTGCAGGGGAACGTTGGATCGATGCTTGGGAAGAGCGGTTCTCAGGGAATCCGAACTTTGTCATGGAATACATTAAAGGCGGGAAATCCGTGCGTTTGCAGGTTTATTGCCAGAATGAAAAGGAGGCAAATGGGATCAAAAAGCAGTTCGGTGGGTCGATCCGTAAGGTAAAAGATGCGGAATGGAACAAAGGCCCGGAGTTGCCCAAACCGCTCAAAATCCGCGACGTGTTTCTGGTTTCTGCTGAGTCTGATGCAAAAAAAATCAAGGAGTTGAGCCGTCAGCATCCCAAACGTGAGGTGATTGTCATTCCTCCGGAAATGGCTTTCGGCACAGGTGATCATGCCACAACCTCTACTTGCCTTCGGTTTCTCGTCGATATCGCACGTGAGCGAAAAGACCAATCATGGAGTGTGGCCGATTTGGGGACCGGAACCGGCTTGCTGGCGATCGCCGCGAGAAAGCTTGGCGCCACGGAAGTCTGGGGCTGCGATTTCGATCCCTTCGCGGTCAATGTCGCGAAGCGTAACGCGGAACGCAACGGCACACCTGAGATCGTGATGAAAGATCAGGATGTTCTTAAATGGAAGCCCCGCAAGAGCGGCTACCATGTTGTTGCCGCAAATCTCTTTTCCACCGTTCTGATCGAGGCTTGGCCTGTTATTGCGAAATCACTGGCGAAGGGTGGTGATCTCGTCGTGTCCGGAATCCTTGCTAATCAAGCATGGGACGTATTTGAAGCTGCGGCAAAAAACGGATTGGGATTTTCCAAAGTGATCAAAAAAGGAAAATGGGTGACCGCAAGAGGCGGGTGGTTTGATGATCTTGCGAAGAAATCTTAAATTCCAAATCTCAAATCTAAATTCAGCCTGTCGCATCGTAAGATGTTTCAAACATACTAATATGATAGCTTGGAATAAGCGACTTATCTTTGTTCCTTCTTTGTTTCTATATCGCCGATGCATAAGTCACGGGACTGTGAACTTTGCGCAGGGAAGCGGGTAAGACAGGAGTCGCGGTTTAGAAATTGAGGTTCCTTT
This sequence comes from Luteolibacter sp., assembly GCA_044233125.1. GTDB lineage: Bacteria > Verrucomicrobiota > Verrucomicrobiia > Verrucomicrobiales > Akkermansiaceae > Luteolibacter. The sequence goes on along the minus strand of JBIIKO010000015.1, from coordinate 24,492 downwards.
TTGAGTCTGAGTGGGGACTTTATTGATTCTACTTCTGCAAAATCACAAACACGCCCTTCTTATTTCCAACAACCACATCGGGTTTTTTGTCGCTGTTAACATCTGCCGCCATGACTTGACAGCCGATGCCGCTGTTGTCGTCGATGATTTCTGCGGTGTAGGTGGCTTTGCCGTCTTTGCGTGTTAGAAGAAAAGCGTAGAGGACAGGAGCTTGGGCGGGTTCGATGTCACCGGTTGGGCCGTGAGCCCAGAAGCGTTTTCCGGTGATGATATCCAAAGTGCCATCGCCATTGATATCTGCGAGGTCGATGGCATGGGGTTGAGTGAATGCCACCCCGGTGGAGCCTTTTTCCTTATCGGTATCGATGAGATGATGGCATGTCCAAGTGGCATCCGCGTTTTGTTCATACCAGCAAACGCCATAGCCATGGGCGTCGATGGAAGTGATGATGTCGGTTCTGCCATCGCCATTCACATCGTAGCCGAACATTTGTGCGCCGCCTTTGTCCGCGAAAGGAGTGGCGTGAAATTTCCATGGCGCCGCGCCGTCCCAGTTGGCGGGTTGTTCCCACCAACCGCGTTTTTCCAAAATATCCATACGGCCATCCGAGTTGATGTCTCCGTAGCCGATGCCGTGAGTGAAGCGTTGGTAGGCTTTTTTATCCTCGGTTGAGATAGCATTCCATTTCCAAGCGGCGGTTGGATTCGCGGCATCAAAGGTTGCGTATCCAATTTTACCTCCGGACATGCAGAGAAGATCGGGTTGGTTGTCGCCATTGATATCAGTCAACATGGGCGATTCGTTATCGGTCGATGCCAGGGCGGTATGGCGTGTCCAATCGCCACCTTTCGCACCGGGGTTTTCATACCAAAAAGTTTCTTTGCCGGGGAAACCGATCACGAGGTAGTCGGGTTTGCCATCGCCATTGAAATCGTGGCTGTAGGAAATGAAATTATCGGAATAGGCATTCTTGCCGCTCAGTTCGCCTTCGAAGCCTGGGATTTCCGTTTGATCGCCTGCTTTGAAGGATTTTGTGGCAGAATGGATGCTGTGTTGTTTTTTGAAATCAGGTCCCTCATACCAGTAAGGGCCGCTGAGAATATCGGTTTTGCCATCGCCATTCACATCCGCCACGCAGGCGCCTTCCGCCCAGAAATAGCGGCTGATTTTATGAGCTTCCCATTTCCCTGTTGGAGCTGGTGGTTTGGTAGAAACGACAACAGCAGCGGTGGCTCCTGCAGCGAGAATAGGAAGGATGAGTGTTTTCATGGAAATAAGGAGATAACTGGATACCGACTGTTTTATTTACTCTTTTCAATGGAATGATTTCAACCACGGAATGCACGGAATACACAGAGTGTAGCTTCGCGTAGATTCTAGAAATTTTTCCCAGTTATTTCTAGGGTCAATAATCCTTAAACCTAAAGCACCTAGGTGGAGCATAAGCACTCACTCAGTGCATTCCGTGCGTTCCGTGGTTGTATTTCGACGATTCCAATAAGCACTTTGATGCGTAGAAAATCACAAAATCTGCATAGTATGTAAACTTGCTTATGGGGTTGGTGTCGCTCATGCTACGGACATACAAAACTTAGTATTCTTATGGCACTCGATAAACTCACGCAGAAACTTCAGGAAGCATTGCAAAGCGCACAGGGATTTGCGTCAAAATCGTCGCATCCAGAACTGCGCAGCACGCATGTGTTATTGGCTTTATTGATGCAGGAGGGAGGGATCACGGTGCCGGTTTTACAAAAAGCGGGTGTTGACGTATCGATGTTGAAGGCTGCGGTGGCTTCTGCATTGGCCAAGGAGGTCAGTGTGCAGGGGGCTTCGACCCAACCACAAATCAGCGCGGGCTTGCGTGCGACTCTTGAAGATGCCGATGAGGTTCGTAAAAAAATGGGAGATGATTTTCTCTCGGTGGAGCATTTTTTATTAGGATCTCTAAAAGGGGATTCACCTGCTGGCAAGTTGCTGAAAGAGGCGGGTTTTGATTTAAAAAAAGCCGAGGCGGCCGTCAAAGAGGTGCGTGGCTCACAAAAAGTGACCGATGCCGATCCCGAGGGTAAATATCAAACATTGGAGAAATACGGAACGGATCTAACAGCTCGGGCGCGCGCTGGAAAAATCGATCCGGTGATCGGCCGGGATCATGAAATTCGCCGAGTCTTGCAGGTGTTATCGCGTCGGACCAAAAACAATCCCGTTTTGATCGGTGAACCGGGTGTGGGTAAGACGGCGATCGTTGAAGGCCTTGCTCGACGCATCGTTTCGGGTGATGTGCCGGACTCGATGAAAGACAAAAGGGTCATTTCGATGGACATCGGATCGATGCTTGCTGGGGCGAAATTCCGTGGAGAATTCGAGGAACGCTTGAAAGCCTTTCTCAAAGAGGTCACTGAAGCCGAGGGACGAATCATTCTTTTCATCGATGAGCTGCATACCATCGTCGGTGCCGGGGCGGCGGAAGGGGCGGCCGATGCATCCAATATGCTCAAACCTCAACTCGCGCGAGGAGAACTCCATACCATTGGCGCGACGACTCTCGACGAATACCGGAAATACATCGAGAAAGACGCCGCCTTGGAACGGCGTTTCCAGCCCGTGATGGTGGGCGAGCCCTCCGTTGAAGACACGATTGCGATCCTGCGTGGTTTGAAAGAACGTTACGAAGTTCATCACGGTGTGCGCATTCAAGACGGAGCGATCGTCGCCGCGGCTGTGCTTTCGGATCGTTATATTTCAGATCGATTCCTCCCGGATAAGGCAGTGGATTTAATTGATGAAGCTTCCTCGCGTTTGAAAATCGAATTGGATTCCATGCCGACGGAAATCGATGTCTTGGAGCGCCAGATCATGCAGCTGGAGATGGAAAAGAAGGCCTTAGAGAAAGAAACCGACAAGGCATCCTCTGCCCGTTTGGAAAAGGTTAAGGAGGAGCAGGCGAATCTCAAAGAGCGGTCATCCGGAATGATGGCTCAATGGCGCAATGAAAAACAGATCATCGATCAGGTTCGTATCGCCCAAGAGAAGATCGACTCGTTGAAGACGGATGTCGAGAGAGCTCAACGGATCGGCGATCTAACCCGTGCTTCACAAGTGACTTATGGCGATTTGCCAGAAGCTCATAAACAACTTGAACAAGCCCAAGCCGAGTTGGCCACGCTTCAGAAAAACGGCGCCATGCTGAAAGAGGAAGTGACGGAAGAGGATATCTCGCGGGTTGTTTCATCGTGGACGGGAATCCCAGTCAACCGTTTGCAAGAAGGCGAAAAACAAAAACTTGTCTCCATGGAAGCGCGTCTGGGTGATCGGGTGGTAGGTCAGAAAAAAGCAATCGTTGCTGTCGCAAATGCGGTGCGCCGGGCTCGCGCAGGTCTCCAGGATGAGAATCGACCCATTGGCTCGTTCCTTTTTCTAGGGCCAACGGGGGTTGGTAAAACCGAGCTTTCAAAAGCACTGGCCGAGTTTCTCTTTGATGATGAAGGTGCGATGGTGCGGATTGATATGTCCGAGTATATGGAGAAACACAGCGTATCGCGTTTGATCGGCGCACCTCCAGGTTACGTCGGTTATGAGGAAGGCGGACAACTCTCCGAGCACGTTCGCAGAAAGCCTTACTCTGTCGTGCTCTTCGATGAAATCGAGAAAGCCCATCCGGATGTATTCAACGTTCTACTTCAGGTGTTGGATGACGGACGGATTACCGACGGGCAGGGAAGAACGGTTGATTTCCGCAATACGGTTTTGATCATGACCTCAAACATCGGATCTCAATTTATCCTCGGTGAAGCGAATGCCGAACAACGTGAAGCAGCAGTCATGGAGGCGTTGCGTGGTCACTTCAGGCCGGAGTTTCTGAATCGCATCGACGAGATCGTGATTTTCGACCGTTTGAACCGTGAAGATCTAACAACCATCGTCGATCTCCAGCTCGAACGCGTCCGCAAGCGCTTGGCTAAACAAGGCCTTGGCCTCGCTCTAACAGAAGATACCAAAGAATTCGTCGGTAACCAAGGCTACGATCCGGTTTACGGTGCGCGTCCATTGAAGCGCGCGATCCAACATCACCTCCTCGATCCGCTCAGCTTGGAGGTTCTCGAGGGGAAATTCATGGATGGTGATGTCATCAAGGGAGAATTAAAAGACGGTCGCGTGGTATTTACGAAGTGAGAAATCAGCTCGTATAGGCAGGGACGCGTGTCCTCACGCGTCCATATCTGAAGATGTTGTCGCAATCATGCCGATGGGGTAGTGCGCGCTTTAAAATACATGAACCTATGAATCTGGGAGAATCTGTTTTTTCTTTACCTGCAGATCCATGAAATTCTTCACTCTTCCTCTGCTCATCAGTTGATGAAGTGGATATGTTACGCATGGTGAATTCGGATCAGAAATGATATTTCTGTCCGGGATCTTCTTACTTTTTTTTCCAATTCTTCGGAAGAGGAGGCCGGATGGTTCCGACCGCATTTTCCGCATGATAGATGCGAATCAGTTCGGCAAAAGCTTCGTTGCATGTGTCATTTGGCGATCCGCCGTTGGTTTTGAGTTCCGAGTCTAGCAACGCGCGCAGATAGAGCTGGCGCCAGCGCCAACTATTTTTCGCCTGGTGTGTGAGCCTAGCATCAACCTTCTGCATCGTGGCATAGGCTTCCTCGGCGCCGGGATCGGCCTGCGGCTTGGTATTCTTGGACGGAAACCAGTTCATTTCCAGCGAAACTCCTTCAAGTTTTCCCGGCCACCAGCGCATGTGGTGGTTCTGCTCAAGTGTCTTCACCACAGCTGCCACGTCAGCAACGACGTCAGGTGAAAATTCGTAGGCGATGTATTCCTTTACCGTTTCCTCGGCCGGTTGGTCGTTCCAGTAAAACTGACTGTAGACAATCTTTGTCAGATCCTCGTAGATGCCTTCGGAATATGGATAGCCTCCCGCGAGTCCCTTCTTCTGCGCGTTCCATTGTCCCTGTGCACGGGCGGTGAGGGGTGTGGCACCGAACCCACCCCATGGGAAAGTGTTGTGCATGCTAATTTCTGGGAAACCGACGACCGGGAGATCTTGTGTCAACACCGGAGCCGCGTCGCCGGGCTTCTGATCCACGCTGCCAAGCCCCGAGGCCGCCGGCAGGACATTTCCTTCATTGACCAAGCCATCGACGAGGTCTTTACGCTCGCCGAGCTGCTCCATGACCGATGCCAACTCCGCCTTGTCCATCAGCCACGTGGAGAGAAGAATCTTGGTGCCAGGCATTTTCTGGCGTGCCAGTTTGCCGACCTCCTCGACACATTTCATAAAACCCTTGGAACCCCACGGCTTGCACTTCGCGCAGCCGCAGCCGCCTTGGTCATACGGCCAGATCCAGACCGAGCGTGGCTTGAGATCGGCCGCCCAGTCGAACTGCTCGCCAAGGAGCTTGAGGATATATTTCATGCCCTCCGGCTTACTCGGACAGACGGCGCAAGGGTAATAGCCGCCGCGTCCACCACCTGGAGCCGAGCGTAAGTCGGCGGGTGAATTGCCATAGGCCTCATTGCCGATGACTAGAAGCGAAACATCCATCCCGATCCGCCTGGCCGCGGCCATGATTTCGTGAAGACGCTTGCGGAACTTAACCGCTTCCGGATCTTCGAATCCATTGAAATGATGTGCGTCATACCAGACGACGAGCTCGTTGAGTCCCCAAAGAGCGAGATCCTCGACATAGTGTTGGATCTCTTCAACGGGTGCCTCGTGATAAAAGTTGTGAAAGTGTGTGGCGAAATAGATGCCGCGAGCCTGCCGTGCTGGTGCCGATATGCCGCGCCATGTGCCGGGAGTGAAGCCGCCGCGATCGTAGCGAGAGGTTCTCAGAAATTTTCCGGTTCCCGCAACAAGCCCGCGCTCGTCGTTTCCGACGATTCGAACTCCGCCGCCCTTGCGATCTTCGATCCTGAACCCTTCCTTGCCGATGCCTTGCTCAATGACCATCTCTATCATTAGCTTCGCTTCGCCGGTTGTCTGAATCTTCGCATCAGAGCGTTGCTGGATCTGGCGGGCCATGACCTGTCCGATATTCTTCACTACCGGACTGGCATTTTCCGGTAAGTTAAGACGCATCGTATTAACGGCTTCTGCTAATGATGGTTCAACCACCACACCACATAGAATCAATAAACACAATAAATTCGATGTTCTCTTACTCATTTCCGTGACTCCTGTTTCGCAAATGATTTAACGTGTTTTGTATTTGCAGCTCTCGACGATCTCGGTCCAGCGCCAGTCGCTCTTCGCCCATACAGGCAGGTTAGCTTCGAGTTCTGCTTGTGTTTTTCGGATCTTCTCTTTGCGCTGCGGATCCTTGTTCGAGTCGTCCAAAAGTTCAAGCAGTTGGCGGACGTTTGCCGCCTCGGAGCCGAAATAGAAGCAGGCATATTCATCAAGCACCGTATCCACGGACTTCTTTGGATTCGTGAACCAAGACAGGAACATCACGCTGGCGATGTCCGTGTTCCAGCGCTCGGCGTAAGGCCAACCGCCTTTCATCAACTCGGGATCATAGCTGTTGAGTTCGTCTTGGAGTGTCTTCCAGTATTCCTTATTAACGAGCATGCCGGGGTGATTAGCCCACATGGAGATGTCGGGAAAAACCATCAGCGGCTGTTTCGCCTTGTTGTAATAGTCGCGCTCCTCCGCCGACATACGGGCATAACCATGGTTCGGCGCAAGTCCCACTTCAAACCCGGCAAACCATTCTGGCCGCTCCTTGCTCCAATCCAAGCTGTCCACGAGGTTCTTCCAGTCCTTGCCACCGAAGGTCGGATGATTGAGGTGCCAGGTGTCGATCCAGATTTCCGTCTTGGGAGAAATTTCATGAATCCGTTCAGCCAGCGGCCGAGCCACATTCCAAAAACCGCGGGTCGGCCATGGCTTGCACTCCTCGCAGGCGCAGCCACCGGGGTCGGCCGGGAAGATGTTGTAGATATCAAGCGGTGAGAGCGCCTTGAAAACCTCCTCCTGCCAGGCCACCATCTTATGCACGGCTTCGGGCTTCGACGGACACAGATACCAGTCCGGACAGCCGATGATGGGCTTGATCCGCAACTCCTTGGGCGACGACATATAGGCATCGTTGGCCACCATGAGCAGACCGGTCTTCATGCCCATACGGCGAGCAGTGGCGTAGAAGCGCTGATACATCGTGATCCAGTCCTTCGCACTGCTCTTGTCGAGTTTATATTGGCGGGCATAACCGGAGTTCAGCTCGCTCTTCTCGCCTGTAGTATCTTGCAAATTCTCGAACATGCCCATTTCAAACCAGAAGCAGAGAGCGTTGCCGCCCCAGAGCGCAAACTCCTCGATGTAGCGGTCCACTTGATCCGGTTGGTTGAAGTAATACTTTCGTGCCCAGAGATACATACCCCGGTTTGGCATCTGTGGCGTTTCGGAAATCTGCAACGTTGGCACAACAACCTTGCCTTGCTCATAGCGCATCTCGCGCATCAATCGCCCCACTCCTGCTACGACGCCACTGTTGCTTTGTCCCGCTATGTAGAGCTCTGACTTCTCTGCTTCAAACGCGATCATGTAGCCGTCCGCATCTAACTCAGCGACCTCCTTGTGGTTGGCTGCAAAGTCTTTGATTTTTTCGTTAGATTCAGTGGTTCCAATGATCAAGCGCAGCGGGGCTTTTTCACCCTCCTCTGCAAGGTTGATCCCTGCGCGATCTTTAAAACACTCTGCCAGAATTTCGGTTAACCGTTTTTCTGTCGGATTTGAATTAGTACCTAAAACCACACCCAGTCGGGTATTGCTAATTTCGATTTTCGCCTGACCCAACTCATCTTTTCCCGCAAAATCGAGCAGATAAAGCACCACGCCGGCGTGGCAACTATACCACCACTGGTTGTATTGGAAACCGACCACGATGCGGTTGTCTGGTTGGAGGTAGTAGGTGGTGTAGTTGGCGGTCTGCTCGGCACGCTTTTTCAATTTTTCATCGCCGGTGGCTTCGGCCAGCTCCAGCAGCATTGAGGCCCAGTTCAGGCTATGGATGCCCATGACCACATTACATTGCAGTTGCTCGCGGATTCCCTCGGCTGGCTCGAAGCCCTTGATCTTGTCGAGGAAGATTTCTTCAACCCAAGCGTTCAAGTCTTTTGCCATCTCGAGGTAGCCATTGGTATCCGTGCGATTGGCTAGCAGGTATCGTATGGTGTCCAGGCAGTCGTAATTGGTGCGCCCATCTTTGCTGGGAACAATATCTTCGTAGAAACCCCGAAACTCTTTGGTCTTGATCGGTCCGTTGAGCAGCCAGTTCCAAGTTTTGTCCCGGTTGGGGCGATAGCGGTCATTACCGTTGAGCTTGTCGAGTGATTCGAACAACTGGATGGCATAGATTACGCTGCTGGTGTATTCCTCGATGACTTGTTCGGTTTTTGGATCAACTCGGAAAGGCCAAGTGCCGTTTTCCCGTTGGCGAGCGGCGAGAGTCTTGGCGATCGCTTCGGCGGCATTTAGAAAGCGCATCTCGCCAGTGGCTTCATGAAGCTGGATGTAGGCTAAGGCCATGATGGCTGCCTTGTCCGGCATCAATCCCGTCTTATCTCTAAAACCGCCGGGTTTCTTTGCCTCATAGGTACTCCACGGCAGACTGCCATAGGGTAGATCCGCTGGCGTGCTGTGGGCAATTTCCCAATCCGCGAGCTTGACGGCCTCCGCGAGTGACCGCTTGTCACCGGTATAGCGTCCATAGTCGATAAGTGTGCGGATCATCAGTGCGTGATGGAAGGCGGGATAGGAGACAAACCGGTCCACGGAGTTAGGGAAAGGCGCGCCGTTCTGCTGCAGGTTCGAGTAAAAGACCCAAGGCATTTGCGTATGGCCTTTTTCATCCAGAAGCGATTCCGCTGGTCCCTTGAACCACTGAAGATGGTCATCGAGCAGAAACGACATTCCGCGACGGATGGTTTCGTCGTATGACTGGAGTGGCAAAAGGTTTCCATCTTTGTCGCGCTTCACTTCGGCGATGGTCATCATCTTCTTCCAGTCAATCGGCGGGGCGGCTGGCTCCGCCGCAGAGATTACGGAATGGGATGACAGAGCAACCACGACCGCCATGATTTTTATGAATGTATATCGTTTCATGTTGATTGATTTCTCATGAGTTGGGCATTTTTGGTGGTGTTCTTTATGGATACGGCAGATTCTGTTTGATTGATCCAAAATCAATGCGGGATGGGATGACTGGCAAGTTACAGACTTGGGCGTTCTAGTTACGCGATTCATCGTTAAAAATTTCTTTTTTATTCTAAAATTAATTTTTATGGCTACATTATTTTAAAGTAGGTGTTGCACTGAGAAATAAAAATTATGTGCCAATATGACCGATCGGGTGTTGGTGATTTGGACTTTCTATTCAAATATCTGAACCTTTCCCGTTGTGGAAAAAATTGAGGGTGGGGGATCTATGCAAGGAATTCCTTGAGGCCGCGCATGATCATTTGCACCGAAATGGTGATCAGGATCATGCCCATCAGTTTTTCCATGGCCAGAAGACCTCGCCTGCCCAACATGCGAGATAAGGGCCCAGAAAGACCTCCCAGAATGATCGCATTAATAAACCAGGCGGACACCACCACACCCAACAAGATCCAAGGTTTATGCGGTTGTTGCATCGGAAAGAGCAAGACCATGCTCAGAGTTGAAGGCCCGGCCACCAGAGGGATCGCTAGCGGGACGATGAAGGGCTCGCCATCTGGACTGTCGGAGAATTGGGCGTGGGACGGGGGAAAAATCATTTGCAAGGCGATCAAGAACAGAACGATTCCACCTGCTACCGACATGGCGGTGGGGTCGATATTTAGAAACGATACGATGTATTTTCCGAACAATAGGAAAAACAGCATGATTCCAAGGGCAATGGATAGCTCTCGGGCCATTACGATCCGTCTGCGTTGCAGCGGCACATCCTTCAGCGCCGAGATGAACATGGGGATGTTACCCAGCGGATCCATCACGATCGTTAGCAGAAATACCAATGAGATAAAGGTGTTTGTGTCCATGATGGCAGGTTGTGTTAGAAATCAGGGTTGTCGCCGTAGAATTAAGATTTTGCCAAGATCGCCATCGCTGCGTTGTGTCCTGCAATACCACTTACGCCACCTCCTCGGCGCGCGCCCGCACCGGCGAGATAAATATGGGTATCATCGGTTTCCGCACCCCAGAGCTCTCGACCATCTGCATCATCATCAAGAAAGGGGAAGTCCAGATCTCGATGGAAAATATTTCCTCGCGGCAGAGAGATGTCGTTCTCCAGATCGAGCGGTGACTTTACCTCGATCGCGAGCGAACCGTCACGGCAGGGTGCCAGGACGGATTCAATCGGATCCAGCAGGTATGAATTGAGGCTGGATAGAGCCTGCTCCTTGGCAAGTGCCTTGGTGCCTTCCGGATCGGCATCGAAAAGTTTCGCAGGAGTGTGAAGGCCAAAAAGAGTTAGCGTGTGAAAACCCTTTTCGATCAAATCTGCGGAGAGGATTGTGGGATCTGCCAGCGTGTGGCAATACATCTCCAGCGGGAGAGGTCGGGGTATTTCTCCGTTGCTGGCAGCGAGGTAAGCCGCTTCCAATTGAGAGTAAGTTTCGTTGACATGGAACGTCCCCGCAAAAGCGATGCTTGGATCTATACCTGACTTCAGGCGTGGCAGTCGTCTCACCAACATATTAATTTTCATCTGAGCCCCTTCGAGGGACTGTGGCGCGGGTTTTCCAATTAAGTCGGCAAGAAACTGAGGTGCCGCTGCAAAAAGCAAGTCTTTGGCTGTGTGGTATGTGCCGGATTCTGTCCCTACACGGACACCCATGGGGCCGCTTTCCAGTGAACAGATTCTGGATTGCATCTTGATCTCCACCCCTTGAGCCATGGCGATACGATGTAGCTCTCTCACCAAGGCGCCCATGCCTCCTTGAGGTACTCGCCACAGTCCGTCCCCGTTTCCAATCAAATGATAAAGGAAGCAACGGTTGGCTTGCATGTCGTCAGCGGAAACAAATGTTCCGATCAACGCGTCGGTTAGAACCACTCCTCTGACGATGTCATCGCTGAACCGATCGCGAATCACTTGCCCGATGGGAACTTCCATCAGGTTGCGCCATACCTCGGGTAATCCCATTTCCGATTTCAAGGCGGCCGCGCTCTTGAGAGGTTGCAGCATGGTCGGTGCGAAACGCCGGGCGAGTTCGGCAATTTCTCCATAAAACTTTATCCACTCTTCACCTTCCTGATTTGATCCGGTCAATCGGCGGAAGCTTTCCGCCGTCGGCCTGTCCCAATGGGTGGAGACTAAAAGTCCGTCTTCCACACCATCGCGTCGATAGGGTGTGTAGGAGGCGACAGCACGATCGAGTGTTTTGAATTTGATGCCCAAATCTGTGACAATCTGGTCGGGTAGCAAAGAGACCAGATAAGCATAACGAGAGAGATTTGCCTCATACTCGGGAAAAGGCTTCGCACTGGTCGTGGCGCCGCCGAGTTGGTTCTGGGCTTCGAGCAAGAGTACGGATTTTCCTGCCTTGGCGAGATAGTTCGCCGCAACCAGTCCGTTGTGTCCGCCGCCAACAATGATAACGTCGTATTTTTTAGGATGATGTTTCATGTATTGGTGATTTTAAATTGTGATGGAAGGTATCTGACTTGGATTCATGTGATGGGGGAGTTATCTGACTTGAGGGGCTACTTGCTGAATAAGGGGTGATTTTCATCGCCCATGGATTCGAGGTAGGCGAGTAGGTCGAGGATTTCGTCCTGATTAAACGTGTTGAGCAAGCCTGGGGGCATCAGTGATACTTTGGAAAACTCTCTCGATTTGATATCAGGCTTGGAAATCACCGCAGTTACGGTGGGGTCGAACGAGTTTGTCATCACCACCACTGTGTCGTTGTTTTCCTGACTGATGCGGCCAGCGGTGACGCTACCATCTTTCATCGTGAACACTGTCATTCGATACTGTTCGGATAGAACCTTCGATGGCTCCGTGATGGACTCCAATAAATCCTGACGCTTGAAGCGGGTGGCGATATTCGTGAGATCCGGACCAGCAGCTCCGCCTTGGTCACCATAACGGTGACAGAGAATGCATTGCGCAGATGTGTATGCGGCTTTGCCGCGGGCGAAGTCGCGTCCTTTGCCCACTTGATCCAACAACGGTAGTAGTTCCGAGCTTTTCCATTCCTTGACGAAGGAGCGAGCCTCGGTGGCTGCCTTGATTGCGGGTTGCACTTTCGTGAGGTCACCCAGCGCAGTCATTTCCGCTGGCGTCATGGTTGCTTTCACTTCCTCCAAGGCATGATTCACGAATCCATCAAAGCTCGCGCCGTTGTTGAAATTGACACCGGCGTCGGTGAACCATTTCACGACTTCTAACGGATGTTGTTTTGAGCGACTGCCATTCCACCATGCGAGATAATCGCGGCGCAGATTTTCGGTCCAGCCGGTTTTGATATTCCGGAGCGCTGTCACGTAGGTGATCTGCTCTTCCTGCGTAGTGGCCGCACGCAGCAGTGCCACGGTTCTGGAAACTGCTTCTGGAGCGTCCAAGGCAAGCAAGATAGAACAGAGTTCGCGGTTCACATTCTCTGTCTTCGCAGGATACAGCGGATTGATGTCTGCGAGTAACAGCTTGGCTGATTCTCCAGAGGGGAATCCCTGACGGGCGATCGATACGGTGATGACCCGCAGTTTATTGAGAACTTGTTCTTCTGTTAGAGATGAGAAAGGAAAGGCAGTGAGAGATTTGAAAATGGCCGGCTGGGTTTCGACTGCGCCCAAACGAGCAAGCGCCAGCAGCGCAGTGAAGGCGGCATCCGATTGTTTTTCCTCCAGTGCTTTCGACTGCCATTGTTCTACAGGATTACGCTCGATCGCAAGTCGGGCCGCGTAACGAATCGAGCGATCAGAGCTGGCAAGGTGGGGCCAAGCGGTAGCGACGGTTGCGGGATTTGGAGCGACATTCATGGCTTCAAGCTGATGACGCAGACTGCGGGCCTCGCTGCCGTCCGCATCATGCAGGGCACTTGAGGCAAGGGGCGCGGCGGCCTCGCTGCCGGTGTAGCTCACGCGGAAAAGATTGGCCTGCGTGCCACGGCCTCCGACGGTGAAATACATCGATCCGTCCGCACCGATCACGGCGTCTGTTAGATTAAGCGGCACTTTTCCGCTGCGGGTTTTGAGTGATTTCGGAGCGACGAAATTTTCCCATGTGGCGCTATAGCCAGCCCCCTTGGGTGCAAGGTGTACGGCGATCAGGCGGCCATAGGTCCAGTCGCACATATAGAATGCTTTCTGATATTTGACGGGAAATTTTCCGCCAGTGCCAAAGACCACACCGGTGGGACAACCGACGCCGATATTCACCACCGCAGGCAGGCTGTCGGCAAAATACTCCGGCCACTTGGCGCTGCCTTCTCGATAGCCGTGGTCGCCGCCACGCACCATATGGAAGGCACGTGTGGGACGATACCATGGAGTGCCCCAGTCCCATTCCATGTCACTGTCGTAGCCGAAAAGTTCGCCATCCGCGTTGAAAGCGATGTCGTAATTGTTGCGTTGGCCGGAGGACCAGAGTTCCGCATTTTTCCCATCGAGATCCATTCGTAGCACATAACCGCCTGGCGGCTTGGCTCCGGCGCCGAAACCATTGCCGTCTTCCATGCGCTTGAGCGCGAGATCGTCACCGTAGTTGCGATGCGGTGAACTCGTCGCGAGATCAGATGGCACACCCACGAAATTTCCGCAGACTGCGTAGAGCATCTTGTCCGGACCTAACACCAGCGCATGCGCCCCGTGCTCACCGGAGCCGCCCTGCCACTCGCGCAGAAACTCGACATCATCGTAGCTATCATCGCCTTTAGTATCTTTGCAGCGATAAAGCCCAAAGCCCTGACTACCATTTCCATTCAGGTAGAGCACATTTTCCACAAAGAGCATACCCATGGTTTCGGTGACGGGAATGGGTAGGATTTCCGTCTTTACGCTTTTTCCATTCTGCAGCGTCACCCGGGTAATCGGCTGGTCCCGTTGAGCGCCCAACAACAGCCGGCCTTTGGGATCGTTTGCCATGCAGATCCAAGAGCCGTTCTTTGCGCCGTCAGCCTCGAGCACATGCTCGATCTTGAAGCCGGGTAGCGTTTCGAGCATTTCACCGGGTGTTGTGATCAGTGTTGCTGAGTTCGCTGGCGATGATCCATCCGCAGGCCCATAAATTGCCTTGAGGACAATCAGCTTCTTGCCCGCGGGGGCTGAGATCTGTATGGATTCTCCTTCGCCAGTTTCAACCGTAAGCTTTTCATCGCCGGCCTGGTATTCCACGGTTAGTTTTTTGGCGATTCCAACGGCGGTATCTCCGAAGAGCTCGTTGCTTGCCTTGATCGAGAGACTTTCATCCTTCACGGCGGCTATGACTTTGTCAGTTACGTCCGTGGGATTTGTGGCAGCAACTGTTAGGTTGGTTGCGACAATCGAGATAGTAAAAAGTGCTGAGATAAAACGATGGATTAGCATAAGATGGATAATTGGAGGGTGTTATACGGCAGGAGATAATCGGTGATTTTTTCAATCGAGAAATGATCGAAAGCCATGATCAGCATAAGGGTTACCAAACTTTATAAGTCACTGGTCCCACACCGACGTTTTCGAATGGACCGGGGAAGGGATTCTCCGTGTTTCGTTGCCGACCCTGGTAGTCGGTGTCGATCATGATGTCGGAGCCATCGGGCTCTTCGAACGCCATTTTCGGGATCAGTGCCTTGCCTAACCTTTTGGTGTTAACCAGTTGGCGCGCGATCTCGTCGCGCCATTTCGGATCAAGCGTGATCGTGAGATACCAGCCATCATTTTTTTGACTGAGTTTCCAACCGCAATCGAAATCGGGCTTCAGGAGCATTTTCTCGTCGAACCTGGAGGCCTTTGCTCCCTTGAGGAATACGTTGCCCGCTGCGAAACATGGCAGAACCGCATGGTCGATGCCTTGTAGTCCGGCTGGTGCCATGAAGATGTTATTATAGAAACGGTGATCACCTCCGTTGCCCTCTTGAATGCCGGCAATTTCAGTCGAGTGAGGTTTGTGGAACGGTGTTGTCCTGCTGTCGTAGGATTCGTGGCCAAGGGGTGACAAAATCAAATTGTGCGCGAACGCGATTCCCTTAGAAACGATATACATCTCGGCTTTAGAGAGTAACAGATTGTTGGAAACTAGCATGGGTCCGTGCTGCATTTCGATGAAAAGGTCGCCGCAATCCAGATCGTTATCGTGCATAAGGTTGCCGGTGATCTGTGCGCCTTGGCACATCCAGTCGAGCCAGATACCTGCGACGTATCCACAACGATAAATGTGGTTGCGGCTGATTTTCACGTCGATCGCGCCATGGAATTTGATACCTGCCATTTCCGCTCCGCCGAATGGATTCGCCAAATTGATGTCATGGATCACATTGCCGTTCACTGTGCTGAACGCACAGCCCATACTGCCAACGATGCCAACTTGGCCGCAGTGGTGGATATGGTTGTTACGTATGATGTGACCGCCGATTTTCTCCTTCGACCAACCACCCTTCTTCAACGCGTCATCGATCGTGAGGTCGTAGCCTTCCTTGGTTCCACGCTTGCCGTCCCATTCGTCGGAATATTTACCGAGCGCGATTCCGGCGCAGCGGGAATTGTAAATTTCGTTATCTTCAATGATCCAACCCTTATTCCAGTAGGCGGTTAGCAATCCAACTTGGCCAGCAGTTGGAGCGGCCCAATTGGTGGCGGCATTGCATAACTTGAAGCCCCGCACGGTGATGAAATCGATGTTTGTTTTGGTGGGTGTGAAGACAGTTGGCCGCACGCCGATTTCAACATTAGCCTCATTCGGGTTCATGCCCGGAAACCGTGCCCAGATGGTTGTGTTCTTGCCCCATGTTTCAGGATCCGGTTTTGCAACAGGCTTCTGTTTGAATAATACGCTGAGCGTTTTCTTTCCGGTGGTTTTCTTGATGTTGATCTGAAATGTTTTCCACTCCTGCGCGCCACCTGTGTCTGAAATTTCGGAACTCCCGAGGATTTCTCCCTCGATGGTGTCGAGTCGTAATTCAATCAGCCCGCCTGCGCCGGTCGGTGCGGCGGCGCGGATTTCGACGGTTTCCGTGCCGGAACCAAAATCCACCTCTTCAAATCGCAGCGAACTGCGGTGGGTAATCAAACCGGCGTATTGGCCGCCTTCGGAACTGGGTTGATCGGTGACCCGCACCCGCTTTATCGCGCTCACCGCAGGAACTGCGATACCGGTTGATGTTTTAAACCAAGCGACGTTCATCAGGGATTGCGGAAGTTCATTGGAAACGCCATCCACCTTCGCATACCAAATGGGTGTATCCCCAGGCTGCTTCACGGTATCCAGGTTGGCAGACTCATTCAGACTGACGTTGTTGAGATAAACTCCGCCACGATGATGGTTGCGCCCTTGGCCATCAAACCAATCGCCTTCCACCTTTTCTACATACGGATGGAATTTCCCGAAGCGGTGGTTCGGGACGACGAGTTTCCAAGTATCACCTGAAACCTTCTCCCAGCCCTTGGCCGGATCGGATCCGGTGATGACGACGGTTTCACCCTTCGCTGCTTGATAAGTGATTCGGTTCTCGTTGGAAGTTCCTCCACGCGGCGGATTTACCCATTCGCGGTAGATCCCGGCATGCACGGTGATCGTGTCGCCGGGCAGTGCAACGGCAGCAGCCGCTGAAATGGTTTTGAACGCATGATCTTTACCGACACGGTGTTCGCGCGCATCAGCGGTCATGGAGATAGAAGGGATCAGAAGGGTCGTAAGAACGGCGAAAATGATCTTAGAAACGGCTGATGTCTTGTCTGGGATGTTAGGGGGCTGCATGATAGAGTTCATCGCTGTAATTCAGCTATTTAGGAGCCAGCAGGCGATACTTGGAAAGCGGGGATTATGGGCCGGTTGTCATTCTTGAGTCCTGCTTCAGGAGGTTTCGGCTTGCTTCCGGATGCTGCCGGTTCAAGAGCGAGGATGACCGCCGCACCTTGAGGCATTTCATGAAGCAGCTTGTCGCCATAGCGGTAGATGCCCAGATCGACACCGTCTCGCGGATAGACCTCCTTCACCTGATAGAGAGCGTTTGGATTCTCGTCTAAGCCCAGCCATCGGTTGAGCGGGATCGAGGCGCAGGCAGGCTGTTTGCCGACGGAAAAAAGGAACAGAAAGCCGCGGTCCTTGATCATGTGCGCGCTGCCGTCGATCGCGGCCTCACCCGGGCAATCGAACAAGTCGCGCTTCACCTTCAGATAGGCATGGTTCTTACTTGCCCATGCCCGCCACTTTTTGAGGAACTCGCGGTTTTCGGCATGAGCCAATCCCTTGAACCCGGGCCCGATCTGGCAATAGGTCGATATGCTGAGCGTGGAGATCACATTGTATTGAAACTGCGCAGGGGTCTCCCCGAAAACAGCACAGTAGTTCTTGTAGACCGGCCGGAACCGGTCGTTCTGGTTGTGCCATGCTTGGTAGCGGTTCATGTCCGCGCCGTTGGTTTCATAGTAGTTGTCGGCAGAGTTCAGATAACGCAACGCCCAAGGTTCACCGCGCTTGAGACCGTAATAGGATTCCAAACAAAGGCGCGGATGTTTCTGGCGGATGGTTTTCAGGAAGGCCTGGATGTTCTTCCACTCCTTGTAAAGGTTGTCGCCCGGCAGGTGTCCGTGGTTTTTTGCATGACAGGCGTCGATGCCGCAGCCAAGTGGCCCGGGCCGAAATGACGGCACTTCCCAGTGGCTCAGCCAGCGCCCGTCCCAGCCCCACCAGCGTGGCTGGTATTTCTCGAACACCGCCTCGTGCAAGGCCAGCGCGTGCTTCATGTAATCGTCGCTGGCCGGACAGGATACCCCGCGTCCGAAGAGATACTGGCTGGGATTTCCTTTTTCATCGAGCGAGCGCCACTCCGGCTTGGCTTCGAAGAGCAAGCCGGGTACCGCGAAACTGCTCACATGCACGCCGACTTGCTTACCATAGTCGATGAACTTCTGCATGGCGGGTGGTGCCTTGAAGTCGGTTGCGAACTCGCCCGGCTTGAAGGCATCGAGCTTCACTTCTTGGGGCGCATGCCAGCCGGCTCCGGGATTAGTTCCCGCCAGTCCGGCCACCGCCGCATCCTGCGGTAACCCGAGCGGATCGACGCGCATCTTGTAGAGGTAGGCCTCCAGATTGGGATGGTTGCCGCGGCCATACCAAGTGTGGGCGGTCATGATGTCATGGATACCGGCCTCTTTCAGCGTATCGAGGATGGCGGGCTTCGGATCGAAGAGTCCGGCCCACCAACCGTTCTGCCACACCCAGTAGCCCTCCTCGGGCAGCTGCAGGTCGTCGGGCTGGATGCTCCGCATGAACGCCTGCATCGCCCAGACCTCGCCCCAGTCGAGCACCTCGATGGGAACATCCGTCACCTCAGGCGGAATCTTTCCACTCTTGAAATGTTGGCCGAGTCCGGTATGCCCCCACGAGAGCAAAGGCGAGCGACCGCGCCCGGGATACGGGCCTTGCGAAACCCGCTGGATGCCTTCTTTTCGGTAGACACCGAGGAAGTATTTTTCGCTGATATTCAACTCGCCGGCTGCGACCTGATAGTTCGGTTGATAGCCAAGCCGAAAACCCTCCTTGCCCTTTTGGGTGAGATCCCAATACGGATATTGTAACCCGGCAAAGCAGCCACCTTTGTTCCCGCGCAGGAAGAGATTGATCGGACAGTGCCAGATGGTCTGGTCATCATGGAAATGGATTTCCTGAAACGCCGTCGTCTTTGTATCCTCCAAAACGACAGACTTGAGGAAATACGGCTTCCCATCGGCGGCTTTGATTTCCAACCACTTTTCGACGAAACGATCCTGCAAGCCGAGCGTGTAATGGAGTTTTACCTCCAGGCCGCCGTCGGCAAAGCGCAGCACCGCTTCGCGGCCCTTCACGTCTGCGTCCAGTGCCTTGATGGATCGAATGGTGCCGGTCGCGGTTGTCACCTCAAAACCGATTCCGGAAAATGCGTTGGTGAGGTTCAATTCCTTGTCGCGGATCGAGCGCACCGCGCCGTTCATTCGGTCTATCTCGACTGATAAGTGGTGGTTTTCCAGTTTCAGTGATGGCTCTCCGCGATCCTGTGCGCGGGCTTGTAACAAAAACAAACTTAACCATAAGGTTGCCGTGAGCAAGAAAATCGATGCGGAATGCTGTTTCATGATCTGTCGTATTGAATGAGTCATTACCTGCGGGCTGTCTCCGGCATGATCCGGTTGGCGATCGCGCAGAGGTGGAAGGTTCCGACGGAGCCATCCACCGGAGTGATGGTGATGGTTTGGTTGCTGGAGGTGGCGACGAATCGATAGACGATGCGGATGCCGTTGCCTGCGCCATAAGCATCCTGATCGATGACGCAGGAATCGCGGCCGGAGGTGACCACCACGCTACGACCGGTGTCCTCCCACCCATAGCTGAAAAGCGAGGTTTCGTAGGTCTTTCCCGGTGTGAGATTAAGCAGGGTTAAAGTGCGGGGATTCCCGTTGTAGATGAAGTCGGAAGCCAGAGAGAGGCTGGATCCGGTGAGATTCGGGGAACCACTTGCAACAACGTGGGCATCGCCCCCGATGGAGAAGTTCGCCCCGCTGAGTGTTGATGCCTCGAAGGTCACTCCGTTCACGGTTGTCTTGGCTCCCGCCAAATTCACGGCGGCGGTGTAAGTCGATTTGCTGGTGATTCCGGAATCCAAGTCGCCCGTCCATGGGGTGTGGTGGAATGTCGGGTTTTTCGTGGTCACGCTCACGGAATAGGCCCGGGCTGGAAGATTGGCGGGATCTCTGGGGGTGACGATGTAGGTGGTCGGCCGATTCAGACTCATTGGCTGGTTGGGAACCGCATGGTTGGGCTGGTCGCAGGTGGCTCCGGAATCCAGGGTGTAGCTTGGCGCAAGGGCCGCGACCTGCGATGGCTTGGTTCCCGGAGGAACATACACCACCACGCTACCGGTGGTTTCGCTCAGGGAACGCACAGTGGCAGTGCTGCCGGGGAAGTTGGCGTGGAAGGCGGTGATGGCCTTGCCCGATGAGTAATTGATCCGGAATCGGCCGCGGGTCATGGCGGCGAGTGGCACCCTGCTCTTGCTCTTGGGCCAGTCCATGATGTTGGCGCGGATCGCCCACACGAGTTGGCGGGTTCCGTCCTGATGCTCGTCGATTGTCGGCTGGCCTAACATGCCCAGCTTGGTGGCATCGGCAAGCCAACCCTTTTTCGTCGGCCAGAAATCCAGCTCCTCAACATTCAGGATCGGCTTCGGTATCGTTTGCCGGATCAAATAGAATCGATCCACATCCGCTCCGTAGAGACCCGGTTTCTCCCCCCAATAGGCCGGATAGTCGAGCCCCCAATGCGCGCACCAGGTCGAATCGACCTCTGGCGTGAACAAGGTGGATGGAATGTTGACGGTGAGAATCGCGGAGTCGGAAGACTCGGGTGTCATCACGTGGCTCGCAGGTGGGACCTTCGGGGCATTCGGGACATGCATCCTCAGGCCTGGATCACCCAGAAAGATATAATTCCAGCGCTGATCATCGACCCCATTACAGGAAAAAGAATCCATTGCGACCATGTAACCACGACCAAGCGGTTCTCCGCTGAGGAGAGCATTTAGCATCGCGGACTGCATTTGCTTTGCACCGCCCGGATTGACGCGGGTCGATCCACAAAAGGCCACTGCCCCCATTTTGAATAGTTGATTGACCACCAGTTGATTGTCCACATCGAGGTCGATCGAGGCGACGGCACAGCCCTGCGAGAAGATGACGGCGGGTGCGAGGACATTGGTGGAGTTGACATCTAAGGCGCCACCGAGCACATGTTGGGAGGAATGGTCGTTGTGGCCAATGATGGCGGCCTCCACCGGCTGGGTGGCACCCAGACTTTGGACGAGGTTGATGGAGCTGAAACCGTAGTTCGCACCCAGGGCATTCTGAAAAGCGGAGTTCCATTGCCCCCCCACATCGATCATCATCTTTTCCCAGATTCCGTCCACCAGTTGCTCGTAGGTCGAGATGCGGGATGTCAGCAAGGTGGCGTCCTGGATATTGTAGGCCATGATCCTCCCGATGGCGATCTCCAGGAATGGGTCGGAATCCACGTCGGCATAGTCGAGGTCGGCAGGTGAACCGTAAAAGTTGCCGACGTTGTCGTTGGGCACCCGGTAAGCGAGCGGGACGCTGTGGGCACCGCCCACCAGTGCGAGGAACGAGGGATGACGACCCATCGCCTGATAGAGTTGTTTCAACTCCGCCTTGATGGCCGGGTAACCGGCATAATGCATTGTCTCGCCGGGATTGCATGCCCAGCTGGTGATGGGCACCACGATCCCGTTGCGCCGGGCGGCAACAAGCGGGGCTGTCAGCGAAAGCTTGGCGCACGTGGCGAGGTTGAGGTCCGTAGGGTTGGTTGTCGCCAGATAATCGACCTTGTTGCCCTTGCCGGCCAGATGACGGGCGATTGCCGCGGGGCCGGTGAGCAGCACAGTGGCCATGCTGGGCTTGGTGCCTGCAGCGTTGACATAGACCACTTCGGTCGCGCCAAGCTGGCGGATCGCACCGCGGACCTGTTCTTCCTTGCCGGGATCGGGAGAATGATAGATCAGCGGCGCGTCAAGGGCGGCGGCAAGCGAGGAGGCCTGCAGGACGTTCGGGTAGTTCGTGGCATCGACCGCATCACTGACCAACACCACGGTGGAGGACGACTTCCAGCGGCTGGTGGCCATGGCCACGGACAATTCGAGCGGGCCGGACGCGTTGATCGGGGTGCTTGTGAAATTCGGAACCGTGGCGTCGAAGTTGATGGTATCGATGCCCGTGGGCCGGTAACGCCGCAGGTAGTCCTGCAGATAGATATTGGTCGAGAATTCGCTCTCATCGGCGATGGCGATCACGGCAGGCACTCCTTTGTTCCGGTGGCGGGAGACGGGGATCAGGCTGAGGTAATCGTAGTCGGCGGCAGACAGTCCGGTTTTTTCCGTCTTCACGACGAACAAGCGGAAGGCCTCCGCGTCGGCCACCACCTTGACGCTGTAGTCCTTGGTGGTGACGCCGTCCTCCGCCGTGACACGGTATTGCACGGGTTTTTGCAGGCTCAGCGGAGCAGCAGGTGGCACAAAGGTCGCGCCAGGCGACAGAGTCAGCGCCGGCTTCAATGCCGCCAACTTCGCATCCGTCGTATCCGCCGATACACTCACCACCACAGTGCCCTTGGAGGGACTGGTGGAGCGGATCGTGACCCGGCTCCCGGCGAGATTGGAATGGAATGCGGTGATCTCGCAGGCCTTGCTCGGCGGAGCCTTGGTGACCGTCACGGCATAAACCCGGGTCACACTACCATCCGTGACGGTGTAGGTGACGGGCCCGGCGCTGAAGTCCTTTTTGGGCGGGCTGCCACTCGCAGGCGTGCCGGTTCCGGAGGTCACGGTGTAGGCAGGTGCGAGCGTTGCGAGGTTCGCCGAATAAGGAACGGTCCATGCAATCCTGGTCACACGTCCATCGGGCTTGCCGATGGACGCCATGCTGCCATCGACATTGTTCCCGAAGCTGAGAATGGTCGCCGGCGCGACCTTGCGGTTGGCGAGTGCCGACAGGTGGAAGGTTTCATCTCCAGCAGGAGTGATGGTGAACTCCTTCGTGGTGCCGGTGGCGACAAATTCATGGGTAATCCGGATGCCATTGCCCTGCCCGTAGTGATTCTGATCCACCTCAAGAGAACTACCATCGGAGGCGAATGTCTGGATGCGGGCCGTGCCCGCGGGATCAAAGCCATAGGAAAAGAAGGTGGTCTGATAGGTGGTTCCCGGGGTCAGGTTCTTGAGGGTGACCGTGCGGGGCTTTCCGGCGTAGATGAAAGCATTGGCTAGCGTCTTGCTTTTGCCAGAGACATTCGCTCCTGAAAACCCACCCACCATGTCACCCGTGATCGAGAAGTTCGGTCCGGAAGCCGCATCGCCTTCAAATGCCACTCCGTTCACAGTGACCGCGTCTCCGGATGTATTAACTGCCACGTGATACTCGAGGGCGCTGGTGATGCCCGAATCCGCATCGTCATTCCATGGCGCGTGGCTCCAAGTCTGCGCGCGCGCGTCCATGGGATATAAGATCATGAGCAGTAACAAACAAGCGGATGAATTTCTGGCATTTCGGCGCATAGCAACGCCGATCATGCCAAGAAGACAGAGCGCCGCACCCGACCATCGCAGGATCGATGCGATACCGGCATGATGGTCATAGCGCGCCGACATCTCCGGGGTGGCATCTTGGTAGGGAATACCGGCGAAGATTACATCGTAGAGGAATCCTCCGATCACCGTCAGAATTCCAAACAGAATGAAAATCCAAGGTAGGCATCGGCTGAAGAAGCGGGATGAACCGCCAGTGTCTTGTGTTTTTATGGTCATGAGGTTCTTGGTTTAATGGGGGGTGGTTTGCTAGAGAATGGGTTGCAGGGTCTGGAGGGCGTGGCTCAGGAGATTTTATGGGGCGGGCGCTTAGGCGGGATGTTGCGGTAAGTTTTGCGTTTGCCAGCCAGGTAAACCACCAGTGCAGACAGCAGGAACGCTGATCCTAACAGCCACTGCCAGGCTGGGGTCCCTGATTGCTGCGCGGCCACTGGGGGGGCGGCCGCCACTTGAGCAGGTCTCTTCGGCATCTGGCTTGGGCCCGCCTTCGGTAAGTCGCCCTTCGTGCTGCGGGCGGCTTGCGAGCTTCTGGAAATGGCATTCAGGCGGTCGATGTTCAGGCCGCTACCCTTGAATACCGCCAGCGCCTCGGCGGCCTCGGGCGTCAGCTCAGTCAGGCCGTCGAGCTCCAGGATTTCACCCTTGAACTCCGCGAGCGCCTTGGCGGTCTCGGCGTCGAGCGAGGTCAGGCCGTCGAGATCCAGGTCTTCACCCTTGAACTCCGCGAGCGCCTTGGCGGTCTCGGCGTCGAGCGAGGTCAGGCCGTCGAGAGACAAGCCGACACCCTTGAGCTCAGCGAGCGCCTTGGCGGTCTCGGCGTCGAGCGAGGTTAGGCCGTTGAGATACAGGTAGTTAACCTGGGACTCCGCGAGTGCCTTGGCGGTCTCGGCGTCTAAAGCGGTCAGGCCGTCGAGGGATAGTTTCAAGCCATCAAACGCGGCGAGTGTCTGAGCCGTGGCGGCGTCAAGCGTGGTCAGGCCGTCGAGATTCAGCGTTTCACGGGTGAACTCAGCGATATCGGTGAACTCAGCGAGCGCCTTGGCGGTCTCGGCGTCGATCGAGGTCAGGCCGTTGAGAGACAAGCCGACACCCTTGAGCTCAGCGAGCGCCTTGGCGGTCTCGGCGTCGAGCGAGGTTAGGCTGTCGAGAGACAGGTAGCTAATCTGGGACTCCGCGAGTGCCTTGGCGGTCTCTGCGTCGAGCGAGGTTAGGCT
>JBIIKO010000006.1:0-264026 GCA_044233125.1 Luteolibacter sp. | reverse complement strand
TCGGAGGCAGCAACACCGGAGCCAATACCTTCGCTGGCACCATCGGCGACTCGGGAGCTGGTGCAACCTCCTTTACCAAGGCCGACGCTGGCCTTTGGTTGCTCTCCGGCGCGAACACCTACACCGGTGTCACCACCGTCAGCGGCGGTATTCTCGCCTTCAGCGGAAATGCAAACGTGGCTAGCGGGAATCCGTTGGGCCAGTCATCGGCTGCTGCCTCCAACCTGCTCCTCGCGAACGGCACCACGCTCCGCTACGTCGGTGCTGCAGCCAGCACCGACCGCGGGTTCACCATCAACGGCACGGCCAACAACCAGGGTGCCACCCTTGATGCCTCGGGCACTGGTGCTGTCAACTTCACCAACACGGCATCGCCCGCCTACGGCACTACGAACCAGACTCGCACCCTCACCCTCACCGGCACGAATACGGACAACAACACACTGGCCGCCAACCTAGCCGACAACGGCACCGGCGCCGTCTCTCTCACCAAGACCGGCGTGGGCACTTGGGTGCTTGCCGGCACCAGCAGCCACAGCGGCATAAACACGATCACCGCAGGTGTTCTGGGTGTCTCCACCCTCGCCAACGGTGGCAGCAACAGTAGCTTGGGTAAATCCTCCAACGCAGCAGCCAACTTGGTTTTCGGAGCGCCGACCTCAACGCTGCGCTACACGGGATCATCCGATGTCATTACCGACCGCAGCTTCACGATGAGCAGCGGGGTAGGTGGTGGAGCCACGATCGAATCCTCAGGGATCGGCAGTCTCTCGTTCAATAACACCGTAGCCCTCGCCTACGGCACCACCAACGAAACCCGCATCCTGACCCTCGGCGGCACGAACACGGGAGCCAACACCTTCGGCAAGGTGATCGCCAACAACGGATCGGGAGTCACCTCTGTGACCAAGAGCGGGGTCGGCACTTGGGTTCTGAATCAGACGAACACCTATACTGGTGCCACAACCGTTTCTGTAGGCAAGCTCTTCATCAACGGTAGTCAGACATCCGCCAACGGAGCGGTGAACGTGAACGCCAACGCGACTCTAGGGGGTAAGGGCGTCATCGGCGGAAGCACCACCATCAACGACAACGGCAAATTGGAGTTCGACATCAACGCATCCGCCGCCAACCATGACAAGCTCGAACTCGCTCCTGGAAAAGCGCTCGTCTTCTCAGGAGCATCAACCCTGACCATCACCTCCTCGGACGGAGCCAGTCCTGGCGATTACACCCTGGTCACGGCACCCGGCGGTTTCGGTACCAGTGTGCCACCAGCCACGGTCAACCTGCCCTCTGGCTGGACTGCCGACGCACCGCGAATCGTCGGCACGGATCTCAAAATCAACATCACCTCCACAGGTGTGGACACCGATCCCTATGCCACCTGGTCCGGCGGCGTTGCCTTCGATGCTGACGCTAATGGCGACGGGGTGAAAAACGGCTTGGCCTGGGTGCTCGGCGCGGCCAATTCCTCCGAAAACGCGCTCAACAAACTGCCCTTGGCGAGTCGCAGTGGCAATAATCTCCGTCTAACCTTCCGTTGCCTGAAGTCGACCAAACGCGGCAATATACAGTTGAAAGTGCAATTCAGTACGGACCTTGGCGTATCCGATCCGTGGACCAATCACGAAGCTGCAGTGCCCGATGCCGACGGCACTGTCAACGGCGTGCTCTTTGATACCACAGATGATGGAGACTTCATCAACATCATAGCCTACATTCCGGCTACCAGCGATAAACTCTTCGCACGCCTTCAGGCTACACCATAGCCAGCAATGTATTCATCCGGCACCACGCTTATTTATAGCTGCAATCATTACCCGAAATGGAAACCGTTGTGTCCTCATCTAGCCAGGCATTCACGCTCTCATCCCTGGACCTAGTGCGGACGACGTTTCTCTCTGCTGCCATAACGGATGATGGTTTGGACAATGAAAAAAGTTTCTCCCAATACACCGAAAGATCAAGAGTAACCCACGATTTACCCATTATTGGACTGACTCCTGAGGTCATTCCCACGCTGGGTTAAAAGCAAGCCTGCATCATTAGAGGATTTTCTATTCAAATATTTCTGAGAATCTGTGACATGCGTTTTTCTACCCTGATTTATCGGCTCTGATGGTGCTGAAGGCGCACGTCTGGACGGCGCCGGATAAGGCACCGAGCAAGCTGGTGGTATTGACCTTTGATGATTCTGTGGCGAGCAGGCGTTGCGCGTAGGCCACCCGTTGCTGGGCGATGTAATCAAGCAGGGTCATTCCGCTTAGTCGGCGAAACAAGCCCATCAGGTATTTTGGGTGTGGCCCCAGTGCATCTGCAATTTCGCTTACCGAGATCGCAGCGATGACCGTCATCATGGAATCCGGGTGAAAACAATCACTTGATCACGCCTGCCATCTTGGTGTTCTCAGTCATATAGACAAGATCGCACAGCACGGCGAGGGATTCGCGTTTCACGGGATCGAGTCCGCTGGGCCACTTGGGACTTTCATCGAGATCCTCGCTCTCGCCCTTGGCGCGGCGCATGTAGTCCCAGTTTTCACTGGTTGGATCGTAGGGTCTCAAATCGGAGTCTTTTTCGAGGTCATCGAGGGTGATCTTGTAGAACTTGAAGGATTCCTTGTCCTGCTTCGCGATTTCCTCGAAGCGCGCCCGGCGTTCGCTGTTGCGTTCCTTCTGCTGGGCGTCGGACTCGGCGAGTTCCTTCTCACGTTTGGCCTTGTTCAGGGAAACGGAATTCGCCTTGATGCGGGCCTTGGCCTGAATCACGTCCTGGATCACATAGGCGAAATCATTGTTTGCGTTCACGCGTTCATGGCTGAGTTCCTTGAGCTTGGGAATGAACAGCGCCTGCTGCTCGCGGGGAGCGAAACCGGCGGCGGGGCGGATCCGGTCATGAGGCAGAGCGTGATCGAGAAACTCCTCACCTACGTCGAGCGCATCCAACAGATTCGGCATCGCTACATCGGAAACCACACCTTTCATTTGGGTGGATGAACCGGAAGGACGGTAAAATTTTCGGGTGGTCACCTTGAGGACGCCTGCATGGTTCCTCACGGCGAAAAGCGGCAACATCTTGCCAATGTCCATCGTTTGCTGGACGGTGCCCTTGCCGAAAGTGGACGATCCGCCGACGATGACCGCGCGGTTCAAATCCTGAAGGGCGCCGGCAAGAATCTCACTGGCGGAGGCACTGCTCTTATCGGTCATCACGACCATCGGGCCGGTGTAAATCGGCTTGTTTCGGTCCGAATCCATCACCTGTGTCTGGCCGAGCGTGTTCTTGACCTGCACAACCGGTGCTGGACCGGTGAAAAACCCGGCCATCCGGCAGACTTCTTCCAATGCTCCGCCGCCGTTGTTGCGGAGGTCGAGGATGAGCCCTTCGATTTTCTCCTCCACGAGGCGATTGAGAATCTTTTCAACATCCACCGAGCAGCGGACCTTTCCTTCGGCGGAATCCGCATAAAACGACGGTAGGGTAATGACACCCAGACGGCGCGGCAGTCCTTTCTCGGTTTTCATTTCGATCACCTCGCCACTTGCCTGCTCGTCTTTCAGTTCCACCTTGTCGCGCTTGATGACGATGAGCTTGGTCTCGCCGGGAGGACCGGATGCCGGCTCCACCTTGAGCGCCACCGAGGTTCCCTCCTTGCCGCGGATCAACTCGGCCACCTTGTCGATTTTCATGAACATGATGTCCACCATGTCCTCGGGTTTTCCGGTATTGAGGGAATTCACGGAGACCACCCGGTCATTGAGCTTGAGCGATCCCTCTCGATCCGCCGGACCACCGACAACGATACCAAGGATCTTGGTGGCACCATCCTCCTCAGCTTGGAGAAGGGCACCCACTCCGACAAGGGCGTTTGTCATACGATCCTCAAATTGGCTCATTTCTCGGAAAATCATGTAATCGGTGTGAGGATCGTAGGAGCGTGCGACGGAACTCATGAAATAATTAGCGATTTCCTCGTCGTCCACGTCCTCCACAGTGCTGAGAAAACGTTTATAGCGCAGGGCGATCTTTTGTTTCGGGCTGCGGTCGCCACTGACGGGATCGGGCTTGCCTTGCTCCTTGGCGAGTTTGGTGAGCATTTCCCGACGGAGTGTCTCGGCAAGCACCGCCTCACGGATCTGCATGCGCCACAGTGCCGTTGCCTCTTTTTCATTGCGAGGCCAGGCGGAGTCCTTGCGACTCATCATGACCGACTCGTCCGCACTAAAATCGAAATCCGGACCATCCAGAAGTTCCTGGGTCTGGGCCACGCGTGCCTGCACCCGCTTTTTGAACAATAGGTAGATTTCCGTCGCTACGGGCATACAATTCCCTTGGAGCAGGAGCGTGTGAAGCTTGTCGCCATATTTCGCATTTAACCAGTTCACATCCTCCTGCGTGAAATAGAGTTTTTGCGAGTCGAGATCGCCCAGATAATCGGTCAGGAATCTCTTGCTCAACTCCTCGTTGAAGGGAAGGCGTGCGAAATGGCTGTTTTGCAGCATGATTGCCATTTGACGGCCTACCTCGTTAAAATCCGCCTTCTGCGCCATGGCGGAGCAGGAAATTGCGGCAAGGAGGGCGGTGCCAGCGGCTTTACGAAACCAAGATATTGTCATGAAGTTGAAACAGAGCTGATTGGAAAATTGGTTAGGAAATCATTCGGACTCGGAGCGGGTAGCCGGTTGTCATGGCGCGGCTTGTTGGGACGTAATATTTCTTAGCTTTGCCGTTAAGGGAGCCGGTGGCCAGACGGGAGGGCGGGGAAAAGGGGGGTGAACGGCTTGTCGTAGGATTTGCCGCGCTGCTCAGGCTGAGCTGCAACTGCGATGAATGCTGACCTTGGAATTCCGAGTATGATCGTAATTTGTGTTTTCATGGGGGGTGTTATTTCGAATATTGAGACGATTGTCTAAATTTTCACTACCACAACCCTTTTCTTTTTTTTATATATACATGATTTTCATGTAGGTATAGCCGATGAGATCAAAGGAGAACAGGAAGACGGGCGAGTGGTGTTCACTAACTGAGGAGGAGGGACATTTTTGTCCCTCATTGCATTCATGATGTTGGACAGGAATGTCCAACCTCCTCATCGAAACTTAGACGGTGACCTACCAAAGCGTTCCTTAAACGCCAGGGTAAAACTCTGGATGCAAGAGAACCCAACCTCTTTTGCGATGGTTTCGATTTTATCATTTGTGGTGGAAAGAAGATTTATCGCCCGTTGGAGGCGAATGAATGTTAGGTGTCGCATCGGAGATCGTCCGATTTCCTTGAGGCAGAGCCTGCGAAGATGCTCAGAGCTGACACATGCCAGAGTGGCCATTTCATGGAGTGTCCAATCGTGTGCAGGCTTTTTTTCCACAGCGATCCATAGGCGCGAGAGTCGTTCATCGAGATTGGAGGGCTGGGCAAAACGGATGACGTAATGATGCACCAGCTCGCACCAATGATGAAGTGCGGTCGAATGATTCTCGCCTGTCGTTTCAAGATGAAGACCCCTGATTGCATCAGCTAAGCTATACGCATTGAATTGTCCGATCACGGGAGAGATCGAGGAAACGATGGGTTTGCGCTCGGGTAACTCATCATAGCGAACCCAGGCAAAGTGCCATGGGGTTTTGTTAACGCATTTCAATGAGTTCATCACAAAAGGTGGAAGCAGGCAGGCCTGTCCGGCGCGGATGGTCTTCCAGGAACCATCCACTAAAACGACACCCTCGCCATCAAGACACGCCAGCATGAAAGTTCCTGATTGGACGACACGCACGATTTCATAGGGAGAGCGTGCTTTCAAAATGCCGGTATGTGCGATGTTATGCGTCGTGAGCAAAGGGCAATTCGGCATGCCACGCAGCCAGCCTTTTGTATCAACAGCTGTCCCTAAAACCGCTATAAACCGGGAGCGGCTGCCGATGATCTCGATGTCCGCCAGGGAGTTGGTGGGATTTTTTTTCACGTAAAATGTGGATTTGAGTTAAATTCTGGTGGATGATTGAACCTTGGCTCAAGTCGATTTTTTGAGAATATGTGGATGTTTAGAAAGACAGTCGTCGTAGCCCTAGCGCTTAAGTTGAACTTCCCTTTCATTTCACCCGGTTCATCATGAAGTTTTTATTCCTTTTCCTTTTCTCTGTCACAATGTTGCGAGCTGCGGAACCTCTGCGGGTATTCATCCGCTCAGGAGAGAAGACACATGGGCCCGGCTGTCATGACTATCCCGCCTTTCTGGCGGACTGGACAAAACTACTGACCGGACGCGGAGTAAAAGTCAGTGGGGGAAATAAATTTCCAACGAAACAACAACTCGCTGAAACCGATGTCGTCATCCTTCAC
This sequence comes from Luteolibacter sp., assembly GCA_044233125.1. Lineage (GTDB taxonomy): Bacteria > Verrucomicrobiota > Verrucomicrobiia > Verrucomicrobiales > Akkermansiaceae > Luteolibacter. The sequence goes on along the minus strand of JBIIKO010000006.1, from coordinate 257,686 downwards.
TCAGCGGAAGCGGGAAATATCACAGGCGAGGAGCGGGTGAATTTTGAAGCATATTTGAAACGAGGTGGAGGAGTTGTGGCGATTCACGGTGGTGCCGTTTCGAGAGATCCAGATTGGTACAAAACCGTGATCGGTGGATCATGGAATTTTGAAAAAACCAAATATTTGGAAGGGCACATGTCCCTCTATTTCACTGATCGTGAACATGCGATTGTCAAAGGCATCTCTAACTTCGATCTCGATGACGAAATTTATTACGACATGGACATGCTGCCGGAGGCTGAGATTTTGGCTGCTGCCTATACTCCGAAACCGAGGCAGGCGAATGACAAGCCGGGTGCGGGGATCAATGTTTACGACATCCAACCGCAGATTTGGACTTACGAGACAGACAATCGCCGTGCCTTTGTCTGTTTGGTCGGGCATCAATACATGAATTTTTCCCATCAAACGATAGAGACTATCTTGCTGCGTGGCATCGCGTGGGCGGGAAAAATGAAAGATGTCGATGGTCTTTTGAAAAAGGATGCCAAGTTAGAATCGCAGTTGAGATATCCGGTCGGTGGTCCAACCCGTCCTGAAGAAGCTGCCGCGAAAATCGAGGTCCATCCTGAGTTCGAACTTTCATTGGTGGCTGCGGAGCCTTTGATCAACAAAGTTCTCAATGTTGATTGGGATGAGAAGGGTAGGATGTGGGTGGTGGAATCACCCGAGTATCCGAACGGTCTACGCAAGGTGAACACAGAGAAATGGAAAGACAGCGGGTCGATCAAACCGGGTGTTTATGACAGGGATCCATTGGATCGAGTCAGTATACTCTCTGATACGAATGGCGATGGTGTGATGGATAAGAAGCAGGTCTTCGCAGACAAGCTGGAACTTGCGACCAGTTTTGTTCTCTACAAAAACGGAGTCATTCTATCGGCTGCTCCTGATATCTGGTTTCTTGAAGATACCAATGGTGACGAGATTGCCGATAAGCGCACCAAACTTTACACAGGACTCGGAACAAAAGACACGCATGCGGTAATCAACAATCTCCGCTGGGGCTTGGATGGCTGGGTGTATGCGACACATGGCTACAGCGCGGGTGACGTGACGCCTTTGGGAGTCGAAGGAAAACCCAAGGTAAAAGTTGGCTCGGGAGTGGTGCGATTCAAACCCGACGGCAGTGAAATCGAAATGTATTCCAGCAAGAACGGAAACACATGGGGACTTTGCATGACAAGCGATGGTCAATGCTTCTGGACCCAGCCCACCAGTGGTATCGTCTTATTTCATACTGTTCTTCCCGAGAACATTCTCGCCAAAGGTAAACTGCCCAAGACAGAAAGTTTCAAAGGCATGGTGATCGGTCAGAAAACTTTTCCGCTTATACCTCGCGAAGAAGCACCCTATAGGCAAATCGACTACGTCGGATCCTATACTGCCGCATCTGGATGTGCCATATATGAGGGTGGGGCATGGCCGGAGAAATGGAACGTCTCCTATTTTGTCGGTGAACCTACGATCAACATCGTGAGCCACTATTTCGTAAAGAAAGATGGCGTAAGCTACACAACCGAGAAAGAAAAAGGCCGTGAAGAAAACGAGTTCATGCGCAGCAAGGATCTTTGGTTCCGTCCTGTCGAAAACCGGGTCGGTCCTGATGGCGCGTTGTATGTCGTCGATTTCTACAACCAAGCGGTGATTCATAACGACACACGCGGACCTCAACACGGACCGGCTAACGCGGCGGTTCGCCCCGATCGTGATCATTACTTCGGGCGAATCTGGAGAGTGCAGCACAAGGATGCGAAAAAAATCCAAGTGGCAAAGATTGATAAAAAGAATCCGGCAACGTTGGCAAAAGCCTCAGAGAATCCAAACGCCCACACTCGCATGACCGCACATCGCTTGATGCTCGAGTCAGGAGCGAATGCGAAAGTTGAAACCGGTTCGATGGTTGAGAGAGCTTATCGTCAAATTGGCGATCTCAAAGATGCGAAAAACCGACAAGCCTTGATCTCCGGATTTTCAAAAGCCCAAGAAAATTGGACAAAGTCAGCTTTACTATCTGCTGCCAGCGGAAGTGCCTTGGATGTAATCAAGGATTGTTTGTCGGCAACACAAGCGGATGGGCTCAATCTTTTGATCGAACAACTCGTTCCCATTGCGCTGCGGAGTTCAGATAAGAATACAATTTCAATTCTGCTCAAGAATGCGGCATCCGCACCTGAATCAAGCGGTTCATTAAAGGCTGCTTTGCTGCAAAGCCTCATCACCTCGAATCCGGCCAAGCCAGAGATGAGTAAAGATGTGTTAGATGCCCTTCGTGTTTTGCTAACAGATCCAGCTACCGATTCTTTCGTGCTTCCGTTGATCACTGCATGGGATCAGGAGGGTATGTTGAAGGAGACCATTGCAAAAAAAATCGATGAGCTTTCAAAAGTACTGTCCGATCCAAAAGCAGCTATTGAGAATCGCGTTGATTCGGCACGTAGCCTGATTGCGGTGAAAACGGATGATGCGGTCGCGAAAGCCTTGGATATATTGAAATCAGCTGAGGAAAACCAAAGCCTCCAGCATTCCATTGTTGCCGGATTAACTCAGGCCAATTTATCAATTCCCTTGGCTGAACATTATGCATCCTTGAATCCTAAGATTCGTGCCGCAGCGTTCGAATCGATTCTTAAGCGACCCGATGCGACGGTTGTTTTTCTTAAAAAGCTAGAGCATCAATCGGTTGATCCAAAGCTCATGGGTCCGGGCGATGTTGCGCGCCTGCGCAAGCATCCGGATAAAGGCGTGGCAAAAAAGGCCGATGAAATTTTCAATAAAGTAACTTCCGGTGCTAAATCGAAAGCGGATATCATCGCGACATTACTTCCTGAGGTTGCTAAACCAGGGAAGGCAGATAACGGCAAAGTGATGTTCAGCGCCGCATGCGCGGTTTGCCACAAGATAGGAGATCTCGGGAAATCCGATGTTGGCCCTGCTCTAACAGGTATGGGAACCCATGCGGCTTCCGAAATCTTGGCTCATATCGTCGATCCCAATGCCGAGGTTGATCCGAGTTATTGGCAATGGAACATCACCACGAAAAGCGGGGAGACCTTGGCTGGCGTGATCACCCGCGAAAACCCGGCATCGCTCACCCTTCGGAATCAGGCAGGCGATCGTGAGATTCGCAAAGATGAAATCACCAAACGTGAAAATACCCAGCGTTCGCTTATGCCGGAAGGTTTGGATGCGCTGGGAGCGGAAAACCTGCGCGACATCATTGCGTTCATGGCTTCAGGGATGTCTGAGCTGCCACCTAACAGCACTGCGGCAACGGGATTGAAATTCAGGGAACCAAAAGCTGAGGGAGCGATACGGGTTCTGATCGCCGGTGCCGGTTCATCCCATCATTTTCCACGCGATTTCATCCAAACGGACACCGTTACCCTGTCATCGATTCCAAAGGCTGATGTGGTTGGAACCCTAAACCTTCAAGAGTCATTGGCCTTGTTGCCCAAAGCGGATGTTCTGGTCTTCTCCGGAAACCATGAGCAATGGGGGGCTAAGGAGTTTCAAAAAGCACTGAACGATTTTGCAGACGCAGGTAAAGGCGTTGTTTTGTTGCATGCCGCTACATGGTCGCACCCATGGGAAGGTTATAACAAGCGCTTCGTAGGTGGTGAAACCAAAGCCCATGGCAAAGGCGATGTTGTGGCAAACCGGATCAAAAGAGCCAAACAAGCGATTCTGGAAAACGTCCCAGATACGTTCACGATCAGCGATGAATCCTATCACTTCAATTTCTTTGAAAACGACACGCAAACGGTGCTGATCGAAAACGCTCCGGATGGAAAAAGTAAAGCCACCCATCCTGCGCTCTGGATTGTAAATGATCCGAAGGCCCGTATCGTTGCCTACACCCATGGTCATGATGATCAATCCCACGCACATCCGGTGTATCAAACCATTCTGCAAAACGCCGTTAAATGGGCAGCTTCCAAATAACTAACGATAACATGTTCATCACTCCAGAAACCTTCCCTCAAGAAACGATCGATGGTCGTCATCACATCTGGCATTCCAGACCGGGTTTAACTCCAACCGATGATTTGCTCGTGGTTCACGCAACCATTCCCCCTGGCGGATGTCATCCTTTCCACACGCATCCTAACAAAGAAGAAGTCATTTACATCATCGAAGGAGTGGCGGAGCAATGGATCGAGCAGGAGAAACAATCCATAGGCCCGGGTTGCTCGGCTTACATTCCGAAAAGCGCGGTGCATGCGACCTTCAATCGGGGGGATAAAGATTTGAAATTCATCGCGATTATCACGCCGTGTTCTTCAGAAGGAGAGATCCACGTTGCAGTGGAGCATTTGGAACCGTGGAAGTCGCTGATGGAGATTAGATAAGGAGGAGGGACATTCCTGTCCCTCATTGCTTTCAATATGTTCGACAGGAATGTCCAGCCTCCTTATTTCGCTAATTCCTGACAGCCTTTGATATCGAGCTTTCCGGATGCGAGCAGTGGGATTTCTCTCACTGGAATAATCTGCCTTGGGCACCAGAGTGAGGTGATGCCTTCGTCGAGAAGCTTGTAGCGAAGATCGATGCATTCTTGTTCGAGTGCTGGACCGGCAATGGTCGAGAGCAGGACAATCGCTTCGCCTTTTTTCTCGTCAGGGACTCCGACGATGGCAATTTTGCGTTCGGTCTCGCTGTCGAGCCCGAGGACTTTATTGATCGCCGCTTCCAAGGTTTCGTGAGGAACCATTTCGCCGGCGATTTTTGAGAATCGGGAGATACGCCCTTGGATGTGGAGGAAGCCATCCGCGTCGAAGACTCCGACATCTCCGGTCTTGAACCAGCCATCTTCTGTGAGTACTTCATTGGTGCGTTTGACGTCGCGAAGATAACCGGAGAAAATGTTAGGCCCTTTGAGATTGATGATGCCGGGTTGGTCGAGTGGCACCGGAGCATGGGTCACAGGATCGGTGAGGCGGATGGCGATGCCGGGTAGAAGTTGACCCACCGAGCCGTTGAGATGTGCGGGGAGAGAGTGAAAGTTCGCGGCTGCTTCCGGTGATGGCAAATTCACGTTGGTGGCAGGAGAGGTCTCGGTGAGCCCATAGCCCTCCATGGGTCGGATGCCGAATTTTTCCTCAAACGCATCGGCGAGGTTTTGTGGAAGTTTTTCCGCACCTGTGACGACAAGTTCTAGGGATTTGAGTTGAGCGGGATCGATGCGTTTCATGTAGCCACGCAGGAAGGTCGGAGTGGCGAGGAGAACATTGACCTGATGAATGGAGATAAGTTCCGCGAGTCGTTTGGTTTCGAGTGGCGAAGGGTAAGTGATGAGGTTTATACCCTCGATGACGGGATACCAGAGCGTAACGGTGCAGCCGAAGGAGTGGAACAGAGGCAGGCAACCGAGGATGGACGCGTCCCGGTTCATATCGAGTCTGGAGCCGAACTGAAGGACATTTGCTAGGATGTTCCGGTGGCTTAGCGGAACCCCCTTGGGTTCACCGGATGAACCGGAGGTAAATAGTAAAATCGCTTCGTCATCATCGCGGCGCTGGTTGAGGCCGAGGATGTTGGCGAGTGTTGCGGCGGGCAGAATTTTTGAAATGAAGCCCCATTTGACGATCTCTTTCCTGAGTTCCGGAATGGTGCGCTCAATGAAAATGAGGTCGCGATTCGGTGGCCATGGGAAAGTGGAGACTTTTCTAACAAACGGATCGGCGGTGATGAAGCGATCCACATCCGCCTGACGAATGGAAGAGCGGATGGCGTCATGGGAAGCGGTGAAGTTCAGATTTACTGGAATTTTCCCTGCGAACAACACCGCGAGGTTGGCAATCAATCCGCCTTTGCCAGGAGGGAGCACGATGGCAACACGTGGTTTATCGGTCTCCCTGATGATAAATTTGGAGAGTGCAATCGCCACGGGCAATATATTGGAGAAAGGGATATCGGAGTCATCCGCGCCATCGACGAGGTTGATAGATGGGTTTGATTTGAGTCCGTGCAGCAAGGCGGTGGCGAGTGAGCCATGAATGATGGCACGCGAGTTGTAAGCTGCCTCGAAAGCTTCGAGCATGCTTTCCTGGAAGCTTGGAAGATTAATCTCTTTTTCATCCAATGGTCGTCCAATGGAGATGACGGCGTGAGGAAGTGATGAGATCTTTTCGATGCCGAGGCACGATTCGCGCGGGCAATCGATCGCGATAGGGAGGGTGGGAAGTTTGAATGAAACGAGGGTTTTGAGGTGGGAGGAAGGAATGTGGATGGGAGTGGCTGGGCGGGTTTTTGCGCGGCCTGGCACATACAACAAGATACCGCCATCGGTAAGGCTAGCGGCGAGCTCTTTGCCTGCCGCAGCAGGATTTTCGTCCTTGATGGAAAACATCGCACCTCTGTCGGAGCGCTCCATGTGACTCCTCAAGGCGGGGTCAAAGGAGTCGTTTTCCTCGATCAGGTAGGTGATGGTTCTCCCTTGAAATTCTTTTTCAAGGTGCAGGAGTTGTTGAAAATCGAGACGTCCAGGTATGGCAAGAAAACCAGTTGAAGGTATACTTGCAGCATTTTGAAATTGGATGGATGCGGACATTTTTTGAAAAACTCTGCGCGAAGATTAGGTTTATTTAACGCAGACGCACGATTTTTCTGCATCAATTGCCACTCTACGGGGTCTTTTTAAGTCTCCCATCTTCATATCGTGATTTGATGATTTGAATCTTGAAGCTTGGGTTGGATCATTTACAGTTCGGACATGGCTCAAGCGGATCATACGGCGGAAATGGAAAAGGAATTGGCAGATCGTATCATGGTGCTGGATGGCGCGATGGGTACGACCATCCGAACCTATGGGCTTGATGAAGCCTCGGCACGGGGCGAACGGTTTGCCAACAACGACAAAGATCTCCTTAACAATGGCGACATTCTTTCCATCACGCAGCCGCAGGTGATTGCCGATATTCACAAATGTTTTTACGAAGCGGGATCCGATATTTGTGAGACCAATACCTTCTCGGCTACGGGGATCGCACAGAGCGAGTTTTTTGTGGAGGATCCCCGCGAAAAAGGTGGGCGCAAGGATCCCGAGTTTTTTCAGAATATTCTCGAGAACGATTTTTTGAACGAACTGGCATGGGAGATGAATCTCAAAAGCTCCCAACTCGCGCGTAAAATGGCGGACGACATTGGTACAGACACGGGGATTAAGCGCTATGTGGCTGGGGCTATCGGGCCGCTGACGGTTTCATTGAGCAACTCGCCGGACGCGGAGGACGCATCTTTCCGAGTGGTGACTTTTGATCAAGTATTGGAAGCGTATCGGATGCAGGTGCGTGGATTGATTGAGGGCGGATGCGATATTTTGATGATCGAAACGATCTTCGATTCGTTGAATGCAAAAGCTGCGGCGGTTGCGGTTCAGGATGTTTTTGATGAGCAAGGCATCCATCTGCCGGTGATTATTTCAGCAGCGGTTGGTTTGGGTGGAGAAACGATGATTTCCGCACAAAAAGTCGAGGCTTTGTGGAATGCGTTCGCGCACACGAAGCCCTTGGCGATCGGTTTGAACTGCTCGCTCGGCCCGGATCTGATGCGGCCGTTTTTGGAAGAACTCTCCGAGGTAGCGGGGACCTATGTTTCGGCTTACCCGAACGCGGGTTTGCCAAACCCCTTGGCACCAACCGGATTTGATCTCGAGCCACCGCACATGAAGGATTTCATGAGGGGCTTTGCGGAGAGCGGCTTGATCAACTTCGCAGGAGGTTGCTGCGGAAACACTCCCGAACATGTCAGAGCAATTGCTGAAGGAGTGAGGGGCGTGGCTCCGAGGAGGGTGCCGAGATAATTTGGAGTTTTAACCACGGAGACACAGAGAACACAGAGGTTTGATTATGGAGCTTGATGAATTAAATAAACTTTCAGGAATAGTTGTGGATGCTGCTATGGAGGTTCACAGAGAGATGGGGCCTGGGCTTTTTGAAAAAATTTATGAGGAAGCATTGGAACGTGAACTCAAATCTCGTGGGCTTTCAGTGGAGAGGCAGTTGGCGGTTCATGTCAGTTACAAAGGAGAACCGATCAGCGATGAAGCCTATCGGATTGACCTTTTTGTCGAAGGCGAGATTGTGGTGGAGCTTAAAGCTGTATCCACATTGCTTCCCGTCCATCACGCACAGCTAATGAGCTATATGCGCCTGAAAAAGAAACGTGTCGGTCTTCTCATTAATTTCTATGTTCCCCTATTGAAAGAGGGAGTCAGCCGGAAAATTATCGACTACCCCGCATTAATTCCTCTGTGATCTCCGTGTCTCCGTGGTCAAAATATTTTATCTTTAAATGAATCCAATTAAACCAGCACTCAGGCTCTCCGGGACGGAGGCTTACAACCACGATGAGGGAAAAGGTTTCCTCATGATCGGGGAGCGGACAAACGTGGCGGGGTCGCCGCAGTTTGCTAAATTGGTGCGAGCCGGTGATCTGGAGGCGGCGGTGGAAGTGGCGCGTCAACAAGTTGCGAACGGTGCGAACGTCATCGATATTTGTTTCGACGATGGGCTGATCGATGGTAAGGCGATGATGGCGAAATATCTCAATCTGCTCCAAGGTGAACCGGATGTCGCACGGGTGCCTATCATGGTGGATTCCTCGAAATGGGAGATTCTTGAAGAGGGTCTGAAGCATCTGCAAGGCAAGGGGATTGTAAACTCGATCTCGCTCAAAGAGGGCGAGGAAGTTTTCAAGAAAAACGCCAAACACATTATGAAATACGGCGCCGCTGTGGTCGTGATGGCGTTCGATGAAAAGGGCCAGGCAGCGACTTATGATGAGAAAATTCGCATCTGTGAACGGGCTTATCGGATTCTTGTGGATGAAGTTGGCTTCAATCCAAATGACATCATTTTCGATCCCAACATCCTGACGGTTGCAACCGGTATCGAGGAGCACAACAACTACGCCTTGGACTTCATCAATGCGACCCGCTGGATCAAGGAAAACCTGCCGGGTGCCAAGGTTTCCGGGGGAGTTTCTAACATTTCATTCTCTTTCCGTGGTAACAACAAAGTCCGCGAAGCGATGCATTCCGCCTTCTTGTATCATGCGACCCAAGCTGGCATGGACATGGGTATCGTCAATGCGGGGATGTTGGAGGTTTATGATGAAATTCCGAGAGATCTTTTGGAGTGTGTTGAGGATGTCTTGTTGAACCGCAGGGATGATTCCACTGAGCGTCTTCTTGACCTCGCCGAGAGCTACAAAGGAGTCGGCGGCAAGAAGGTCGAAGAAGACCTTTCGTGGCGTGAGGAGGAAGTCGAGAAGCGCCTCGAATACGCGCTCTTGAAAGGAATCGATCGGTTTATTGACGAGGACACCGAAGCCGCTAGGCTCAAGTATGGTAGACCGCTGAAAGTCATCGAGGGACCCTTGATGGATGGGATGGGCGTGGTTGGAGACTTGTTCGGCGCCGGTAAAATGTTTCTTCCGCAAGTCGTCAAATCCGCCCGTGTGATGAAGAAGGCGGTGGCTTGGTTGTTTCCTTACATGGAGGCGGAGAAGGCGGAAAATCTGGGGGGTGACATTCTGGCGATCCAGGAAAAGAATCCCGGCATGTCCTATGATGAAGCGCTTAAAATCGCGGAACGCGGCAACTCCGCCGGTCGTTTTCTCATCGCAACAGTTAAAGGTGACGTTCATGATATTGGTAAAAACATCGTTGGTGTCGTTTTGTCATGCAATGGCTTCGAAGTCACCGACTTGGGTGTGATGGTCTCCTGCGACAAGATTTTGGACAAGGCGATCGAACTCGGTGCGGACGTGATCGGACTGTCTGGATTGATCACACCATCGCTCGATGAGATGGTGCATGTGGCTAAAGAAATGGAGCGTCGTGGTTTTACGATTCCGTTGTTGATCGGGGGTGCGACGACCTCTGCCGCACACACCGCGATCAAGATCGCCGAGCATTACTCCGGACCGGTGGTTCATGTGCTTGATGCCTCACGCTCCGTGCCGGTAACAACCTCGCTCTTATCAAAAGACGGCAGGGATGAATTTGTCAGGGAGCTTCGGGAAAATCAGCAAAAGGCACGCGACAATTTCCTTGGAGGACCGAAAAAAGAGACGATCTCTCTCAAAGAAGCACGCGCAGCAGGTCCTCAATATGACTGGGATTCCTACATTCCTCCCACACCTTCATTTACTGGAACGCGCATCATTGAGCCTAAAATCAAAGATCTCTTGGAATACATCGATTGGACACCGTTCTTCCATGCATGGGAATTGCGAGGTGTCTGGGATAGGGAAAAGAAAGAACTCAAAACGAAAAACGAGGGAGGTGCGGCCGAGGCGAAAAAACTCTATGCCGAGGCATGCGTTTACCTTGAAAAACTCGTTGTGGAAAATCGTCTCAGCGCAAGGGGGATCTACGGATTTTTTCCGGCGAACTCACAAGGTGATGACATCATCGTGCACCATGATGATGGAACCGAACGCACGAAATTCCATACCCTGCGCCAGCAGCTCAAGAAGACTTCAGGAAAGCCCAATGTGGCTCTGTCGGATTGGGTGAAACCGACTTCCACCGACCACATCGGCGGATTTGTCGTTGGGATTCATGGGGCGGACGAATACGCGAAAGAACTCGATGAGCAGAACGATCCTTATGGAGCGATCATGGTCAAAGCGATCGCGGACCGACTCGCTGAAGCGTTTGCTGAAATGCTTCACCATCGGGCGCGTATCGCTTGGGGATATGAGGCGGAGGGTGAGTTGACCAAAGACGCATTGATTCATGAGAAATATCAGGGAATCCGTCCTGCACCCGGTTATCCGGCGCAACCGGATCATACCGAGAAACCGATTCTTTTCGATCTGTTGGGTGCGACGGAAGCCACCGGCGTTTTCCTCACCGAAAGCTGCGCGATGCATCCGGGAGCTGCAGTCTGCGGATTGTATTTTTCACATCCGGAAAGCCATTACTTTGCCCTGTCTGATCTTCAAAAAGACCAGATCGAGGATTACGCGGCACGCAAGGGAATGAGTGTTGAGGAAGCGGAGAAATGGCTTGGCCCTTGGCTTGGTTATTAGCGTGGTGGCGGATGCAATCCGCCGCCACAGTCAGAAACATCTCAGTCTCGCAATCGTCTTCTCTTTTCCTAAAATCACAAAAACATCACCGAGATCAGGGCCGTGGGCTCTACCGGATAATGCAACCCGGATGGGGAACATGAGTTGTCCTGGTTTTGCACCGCTGGCGGTAGCTACTTCAGCAATAGCGTTTTTTATGTTGTCAGCATTCCAATCGGTTAGATTGGAAAATTGATCGGCGACGGCTGATAAAAGCGCGGCATTTGGATTCGCCTTTGCCTTTGTAACAGCTTCTTCATCCACCGGTGCGGTGTCGGTGACCAGAAAATCGATGGCTGCAGGAACTTCGGAAAGGAGCCGGACTTTTTCTTTCACCGCTGTGATCACGGTCAAATAGTTTTCGGTGATTGGAAGATTTTCGGCGTGGACGAAGGGTTTTGCCAATTCCGCAAACCGTTCAGCGGAAATCTTTGCGATATGTTGCTGGTTGACCCATTTGCATTTTTCCAAATCAAAGCGTGCTGGGGCGCGGTTGATGGCTTCGAGGGAGAAGCGGTCAACGAGTTCAGTTAGGCTGAAAATTTCATCATCCGATTTCGATGACCAACCGAGCAGGGCGATGAAATTCACCACTGCTTCAGAGAGAAATCCTTGTTTCGGATAATCGCCGACCGCGGCTCCGGCATCACGCTTGGACATTTTCGATCCATCCGCGTTAAGAATAAGCGGGATGTGCGCGTATTGCGGTGGCTGGGCTCCGAGAGCCTCGATGAGTTGGAGATGCTTCGGTGTGTTCATCAAATGATCCTCACCGCGGATCACATGGGTTATTTTCATTTCGAGGTCGTCGACGACGTTTACGAAATGGAATACGTAAGAACCGTCGCTGCGCCGGATGACCATGTCGGGCGTGTTGGATTCATCACGATAATCAATCGTGACTTCACCGCAGACGAGGTCCCGCATGGTGATGGGCTTGCGGTCGAACCGGAAGCGATAGGCGTCGCCGTCTTTATAGAGGCGGTCAGCGGCTAGGAGTTTTTCGAAATACGCATCATAGATCTCGTTACGCTGAGATTGGTAGTAGGGTCCGAAATTTCCGAGGGAAGGCGATTTCAGTCCTCCAGTATGATTCGGACCTTCATCCCAATCAAGGCCGAGCCATCTCATTCCATCGAAAATGGCTTGGCGGGCCTCCTCGGTGTTGCGTGCGGCATCGGTGTCCTCGACACGAAGGATGAAGGCACCGTGGTGCTTGCGTGCGAAGAGCCAGTTAAAGAGAGCGGTGCGCGCCCCGCCGACGTGGAGGTAGCCAGTGGGTGAGGGCGCGAAGCGGGTGCGGACGGACATAAATTTCAAGATTCAATTTTCAAATTTCAAGAAGACTAGCCTTGCAGGCTTCTGAGTGCGCCGCGGATGAGTATTTCGACTGTTGCGGCGGGTTCCTTTTCAAGAATGGCACGGACTGCTTTACGTGAATCGACTTGTTTATAGCCTAAGGCGATCAGTGCGAGTTCGGCATCGGCGGCTTGCGACGAAACCTCGCCGGATGCGGCATCCTGCCAAGTATCCGTGACGCCAACCTTGTCCTTCAGTTCCAAAATGATGCGTTCAGCGGTTTTTTTGCCAACTCCCTTGGATTTCGACAGCATGGCGACATCACCGGCGACGACTGCGGATTTGAAGATCGCCACGGGCATGCCGCTGAGTATGGCAATGGCGATCGCGGGGCCGATGCCGGATACGCGTTCGATAAGCAGCAGAAACACATCCCGCTCTTCTTCGGAGGCAAACCCGTAGAGAGTCTGAGCATTTTCTCGGATATGCAGATGCGTGCGAAGGTCGACGGATGCACCCTCAACAGGGTGAAGGCTGTCATACGTTGAGAGTGGAATGATCGTTTCGTAGCCGACGCCATGGCAATCGACAACAAGTCGGTTTGGGTAGGCTTCAATGATATTTCCTCTGAGTCTTGCGATCACCCTTGAGGTTTCGGGTGAAATCGCCGTTGTTGCAAGTTGGAAGGTGTCAAAAATGCAATAAAATGTTGCAGGGAAGGTGGCGATCAAGCATGAATCCGTCTTGTGATTCGGAGGCAAGCGCTTCGGAAACAGATTCCAGAATGACCATGTCAGGGACAGATGAGGATATCGTGATTTGTTTTGCATGCGGAAATCCGATGTCGGTCGCCGCTTTGCCGCCGTATTCAAGGGTTGCCTGTCCGACCTGTGGGGAAGAAAACCGGGTTAAAAAGCAGTTTGGGCCTTATAGTGTTACCAAGCGCCATGCAATTGGCGGAATGAGTTCGGTCTTTGCTGGAATTGACACGACCTTGAATCGGGAAGTGGCGCTGAAGATTTTGAGTGAAGAATACTCGAAGGATGAAAGGCGGATTGCCGCCTTCGAGGACGAAGCGCGTTTGACGGCATCGTTTACTCATCCGCATGTGGTGAAAATTCTCACCACTGGCAGGGCGTTCGGATTATTCTATATCGCCATGGAATTTGTGCCAGGTGGGCATCTGGAGCACCGGATTCACGAGCATGGGAAATTATCCGAAGCCGTTGTTCTGCCTCTGGCAGTTCAAATTGCGCAAGGTTTAAAAGGTGCGCAATCAGCGGGTCTGATTCACCGTGACATCAAGCCTGGAAATATTCTCTTTGATGCCGAAGGCAACGTGAAGATTGTGGATTTCGGTCTAGCCTTGGTGACCAAAGGTGGCGAGGCAAAAGCCGATGAAATTTGGGCAACTCCCTACTATGTGCCGCCAGAGGCCATCGAAGGAGGCGTAGAGGATTTTCGCTCGGACATCTATGCGTTTGGTGCAACCCTCTATCATGCACTAGCAGGGGTGCCCTCTTGCACGGAGGACACGATGGATACACGTCTGCTTCGTATCGCCAAGACCAAGGTGATTCCATTAAAGCGGGTGGCACCTGAAGTTTCCCACGAGACTTGCGCCATAGTGGACCGTGCCATGTCTTACGATCCGAGAAACCGCTTTGGAAGCTATGATGAAATGATCGTCGCCCTCGAGGCAGCCATCAAAGGCCTGGAAAGCGGAGCAAGTAATCATAAATCGGCTGTGCAGGCTCATGCTGTCCTGCGCATGCAGGTGCGGGCTAAAAAAAAGCGGATCATAATCACCATCCTTTCCTCTGTCGCGCTTACGATTCTTGCTATGATTTTAGCTTTTAAAATCATCCACTCGGATCATTCGGGTAGGCCAGAAACGGTCATTGATTCGGTCGATGCGGATATGGATGGATCTGACCTAAACAAGGATGTGGTTAATCAGTATCGCATCGCAAAAGACCTGATGAGACAGGGTAAACTGCGTGAATCGGAAGATGCCTTCATGAGGATATTTTCCAATCCAAAAGTTGAGGAGCCGTCGCGTTCATGGGCTGGACTGGATGGGATTGCTGCCGCTTTGTTAGATGGAAGAATGACCGATGCGAATCGTCATTCCATCATGGTGTCGAGCCATATCGAGGCCCGTTCTACCCGACTGTCTTCGGGCTTTTCCAAGGTTTTGGCACCGACGCTGCGAAGTCTCCAGCAGCCGCAGTTTCAAGAAATTGAAAAAATGCGCATGGACAAGACGGATGACGAGTATCTCATGGCCTGCTTGATCTCCGGATTGAAGAATTGGGAACAGGGCGGACTTGATCAGGCGGTTCCGTTTTTTGAAAAGATCATCCGTGCTGTCGATATAGATCCTACGGGTCCGATCGCCCCTTATCGAAAAGTGGCGGAGTATTATCTGGGTGATTTCAAACTTCTAAAATCGGATGCGATGAACTCCATGCCATCGACGCCCAACCAGTGCAAAACAGCCATCCTAGAACTTGAGCGCTTGTCGGTTTTGTTGAAAACCCGGGGACGTGCCAAATACAACATCCGCTCAAGGCAATCCGAATTTCAGCAGCACGGAGCATATCTCGAAAAATTGATCCGCGGCAATCCATAAGAAATCCTATCGCTTGGAATTTTTCCCGCGCCGGTGCTTGGGGATTTTGTAAAGCCAAAACATTGAACGACAGGCAAACTGACTGTTGATAACCGAGTCAAGCTGGGAGAAAAAACTTAAATATGCGTTACCGAACCACACCAGAGGAAACCACAAACATGCCATCGGGGATTCCGTACATTATCGGTAACGAGGTGGCGGAGAGGTTTTCATTTTATGGAATGAAGGCGATCCTCGCTGTTTTTCTTACTGAGTATTTGTTCCTCATGGATGGAGCTTACGGCAAGCGAGTTGATAAGGCATCTTCCACCGAGCTGATACATCTTTTCAATATGGCATTTTATTTGACGCCATTCATCGGCGCTCTTTTGGCAGATGTTTTTTTCGGAAAATACCGGGTCATCATGATTCTTTCTTTGGTCTATTGTGCCGGTCATGCCGCGCTCGCTTTCATGGGCCAGTTCGGCAACTCCAATTACTGGATGTTGACCGGATTGATGCTTATTGCGTTGGGTGCAGGTGGAATCAAACCCTGCGTCTCAGCTCATGTTGGTGATCAATTCGGCCCGAAAAACGCGCGGCTGCTATCAAGAATTTTCAACTGGTTTTACTTTTCCATTAATTTTGGTGCTTTTGCTTCGGCGTTGCTCACTCCGTGGTTGTTGAAATGGTACGGCCCGCATTGGGCGTTTGGCGTTCCCGGTGTTCTGATGGCCATTGCAACCTTCGTATTCTGGCTCGGGAGAAATCGGTTCGCCCACGTCCCTCCAGGAGGTGTCGGATTTCTGAAGGAAGCCTTTGGAAGAGATGGCTTGGTGGCGATTCTGAAACTCACGCCAGTTTATCTTTTCGTTGCGGTATTCTGGGCGCTGTTCGACCAGACGGGTTCAACATGGATTTTTCAATCCCAGGACATGGATAGGAATTTCCTGGGTTTCGAATGGTTGCCGTCACAACTGCAGTCATTGAATTCGGTTTTCGTGCTCTTGTTCATTCCGGTTTTTAGCTACATGGTTTACCCGTGGTTCGAAAAATTCCGACCTCTAACGCCCATGAGAAAAATGGGAATCGGTTTCGTGTTGATGACCGCCGCATTTGTTTTGGTGAGTGTTATCCAAGTATGGATCGATGGGGGAGAAAGACCGAACATTGCGTGGCAAATCGGAGCTTATGCTCTACTGACTGCGTCGGAGATCATGATTTCGATCGTCGCGCTCGAGTTCGCATACACTCAGGCGCCGAGAAAAATGAAATCGTTTATCATGTGTTTCTATCTTGTCGCCGTTGCGCTGGGAAATTTTCTAGTCGTGGTTGTCAACCATTACATACAGGTTCCAAGTGCTGCGGATGAACAACTGGAAGAGGCCATCGCAAATCTACCCGCCGATTGGCAAAAGGATCCGAGGACGGTTGTTTTGCCGGGTTACGATGGTGAAACGGGAACTCAAGATGATTTCATCCGTCGTCTGGAAAAGGATGCGGAGCATCCCCTCGTTGTTCCCGGACAAGCGAGGCTGAACACTATTGCCGATGAGATTATTTCCCATGCAACTGCATCCGGACATGTCTTTCCTGATCAGAAATCCGGCAAAACCATGGTATCAAAATTCAAGGATGAAGCAGGCAAGCCTTACCGTTATGTCATTCTGAATTCGAATACCGTTCGCATCTGGGGAGCGGGCAGTGACGGCAAGTGGAATACAAAATGGGATGTTGGAATCATTATCAGTAAAACCGAAAAGCAAAGGAGTAAAAAGGCGTCATGGCTGGATCGCTTACATCCGGAGGAAGACTGGCTGTCGAGACGACACAAGCAACTGCGACTCTCCTCACCCCAAGTTGAGGGCGGTGAGGAAGCATACACCCAAACCACATTTTCGGGAGGGCAGCCGAAACTTCAGGGAGCCAGCTACTTTTGGTTCTTCAGTGCCGTCATGGGTAGTACGGCTTTGCTGTTCATCCCATTTGCGATGCTTTACCGTCCGAAGCACTATCTGCAGGATGAGGCCTCTGTTGATCCTGATCTGTGACGTCGTAAACTTCGCCCTCGCTGCGTCCGACAATGACCGCTGCACAGGTATCGCTATAAACGTTCACAGCGGTGCGGCTCATGTCCAGTAAGCGATCCACCGCAAGCAGCGTGACCACTGCCACCTCGGCGTTGGGAATGCCGGAATTTTTCAAGATCAGAAGTATCGCCACCAAGCTAGCGGATGGAATACCTGCGACACCGATGCTCGTAAGCAGGGAGGCGATCACAATGAAAAACTGCGCGCCAACTCCAAGCTCTATTCCCATGACTTGGGCAACGAAAATCACAGCCACGCACTCGTAGAGGGCGGTTCCGTCCATATTCACTGTGGAACCCAGAGGTACAGTGAAACTCGCTACCCGATTGGAAACACCGGCGTTTTCCTGAACGGCACGCATGGTGACGGGAAGCGTAGCGGATGATGATGAAGTTGAAAATGCGAGTAATAAAGCGGGACGCATCGCCTTGAAGTGCGCTAGCGGACTTACTTTTCCCATGTATTTGAGGGCCAAGGGCAGAATCATCGTGAAATGGATTGCAAGCCCTAACAGAACCGTCACGAAGTATTTGCCAAGCTGCAGGAAAAGATCCAGTCCGGCTTCGTAAACCACGGGCAGGATCAATGCGTAAACTCCAATCGGCGCAGCGGACATGATCCATGTCGTCACAACGATCATCGCCTCGTTTGCGGCCATGAAGAAATCTCTAACAAGATTCCCGCCTTCACCGGGAACCTGAGTGACAGCTATCGCGAAAAGGATACTGAAAACGATCACTCCCAGAAGCTGACCGTTGTCACTTGCTGCCTGTAGGATGTTTTCAGGAACCATCGCTTTGAATATATAAAGGAAATCTTTTTCCTGGCGCTGTGTCGCTGCTTTGACTCTGGCAACATCCTCAGGATCTGCATGGCTTTTGCTCTCTTCGAAGGCTGTGCGAATCGCCTCGTTGGGTTTGCCGTTAATCAAGCCGGGCTGGATGAGATTGACCAAAGCCAATCCGACAAGAATCGCCAACAAGCTGGATGTTAGATAAAATGCCATGGTCTTCAGGCCGAGACGTCCAAACCCTTTTACGCCTTTCATACCGGTGATCCCCGAAACGACCGCCGTAACAATCAATGGCACGATGATCATTTTGAGTCCGCGCATGAACAGATCTCCAACAAATTTGCAGGTTGCCAGTGCCCATGCGACAAGCTTCCCACCTGCTGATAATTCATCCGCTCCGCCGAATAACCCACGCAATACAAGTGCCGTTACGGTCGCCAAAATCAGTGCAATGAGAATTTGCCAGTGAGTTGCCAGTCGCTTCATTTCCCCACCTAACTCGAACGGATGTTTTTTTGCAAAGCTTCTCGCTGCTTTTTCCGAATGATGAGTTTTTTGGGTAATTATGTAAAATTTTATACCGCTGATTACCAATGAGTTATGTAAATTACTTGATTCGAATTTCTCGATAATAAGCATATCTTAACTAATTTTTTCAAATTTCAGCCTCCGACCGGGAAAAAGCCTTTTTGTGAATTTTTTTTTAGCCCCTAGACCTGTAGGTGGGTTCCGTCGATAGCGCGTGGAACTCCCAAAATTAAAGGGACGAGACTTTACGGCTAAGCCAACTATATACTATATGTAGTATTGTGAATAATTTGTGGATACCATATCTCCAAAATCGAATTGACCGAGAGAGTAAATTGAGTGCATATTTTCCCACGCTAGACGTAAGTCATCAGCGCCAATTTCATACCCTAACAAACCTAATTTCTAACGATTCATGTCCACCACCACAGTCACACTCGGTAACCGTAAATTTGTTCTCGATAAAGCCAAGGCAGAGCTCGCCTTCAATTCAAAACGAGTCATCAACGGCAAGGAAACGATGTTCTTCAATATCCTACCGCTCAAATATCAATGGGCGTATGATCTCTACAAGACGATGAAGAACAACCATTGGGAGCCGGAGGATATCTCGATGCAGAAAGATGTCGAACAATGGCGTTCCAATGAAATTTCCGACGTGGAGCGCTGGATCATCAAAATGGGCATTGGTTACTTTTCGGCTGCAGAAGGAATTGTTGGAGACAACGTTCTGCACGTCGTGCGCGAGGTAGTCACAGCGCCTGAGTTGAAACTTGTCTTGGGTCGCCATGCGCATGAGGAAAACATTCATGCGGACAGTCTCGTTTATATGATCTCCTCACTGGGAATCAATCCGCACGAGTGTGAGGCAATGTTTGAGGACGTCCCGACCATCACTGCGAAAAATAATTTCGTGACTTCGAACTCACGCGCGCTTCGTCGCGACATCGACCTCACGGTGACAGAGAACAAGCAGGCCCTTGCCAAGAATATTTTCATGTTCGGACAAATCATGGAGGGCACTCAGTTTTACGGTCTCTTCGGAATGATCCTTTCATTGTATCGCCAGAACAAATTTCCGGGTATCGGTCAGATGTTCCGCTACACCCTTCGCGACGAGTCGAACCACATCGAGGTGTTCCGCAACTTGCTGATGGATCTCATCGATGAAAACCCAGATATCTGGACTGAGGATTTCCGTGAAGATCTTCGTCAGACCATGGCTGAGGGAATCCGTCTTGAAAAAGCATTCATTCGTGATTGCCTTCCTGTCTCAGGCTTGGGTCTGAACTCGGAGGATTTCGAGGCTTATATCGATTACATCGCTGATCGTCGCCTGACATCCTGTGGGCTTGCGCCCCTCAACGGATCCGTCTCCAACCCATTCCCATGGCTCGCTGAGATGATGGATATCAAGAAAGAGCAAAACTTCTTTGAAGGCCGCGTCACTGAATATCAAAAATCCGCTGCCTTGACCGCCGTCAGCGATGATGAGTTGTAATTTTCGGTGGGGTCGTTTCGCTGAAACGACCGCCGATCTGATCCAACGATTTATAAAAACCATACAGCGGTCATTATACCAAAATGACCCTAACATTTCCCAACTTACCCAAAAAAAAGACCCTCTAACTCTATGTATCGTTCCCTGAATCTCGCCGAAGACAATATCCTCAAACAAGTCATTTCCGACCGTTTTGAACTCGCATCCAAAGACCGTCCTTACGACTGGCGCGGGACCATTCCACTTGAAAAGCGCAAGCCATACACCGACATCATCGTGACTCGCGGTGATAAAGAGACGCAGTTCTCTCTCGAAGATGTTGCGGATGCAATTGGCGATTCCCTTGCCGACCTGCTCATCTCCCGCAGCGAGGATGAGAAGTCCATCTTCTCTGATGTGAACCGCAACTTCGTGTCGCAAGTGGCTCATGCCGTTGCTGTTTCCCTGACCGCGACGCTCGAGTCAGGCGGTCGTCTGCGTCTTTCCGAGTCCGACCTTTACCTCCTCATCGAAAAAGCGTTGTTAGAAAACGAAGCTTACGATGTAGCCAAGTCACTGGCGTTCCGCCGTTCACTAGAGAAGACCGGACAGGTTGACATGGGCTCGGGGCCCCATGCGCTTCCCGTGCGTTTGATTCGCCGTAACGGAAATGTCGTGCCATGGTCGGAAACCAAAATTGAGATCGCCGTCCGCAAAGCCTTCCTAACAATCAAGGAAAACCCGGAGCCGGCTATTGATGTTGCCAAAGCCGTCACGGAGCGGGTCCGTCGCGGTGACCAATCCTTCGTGCATATCGAGGATGTTCAGGACATGGTGCAGGAAGAACTTATGCGTCAAGGCCGCTTCAAGGCTGCGGAGCATTACATTCTATACCGCGCACAGCGGAATCTACTCCGCCGCGAGCAGGAAAACGTTGCCACTGAGGATCTGTCACAGGACTCGATGATTGTTGTCACCACCGATGACGGCCAATCATCCTTCTGGGATGGCATGGAGCTCAAAAAGCGCATCGCTTTCGCTTCCATCGGACTCTCGCTCAATCTTCCTGAGGCAGAGATCGAACGCGAGCTCCGCCGCTCGATCGGTTCAGAGATTTCAGCCAAGGATCTCAAGGCAACCATCATCCTCAACTCCAAAACCCTCATCGAAAAAGATGCCGACTTCGCGAAGTTCGCCGCGCGTATTCTTCTTTCCTACATCTATGAGGAAGTTCTCGATTGGAATATCTGCTCCGATGGTGTCGAGAAACTCAAGGATGCTCACAAACAGGGTTTCAAATCCTATCTCAAATACGCGGTTTCCATCAAACGCTTGCACCCTGAGCTGCTTGAAAAATTCGATATCGAGAAGCTCAGCGAAGCGTTCGACCCAACGGCCGACCTCGACTTTGACTATCTTGGTATTCAAACCCTCTACGACCGCTACCTCATCGTTGATAAGACCGCCGAGCGTCATCAGCGCATCGAGACCCCCCAGTTCTTCTGGATGCGTGTCGCAATGGGCCTCTTCAAGAGAGAAGAAAAAAACGCTGAGGAATGGGCCATTCGTCTCTATAACCTCTACAAAGGCCGTCGTTTCTGTTCTTCTACCCCGACTCTTTTTAATTCCGGAACACTCCACTCCCAGCTCTCTTCCTGTTATCTTTACAAGGTTGATGACTCCATCGAGTCGATCATGCAGCGAGGTATCGCGGAGAATGCTTACCTCTCCAAATGGGCGGGTGGTCTCGGTGGTTCATGGACCGCTGTCCGCGGTACTGGTGGCTACATCCAAGGCACCAATGGTGAGTCCCAGGGCATCATTCCCTTCCTCAAGCTCCATAACGACCAATTGCTTGCAGTGAACCAAGGTGGCAAACGCAAAGGCTCCGGCTGTGCCTATCTTGAAACATGGCACAACGACATCGAGGACTTTCTCGAGCTTCGCAAAAACACCGGTGACGATCGTCGTCGCTGCCATGACATGAACACTGCAAACTGGGTTCCTGACCTGTTCATGAAACGCATGGAAGAACGCCAAAATTGGACTCTCTTCCGTGCCAACGAAACTCCGGATCTCCACGATCTCTATGGCAAGGCGTTTGAACAAAAATACGAGCAATACGAAGCCATGGCAGCCGAGGGTAAAATCTGGTCCCGCCAGATTCCTGCCATCGAGCTTTGGAAAGGTATGTTGAAAATGATTTTCGAAACCGGCCACCCATGGATCACCTTCAAAGACCCGTGTAACGTCCGCTCTCCACAGGATCACTGCGGTGTCATTCACTCCAGTAACCTCTGCACCGAGATCACCCTCAATACCTCGGACGAGGAGACTGCGGTTTGCAACCTCGGTTCCGTTGTGCTCGACTCACACATCAATCGCGATGGCGCTCTCGATCACGACATGTTGAAAGAAACGATCACGGTTGCGATCCGTGCACTCGACAACGTTATCGATATCAATTTCTACCCAACCAATGCCGCCAAAACCGCGAACTCCCGCCACCGTCCGATCGGCCTTGGCGTAATGGGTCTCCAGAACGCGCTATATAAACGCAACCTCTCCTTTGCTTCCGACGCCGCAGTCGAGTTCAATGACGAGATGATGGAAGCCGTCGCTTACTACGCTTATAGCGCTTCTTCCGATCTTGCTGCCGAAGTCGGAACCTACTCCACCTATGAAGGTTCCAAATGGAGCAGGGGACTTCTCCCACAGGACACGGTCGATCTTCTCGAAGACGAACGCGGTCGTAAAATCGACGTGCCACGCGGTGGTAAAATGGATTGGTCGGTCGTACGTGACAAAATCAAAAAACACGGCATGCGGAACTCAAACGTGCTCGCCATCGCGCCGACAGCGACGATCTCGAACATCATGGGAACCACTCCTTGCATCGAGCCGAACTACAAAAACCTCTACGTGAAATCCAACCTCTCCGGTGACTTCACGATCCTCAATACCGAGCTGGTTCGTGACCTCAAAAAAGCCAATCTCTGGAATCCGGACATGGTTGACCAACTCAAATACTTCGATGGCGAACTCGACAACATCGATGATATCCCGGAGGCCATCAAACAGAAGCACAAAACCGTGTTCGGTGTCGGCTACGAATACATCATCGATGCCGCCGCCCGCCGCCAGAAATGGATCGACCAATCCCAATCGGTCAATCTCTTCCTCGCGACGCCGGATCTCAAAAACCTCTCGCACATGTATCGCAGAGCATGGGACAAAGGCCTTAAAACCACCTATTACCTGCGCACTTTGGGCGCATCCAGTGTCGAGAAATCGACCCTGAACGTCCAGAAGGAGCAACGCGGCCTCATGGCCACGACCAGCGCTGCAGCAGCTGCAAGCTCTGCTTCCAAGACTTACACCAACGAACAAAAAATGGCATGCTCATTGGATGCCATGATGAACGGGGGGGAGTGCGAGGCCTGTCAGTAAGCACGGCAAGATCGGATTTTTAATCCGATGGCACAACAGGGGTGTTCTTTCACTTCATGCCATTAAAACTTGTTAAGCTGGCAGATCTCAACTAGCGAACCAAGGAGCGTGACCAACCCGCTCGCTTGGTTCTCTTTTTTGCAACTGACATGGAGTTTAGGAAATAAACCGGCGCAAAGACGCCAATACAGAACGATTTAGCTTTTGGCTGTTTCAGTTTACTTTGGCTTTTCTAATCCGATTCCTTACCTAAAAAACCGCCAGATGGTTGACAGATAGCCGTCGGCGTGAATGCTTCCCCAACTTATGAAAGTCCGGACTCTTACACCCCTAATGACTGCTGCCGTGATAATGGCGGTTTCCGTTCCTGCGCGTTCCGAGGAGACTCCGGGCGTTAAAGCTCCTGCAGTCGCCGCGCCGGCCTCTGCAAAACCAGAAAACAAAATGCCTGAAACACCTGCTGATGTAGCTGCCGCTCCCGCCGATGCCGTTAAGACCCAAACCGGTTTGGCCTCGAAAGTCCTCAAACCCGGAACTGGCGATAAAAAGCCAACCGCCGCTGATACGGTGACAGTCCATTACTCCGGATGGACAACGGATGGTAAAATGTTTGATAGCTCCATCACACGCGGTCAGCCGGCAAGTTTTCCGCTAGGCCAAGTGATTGCGGGATGGACGGAAGGTTTGCAGCTGATGGTGGTCGGTGAGAAGCGCCGCTTCTGGATTCCTGAAGGTCTCGCCTACGGTCCGGTTGTTGAAGGAAGTGGTCGCCCCGGCGGCATGCTTTGCTTTGATGTGGAACTCATTGCTATCAAGGAAATTTCCAAACCCCCGGCAGATACCAAGAAGACAGCTGGAGGCGTTGCTTACAAAATATCCAAAGAAGGTGCAGGTGATAAGCCAGCAGCGAAACAGGTGATTACCTTTCAATTCGTGGCCAAGACCATGGATGGTGAAATCGTGCAGGACAGTCACGGCGAGCCAGCTCCTCCATCCGTGCCGCTCGACAAGCTTCCAAAGGAACTCGCCGAGCTTTTCATGGACATGAAAGCTGGTGAGCAGCGTCAGTGCTGGCTGCCTGAGTCCCGCGCTCCGGGAGGCTTCATCGCAGCTGATCTCGAGTTGATCTCTTTCAAAGATGCACTTCCAGCTCCAGAGGTCCCCAAAGATGTTGCAGCAGCTCCGGCTGATGCGGCGAAAACCGCCAGCGGGATAGCTCACAAAGTGCTCACGGCCGGTAATGGCAAGACTCATCCGAAGGCGACGGATACCGTCAAGGTTCACTACTCAGGATGGACGACTGACGGCAACATGTTCGACAGTTCGGTGACCCGCGGTGAACCCGCTCAATTCATGCTCAACGGTGTGATCAAAGGTTGGACCGAAGGGGTGCAGCTCATGGTCGTTGGAGAGAAGCGTCGCTTTTGGATTCCAGCGGAGCTTGCCTACGGCCCCGCTGTTCCTGGAAGCGATCGTCCCGGCGGCATGCTGGTCTTCGATATTGAACTTCTTGATATCGGTAAGTGAGGTTCTTCATCTAAAAATCAAGCATCAACAATCGTAAATCAAAGCGGATCATCTAGCGACATCTGTCAAATAGTTGATTGTTGCTTGGCGATTGTTGTGTTTTGATTTTGAGGAATTTTCAAAAATGTCCCTGTCAAAAAAAGGTTATAAAACTCTCAATCATCGTGATGTCCAATACCGTTGGATGATGAAGAACCGCAGCGGCGTTAATGAGGTATCCGTCTATGCCAATGCCGCAATTGGGGGTCGTGAGCTCATCGCCGAGCTGCCTCGTATCGTGACCTTGAGCCTAGTTGCGGAAGCGATTGATTTCGGTAATGCCAATCACTGGAATCCCAACGAGGAAGGCACATCATTACGCTGCAAGCATACGAGAAAAGGCTTCGTCTTGGTGGATTAATTGGCCTATTGATAACGCTGTAAATCCAACATCGTAAGCTTCTTTTGAACCTGATACATCAGAAAGATCCGTGCTTGCATGGGATAAGCCAGTTGATTGATTTTGTATTGGGGTAGGGATTTCCCCAATTTTCTTTCATTGTTTTGGCTGTGATGTTGTTATTTTATTGGAACAACGAAAAACCCTATGATCCATCCATCCTGCCGATATTATGCAATGCTTGCGACCGCAGTGCTTACGCCTTCCGCCGTATTTGCCGCCTCGCCCTCGCTCACGATTTACAATCAGAACTTTGCAGTGGTTCGAGATTCGATCTCCCTGGAGCTGAAGTCGGGCATCAATGAGGTCAGCTTCTCCGGCATGACCGCAATGGCCGAGACCGATTCGGTGATCTTGCGTGATCCTGATGGCAAAGTGAAATTCCAGATTCTTGAGCAGGCTTATCGCAACGACCCAGTTTCCTCAGGATTGATGCTTCGGCTCAACGAAGGAAAGACCATCGACTTCTTCGTTCGTGAACCTAACAAACCTGACCATAAAGTATCTGGAAAAATCATCCGTAGTGGTTACGGCACGGGTGGACGTGGCGCCGGCCAACCCATCATCGAAGTGGATGGAAGTCTTCGTTTTTCCCTGCCTGGTGAACCGGTCTTTCCCTCGCTTGATGATGACACCATCCTCAAGCCGACCCTCACCTGGATGATCCATGCGCCTGAAACGGTGAAATTTGACAGCGAACTCGCTTACGTCACCGGCGGTTTGAGTTGGAAATCGGATTACAACATTGTCGCAGCTGAAAAGGGCGACAGCATTGATATGGTCGGCTGGGTGACTTTCACCAACATGAGTGGGAACTTATTCAAAGACGCAAAAATCAAACTGATGGCTGGCGACGTGAACAAGGTGCAGCCACAAGCACCGCGCGACTTCGCCCGAAATGAGAGAAAGGCCATGATGTTAGGGGCTGAGATGGCTGATGTTGTTACGGAAAAAGCGTTCGATGAATTCCATCTCTACACCATCGGTCGTCCGGTCACACTGCGTGACCAAGAAACGAAACAGGTTGAATTCATTCGTAGTTCGAATGTCAAAGCACCAAAAATCTTTGTCTATGATGGTGCTACCATGAATTATGGGCACTGGAATCATTTCCGTGGTGAAGGCGAATACGGTGTGCAATCCAACAAGAAAGTATGGGTATTGCGCGAGTTCAAGAACAGTAAGGAAAACAACCTCGGTATGGCACTCCCGAAAGGTCGCTTGCGCTTCTATTCGCGCGATGATGATGGCTCGCTTCAATTCACTGGAGAAAACAACATCGACCATACGGCGAAAGACGAAACGATCCGCGTTTATCTCGGTAATTCATTTGACCTCGTCGGTGAGCGCCGACGCACGGAGTATAAAGCTGATAGTTCTAACAAGTGGTTGGATGAAACCTTCGAAATCAAACTCCGCAACCATAAGAAGGAAGCCGTTGAGATCCGCGTGGTTGAGCATCTTTCGCGTTTCGATAACTGGGAAATCAGCGAGAAGTCCAACGACTTTCGCAGTCTCGACAGCCACACCGTCGAATTTCCTATCACCCTCAAGCCTGATGAAGAGAAAATCTTGACCTATAAGGTTCATTACACTTGGTAGGCCGTTGGATCGATTTTTTAGGGAGAGTGCTTAGATAGCTGGCATTGTGCGGTTCAATTCGCGTGTCATCTTTTCAAGTATGCTAGTGTATCAAATCTTGGAGGATGAGAATATCCTCGTCATCGAGCCGATGGAATCCCTTTCTCGGGAAGACATCGAAGCACTCACCAAGGAGGTTGATTTGCATCTGCTCCGCACCGGAATATTAACTGGGGTCCTGATATACGCGAGCAAGCTTCCGGGTTGGGACAGCTTTGGCTCCATGCTGAGTCATCTTCGATTTCTGCGTAACCATCGCCATTCGTTCAAGAAATTGGTAATGGTGAGCGACAGCATTCTGGCTTCCGTCATACTGAAACTCGTGAATCCTATGCTAAGTTTGAAAGTGAAGGGTTTTGCTTTCAATGAGAAGGATAAAGCCATGGCTTGGCTGGGAAATTCCGATTGAAGGTTCCGGATGAAATACCTGATCTTTTTCGATCAGGT
Source organism: Luteolibacter sp. (assembly GCA_044233125.1). Taxonomy (GTDB): domain Bacteria; phylum Verrucomicrobiota; class Verrucomicrobiia; order Verrucomicrobiales; family Akkermansiaceae; genus Luteolibacter. The sequence continues at coordinate 230,254 of JBIIKO010000006.1, read as the reverse complement.
TAAGCAGGCTTGAATCCATTCCGTTGACTTATTTGAATCCGAATAGGCGGTTCGCGTTACCCCTGTAAATCAGCGCTTTCACATCGTCTGGGATATCAAGATTTTTCATCAACTCAAACTGAGCCGTGGGCTTCTTTTCTTTGCCGCCGAAGGACCACCAGCCGCAATCGGTACCGAACAGCAGCCGTTTGGCATGCTGAATCATGAACCGCCTTGTATGTTCCTTGTCTTTGCCAAGAGCGTTTGCCCCGCTGCCTGCTGAGAGGTCTGCATACAAATTCGGGTAGGCTGTTAGCATGCGTTCGCAAGCGCCATTACTGAATTGTTTCCACCAGTTTGGACCATGGGCAATAAAGATGCAGTTAGGGTGAGTCTTGAGGGCGTTCTCCAGGTGTTTGAAGTCCGCAGTGTCCTTGTTCTGCTTGTCATCCATGTGAAACATGACTGGCAAACCGACTTTCGCACAGGCTTCATAGAGACGCATGTTTGCTGGGTCGTCGAACATCAGACCGGTCCCGTAATGTTCACCAAAACCCAACGCGCCATCCTTTTTTTCCTGTTCTAAAATTTTTACCGCCTCTTCTACGGAACCGACTTCATCGTGCTTGATGATACAGAAACGATTTAACCGGCTCTCGTGCGTTTTGAAATTCGCAAGCATGATTGTGCGATCTCTGGCGTTTTTATCACGTGAGAGATCGATCGGGTGAACAATGGCACGGGTCACGCCGTTGGCTTTCATCCATTCAGCAGCCTGATCCAAACCATTTTCCGTGCAGGACATCGCATGAAGGTGGGTATCGACGATCCCTTGGTCTGCTGGATTAGCCCAAAGTGGCAGGAAGGCAGAACATGCGAGCGCAAAAGCAATGGGATGGAAGTTGGCTTTCATGGATCAGGCAGAACCCTGACGGGTGCATGCATACAGGATCAGGAGTTCGATGGAAAAAATTTAGGCAGAGATAACCCATCTTTCAACGATTACATGAAACCGATGGGAAGAAAAGAATCGCTGGGTAGTGGCACGCTTCCACCTTGGAATTCAGAATTAATGCTTATGAAATCCGTAACCACAGGCTCGTCATGGCTCCCGCTTTTTTTGTTTTCATCTTCAGGCATTTAGTTGGTGGCGATTGAGTAGAATAACCAGTGTCGCTGGAATGAGGCGATTGCCGAGGTTTCTGGCTATTTAGTCAGGTGGGGGGCTCACCATGGTGGGAGCTTCCTTTGCTTACGCGAGAGCCTCTTCGAAAGCTGCGATGAGATTTTCCACCGGTTCCGTTCCGACGGATATGCGCAGCAAATTGGATGGAACTCCGCAGTCTTCACACCAGTCGAGTTCATCGTAGTGTGCAAGGAGAGTATAGGGACAAACGAGAGTGAAAGGAGTTCCGAAAGATGGACCTTTGCAGAGTTTCAGGTTGTCGTAAACTTTTGGAGCTTTTTTCGGATTTACCAAGGTGATGGAAAGTAATCCGCCATAGCCGCCTTGCTTGCGCTTGATTGAATCAAAGTTCGCGGTATGGATCAGGGATGGGTGCCAGACCGAACCGATGGCGGGATGATTTTTCAGGAATTCGACAAGCTTCAGAGCATGGTCATTGATCAACTCGTTGCGCTTAGCATAACCTTTGAGGTTCGAGAGTAAGATCTCGGCATCTGCGATATAGAGCGGTGCGCACTCTGCGGCATCGGCGGATATGGAATCACGGAGTTCTGCTATCAAATCCGAATCCGAGCGTAGGGTAAGAGCTCCTGCCATGACATCGCCAGCCCCGGAAACCCATTTCGTGAGAGAAGAAGTCAGGATGTCACAGTAGGGCAAAACATCGACGTTGAGTGGTCCGGTGGCTGAGTCGTCAAGGATGAGAGGGGTTTTGGAAAACGAGCAGGCCTGAGAAACGCGCTGAAGATTGATGGTACGCAGCAGCGGATTGGAGGGAATTTCTGTGAAGACCCCGGCAAATTCGCCGGCGCGAATGCGTTGGATCGCTTCATCGAAGGATTCGCCAGAAGCATCGTTGAGATAAACCACGCCATTGCCAAATCGCTCTTGGATTTTGAGGGAATCGACGTAAGGAAACTCAATTTGCAGGGTCTTTTTTCCTTCTCGGACACCGGGTAAAGAGCGCAGGGCGGCAAGTGCGGCGGATATGCCACTTGAGAAAATGAACGTGTCTTCGGGCTGTCCACCGTTGAAATTGGCAACGGCGCGGGATAGGAGATGAGATTTAGATCCTTCGCGGATTTCTCCGTCCAAGTAATCCTGGGCTTGTCGGGATGAGATGCCTTCGCCGGAAAAGCGCCAGTAGAGATCAGAGAGTTTTTTGACTTTTTCTGGGAAGATGAGGGCATGTAGGCCGTGAAAAGAAGCGCTGCGGATGGCTGTTTCGGCTTGGCGTTCCAACCAGCGATGCGCGCGTTGTGCGGAAATTTTCGTGGGTAGCACCAATACATCCTCACCTTCGCTGGCGAGTTCGGCGCGCGCGTTATCGAAGATGCGCTCGACGGACGGGTGTTTAAAAAAACGTGGATATCCCGTGCGGAGCCGGCGGATAATTTTTTCACGTCCCTCCTCATAGCCGACGACTGCATCCCAAGTCGGGAGGCAGACAGAACAGGCATGGGTGGAATCCGGTAAAGGCATACCGAGATCCTCCTCCTGCCAGGCGGGGGCTGCTAACAAATCACGCACCGGTGCTAGATGGCTTCTTGGGTTCAAATGGGCAAGCCTGTTTTCATGGTTTTTGGTATCGATCATGCCCTGTTTGGCATATTTTCGGTTCTTGGCAGCGAGAGACCGCTTTGTCCTTGCTTCAGAGGCTTCAGTGGTGAGAATCCGCGCCCCGACCCGCGGAGCCGGGTGAATCATCAAATGGAAGACAAAGATTTCAGTCAAGTCATCGCGGACATAGCAGCCGTTATCTCGGAACACCATAGCTTCCTGCTCATGAGCCATGTGAGGCCCGATGGTGATGCGATTGGCTCGCAGATTGCCTTGGGTTTTTCACTCATGGCGATGGGTAAAGAAGTTTACCTCATCAATGAGGATGGGGTTCCTGAAAGTCTAGAGTTTTTGAAAGGCTCTGAAAAAGTGACCCATCCGCCAAACCAAGCCATCGAGGTGGAGGTGGCCATCGCGCTGGATACTGCTACTAAACCGAGGTTGGGTGACAAGTCGCTTCATGCCGCTTCTCAGGCTAAAGTCTGGATCAATATTGACCATCATATTTCCAATCCAGCCTATGGAGATGTGAACCTGATCAATGCAAGCAAGCCGGCAACAGGTCAGATCGTTTACGACTTGCTTATCGCCTTGGGTTATCCGATTCCTGATGAGACGCGGGATGCGATTTATGTGGCCGTATCCACGGACACCGGATCTTTTCAATACGCTTCAACCACCGCAGAGACATACGTCCTGGGAGCGGATTTGATTCGACGCGGTTTAAACATCGGAAAAATCAATGCGGATACCTATGACAACCATCCATACCGTCGTTTGGAATTGTTACGCGCGCTGCTTAATACTCTGGAGATTTCTGAAGACGGCGAGCTGGCATACTGGGAGTTATCCGATAAGACCCGCATGGATCTTGACTTGCAACCGGATGACAGTGAGGGGTTGATCGACATGATCCGCTCGGTGAAAGGAGTTCGGGTCGCTGTCTTTTTCGAAGAACTTTCGGATGGAAAAATCCGAGTGTCGATGCGCTCCAAGGATGCTGGAGTCAATGTATGCGAAGTGGCGATGGCATTCGGTGGTGGAGGGCATGCTCTGGCTGCCGGAATTCGGATGGCAGGTCCGCTCGTCGATGCGAAGCCAAAGGTTTTATCCGCCCTTAGGTCGGCATTGGCAGCTCAACACAATTTTTAATTCAAGATGAGAAAACAAGTTGAAGAATATTCCGGACCGAGTGGTGTGCTACTGGTTGACAAAGCTCCTGACATGACATCGCATGATGTGGTTGCTATTGCGCGGCGTGCTTTAAATACAAAAAAAATTGGTCATTGCGGCACGCTTGATCCAATGGCGACAGGCTTGCTGATGCTGGTCATCGGCAAAGCCACGAAGATTCAGGATTTGCTGATGAGTGAGGACAAGGTTTACGAGGGGACGCTGACATTGGGTCAGCGAACCAGTACTCAGGATAAAGAGGGTGAAATCTTGGAGACGCGTGAGGTTGGAAATTTGTCTGAAGCGGATGTGCGTTCGGCATTCGATGTCTTCAAGGGCGAATTTGAACAGATGCCTCCGATGGTTTCCGCTATCAAAATGGATGGCGTGCCACTGTATAAACTGGCTCGCAAGGGCGTTGAGGTCGAGCGCAAGCTTCGGCCTGTGCGTGTGTCGGCTTATGAGATTAAACGGATTGAACTTCCCAAGGTCGATTTTCGGGTCAACTGCTCGAAAGGATTTTATGTACGGACCTATGCGAACGATATCGGTGAAAATCTCGGTTGTGGAGCTCACTTGAGTGCGTTGCGCCGGACACAATCTGGTAAGTTCGATTTGGAACGGTCCTTGACCGTTGCTCAACTCAAAGAGGCTAATCCGGAAGTCCTGTTCAAAGCATTGATCTCGTTGGCGGAAATTTCATTGATGCGCGGTGCGTGAAAAATGATGCCAATACGTCTCGACAAACTTGAGGATCTGGTGCGGCAGCAAGGGCCCCTCCATTTGGCTTTGGGCGTCTTCGATGGTATGCACAAAGGTCATCAGGCGGTGATCGATCACGCAGTGCGGTCAGCGCGCAAGAGCGGCGGATTGTCGTTTGTTGTGACTTTTTCTCCTCATCCGATTCAGGTGATTGCTGCCAACAAAGGCCCTATTTGCTTGCTAGCGACCTTGGAAGAAAAGGCTGCGTTGATGCATTCCCGCGGGGTGGATGGACTTTTGGTGATTCATTTTGATCAAGATTTCTCTTCGATGGCGGCTGAGGATTTTGTTCGAAAACTCTGCGAGGCGGATGTGGCGTCAATCTCCGTGGGTGAGGATTGGCGCTTTGGAAATAATAGGTTGGGGGATGTGGCTCTTCTCACCAAGATGGCGGTCGAACTCGGGTTTGAGTTGGTGGCGGTTGCACCTGTTTTCTGGAACGGGAAGAGGATCAGTAGTACCCGTATCCGAGAGGCGATAGGAGTTGGGAATTTTGATGCGGTGGAAGCGATGTTGGGACGTCACTATGTGCTTTCCGGCAAAGTGGTGGAAGGCCGTAAGCTTGGCAGGACGCTCGGTTTTCCCACGGCTAACCTGCATTTCACAGAAATGCAGTTACCCCAAGACGGGGTTTGGTTGGTCGAGGTGAATGGCCAACAGCGAGGTATCGCCAATCTCGGTATGCAACCGACTGTCAATGGCATCCAGCATACTCTTGAGGTACATATTTTTAATTTTTCCGGGGATCTTTACGGACAGATACTCAGGGTAAGGTTCCTGCATTTTATGAGGGAGGAGCGCAAATTTCCCAGTATCGATGAACTGCGAGAACAGATTACGGCGGATGTTCAATTGGCCCAAAAAATAATTCTTGATTAAATACTGTTTAATTGAACAGTATTTCTCATGAGCTCACGCGAATATAGGAGATTGAGATGGAAACTGCTGCGGATCGAATGGCGAAAAAAAATATCCATTTGGATCCGAGATTGGCACAAGGTGGAGCGTCACCACGAAGAACAGCTTGAATTTAGACTTTAGACGTAGTCTCAAATGAACAGTCATGTTCCATGAGTTTTTTTAATAATCTGGGATTTTACGCTTACCCTTTCGCAGTTGGGTGTTTATGGTCTTAAGAATACTTCGCATGCGATTTCCTTTCACTGCAGAATTTAAGTCTTGTGGCCTCGCGCTCGCAATTTCGACTGCGTTTTTTTCTGTTGGTTTATCTCAGGAAATCAAACCGAGTTCACCCCTTGCAGCGCAGGAGTTGCAGAGACGCCGGTTGGCAGTGGAAGAAGGGCAAATGTTGTTACTCAAAGGTGACGAGGCTTATTTGGCGGGCCATTTCAAGGATGCGGTTGATGCATATTTCGGAGCAACATCAGCGCTGCCGGATTCACCTGCAACCATGGAACTTAGAAACTCGGCACTGGAGAGATATGCCCAGGCATCTGTTGAGCATGCCAAATCATTGGCAAGGAAAGGCAGAATTGAAGAGGCTAAGGCAGTGATTGATGTGGTTTTGGCCAAAGACGTCACTCCCAATCACCCGGCTGCCATCGCGGCACGCAATGCGCTTGACGATCCGATTCGTACCAACCCTGCACTCACGGCTGAGCATGCCAAAGATGTGGATCAAGTCAGAAGGCTGCTTTACATGGCGGATGGCGCCTATGATCTCGGAAAATTTGATGAGGCAAAACATCATTACAACGAAATTTTAAAAATCGATCCTCACAATCATGCTGCGGCTCGAGGTTTGGAGCGGGTGGCGGGTGAAAAGACGAACTATTTCCAATCCGCATACAAACAAACCCGTGCTGAAACTTTGATGGAGTTGGCACGCAATTGGGAGTTGTCTCCGGAAACCAACCTAGTGGTTCCTCCCGCTCCGGTAGTAGCTAAGGATACCCAGCAAAGTTCTTACATTCCTCTGGGTAACAAGCTCAGTCGCATTATCATTCCCAAATACATCGTTGAAAATGTGACTCTATCGGAAGCCGTGGATGTGTTGAGGGCTAGAACCATGGAAAACGATGTTTTCGAATTGGTTCAAGATCTCAAAGGAATCAATATCACGGTGAATCTTGGTGACCCGATGGCTTCTCCTGCCAAACAAATATTGGAAAAGCGATTCGATCTGAAACTTGCAAATGTTCCGGTTGAATCCATTCTTAAATACATCACGAGCATGACGCAGACCGGTTTTCGGTATGACGATCATGCAGTCACCATCCATCATCGGGGAGCTACCGGAGGCGGTTTGATATCGCGCACTTATCGGGTTCCCCCCGATTTTGTCAGCAACCTCTCTGCCGGTGCGACGAACAAAATCAAGGATGAAGATATTTTCAATACCAAGCCAGAAAAGAATGGAATGTTGGCCCAACGCATGGCAGTTCAGGAACTCTTGGCTCAACAAGGAGTTTCCTTTTCCGACGGTGCATCAGTCACCTATAATCCTTCCAGCAACAGCTTGTTGGTTATCAACACGGCAAACAATCACGACATCATACAACAGATCATTGACACAATCGTCGGTACGGAGCCGGTCATTGTGTCTGTGAAAGTCACGATGTTAAAAGTTGAAAAGACCATTTTGGAAGAACTCGGATTTGATTGGATGCTCAATGATTTCGGATTGGGTGGTGGAGGCGGGCCGGCGCCAAACCAAGGATATCTATCAGGAGGAACCGTCGGCGGCGGAAGCACGATTGACGATTTTCCCATTGTGCCGGGCAATCCGGCTCCACGTAATCCAATGACAGCTGGCAACCGCAGTGGAGACGGTGCATTTGCAAGGTTTGATCTGGACCAACTGCTGGATGCAGGGGCTAGCCGTGAGGTTCAGCAATATGACCGCGCACCAGGAATTATCGGAGTCAATGGCGTGGTAAACGACACGACCATTGCTTTGTTGATGCGGGGATTGGATCAGAAAAAAGCATCTGACATACTTGCCACGCCCTCTGTAACCACCCGCAGCGGTCAAGCGGCATCCATCACCTTGGTCAAGGAGTTCATTTATCCGACGGAATATGAACCTCCTGAATTGCCGCAAAGTATCGGCACTTTTAACAATCCCGTCTTTGACGACCAAGGCAATCAAATCGGTGTGGATTCGGTTACCGTGACACCCCCGATTGTTCCGGCCTTTCCCAGCTCTTTCGATACCCGTGATACAGGAGTTTTTCTTGAGGTGCTGCCGACAGCTGATGCAAACCGTCAATTTATTGACGTGGCGTTAAAGCCGGTGATGACCGATTTCGATGGTTTTGTGAATTACGGTACACCGGTTAATTTTATTGCCAACGGCACGACCACCGTCCTTGCTGAAAATCCGATTTTAATGCCGGTATTCAGTGTGAAAAAAGTGGATACTAGCCTGGTGATTGCGGATGGAGCGACGGTTGTGGTGGGCGGTTTGCTCAAAGAATCTCTCACAACGGTTCATGATAAAACCCCAATCCTTGGTAATCTTCCGATGGTGGGTAGGCTTTTTCAAAACAATGGTACGAAGCACATTTCCACAGCGATATTGTTTTTCGTGAATGTCGAATTGGTTGATCCAACTGGCAGACCCTATCGCAAGCGCTGATTTCATATCGTTTATGCCAGATTTCAATATTGACCCTGAGAAGTATTCCATTGATGAAATGTTAGACCGCTTGAAAAGCCGTAACGATAGTTCATCTCAGGATGATGGTGAGTTGGTAACGAGGTCAGACGGAACGACGGCTTTAAAGGTAAGGAAACGCAAGCGCCGTACTGATCAAACCAAGGACAAGTTAAAGGCGCATAATCAGCGTATTCAGTTGGTTCAAATCGCTGGATTCATGATCTTCATGGTCGCATTGCTTTTCATCGGAGGAGGTTTGATTCTTTATTCAAACAGTTCCGTTTTTTATGATGATTTTATCACCAAGATTGAAAGCGCAACAGGGAGTAAAGCGAAAATCCAGCAGTTCAGAATGAATCCGGTGACGGCATCTGCAGCGCGTCTGGAAATCAATTGGCCAAAAGAGCATGCTCTAGAACGACTTGAGGCAAATAGTTTGCGAGCAAAGATCGCCCCAATCAGTTTTTTTGGGAGATTTTTTCAGGGTCAGGAAGCAGTTGCGGACAAGGGGAATCTGTTTTTAAAGGCGCCGCAATTTCAAGATTCGTTATCCGATCAAACAGCAAGCAAGGAATTATCAAAAATCAAATTCGGCCGTTACTCGGTGAAAAGCTTGAATATCTTTTTTTCTGAACAGCAGCCATGGAGTCAGATGATTGAAAACGTTGAGGCTTCATATCTGCCGGTGAAAACCAGCAAGGGTGACGAGATTCGTTTGAACCAAGGACTTTTGAAAATGAAGGGTTGGCCATCTTTGCAGCTTGATCGGGCATACATCCAAGTCAGAGATCAGGAGTTTGATATCAAGAGCATGCGATTCCAGATGCCGACCAAGTCGAATCAGAAAATTCATGAAAGTGGTTCGATTCATTTGTCAGGCATTATCAGACCATCAGGTGAAAATATGACCCATCAACTCTCCGTGGGTTTGGATTCATTTCAGATCTCACCTCTGCTTGGAAATAGCTTGGGTCGGTTTTTTCAAGGCAAAGCCGTTACAAATCCGGATGAGACTTCCAACACGCTGCAATTCACCCCAGGTTCCGGACAAGATGCCTTGCTGAGACTGAATATGTCGAACGCTCTCGATTCACGTATCGCGCTCGCACAATTCGAGTTTTTAGGACAACTTGCGATTGCGTTGGATGATCGCTGGTATGAATTTCCGTTCTTCGATGATGAAGTGAAGTTGATCATCAAGCGGAGTGGTGACATGATTCAGCTCGAGGAAATTGATTTGTTGCAGCGCACAAGAATGGTCGTGCGGGGCTCTCTTACGGTCAAGGATGAGACTGGCTCCATTTCAGGCACGCTCAAAATCGGGGTTCCTCAAATCATTATTACCGCATCCAAGAACCGGCGTCTTGATGCGTTGTTCGGTCCCGTTATTGAAGGTTATCGCTGGATTCAACTGGAAATGGGAGGAACCGGTGTCACACCCGTTGACAATTTCAAGGAGCTCTATGATGCCGTCAATCTCAGCAGTAATGCGGAAGTAAAAACCGGTTCATCGGCAAATGACGTCGATTCCTTTGATCGTTTGATCGAAGTCAAATAACTTAGTTTGGTTTCGTGATCTGTAATCCGAGCAGGCAGACGTCATCATCAAAGTGATTGGCGCCTGAAAAATCGAGGACTGTTTCGATGATTGATTCCAACCATTCCTCGGTGTTTTTCTGGGGATCCTGGCTGGCGATTTGTAGCAGTCGTTGATTCATGAACTGCTCGCCTTGGTCATTTTCCGCTTCAAGAACACCGTCTGTGTAGAGAAGCAGGCGTTGAACGTCCGAGAGATCCAGTGAATGGACCGGGTAGCTTAAATTCTCCATCAGGCCGAGAGCGGGGCCTTTTTCACCGCGACCCGTGCAGAGCTGCTGGCTGACCTTGTTGCCAACTATGATGGGACCCGGGTGACCGGCACAAGAATAGGTCATGGATAAAGTGTTGAGGTCAATGATGCCATAGAAAGCTGTAGCAAACATGGTCACATCGGCGCGTTTCAATATAGAGGACAAACCGGAATTGAGTTTTTCAAGGAATTGCGAGGCGTTATTGCTGTCGTTGGCTTGTGTGGCAAGGAGGCCTCTGAGCATCGCAACAATCAAGGCTGCGCGTACGCCGTGACCCATGACATCACAGATGAAGATTCCATGGCAGTTGTTATTGAGTTTGATGATTTCATAGAAATCACCTGCCAATCCCGAAATAGGCAAATAGCGTGAAGCAAATGAAATTCGGTTGCCGTTTTGAGAAATGGCAGGCGGATAGCCCGAGGTCGAGAGTGCTTGTTGAATCTCATGGGCGAGTTTTACCTCTTGTTCATAAGCGATGTTTTTCTGTTGCAACTCGTTGGCCAGTTCGGTCGCTTGGCGTTGTGCGAGCACGAGTGAAGTCACATCGCTCGAGACCCCGAACGTCCCTTTGATTTTACCGCTCTTGTCTCTCCATGGGAATTTTGAGGTCACCACAAAGGTCTCACTTCCTTCCCTCCAAGTCTCGCACTCAAGTTGTCCTGTCATGGGAATTCCGGTTTTGATGATTCTTTGTTCATCAGCTTCCGCTTTTTGCCAATGCGTGTTTGAAAATAAATCCCTGTCGTGTTTTCCGATGAGGTGATCGCTTGCTTCAAAGTTATGATATTCCGCCATGCCCCGGTTGATCATAACGAATCTGGAATCAAGGTCTTTGAAATAGATTTGAAGCGGCACGTGATCGATGAGGGTGCGTAAAAGATGGCGCTCTTCCTCAATTTGAGACTCAGCGTTTTTACGCAGGCTGATATCAATCATCGATCCGGCGATGCGGGTGGCTTCGCCCTGACGATTTCTTACGACGGTTCCGCGGATCCGAAGCCAACGCCAATCGTTGCCACCCGTTTGAACTCGCGCATCGACAGCGAGGGTTTCGGGACCGCCGATGTCCAAGGCCCGATGTACGGCTTTTGAGAAAGCCGGACGATCTTGCTCGTGGACATGGTTGTAAGGCCCGAGAAAGAGGTTGGGAGCGCCTGACTCCGTGCATTCGAGAAATTCGATAATGCGTCTGGAGTAATAGATTTTTTTTTCGCCGACGATCCAGTCCCATATGCCCTCGTTCGAAGCTCTTAAGGCGAGTTCAAGTCGATCATCATGATGTAATTCTTGGGGTGATGATTCTGACATGGTTGTATTTTTTTAAAAGGGATCTGCCTATTCGGAAAGCTATCTAGTCGCAGGGACAAGGGCGTTTCAAGGAAGATATCGGGATGAAAAGCCTGAAATGAGCGATTTTTCGCCAGTTCTGGGGTTGCTTTTGGAACGCGAGCGTTTAGAACAACGGCGATGAAACGTATCGCTTTACTTCTTCTTGTGGTTGGTTTTGGTCTGGGTGCCTGTGAAAGACATGATTTCAAGGATACTAGGCGGCTGCACGAGCACAAAGAGGATCATTGAAATGCTGAAATTGGCATTTCACCCCCCAATTTGAGCAATTTCTCCCCATACAAGGCTTGTCAAACGCCTTGAGGGGCTTCAGAGACACGCTCTTCAAGGCATTCCATGAATCAAGACATTGCATTAACTCTCGTCATCGTCGGGCTTACCCTCGTCGCGTTTATCCGCGAATGGGCTTCGCCGGATGTTCTATCCTTATCGATTCTCTGTATTCTGGTCGCGTTGGGATTGATTGGCATGGATAGCATGGCAAAAGTTTTCAGCAATGAAGCGCCACTGACCATCGCCGCGCTGTTTGTCATCGGAGGAGCTTTGGAGAAATCCGGAGCGGTCAATCAGATAGGACGGTTGTTGGAGAAAAAAGTGAATGGTGGGGTGAGAACCTCGATTTTTGCGTTCACTTTGGTCGCAACATTTTTCAGCGCATGGATGAACAACACGGCCATTGTCGCCATTTTGATGCCGGTTGTGCTTGGTTTTGCCAGATCAAAAGACATCGCGGCATCGAAGTTGCTCATTCCGCTCTCATATTCATCGATTTTAGGCGGTTGCTGCACCTTGATCGGTACATCCACCAATCTACTGGTGAACGGTAGTCTCAGAGAAATGGGTTTGGCTCCGATGAGCATGTTTGAGCTGGCACCGGTGGGCGTGCCGCTGGCGATTGCCGGTATTGCCTACATGGTGATTTTCGGTCCTAGATTATTGCCATCCCGTTCATCGATTACCGGAAGTTTGGATATCGATTACAGGGTGGTCCCTTTGCATCACTTGTTGATCATGGATGGTTCCGCTTTGATTGGTAAGAAACTGCTTGATACGCCTCTGGGAAGTCGGGAAGCGGGGATTCATATTTTGGAAATCCGCCGACGTGGCACACGTCTGATGCTTCCGCTCAGGGATGTGACCGTAGAGAAAAACGATAGGTTTCTGGTAGCGCTCCACCGTCGCAAGGGAGGAGCGGCAAAAGCGCAGGAATTATTTGTGAACATCGGCGCACAGGAACTTTCCACGGTGGATGGGATGGTATCAGAATTGGTGATTCCGAGTGAATCTTCGCTGGTTGGGAAAACCCTGGCGGCCTCGGATTTTCGACAACGCTACAATTGCGTGGTTCTGGCCGTGCACCGTAGCGGATTGAATATCACCAGCAGTATGGCGGAGATTCCGTTGGACCGTGGAGACACTCTGTTGGTGATCACCGCGGTGAATAATCTCAGGAGCTTGAAGGAGACGCGCGATTTCGTTCTCACTGATACATTGGAATCCAAAACCGATGACATGGCAGCGGAGGATGAATGCCTTAAATCCATCAAAATCTCATGGGCGGTTTTGATTGGAGTGATTTTAACCGTTTCGGTAACTGATTTTCTGGGTCGGATGAATCTCGGGGTTCCTGCGATTCCGATTCATTACGCATCCGTGGTTGGTGCTTTGAGTTTGTTATGGATGCGTATTCTTACCCCTCGTGAAGCCTATGCGAGTATCGATTGGCAGGTTCTTCTCATGTTGTATGGTTTGTTGGGTCTTGGGATGGCCATGCAGGGAACTGGTACGGCGGAATGGCTCGCAAAGTGCATGGTCGATATCACGGGTCATTATGTAGCTCCAAAGATTTTGCCATACGTGCTGCTATGGGTGGTGTATCTTTTCACTTCGTTGCTTACCGAGGTATTGTCGAACAATGCAACGGCGGTCATGCTAGTGCCCATTGTGGTCGGACTTGCGGAAAACCTAGGAGTTGATTCTAGGCCTTTCATCATCACCATCACAGTCGCAGCCTCTTGCGCTTTTGCCCTACCGATGGGATATCAAACCCACATGATGGTTTACGGACCCGGGGGCTATAAATTCAGCGATTATATCCGCATGGGCATTCCCTTGAATCTGATTATCTGGCTTGTAACGTGCAGTCTGGTACCTTTGATTTGGAGCTTCTAATACATTGAAATTTTGCCTCTTCGATTGATTGAAGCCGACGTGACCTTGCGTAATGGATTTTGATTTTCCAGAAAGTTTTCTGCTCTTGCCTTTGTTGGCTTTGGTTGGGTGGTTTTGGCTCAGGCTGGGGTTATTTCGTCCGTTGCGTCTGGTGATTCTGATTTTGGCCGTCGCCATGCTTTCTGGGCCGAATTTCGTGAAACAACAGAATGCTCTGGAGTTGATTGTACTCTTGGATCGATCCGATTCGACCGAGGATTTGATCGATAAAAGTCTGCCAGAATGGACGCGGCTTTTGGAGGAATCGAAGCCGGGACGTAAGGATAAGTTACGCTTTGTGAATTACGCGGCTGAGGTTGCGGACGCGGGAATAGACGGTTCTTCATTTACGGGTTCCCGCAAGCAGACACGAACCGGTTTGGCGTTATCGAATTTGATGGCACAGGTGGATGAAAAAATGCCAACGCGGGTGCTATTGTTTACCGATGGATACTCGACCGAACCCCTGAATGAGGCGGCGGAGCAAATGAAGAAACGCGGTGTGCCTCTGGATTATCGGTTGGTTCGTGAGGAGACGATTGAAGATGCTCGTGTGGCGCGGTTGCAGTTTCCGGAACGCGTGCAGGTGGGTGAGCCGTTTCTTATTTCTGTTTTGGTCAGATCCAACAAAGATGAAGCCGTACCATTGGTGATCAAGCGCAATGGCCAGACCTTAGTGGAGACCGATCTGGTGATCAAGGAGGGTGTAGGTACTGCTGAGTTTACGGATCGTTTAGCGCAGGTTGGGGCTTTTGAATATGAAGCGGAAATCCGTCCGGAAGTCGATGCTCACTTGGGTAACAACCGGATCAAGCGTTGGCTTGAAATTACTGGAGGACCACGCCTTTTACTGGTCACTAAATATGAAGATGATCCGGTAGCGCTTGCGATGGCGGATATGGACTTCGATGTGCAGGTGATTAAAGACACATCCCAGCTCAAACCTGGCATGTTGGGTGGGACAAAAGCCGTGATTTTCAATAACGTACCAGCACATCAGATTCCCAACGATTTCATGAAATCACTGGATTTCTTTGTCAGGGAACAGGGAGGTGGATTTATGATGGTTGGCGGGAAACATTCATTTGGAGCGGGTGGATACTTTCAATCCGATATCGATGAACTTTTGCCGGTATCGATGGAGTTGAAATCAGAGCATCGGAAGCTTGCCGTTGCTTTAGCCATTGTCATGGATCGCTCCGGTTCAATGGGTGTGGAAGTTGGCGGAGGTAAAACGAAAATGGATTTGGCTGACTCTGGCGCGATCGCTGCGGTGAATTTGTTAGGAGCGATGGATCAGATAACCGTTTTTGCGGTGGATAGTGAGGCAAAAAAAATTGTCCCTCTCAGCGCGATTGGAGGAAATCAGGCAAAGATCAATCACCAGATATCAAGGATTTCATCTGGCGGTGGTGGAATTTATGTCCACACAGGCTTGAAGGCGGGGTGGGAGGAGTTGAGAAAATCCAAAGCTGGGACACGGCATCTTATTCTGTTTACAGATACCCAGGATACCGAGGAGCCGGGGGATTATAAGAAGCTCATTGACGAAATGACCCGTGAAGGCGCGACGATTTCAGTTATCGGTATGGGTACGAAAGCTGATTGTGATGCGGCTCTATGTGAGGATATTGCCAAGCTTGGAAAGGGTCGGATATTTTTCTCGGACCGTCCGATGGATATTCCGCAAATCTTTGCGCAAGAAACGGTCACCATCGCAAGATCCGCGTTTTTGGAGGAAAAAGTCTCGCCACTGGCATCTGGGCGCTGGAGTGAAATTTCGCCGAAGCCAATGGATTGGATGTCGGTGCTTGGCGGTTATAATTTGTCCTATGCCCGCAAAGACACCACGGTTTCCCTCGTCTCAAAAGATGAATACGTGGCTCCGCTTGTGGCGCATGCTCGTCGTGGCTTAGGTCGGACGGCGGCGGTTTCTTTTCCATTGAGTGGAGATTACTCCGAGGATGTCAGAAACTGGAAAGGATACGGGGATTTTGTGCAGACGATGGGTCGGTTTCTCATGGGTGAGCAATTGCCACCGGGTCTTGCGATCAGGCATCAACTCAAAGGCACTCGTTTGGAGCTGAATTTGTATTATGATCCAGAGGTATGGGGTGATCGTTTGAATCAGGATCCACCCGTGGTAAAATTGCAGGATGAGGCATTGGGTGCGATTTACGATATTCCATGGCGGCGTATCGCTCCTGGGCAATTTTCACTGAGTCGTGATTTGAACGAAGGCAGTTTGGTGAAAGGAGCGATTCGCGTGGGAGACCATGCGTTGGCGTTCGGCCCCGTGAGTGTGGGATCCAGTGTTGAATGGGCTTTCGAATCCGAGCGTTTGGAAGAATTGCGACAGGTTTCCCATCAGACCAACGGACGGAAATTATTGAATCTTGAAGATGCCTGGTTACGACCGCCGTATCTCGCGGCACATTCATTGAGCCTGCCTTTAGGGATCTCTCTTTTGATCATGATAGTCCTGGAGGCACTTGTTACCCGAACCGGATGGAAGATGCCTGAATTTTTCAGATCCAAGCATGATAAGATCAAATTTCCCAAGCCCCTGAAAGCTCGCGCTCCAAAAGTATCAAAGCCCGTAATGCCTGAAGTTCACCGAGAAATTACGGAACCGGTCATCGAAGAAGACTCTGAGCGCCGTTCCAGATTTCAAAAGGCAAAAAACAAGAAGTGATCTGGTTCAGGAGTCACGGCAATCCTCCTCCTCGTTGTATTTCGGATCAGGCTTTTTTCGGAAAAGTGGATAGGGTTGTCTTTTGGATCGCCTGGTTTTTCGCACTTAAGGAGAGGTTTTTTGGCGGATTTCAAGTGGGACGAGGGTTATCCTGTGAGGCAAATGATTCAGCCAATCGCTTCATGAGTGATGGGGTGACGCAGGATTTGTTGCGGAAAGTCCCGAAATTGGACGATAGGGTCTTGCAAACTAGGCGTCTGCCCAGTAATTCCTCCGCGCCATGTCTAAAATAGGAGCGATTGATTTCCCGAAAACCGGTTACGAAGCAGTGATTTTCGACTGTGATGGTACGCTTGTGGATTCTATGCCCGCGCACTTTGATGCATGGTGCGAGGCTCTTGCTGCTTACGGTGCAGGAGGTATTTTCAAAGAGGACGTGTTTTTCGCCATGGGTGGCAGGCCGACTCGCGATATCGTGGTCGATCTCAATGAGGAGTATGATTTGAAGCTTGATCCGGAGGCCGTTGCGCTGGCGAAACGAGATGCCTATTTGAAAAAACTTCATCAGGTAGAGTTCATTGATGAAGTTGCGGATTTTGCCAAATCACTCAGGGGAAAAATGCCTCTCGCTGTGGCTTCCGGTGGTTCACGCTACGTGGTTGAAAAGACCCTGAAACTTTTGGATTGTTCGGACTGGTTTGATGAAGTCGTGACCGCAGATGACGTTGCCAATGGTAAGCCAGCCCCAGACATTTTTCTCAAGGCTGCGGAGATGCTCGGCGTAGCTCCTGAGAAATGCTTGGTCATCGAAGACGCGCCTCCTGGTGTGATCGCCGCTCTGGCAGCTGGAATGCAAGTCATTTCAGTGCCGATGCCAATGCTCATCAAAGACTGATCTGGATTAGGGAAGTTATTTGTCCCGCATCCCTGCAAACGCTTTGGGCTGGATATCAGGCACACGCTCAGTCTTGGTCAGATGCTTCAGGAAAGGCTCAAAAATTCAGGAATCCAGCGATATGCCAGACAACGCTGCTTTCGAATATGATCAAATCAAAAGATGGCGTCTCATGACGTATCATAGCAGGTAAGAGATTGCCGAGATTGCTGCTACTCCGGTATTTCGATCCAGCGTCCCTCAACATGGGATTTGATCGAGAGCTCGGCGAGTTGAACTCCTTTCGCTCCCTCGCGAAGAGTCCATTTGAAAGGCGTGTCGATGACCACGTGTTTGAGAAACATTTCCCACTGGATTTTGAAGGCGTTGTCGAAGTTGAGTTGGTCGGGTATTTCGGTCCAGTTCGCATAGTAATCGATGGGTGAATCCATGTCTGGATTCCAAACGGGGCGCGGGGTGACTGACTGATGTTGGGCCCAGCATTTGCGTAGGCCGACGATGGCCGAGCCTTCGGTGCCATCGACCTGCATGGTGAGAAGGTCGTCACGACGGACGCGGACGTTCCAAGAGGAGTTGAACTGGCAGGTGACACCGGTGTCGGTCTCAAAAATCGCGTAGGCGGAGTCGTCCGCTGTGCAGTTGAAGGCATTGCCTGCTTCATCGAAACGGCGGGGAATGTGTGTGGCGGCTTTACAAAAAACCCTTGTGACCTTGCCAAAGAGGTTATCGATCACGTAGCGCCAGTGGCAGTGCATATCGATAATCATGCCGCCGCCATCCTCGGCACGGTAATTCCATGAGGGGCGCTGGATAGGTTGACCTTCATGTTCTCCAGTGAAAACCCAGTAACCGAACTCACCGCGGACGGAGAGGATTTTACCAAAGAATCCTTGTTCCTTCAGTAACTGGAATTTGCGAATGCCAGGAAGCCAGAGTTTGTCTTGGACAGTACCGTTTTTCACTCCGGCTTTTTCGGCTATTTCCGCAATCCGAAGCGCATCCGAATATTTCGAGGCGGTGGGTTTTTCGCAATAAACGTGCTTACCGGCAGCAATAGCGCGTTCAAGGAAGGGAATGCGGTGAGGTGTTCCGGAAGCGTCGAAGAAGATCTCGTTGTATGGATCTGCTAATGCAGCATTAAGATCGGTAGTGAAACGTTCCACCCCGTGTTTTTTTGCCAAATCCGAAAGTTTATTTGCGTTTCGACCGGTAAGGATGGGATCTGGGAGAAGTCTCGAACCGTCAGGAAGGAGAATGCCACCTTGATCGCGGATCGCCAGAATGGAGCGCACGAGGTGCTGATTGGTGCCCATGCGTCCGGTGACGCCGTTAAGGATGATGCCGATTTTCATAAGTTTTAAAATTCAAGTTTCAAGTTTCAAGGAAGAGAAATGGATGTGGATAATGGATCTTAACTAGGAACCAGGAACTAGAAACTACAAATCCTCCGTTGAGTTGATGATTTTGGTTAGGAAGTCGTGTTGGTTCATGGCCCAGTATTTTCGGGAGAAAATTTCGACTTCTGCGAGACCGTTGAAACCGGTGGCGCGTATCATGTTGAGGATGCGTGGAGTGGCGTTCACTCCCTCGCCGGGAAGTCCGCGGTCCAAAAGCGGGTGATCGAAGTCCGGTTTGAATTCACAGATGTGAAATGCGAAGAGGCGTCCGTTGTTAGCACAGGTCTGGATTTCCTGTTCTAGATTTGTTTCCCACCAGACGTGAAAGGTATCGATTGCGATTCCAACAAGAGGGTGGTTGATGCGCTGTGCCAGGATGTTGGCATCTCGAAGAGAAGCGACGGCGGAGCGGTCTCCCGCATACATGGGATGGAGGGGTTCGATGGCTAGTCTGATTCCGGTGGCCTCTGCGCGCGGGAGGAGTGCGCGGATACCGGCTTCGATTTGTTCGAGGTTTTGCTCAGGGGTTTGTCCCAGCGTTGCCCCGCAAACCAATACGATCATCGGCAAGCCTACCAACTCGGCTTCTTCCAAGGCATTGAGGTTTTGCTCTATCGCTGCCTGACGATCCGGCGCGGAGAGAGCGGTGAAAAAGCCACCGCGCACGAGCGAAACGGGAGCCAGTCCGCTATTGGCGAGATGGATTCTGACTTTTTTCAAATCCTGACCCGTAAGCGTTTCACGCCAAATCGATATCCCTCCAATCCCAGCGCGCGAGTAATTCTCGATGCATTCGTCTATCGACCATGGCTGGTTAGTAAATGTATGGATGGCAATTTTTTCGGGTGACATGAAAATGGAGTTTATGAAGATTCGCCGACAAGGAATTCACCGACGACCCGATGAATTGCTTTTTGGGGGACATGGTTGATGATTTCCTCCTCAAGGCCGGATGCTGCAGCCTTGGCAAGTTCATGCAGTGGGATGCTGACGGTGGTGAGCAGGGGGCGGGAAAGTTGCCGGACTGGAGAGTCATCGAAACCCGTGACAGATATGTCTTTGGGCACAGTCTTGCCGAGTCGGTCCAGCTCACTGAGAACCACGGTGCCTACGATATCGTTGACGCAGATGAGGGCATTGTATTTTTTCGAGAGACTGTGAATTTTCGCGTTGGTGATTGCGTTGATGTTCGCAAAGGAAAAGCAGTCTCTGACGGGATCGAAATTCGTATCGATTTTTTTGCAGGCGGAATTGACCCCAACCAGACGTTCTTCGTGAATTTGTCCCAAGCCATCAAGTGTGATGAAAGCAGGTTTGAGATTTTTTCCGAGCCGTTTGAAAAGGTGGGAGACGATAACGTTCATGCCGGCTTTGTTTTCAGATGCTACACAAGGGATTCCTGGTATCTCCCGGTTGAGAACAACGCATGGGGTCTTGTTTTTTTTGAGCTGCTTGAGTGTGTCATCCGAAGGACGATGGAATGCGAAGATGAAGCCATTGGTATCGCCTCCTTTTTTATGGGGATAAGGTTGATAATCCCTGCGGTTGGTCTCGCAGACCAGATGAATGCCGCAATGTTTGAATCCGGACTGGATACCTTCGATAAGCGAGGCGAAATCATAGAAGAGCGATCGCTCCGGCTCGATGTGGCGGGGGAGTATAAGTTTAATGTTCAAGATCGAGCGTCCACGGTGCTTGCTGATGTTTCGTTTTTCATAACCCATCAGATCGGCCTGTTGCTGGATTTTCGCCGTGAGTGCCGGATCCACCAAACGGGACTTGTTTAACGCGCGCGACACCGTTGCGGTTGAAATCCGCATTTTCTCAGCAATGTCGGTGATGGTGGTCATGAATAAAAATGGCCTTTAATCAATAACCTAGGCGGCTCGCACAATCGGCAAGAATTTCGCTTTCCCATTCTGGGCGTCTCGCGGATTTAGGATGGGTGAGTGAAGAGGGAATGCGACCGATGAGATTTTGAAAAATCGCACAGGAATGTTTGTAAGCCGGAACAGGTGCACGGAATGCGATATGCCCGAGATACTGGATGTTATCGGTGAGCTTCGCGTAGCGGTCATCGCCTTCTAACCAATATTTGTCTCGAAGCGCAAAGAGCTCAGGACAGAAAGCGGCGAGTCCGAGCAAGTAATCCGAGCCGTATTCAGTCATGTCGATCGCAAGATCGTTGCCGGTGAAAATTTTAAAATCGGGTCGGACTTCATCACGGACTTCCAAACGGCGCAGTTCGATATCACGTTCCAGTGATGAATGTTTGATGCCTTTAAGGGATGGAATCTTGATCAAGCCTTTGAAAGTTTCATCATTAAAAATCATGCCGTTTGGCGCAAACATGGCACCGAGTTCGAATGCGATCACCGATTCATAGCCATCGCAGACTTCGGCGTAGAGATCGATGATTTGCGATGCATTCCATGAATGAAAACGTGTGGTTTGAAAAAGAATGGGCGTCCCGCCGTGGGAAACGATTTCATCCATTTGGGTTTGATAAAGCTGAACCAGATCACCCTCGAGGCCTTCGACAAATACGCCAGCGATGAAATCCCTTTTGCCGGCAATGGTTTGTTGGGTTAGTTTCAAGATGCGGCTGCGTTGATCGCAGGTCAGATAATTCGCATAACCGGTGTCCATATTCACCGCACAGCCAAGACCGGCATCTGTGGTGCGTGCCACGGCGGCTTGAAATGCATCTTCTGAAATCGTACCATCGGGCTCGAAAGGTAATAAGCAGGCCGCATAACCCGTGGTTTGACGATGCAGTTTTTTTGACTGGTGACGTTTTGAAAGTGACATGATCAGGTAGTTGTTAATCCTTTATTATTTGCATGTAAAATTATTTTTCGTGAATGTTGGATTTTTTGTCATGACATCGGAGTAGCTTTGGGAAAGATGGAGACATGTACGAAGCGACAGGCAAAATTAAGGTGATTTATGAAACACAGTCATTTCCGAGTGGGTTTTCCAAACGGGAATTCGTAGTGACAACGGCGGACAGCAAGTATCCGCAGGATTTGAAATTCGAGGTTGTGAAGGACAAGTGCAGCATCTTGGATAACTACAAGGAGGGCAGCGATGTCGTTGTGAATTTTGATGTCCGAGGTAATGAATACAACGGAAAATACTATGTGAACTTATCCTGCTGGAAGCTGTCCGGAGGAACAGGTGGTGGAGGCCGTAACAAAGAATATTCCCAAGAATCTCCGGGTCATGCCGAGCCTTCGCCTGAGGACTTGCGCAAGACGGATGATTTCGATGACGATATTCCGTTTTGATTGAAGAGGATTAACCACGGAGAGCACGGAGAGCACGGTATGGTTGCTTGCTCGCTAATCATTCACTCTGTTCGCGTATTTGACTGAGATAGGATTCTGCATCTCGCTGGTTCAAATCGCTATCTAGGATTGAATAGGAATCATTGCGAGTCGGTGAGAACACAGGCTCTTCCAAATGATCTAGGGCGATCATGATCTGAAAGGCGGTATCAAGATCGTGCTAGAGTTCTATGGCCAATCGCTTGCTGAAGAAGGGTATCAATCCTCGGTCAAATCGCTTGCCAAGTGCCCAATATGCTTGGGCTCGATATCCGATTTAACATTCAGTGTCATCCGATATAGCAATCCGTAGTTCGTTAGCCAGTAGCTCAGGATCACAGTAGTTCAACTCATGGAATTCGACTTCTGATTGTTCGTATTCTCCCTGCATATTGCCATTAGCTCTCTCAAGAACATAAGCTATCGCAACGATTGCGTCTTCGGGGATCTTCATATTATAATTCCGTGTACTCCGTGCATTCCGTGGTTAAAATTGTTCAGCCATCGCACTTCCGATCCTGGCGTAGAGTTCGATCTGCTTGTTGGAGTTTTCTAACAAGTCTTTAGCGAGAGTGACTCTTCCAGCTTCGAAAATCGTGATGGTCGATGAACCGCCGAACGCGAAGTAACCTTTCTCCGCGCCTTTTTCGACAAGTTGATTAGGGGTGTAGGTTTGGTGAATAGAACCCACGCAAGTGGCGCCGATCTCTAGGATTAGGATCGTTCCGAACTCTTCGGTTTGGAGTTGGGTAAGGGTGCGCTTGTTGGTCCAGAGATAGGAGAGTTTTTGAGCAAGGGCGATGGGTGAAACGGAAAACAACGGGCCGGGAATGGTGTGGGTTTGGGATGGGATGCCAGCGGCAGGGAAATGGAACCGGTGATAATCCACCGGGCACAAACGCGACAGCACCAGCGAGCCGTGGGCGTATTTCTTGGCTAGAGCGGGATCGCCGAGCAGAGCGGGGAGGTCAAAAGTTTGGCCTTTTACGAAGAACGAATGGATTTTTGAGATATCTGGAAAACCGAGGTGGCGGCCATCGGCTGGGAAAACAATGGGTGCGGCTGATATGGGGCGGGTTTCCGGTTTGAGTTTGCGGAAAAAAAACTCGTTGAAACATTTGTAAGAGGAGGGTGACTCAAGAAAATCGGCCGGATTTAAGGCATATTTCTCAATGAATGGCAGGATCCGATTTGCGGAATCGGGTTTTGACATGCGCCTGCCATACCATTTGGAGAACCCATGGCGCTTGACCAGAGCGTGGAGTGCGAGTTTTCCCAACGGATTTCCGTATGTCCAACGCAGGAAAGATTCGCCATATACCTGCTCGGTTTCCAGATTTTGGGTATGTCGGTTGAAATAACGGATTGTTTCCACACAGGCAGGAAACTCTTTGTGAATGTGAATGTCAAAGAACTATAAAAGTGGAAATAAGTGAGGTTTTATCCACGTAGTATTCTAGAATTGAACTTGCGGGGTATGTATTCCGCGTTTATCTCCCCAAAAATGAAAGCTTCCTCCATTCTTATCCCGCTGATCTTTCTCAGTCTCCTGGGCTGTGAGAAGCCCAAAGAAAGAGTTTTGGTTGAGGAAATGCGGCAGCGAACGACCAAAGACGTGTCCCCGAAAATGTTTGCTACGAGCGACGAAAGATTTCGTGATATCAAGCCAAGTCCTGTTCAGGGAACGCCTCCGGCACATTGGTTGGCGTTACCTGCGAACCAGTTTCGCTTACTGAATTATCGTTTTGGAGAGTCAGGACTCGGGGAAGTATACGTATCGATCTCTTCCGGAGGTGTGTTGGAAAATGCGAATCGCTGGCTCAAGCAGTTTGGTCGTGACGCGATGACTGCCGAAAACTTCTCAACCATGCAAAAAATACCAGTAGTCGGCAAGGAAGGCGTATGGATTGAAGCGGAAGGTGAGTATGGAGCCGGTATGGGTGCTGATTCGAAACCGGGTTATGGGCTGGCGGGTGTGATTGCTGAAGCAGAGGGGCAAATCATTACAGTTAAAATGATCGGACCGAGAAATGAGGTGGATGCGGAAAAACCCGCGCTGCGTGAGTTTATTGGCAGCTTACGGATGACCGAAAAATGATCTGAAATTTTTTAGCGATTTATCAATGGATAACCAAACTTACACCAAGGAAATGCCCCGCGAAAATTCTCTGCCTCGTGTGGTTTATGATTTCCTCTCCGGATTTAAACTCGCAACAGCGCTTCTGTTGCTGCTGTTGCTACTCACCTGGCTGGCTACTTTGGAGCAGATTGATCATGGTTTGTATGCGACTCTTAACAAATATTTCAGCTGGAAATCCTTCTTTCTCATTCCTGAAATCAACGGTAAGAAAATACCGCTGATTTTACCCGGCGGTTATTACGTTTGCGCATTGTTGTTGGTGAACATGATTCTCGGCGGGGTCATTCGCATCCGCAAAGGTCCGAAACAGATCGGAAATCTCATCTCTCATTTTGGAATTATTTTCATGTTAATCGCCGGGGGAGTGGCTCATCACTTCGAGGAGCGTGGCAACATGGCGATTTACCCAGGTGAAAGCAGCAATGTGGCGGAGGATTATCATGAATATGTCATTGAAGTCGCCGAAGTAAAAAACGGTCAACGCGATGAGTTTCACATCATTCGTGGAGATTCTCTAACCGATCTTGAGGCTGGCAAACAGAGACGTTTTGATTTCAAGGATATACCGTTTTCACTTATTGTGTCGGGTCACCTGAAAAATTCTCAGCCGGTGAGTGTTGCTGAACAAGCCCCGAAAAAGGGTGAGTTAGTGACTGACGGATATTATCTGTTCGAGCGCCCTGCAGATGAAACTGCTGAAAGAAACATTGCCGGTGCATATGCCCAAGTGGTTTTTGATGATGGTCAGAAATCGGCGCCGTTTATTTTGTTCGGAGCGAGCTATTATCCTTTCACCGTTCGGGACGGAGAAAGGCTTTTCACGGTCGATATGCACAAGCGTTTGTGGCAGATGCCGTTCGATGTGAAGCTGGACAAGTTTAAAGCAGAATTCCATCCCGGTACCTCCCGACCCGCGGAGTTTGTAAGCGATGTGCGCCGCATTGAAAACGGCCAAGAGGCTAAGGTACGCATCGAGATGAACGAGCCGATGCGTTATGAGGGGTTCACCTTTTTCCAAGCGAGTTACGGGCCGCCAGATGCGAAACCCGGTGATGTGATGTTTACGGTTTTGGAAGTGGTCAAAAACCCCGCGGATATGTGGCCTGAATACAGCCTCTATATCGTTGCGTTTGGCATGCTCGTTACTTTTCTAACCAAACTCGTCGGTCACGTGCAGACCGTTTCAAAAAAGAGACAGAATCATGCAAAAAAAATCTAAAGTAGGCAGTTGGGTTTTCGCGATCCTTGCCGTCAGCGGTCTGATGTTGGCATTGGTGAATCTTTTCATCGATAACATGCCCAAAGGTGAGGTTCAGAAAGTCGAAGGCTACAAACCTTGGGATAAGGATACGATCGATCTGGTGGCTAAACTGCCATTGCAAGACGGAGGCCGTATCAAGCCGTTTTCCACTTTCGCGGGGTTCAGGATGCTGGGCTATCATGGTGCCCGTTCGATGAAAGTGAAGGACGATGCGGGCGTGGTTCATAAGATCAAACCCACCGCATGGTTGATGGATACCGTTTTCCGTCCGCATCTCGCGATCAAAATGCCCACGTTCCGCATCGATAACTCCAATGTGTTGGAGGCGATTGATGTTAAACAAAAAGGGCGCCGCGATCGTTATAGTTACGAGGAGATCATTGAGGGTCGAGAGAAATTGTTTCAGCTCGCGCAATCTTACGAGCCGATTGAAAAGAAAAAACGCGATCCTGAGCAGCAGCAGACCATAGACCTCGCTTACAACATCAGAAATTACGAAGCGTTGTTAGGTTATTTCAGTTTCGCGAGAATGGGTGTTAAGCTTGATGGTACAGGTGTGGATGGAGCACCGGATCAGCGTGTGGATTTCAGTGCCGTGATGTCATCGGCTTCTGGGTTGATGCCTGAACTGGAACGGATGAAATCCGAACAAGGAAAGGTTCCTGAACGGCTGTTGTCTCTCCTCCAACAGATCGAAGATGGAGCTAACTATTCCAAATACGGGCTTTTCATGCTGCCGCCGGCCGACTCATCCAAAAAGGATTGGTTAACGGCTGGAAACGCAATCATGGATACGATGACTCTAAAAATCGATCAACCTGATGTTGCGATTAAGGATATCGCTACAACCGAAATCGTTATTCGTGAATTGGCAAATGGCGAAAAGGCATTTCGTGAGGCGATAAAAACATTGATCGATCGCATAAACGATCGCGCCAAGTCCAGTGATGTGAAATTCATTTCGCTTGAAGTGTTCTATTTCAAAAGTGATCTCTTTCTAAGAGCAATGATTCTATTTTTAATTGGCTCCATTAGCTCGTTGGCGATGTGGGGGTTGGGTCAGTCACGAGTGTCGAAGATTTTCTACTGGATGACATTGAGCACGACAGTGATTGCTGTCTCGTTGTGTGTGACTGCAATAGTCATTCGCTGTATCATCATGCAACGTCCTCCAGTTGGTAATTTATATGATACGGTGATTTTTATAGGCGCGACAGGTGTGATCCTCTCGCTGGTTGTTGAATGGATCAGCAGAAACAGAATTTCACTCGGAATCGCTCCCGTGCTCGGAACGGCTCTGATTATTTTGGCGCGTCGCTATGAGGTGGGTGATGCCGGAGATCACTTGGATCCATTGGTTGCTGTTTTGGATTCGAACTACTGGCTCACTACCCATGTGATCTGTATCACGCTTGGGTATACGGGTGGGTTGTTGGCCGCGATGCTATCCTGTGGCTATATTCTCATGCG
Organism: Luteolibacter sp.; assembly: GCA_044233125.1. Taxonomy (GTDB): domain Bacteria; phylum Verrucomicrobiota; class Verrucomicrobiia; order Verrucomicrobiales; family Akkermansiaceae; genus Luteolibacter. The sequence continues at coordinate 203,374 of JBIIKO010000006.1, read as the reverse complement.
CGGTCTGAATCTCGATGGCGATAATAAGGAGCTTCGCCGCTCACTTACCAAGGTGGTTTACGGCTGTATCTGTCTGACGGTTTTTCTATCATTGGTCGGTACGGTGCTCGGTGGTATCTGGGCCAACTATTCTTGGGGACGTTTCTGGGGCTGGGATCCAAAAGAAAATGGAGCACTCATGATTGTGCTTTGGACTCTTGCCATTCTACACGCCCGCATCGGCGGCATCATCAAGGATTGGGGACTGCACCTAGCCTCGATTTTCACGGCCTGTGTCATTGCCTTTTCATGGTGGCATGTGAATTTCCTTGGTGTGGGTCTGCATAACTATGGTTTCACCACTGGCAAAGGCACGATTTGGATTTTCTATATTGTCATGCTCGTCTTCATGTTGTTTGGATTCATGGCGATGTTTATGGAGAAATCATCAGTCGATCATAAGGTCCAGAAGAAGCTAGAAGATGCGGATTTGGCAAAGTCCTGATTGCAATCGAAGATTCGAAATGAAACCCACCTGTTTATATTCCGCAATTATATTACTCTTTGCCTGCTTCGTTCAAGGTCAGTCGGCAGACAAACCAAACTTTGTCTTCATTATTTCAGACGATCAAAGTTATGAAACAATCCGTGCGTTGGGACATACGGATATCGATACGCCAAATTTGGATCGTCTGACGAACAGTGGGACGACTTTCACCCATGCGTATAACATGGGTGGCTGGCATGGTGCGATCTGCGTGGCAAGCCGGACGATGCTAGCCACGGGCAAAACGATGTGGCACGCGAGAGATGTGGAAAAGAAATTGGATGCCGAGCGGGAGGCCGGCAGTCTCTGGGCGCAACGCATGTCCAAGCAAGGCTACGAAACCTACATGAGCGGCAAATGGCACGTTGGTGTGAAAGCCGATCAAATTTTCGATCACTCTGCCGATATCCGCCCTGGCATGCCATCCGATACCAAGGAGAGCTACAATCGTCCACTGGCAGGAAAACCCGATCCATGGAGCCCATCTGACCTGAAATTCGGCGGTTACTGGAAGGGTGGCAAACACTGGAGTGAAGTCCTTGGTGACCACGGTGTTGAATTCATCGGACAAGCATCGAAGTCCGAGAAGCCATTCTTCATGTATCTGGCGTTCAACGCTCCTCACGATCCTCGCCAATCGCCCAAGGAATATGTCGATCGTTATCCGCTCGATCGCATCAAAGTTCCTGAAAACTTTATTCCTGAATATCCATACAAAGAGGATATGGGTGCGGGCCCCGGTCTGCGTGATGAAAAGCTTGCACCGTTTCCACGTGATGAAAACGCTGTGAAAGTTCATCGCCAGGAATACTACGCAATCATCACGCACATGGATGAACAGCTCGGTCGAATCCTTGATGCTTTGGAAAAATCCGGCAAGGCTGATAACACATGGATCATTTTCACATCGGATCACGGCCTTGCATGCGGTCATCACGGTTTGATGGGTAAACAAAACATGTATGATCACAGCCTGCGCGTGCCGTTTATTGTGAAAGGCCCGGGCGTGAAAGCCGGTGCGAAAAACGATTCTCCTATCTATCTTCAGAGCGCAACCGCAACCGCTCTCGATCTTGCGGGAGATGATCTCAAGGGTATCGAATTCCAAAGCGTGCGTCCTATGCTTGAAGGTAAAAGCAAGGGTCTGGAAGCAGTCTATGGCGCCTACGTCAATGTTCAGCGTGCAGTCTCACATGAAGGATGGAAGTTGATTCTCTATCCTGAGGCGAAGGTCGCACGTCTTTATAACCTCAAAGAAGATCCCAAGGAGATGAAAGACCTCGCTGCTGATCCGGCGGTGCAAGGCAAGAAAAAAGCCCTCTTTGTAAAACTCCAAGGTCTGCAAAAAGAGTTTGATGACTCACTCGACTTGGCTGCTGTGTTTCCTGATTTGAAATAAACTCACCCAAGCGTCTGATTGTGAAAACCCTACTCCTTTTTCTGACAGCATCGATTTTTCCACTCGCTGCAGTTGAGAAACCCAACATCCTTTTCATTTTGGCAGATGACCTCGGCAAGGAATGGATTAGTTGCTACGGAGCGGAAGATATCAAAACTCCTAACATTGATGCCCTCGCGGCTGGTGGCATGAAGTTCATAAATGCCTACTCCATGCCGCAGTGCACGCCTTCTCGGGTGACACTCATGACCGGCACCTATCCTTGGCGCAGCGGTTGGGTGAATCATTGGGATGTGCCGCGTTGGGGTGTAGGTTATTTTGATGCGAAACAAAAACGCAACACCACCGTTGCCAAGCTGATGAAGGAAGCGGGCTATGCCACATCCGCCGCCGGCAAATGGCAGATCAATGATTTCCGCATAGAACCACAAGCCATGAAAGGGCATGGTTTTGATGATTGGTTGATGTGGACGGGTTACGAAACCGGCGTCAAAGCCAGCGCGAATCGTTACGACGATCCTTACATCAATACTCCAAAAGGCAGTGAAGCCGTGATCGGAAAGTTCGGGCCGGATCTGTATGCCGACCACACGATCCGCTTCATGAGGGAGCACAAGGGTCAACCCATGTTTCTCTATCATGCTCTGGCGCTTCCACATGGTCCTTTAGTCGCTACGCCGGATGAACCCTATGCAGAGACCAATTTGGATAAACACAAAGCGATGGTGCGATACATGGACAAACAGATTGGACGCATGATCGCTGCTCTCGATGAACTTGATCTGCGTAAAAAAACCATCGTGATTTTCACGACGGATAACGGATCGACCAACGGTATCATTGGCACTTTGAAAGGAGAGAAAGTGAATGGATCGAAAGCAAACAAAATTGAAGCTGGAGTGAACTGTCCCTTCATCATCAACGCACCTGGTATAGTTCCCGCTGGTGTCGAAACCGATGCGCTAACGGATTTCTCCGATATGTTACCAACTTTCCTTGAGCTGGCAGGTGGTAAGCTTCCTGAGAATTTGAAATTCGATGGAGTATCGCTTGCTTCAACGCTTCAGGGTAAAACCAAAGACTCAGGTCGCGAGTGGATCATGGCGCTTGGTCATGGCGATGCAAAGCTCGATCAAAAAGGCGTCAGAGGCGCACATGATTTCGCTTCCCGCGTGATCCGTGACAAACAGTTCAAGGTCTGGGTTTCTGAGGAAAAGAAAATCATACGCCTTCATGATCTTGCCGCTGATCCAAGAGAGGCAACCAATCTTCTGGATGGAGAGTTGAACAATGATCAGAAGGCCGCATTGAAAAAATTCCAGACAGTTGTAAATTCCATGCCCGATCAGGATGCCCGACCCATCTACGAGCCGCGTCCAGCCAATCCATGGGACAGAAAGATGAAAAACATTTAGCTCATGAAAATCCTGTTCATCCTGCTTCTCTCTGCGGCTGTGCTCGCCGCGGAGAAACCGAACATCATTTTTATCATGGCGGATGATCAGGGGTATGGCGATACGGGTTCGTACAATCCCGAATCAAAAATTAAAACGCCTGGTGTCGATCGAATTGCTAAGGAAGGCATTCGTTTCACCGATGCTCATAGTGGATCATCGGTTTGTACACCAACTCGCTACGGTTTATTGACAGGTCGTTACTCATGGCGCAGTCGGTTGCAGTCGGGCGTTTTGACCGTAAAATCAAGTCATGGCAGTTTGATCGCACCTTCCATCCTTACCGTTCCGGAATTTCTCAAGGAGCAGGGCTATCAAACCGCCATCGTTGGTAAATGGCATCTCGGTTTTGACTTCCAATTTCCTGAGGGCGGTAAAGCAAAAAATATCGTTACTCAAAAACCTTACGGCAAATTTTCAATTGAAGCCGTACCCGTTGGCACCAAAGTCATTGATGGACCAGTTCAACATGGTTTTGATGTGTTTCATGGATTCCATAATGCCAGAGAAATGCATTCGTGGTGTGTGAATGACGAGGTAACGGAACACATTTCGCTCGATCAAGTGATCACCCGTTTGGGTGATCGAAGTATTGAATTCATCGAGAAGCAAACGAAGGCGAAGCAACCGTTTTTTCTCTATCTTCCCTTGGGTTCTCCGCATACACCCATCGTTCCATCTGATAACTGGGTGGGTCAGAGTGGAATCAGTATTTATGCTGATTTCGTGATGGAGTCCGATCATTGTGTGGTGCGTGTTCTTGAGGCTCTGGATCGGTTGGGTATTGCCGAAAACACCTTGGTGTTTTTCACGGCAGATAATGGCTGCTCGCCCGAAGCGAACTTCAAAGAGCTTTCTGCCAAAGGACATGATCCAAGTTATTCGCTAAGGGGCATGAAATCCGATGTATGGGACGGTGGCCACCGCGTGCCTTATGTCGTGCGTTGGCCAAAAGTTATCAAGCCGGGGAGCGTTTCTGAAGAGCTGATCTGTCATAACAATCTGATGGCAACCTGTGCCGAAATCCTCGCGGTCAAACTGCCTCAAACAGCCGCATTGGATAGTTTCTCCATTCTGCCTGTGCTCAGGGGAGAGACGCTGAAAGAGCCAACTCATCCCTTTGTTATCCATCATTCCATCAGTGGTCGGTTTGCAATCCGCAAAGGTGATTGGAAATTTATTGCCGCCAAAGGCTCAGGTGGTTGGTCAAAAGGCGATGATGGTGAAGTCTCCCAACTTTATGATATGGCAAATGATCGCAAGGAATCGAAGAATCTTGCTGCCGAAAAAGCTGAAACGGCAGCAGAGCTCACCAAGTTGCTAGAGTCCGCCATCGCCAACGGCCGAACAAGTCCCGGACCCAATCAGAAAAACGATGTCGATGTTGTCTTGTGGAAAGATAAGGTAGTGAAAAAGTAAATCGTGGCATGCAATCCGCCACTACCTCAAATTCTCCAACACCCAATGATACTCAGCAGCGATCTGCTCTTCGACAGGGCGTTGCAAGGTGTTTGGCATAACGCCCCATGTATACGTTTCGATCTCAAAATGCTGGCACATATTCGGATGCTTGAGGTGCCATCGCAGGGTTTCTTCGACGTGGACATGGGTTGACCCCAAGGGAGCTGTAGGCTTCGCGTCCAGGGGTATGTGAAAATGCACGCGTGCCTCATGGAAATCAGTCGGCTGGGTTTTTCTGGCATCAACCGCCTCAAAAAACACCGGCAGATCTTTGAACCGCTCAAGCGATCCATCCGGACGCTGTGCGATGACCTGATGGAAATAGGTTGGCTCGTTGAATTTACGAATCGCTTCCAACGCAACCGGATCCGCGGGGTTCAAACGCAGAGCGTTGGAGAGGTGGATTTTTGATAGACGGATCTTCGCATCGATCGCGATCGCATCGAGGGATTGCTTTGCGTCGTCGAACTCGATCGCGAAATGGCAGCAATCGTAGTTCAGGCCAATGCGTTGTTGGATGATGGTTGGACTCGCTGCATCTCGGTGGAGGCGCTCGAAAAACGCTAATGTTTCCGCGGTGTTTTCAAAATGCCCTAGCGGTTCTGGCTCAAGACCGAGGTGAAGGTCGATCTGATGCTTTTGCGAGAGGTCCTCAACGAAGTAAGCCATCTCGATCAGGTTCTTGCGGATGATGTTTTCATCAGCATAAAAGGTTTTGTGCGAGCCGGGGAGGGTAGAAATGGATCCTCCAGAGCTTTTCGGAGCGATCTCGGCGATGATTTGGAAGAGGTTCTGTGTGTATATGACCCGCTCTTGGGATGTCCAATCAGGTTGGAATACCTTTTCCTTCACCACCGTCCCGTGAAATGCGCCGTAGGGAAAGCCGTTGATGGTGAAAACCATGCAGTTGTTTGCAGCGAGCCAATCTTTGAATCGATCCAGATGGTCTTCCTGAAGCAATTCCTCTGCAGCTCTGGCGGATAGCCTCAAACCAATCGGATAGGGCTTGTCGGCAGGCTGATGGCCGGTCACCAGCAGTTTGTCACGCACCCTTAGCACGTGCATTTCAAGTGCATGCAGGGTTTCCTCCCAAGATTCGGCGGGGTGGATGTTGGTGCAGTAACCGAGGATCATAAGGAAAACTCTAAATTTTAAACTTTAAATCTCAATGAAGAGCTGTTGGAGGTTTTACGCGCTGGTTTCGATGGCTTTGGCCACTCGTAGCATCGTGGCCTCGCCGAAGCTGGGAGCCATGACTTGGATGCCTACGGGGAGTTCTGCGGCTCCGTCGAAAGCTGTGGTGCCGCAGGGGACGGAAATGGCTGGGATACCGGCGAGGTTGGCAGCGATGGTGAAGACGTCTGCGAGATAGTCTTCGAGTGGGTTTTCAGAACAGGCGCCGATTCTGCGAGCTGGGCTTGGAGTTACGGGAGAAAGGATGACGTCGACTTTTTCAAACGCTTGATTGAAGTCGCGAGTGATCATTTTTCTGACTTTCTGGGCCCGGGTGTAATAGGCATCGTAGTAGCCGGAGGAGAGCACATAGGTTCCTAAAATGATCCGACGTTTCACCTCGGGGCCAAAACCCTGTTCACGGGATTGGTGGTAAACATCGATGATGTCGGAGGCTCCGGTGGCGCGATTTCCGTAGCGAATTCCATCGAAACGGGAGAGGTTCGACGATGCTTCGGCTGGGGCGATCACATAGTAGGTTGCGACCACGTGGGAGGTATATGGTAAAGAAATCTTAATTATCTCTACTCCTTGACTTTCAAGGTGTTGGATACATTTTTCCACATTTTCTCGAACGCCTGGATGGATGCCGTCTGCGAAGTATTCAGCAGGAATTCCTACCCTCAAACCTTTGACTTCATCGTTAAGGGTTTCCAAATAATCTGGGACTGGAGTGTTGACGGAGGTTGAGTCTCTCGGATCATATCCAGCGATCGTTTGAAGCAATAAAGCAGCGTCATCCACCGACTGAGTGAGGGGTCCGATCTGGTCCAAAGACGAGGCGAAGGCGACGACTCCGTAGCGGGAAACTCGACCATAGGTGGGTTTGAGTCCGACGATTCCGCAGTGCGAGGCGGGCTGACGAATTGAGCCACCCGTATCCGAGCCGAGGGCGGCGTATGCGGTGAGATCGGCGACCGCGGCTGCGGATCCACCAGATGAGCCACCTGCAATACGCTCCGGATCTCGTGGATTGCGGGTGAGTTGGATCGCGGAGTTCTCGGTGGCCGACCCCATGGCGAACTCATCCATGTTCATCCGGCCAAACGGAATGGCTCCGGCTTCTTTGAGCTTACGAATGACCGTCGCGTCATAGGGAGAGGTGTAGTTTTTCGCTAAAAACTTCGATCCACAGGTGCAGGGCTGTCCAAAGGTGTTGATGTTGTCCTTAATCGCAATCGGAAGACCCCCAAGCGGTTTGGATAGATCGGAATCTGCGGCGGCTTTGAGCGCGGCCTCGAGATCGTAGGAAATATAAGCCTTCGTTCTCTCATCCCGCTCAGCGATTGCGGCTGCGAGATTCTCGAGAGCTTGGGTCGGTGTGGATTCACCAGAAAGAAACTGCTGGCGGAGCTGGGTGAGAGTCATTGAAGAGTGAAGGATGAATAGTGAAGAGTGAAATTAAGAGTGAAGGGAAATTAAGAGTGAAGGATGAAGAGAGAATAGTGAAAAAAGAAAAAGAGAGATTTTGAATCATTTCACCATTCACTCTTCACTATTCATCATTTAAATCACGCGTCTGCGACGACTTTTGGGACGCGGATTTGGGATTGGGCTTGGTCTGGAGCGTTCCGTAGGACGAGTTCGGGGTCGAGACTTGGAAGCGGTGTGTCATCGCGCATTGGGCCGAGGTGGTCGTGATCGTCGAGAGCTAGGTCGTTGGGAAGGTCGAGGCTTGAGAGAGATTCGACGTGCTCCAAAATTGCCTCGAGCTGCGACTGGAACGTACCGACTTCCTCAGGGGTGAGATCGAGGCGTGCCAATTTGGCTACGTAGCTGACATCGATGTGTTGATTAGACATGAGAGAGTTCGTGGTTCTTGTTTCCTGGTTCTTAGTTGTCAGGAATGACTGGGGGATAATTTAGGGAAAATACAGAAATGAAAACCACAGAATAAGGGGTAAATGCAGATAATGTGATGACTTTAGCCATGACTGCGGTCATTTCATCGAAATGACCCTACCTACGCATAAGATCATCCTTCAACCGCCGACAGAATTTCAGAAACATCTGCCAATCTGCCTATGCCTTGATAACCACAAGCAAGATCACCGGTGGCGGGTTGGATGAATTGGCAACCATCGGCTTCGAGTTGTTGGATGTTGCGTTGGGTGGCGGGATGCAGCCACATTTTGCCATTCATGGCAGGGGCAATCAGAACACGGGTTGCACGTGGTAGGGCCAGATAAATGGAAGTCAAAGGGTCCGGTGCATGACCATTTGCCAGCAGGGCGAGGATATTGGCTGAGGCAGGGGCGATAAGCAAGAGATCCGCGGTATCGGCTAGCTCGATGTGACCGGGCTTCCACGAATGTTTCTCATCTTCCAATGAAACCAAAACTGGATGGCGAGTGAGAGTCTGGAGTGTGAGCGGGGTGATGAATTCGCAGGCGGATCGGGTCATAACCGCATGCACTTCATGACCTTCTTTGACGAGTTGCGATGCAAGATCGGCGGCCTTGTAAGCAGCGATGGAGCCAGTGATGCCGAGAATGATTTTCATTTAAGTTTCAAATTACAAAATTCAAATTTGAAGTCACAGATTAAGTCGGAGTGTAAGAGTTACAAGACGGAGTTTATCTAAGCAAAAGCGCTTTTTTCTTTGAAATTTGAGATTTGGAATTTGGGATTTCAGCGCAGCATGGTTGCGGCTTTTTTAATGGCTAGAGCAAGGGAATCGATGTCCTGCTCGGTGTTGTAGAGGGCGAAAGAGGCTCGCGTGGTGCCGGTGATTCCGAAGCGGGCCATGAGGGGTTGGCAGCAATGGTGGCCGGTGCGGACAGCGATGCCCATCTGGTCAATCAACGTTCCCAGATCGTAATGATGGATGCCCTCGATAGCAAAAGAGATTGCGCCGATCCGATCCGCCGGGCCGTACAGATGAATGCCTGGTATTTCGGAAAGGGCTGCTGCAGCCTGGTGGATGAGGGTTTCTTCGTGGGTATGGATTTCCGATAGGCCGATGCGATGGATGTAATCGAAAGCGGCTGCAAGCGCGATGGCGCCTTCTATATTGGGAGTGCCGGCTTCGTATTTGAAGGGAAGATCGTTGTAGGTGGTTTTCTCAAACGTGACCTCTTTGATCATTTCGCCACCGCCACGCCATGGGGGGAGGACTTCCAACAAACTTTTACGACCCCATAACACGCCAATACCGGTGGGCGCGTAAACCTTGTGTCCTGAGAAGACAATGAAATCGGCGCCGAGTGCTTGGACATCGATGGCGAGATGAGGGATGGCTTGTGCGGCGTCGATTAAAACCATCGTGCCGTATTTCTTCGCGGCGGCTGTCATTTCAAGGACAGGATTGACCGTGCCGAAAGCGTTGGAGACCCAGGTGATGGCGAGGATTTTGGTTTTCTCGGAAAGGAGATTTTGGAAAGCAGCCTGATCCAAAACACCTTGTTCATCGCATGGAATCACGCGCAGCGATGCACCGCTTCGTTGTGCGAGCATCTGCCATGGAACGATGTTGGAATGATGCTCGAGGGCGGAAATGAGGATTTCATCGCCGGCGGAAACGGGAAGAATATTAGAGACGAGGTTGATGCCATCGGTACATCCCGAGGTGAAAATCACTTCTTCGGGTGAACCGGCGTTGAGGTATTTGGCGATGGTTTGCCGCGCGTGTTCATGGGCGGCAGTGGCTTCTCGGGCGAGGTGGTGCGTGCCGCGATGGATGTTCGAATTGATCTTCTCATAATAACGGCGTGAAGCATCCAAAACCGCGATCGGTTTTTGGGTCGTTGCGGCGTTGTCGAGATAGACCAAGGGGCGTCCGTTTACCTGCTCCGATAGGATGGGGAAGTCGGCTTTGAGGGAGGAGGTAAGCATCTGAAGAGTGAAGGATGAAAAGTGAAGAGTGAATTTTTTTGACCACGAAATTCACGAATGACTCAAAGGGTTATGAAACGAATAAAATACCAATTTTTTAAATGATGACTGTTCGATTCGTGTGATTTGTAAAATTTGTGATTTGAAATCTTTTCCCTAAGAAAGTTGTTCGATGGCAGATTCGAGAGATGGAAGGTCTTCGATCGATATGACCTTCGCATCGGGGGCGATTTTTACAACCAAGCCAGCGAGGACTTTTCCGGGACCGATCTCGATGAACTCACTGTGACCTTTTGAAACGAGGTATTGGATGGATTCGATCCAGCGAACCGAGCCAGTGACTTGGGATGTGAGGGTTGAGCGGATTTCATCGGACGAAGAAACCGGGGCTGCGGTGAAGTTCGCGATGACAGGAATCTGTGGGGAAACAATGGTGGTGGAAGTGAGTTCGCCAGCGAGTTTTTCTTGGGCGGAGGTCATAAGCGACGAATGGTAGGCGCCAGCGACATTGAGTTTGATGGCACGACGAATGCCATAATCTTTTGCTTTGGCAACCGCTTCATCGATGCCGGCGCTTGAACCTGAAATCACGATCTGACCAGGCGCATTGAGGTTTGCGACATCGACACCGGTTGCTTTTGCGAGTTCGCGGATTTTTTCCTCTTCGCCGCCAATTAGGGCGGCCATCGCACCATCCGTAGCGTTACAAGCTTCTTCCATGAATGTTCCGCGTCGCGAAACGAGGTGAAGGCCGTCTTCGAAGGAGAACGTCCCGGCAGCGGCATGGGCGGTAAATTCACCGAGGGAAAGCCCGGCAGCGGCGACGGGCTTGAAATTTGGCAGGCGGGATTTCAGAAGTGCAAGACCGATCAAGCCATGAAGATAGAGAGCGGGTTGGCATTTAGAGGTTGCGGTGAGAGCTTCCTCAGGACCCTCGAACATGATGTCGGTGAGTGAATATCCAAGCGTAGTATCGGCTTTGACTGCAAGATCGCGAGCGATGCTTGAGGACTCGATCCAATCGCGAGCCATACCGATTTTTTGTGCGCCTTGTCCGGAGAAGAGGATAACGGGTGAAGTCATGGCGGGCGTTTTAAACAGATGAACTCGCCTTGGCTAGTCTTTCGATGATGATAAGTGGCCTGGAGGGTGATTCGGGTTTATTGACCATAGAGAAACAGAGGAAGATGGAGGACACAAAGGTGTTGTGGTGGTTTGGGTTAATAATTCTTCATAAAATATGCGTGGTTTATGGCAGGAATTGGGTGTGCAGGGATGGGGTTGGGTGCGTAGAATGGTGATGATGAATTTTGAAACCGTTGGGCTGAAATCATTGGCACTGAGCCTGTTGCTGGTTCAGGGCGTTTTTGCGCAGGGGAATCTGGATTTTTGGGATCGGGAGCCCATTCGCTATTCGGATTCGGTGCCGACGGATCGGTTGGCGGGTTTGAAGGAAAAGCTGGATGCAAGAAAAGAGGAAGGTCAGTTGGGTTATGGGTTGAAGGCATTGGAGTTCGTTTTGAATGAATTGGAGGTACCGAAAGAATCGCAGGTTTTGGTGTTTTCCAAGACCAGCCTGCAGAACAGCCGGATCACTCCGCAGACTCCGAGGTGCTTGTATTTTTCCGCAAATGCCTATGTGGGCTATGTACCGGGTGGGTCGATCGAAGTGATCGTTCAGGATGCGGCCTTGGGACCGGTGTTTTATCTCGTCGAGCCGGATCGAAACGGCTCGATCAAAATCGAGCGGGATACGAATCGCTGTCTCTCGTGTCACGCAACCTCACGCACTGAAAATATTCCGGGGATGTTGATCCGATCGGTTTATGCGGATGAAGAGGGTCATCCGATTTTACAGCTAGGGACTCACGATGTGGCTCATGAGACAGCCTTGGCGGATCGATGGGGTGGTTGGTATGTGTCGGGGAAAAGCTCACTACCACATCTGGGTAACCGGGTTTTCAAAAATGATTCCGACCTGACTCCTTCGGAAATCCAGATTAAGTCGTTGGAAGGAAAGGTGGATGTTAAAAGCTATCTCAGGCCGACCAGTGATGTCGTGGCTTTGTTGGTGTTGGAGCATCAGACAAAGATGCATAATTTGTTAAATGCTGCGGCGATGAATTATCGGCGTTCGGTTTACTTTATGAAAATCCTGAATCCCGATGCGGATCCGGCGGTTGGCTCTGCGAGCGATATCGCGGAAAGCGGAGCGAAAGACATTGTGAACTATCTGTTTTTCAAAGATGAGGCGGATCTTGGCGATGGCGTGGAGGGAGATGCGGCATTTCAGCAGGCGTTCGTGAAGCGGTTTCCGAAAAGCAAGGAAGGTGACAGCTTGGCGGAGTTCCGGCTGTATGGGCGGATTTTTAAAAACCGCTGCTCCTACATGGTGTATTCCGACGCGTTCAAAGGCATGCCGGTTCTGTTGAAGCAGAAGGTGATCACAAGAATGAAACGCGTCATCGCGGGTGAGGAAGAGGGTTTTGAATATTTGAAGAAATCCGAACTCAAGCGGATCGACGAAATTTTGACCGATACCCTGGAAGGTTGGAAATGAGCTGTCGCGGGATGTCGCTAGGTTCAACCCCTAGCTAATTTCTTTGATCCCTTCTGGATCAGGTGCAATATGTTGTTATGGTCAGTGTCACGGTGAAGCAAATGAGAGAGATCGAGCAACGGGCGATGAGTTCGGGTATCTCCGAGGCTGCGCTGATGGAGTGCGCGGGGGTGGCGTTGGGTCGTGCGATCGGAATCCAATATCGGGAAGTCGGAACAGCCGTGGCTTACGTAGGAAAGGGACATAATGGCGGCGATGCCTTGATTGCGTTGCGGGTGTTGCATGAAGAATTCGGCTGGCAGATCGGGGTGCGTTCCGGTTTTGAAATCGACTCATGGGCGGAGTTGACGCGTGCACAATGGGACGAACTGGATCTGGATGGTTTGTTGGACGAGGGATTTGAAAAGTTCACTTACGCTCCGCTGATATTGATTGATGGATTGGTTGGGATTGGTGCGAAGGGACCTCTGCGAGATTCCTTGTTGGAAATGGCGGGAGAAATGAATCGCTTGAGAAATGAATGCGGTGCGTTGGTTTTGTCGGTGGATGTTCCATCTGGGCTGGATCCGGATACGGGTGAGTTTTTACCGGGAACGGTCATGGCGGATCGGACCTTCATGATCGCTGCGGCGAAGAGTGGCTTGCTCCTATCCCATGCAGCCAAAGCAACGGGCCAGCTTGCTTTGGTGAAGGTCGATGCTTTGAGTGCTGACAACGCAGGCGGGATGGATTTGATCTGCCCGCAAACCATGAGCTTTGGTAAATCTTCGAGGCCCTTTGATTTTCACAAAGGCAAAGCCGGGCGGGTGGGAATTGTCGCGGGTTCGACTGCGTTCAGCGGCGCGGCGTTGCTCTCGGCGCTCGGCTCTATCCGTGCCGGTGCGGGTTTGGTGACTTTGTATGTGCGCTCAGTCATCCATGATTCCATGATTTCACGCCTGCCTCTGGAAGTGATGTTGAAACCCTGTGATTTTCCCGAGCAGTTGTTAGAGGAAAAGCTCGATGCGATTGTCATCGGCCCAGGGTTGGGGGAGATGTATCAGGATTTTGCTTATGGTTTGTCTCAAATCATTGCTCAACCTCGTGTCCCAACCGTCATCGATGCGGATGGGCTGAACTTTATGGCTCAGCATGGTTTGAAAACTCATAAGCTTCACATTCTTACGCCGCATCCGGGTGAGTTTGCGAGATTGGCACCCACTCTCTCAACACTTGAACGTGAGAACGCCGCTCTTGAGTTTGTTGAGAAAAACGATGCGGTGCTCTTACTGAAAGGCGCGAGAACGATCTTTGCAAAGAATGGTTCTCCCTTGCGCATCAACTCCACTGGAACACCTGCCATGTCAAATGGTGGGCAGGGAGATCTCCTTTCAGGCGTTATCGGTGCTTTGCTCGCCGGTGGGATGAATCCCTTCGACGCAGCGGCATGGGGTGCGTGGTTATGTGGCCACGCGGCAGAACTTGCCCAAGCGGAGATCGGCGATGTCTGCACTGCGACGGATACGGCGACTAGACTCGGGGAGGCGATGAGAAACTGGCGGAGGGGTGTCAGGTAGTAGGGAGATGACTTGGAATTCTCTCATTCATTTTTTTCATTCAAAACTCTTGCGAGCCATGCTCTGGCCACATCGCGATACTCACATTCCCTGTGCATCCAGAGATCTGTATGAGGATGAATGACTTTACCTTCGGGAATGTTGAATATTTTTTCTGTTGGTACATTCAGGAAAGTGAAGCTCGCCAAATCAAGATGTTCTCTCATGTAATCGGCGTCCTTGCCACAGATCATTACGGACCTGCCTTTTAGACGAGCAAGTCTCGCAAGTGCGGATGCACGATCGTCCTCGGGATATCCCCATTTCCGTTGTCCATCAAAGTGATCGTGTGTAAAAAAGCCTTTCCAAAGTTTCGCAATTTCATCGTCGGCTAATCCAATGTAACTGATGCCAATCGCGCCGCGAGAAAAGCCGCAGATAAAGATGTTATCGCGATCTCCACCAAATGATTTGCAGATGCGCGGCAGGTTGACTTTACAATAATCAACAGTCGCTTGCCGATCCCCCCACCATTTGAGGGCGTTCTTTTTGCGGTCCTTCTCGATATATGGCATCGTGATCCAGATAAATCCTTTTCCTCCGCTCATGCCGTAGCCGAGATTTGCATCCTTCACCTCGCCCGTGGATCCGGAAGAGGGCGATTCATTGCCCGTGTATTCTACAATGACCGGATATATGCCATTAGGCTTCCAATCTACGGGAAGAAACAGGGCATGGTAGACATCGGTTCCTTGATACTCCGTTGCAACCTGACGCACGCGAAGTCCCGGGGCGGGATCGGCATCTAGCATCTTTGGCGTGACTAAATCAGAACGAGATGTCTCTAAATCCGCTGCTTGAACCGCTGCGAAATGAGATGAAACCAAAAACAAGGAAATGATCAGGTATCGCTTCATCCGCGGTCCTATCTATCTCCGCTTCTTCCCTCCAACCTTTTTCTTACGAATGGGTTTAGATGGTTCGTCGTCTAGGAGGGCCGTGTAGGTATAGTTAAAATCTTCAAGCTTACGGCGGGGAATGGTCTGGTTTACGTAGATCTCGACGGATTTTGCGAAATCCAGCTCGTCAGCGGTCAGGATGGTGAAGGCATCGCCCTCTGCTTCGGCACGTCCGGTGCGGCCGATGCGGTGGACGTAGTCCTCGGCGTTTTCCGGAACGCGATAGTTGATGACGTGGGTGACACCCGAGACATCAATTCCGCGTGCGGCGACATCGGTGGCAACGAGGATCTCAAAATCACCGCTCTTGAAGCCTGCCAGGGCTTTCATGCGATCGGTCTGATTGATGTCGGAGTGCATGGCGGCGACTTTCGTCTGGCCGGTGCCTTTGATCATGCTGGTGACTTCATCCGCCTCGCGACGGGTGCGAGTGAAAATCATGACCGAATGGTAATCGGTTTGTTTTAGCAGGGCGAGGAGCAGTTCATCGCGTTGATCGATGGAGACCGGGTAAAAAGCATGGGAAACCGTGGAGGCAACTTCGCGGCGTGCGATTTCGATTTTCACGGGCTTAACGAGGCACCACTGAGCGAAGGTTTGGATCGCTGGCGGCATGGTGGCGGAGAAGAACAGAGTTTGACGTCCTTCCCACGGGCAGAGATTGACAATCTTGCGGACCTGAGGGAGGAAGCCCATATCGAGCATGCGATCGACCTCATCGAGGATGAGGATTTTCACTTCACCGAAGCGCATCGCGGCGCGGTAAAAGCAATCGACCAAGCGACCCGGAGTTGCGACGACGATATCGACGCCGGAAAGGAGTTGTTCTATTTGTTGGCCGAGGCCGACACCACCATAGAGCAGGGCGACTTTCATGCCGGTTTTTGCACCGTATTTTTCAAATTGCTCGGCGACCTGATGGGCGAGCTCGCGGGTGGGTTCCAACACCAGGATTTGGGGTTTTCCCATTTTGGTGATCTTGGAAAGAGATGGGAGTGCGAAGGCAGCGGTTTTACCGGTTCCGGTCTGCGAGGCGCCGATCACGTCCTTGCCTTCCAAAATCACCGGAATCGCTTGTGCCTGGATTGGTGTTGGATTGGTATAACCCGTTTCTAGAACTGCTTCGAGAACGGGTGCGGAGAGGCCAAGTGTGTCAAATCCCATGAGACGCTCGGTTTAGGTGCGTGTGGGGGCAGGGTCAAGGATTTGATTTGGTGGAACGTGACAGTGGATTCTATCCGCCAAAGCCAAATACCGTGGTGAAAAAGCCATTTTGGCAGGTCGGATAGAATCCGCCGCAACGTTTACCTTACTTCTTCAATGTCACGCGCTCCCTGGTGAAGGGGTGTTCGCGGGCGGTGATCCATACGGTAGGTTTGAGGTCTTCTCCGCCGCCTTTCATGCCGAGGAGGACGACTTCGAGGTCTTGGTTGAGCATGGTTTTGTCCAAGGGAATAAAATAGGTATAGCCGGTATCCTTGCCTCTCACGGGGTATTCCCATGCGTTGGAGGGGTAAGAGACGGCTCGATCTGGCGCGCCGATCAAACGATCTCCCATGCGGAGTGCGGCGTAACAGCCTTCGATCCCGTGTTTGCCTTCCACTGCGACGCAGAGGTAGGAGGTTGGGGTCATTTCATCGATTTTGATTTTCGCCGACCATGTTTTCACGACGGGAACGACATCTGGGTGGGCAAAGAGATTGTTTCCCGTCCAGTTGGTGCGAGTCAGCAAGGTCTTGCCTTTCCATGCCTCGAATTCCGCAACGCGTTCCGGAGCCTGTTCCATGCGGAAGTAGCGCCACTGACCAGCGGGTGGATAGATGTTGAGGGTGTTGCCATCCACGATGGCTTCCACGAAGGGAGTCCAAGTCTTGAGGTCGTTGCTGAACTCTGCGCCTTTCAGCTCGTTGTTGATCAACGTGCTGTCAAAAGCCTGGGTGAGGATGGAGATACGGTCGAAACTTTCCGATTTGGAAAAATCGATACGCAAGCAGCCAGTAGAGATGCGAAGATCGCGATTGCGAACCATCACATCAAAGACGGTGGTGGGATCGCCATCGAACATGTATTGATCCGAAACGGCACGGGCCTTCATGAGTGTTTGATCGATAAATGCCTGGCGTGCTGCTTTTACAGCGGGTATTTGGGTTTCGCCGGAACGTTTCAAACTGCGGAGTTCGAGCGCGTTGTTATCGGCGGCGAACATGGTGGCTTCGTAGAGACCTACCCAATCATTCGGTAGGTCGGACGGTGCGAGATCGGCGAGCTTGCGATGCCAGGGTTGCTTGAGCTCGATGGGGATGAGGCGATCCATGACCGTGCCTTCACCACCGGAACCTTTGATCACTTGATACGGTCCTTTGGCAAGAGATGGCTCGTTGATTTTATCCGTTGAAACGACGACAAGAGTCGCGCGGAAGGGTGCGACAGTGACTTCGATGGTTTTCTTGGAATCGAGACCTTTGCCAAGGATTTCCTCGTAAGGGTGGAGGAGTCGTACTTCACGTGGCTTGGTGCTCGTCAAGCCGATGGATGAGTCGAGCGCGATTTTGTGAGTGACCGGCTCCCATGTCAGATTTCGGAGTGTGATGAAACGGGTTTTTTCGTTGCCGCGTGAGACTGCGTTTTTACCGTAGGTTTCTTCAGGAAGGACCATGCCTTTGGTCAGGATGTCGCGGTAGTGGCGGTGGATGTTGAAAATGCGGGCAAGCTTCGCGTATTCGTCATCGCGAAGGAACCAAGGGCTACCATAAAGCTGCGGTGCGAGAATCATCGAGCGATTGAAGCCTTGGAGTATGAGGTCTTCCTCCCAGTAATCGAGGCAGGAAGAAAGGCAGACCCCGTGATCTTCTGCGAGGCGCTTCAGCTCGGGTGGAAGTCCTCGGGAAAGGGCGGCGGCGCGGTTGTGAGTGGCGGTCGCTTTGTTAGCCATGTGCACGTCGATGTAAGTCTCTGCCCCTTCCCAGAGGAAAGTGGTCGCGTGATCCACACCCGGACCGAGATTCAAACGATGATTGAGAAGGATAAGGTCGGGAGTGTGCTTCCGGACTTCGGTCATCAATTTGATAAACGATTGCTGTTTTTCGTCACGGAGTTGTCCGCATACCGCATCCATTTTGAAGAGCTTGAAATTGTGGTCTCTACCCAATGAAACAAGCAGATCGATGCGTGCTTTTTCCTCTTCAGGGGTATTTCCAAATCCATCCGGACCCAACCAGACACCGAGCCGGCCACCAAATCCCTCTGCCTGTTTTGCAAACGGACCGAAGCCTTGCGGGAAATGACCTTTGAATTTTCGTGAGTCCGCGTTGCCATAGTAATTCGGCATATCAATGGCGCCGGCATCGAAGGCATAGATGTCCAAGGTCATTCCGTATTCATCCTTCAACCACTGAAAGAACCCGAGGTTTGCTTGGGTCTGTTCCGGAGCCGGGCCTTCGTTGGTGTTGTTGATCCATGTGAAGTAATGCGCATTGGACGGAGTGTCCTCGGTGGCACCGGGAATCACTTTTTCCTGAGCGGTCAGGGTCAATGGAAATAGCAGGACGAGAGGAAGAAGGTAGAATTTCACGAACGCACTAGAGCGAGTTGGGGGAAGGGGTTCAATGAGGAAGTTTTCGGGGATGGCTGGAGCGTGTCATTCAACTGAAATGGATGCTTGTCGGCTATCTCATTCCGGACAGAGAGGGATTGAGGTTACTTCGTTACCTCCCTGCAGTTTGCGCTACGCGGATGATATAAAAGTTTTGCGTTTCGCAAAACTCGGCAGTCAAACCCTGTTGCCGTAGGCAAGGGGTTCTCGACCCTCCCTTAAACGCCATCACCCCAACCCCGTCAGCGGGGTTGGGGTGATGGCGGACAGAGAGGGATTGACTCCGCTATGCTCCGTCCCTGCGGGGTGCGCTTTGCGTTGGTAATGACAATTCGCTAGCGCGAAATTTGCAGTCAAACCCTGTTTCGCTCCACCCCGACTAGTCGGGGCTTTGCTCAAGGGGTTCTCGTCCCTCCTTTAAACGCCATCACCCCAACCCCGCTGACGGGGTTGGGGTGATGGCGGACAGAGAGGGATTCGAACCCTCGGTGACGTTACCGCCACACACGCTTTCCAAGCGTGCTCATTCGACCACTCTGACATCTGTCCTTGGAGGGCGGGAAGCTAGGTAGGGTCGGATGGGTGGGCAAGCTCATTTTTTGATGAATGAACTTTTTTACCAACTATCCAGGCCGGTAGTGGGTTGGAGGTCGTGCATGAGGTTGAAGGATTGCACGGCTTGTCCGCCTGCGCCTTTGCCCAGATTGTCTTCGGCCGACATGAGGATTAACCGATTTGTGCGGGTATCAATCTCGAAGCCGATATCGATGAAATTGGTGCGGGTGACCATTTTCGTATCGGCTGGTTTGCCTTGTCCGAGCAAGCGGATGAAAGGTTGCGTTCCGTAAGCGCTTTCCAGAGCTGCTGTAATTTGATCCGCTCCGACTCCATGAGCGAGTTTCACCGTGGTGGTGGTGACAATGCCGGAGTTGACGGGGATGAGGTGGGGGATGAAGGAGATGGTCACCGGTTCACCGGCGGCTATGGATAGTTCCTGCTCGATTTCTGAAAGATGCCTGTGTTTCGGGACTCCGTAAGCACGTGCCGATTCATTGCATTCACAGAAGAGCAGCGAGACATCCGCTTTCCGCCCGGCACCGCTGACGCCGCTCATCGAGTTCGCGACGATAGTGGATGGATCGATGAGTTTCGCCTTCAGCAAAGGAATCAAGGGCAGGATGATGCTGGTGGGATAGCAACCCGGGGATGCGATGAGTCGCGCCGATTGGATTGACGCTCCATGAATTTCAGGAAGGCCGTAGACTGCCTCGCAGAGAAGCTCGGGTGCTGGATGAGGGTGTTTGTAGAACTCCTCATAGACCACCGCAGAACGCAGTCTGAAATCAGCACTCAGATCAATAACTTTGATTTGCCGCTCCAAGAGGGCGGTCGCAATTTCCGCTGCGACTCCATGCGGCAGGGCAAGAAAGGCAACCGTTGCGCCTGATGCGGCGATTGCATCGGGATCGGGCAGCGAGAATTTTAATTGCGCCGCATTGGCCTTGGCGAATCGAGGAAAGACTTCATCGAGTCTTTTGCCGGCTTCGGTGCGTGAGGTGACCGCAGTAAGTTCGACCGATGGATGACTCAGAAGAATTCTAAGCAATTCCATTCCGGTGTAACCGCTTGCTCCGATGATGGCTGTCTTGATTTTGTTCACGGGGAAATTCATCACATGGTTTTACGTGCTTGCCAACACGGGAATGGACTGCTTTTTTAAGCGCCTTTCCGGAAACGGGCTATAGCGCAGCCTGGTAGCGCGCTACACTGGGGGTGTAGAGGTCGTGGGTTCGAATCCCGCTAGCCCGACCAAACCCCGCCATCCAATGCTTTGGGTGGCGGGGTTTGGTCTTTCTAGTAAGTGAGTCCCTTGGGTAGATCCCCGAGAGGTCGGGCTGAATCGAAACGGGTTTGACTGCAGATTTCGCGTTAGCGAATTTTTATTTCCAACGCAAAGCGCACCCCGCAGAGACGGACCCCGACTTGTCGGGGGGAGTCAATCCCGCTAGCCCGACCAAACCCCGCCATCCAATGCTTTGGGTGGCGGGGTTTGGTCTTTCTAGTAAGTGAGTCCCTTGGGTAGATCCCCGAGAAGTTTTAATTTTTCCTTTCCTTGGAAATTGCTCGCGATAGTTTTCAAGGGGAGTCGATTTTCGATCTCCAGCAGTCACAACAATGAGTCTCTGCTGCCTTATCATCCGATCCAAACCCTTCATTTACATCTCATGCGCATGAAAACCCCTATTTTCTCAACCATCGCCAGCACATGCGTCTTCATCGTCGCTTTATCGCCCGGAACAAGTGCATGGGCGCAAACCAAGCCAGCGGCTGGCAGCGAGCCGGCTTACTACAGCGCTGCCACGATGCCGATTTTCAATCCTTTTCCCAACATCAATGACAAGAGGCCATGGTTGGTGAAAAACCTTGGTCCGGTTGGGATCGGCATCAACCTGATCCGTCCGGGCATGACCATGCAGATCAACAACGTGGAGAAAGGTTCTCCTGCTGAGGCCACAGGCAAACTTCAGAAAGGTCAAATCATCGAGAGCATTAACGGCAGGATTCTTAAAGATAGCGATCCCCGTGTCATTTTAGGGGACATCGTCACGGAGGCCGAGGCGAAAGATGGCAAGGTTGTTTTAAAGATCAAAGATGTGGGCGATGTGACGGTCAGCATCCCAGTGATGGGTGCTTACAGCAAGACTTGGCCGGTGAATTGTCCGAAATCGGATAAAATTGTTAGAAATCTTGCGGATGTTGTAGCAAAGCAGGCACAGCCGAAATGGGGATCGGTGATGTTTCTTCTTTCCACAGGTGAAGAGAAAGATCTGGCAGTGGTTCGTGCTTGGATGAAAGACATCAAGACGATCGGTGGATTGAACTGGGAGAAAGGTTACAAAGGACCGGGTCTTTGCGAATACTATTTGCGGACAGGTGATCAAAGTGTGCTGCCTGTGATCAAACAAATGACTGAGGAACTCAGAGTCAATATGTTCAATGGCGGCTGGAGTGGTCGCGGCGCACCGGCGGCTTTCACCTATTCAGTTGGCACGGGTCAGGTTCATGCTTCTGGTGTGAATTGCATGTCTTTTTTGCTCATGGCGAAATTGTGTGGCGTGGAGGTCGATGACTACATGTTTAAAGAATCTTTTGCGCAGTTTTATCGTTTTGCCGGACATGGTAACGTTGCCTACGGCACCAACCTTCCAGAAGGTGGTTTCAGGGACAATGGCAAGTCAAGCGGTCTGGCTTTCAGCTTGGGCGCGGCTGCGATGATATCGCCAGAGGGCGAAGCTTCTGTTTTTGCCAAGGCGCGTGACAACACCGCGATGAAAGCATTTTACGCAACCAACTGGTTTCATGCTGCCCATACAGGCGGTGGGATGGGTGAAATCTGGCACCATACCGCCATCAATCAAGTGCGCGAGAAACGCCCGGTAGCCTTCCGTTCATATATGGATACCAGACGTTGGGTCATGGATCTTTCCCGCCGTTTCGATGGAAGTATCGGTATCGCAGGCATGGATGACCGTTATGATACGTCCGAGACCGAGGACAGTCACGGGTGGGGAACCTATTTCGCATTGACCTACACCTTGCACCGCAAGCATTTGCAACTCTTTGGTGCGCCACGCAGCAAGTGGGCGAAGTCCATGCCTTTGTCGCGCCCATGGGGTAACGCGACGGACGACATTTTCCATTCCATTGAGCCTATCCCAGGCGGTCCCCTGGAGATTGGAATGCTCATGAATGAAAAGGTCGAGACCGACGCATCAGCGGCGGTGATCGCTAAACTCCTTGATCCAGCACTGACGGATAAGACGTTGCTCACCTATATTTATCATCCCGAATATGATCTGCGAAGTATGGCGATGGATCAAGTCGTGAGGCGAGGTAAGGTCGAAATGGTTCTCCCTTTGCTCAAATCCACGGATGCACGTCTCCGTCAGGCAGGATTGCTTGCCCTGACAGGAATGTTCAAAGGTAGTCCACTACCAGCGGACAAAGTGACACCTGACATGTATAAAGAGGTTAGCAAAATGCTCAATGATTCAAATGAGTCCTGGTGGGTGGCGTTGCATGCCATCGAGGCCGTGGGTCGTGCCGATAAAAGCCTGATTGCCACACATCGGAACCGGTTGATTCAGTTTTTGGATTATGACTGTGTGTGGATTCAAACCGCAGCGGTTTGTGCTCTCGCCAAGATTTCGGCGGAGCCGGAGCATTATAAAATCGTGTTGCCTGTGATTGTGAAAAAAGCGGCCTCTTTCACAGTGGATTCATCTTCCAGTCGATCCACAAAAGCGATTGCTGATGCGCTGAAGGCCGCAGGTCCAGAGGTTAAGACATTTGCTAATCCGCTACTGAAGACCATTTATACAAGCATGCCGAATGTGCTCGCAGAACCCAATACGGGTGCGGTCATGGGGGGTGGAGCCAAAGTCGTTCGCTCGCGAGTTGGGAATATCGTGCAGGAACTGCCGGGGGGCCGTGAATTTGTGGAAAGAATTCCAAAGACCACGCTTGCCTCCTATGTCAGTGGCAAGCAATCCGACCTTTATGTTTACAGCGGTAAGTTTACGCCAAACAAGTCACTTGTCGGCACCTGGGCATGGGCGATTTATCCTCAGCCTAACAACCCAAGCGAAGTGGATGCAAAAATCCAAGCGTTCATGAATCCCAAGAATGGCAAAATACCGGATAAAATTGAGAATCCGAAGGATGTGATCCAGATCCTTGAGGGTGGCAAGGTCGCCAAGTCGAGATTTTTCGGCGGTTATTTTTGGTCTGGCAATATGATCATCGGAGTAAACGATGACCAAGCTCTCAAAATGGAGGTCAGGACGGTCAATGGGCGTGACTTTCTCGTCGTTGAGCGTGGTGGGTTTAATGCCGTGCCGGACAGTGATGAAGTCAAGCAGGTGTCCAAAGACTACCACTGCGGGTATCATGTTTATATGAGGGTGAATTGATGATTTTGGCTTCGTAAAAAATGCCAAGTCTATAGGGAGTTCATTTTCGATAAATGCCGTATGGGTGCTCTGCCACCTGTAGTTTTCAGTCCTCAAGTTTGAAGTTCTTTTCTGCTTTTCGTTCTATTTTCCTAACCCATTTCATGGATAGCTATAACACCCCGCTTATTTCCGATTTATCCAACATCCAACTTCTTAAAAGGGTGGGGATGGTGATCGGTATTCGTGCTGAGTGCTTGGATGAGTATCGGAAAATGCACGCGGAATCCTGTTCGGGAATTCGTGATCTTTTGGTGAAATATCACCTGCGCAATTACTCAGTTTTTTTGCAACGGATCCAAGATCGTTGGTATGAGTTTGGCTATTACGAGTATGCGGGTCGTGATTTCGAAGGGGACATGGCATCGCTTGCGGCAGAACAAAGAAACCAGGAATGGCTCGCAATCTGCGAGCGGATGTATGTGCCCCTCGAAGATGAGGCGGGTTGGGTCAGAATGGAGCAGATCTTTTTCAATCCATGATGACATGGCTTGCGAATCGACAACCGTCCCTGCAGATTTTAGATTCTGATTATGTTCAACATTGTATTGGTCGAGCCTGAAATTCCCCATAATGCAGGAGCTGCGGGACGGCTCGCTCTAGCCACAGGCTCGGCACTGCATTTGGTCAAGCCTCTGGGATTCTCACTGGATGACAAATATGTGAAAAGAACCGGTTTGGATTACTGGCAGGATGTTGATCTGCATGTATGGGAGAATTTAGAGGAATTTCAATCGGCGATGGATGGCAGGAAAATGTGGATACTTTCAACGAAAGCAGAAAAGTCGCCTTGGCAGGCACGATTTTCGCCGGGTGATTGTCTGGTCTTTGGGAAAGAAACCAAAGGTTTACCAGTCGAGATGGTGAGTTCAGCGGGAGATGCTGCGTTAAAAATCCCGATGGTGCCTGGCGGGACACGCAGTTTGAATTTATCGACCGCGATTGCCATCGTGCTTTATGAGGCGGTGAGGCAACAAGCGCCTGAATGGTAGGCTATTTACCTTATAAGCATTTGCCCCACGACCTTTGCCGGCTGCTTCGCTCTACTTTGCTTCCATGATGATTTGATCGTTCTTGTCGATCTTGATGTAGTGGGGTTCCGATTTTCCTATATGTCGGGTTACCACTCCATTGAAGGTAACGTTTTTTCCCACCAACTTTTGCAGATTCTCTTCGATTTTCATGAAATCTTGATGATCATAAGGACCTCCCTCAAACGATTTCGGATAGAATACGACTCCAATTTGTTGGGTATTGGAAGGTGCAACAAAAGAAACATATAGCCCGCTGCCTGGAGACGGAATGCTGAGTGTTTTTACCACGCCTCTGACTGACGCTGGCTGGTTTGATTTGATTTCGGCAATGCTTTTTACATCTTCCGGCGAAAAGATCACCGGAGCAGCAATTTGAGCGGAATGCGCTCCGTTAGGAATGGTCAGACCGGGTGCCGTTCGCCTTTCTTTGTTCTGATAGAAAAAAATGGCGAGTGCCACGGTGACACATGCTGATATGGCCATGAGGATCACACTGTTTCTATTTAAGCGAAGAGAATTGGCGTTTGTTAGAACAGCTGCTTGAACAGGTTGATCGCAAGTATCCACTGCGGCATCTATGTCGTATCCACCATCCAGAATTGGTAGAGATTCAAGAGCTGCATGGAGGCCCATATCCGGATGCTTACGCAGCAACATGAGCCAGTCACCAAGTCCCAGATCCGATGGCTCGCTGACGGATTGCGATTCTCCGCTCATTAGTGCCTCGGTCAGATCGGCAATCGCGGTTAAGTCTTTTTGACTGGACCGAATACCTAGCCATTTGAACGGGCATAACTTGAAACTGAAGGACGGTTTTTCCCCCTGGTTGCTTACAATAATGGATTCCGGATTCGTATCGATCCAAACCGCTTCATTCTCGAGAGAGTTGGAAAGGGCTATGCAGACACCGAGAGCTTGGCGAATGATCCCGATGATCATGTTCGAGTCTATGGAGTGGATTTCGAGCACATCGGCGAGTGATGCACCATCAATCCATTCGGTTACGAGATACGGCATGCCATCAACAGGATCAGTGTCTCCATGGATGGTTTTTCGAAGCGCGGGATGACTGATAAGCGACAGTTGCTGGCAGGCGCTAGAAAAAGCCGCACCATCCTGCGGGCTCAGTCCTGTTTCACCCTCTTCGTCCTGACCATAGGGAAAAAACCGACGCAATGAGACGATTTGACCAAGTGATTTGTCCAATGCACGAAACGTGATCCCGTCCTCATTCTGTGCCGCAATATCCTGAATCTCGAAGCGTGTCATGGGAGTGAATAAAGATTCGGACATCAACTTAATCTAAGGGAATCGATTCAAAAGTTAGGGTAGGGAAACAACTGGGTTGATGAAAATCTGGCTCATCCCCAGAGAGTTTGGAAGCACTAAGATAACGAGGCGATGGAGTTTCACGTATGAAGGTGGTGTTTGCGGTGGTTTTGACGCTGAAGTCGATTTCCCTTATGAGAAAGTCCAGGGGAATTTCCAAGCCGACCACACGCTGATCGGGTTCGCTGGATTCGTGATGGGATTGAATGTGTTCAGTGAAAAGAGGTTGTATGTCTGCTGGTTCGCGGACTGATGAGAATTTCGAGGCCCACCATGCGCCATTCGAAGTCAGGTTGAATTCGAGGTATTCGCCTGTGGCTGGATTTGCCATAAACAATTCTGCGACATCATATTTCCATAGTTCAGAGGTAAATTGTCCCGGATGCGCAGCGGGATGGATGTTCGAATGTTGCGGAAAAACAGCGATAAACCAGAGGGATTTCTCGTCTTTGGCGAGGGTAAATACGGAGGGGGAGGTGAAGTGGGTTCCGGACCAGTCTTCGGTGAGTCCGCACAGTGGAAGTTCAAGTTTTCCCCATGACAACGGCTGATTTGACGTGAAAATCCGCATGCCAATTATTCAAACTGAACTTTACTAAATAGCCAGCCGTCTTTCTGAATAGACGGATGCTTGAAAAAAAATCTGAACATTTTGATTATTTAATGGCTTCGCGCACGCGAGCTGCTTTAAGTGTGAGCAGTTTCAACCCCCAATGGCACGTTCCCGCTCAGGCTATTACAACACGATCGAATACATCGGCCCGCGTCCGAAAAAACCCAAGAAGTCAGGTTTCTTCGGTGGTTGGGTGATTGTATTGATTTCGGTTGTCGCAGGTGTTTTGTTTGCAAAGCCATGGATAGGCAGCCTGGTAGCGGCACAAAACGGCCCAACAGACGCTCAGAGTGAGTCGATCATCAGAGAGTTACAAGCCTCGGATTTGATTGGTGATCGTCTTGCAGCTGAGGCCCTTAAATATTCAAACCGTGGTATTTCATTTGATTCCGCGTATTATGAAATTCCATATCCAAATGGAGATATTCCTCGTTCAAAGGGCATGGCGGCAGATTTGGTCGTTCGTTGTTTTCGTGAAGTCGGATTTGATCTTCAGCAGTTGATCCATGAAGACATGAAGCTCGATTTCCGAGTCTATCCACAATTATGGCAGGCCACGACGGCAGATGAAAATATCGATCATCGTCGGGTTCCGAACTTGCAGAGATTTTTCAAGCGCAAAGGTCAGGATTTGAAAGTCAGTCGCGATGTGAAAGATTATCATGTGGGAGATATCGTAGTCTGGGCACTGCCCAATGCTGAGGCTCACATCGGGATCGTGGTTCCCGGTCCGGAAGGTAAACTCGGTAGCACACCATGGGTCATCCATCATCCTGCATATGACACGGTGAAATGGGAGGATGGCTTGTTCGATTACCAGATCCTGGGCCACTTCAGCTATCCGGGCACGGAACCATAATGTTTTTTTCGTTTGGTGTGTGGTTGGAGTGGAGCGGATGGGATGGTGTGGTGAGTTTCTCCGATTTTTCTTTTTAGCATGTCTACCTGGCGCCCCATCACTGAAGCGAGTTTTTGGAAAAGGTGGCTTCCAGCATGGATGCATGCGCCAGTGATTATAATTTTTTGGGTAAGTATCGGCGCGTCCTTCGTCGGTCTTTGTTTGGTGTTTTTCTACTATTTGAAAGCTTCGGATTACGATCTCGATGAAGTTGGCAAAATGCCGAGGGAAAATGTTTATTATGACCGTTCAGGGAAAATCATCGATCTGTCAGGCACAGGAGGATTCAAAATCATCAAGCGCGCGGACATTCCCGATGACTTGGTGAATGCGTTGATTTCGCGGGAGGATGCCCGGTTTTTTGAACATGGGGGCGTGGATTTCAGAGGCTTGGCACGCGCAATGGTTCGTAATCTTAAAGATAGGGATTTCACCCAAGGAGCCTCCACGCTGACCATGCAACTGGCGCGTAATACTTTTGAAATGCGTGCAAAATCACTGCATCGAAAAGCTTTGGAGATCGCCTTGACGATACGGATTGAAGGGCGCTACTCGAAGGATGATATCCTGACGAGTTATCTGAATCGCATCTATTTCGGATCCGGTGCTTATGGGATTGAACAAGCGGCGGAAACCTATTTTGGGAAGTCGACACGGGATTTGCACCCCGGCGAGTGTGCGATGATTGCGGGCATAATCCGCGGACCTCACGTATTTTCGCCCTTAAGAAATTTAGACGGTGCCATCGAGCAACGCAATCAGACCTTGGTGAGGATGGTGGATGCTGGTTATATCACCAATCATCGTGCGGAAGAAATCAAGACAATGAAGATTGTTTTGAATGATAAATTACGGCAAAATGACACACAGCGATCTTATGCCCTGCAAGCCGTCAAACGGGAGTTGGAAGCAGTCATGGAAAGGGAGAATATCCTGCTGAATGGTCTGAATATCCATACCACATTGGACATCGGCTGGCAGGCGAGGTTGGAAGACGAGTTGAATCTAGCGGTCAAGGCTTTGGAAAACGAAAAAGGTTGGGAGCATAAAAGCCACGAACAGCATGAAAAGGGGATGGAGGTGGATTATCTTCAATATGCTGCTATCACGACCGAGACCAAATCCGGCGCGATCCTTGCCTTGATCGGGGGAAGGGATTTTGTCCATTCAAGTTATGATCGAACCCATGCGAAACGTGATTTGGGATCGGCTTTCGAGCCTTTCGTTGCGGCGGCAGCGGCAGAGCGCGGGAAGTTGGTTTTGGCGGGTAAGCCAGTTCAAACTGGACGTCAAATCGGTGCGGCAGAAGTAAGACGTCTGGCGAAACGTTGTGGTATTACGGGTCCGTTTTTGGATACAGAGGATCTGTTCCGCGGTGCCGTTTCAGCAACACCCATGGAAATGTCAGTTGGCTTGGCAACCCTAGGAAACAAAGGCAGCAAACCACGTCCACACCTGATTCGCAAGATCACTGACGGTGAGGGTAACGTGCTCTTCCAGATGAAATTGAAAGCGCAACCCGCCTTGTCGAAGTCAGCGGCAGAAGACGCGGTGAGTGTTTTGAAAAATATATCCGGAACACGTTCCTTCACGGGTGCCACCGGATCAGAGCGTGATGCCTGGGTGATGCGGCTGGGACCCAGCGGCTCAACTGCGATTTGGATAGGGTTCGATAAACCAAAAAAAATCACGGCCGAGCAGAGGCTCAATGCCCTGCTGGAAGAATTTGTCAAACGGCTGGGGAATTGAACAAGGTTGGATATTGACGGCTGACTTGGGTATGGGCATGGGTATGAGCATGAAACGTTGGTTCTTGTTATTGGCGATGGCAACGAGACTGTGCGGACAGGATTTCGATGCTCAAAATGTGCCCGAAGAAGTCACCAAATCAGCGATCGCGGCAGTCGGCTCTCTCGGTAAAGAAGTGGTGTTGGGCAAATATCAGGTAGCGATTGATCGGATGTATCCACAGTGGAAAGAACGTGCTGCGAAACGTATGGGAGGGATGGAGAAGCTGGAGAAGCAACTGGAGGATGTCTCTTTAGAAATGCGCAAGCATGGGATCTCAATTACCGATTTCAAGCCACAGGGGCAGCCTCAGGCTTTTGAAGTTTATCCCGGCAAACAGGTGAAGGTGGTCGATGGCAAACAGGTGGAGAGCATGCGTTACACCAAATGGCTGGTTATCGTTCCAACCATCACTCGCGTCCGCATGCTGGTCAAAGGCGATCCGGTGGCTCTGAATTTTGAAAGCACAGGTTTCCAAATTGCCATTTCCGATAAAGACAGCGATGTATGGCATTTTATTGATGGCTCCGCCGTGACGGTGAATGAACTTCGCAGTTTATTCATTACCTTGCCGGAAAACCTAAAACTGCCACCCTTGGAAAAGAAACAGATCAAATAAGTCTACCCGCATGTCGAAATCCGATAAGAAACGCAAACCGAAGCTGAGTGATCAGGAACTCCACAGACTGCTCCTTAAATTCTGGAATCGAGCTCAAAGTGATCTTTGTGAAGTACGTGGATCATCGATTCACGGTCGCGGTGTTTATGCAACGCGTGACATCGCGGTTAATGAACGGATCATCGAATATGTCGGTGAATTAATTAACAAAAAAGAGAGTGGTCAGCGCGGAACCTTGCAGCAGGAACGGTCTTTGAAGCATGGCGATGCGGCTGTGTATATTTTCAATCTAACAGATAAATACGATCTGGACGGCAACGTGCCATGGAATACGGCACGCCTGATCAACCATTCCTGTGAACCGAATTGCGAAGCATGGATGACCGGAAAGCGCATTTACATTCACGCACTGCGAGATATCAAGGAAGGTGAGGAGCTTACCTTTGACTATGGTTTTGATGTTGAGTGTTATGAGGACCATCCTTGCCTGTGCGGGCGTGACGCGTGTGTCGGGTATATCGTCAGTCGCGAGCAATGGACGATACTCGAGCAGAAATTAGGAAGTAAAAACGACGCTGGGAAAGCGAGCTGAACTGTGGGTCTGATTTCAAAAGAAACGATTGAGCAGGTACTGTCCGCCACGGATATTGTCGACCTCATCGGTTCCTATATCCCGCTGAAACGGGCAGGCACGGGATACAAGGCGAACTGTCCGTTCCATCACGAGAAATCACCCTCGTTCAACGTCAGTCCGAGCAAGCAGTTCTTTCATTGCTTTGGTTGTGGCAAAAGTGGAAACGCGATCGGTTTCGTGATGGATCACGAGGGGTTGGTTTTCATGGATGCGCTCAAAAAACTTGCTGCGAAGGCTGGGGTGCACCTTGAAGAAGAACCCGATGATCCTCAGGCACGTGCAGCCAAAAAGTCGCGTGGCAGGTTGCTTGACCTCCACCGCGAGGCATCGGCATTTTTTCATGAGCTCTTGAAAACCTCAACCAGTTGCCAGCATGCCCGCGATTATCTGAAGAGCCGTGGTTTTGGAAAAGAAATGGCAGAGCGTTGGGAAATCGGATGGATGCCCGATAATCCACAAATTTTCCTAGATTGGGCGCGTGGCCGAAATTTCAACGGTAAGGACCTTGTGGCTTCGGGTCTTGCGTCTTTACGAGAGGAAAACAGGCCGACTGCGGGATTATACGTCCGTTTTCGTGATCGCTTGATGTTTCCCATCCGAAATGAAGTGGGTGATGTTATTGCGTTCAGCGGCCGCCAGTTGAGGGATGATCCGAAATCCGGAAAATACATCAACTCTCCCGAGACCGATATTTTCAAAAAATCGAACGTGCTGTTTGCCTTGGACCGGGCGAAAAAAGCGATACTCAAGGAAAAAACTGTGATTCTCTGTGAAGGGCAGATTGACGCGATTTCCTGTCATGAACAAGGCGTAGAAAATGCCATTGCTCCCTTGGGAACTGCTTTCACATCGCAACATGCCCGTATTCTCAAACGCTACGCGCAGACCGCTGTATTGTGTTTTGATGCGGATTTGGCTGGAATGAAAGCCTGTGAACGGGCATTTCGTGAGCTCTCACCCGAAGGGCTTTCTGTAAAAGTGGTCGAGCTGCCTGCTGGAGACGATCCCGACACATATCTAAAGGCGCACGGCGTCGAGGGATTCAGGAAAGAAGTTGATGGAGCACGCGAATTTTTCGACTTCAAGATCGAGTCAGGCAGGAAAAACGGTCGACTGGAAACGGCGGAAGGTCGGACTGAAATGACCCGCGAGTGCACCGAGTTACTTGCGGTGATGGGTGATCACGCGGCCCGTGACCAGCAGATCAATGTGGTGGCGTCGCTGCTTGGTGTGGGTTCTGCAACGCTCAGGCAAAACATCGGTCTTGCGGCAAAAAAAGCCAAAGCTTTGGCGGGCAGGATGCAGAATCGCGATGAATCGCAACCCTCCGAGGAAGCGGCCATCAAGGCTATGCCGATTGACCGCACAGTCGGATATCTCTGTCACCTTGCGATCACATCCGGGCCAGCCCAACATTATTTATGCGAACAATTTGAAACCCTTCACGAAGCCAAGCCGTGGTTGGAGGGAATCGGTTTGCTCGAGAAAATTCTGGCTGCGGCACCGGAGCCTTCTTCGATTTCAGCGGTTAACGCCTTTGTTGCAGGACTGCACAAGAGCGAGCAGCTGGCGCTTCATCAGGAAATGGGCGGCGTCGAAATCAAAATCGAAGATGGTTTGCAATCCGCCGAACAGGCCATTCGCATGCTTTCCTCCATTGTGTTGCAAAAAAGGGATTCGGCAGTCAAAGCGGCACTGAATGAGCCCGGCTTATCCCTAGAGCGCATGAAAGACCTTCTTGAGGAAGCCAAGGAAATCGCTGCCCTACTCAGAAAGTCTGAATCTCCTCGCTCTCTTTATGATGACGAGCTGCCGCAAGAGACCAAGAAGTCTGAGAAAAAGCCTTGGGAAAAATGGAAGAAGTGATCAGCCCAGCAAAGTTGTCCGCGTGAAGAGCGGGATCACATGAATGCCGCGGGCTTCGATGGCTTCGCGTCCGCCTTCCTCCCGATCCACGAGAACGATGGCGAATTTCACATGGCCTCCCTCACGCTCGATAGCATCGATTGCTTTCAGGGTGGACCCGCCTGTAGTGATCACGTCATCGACAACGATCACATTTTGCCCGACCGCAAAGTTTCCTTCGATCTGCTTGCCGGCTCCGTGGCCTTTGGGTTCTTTTCTTACGGTAAAAACCTGAAGTGCCTCATCTGGATGTTGGCGGGCTGAAGCCATGCCGATCGCCAGCGATATGGGATCCGCCCCAAGAGTCATGCCGCCAATGGCTTGGATGGAGAGTTTTTCGGAATGGATTTTGGAACGAACCGCATGCCAGCCAAGATCTCCGATCATCGCCGCTCCGAACGGATCGAGGGCTGTGACACGGCAATCGATATAGAGATCCGATTGTTTTCCTGAGGCCAAGGTAAAGGTCCCGGTGCGGACGGATTTCTTGAGAAGGAGAGCTTTGAGGTCGGCGGTTGTTTGAAGCATGCGCGTAGAGTTTCGTTTTCCTGGAAAAGATTCAATCGCGAATCGGAAAATCGTGGGGAAATCGAGAAAAAGAATTTACCGTTTTTGTCATCTCCAGCTTGCCACGGGACTCGGTAAGTTTAGGTTTGTGTCGGAGACACATATGAAAATCTGGTTAGACGGTAAGTTGGTGGATGAGCAGGAAGCGAAAATTTCGGTTTTCGATCATGGTTTGTTGTATGGTGACGGCGTATTTGAAGGGATTCGTTTTTACAACGGACGCATCTTCCGTTTGGAGGATCACATCCGCAGATTGTTTGATTCAGCCAAGGCAATCCTGTTGAATATTCCATGGACTCAGGAGGAAGTTTGTAAATTCACCTGTGAAACCGTGGCTGCGAACGGATTGAAGGACGGCTATATCCGCTTGGTTGTGACCCGTGGCGCTGGCGAGCTGGGATTGAATCCTTATCTCTGCCCCAAGGCATCGATGTTCATCATCGCCTCGACCATCAAGCTTTACCCCGAAGAACATTATCAAAAAGGTTTGGCCTTGATCACCTGTGCAACGCGTCGTCCCGCTCCGGCTGCCTTGATGCCGCAGGTGAAGAGCCTGAATTATTTGAACAATGTTATGGCAAAAGTAGAGGCAATCCAAGGTGGTGCGCTCGAAGCTGTGATGCTCAATGAACAGGGATATGTTGCCGAGTGCACGGGAGACAATCTTTTCATTATCAAAAACGGAGAACTGATCACCCCCTTGATTTCAGACGGTGCATTGGATGGCATCACCCGAGCGGTGATTTTGGAAATCGCTCACAAGATTGGCGTGAAAGTCGTGGAGCGCTCGATGACTCGATATGACATTTTTATTTCGGATGAATGTTTCCTGACGGGGACAGCCGCCGAGGTCATTCCTGTGGTATCTTTGGATCGGCGTGTGATTGGCGATGGCAAGCCGGGTCTGTTGACGAAAAAGTTTCTCGCTGAGTTTCATGAGCTTGCCAACCACACCGGTACCCCGTTTGGTTGATGATACCTTGGATTCAATAAACCATGAAGTGCGATTACTGCGATAACAAGGCGACGGTGTTCCTCACCCAGCTCGCGGAAGGTCAGATGAAAAAAGTCTGTCTTTGCGAAAGTTGTGCCAAAGAGCGCGGTGTGACGGATCCGACAGGATTTTCAATGGCTGAAATGTTGTTGGGAAATTTCCAAAAAGTGGTCTCCGGAGCGGTTGAGACTCAGGGCTCCGTCAAGTTGATGGGTTCCGGAAAGATCTGCCAAGAGTGCGGATTTTCGATGGAGGATTTGCAGAAAGTCCGGCGTTTCGGTTGCGCGAATTGCTACAAGGTTTTTGCCAATGAGCTGGCACCCATGCTGAGGGGTATGCATAAAGGAACCACTCATCTGGGTAAAGTTCCCGTTGGCATGATCGAGACCCATTACAGGCAGCAACGAATTGAGGAGTTGCAGCTAAAACTTGGACAGGCGATTTCATCGGAAAGTTATGAGGAGGCTGCGGGTCTTCGTGATGAGATTCGCAAATTGGAAGAAACGGAGGTGGCGGAATGATGCGTTTTTCCACGCTGTTGAAGCATCCCGCCGATTGGATGATTGGTTCTGAGGAAACGCACAGTGCGGTCATCACTTCACGAATTCGCCTTGCCAGAAACCTGCGTGGCCACCCATTTCCGGGTTGGGCAAAGAAAGGCGAGCGCGCGGCGATTTTGGATATCATCCGCCCTGCCGTAGAGGATTTGGCTCCCATGAAAGACGGCTTTTCCCGGGAGCTCAGTGAATTAAGCTCATTGCAGAAGCAGGTTTTGGTAGAGCGTCATTTGATTTCCCGTGAACATGCGGCACGGACTGATGGCTCAGGTGCGGTGATTGAGCGCAGGCAAAGCTTATCCATCATGCTTAACGAAGAGGATCATCTGCGGATGCAGTCCATTCGTCCCGGGCTCCGACTTACCGAAGCCTATGAGGCGCTGAATGATTTGGATAGCGAACTGGAACGTAAACTCGATTATGCGTTTGATCCGCAATGGGGTTATCTGACGACCTGCCCGACCAATCTCGGAACTGGGATGAGAGCCTCAGCCATGTTGCACCTTCCGGCGTTGGTGTTGAGCGATCAGATCGGACAAGTCTTGCAAGCCGTCAATAAGATCGGCCTGGCAGTGCGGGGTCTCTATGGTGAGGGGACGGAATCACTCGGAAATCTTTATCAAATTTCCAATCAATCGACGCTTGGCGAGAGTGAGGAAGCCATCATCCGGCGCTTGGAGCGTGTCATATCGCAGGTCGCCAGCCATGAGCAAAATGCGCGTGAGAAATTGATGGAAGATGACCCGGATATGGTCGCGGACAAAATCGGCCGCGCTTATGGAGTCTTGCGGCATGCTTTCCTCATCGATTCCAAGGAGGCGTTGAATTACCTTTCCCTGTTGCGCCTTGGCGGTAATCTTGGCTTTTTCGCCAAAGAAACCGTGAATTTATGCGATTCGTTATTGATGGATATCCAACAAGCCCACCTCCAGCTTCATGCCGGCATGAAATTATCCCCAGAACATCGCGATTCAATCCGTGCAGAAATCTTACGCTCCCGTTTGCAATCCCTCGATTCTCCATATAACTTTTCATCAAGTCATAAGGCCGACCGCCCTGACCCAGGTGATCAACCCGATTAAATCATGAACAATTTCACTCCTAGAGCGCAACAAGTCCTGGCCTTGGCAAGGAAAGAGGCGGATCGTTTCAATCATGCTTATGTTGGCACCGAGCATTTGCTTTTGGGTCTGATCAAACTCGGCCAAGGAGTTGCCGTTAATGTGCTCGAGCGCATGGGTCTTGAACTCGATACTGTTCGGATGGAGGTAGAAAAGGAAGTGGGCTCAGGCCCTCCTCAGAAGAGCCCGGGAAACATCCCCTATACGCCGCGCGTCAAAAAAGTTCTGGCACTCGCCAACAAGGAAGCCAAAGCACTCAATCATTCCTACGTTGGTACGGAGCATCTGTTGCTGGGTTTGCTTCGTGAAGGTGAAGGCGTTGCCGCTCGTGTTCTCAAAAGGTTGGATGTGGATATCCAACGCACCCGTAATGAAATTCTTGCTGAGATCGATCCCAATTTCTCACCCGAGGATATGGATGATGACGACGACGATGATGATGAAGAGGATATGGGTGTGTTTGAAGACGGGGCCGAGAGCCAACCTGAATCCGGTCCGCAGGAATCCAGTGAAGGGAAATCCAAAACCCCCGCTCTTAAAGCATTTGGGCGCGATTTGACCAAGCTCGCACAGGAGGGCGGGCTTGATCCGGTGATCGGGCGTGAATCTGAAATTGAACGGGTGATTCAGATCCTCTGCCGCCGCACCAAAAATAACCCGGTGCTGATCGGCGAGGCCGGTGTGGGTAAAACCGCCATCGTCGAAGGTCTTGCGCAAGAGATCGTGAGCGGAAATGTTCCGGAACTGCTGCGTGATAAAAAGGTGATAACCCTAGATCTCGCGCTTATGGTCGCGGGCACGAAGTACCGCGGCCAGTTTGAGGAGCGTATTAAAGCGGTGATGGATGAAATCCGTAAAGTGAAGAACGTGATCCTTTTCATCGATGAGCTTCACACCATCGTTGGAGCAGGTTCCGCCGAGGGAGCGATGGACGCGTCCAATATCATCAAGCCGGCGCTCAGTCGTTCCGAACTGCAATGCGTCGGGGCCACCACTCTCAATGAGTATCGCAAATACATCGAGAAGGATTCGGCGCTGGAGCGTCGTTTCCAACAGGTGAAAGTGGACGAGCCCTCCATCGAGGATGCGATCCTGATTTTGCAAGGACTTCGTGATAAATATGAAACTCACCACAAGGCGCTCTATACGCCTGCGGCGATTGAAGCTTCGGTCAAATTGACTTCCCGCTACCTAACTGCGCGCTATTTGCCAGACAAGGCGATTGATGTCTTGGATGAAGCGGGTGCCAAGGCGCGGATCGGCACGATGACGCGTCCGCCCTCGATCAAGGAAGCGGAATTGGAGATTGAGGAAATCAATAAGCTCAAAGTCGCGGCGATCGCCGAACAGGATTTTGAAAAAGCGGCTTCATTGCGTGACGATGAGAAAAATGCCAAAAAGAAACTCGAGGACACTCTGAAAGACTGGCGTGCTTCGTCTGAGGAAAAAGTCGTTGTCGTGGATGATGAGGATATCATGGCGGTGGTTTCCAAATGGACGGGAGTTCCGCTGAAGCGCATGGAGCAGAAGGAAACCGAGAAACTCCTCAAAATGGAGGATGAGCTGAAGAGTCGGGTCATTGGCCAAAATGAAGCGGTTGTTGCGATTTCCAAAGCACTGCGCCGCTCACGCGCGGATCTCAAAGATCCGAAACGTCCGATTGGCTCTTTCCTTTTCCTCGGCCCTACGGGTGTGGGTAAAACCTACCTCGCAAGAAACCTCGCAGATTTTATGTTTGGTGACAAAGAGGCACTCATCCAAATCGATATGTCGGAATACATGGAGAAATTCACCGCATCGCGTTTGATCGGGTCTCCTCCGGGATATGTTGGCTATGAAGAAGGCGGCCAGCTTTCCGAGGCAGTGCGTCGTCGTCCTTACTCGGTCGTTTTGTTTGACGAGGTTGAAAAAGCCCATCCGGATGTCATGAATCTTCTGCTCCAGATCCTGGAAGATGGAACGGTGACGGATTCTCTGGGACGTAAAATCGATTTCCGCAACACGATCATCATCATGACCTCGAACGTCGGAGCCTCGACGATCAAGCGTCAGACTTCGCTCGGATTCGGTGCGATGAATGCGGATGAATCTGATTTCGAAGGGATGAAGGAGAAGATTCTTGATGAATCCAAACGCTATTTCAAACCGGAGTTCCTAAATCGCTTGGATGATCTCGTGGTGTTCCACATGTTGGAAAAAGCGGATCTCAATCAGATCGTCGATCTCGAAGTTTCCAAGTTGGTTTCTCGCTTGAAAGAGAAAAGCATCGACATGACCCTTTCCGAGGAAGCTCGCGAGCTGCTTAGCGAAAAAGGCTTCGATCCGAATTACGGTGCTCGTCCGATGCGCCGTGCGGTTGAGCGTTACTTGGAAGATCCGTTGGCTGAAGCTTTGTTAAGGGGTACCGTCAAAACGGGCGATAAAGTTCGGGTCACCCGCAAGGAAGGAACCGAGGAATTGCTTTTCGATACCTCAAATCCGGATGGAGGTTCAGGCAAAGGCAGTAAAAAGGTAAAAGCCAAATGATCATGGAGAAACAGGCTTTCACCGCGAATGCGGATTATGAGGAAAACAATACCCAGGCGATCCGTCTCGAAGCCGGCCAGGAAGTGACCAGTGGACCCGTAGACAAGACATGGCCCGGCTGGATTTGGGCGACCGACTCGTCAGGCCGGAATGGCTATGTTCCTGCTGAATTTCTAGAGCCCCTCGGTGAGGATCGTTGGGCTGCCACCCAGTCCTTTGACCCGACGGTTCTGAAGATCACCCGAGGAGACAAGCTCACCTCACTGCAGCAAATTCATGGCTGGCATTGGTGCGAGAATGAATCTGGCGCTCAAGGCTGGGTCGCCGGCTATTTGTTAAGACCCGTATAGGAGACAGCATAGGAGAGCTCTGCATCCGGCCGGCTTAATCGAGAAGTCAGGAAATCAAGTGATTAGCCTTTCATGTTGAACACAGTGCTGTCTTTGATAACCAGACACCGATAACGCAATTCTCCGCTCAATCAAAAGCGCGATCCGTCGCATTGCTTCGCGAAACGCGTCGTGGAATAACTGATGTGAGGCAGCGCGTCTAGAGACGCGCGGTCCAGTGACTAGTTTCTGATTTAAAAACTAATGGCCTGTTACGAAATTCCAGTTCAGGGGTAAGGTGACACTATCGCCATTTTCTCCGGTGATTTGGATCTCATTTTCACTGACGGGAATGATGGATTTGACTTTCCCGAAGTTGGGAGGAACAGCCGCGACGGCTTGAATGTTCTTCAAGGTGGCAGGTTGGTCTTTGGAGAAACTCCGTGTGCATGGGACACTGAGATTGTTGAGAAGGTCTTTGCGGGAGATATCGACACTATCGCAGAAATGTGAGCAGACATCCTCGATTCCGATGCGTGCGGTGTGACGGGAGTGCCATGGGGCGGCCGAACGCCCGCCATTGGATATCCAGAACATGGTTGCTGGGAAATCGGTTGGATTTTTCAGCGCAAACCAGACATAGCCGTCGAACACACAAGCGGACCAGGCAAAGGGTTGTTCCTCGGAGCTGGCCTCGGAGATCATCATGATGAGATCGTCGGTAGGAGACTCAGAGGGGTAATGGGTCAGATCGGTTGTTCCGCCATCGGCCAAGGGGACTTCCGAAAGATCGGAAAAAATCGCACCCATTTCGAGTTGTTGACGGGCGCCATCTGCGGGATTTGAAAAATATTCCGGATAAACCGATGCCCAGCGGAAAGGGGAGACACTGAGTCTGGCTGTGCCGGAGGGCAAACTGGAAAGATCCAGAATCGGATGGGTGCCGTAGGACCAATCGCCTTCCAGTCCGTCGATTTGATGGGTAATGTAAATCGCGGTTTCACCCGGACGAAGAGATAGGGTTTTGGTGATTTTCGCTGACACGTCGGACGCCTTCATTTCAAGAGTGAGTGACAGACCCACTTGAGAAACGAATTTCCATGAACCATTGGCGGTTTCACCATGCGGCGGGCCGTTTTCTTGTGGTCCGAAGGGGAGGCAGAGAAAATCCCCGCGTAGATTTTTCAAAAGGACGGGCAATGTGGCATCAACCTCATCCGGCAACCACGGTGCAAGTGCGTATGGAGAAACGATGCGATCATCGATTTTAAATGTGACAGGCGCAAGGTGACCGCCCTCTTGCGTGACAAAGAGAGAGACAAGGTCCGAAGAAAGCGAAAAAGAAGCAGCTCCGTGTATGGTTTTCATCTGATTATATGTGAGAAATAGGAATGCCCTTGATTATGAGCCGCTGTGATTGAGTTCCCTGATGGAGCGGCGGTAGTTCCGGACTGCCATGCAAATAAAGATGGCGAAATAGAGTATATTGAAAAAAGCCGTCGCAACTAACAAAGTATCATCGTTGATCCCGCCACCATCCGTCATGGTCATGGAAACCGGTGGAATCCAAACAAAGAGCCAGAGGAGGCCTTTGCTCGAGAGAGACTCGGCGATACCCATAAGAGTCAAGGCGATGATACCGGAGGCGACAGAGAAAAGGATATAATTTGAGACACGCGAGGGTCCGTACATCTTGAAGAGATTCACCAAAACCGCGGGGAACACCATGCCTGAGAGTAATCCCATGCCGACGACGATTGAGTCATTGTTGATATAGCTATCGCGAACCAAAAATAATGATATGCCCGCGATGAAGGTCAGGAGATAACAGAAGAAGACGCCTGTTGCCCAAGTGGGAAGCAGGAAAATTCCGAGAAATCTTCCTAAGATGCCATATCGATTGAATTGATGAACCACCGGTGGAACGAGGGTGCCGAATTCAGTGAGACTGATGGTGAAGATCGGTGCAAAGATCAGGTAATAAACGACGAGCATCATATCGACATCATCGCAATAAATGATTCCAATTATAGCGGCCACAATCGTGACGAAACAAGCAATGACACGACGAAGGGTGGAATAGTTTTCCGCATGCGGGGCGATGAGCGAGGTGCCGATGGATAACAGGAAGAAGCCATAATAAAGGCATGTCGTGATATAGAGGGAGATGGCGATTTTGGATTCGGTGGACTCGAGCGAAAAGAAATCGAAAACCGATCCGCCTCCACCCATGCCACTGAACAGAATCATCATGAGAGCCGCATAAGCACCCAAGGGAATACCGACCATTGGCAGGATGGAGCGGAGGATCACCGATGGTGATGCGGAGAGTCCGACGGTGATGGCTGTAAGCGTGGCGGACGAGATGAAAATCAAAATCAGCATCACCACCTCGCCAATCAAATTCATACCGCCGAAGAAATAACGGAGAATGAGATAAGGAATAATCGTCACCAGGATCAGGGCGGACTGACTGACGAGTGCGGACCATTTTCCAGCAACAATACGCCACGCCGAGAGGCGGGTCAGCACCATCATGTCGATGGTATTGCCTTTGATTTCTGAGGACAATGCCGTCATGCCACGCATGGGTTGAATGATGATCACCGCAATGGAAAAAAAGATGAAGATGATGTTGGAAATCGTGCTGCCTGCTTGATCGGAAGTCGCGGCTGTGCCCGCACCGAGAAGAATGATGCCGAGGACAATTTGAAGCGAGAGAAAGACGCCGATAAACGAGCGGGTGCGGAGGCCTTGGCGCAGCTCTTTCACCAGCATCGGCGAGAGGCGGTCAGGGAAATCTTGGGGAAATGAAATTTTCATGAAGTAGAATTCGGTGGTTCCGAAAAATCAGATCAATGCCTCTGGTTCTTCTACGGGACGTGGAATCGGTGGAGGAACGGGCGGGGGTGTTCGGACGGCCTGATTTCCATTCTCGATATTGGAAAGCATGTCGATGAAGGCATCCTCCAGATTGCGCTGTTCGCGATGGAAATCGATGATGCGAAGATTGTCTTTCACCATACGTGAGAGGACATCGGCCGCTTTTGCCGGATCTTCTGTATCGATTCGGATCCGTCCGCCCGTTTTACGGGATTCTAACAATTCGACATTGGGTTGCAGGATTGCCCAATCGGAAAGGGCCTGTGGATCGCCATCCAATTGTACATCATATAACACACCGCCGAGGGAATCGGATGAGCGTTTCAAGGACTCGGAATCGCCATGATGGACGATGCGGCCGTTGTTGAGAAACAGCAGGGTATCGCACATTTCGCCAAGCTCGGAGAGAATGTGTGAGGAGATGAAAATCGTTTTTCCCTCCTTCGCGAGAACGCGGATGAGATGCTTGAGTTCAACCCGGGCTTTCGGATCTAAGCCGGCTGCTGGTTCATCCATGATCAGAACTTGCGGATCATGGAGAAGGGAGCGTCCCAGACAAAGCCGTTGGGTCATGCCTTTGGAGAGTTTGTTGGAAAACCGGTCCGCCAGCGGAACGAGATCGGTGAAATCCATGACTTCCTCAATCCGTTGGCGGCGTTCTTTGCCTTTGTAGCCGAGTGCACGTGCATAGAAGTCGAGGTATTCCAAGACCGTCATGTTATCGTAGTTTCCGAAGTGATCCGGCATCCAACCGATGAGGCGTCTTACTTCAGCTGGGTGATGAATGACGTTGATTCCACAAATTTCCGCATGGCCCATCGTCGGGTAATCAAGACTCGCAAGAATCCGCATGGTCGTGGTTTTACCAGCGCCGTTCGCACCTACAAAACCACAGACGGAGCCGTGGGGAATTTCAAATGAAATACCATTTACGGCCTGCAAGGGACCGAAGAAGCGGTAAAGGTTGTGAACTCGAATTGCTGAGTCGCTCATTAAATTTTAAACTTTAAATTTTAAACCTCAAGGAAGAGGGCTTTGTGTGGACTTTTTACGAATGATAGATGCGAAAATTTTGACCAGCTCATGGGTTTCGGAGATGAGTGATTCAAGTGAGATGTGAACCGATTCGTCGATGGGATTGCTATCGCTGATAAGGCGCAACCAAAGCCCGGTTTCACGAGCTTCCTTTTTTGAAAGACGCAGTCGGTAAAGCGCATCTGTTTCGCTGATGGCTTCGATGGCTTCGATATAGTTTGCCGCAATCGATCCAGAAGAACGTAGGACCTGTTTGATATCCGGCCAAGAAACCGGATCCCAACTCGTATGCCGTAAAAACATACGAATTTCGAGCGCAAATGCATATGTGCGTTGCTCAAGATCGTAAGGTTTAGGTTTCGTAACTGCATTGCTCATCGAGCTCTTACTTGAAGTTTAGAGTTTAAAATTTAAAATTTACCGGACGATGGGGCCGGTGATGATGGTGGTGGTTTTCCAATCGATGGACGGATGGGTCTCGATGGCGGGTGCTTCCGATGTGATGGCGATGTAGTGGCCGTTTCGCTCCTGGACTTTTTTAAGGAACGATTGGTTGCGATCGGTGAATTTGAGATTCAGATCATTGAGAATGGGTTGCACCATGGTCGGGTCGATGGAAGTCAGTTTGACTGGAGTGCCCTTGGTGAGGCTTTCGGCTCGATGCCATTTACCCTCATCATCTCGGAAGAGCAGGGTTTTGATCGTGAAATCAAAGTTCGAAACCAAAAAGCCCGCCTCTTTCGCAAGTTCGATGCGTCCACGGGTTGGTATCACAGCGGTAACAAGTTGACCTTGTTCAGAGCGACTTTGGAACCAGCTGCCTGATGCGAACAATTTGCTGCCGGTGGGTTGAATGTCATAATTTCCACTACTCCGGTATGAGTCGGTGAATCGCGACCAACGACTGGATTTGATCGGCACGGGAACGAACTGCGAGGAGGCATGGATAGAGAAACTCGGAGAGGTCATGACTCCTGTGCGTGAGAATTGTTCCTGATGAATGAATGCGGCGTTTTGATTCTCGTCGGGGCGGACTTCCATCAAAACGAGGCGGCGACCTTCACCGCCGAAGCCGTCCTGAAAAACAATCAAGACGATGAGCAGCAGTGAAGTGGCGATCGAAATGACTGGGGTCGTGATGAACAAGCGGTGCCTGCGGCCGGACTTCGCGAAAATGAAAAGATTGACCGGTCCGACAACGATGCCGAAGGCGATGAGAATCAGAATGAAAACAGCGGAGTTGAATGATTTTTCACCAAGCTCTTTTTGAAGCGGCCAAGTGGATTTGAAATCATTCGTGATGGCGGCGAGACGGGTTTTACTGGCTCTCCGGTTCACAAGATCAACGGTGGCTTTGGGATCAAGTTTGACTCCGGATATGGGTTTGATCGCGTATTCACCATAGCTGCTCTCAAGGGGAAGACCGAGTGCCGTAGCGTTGTTGGGTGGGTTTTCTGAGTAGATGATCAGATGTCCGCCGAGACGCAGCCATGCCGTGATGGCATGACGGGGCCCAGGAGGTATGGCCATCCAATCATCATCGGTCATCAGGATGGAATCAAAGCCGGAAAAAGCCCGCCAGTCGTCAGGTAACTGGGATGGGCTGAATCGTGAGGAAAATTGTCCGCCGCCTGCGTAACCGACAGAACCACGCGATGCCAACTCGGAATCGAGCGCCGATCCGTTGGGAGTAAACAGGGTGTCACTCAAAAGCACCAGTGGCTGGGTAAGGGAAAATCGGACGTTGTCTTCGTGGGAGTTTTTACCCATCGATCCGGTCAGTTTGACTTTGAATTGCTCATAGGAAGCGTAGCCGTTTTGTGGTGCCAGCGGCACGACGATGTCGCAAGTGGCCGATTTTCCGGGCTCTATATAAAAAGAGAAATCCGACGAGGTGGACAACGAGCTCCGATAATCTCTGGAGCTGTGGAAACTTAGATTGATGCTGTGTGGGATGTTTTGTCTGTTGGAAATAAATACGCGTACAGGATGAAAACCGCCCAGAGCCGGAGAGGAAAAGAGTGAGGTCACTTCCACATGGGTGTCTGTCACAGGAT
This sequence comes from Luteolibacter sp., assembly GCA_044233125.1. Lineage (GTDB taxonomy): Bacteria > Verrucomicrobiota > Verrucomicrobiia > Verrucomicrobiales > Akkermansiaceae > Luteolibacter. The sequence continues at coordinate 158,920 of JBIIKO010000006.1, read as the reverse complement.
CAAATACCTGACGGAAGAGGACCGCTTGAGCGTTGGCCAGAGGGATGCAACTTAAAAGAGCCGCAAGCTTCAGAGCTGACATGAAAAGGATACGGAATCCGTTCCGGTTTGCTGGGGTGTTCATTTAAGCCGGAGTGAGATTTTTTGGTGTGGCACTGCCTTGAAAAGGAATTTGATCGATGAGGTTTTCGATCACAGAGTTGGTGGTATGACCGTCCACTTTGGCATGATAATCCAACACAATGCGATGGCGGAGAACCGCGGGGGCGATGGCTTTCACATCTTCAAAGGAGGCATTGGAGCGGCCATGAATGAGCGCGCGGGCTTTGGCAGCGGAAGACATTGCAAGCGCGGCGCGAGGGCTCGCGCCGAAACGGATTTGCTTGGCCCCTTCGTGTTGGCCAGAGTGAGTTGAATCGACCAAGCGAGCAATGTAGTTGGCGACGACATCGGGCAGATAGATACGGCGAACCAGGCTGAGCAGACTGGCGAGAGTATCGGCAGACATGATGGAGGAGACTTGGGGCTCGGTACCGAGCTCGCGATGGGAAACGATGCGTTGCAGGGTGGATACGTCGTTACGGGTGATTTCCAATTTAAAAAGGAAACGGTCGAGTTGGGCTTCCGGAAGCGGGTAGGTGCCTTCGAGTTCGATCGGGTTTTGTGTGGCGAGAACAAAAAACGGAAGGGGGAGCTCATGGGTTTTACCCAGAACCGTGACGCGGCGTTCCTGCATGGCTTCGAGCAAGGCGGATTGCGTTTTGGGTGAGGCGCGGTTGATTTCATCGGCAAGGACGATGTTTGCAAACAAGGGACCGGGTTGAAAAACGAACTCACGACGTCCGTCGATTTCCTGAAGAATGGGGTTTCCGGTGATATCTCCGGGAAGGAGGTCAGGGGTGAACTGGATGCGTTTGTTTTCGAGTTGGAGGAGTTTCGAAAGTCCTTTCACGAGTTCCGTTTTCCCCAAGCCGGGAAGACCTTCGAGAAGAATGTGTCCGCGGGCGAGGATGCCGGTGATGACCAAACCAATGATCTGTTCCTGACCAAAGAGGATTTGATTGAGTCCTTGTTCAAGCGAGCGCAGGTGTTTAGCGGCATCGGCAACTTCAGTTTCGGTGGCGTGATCCATGTCCGAATGATTGAGATAAGGGTTAGAAAGTGCAAGTCCGCAGGTATAAAGATTAACGGATCTCGTGCGTTCTCGCTCTGCTGTGCGTGGAAAGCGTAAATAGTGCTTGCGGGTTGATGCGTCTATCGTTGGAGTCTCTATGAATTGAATTTTAAATAAGTTATGTCGAACTCTGTTGAAAACTCCCCAAATGGCAGCAATGGCTGGTGGTCACAACTACAGCCCTATCAGCGCCTTGTGTTCATTGTGGCAACACTTGCTTGGCTGTTCGATTGCTTAGATCAGCAGCTTTTTAATCTGGCGAGAAACCCCGCGATGGCGGCGCTGCTGGAAGAGGGGCAGGACACGAAATTTTATGGAGGAATTGCGACGGCGATCTTCGTGCTCGGATGGGCGACGGGTGGCATGATTTTCGGTTCATTGGGAGATCGCTACGGTCGGGCTAAGATGTTGGCGGTCACGGTGTTGCTCTATTCGTTGGCAACAGGTCTTTCGGCTTTGGCGGGATTTCCCAAGCTTCCAACCATTGCCCAAGCCTTGCATCTGACTTCCATTCCCTGGTTTGAGGGGCTGTCGCCTCACTACATGGATTTCACCATCTTCCGTTTCATCACGGGGCTCGGCGTGGGTGGAGTGTTTGGCTTGGCGGTAGCGCTTGTGGCAGACACCTTGCCCAGTGAAGTAAGACCGCGTGCGTTAGGTGTTTTGCAATCGTTTTCAGCGGTCGGCAACGTGGCCGCGGGTTTTATTGGATTGGGAATCGCCCTGACCGCAATCGGCACCAATCCGAATTACTGGATGTGGCTGTTTGTGATTGGCGCCTTGCCAGCCTTCATGGTCGCAACCATTCAGCTGCGCGTCAAAGAGCCAGAGGCTTGGGTTGCAGCTCGGGATCGGGCCACGGCCCAAGGTAAGAAATCCGGCTCTTATAAGGATCTTTTCAGCCATTCCACTTGGCGGCGACATGCCTTGCTCGGAATGATTCTTTCATGCGCGGGCGTCATCGGTCTCTGGGGTATCGGGGTATTTTCAACCGATCTGGTCGGCGATATCATCACGAGTCACCTGAAAGCAAGTGGTGCTTCGCCCGAGGCGATCAACAAAGGAAAACAGGTTTGGGGCTCTCTGAATCTCCTGTGTTTCAATGTGGGTGCGTTTTTCGGAATGATGGTATTCACCAGGGTGACAGAGCGCTTGGGACGCAAAAAGGCTTTCACAATCTTTTTTCTGGGAGCGTTGGGTATCACGGTCTTTGTGTTCCAGATGCTTGGAAAAATCAACGGACGTTGGGATATCCTCTGGATGGCGCCTTTGATGGGCTTCTTCCAGCTTTCGGTGTTTGCGGGATTCTCGATCTATCTTCCCGAGCTTTTCCCAACCCGCCTGCGCGCGACCGGTGTTTCTTTCTGCTACAACGTCGGGCGTTACCTTGCTGCGACAGGACCTCTGACACTTGCCCTATTAGCGAAGGGTCTGGCGGATAAAGCGGCTCTCAAAGCTACCGAGATGGGTGGGGATGTGGCTGTTGCCAAGATCGATGCTTTTCGTGATGCCGCATCTTGGATGTGCTTGATTTTCCTGCTTGGACTCATCGTTCTGCCTTTCCTTCCTGAAACCAAAGGTAAGCCGTTGCCAGAGGAATAACCGCCAACGCGGGTATGTCGCTTTTCCGTTCAGGCTGGAAAGGAAGCGCGTAGGTTTGTCATGCTCTCCGCGGCGAGTCTTTCAGGACTGATAGAGGTATCAAAAACTTCCACGGAGACCCACTTGTCGTAGCCTCCTCGGATCAGTTCGGTGGCGATTGCCGAGAAATCGATATTGCCCATGCCTGGCCCACGGAGATTGGGATCGTTCGCGTGAAAGTGCGCAGTCCATGGCAGGGAATCACGAATGATTTCTGGAATTGGCTTCGTGTCCGCGGACATCGCTTTCACATCGAGGTGGAGGCGCACGTTCGGGGAATCGATTTTTTCCAAGAGTCGGATGGTCTCCTCGGCGGTGTTGATGAAATTGGTTTCTGAGGGGCCGAGGAATTCGAACGCGATGGTGATATCAAGAGCAGCGAGGTGGGGGGAGAGGCGCTGGAAAAAATCGATGAAACGTGCTTCGGCATCTAGACGTGACCATTCAGGTTCAAGACTGCGCTGTTGCGGGCTGCCCCAGACCATGATTTTTCCGTGCATCGCGGCACATATTTCGGCAAGACGCCAAGCGTAATCAAACGTACGTTTGTAAATTGCGGAGTCTGGATGAGTGAGATGGTATCCTTCGGTTTTGGCAAGCAGCCAATGCAGCCCGACCATTTCCAAACCATGATCCCGGACGATGGAGCCGAAATTTTGCGCTTCGCTTAACGAGAGATTCTCAGGATTACCGAGGGTGAATGGTGCCACTTCGAGCCCCGCATACCCATGACGTGCCGCTTCTGCGCAAGTTCCAGCAAAATCGTGATCCCGAAAAGTCTCGTTGCAAATGGCAAGGCGCATGCGGCTAAATAAGCCTGAGGGAGGGGAATTTGAAGTTTTTTCTCTGAAAGTCGGCCGTTGAATCGGGAAAATGGCATTAAGCCTTCATGGCCGGACTTGATCCATGACTTCTTGGCTTGACAGGCGGGGGTGGGTTTGTTGACCTGCCTTGCAGGTTTTTGCTATAGCTATCCTGATAGTTAAGAAATCCTTTCCTTTTTTAGGTTTAAAATCCCACTATTTACCCCCCAAAAAACAAGCTACATTTTTCATACACATGCATCTTAACTCATCTCTCTGGTATTTTGCCTACATTACGGTTTTGATCGGTCTTGCCGGATACGGCTCCCATCGTTTGACGATCATTTTCCTGTATTTGAAGCATTCCAGAAAGCGCCCGGAGCCCTTGAAGAATTTCAGTGAGTTGCCACTGGTGACTATCCAGCTGCCGGTTTTCAATGAAATGCATGTGGTGGACCGGTTGTTGGATTCGGTCTCAAAAATCGATTATCCACAGGATAAAATCCAGATTCAGCTTTTGGATGACTCGACTGATGACACGGTTTCGATCTGCAAAGCAGGTATCGAGCGGATGCGTGCCTTGGGTTTCGATGCGGAGCACATTCATCGGACGGATCGCACGGGTTACAAAGCCGGCGCCTTGGAAAACGGTACTCTTTTTGCAAAAGGCGAGTATCTGTTCATCTTGGATGCGGATTTTGTTCCGAACGCGGATGTGTTGTTGAAAACCATTCATTATTTCACCGATGAAAAAATCGGCATGATCCAGACTCGTTGGGGTCATTTGAACCGTACTTTCAACGTTTTGACCCGTATCCAAGCGATGTTCCTTGATGGTCATCTTGAGCTCGAGCAGACCGCTCGCAACCGTTCCGGTCGCTTTTTTACCTTCAATGGCACCGCTGGAATTTGGCGAAAATCCTGCATCGCGGATGCTGGCGGTTGGGAGCACGATACACTTACCGAGGACATGGATCTCAGCTATCGGGCCCAGTTGAAAGGTTGGCGTTTCATTTTCTTGAACGATGTTGAGACACCCGCTGAATTGCCAGTCGATATGGATGGCTTCAAGAGCCAGCAACACCGCTGGACCAAGGGTTCGATCCAGGTTTGTAAAAAAGTCCTGCCCGCGATCTGGAGAAGCAAAATTCCTTTGTTCGTGAAAATGGAAGCGACCGCGCACCTGACTTCCAACTTTGCCTACTTGCTTTTGATTTGTTTGTGCTTTCTCATCTATCCCAGCCAGTATGCCCAACCGAAATTCGGCGCTCTGACTTACTACATGGTCAACGTTCCGATCTTCTTCTTTGCCTCGGTTTCGGTCATTTTGTTCTACCTTACCTCGCAGAAAGCGCTTCGCCCCGCAACTTGGTGGAAAGAAATTCCCTATCTACCACTTTTGCTCGCACTCGGAATCGGCATGTCGATCACGAACGCCAAGGCGGTTTTGGAAGCGCTTTTCAACCACCAAACGGCCTTTATCCGGACTCCCAAATATGGGATCGAGTTAAAAAACTCGGATTGGAAAAAGAGCAGTTACAAGGCGATCAAGACCCTTACCCCTGTAGTTGAGCTTCTGTTCGGTTGCTTTTTCCTTTTCGTTGTGATCGAGGCGGCGATGAATGGCAAATGGTCTTCGGCCATTCTCCTACTGCCATTCCCGGTAGGCTTCTTCTACACTTCATTTGGTTCGATCGCGCGCATGATGCCTTCTTTTGCCGGAACAAGAGCCGCTGAAGCGACTGCAGTTGATACCACTGACACCCATTGATCGGTTATGTTTTCGAAGTTCGCCAAAGCTCCACTCTCGCTATTGAGTCTTTTTTGCTTAGTGGCATTCTGCAGCTGCGCGCCTCAGGTGGACAAGAGCAACAAAATGATTGTCAGTGTGCGTGATCAAAAATTGGTTCTGATGAATCACGACCAGCCCGTGAAGACCTACAAAATTTCCACCTCCAAGTTTGGTATAGGAGACACGCCACGATCCAATTGCACACCCCTCGGACACATGCGAGTTGCCAAGAAAATCGGTGATGGTCAACCCGCCGGGGCTGTTTTCAAGAGCCGCAGGCCTACAGGTGAAGTCATCCAACCGAACTCACCGGGACGGGATCCGATTGTAAGCCGTATTCTGTGGCTCAAGGGCACAGAGAGGCATAATCGCAACGCTTTCAATCGGTTCATCTACATTCATGGCACACCCGAAGTAAATCGCCTCGGAAATCCAGCGTCTTATGGTTGTATTCGTATGGGAACCAAAGATGTGATTGATTTGTATAATCGGGTTGGAACGGGTGCAGACGTCTATGTGATTCGCGGTTCTCTGGGACATCTGGCCAAAGAGAGAAACCTCGTCGCCCGCTAATAACTGTCTCAAATTTCTACCGGAAAAGACAAAACATGAGCTTGACAGATGCCGGCGTAAGCCACTAATTTTCCGCCCCCCCCGCAAGGCAAAACGACTTTTTTAATTCTACACATCATGGCAAATACCAAATCCGCAATTAAGCGCAACCGTCAAACCCAGACCCGTACTGAGCGGAATCGCGCTGAGAAAAGCCGCATGAAGACCATTCGCAAGAAGACTCTTGTTGCGATTGAATCCGGCAACAAAGAAGAAGCCTCCAAAGCCAGCCATAAATTGGCATCCGTACTCGACAAGGCCGCTAAGCGTAATTTGATCCATCCGAACAAAGCCGCCAACATCAAGAGCAAGACTGCGAAAGCCATTGCCGCTATTGGCTGATTCCCGATCAATTTTTTTGTTTCAGTCAAGCGGTCCGGTCTTCCGGTGCCGCTTTTCTTTTTGAAACCATGCCAAATTCATCTCCAAATCGCGCCGAAGCTGCCGCAAAAATCGCTGCGTCTCCCTACCAATATAAGGTGTGTGAGGGCTGCGATTCGATTGTGGGCAAAGCCACTGCACTATGCCCAAACTGCCACAGCTTCCGTTTTGACGACGCACCGGACGCTGTCACCAAGCAAGCAGTTCTTTTGGGTAGCAGGGAGCAACGATCCGTAACGGCTGATGATCTCTCATAGGATCTCTCATGGCAGTCGCATTTAAAGAGTGGCAAGTCGTTTGTGACGCACTGGCTAGCGGCAGGCAGAACATCTTGCTCCGCAAGGGTGGGATTCATGAGGGACGCGAGGGCTTTTCCTTTGCACACAATTCTTTCTTTTTATTTCCCACGCGATTCCATGCTCAGCTGGATCAGGTGAGAGAGGGAAATTTCCGGCAGGAGGTGGAATGGAAGCCGGGGGACATATTGGAGATTTGCCACCATGCCGAAGTTCTTTTTGCCGTTACACTGCAGGATTGGGAACAAGTGTCGCGTTTTTTTCCGTATCACATCTACATGGAAGAAACGGTCAGAGAGAGATTTGATTGGTCTGGAAAAGGTATGTCCACAGGAAGTATTCATCTAGCTTTTGTCAGAGTTGCCAAGCTCGAGAAGCCTTGGCGCTTGGAATACGAAAAGCGTTTCGGGGGTTGCCGCTCTTGGGTTGAGTTGCCGGAACCGCCAGATAGCTTGCTTATACGCTCTCACCCAGTCATTTCGGCCGATGAATTCGATGGTATTTCTCACGAAATTCATGTCCTAGCAGGGCTTTAACTCCCTGATTTCATAAGAATATCCCCATAAAACCTCTAAAAATGGGGTTTTTAAGGTTGCCCTCCGGCTTTTCTCTGGGTTGACTTCGCAAGTTTACTTATTGACGGGCGTTTCGCTCATCATTTTCAAATCCCTCTCAGTCTTTTCCTGTTAGTCCATTGAACCCGTTATGAAGCCATTCTGCAAACCCCCGGTTATTCTCACGCTCGCAATCATTCCTTTCCTGCTTAGTTGTGGTTCAGGTATCAACACGCTCTCAAAAAATGACATTCGTGGTTTTTATAAAACCGATTACAATACCTTGCCAGCTCCTTCCCAATCCCTGGTAAAAGCTGCGGTATCCAAGCCCAAGGACAAGCACAAGATGCCAGTTTATGCATTCAGTGAGCGCCATCGCTTAGTCCGCACCACGGCTTACACCTGTTCGGAGTCGGATCACATCCAATACGGTAGCAAAAACGCGACAGGAACTTATCTTCGCTACTCAGACAAGGTAAGGAGCGCAGCGGCAGACTGGTCGTTTTATCCGGTCGGTACGGTTTTTCGCGTCAAAGGAATGCGACAGCTTTTTGTGATTGATGATTATGGTTCTGCACTCACAGGAACAGGAACGATCGATATGTATCAGCCAAATCGCAGCATGATGAATCTCTGGGGTAGGCGCAATGTCGAGATCAGTATTGTGCAATGGGGATCGTTCGAACGCAGTGCGGATATTTTGAAGGATCGAAAGAAATTCGCGCATTGCCGCCAAATGCTGGCAAACATCACACGCCAGCGTCCGGATTTACGGCGAATTGCGATGCAATAGGCAATCTTCTTTTCACTATCCTGACAGCTATTGAAGCGGTGACATCAATTTCGCTGTGCGGCATGCCAATTTGAATACATAGGGTTTTTCCATGAATTCTTCCAGCGTTGCCATGGTACATTTTGAGAAATCCTCTGTCAGCATCTGATTGACTTCTCGGATGAATGGAATGTCTGGTATAAAGGCTGTGATTTCAAAATTTAGCCTGAATGAGCGATTGTCCAGATTGGCAGTCCCGATCGCCGCCATGCGTTGATCGACAAGCATGACTTTCTGATGCATGAATCCATCATTGAAGCGGTATATTTTCACACCAAATGGAATGGTTTGCTCATAATAGGAATAGGATGAAAGCCAGACCAAAATGTGATCAGGGCGGTCCGGCAGCATGACGCGGACATCCACTCCCCGCATCGCGGCCAGTTGCAGGGCGCATATGACTCCGTCGTCAGGAACGAAATAAGGACTGGCGATCCAGAGCTTCTCCCTGGAGATATTTGCCGCCTCCACAACCAGCATTTGCCATGACTCGATAGGATCCGCAGGACCTGTGGGTATGATGGCAGCTGTTTGGTCCTCATGTTGTTCGTTTGGCTCCCAAGAGAGATTCGGAATGCGGTTGCATGCCCAGAACCAATCCTCGAGGAAAACGACTTGAACGGCTTGAACGGCAGGTCCTTGAATATAAAGATGGGTATCGCGCCAGGCACCGTATCCTGCGCTCCGTCCCATATATTCATCTCCAATGTTGATCCCGCCCAAGTAGGCCTCCAAACCGTCAACGATGACGATTTTCCGATGATTACGGAAGTTTAGCTGCAAGCGCGACCACCAGAACCGGTTGGCTCCGAAAGACTGGCATTCGATGCCGGCTTCCTCGAGTTCTGCAAGAAACTTTGACGAAAGTTTGTGAGAGCCGATTTCATCGAAAAGGAAATAAACTTTCACACCTGCCTTGGCACGTTCGATCAGGGACTGCTGAAATTTTTTTCCGATTTTATCATTCTTCACGATGAAGAAATTCACACAGATGTATTTTTTTGCGCGGTTCAGTGCCGAAAAAATCTCTTCAAACGTCTCATCCCCATCAATCAGCAGATCGAGACGGTTTCCCCGCGTAAAAGGCAGGCCACCCAGTTCCTCGGCACATCGTTCGAAAAAATTTTCAACCGGGTAGTTGATGGCAAATTTTTTCAGGCTCACACTCATATCTCTCGATATCTTTCTGAGCTTGGCATCGTTTCCGCGTCTTGCTCGAACGTAGCCCTCGAATTTGCTTCTGCCTAAAAGCCAATACAAGGGGATGGCCAAAAACGGCATGAAAAACAGGGTAACCACCCATGCGATGGTTCCTTGCGACGTTCGGGTATTCATCAGGGCATGCAAAATGTGAAAAAAACCGATCATATAGAACAGACCGATTCCGAGCAGTCCCCAATGGGTGGAGGGATCCAATTTCAATCCAAACATGAGCTGATCATGCACTGAAAATCAGGTTCCGACAAGAAGTCCCCGCATGACGTGATTTTCCGGTTTCTACCGAGGGCGATTTGACTGTAGTATCCGTTCATGAGTCAAACCGCAGTCACACCGAAGAACATTGTTCTGATCGGCTTTATGGGAAGTGGCAAATCCACGGTGGGACGCGAGCTCCACCAACGCTTGGGTTATCCGCTGATAGATACGGATCGATCAATCGAGGAATCGACGGGAAAGAAAATCACCGAAATTTTCAAAGAGGAAGGGGAGGCGGTGTTTCGGGACTTGGAAACCTCAAAGCTGGTCGAAATTGAAAAACAAGCCGACAAGCGCCAGATTGTATCGACAGGTGGAGGTGTGGTCATCCGTCCGGAAAACCGCATTCTTTTGCGCAAGATGGGTTATGTGGTTTGGTTGCAAGTACAGGAAGAAGTGGTTTATGAGAGAACCTCGCGCAATCAGGAAAGACCGCTGCTCAACCACATGGATGCCCGGGAGAGAATCTCGAAATTGTTAGCAGAGCGGGAGCCATGGTATCGTGAAACCGCTCATTTGAAAATCGATACTGCGGGGTTGGATTCTAAGGAAATTGCTACCGGAATTTTGGAAAGCGCACGGTATCACTTCACTCATCCTGAATGAACGATCTGAACTTAAAAGTGAAAGAATTGGCTGCCGGTCTTGGCTTTGACGATTGCCGAATTGCCCAGGCCAAGCGTGCGACTCATGCAGATGATTTCGAGGCGTGGATTGAAAACGGTTCCCATGGTGACATGCAATGGTTGGAGAGAAATCCCAAACGTCGCTGCGATCCTCGGGAAGTCCTTCAGGACTGCAAATCGGTGATTAGCTTGGCAGTGAACTATTATGCGGGAGATGACCCTTTTCCAGAGGGACATCCCAAAAACTATCGGATCGCAAAATATGCATGGAATGATGACTACCATGATCTGATTGAAAAGCGCTTGGCGGAATTCAATGCGGCGCTGGTGGGGCTTGGCGGAACGCAGCGTTACTATGTCGATACTGGACCCATTCTCGAACGGGATTTTGCAACCGACTCCGGTTTGGGTTGGAATGGAAAATCGACGGTACAGATTCATCGCCGAATGGGCACTTGGTTTTTTCTCGCGGATATCCTCACCACCCTTGACCTGAGTCCTGATCCAGCGTTTGGCGATCACTGCGGTAAATGCACTCGCTGTATGGATGCTTGTCCGACCCAAGCCATCACCTCTCCGCACAAGCTCGATGCGCGACGTTGTATTTCTTATCTCACCATTGAGAACAAAGGGCCGATACCCGATGAGTTCCGACGTGCGATCGGAGATCGAATCTATGGCTGTGATCAATGTTTGGAAGTTTGTCCATGGAATCGGTTTGCTGAAATATCCCGCGAAATCAGCTTTCATGCGCGCGAAGAAATTTTTGCTCACAGCCTACGAGATTTTCTTGGTATGGATGATGAAGCATTCAGCCAGGTTTTTGCGAAATCACCGATCAAGCGCATCAAGCGTCCGAGATTTTTGAGAAATGTCTGTGTGGCACTCGGAAACACCGGTACGAAAGCGGATTTGCCCGCGCTGGAAATTGCGACAAAAGATCCTGAGCCGCTGATTGCAGAACACGCGGAATGGGCGATAAGAGAAATCAATCAACGTGAATGCCTTGGAAAGGATTGAATTTTTTTATATCAAATCACCGGATAAAATTCGATATGCGCGCCAAAGGTATGTAGCTTGCATTCGAATCCTTCAAATGGCGTGATGATGCGTCTTCGATAAATCAATCAACTCCTTCACTTTATGATAGTCAGTATATTTAACGATGTGATCGGTCCAGTGATGCGTGGGCCTTCCAGCTCGCACTGTGCGGCAGCGCTGCGGATTGGAAGATTGGCGCGGGAATTGATGGGAAATGAATTCACCGATGTCCTCGTGGAATTCGATCGTAATGGATCGTTGCCTACCACGCATGACACGCAAGGCTCGGACATGGGTTTGTTCGGTGGATTGATGGGTTGGGATGCGGCGGACGAGCGTTTACCGGGCTCGATGCAGACCTTGCGGGATACGGGTGTGAAGATTGCTATTGAGACCGTTGATGCTGGCGATCCGCACCCGAACACTTATCGGTTGACCCTTCGCAGCGATAAAGAAACGCATACGCTCCGAGCGATTTCCACAGGCGGCGGGATGATGGAAGTGATCGATATTGATAGCTTCGCGGTTTCCCTTTTTGGCGACTGCCATGAAACCTTGCTTTGGTCGAATGGGGATGTGACGGAACTTGTCAAAGCTCTGGAAAGCGAATTTGAAGCTTATGAAATGATCGTCCATAAATCCGAAGACCGCCGATTGATCGAGGTGAAGGCAGGGAGTTTCATCGATGAGTCCATCACGTCGAGACTCCCGAATGTTCATGCCGTCAAACGGCTATCGCCAGTGCTTCCGGTGACTTCTGGAAAGGAAACCTACGTGCCCTTCAGAACCTGTGAAGAAATGCTGGCATTTGATGCGGGCAAAGAAACCCCGCTGTGGAAACTGGCTGTCGCCTATGAGATGGCGAGGGGAGGCATCAGCGAGGAGGAAGTGGTCGCTAAAATGGTGGATATCGTCAAAATCGTGCGTCGCTCCATTTCCGAAGGAATTGCTGGAACCGTATACGACGATCGCGTGCTCGGCCATCAATGCGGCAAGTTTGATGAAATGATGCGTGCTGGAGCGTTGCTTGATGCTGGCGCGCTAAACCGTATCATTCTATATGTCACAGCTTTGATGGAGGTAAAAAGCTCCATGGGCGTTATCGTTGCCGCACCTACGGCCGGCGCCTGTGCGGCTCTGCCCGGAGCGGTGGTGGCTATGGCGGATTCGATGGGTCTGGGCGAAGAGCAAATGGCAAAAGCTTTGTTGGCGAGCGGGATCATCGGCGTGTTCATTGCGACCCGTTGGACCTTTGCCGCAGAGGTCGGCGGGTGCCAAGCGGAAGGCGGTTCCGCCGCAAGTATGGCGGCTGCAGCTTTGGTGACTTTGGCGAATGGCTCGCTCAATCAATCGGTTGCTGCCTCGTCGATGGCTTTTCAAAGCATGATCGGCCTGATCTGCGACCCAATTGCCAACCGCGTGGAGGCTCCTTGCCTAGGCAAGAATGTCATGGCCGCAGCCAACGCTCTTTCATGTGCAAATATGGCGCTGGCGGGTTATGATCCACTAATCCCGCTCGACGAAGTCATCGAGACGGCCAAGCAGGTCGCCAAACAAATGCCCCGCGAAGTGCGATGCACCAACCTCGGTGGACTCTCCATCACGCCAACCGCCAAAGCGATTGAGGAAAAACTCGCTGCCAAGCGGGCGAGCTCGTGTGGGAGTGGTTGTGGCTGCGGGTGAGGAAGAAAATTTTATGGTAGGGCGCTCTCGCCGTAGAGCGCCGCGCGAAGCGGGGGATATTTGGATGAATCTTATGAGGAATCTTTGTCACCTCGCTTTGTGCGGCTACCTCGGCGATGCAGCCCTACCTAAGAATAAAATTCAGGGTTTGATTCTTTGTTTTTGGCACAACAGAATCCGCGTATGTCATCACCGATTCGCATTCTCTGTGCAGGAGCCGGCCACATGGGCCGTTCACATGCTCTGGCTTACCATCGTCTTCCGGGTTTTGAAATTTGTGGGATTGTCACACGTTCCCCAGAAAGCCGTGCAGCGCTGAACCAAGAACTCGGTGGCGGCTATCCTGAGTTCGCTGATTTTTACGAGGCGCTCAAAACCACAAAGCCCGATGCGGTTTCCATTTCCACTTATCCCGATACCCATGCCGATTTCGCGGAGGCAGCGTTCGATGCCGGTTGCCATGTCTTCATTGAGAAGCCCCTGGCAGAAACGGTGGTCGAGGCCGAACGCATCGTCGCCAAAGCCCGTGCCACGAATCGCAAGTTGGTGATCGGTTACATCCTTCGTCATCATCCGAGCTGGATCAAATTCATCGAAGTCGCCCAAACCCTCGGCAAGCCCTTGGTGATGCGCATGAACCTCAATCAGCAATCGTTCGGTGCCAACTGGAAGACGCACAAAAACCTGATGTCCTCCATTTCTCCGGTTGTTGATTGCGGCGTTCATTACGTCGATGTCATGTGCCAGATGACCCGATCCAAGCCCGTGCGCGTATCCGGGATCGGTGCGCGTTTGTCGAACGAGTTGCCTGAAGGAAAAATTAACTACGGTGCGCTGCAAGTGACGTTTGAGGACGGATCGGTCGGTTGGTATGAAGCGGGTTGGGGTCCGATGATGAGTGAGGTTGCGTTTTTCGTGAAAGATGTGGTCGGCCCGAAAGGGTGTGTTTCCATCGTCGCGGATAAAGCCGCGGCTGAGGGCCAGAGCTCCAATGTCGATGCCCACACGCAGACCCAAGCCTTACGCCTCCATCATTCCGAACTTGATAACGAGGGCAATTTTGCCAAGAAAGACGAGACCCTGCGCCTCGACGACGAACCCGATCACGATGGCCTTTGCTTCCGCGAACAGGAGTTTTTCCTCAAAGCCATCCGGGAAAACGTCGATCTCAGCGATCACATGGACGATGCCGTGGCATCGATGCGGATTGTGGAAGCCGCGGATGAAAGTTTCCGCACGGGTAAAACAGTAGACTTATAAATTTTATGAAATCACTTATCCAAATCATCACATTATCGGCGATCGCGAGCTACCTTGTTAACGCTGAGCAGGGGTTGAAAATGCGTTCCTTGTTTAATGGCAAAGATTTAACGGGTTGGAAAGGTGAGGGATATATCGTCGAGGAAGGAGCCATTTCCTGCACCCCGAAAGGCCGTAACTTGATGACCGAGGAGACGTTTTCCAATTACATACTCGAATTCGATTTCCTGCTCACACCCGGTGCAAACAATGGTTTGGGAATTCATTATCCCGGCACTGGCGATGGTGCCTACACAGGTATGGAAATCCAAGTGCTTGATAACACCGCTGAGAAATACAAGAATCTCAAAGAATATCAATTTCATGGCAGTATCTACACTTTGGCACCTGCCAAGAAGAGCGGGCTCAAACCCGTGGGTGAATGGAATCACCAACGCGTGACAGTCATTGGATCAAAGCTGCAAGTCATACTAAACGGCGAGACAATTCTTGAGGCTGATTTGGATGAACTCAGCAAAAAGGATTTGAAGCACGAGGGCGTGAAACGTCGCGCCGGACATATCGCCTGGTTGGGACATGGCGATAAAGTTTCCTATAAAAATATCCAGATCGCCGATCTCGCGCCGACCGTGGATGAGGCTGCGCTTCAAAAGGAAGGCTTCACCCAGATCTTCGATGGCGCCACTCTCAAAGGCTGGAAGCACGAGCCTGAAACCAAAAACTGGTCAGCCATCAACGGGGTCCTTAAACACGACGGCACACCCACTCCGACCAAAGATCTTTGGTCGGAAAAATCCTATGTCGATTTCACGATGTTGATCGATTGGCGCTGGTCGGGTCGTGGGCAAATGAAAATGCAACCTGTTGTTAAACCCGATGGAAACGATGCTGGCAAAGTCGAGATCGAAGAACTCGATAGCGGTGTTTATCTCCGCGGTAACAACAAAAGCCAGGTGAACTTCTGGAATTGGACCGTCGGCTCGGGTGAGGTTTATGGCTACCGCACCAACAAGCAATTACCTGCTGAAATCAGAGCTGGTGTGACACCGAAAATGAAAGCGGATAAGCCGCTTGGTGAATGGAATAAAACCGTCATCACCATGAAAGGCGACCGACTCACCGTGACTTTGAATGGCCAACTCGTCATCGAAAACGCCCAGCTACCGAATGTCCCGAAAGATGGGCCGATAGGCCTCCAGCATCACGGACAGGCCATCGACTTTGCTAACATATGGATCAAAGAACTTTAATTTTTTTATCCACCTCTCACCTAACAAAAATTTATTTTTATGACACCTAAATCCACAACTATTCGACTATCGGTCATGATGTTCCTGCAGTTTTTTATATGGGGAGCATGGTTTGCAACGCTCTATCAGGTATTAGGCGGTCATGGCATGTCATCAATCATCGGAGATTCATACAGCACGGCTCCAGTCGCCGCAATCATCGCACCGTTGTTTCTCGGTCTGATTGCGGACCGTTTTTTCTCCTCCGAGCGCGTGATGGCGGTTTTGCTACTTTTGGGTGGTGCAATGATGCTTATGGTTCCAGGTGCGATTGCTCAAGATAATGCAAAGCTCGTTTTCTGGCTCTTCACGGGTCACATGCTTTGCTACATGCCTACACTTGGCTTAGGTAATACCATTGCGTTTACCAACCTGCCTCGCGACGTGTTTCCTAGAGTTCGCGTGTGGGGAACGATTGGATGGATTGTTGCCGGCTTGGTTGCTGGATTCATGGGGTGGTCTGCCAGTATCAATCTTTTCTGGATGGCAGGTATTTCATCCGTCGTTTTGGGTGCCTACAGCTTCACTCTTCCACATACTCCACCGCCTTCAGCTGGGCAGCCAATCAATCTGCGTGCGGTCCTGATGCTTGATGCATTCAAATTGCTGGCCAAACCGTCTTTTGCGGTATTCATGATTTGCTCGCTTCTGATCTGCATTCCTCTCGCCTACTATTTTGCAAATACCTCTGGCTTCCTTTATAACATGGGCTTTGAACAACCAGCATCCGCGATGACGATCGGGCAGATGTCTGAAATTTTCTTCATGCTTCTGGTGCCTTTTTTCTTCCGCAAGCTCGGAGTGAAATGGATGATCCTTGTGGGTATGCTCGCTTGGGTGCTTCGCTACGTGCTCTTCTCGCTTGGTGCGCCCGAACAAGTGGTGTGGATGCTATTTGCGGGTCTTGCACTCCACGGAATTTGCTACGACTTCTTCTTTGTGACAGGGTTCATGTATACAGACAAAACCGCGCCAAAAGAAATTCGTGGTCAGGCACAGAGCATGTTGGTCTTCTTCACTCAGGGAGTGGGTATGTTTATAGGTTACAAAATTGCAGACTATCAAATTAGGCCCGTAAAAGAATTATCCGGTGAACTAACTGCCGCAATCGGTTCGGGGCGTGCGGCTGAATCCCTGACGTTCTCCGAACAGTTGGCGAATATGTTTGCAGTCAAAATGCCTGCTTCAATTGATACAGAGCTTTTAACCAAAACTTCCGAGCTTTGGAAAGCTTACTGGTTGCTGCCTGCTGGTATGGCGGCAGTCATTGCTGTCATTTTCTTCATCGCTTTTCGCGATCGATCCGTTGACGCAAATGAAGGAGAGTGACTTAAGGATGGGCTGCATTCTGCTGTCTTTTTATCATTTCTCCGGCCCTGCCGAGCAGATTCAAGAGATTTAGCTATTGAAACTTGAATTTTAAAATTTGCGTTTTTATGCAGCTAACCGGCCATCTTCGCATGCAACCCATGACACGCGAACTCAGTTTGCTGGTATGGATCGCGTTCATCCTCTTTACTTTTATCGCGCCATCGTTTGGTGTATTTTTTCCTCCAGGCGATTGGTATGCGTCTTTGATCAAACCCTCATGGCATCCACCTGCAGGGTTGTTCGGTCCTGTCTGGACGCTGCTATATGTGATGATGGCAACCGCAGCTTGGTGGGTTTGGAAATGCAGCGGTTGGGGTAAAGCATTGGGCTTTTATGGAATCCAACTCGTTTTAAATGCCGCTTGGACACCTATCTTTTTCGGCTCACGCCAGCCAGGTTGGGCGCTGGTGGATATCATCGCAATGTGGTTAGCGATTGTGGTGACGATGATCGCGTTTTTCCGCGTGAGTAAAGCGGCGGGATGGTTGATGGTGCCTTACTTGGGATGGGTGAGTTTTGCGATGGTGTTGAATTATGCGTTGTGGAGGGGGAATTAGGCAGGGACGCGTATCCTTACGCGTCCATATCTCGCGGTGGTTATTGCAGGAAGAGCTCGATGGAGTATAGCGGTCCGTCAGATACGAACCTACAGTGATAAAGATCCCTGTTTAAAATATTTTTTAATCAGAAGGCAACAAAGGAAACGAAGGAGCTTCGCTCTTAGCTTTGGATGATTGGGAGTTATTCCCCATTTTCATCGATGAGTTCCACTCTCTTGATGAGGGGTGTCTTGATGTCAGTAATATCCACTGTGAATGAATAGACCGCCATCACATTCGGGTCGCCATCTCCAAGCGGTGTGATGAGCGCATCTGTGCCCGATGAAAACCGAATCGTGTGGTTGTCGTTCCATCCTTTGAAGTTGCTATGCCATCGCGAACGAAACTCTTTGAATCGGGGAATCATGGCTTTGATTACCAAACCTGTGTCAGGTAATGTAACCTCCTCGAATTTTTCCGGTGCCGCGCGATCGCCCTGAAGTCGATAGACGAGAAGATGGGTGTAGAATCGTTCGGAAAAAGTAAGCGCGACCGCAGTGCCATCGGCGTTCCAGTGCACCCGGACTTTGGTGCGTAACGGTTGCAAATCAGAAGTGGGGTCGGCAGCAAATGGAAACACCACGAGAACTTTGTTGCTGGCGGTAGCGACTATTTGAACATCGGGTGCTTGGTCATCTAGCGGATCGCTATCCTTGGCTCGGTCGTGCGTAAGACGAATGGAGAAGGCACCATCGGGTGAAGCAGCGTTCGGGATAATCACAGGTTCCGCTGAATATAGATAAAGCGCGGAAATGAATATGGTGATGATGATGAGTTTCATTTTGCCGAACAGTTTTGCTTATTGAGCCGCACGCTGTATAATACCTGCATATACCGCACGGTAGGGCGTGGCCATGGGACTTATTTCCATTGTAATAATTTCTATATCGGCACTAGGAGTGATGGCAAGGTGTTATCAGCTTGGGGGTGGTCTATTAGGGGAGAGCCGTCTCTCCGGCCGGCTGAACTGGTAGTTTAGAGAGCAATGGGTTGGGATATTCGAAACCTTTCCCATTTGTGTAATCCGTGCATTCCGTGGTTTCTCTCTTTTTCTTACCTATTTGGACGTTCGAAGAGAGTTCGCTGGTGGTGCGGGGACGGCTGGGATTGGCTACACTCCGTTCCGCCCAAGCGTTGTGCAGAATCCTCCTCCGGATTCTGGAGTAGAGTATAGTTCGCTACGGCGAACACTGCTTTGGCTACACTCCGTTCCGCCCAAGCGTTGTGCAGAATCCTCCTCCGGATTCTGGAGTAGAGTATAGTTCGCTACGGCGAACACTGCTTTGGCTACGCGGGGAAGGGAAGAATAGACACATCACTGACGGCTGGGATTGACTACGCGATCCGCTCCGTCCCTGCGGTATGCGCTGTGCGTAGAAATGAAATTTTGCTAACGCAAAAGGGGCAGTCAAACCCGATGCTTCGCAGGGGTTCTTCATCCCAGCCTGCTGTCGTTTGGTGTACGAAGGTAGAATGAAAAACGCACCGCGGTATTTGCGGTGCGGGAGGAGAGAAAGTACGCAGGCTGGGATTCGAACCCAGGACCAATTGGTTAAAAGCCAACTGCTCTACCAACTGAGCTACCTGCGCGTTGGATTTGGTGGTGCCGTGGATCACACGACGGGGCGGCAAA
This sequence comes from Luteolibacter sp., assembly GCA_044233125.1. GTDB lineage: Bacteria > Verrucomicrobiota > Verrucomicrobiia > Verrucomicrobiales > Akkermansiaceae > Luteolibacter. The sequence goes on along the minus strand of JBIIKO010000006.1, from coordinate 139,857 downwards.
GTAGTTTAGGGCTGCGGAACTTGGCAAGCCATTTTAGGGAAAAAGTGAATTTTTTTTAAGAAAGCTGAAACGATTTTGGCGATGATAGGGTCTAAAATATTTCATCCATCAACTTATCCCTTCTTTCCCGAACCAAACGGACAACCAATGCTGTCCAGCCGGTCTGGTGGGAAGCTCCGAGACCTTCACCGGTTTCCCCATGAAAGTATTCGTGAAAGAGAATAAGATCCTGCCAATGAGGATCGTCAGAATACCGTTTTGATATCTCACTACTCCCGTAACAAGGACGGTAACCTTTGTTGTTTTTGGTAAATAATGAGATAAGTCTATCACACAAATCAATGGCGACTTCCCGCAGGGTACATTCTTTGCCGGAACCGGTTGGATACTCGATTTTAAAGGAGTCCCCGTAGAAATAATAGTAACGTTCCAGTGCCTCGATGAGGATGAAATTGGTAGGGAACCAGATGGGGCCGCGCCAGTTGGAGTTTCCTCCGAACATATCGGTCGTTGCCTCGCCAGGCGTGTATTGAACCTGATGACTTATGCCTGCATATTCGAAGACGAAAGGAGAGTCTTCATGCGCTTTGGATAGAGAGCGGATTCCGAAGTCCGATAGGAATTCTTTGGAATCGAGCATATACGTCAGGCTCTTTCGAAGACGCTGCTTTGAAGGAATAGCCAGCAAGACTCTACCTGAAGATTTTTTCCCAGGTATTCGATTGGCGGTAACGTATTTGAGCAGGTCAGGCTTATTGACCAAAAACCAATCCATGCGCTTACGAAAACCAGGTAGAGCATCGATCGTCTTTTGTTTGAGTACGGTGACAGCACACAGTGGCAGGAGACCGACGAGAGAGCGGATTCTCAATGGAATAGGGGCCTCATGGTTGATAATGAGCTGGTCATAGTAAAAGTTATCCTGTTCGTCCCAAAGACCTGAGCCGCCGAGGCTGTTGATCGCATCTGAAATGTTCACAAAGTGCTCAAAAAACTTGGAGGCTATGTCCTCATAGGCTGGCTTGGTTTGCGCGAGTTCCAGAGCGATGGAAAGCATCGTTAGACAGTAAAATCCCATCCAAGCGGTGCCATCGGCTTGATGCAGATGGCCACCTCCAGGCAGGGCATGTGAACGATCAAAAACTCCAATATTATCGAGTCCTAGAAATCCCCCGCCAAAAACATGGCGGCCATCAAGGTCTTTGCGATTTACCCACCACGTGAAATTTAGCAGAAGTTTCTGAAAGGCCTTCTCCAGGAATAATAAGTCGCGGCTGCCTTTTTTATCGGAAATTTTGTAAACACGCCAGACCGCCCATGCATGTACCGGTGGATTGACATCCGAAAAATTCCATTCATAGGCAGGGAGTTGCCCATTCGGATGCATATACCATTCACGCAGCAAGAGCAGGAGCTGATGCTTGGTAAACGCTGAATCTATGGTGCAAAAGGGTAGCATGTGAAACGCGGTATCCCATGCTGCAAACCACGTATATTCCCATTTATCCGGCATGGAGAGGATATCTTTCGCGTGGAAGTGATGCCAATCGTGATTGCGTTGCTTCAGACGGTTCGCTGGAGGAGCGGGAATCTCCCTGTCACCCTTCAACCAATCGGCAACGACGTAGTGGTAGAATTGCTTACTCCAAAGCAAGCCGGCATAGCCTTGACGGCAGATTAGGCGCTCTTCATCACTGATCCCTGATGGAATGATTTCCTGATAGAACTCATCAGCCTCTCTGATACGATCAGCAAAAGTTTCATCGAAACGGTCAATGCCTGATAAGTTGTTATGCTCTTCTAGATGATGAAGTCTGGCCATTACCGTCACACTCTGCCCTGCAGGAATATGAAATGTGTAATGAGCTGCCGCCTTGGTGCCAGACCGATGAGGAGAAACAGCCTTCTCTTCCTGGTGAATGATATAGCGGTGAAAAGCGTCCTTGGTATACGGAGTGGAATTTAACCGGTCTCCAAGCGATTCATGATTTGTCTCGTTTTCAGTAAATAGCCATTTGACATGGCGGGCTGTAGTATCGGTGACATCGATATGGAAACGGAATTTTCCAAGACCTTCATGATCAATCAGCAATGTGTCTCCTTCTTGCGAAATATTTGGCTTATTAATGGGGGCCTCGGGATCGATTCCCCATGTCCATGTGTTTCTGAACCAAACGGTCGGTAAGAGATGAATAGGTGCCGTGACCGAGGCGTGGTTGGTGATAGTGATGCGCCAGAGGATGTCTTGCGGACTGCGCTTCGCGACTTCTTGGATAACGTCAAAATATTCATTGTTGTCAAAAATTCCCATATCCGCGAGTTCCAGCTCAGGTCCAAGTCTACCAAGTCTTTCGTTTTCAATACGAATTTCGGTATATGGAAATTTGTTCTGAGGATATTTATACAGTGCTTTGGTGTAGGAATGGGTGGGCGTGGAATCTAGATAGTAATAACATTCTTTGACGTCCTCACCATGATTGCCTTCATTGCCGCCAAGCCCGAACAAGCGTTCTTTCAAGATTGAATCATTGCCGTTCCAGAGGGCTGGAGCAAAACAAAGTCGGCAACCGCGGTCCGACCAGCCTTGTAGTCCATCCTCGCCCCAGCGGTAGGCGCGACGTCGGGCTTGATCATGTGGAAAGGCGGCCCATGAATTTCCGTGATCCGAGTAGTCTTCCCGGACCGTTCCCCACTGGCGTTCGCTGAGATAAGGACCCCAGCGCTTCCAGTTTTTCGCTAGATTCTCTTCTTGGCAAAGTCTTTGTTTCTCTTGGTTCATTTAGGCTTTATTTAGAATAGATAGCAGAAATCGTGCAGAAAGCGAAGCTTTGAGAATCAGCATTCAGGTATGCAATCTTAGGGGGAAAACGGTCACATCGACAGGATTTGCGCAAATAAGAGAGACTGGTGGCGTTTCTGGCTCAGCAAATCCATTCAATGAAAAGGGCAGGGTGGAGCATTCACCGTATGACATGGCTTCAATCTGATAGGGTTCGTGGTGAACACGACCGCTACGGAGGTTGCCTTTTGGATCGACTGAAAATAAGGTATAACGCTCTACCAGAAACCATTCAAGAGAGCCGATGACAGCGGCTTTAGCAGCCATAGGGCGTGGGTATTTGAATTCTGCTTTTGCGGATTCATGTGATTTCCTGCAGCTGTAATATTCGACGCTATCGATGGATAGCTTTGAACCCATTTTTGCATGCTGATAGGGGAGATGAAACAGTCGACGGGCTACCTCAACGGCAATGGGCTGATTGCAGTCGAGTGAGAAAAACCAAACTCCCGGATTTCCTTCTGAGTCATGGACATAAGTTCGGAGGTTGAGTTCGTGAAACCATGAGAGCCAAGGCAGGGGAGGAAGTCCGGTGGGACGAATGCGCTGCATGAGAAAGGGGACAATTCCCAGCCATGCCTTGCCATCAAATGTATCGACATGAAGTCCCTCCGGAAGACGTGAACGAATGATATCCGGCGAAACGGCCCAATGAAAAAATCCCAACTCAGCCCAGCGTTGCTTCATCACAGGAAATCCGGCAGGCAACTGCTGCTGGGCAAGGCGTTGTTTAAGATCGGGAGTTGTCATGGAATGAATAAAATCGATAAGTCACAGTTTGCAAAATAGACCGAAATATTGGAGAAAGAGTTATGAGAATTTCAACATACACCGGTGGAATGGTACAAACCAACGGTTATCTCGTCGAATCAACAGATGGCAACTTTTTGGTTGATGCCCCAGATGGTGTTTTTGAATGGCTGGAGAAAAAGGCAATAAAAGTGGATGCATTGTACTTGACTCATCAACACTACGATCATGTCGAGGACGTGGCAAAACTTCAGAAGCTAGGAACCAGAGTTTTTGCCTGGGCCAATTATTCGAAAGATCTGACCCTAGAAACCTACGGAGCGAGTTGGGGACTGCCGGAAGTTGAGTCATATGAGGTCGACGAATTGATTCTCGAGGGAAAATCCGTCTACTTCCATGTTTCAACCGTGGTAAGTCATGTTCCGGGGCACTCTCCAGATAGCGTCACATTTTACCTCCGAGATGCCGGATGGGTATTTGTGGGTGATGCGCTTTTTGCGGGTTCGATTGGAAGATGCGATCTACCAGGTGGAGATTTTGATACATTGATCCAAGGAATCAAAGAGAAGCTGTTGATTCTTCCAAATGAAACACGGGTATTCTCCGGACATGGTCCTGAAACAACCATTGGACGTGAAAAAGCAACCAATGGGTATCTTCGCTGAGAGATTACTCGCTAACATTTTTTGCCTTCGGAGGATTCAACAAAGTATTGTTTTCTTTTTCCGCAGGCGACGTAAAATGAACATTTTTCCATTCAGGGTTCTTCAAGGGCCCTGTCCCCCTAAACTGGAACAATCCATAGAACGGACGCAAAGGAATGGTGACAAAACCGAGCAAGCCACGAGCATTGAGCCGGATCGTAAAATCGAGCGTGCGCGCCACAATATCAATGCTTCCATCACCTGTGAAATTGACGGATGTGGTGGATGTCTCGAAATCCCGAATCTGAATGATTCCGTTTTCAATCGTGAAATTACAAAATGCGGATTTGGCTCTTTCGTGACCAAGTCTCCTGTCATTAACAACCGTTGAGGCAACGGTTGACAATGGCCCGAATATTGGCACTGAAAAAAGTTCCCCATCTTTCATAGCTATCAAGCCTTGGCCATTCATGGTGGAAACATCCCCATTTTTTATGTCGAATTCCATTCGACCCGTGATATTTCCTCCTGATTTCATATCGAAACCATAGGTTTTTGATAGTTCCGAAACTTCCAGATTTGTCCAACTGAGTTCGCCTGACAGTTGTGAGCCTGATCGATTCGAGAATCTTCCTTTGATATTACCGCCCGACACTTCGGAGGACAAATCGTTGACATCCACATCCTTATCTTTGACATGAACGGTTGCCGACGGCTTGGTAAGTGTCAGGTATTTTCCAAGAAATTTGTAATCGGCATCATGGTTTGAATTGAAAGTTACAGTCAGGTCGGTCCGCCCTTGTGATGTGACATCCACTTGTCCCGAACCACTGATGTTATGCGGACGGTGAAATCGATAGACTTCAAGATGATCCGCAATTTTTGGGGCAAACACTCTTACCAAGGGTGCTGCCCAGATCACGCCGGACACGTTTTCAATATCAATAAGTTGGGTCGTGTTATCGTATCGAATTCTTTTGACGGATGCTATACCACTTGTTGGCCCGTCATATTTTTTACGCAGCAAGTAATCCGTATAATCAAAATCCAGATTGCCATCGAAAAAATCCAATTCTTTGGCATTCAGAGAAAAAGAACAATCCGCCGAATGAAAAGGCACTCCTTGGTAAGCCATATTCCTGAGTTTACCGCTTCCAGCAAACGCCCAGGCGGTTCGATCTTTCGTATCAAAAGATCCTTCAAGAGAGATATGACCCGATGCTTTCGGACCTTCTGAAAAATCACCGATAACTTTTTCCAGCGGTTTATCTTTGAAAAACGGCTTGTAAAGGGCGACGGGGAAAGTGGAATCCAGCTTGATACGAATGACACTGTCTTTTTTCAGAATTTTACCCACTGCCATTCCGTCAGGTCGGGTGATTTTGATATCGCGTAAAAAAAGATTTCCTTTCTGGTAGGAAAACCAGCTTTCCAGAGTGTCGAATGAGATGCCGCGAAACATGATTGATTCGCATAAGGCTTTTCCGGTCAAATTCAAACGGGGCTTTGCAGGATCAGATAGATCAAAATCTCCGTTAAAGGAGAGTTTCTGGCTTCCGCCGCTGAGTAAATTCATTTGCAATGGATTTGAGAACCATGCATCCAGCAAACGGGTGATATCAATGGATGATTCCATATCAAATCTTCCTTCTTTATGGGTCATCAAATATTCAGCGCTACCCGTGATTCTACCGCGTGTATCCTCAGCTGAAAAATCGCTTATCGTGAGCAGGTTTGAGGAGAGGCTGGCGTTGCCCACAACATTGCTGAGCTGGTAATCGTTTTTTGCAATCGAAGGAGCCTGGAGACTAAACCGTCCCTTAAGGGTCTCTCTGTTCGAAATACGACCCTCAAGGTCAATTTGAAGTTTCGGTGAATCTTCAGGATCGAACTTCCACTTATCCAGTTCCCTCAGAATTAATACAACAAATTCCCTACGATCTCCATCGTTTCCCGTGTCATCCTTGGCGCTTTGATGCGGATTCTTTGTTTGGAGCCGCGCATGAATGACGACATCGATGCCGCCCAGATCGCCGCGTATATTGTGAATCTCAATGCTTTTTTTATTAGGTATTAGAACCGTGCCATAAATTTCCTTGAATTGCAGTGCCTCGCCAGCCGGTACTTTAGGGTCAACCAAAATGGAAAGCTCGGCATTGCGAAGTTCTAGCTTTCTGAGCCTAAAATTTCCATTTGCCAGACTGGCGTAATCAAGAACAAGCCGTACACCTTCGAGTTTCGAAATTTGATGGATGCGTTTTTTTTCTGCATAGACACGGACATTAGAGGCTACAAAGCCTTTGAAAGGAACATAACTGAGAGAACCGATTTCAATATGCACTCCGTGTTTTGAAATTTCCTGCTCAATTGCTTTACGCCATGTGCCAGGCAGTCCCGTTTTGTTTGCCCAATAGAGCCCCAAAAAAGTAATCGGAATCAGCGCGACGAAGAGCAGCCAGATAGCTGTTCTTAGATTGCGAATGATTTTGAAATAAAACATAAAACGACTTTAGGATGCTATGGTTCCTGCGGAACGAAAGGAAAAATATGGATCCCTGCCAGCGTATGGCCGACCGATGATGATATGGTCGATAAAGCGAATTTGCATGATTTCTGCAGCCTTGACCAGGTTTTCGGTGATGCGGAAATCGGCTTTACTGGGAGATGGATCACCGGAGGGATGGTTATGAATGAGGATGAACGCGTAAGCGTTACGAGTAATGACAGGACGCAGGATTTCCCTCGGATGGGCGCTGGTTTCATTCACGGTTCCTGCCGAGATCGTGGTGGTCGATGTATGATGCAAGCGAGTGTCCAAAGTAACCACCAAGGCCGTCTCATGGGGTAAATTATTCAATTGGTGTGAAAAATGATCGTAAATGAGTTTCGGGGAATCAAGCGGAACACTTTCCAAACGCTCTTTGGAAAGACGAATTCCCAGTTCGAAGGCAGCCGAGAGTTTGCAAGCTTTTGCGAGACCGATTCCCTTGTTATTCATATATTCCGAGACAGGCATACGTCCCATTTCTTGAAGGCTGCCATATTTCCTTAAAAGATCATTAGCGACCTCGATGACATGACGACCCACCGTACCGGAACTAAGAAAAACCGCCATGAGTTCCGCGTTACTCAATGCAGCCGAACCGTATTTGTAAATTTTTTCCCGTGGCAAATCTGAATCAGGAGAATGTTTAACTAGGGGGGACATATTGGGATGAATGATGAAGTTTGAAGATTAAATGGTGAAAAGCATGAGGAAAGTAAGATTATAAATCATTTCACCATTCAATCTTCATCATACATTATGATTCACTCGATGTTCTGCACTTGCTCACGGATTTTTTCGATTTCGGTTTTGGCTTCGACCACCATTTGGGCAATTTGTGCGTCATTTGCTTTTGATGCCACTGTATTGAACTCACGGAACAGTTCCTGGCAGAGAAAATCGAGTTGGCGGCCAGTCGCTTCTGAGGAATTGAGATATTCGTTAAATTTGGCAAAATGCGAGTCTAGGCGCGTAATTTCCTCAGAGATATCACAACGATCCGCAAATAACGCCAGCTCCTTGTTAAGGCGCTCGTCCTCCTCCATGAGTTTGATACCCATTTCGAGAAGACGCTTTTCCAGAAGCCCCCGCTGGTGCATTGGGCGATATGGAGCTTGATTGGAAATAGATTTTTTAATTTCGGTAAGTAAGAAAACACGCTGAATCAAATCCTCTTTCAAATGCCTACCCTCCGCAATTCGCATTTCTACCATGTTCTGGAGTGCTTGGTCTAACGCGGGTCGGATGGTCTGCCATGCGTCATCCGGATCCGTTTGGTCGAGTTCGTTGGTTTCAAAAATACCCGGATATCTTGCAAAATCTGCTGCCGAGGGAGACAGATCACGTTCGATGACTTTTGATAACTCAGCGAATGCCGATTCAAATGATTTGGCCAGCGCGTGATTGAGACGGATCTGGGAGTTGTCGGCGAAACTGGATTTTTCCAGACGAATCGTTAACTGGATACGCCCCCGTGAGACATGAGGTAGCGTAAACTGTCGCACATTTGACTCAAGACATTGCAGAGCACGCGGCAGGTTGGTGACAATTTCAACCTGCTTTCGGTTAATGGAAGATGCCTCAACGGTGGCTTGCCAGAGTTCCGTGATGTGAGTTCCTCGGCCAAAGCCGGTCATGGATTGCATGACTGCATTAAAATAGCTAGGCCTTGCCTTGTCGATTGCACAATTTTAAGATCAATGAAGTTACCTTGGCAGCGCGGCAACTATGTCCTGAATCGTGATCTGAAGGGAGGTTTTTTCGCGATAGGTATTTCGGTCTATGGTGAAAGCAATATCCCAAGGTGGTTCGGGCAGATCACGCTCGCCGCCTCCGAAAAATACCGCGTATTTCTCTTCACATCCCTGGCGCAAGTTCAAACGCAAGTGGTTGTTTTTCATTTTAAAAGGTGGAGTGACGAGTTCCACTCGGCGACTGACAAAGACGGGTTGTGGATTGCTGTTTCCAAAAGGTTGGAGCAACTCGTAGCTAGCTAGAAAATCCAAAGAAAGTTCGGAGAAAGCAATTTCCGCATCAAAGACAAGACGCGGCATGCGTTCCTCAAGGCTCGAGTTTTCCAGAACGAAAGAAGCGAATTTTTCGCGAAATCGATCGAGTGATTCCTCATGGATCGAAAGACCTGCCGCCATCGCATGCCCGCCGCCAGCGATCAATTCGTTTCCACATGCATGAATGGCTTCGACCAATGAAATACCCTCAATACTGCGACCTGACCCTTTGCCAATGCCATCTTCACCAATAGCGATTACAAACGTGGGCTTGTAGTATTGCCGCATGAGTCGGGATGCGACAATACCCACCACACCATGATGCCAATCTCTAGATCCAATCACGATGACTGGATCGTTACTTGGATCAAAATCCTCGCTAAGCTGTTTTACAGCGTCCTCTCGAATCTGTTTTTCAAAAGCTTGGCGCTGGCGGTTATATTGATCGAGTTTCTGAGCGAGTTCGGCAGCTTTGACTCCACAATCCGTATTCAGTGTTGCCAGCGCATCTTCAGGGAAGTCCATTCTCCCTGCGGCATTGATCCGCGGACCAATTCTGAAGCCGACATCCATTGAAGTGGGCAAGTCCTTCACACCGGCAATTTCCTTCAGTGCCTGCAGTCCGGGATTGTTGGACGTTGCCAGACGTTTCAGTCCATGCCGTACCATGATACGGTTTTCTCCAATCAAGGGAACGATGTCGGAAATGGTGGCGATAGCGGTAAGGTCTAGCAGGTCTTTGAGCTCTAGATCCGTGGCACGTGTTTTCAGTAACGCATGGCCGACTTTGAAAACCACCCCGGCCGCACAGAGATAGGTGAAATCGGATCCGCATTTCGGGTTCACCAAAGCGTTACAATCCGGACGTCCCAGGGGACTGGGCTCATGGTGATCGATGACAACGACATCGATTCCCTTGGATCGCAGAAGGGCAATCTCATCGATGGAGACCGTTCCACAATCGACCGATATAAGGAGGTCGGGCTTGGCTCCCTCGGACAAGCATCGGTCCAATGCCGCAAAGCTCAAGCCGTAACCTTCAGTTCCGCGACGCGGAATGAATGTGCGTGCTACGACTCCGTAAGCTTTGAGAATTCTCGATAACAAGGTAATGGATGAAACTCCATCGACATCATAATCTCCATAGATACAAACGTTTTGATTTCGGTCGACCGCTTCAAGAATGCGGCTCACGGCAAGTTGCATTTCCGGGATAAGAAACGGATCGGCGAGATCGCGTAATCTGGGATGCAGAAATGATTCAATCCCATCTTCCGGAATTCCGCGACGAGTCACGAGATTTCTAACGATTTTTGGGTAGACGGAAGAACCGTCACATGTGGAATCCGTAGGCTCGCCACGTAATACCCATCGGAAAGCCATTGCACACATAATTCAGCGGCATGTTGCAGATATTGGCATCACCGCACAAGAGCGTAATATTGATGCTCAACCCTTCAGCGTCACCAACTCATCAGTGTGAATCGTTTGTCTTGCCCGATAGAGCGCGACGATGATCGCAAGACCGACAGCAACTTCCGCAGCTGCGACTGTGATCACAAAGAACACCAGCATCTGGCCGTCATAGTCGGGAAGGCCATCAACCGTATTGAAACGCGAGAAAGCAACAAGAGTGAGGTTTGCGGCGCTCAGCATCAGCTCAAGGCACATGAAAACCACGATGATGTTGCGGCGTAAAACCACACCAGCGAGACCGATCGAGAACAAAAGTCCTGAGACAAGAAGGTAGTCATTTAAAGAGGGCATTTGAAAAGAAATGAGTGATTAAGACTTGGATGTGTCTGTTTGGACTGATGCGACAGATCCGGCTGATTTTTTTGAAAGCACCACCACGCCAATGGTCGCGACGAGCAGTAATACGCCGAGGATTTGCAATGGAAGATTGTATTCGGTGAAAAGAGTATGGCCAATAAGGTGAACATCGGGAAGCCGACCGTCGTTGAGGGCGATCGCGATTTTGCCTTTAGCAGGAAATCCTGCTGCTGCGGTGGCCAAGGTTTCATGGTTCAGTTCAGGAGCGGATTGATGGGGAAGTTTGTTTCCGAGGATACCGATTAACTGAATGAAAAACACGACTACCAAAGCAAGACCAGCAAACAATGGAGCACCGTTTGAGGCTCTTTTTTTCTCATCTTTTAAATCGAGCAGCATGATGATGAAAAGGAACAAAACCATGATCGCGCCAGAGTAGACGAGAATCTGGATAATGCCGACAAAGAATGCACTGAGTCCGATGAACAAAGCAGCAAGTCCGACAAAGGAAGTGACCATTGCCAGAGCACTTGAGACAGGATTACGAAATGCGATCACGGCACATGCGCCAATGAGCATGATGGTGGCAAATAACCAAAAAAGATATGAGGGCATAGGAAAACAGATAATTGGGATATTAAGATATTAGGTTGCTATAGAGTCTTTAGATTTGTTTTTGGCCATTTTTAGAAGCCACGACATGTAGCCGTTTAAAATACGCAGTGTTGTATTGAAGTGCTCGCGTCCTTCTCGGTAAACATCTTCTTCTATTAGTGAGTCGTCACTGCAGGTGATTAATTGATCCAAAACTTCGTTGAGTGAGCCTCTCGCAAGAGAGCAGAAACGATAATTGTCTAGATAATGAAATCGTCCATGACCTTCGGCGATGTTATGAGTAACGGAACGTGAAGCACGTTTGATTTGATCACAAAGGCTAAATTCCTTTTGTTTTGTCAATATTGGAGCAATATTGCGGAACACAAAAATACGAAGTCCGCGACCTGCTTTCCAAGCCTCTAGTTCTTCAAATGTTTGTGTGAATTCTGAATTCATCCTAATTAACTTAATTTCTAATTATCCAATTTCTTTTATTTCAACTCATTCCACTTGTTGACTAAGCCGACGCGGACACCGCCGATTTCGTAGAGTTTCTTTTTATTGTGCACCATTTGATCACGAGCGGTGCCGGTGATGAGATAATCCTTTCGCAGGTAAATCGCCTGTTCTGGACAGACTTCTTCACACATACCGCAGTAGATGCAGCGGATCATATCGATATCGAATTCCAGGGGACGTTTCTCAACTTTTGCCCAAGGGTCATCGGATGGGATTTCGGATGGAGTGATCTTGATTGCTTTGGGCGGGCAAATGAACTCGCAGAGTTGGCAGGAAACACAACGCTCGCGCCCTTGTTCATCAGTCACTAAAGTCGGGGCACCACGGTAGTATTCAGGCATGTGCGCATCCCAACGCTGTTCGGGAAACTGCATGGTCACGCCGACACCGGACGAACCGAGACTCTCCGCACCAGCAGATTTTCCACACAAGGTTTTGATTGCGTGGGTAAGGGTCAGGAAAAAGCCTTTGAAGATGGCACCGAGATAAATTTTTTCACCGGCGTCGAGTTTCGGGCGAGTAAGCTTGATGGTAGGCATGGAGGTAAAAGCTAAAAAACTGAAATTTGAGATCTAAAATCAAACGCGAAGGATTTTTACTGGGGGCTCGGAGACTTTTGCGACCCAGATGATGGCTGCGGTGACAGCGACCATGAGAACAGCTCCGGTGGTGATGATAGCCGGCTTAAAGTCAGGTGCCGCGAGGATGAGCGCAGCAAGAAAGACATTGATCAGGGCGGCCTCGAAGAAAATGACCCAACCGAGCTTCATGAGCTGATCGTAGCGGAAACGCGGAACCGTCCAGCGGACCAGAATAAAGAACAGGATAAAGGCGATAAGCTTGGCTAGGAAAACCCCGATATGAATGAATCCGCCGATTTTGAATTCACCGATGGAGAGGTTGGCAATTACGTGATCCAGTCCGAATCCCACTGACCACCCGCCGAGGAAGAGAGTGATGATCAATGCTGAACCGATGACCATGGCAGCATATTCGCCCATGAAGAACATGGCGAATTTCATCGATGAATATTCCGTATGATAACCTCCGACGAGTTCCGTTTCGCACTCAGGCAAATCGAAGGGCATGCGGTTGGTTTCTGCAAAAATCGAGATCGTGAAGATGAGGAAAGCGATGATGGCAGGGATAAGAAACAGAGCGGCTTCCGCGCTTGGGAGAGAAAGTTTACCATCGGTCCAGAACGGCAGCAGCAACCAACCGTTCTTTGCTTGTTCATTGACGATATTGCTGAGGTTGAGATCTCCGTAGTAAAGCAGCACTGGAATGATGGAGAGGCCTAAACAGATTTCGTAGGAGATCATCTGAGCGGTCGAGCGGACACCTCCGATGAAAGGGAACTTTGAATTTGATGCCCAACCGGCAAGTGTGATTCCGTAAACGGTCAGAGAGGATATCGCAAAGATGAACAGCGGTCCGACATCGATATCAGCGATCACTAATTTTTCGTTGTATCCGAACAGGGTTACATCGGGGCCGAAGGGAATCACGCAAACCGTGATGAGTGCGGGAACTACCGTAAGCGCCGGTGCCAGCCAGTAGAACGCCTTGCGCACATGGTCCGGCGTGAAGTCTTCTTTGAGGAACAGCTTGAGACCATCTGCGATCGGTTGGATTAGGCCGAAGAGATGAAAATCTTTTTTGGCGCCGAAGAGGGTGAGGGGAATTCCAACTCGGTTTGGCCCGACACGATCCTGAATGATCGCGGAGAAACGACGCTCGAAGTAAACCGAGAGTGGCACAAGCGGCAATACCACGATGAACGTGAAGGTGACTACCTTGACAAGGATGATCGCGAGTGTAATGAGAATTTCAGGCATGATGGAAAATTTTTTATCTGATAACTTCTAACTTAATCACCCATTGATGATACCCGCAGCCTTACGGGCGCGTTCGTTGTCGAGGAGGGCAACTTTGTAACCGGTTTCATGGATAACCACGCCTTGGGCGCCTATTTTGGAAAGCGTCAGACCGTCAAATTCGGAAACGGTGGAGGCGAGTTTTTTAAAAACCTCCTCAATGCTGTGGAGGGATGGCCTTTCTCCCGTGACGGAGGAGACAAGATCGCGGAGCATTTCCCAATCATCGCGGGCGTTGGCAGGGGGTTCGATCGCGCGGTTGAGGCGTTGCAAACGACCGCTGAGGTTGACCATCGATCCACGTTTTTCGGCGAATGCCGCTCCAGGCAGAATCATGTCGGCATAAGTTGCGGAGGGATTGGCGAGCAGGGCAGACTGCACGAAGAATTCGAGTTTGCTCAGATCTTCCGCTGCGAAGCCGGCATCGGTGATAAGGTCCTCGTGGAAAGAAAGCAGGGCTTTGATTTTTCCAGATTGGATACTGCTGCGGATGGCTGCAAGGGAGGCATATGGATCTTCTTGTTTTAAGACAAGTTTCGCGCCAGTCGTGTTCGGATTGCGATCTGAGGCGATGAGAAGGGCGTCTGCCTCACCGTTCCGGGCGACGAGAGAAAAGTTTTTTACACCGAGTGCGATACGGAGTTCATCTAACAGCAAAAGTTCCTCGTTGGTCATCCGCGCGGAACCGATGATGGCAATTTCCTCTGCCGAGAATTCTTTGATTTTCGCAGCAAACGTTTCAAGCGCCTGTGTCCAAGTGGTGCTGAGATGTTTTGCGTTTTCACGAACGAGAGGCTCGGTCAGGCGTGTCTCACTATCGATATAATGGAAATTCAAACGATGCGAATCGGGCATCCAATTGGAGTTCACAGCATCGTTCTGGCGCGGAGTGATGCGATGGATTGTGTTGCCGCGGGTGTGGATGACAATGTTTGTGCCGGTGCCGCAGTTAACGTCGATGGAGGGGGTTTCTTTGAGGAACCATACACGCATTTGGAAACGGAAATCGTTCGAGGTCAGTGCGCCAACCGGGCAGATATCGGCGGTGTTGAGCGAATAATTGGAATCGAGCAGACGACCCGGGTGAACGGTGAGAGTGGTATGCGTGCCACGTTGGGTGAAGCCCAACACCGCATCGCCAGCGACTTCATCCATGAAGCGGATGCAGCGTGAGCACATGATACAGCGCTCGTCATCCAGGCGGATACGCGGGCCGATGTCGACGTTTTTGGGTTTTTTGACCTTCATGTCGACAAAGCGGGAAACGCCACGTCCGAAGCCGACCGATTGTTCCTGAAGCCTGCATTCGCCAGCTTGGTCACAGATCGGGCAATCGAGCGGGTGATTGATGAGAAGGAATTCCATCACGCCCTCACGGCATTTTTCAACGAGCTCACCGGATGTGCGGATACCCATGTTTTCAGCAACCGTATTCGCACAAGAAATCGCGGGGCGTGGCATCCAGCCGATAGGCTCATAACCGTTTTCATCACGAGTCGGTTCTTGGCCCGGTGCTGGGCGCGGTGGCATTCCCATCTGAACCATGCACATCCGACAGTTTCCTGGAACGCTCAGCTTGGGATGGTAGCAGTAGTAAGGTACATCCTTTTTTACCGAGCGGCAGGCCTCGATCATGCGGGTGCCTTTTGGAAATTGATACCAGATACCGTCGATCTGGACGTTGACCATGCCTTTTTCGGCGGCGATGTCTTTGGGTAATTTAATTTCCGCGGTGGACGATGAAAGGTCACTCATGAGTCGTTTTGAAAAGCAGATTGATTGGCTGAAAAACCTGCGCCGACTATGTAGGGACAAGAGCGATGCCGCAAGTGTGCTTTGTGAAATTTTTCACAAAGTTGTGTAAATACGCAAAATGGAGAGCTGTTTGCAAAGAAAACAGGCCCTATGTGACTTATAGGGCCTGTTGATTGCTCAAATTTTAGCCCTTTGATCAGAGATCATCCTGTGCGATTTTTTTGGAAGCTGCTTTTTTGGCGACTTTTTTAGCAGGTTTCTCGGCTTTGGCGGCTTTGGCTTTTTCCTCATCCACTTCATCTTCGTCGATGTTATGGGTGAGAATGAACTGGAGGTCATCGATTCCAAGGTTGGAGGCGAAGCCTTCATCTCCGAGAACGTTGGTGACGAGCTGGGTTTTCTGATGCTGAAGCACCCTGATTTTTTCTTCGACCGTGTCGCGGGTCAGCAAACGGTAGGCGATCACCTTGTTTTTCTGTCCGATGCGGTGGGTTCGGTCGATCGCTTGGTTTTCGACCGCGGGGTTCCACCACGGATCGTATAGAATGACATAAGAAGCGGAAGTGAGGTTCAGACCCGCACCACCGGCTTTAAGTGAAAGCATGAAGACTGAGGGGTCTTTGGTGGTCTGGAAACGCTCGATTTCACCTTTACGATCCTTAGTTTGACCGGTGAGGTAATGGAAAGGACGCGCCTCGAGTTCGAGGCGGGCTTTGATAAGGTCGAGCATTGAGACGAACTGCGAGAAGACGAGCACCTTGTGACCTTCATCATGAAGCTGATCGAGAAGGTAGAAAAGGGATTCCATTTTGGCGGATTCTTCCTTAAGATACTTCGGATCGATAAGACCTGGGTGGCAGCAGATTTGGCGCAGGCGCATGAGGCCCTGAAGAATTGCGAAGGAGTTCTTTTTGACCGCTTCGTCGGAATCAAGTCCGAGCAAGGCTTTCTGGATGCGCTTGAGTTCATTTTTGTAGAGCTCTAGCTGCACACCTTCCATTTTCGAGTAAACTTCTTCCTCGGTCCGTGGCGGCAAGTCCTGTGCCACTTGGAGTTTGGTGCGACGCAGAAGGAAGGGACGCAAACGCGATGCAAGGCGCATTTGGGAGAGCGGATCCTTGCGTTTGTCGAAGCGTTTTTTAAAGTAGGCACGCGATCCAAGCACACCCGGCATGGCAAAGGCCATGAGCGACCACATATCGAGCAGGCGGTTTTCGATAGGCGTTCCTGTCAATACGAGACGGTTTTGGGAGTCGAGCTCTCGGGCACATTTCGCAGCTTTCGAATCCGGGTTTTTGATTTGCTGTCCTTCGTCAAGAATTGTGGTGAGCCATTTGATTCCGGCGAGTTCTTCACCACAAACCCGGAGTTGGGCGTAGTTAAGAACGAGCATGTCGATGTTGTTCTGGATATGCTCAACGTTGATGTCATCGCGGTTCTTGAGAATTTTAACTTTGAGCTGCGGGGTGAATTTTTCCGCTTCGCTATACCAGACATCGAGAACGGATTTTGGGCAGACGATGAGCGCGGGTTTATGTGAGGCGCCGGTCTTCTTGTGCTCCTCGAACAGCCAGAGAAGATAAGTGAGTGACTGAATCGTTTTTCCAAGCCCCATGTCATCGGCAAGAATGCCGCCAAAGTTGTTTTCTGAGAGGTAGGCGAGGAATTTGAAGCCCTCGACCTGATAAGGGCGGAGGGTCGCATTGAGTCCGTCAGGAAGATCCGGATTAACCTCGAGTTTGATGTCGTTTGCACGGTTTTTGATGCGCTCCCATGCTTTGGGATCGAACACCTCTGCGGCTTTAGGATCGGCAAGCTGAAGGGCATGCATGCGGTGGGTCTCGCCGGAGAGATCGAAGGGATCGAGTCCCAAGCGGGTGACAGCTTCGCGTTGATCGGCATCGAGTTTGATTTCGAGGCGCATCCATGAGCCATCTTCCATTCTGACATAGCCTCCGCGAGCGGCGACGAGTTGACGGATTTGGGCCTTGGATAGATTGACACCCTGAACATCGATGACAATGCGCAGATCGAACCAGTCGATGTCCTGTCCGACGACCTCGAAGCGGACTGCCGCTGTGACAGGATCATTGAGAATGGATTTCAGGCGAAGATCGATGTCGAGCTCGATTTCCGGAGGCATGGCCCGAACCCATTCAGCAAATTTTTCAGGAAACTGCTTGGTGATGCGCGATTTAAAAGAGATGAGTTTTTCGTCATAGGCAAGGGACATTTCATCAAGAATTGCCGGAATTGGATGCAGCGGCTCTCGGGCAAAGCGCATGAGCTGACTGCCTTTGATCGATTGTTGCTCAACAAGCTCCCAGCCATCTTTGGTGAGACGTTCCGTGCGCAAGCCTTTGGTCTCAAGGGCTGTGACATCGACGACGAGGTGCTCGGTTTCCGCAGCTGTCAGACCGGCTATGAGTTTCATCTCCAGCTTCGGTTTGAGCTCGAGATCGACTACGCGTTTGACGAGTGATTCAGGGAGCGTTGCGCCGATTTTTCGGAGAAATTCAACACCCTCAAGTGAGTCGATGACTTTTTTCGGAATATGATAGCGCGGCATCACTTCGGTTTCCTCGAGCCATCTTGGAGGGCCTGGGAAAACGGTCTCGTCGGATTGATAGAGAACCACACGTCCCGGTAGCAGCCTGACCGAGTGGGAGACATTTTCGCCAGCTGCGGTGATGAGCTGCAGGGCAAAAGAACTCGGGTCATAAGGCTCATCCTCGCAAACCCATGAAAGGGCCTCATCGGTAACCCGAAACGGCTTGTCGTCCAAGTTGACGAGGTAACCCGTCAGTGCCGGTTGTTGGAAAACCCGGTTCATAAAGCGGCAGGATTCCTCCTGATCAAAATCAAGAGTGGTATCCCCATGCTTGCGATAGAATGCCAGATAGTGCTCCCAGAGAGTTTGGGAAGAAGCATCCATCAACAAGGCGCCATCCTGATGAAGATCAACGTATTTTTCAATATCCGCTTTCTCGCGAAGCTGCAGGTATTGCGCATTCGGTCGATTTTCGCGGACTTCCATGCGTGCTTCGTTAATGGTGGCAACCAAACGGAATTGAACGCTGAGGGGAGCGTCTTGAGGAGGGCGTTCGTTGACTTGTTCAATTCGATCATACCATGCCGCAACATCACGTTCCTGTTCCCAGTCAGCCATTTTTTTCTGGACCGAGCCCAAGTCGGTGATGACCGACATGAATTCAGGATAGGGGAGCTTGCGCTTGTAAAAGGCGTATGCCAGAAAATTCCAGAATTCGAGAATGTCACCCGGAGGTACGGGCCATAGTTCGAGAGGCTCGTAGGTGTTGATTTCCCAGCGTGGGTTGATACGCACCATGTCGTGATCGTGGAGCTCTCCCTCGATCACATATCGGCGATAACGCTTTTCTATTTTTGTGACATACTCAGCTTCCTTGTCATCCAGTTCGCGTCCGAGTTTTTCTTCGATGATGTCGAGCACCGGTGTGTCATCGAACTCGTTGGGAGATTCCGGCAAATCCTCGCCACGATGCATGCGCTCCATCATGGTTGCGTATTGGCATGCACCGGAAATGAGTTCGTCCTCGGCCGTGCAGGAACCGAACCATCGGTTACCCTGCAAACGCAGCGAGGTGCGATGCGTTCCGGATTCATCTTCTACGCGACCTTGGATAAAAAGATGGTTACCGAAGATCTGGGTAACTGCTCCGTCTTTTTGCAGCATGTCACCACGTTTGCGTGCTTCTTCTGGAAATGAGTTGAGAAAATTGAGGGTGGCGCGATCTGGATTCATGGAATGTGGAGAGAGAGTCAAACGTTCAAGTGTTGGGGGGATTGATTCTAGTTCACAAATTGAATTTTGTGCAATAGGAAGTTTCAGTTGCAAAGCCAAGCGAGATGAAAACGAGAATCCGCTTGATGATAAACCAGCTGAAAGGTTGGATACCGCAAGATTATTGATTTTTTCCTTATGAGTCTCAGAAAGCAACTTAACAAAGTCCTTCCGACCCTGCTGCCATCCAGCCCCACAGATGCGATCAAGGGTACGGAGTTGATTCGTCTAGCGCGGCTTGGATTGAGCGGAAATTATTCAGATGCCTCACTCCGTTATCATTTTTCAATCATGTCCTGCGATCCGACATCTTCGATCGCCAAAGTAGAAAAAGGACAGGGATATTATCGGCGCAGCGAACCCTTGCCAGCTCTGTCCGGCGCACAGGAATTGTTGGCATGGACTCAAGGACGACTCGATGATTTGCATGGTGATGGCACCACCGTGGATCACGCGATGCT
This sequence comes from Luteolibacter sp., assembly GCA_044233125.1. Lineage (GTDB taxonomy): Bacteria > Verrucomicrobiota > Verrucomicrobiia > Verrucomicrobiales > Akkermansiaceae > Luteolibacter. The sequence continues at coordinate 120,265 of JBIIKO010000006.1, read as the reverse complement.
ACGGATCAGAAAATTCCGTGCTGTGGTGACCCGCTATTTTGAAATCAACGGGCGTTTTCCGTTTGTCTTTCGTGATCCTTTTACGAACGAATCGCCAATGGGAAATTTATGGAAATATCCCGAGTTGGTATTGGTGGATTGGGAAACCGGCGGTTCGCCAGATGAGGAAATGTCATTGGATGAGGAAATGCTGGGATTCAAACAGCGCTTAGGAATCGCACCTTTCCGTTTGCATGCTGCAAGACTCAGGTTGCTGCCATCGTTGATGTCTTACCGTGAGGATTTTTTCCAAACCCTCTCGATTTCGCAGTGGGCACAGGGAGGCGAGTTGATTTATGCGGGTCCGATTCAAGATGAGGCTCTTGCGGATGGATTGAGAAAACTCAGCTCGAAATACGGAGTCGGCGTGACTTCTTTTGGCTTAACTCCGGAAGTCATCGACGAATTGCCGCGCCCTGCACAGATTCTGAACGCGCATCCGAAAGAAACCGAGGCGATCCTGTCAAAACTGGAGTTTCACAGAATAGCTGCGGTGCAGTCTCGCGAACAGCTTGACTGGGTCTCTTTGATGTCGATGCGTTCCGAATCCAAGGATGCGGAAAAACTCGTGGCTTGGTTGAAGCGCTGTATCGATGAAAGGCGCGCCGAAGCCTTTAAGGATGACTGATCAATGCGGTATTGTCCTGTAATAACTGAGAAATCTGCTGGAGTTATGATCTATAGCTGGCACTTTACTCCTGCCGATTTTTACTTATAGTGTCATACTGAAATGTCAGCAAAATTGCCCAATCATGACCCTGTGATTCCAGAGATGCTGAAAAGACAGCTGGAGTCTTTTCGCAAGCATCTTTGGCGGCGAAAAATGATTGAAATCATAGCCCTAGGATGGATCGGTCTGTTTTTATCATTTCTTTTGTTATTTGGCTTGGATCGTATTTGGCCGACCCCTGTCTGGGCCCGTTTCCTGATTCTTATCAGCGGGGTATCCTTGTTTGCGGGATTCGCCCCTTGTGGACTGCATCGCTGGATCTGGGGTCACCGCCGCGAAGGTCAACTGGCTCGCTTGATTGCAAAGAAATTTCCCGGGCTGGGTGATCGGTTGCTGGGTGTCATTGAGCTTCAAGGTCAGGACGAGAACGGCGACACCCTTTCTCCGCGCTTACGTGAGGCGGCCATGCAAGTTGTGGCAGCGGAAGCTCAAAGACGGGAATTGGATGAAGCCTTGCCTGAACCACGTCACCGCAAGTGGGCGCTGGCGGCATTGGCTCTGTTGATTTTGGTCTGCACGGCTTTTGTTTTTGCTCCCAAAGCTGGTTTGAATGCCTTTAAGCGTTGGTTGAACCCATTTGCAGCGATCGAACGCTACACTTTCACACAGCTCGATGAGCCGATCACCTTTCTAGCGGTTCCTTACGGCGAGTCCTTTCGCGTAACTCTGAAACTGAAAGCCGAGTCCGAGCAAAAACCTCAGTATGCGACCGCCCGTTTGGAAAATCAGCCAGAAATCAGAACATCACTTCAGGATCATCATTACGATTTCATATTTCCCGGACAACAAGCAGAGGGTTTCGTTACCTTTCGTGTCGGTGACCTCAACCATAGGCTGAAAATCCAGCCGAAACAGCGACCCGTGGTGCTTCACACCACGATAACGGTAAGGCCGCCTGAGTATTTGAATATCCCCGAGAGCAAAGTCGCATTGAACATCGGCGAAATCACCGCCGTTGAAGGCAGCAAGTTATCTTTCAACTTGGAAACCAGCAGTCCTCTTAAAAAGGGAACATTCGGACCCACTGAAATATCCGGCGAATTAGTGAAAGAGAATGAATTCCAATCGATCAACGGCCCCCTTAAAATCACTGGTGTCGAGGCTAGTTTCGGCCCCATCATCACAGGTCATACCCCGTTTTCCATTCCATTCTCATGGATTGATGAGTTTGACCTGATTGGAGGCGAGAGCTTTAAAATCCGGGTTGATGCGGTAAAGGACGCCCCTCCAGTGGCTTACCTACAGGGCTTGGATCGACAAAAAGCCATCGTGCCAAAAGAGGTGCTGGATTTCGAAATTCTTGGTGAGGATGACTTCGGAATCAGAAAAGCTGGGATCGAGTGGAGCAGTTACGGCACCAATCCAGGCGAAAAACCGGCGACCAGCGGCGAAATCATCATTACTCAAGGCGGGCCGGAAGTCGATCGCATCAGCGAACCCGCTTCATTTTCACCTGCTGCCTTCGGGATCACTCCGCAACGACTTATTCTGCGCTCTTTCGTGGAAGACTATTTTCCAGAAAGAGGTCGGGTTTATTCGGAACCCGTTGTGATATATGTGCTCAGCGATGAGGAGCATGCGCAGTTGCTTAAAAGCCAATTCGACCGCATCATCGCAGAGCTCGAGGATTTGAGTCGCAAAGAGCTAGACTTGCTGGATGAAAATGAGCGTCTCGAAAGACTTGAAGGAGAAAAACTTCAAACAGATGAGGGCAAAGAGCGCCTAACCGAGCAAGAGAAGGCTGAAGATGAAAACGTACGTGCCATGAAAGAACTAACCAAGCGCATGGAGCAGTTGATGAAAGACACGGCCCGCAATGAAAGCATCGACAAAAAAACCATGAAAAAAATGGCAGAAGCCATGAAATCCATGCAGGAACTCTCGGATAAAGAGATGCCGGATGTCAGTGAGAAATTACAAGCTGCAGGTGAGGCATCGAATACTCCTGAAAAATCCAAGGAGGACGTTAAAAAAGCAGTCGAGGAACAAAAAGAGGCTGTTGAAAAAATGAATCAAGCTCTTGCAGATGCCAAAAATGCTAACAAGCGATTTGAAGCCAGTACATTCGTAAGCCGCTTGAAAAAAGCGGCCGAAGAACAAAACGGGATCGCTTCAGACCTTATCACGGGTCTCACAAACATTATCGGAATGAGGGAGTTTGAAGTGGATCCGAAAGACAAACGCAAACTTCACGAATTATCCAAGCAAATCAGTCTTACCGCATCCGATATTCGTTGGATCCAAGAAGATCTCGGACATTATCATGCCCGCACCCATGAGGATGTGTTCAAACAAGTCTTTGATCTCATGCGCGATAGCAAAATCAGTGTGAATGAACATAAAAAGATCACGGATGTGACCCTCGACGTAGGACTTGAAAAGATTAAGGACAAGCTACAAACCAACCACGCCTATACCGCAATCGAGACGTCGAAGAAAACAGCTGACAAGCTCAATGAATGGGCAGCCCTCCTCGAGGGCGCGATGGACGAAGACGGTGGTGGGGGAGGGGGAGGTGGCGGCGGCGCACCCAATTCGGAAGATGAGGATTTCGAGTTCATGCTGCGCGTCATGAAAATGATCCAGCAACAACAGGACCTGCGCGCCAGGACTCGTGTTCTCGAGCAACTCAAACGGGATGCCAAGTCGAACCAGAAGCCGATGCGATGAAGACCATATTTATATTTTTACTCGTTTTTTTTGTCAGTCACGCAGTTCAAGCCGAACCGAAAAATGACACTATACAGGAGGTGATCAGAAAGCATGCCGAAGGAGCGGAGAGAGTCGCAGACGAGCAGGACGAGCTCTCGGCAGACGTTCAACAACTCGTGATCGAACAGACCATACCTGAGGTCATCGAATTACTCTCATCGGTAGAAGGTATCATGGACGAAACGACTGACTATCTCTCAGAGCCTGATACAGGCGGTCGTACGATTGCGGCGCAGACGGAAATCATCGAGAAGATTCACGAAGCTGCCAAAGCCAAGCAGCAGAAACAAAAAGGCGGAGGTAGCGAGGCTGGCGGCGCCATGATGGACATGATGGAGAAAATGATGGATGAAGGGAAAGGCAAGGGGAAAGGCAAGGGAAAGGGAAAAGGCGAGGGAGAAGGTGAAGGAGACGGCAAGGGCGAGGGCGGCGAGAAGGGCGGTCAAGGCAGTAGCGGGGAATCCGATTCGCAAAACGAGGCTGTCGGAGGTAACAGCAATGCCAATACCACAGAAAGAAGGGTTCCAAAAGCTTCAGGAAACTCGGGTAAAAACTTGCCTTCCGAATTTCAATCGGCTTTGGACGCATATAACCGTGGTATGGAAAAACTAAAAAAATGATGGATCGACGTTCTTTTATCACCGTGCTTTTGGGATCTCTCGCGCATGCGCGCGGACAAGGCATTCTCGATCGCAGGGATGATCACGTTCCCGCACAGGTCGATCTGATTTATGCTCGAGGCATGTCCTATTTGTCAAAAAGTCAAAATGCGGATGGTTCATGGAATGATGGCTCGGGTGATGAACCTGGCGTCGTCGGTCTATGTGTCGCTACTTTTTTGGCACATGGAACCGATCCGAACCATGGTGAATATGCTCAAACCATCAGACGCGGAATCGACTACATCCTTTCCAAACAAAACAAGATGAGGGATAACGGATACATCGGCACGAGCATGTATAATCACGCCTTCGCAACCAAGGCGCTGGCCGAGTCCTACGGTGTTGTCGATCATCCGAAAATTGGCGAGGCGCTTCAAAAAGCCGTGGATTTGATCCTGAGTTCTCAAAAACGCAATCCAACCGGAGGATGGCGTTATACGCCCGATGCAAAAGATGCCGACACAACCGTAACTGGCAGTCAGATCGTAGCCTTGTTTGCTGCGCGTAATGCGGGATTTCCAGTTCCCGATGAAGCCATTCGAAAAGGCCTGAACTACCTCGCGAGCTGCCGTGGCAGTGACGGCTCATACGGCTACACATCAGCCGCGGGCGGCAAACCCACACTCACCGCCATCGGATCTCTCTGCTTCTCACTCAACAAAGAAACCGACTCCAAAGCTTACAAGGCCAGCCTCGAATTTTTGAAGAAAAACCTAGATTACAGAGATCGCACATATCCTTACTATTACGAATATTATATGTCTCAGGCTCTGTTTCACGCGGATGAAGCGGTCTGGAAGGAATGGAATAGCCGCAATATCCGTTATATCGGAACCATTCAATCATCCGACGGATCTTTTCCCGGAAATCATGGGCAGGCTTTCAGCACGGCCGGCGCATTGCTATCTCTGGCGTTGAATTACCGTTACTTACCCATCTACGAAAAATGATTCTCAGGCTTTTCACTCCATTTGTCGCATTCGTCTCAACGCTCGCACTCGCCGACACACAGGATCTGCTGCGCTTTGAGAATGGCGATCAACTTCACGGCGCGTTTCAAGGATTCGGGGAGCATGGCGCGCTTCTATGGAAACGTGACAATCCGGAAGATGAAGCGATCAAATTCAATCCCTCCGATGTCCGGCAGGTCATTCTTAAATCCGGCAAGCCATCAAAATCGCTTGCCAGTTTAGCGTATATCGGCACCTGCAATGGAGACAGAATCCCGGGCATGGTTCGTGATATTGACGATAAAAGAATTCTAGTGCAGACAGATTTTGCGGGTCTCTTGGAATACCCCAGAGATCAGGTCGAAATCATTGCTCCGAATCCGATGGGTGGCCGCGTTCTCTATTACGGCCCATTTGACAAGGGAGAATGGACTCAGAAAAATTGCAAACATACGGGTGGAATTCCTATCCAGAAAAAGGAGGAAGAGCTTGAGAAAGAGTTTCCATTGTGGAAATTCTCCGGATCCGCATGGTATTGGAACGATGAAAGATTAGGCACGGCATTGACTCGCGACAACGGCATGTCGGATCGCTCGGTTTTGCAATTTGATCTCGCGTGGAAAAACCGTCTCTCGATCGCAATCGGTTTCCATGCCGATTTTATCATTCCGAACAACGCCAAGCCGCATCAGCAAGACAATCCCCGTCCCAACAACATTCCGGATCAACCTTACATTTTCGGTTCAAGTTATGTATTGCATGTCTACAGCAACTACGTAGTTCTTTATCGCTCAGGATTCAATGAAGAGGGATCACCTGTCATGGAACGAATCCAGTCGAAAAACTCCACGCTACGGCTATCGAACTCCGGATCCGCCAAATTCGAGATTCGTTGTAACCGTAATTCAGGAGACATTTTTCTGTATGTTGATGGCCAATCTATCTGTGAGTGGAATGAAAAGAACGCCCCCCCAATCGAAAATGGAAATCCATCTGACGGATACAAGGGCAAAGGTGCGGGTTATGGCTTCATGGTTCTGTTGGACGATTCCCCGTTGCGCCTTTCTGATATCATCGTTGCCGAGTGGAATGGAATGCCAGACGCCGCCCGTAGTTTGAATTCGGATGATTCCGACATTGTCCTGTTGAATAACGGGACTGACCGATTTTCGGGAAAGATCCACGGTATGAAAGATGGCAAAGTCAATCTGACCGGTCGTTTTGGAAATTTTTTGTTACCTATAACCGAGATCGCGGAGATAAGGTTTGCAAAATCCCAACTCAAAATCACTGACCCATCAGATCACGGAATATTCAAAGTCAGATTTCACCCGCTTGGCAGCATCAGTGGAAAAATTATCACGGGAGACTCAAAAAACATTCGTTTACTCAACGCTGCCAGCGGTGAAATAAATGTTGGTTTGGAGTCTGCCAGCATGCTGGAATTTAAATCTACCCAAAGCTACCTCGATGACTGGAACGTGGAATTTTAAATTCAGCCTGTGCTTTAGCTGCCTCGCTTCTATGCTTGGAGCAGCTGAAGTTTCGTTTTTAGGTGACAACAAGATCACCGGTGAGCCCACATCCATGGATGCGGATGGAATAATTATTTTGACCACTCCGCACTCGGATCAACCGATCAGGCTGCAAGCGAATAAAGTCAGCAAGATCGATTTCGGGAGGCCCGACCAAATGATCGAAACGCCCCAGCAAAACCTCACCCTCGCCAACGGTGACTCTTTCCCTGTCGGTATTCGTGGTCTGGATGACAAGACCTTGCAAATTACCACACCTTATTTCGGTGATTTAGATATCCCTCGTGAGATAGTTGCTTCTCTGGATATTGGCATGTTCGCAAAAAAATCCATCTACCGCGGACCCAAGCAAATCAGCGAGTGGAAAAACAGCGTGGATGAAATATCAAAATGGCAAATAGAAAACGGAAGTTTAGTAGCAAGCGGGCCAGGCCTAGTCTACCGAGATGTTAAACTTCCAGAAAACTACTCGGTTCGTTTCAAGGCAAGCTGGGAACATAAACCGAATTTTCGTTTTTATTTTGGGGATCCCATGAATGACTCAGAAAAAGCCGTGAATCGATATTATATCCAATATGGCAACGCAGGCATGGAAATAAAAAGAGAATCAACCGGCAAAACGCGTTATTCAACCGTTGCTGTTATCCCGCGCAAACCTCAGGAGTTCACATCAAAGGAATTATGGATCGAAATCAGGGTAACCCGCAAAAATGGTCGATTGGATCTCTACCTCAATGACAAGTTGGAGGGACGCTATGCGGATCCTTTTCCTGATCTTCCGAACGGAACCGGAATATCCTTCGGGGCTCAGGCAACGGATGAAAATAAACTAAGTATATCTGATATTGATGTTTCAGATTGGGAAGATCACGGCGACAGGCATCGGAGCGAGGATCGCGGTGATGGCAAGGAGGATGCTGTCATGGGCCGTAACGGTGAGCGTTTCGGTGGAAGCCTGCTATCCATTACGAATGGACCCAACGGCGCAGTTTACCGTTTTAAAAGCAATTTCCAAGCGGAACCCATTGATCTACCTGAATCCGAGATATCCAGCATTCATTTCAAAAATGCAACTGACGTAAATATTCAAAACTTCGAAGTCTTGAGTCTGTTCCTTCAAGGTCGAGGTAGCATGCGGGTATCAAAGTGCTCATTCAATGAAAAGTCCATTGACGTCACCCATCCATTACTTGGCGATTTGAAAATAAAACGTAATGCCATCTCACGTTTGGAAAAAAGCACTGATAACAAATCCAATCCATCCATAGAAAAATGAAGATTTTTATCCTGTTTATTTTTCTGACGAGCTTTTGCTTAGCCACAAAAGACGAGGCGGTCGTTCGTTTTGCGAATGGTGATCAACTTGAAGGAAACGCCGTCGATCTGAACTTGGACGCACTCACATGGGAATCGGAGTTATTGAGAGATCAGGCTCGTTTCAAATTGGATCAGATTCTCGAGCTCCAACTACCAGGTAAATTGGATGGTGTGCAGAATGAAGCCGCTCATGAAGCCATTCTTGATCTTAACAATGGAGATTCCGCAAGAGGACGGCTGATAGGACTGAATGATCAGGAAATTCGCCTAGACACTCTTTATGCAGGAGAAATGGTTTTCCCCAAAGAACTTGTTAAATCAATCAACATTTCGCGAAACAGCAAGGTGCTTTACCGTGGTCCAATCGGCTTAAATGAGTGGACTCTCAGTGGTGCGGAAGGCAGCTGGAGATATGAAGAAAAGGCACTTGTTTGCAGCGGTATTGGCGGCATCGCTCGCGATATTGATTTTACCAGCGAGGTGAAAATCAGCTATGATCTGAGTCGGAAAGAAATAACAAGGTCAAGAGTCGTTCTTTTCACATCCGACATCAAATCCCAGACACCAGAGAGTGGTTACGAAATCACCTTTCATGGCAGTATGGTGAGAGTGAAACGTCTCGATGAGGATTTGCTATTAGGCAGCAAATTGATCCCAAGAAGATTCCAATTCAATGAAAAGACCCGTATGGATATCCGCGTCAGCAGGAAAACGAAGAAGATCATGGTTTTCATCGATGAACAGCTTTGCGGAGTTTGGCAGGATGATTCTCTGGATAAAATCAAAGGCAAGGGACTGTTGTTTGCATCCGATATGAATCATGAGTCCGCCATTTCCAATATTGTGATCACCGAATGGGATGGTTACGTTGATGAATCCATGAGTCAGGAAATGATGGTAGCAGAACAATTTGGACAATTTCAAATCGATCCTTTTTTACCAAATCCCAAATCTCCCGCTCCCAAGGAACTACCTGAAGGCAGAATGATGCTATCCAATGGTGATACAATTGAAGGTGAGGTTATTGGAATTGACGGCGAGATGATCAAAATCAAAACACCTTTCACGGATGTCATTTTTCCGGTTCATCGCATCAATAATATCGCACTTAAAAAAGCCGATCCGATGCCAACACCCAAACTCTATAACGGAGACGTCAAAGCCATCTTCGCCGACGGTTCGTCCTTAGTCTTCAGGCTAGAGGATGTTAAGGATGGCAAACTCGTGGGTTTTAGTCAGAACTTCGGACGAGCGGAATTCCTTCAATCCGCTTTTAAACGGATTCAGTTCAACCTCTATCCGAAATCGAGATAACTTGCCTACCGATGAGTTTTTCGGGGAACTGGAATTATCCGGCGGATCTGCCAGTTGCGGAATTACGGGGCGAAATTGTTGATGCAATCCGCAGTCATCAGGTCGTGGTGGTCGTTTCCGATACGGGTTCTGGCAAGACCACTCAACTACCCAAGATGGTCGCGGAGGCACTCGAAGCTTCAAACATGTCCGTCGAAACTTTAGCGAAGTCGGATCTCAAATCTCAAATTTCACAGAAGAGGAAACTCATCGGCTGCACTCAACCGAGGCGGATAGCGGCTGTCTCGGTAGCGAAACGAGTGGCGGAAGAGCTATCGGTGCCTTTGGGTGATTTTGTGGGTTATCAGGTTCGATTTGACGACCAGACTTCTTATGAGACGCGGATCAAATTCATGACTGATGGCATTCTGCTTGCCGAGACACGGACTGATCCTGATCTCAATCGCTACGACGCGCTCATTCTCGACGAAGCGCATGAACGCTCGCTCAATATTGATTTCCTTCTCGGTTATTTGAAATGCCTCTTAGAAAGCCGTCCCGAAATGAAACTCGTCATATCCTCAGCCACCTTGGACGCTGGGGCTTTTGCAGAATTTTTCGGAAAAGCAAACACCCCAGTGATTGAAGCAGAAGGCAGGATGTTTCCCGTGGCAGAATTTTTCTTACCTGGAAAGGACGATGAAGAAATCGCTTCACATGTTGCGCGGGGAGTGGATTACCTTAACGACATTGATCCACATGGCGATGTCTTGATTTTTTTGCCGGGTGAAAGGGAGATTCGTGAGGCGACGGAAATCCTGGAAGGCAGGAATGATTGTAACACAGAGATCCTGCCCTTGTTTGCTCGTCTCGGTATGGCGGAGCAACAGCGGATTTTCCAACCTGGAAAGAAGCGACGAATCGTGCTGGCTACGAATGTCGCCGAGACCTCGCTGACGATCCCACGTATTGCTTGTGTAATTGATTCCGGTCTGGCTCGAGTCAGCCGATGGAGCCCAGCGCGTGGAGTTCAGCGTTTGCAGATCGAGCCTGTCAGTCAGGCAAGCGCTCGCCAGCGAAAAGGCCGTTGTGGTCGGGTGCAAGATGGCATTTGTCTCAGACTCTATGAGCAAGACGATCTGTTCGATCGCTCCGAATTCACCGATCCCGAGATCCGCCGCAGTTCACTCGCAGGTGTCATATTGAGGATGAAATCGCTCGGACTACCTGACATTTCGGATTTTCCTTTCATCGATCCACCCAATCCCAAAGCCATAGCTGAAGGATATCGCACCCTACGGGAGGTCGGCGCGCTGGATCATGAAAAACGACTGACCGAAATCGGTCGGGAATTAGCGAAGTTACCGGTTGATCCGCGCATGGGCCGGATGTTGATCGAAGCGAAGCGCGAAAGCTGTGAGTCGGAAGTGACCATCATTGTCGCAGGATTGGAAACCAGCGATCCTCGCGAGCGACCCGCAGAGAAGAAACGCGAGGCTGATGCCGCGCATTCGCAGTGGAATGATCCAGATAGTGACTTCATTGCTATGCTCAATCTCTGGCGCGATGTTTCGAAGTTTTATGACGGCCGCAAATGGAAGTGGAATCAACTGCGAAAATATTGTGGCAACCATTTCCTCAATGCGAAACGCGTAACGGAGTGGGGGAACGTTCTCGAAGAGCTGATTGAAATCACGAATATCAAATATCTAATTTCTAATATCTCTTCCGACTACGGTGCGATTCACCGTTCGCTATTGGCGGGCGCACCGAGACAGTTTGGGTTTTGGGATAAGGAAAACAAAGCTTACCGCAGCGCATCGGGAGGATTTTTCGCGATCTTTCCCGGTTCGGGTTTATTCGGTTTGAAGAAACGCAATGAATGGGTGATGGGACTCGAACTTGTCGAGACCACTCGCTTGTGGGCGAGGCGTGTGGCGATGATCCAACCGGAATGGCTGGAGATTGTCGCTCCTCACCTTTGCCGCAGTCGATACGGCGAAGCTCATTGGGATGAAAAGCAAGGCGCGGTGTATGGCAATGAAACCGTGATCTGCGGTGGACTGCATGTCGTCGAAGGTCGGCGTGTGCACTACGGACGGGTCGATCAAAAAGCCGCACACGAGGTGTTTCTCCGAGAAGGAATTTTGGGCGGGGGCTTGCGCAGGAAAACTCGTTTTCTCGATCACATGGAAGCGATGCGGGAGGAAATCAAAGGGCTGGAAGATAAGTTGCGGCGGGTGGGGATGTTGTGGAGTGAGGACGCGGTGGTTCGGTTTTTTGCAGCACGGATTCCCGAAGACATTTCCACGGCCGCAGCTTTTCACAAATGGCATGAGCAAAACGAAGATTCTCTCATGCTTGGGATGACCGATGTAGTTTGGGAGGATTTGATAGGTTTGGAACATTTTCCAGATGCGTTGAAACACGAAGGCGAAGAATATCCAGTCTACTATCATTGTGCACCGGGTGAACGCGATGACGGGGTCACGATAGGTGTGCATGTCGACCAACTGCCCAGCATGCCCGAATGGTTGCCAGATTGGGGAGTGGATGGAAATCTCGAACAACGCGCTGAGTTTCTGATGCGCGGTTTGCCGAAAGATTACCGGAAATCATGCCAACCCATTTCAGAAACCGCATACAGCTTTGCGGAACTCTGGTCAGGCGCACCCAAGGAAAAAGGAGTGAGAGAAACGCTCGCCGAGCATATTCACGAGCGCAACGGCGCACAAATCCCGGCTTCGGAATTCGATCTGACAAAACTTCCCGAGGAGTTGATCACGAAAATCTGGGTATGCGATGACGAAGGCGAAGAGCTCGCCATGGGAGCCGATGTCGCGCAGCTGAAACTCCAGCTCGCCGATCGAATGCGCGCACGCTTCGAAGCCGCAGCCACAGCCGATATTGAGCGACGCGGCATGAGCGCATGGGACGGCGAGAGTTTGCCCGAACAAGTCATGACCGCCGGTGGACCGGCATTTCCTGCTTTGGTGGACGAAGGTAAAACTGTCGGTGTGCGGGCCTTTACCAGCCTCCACGAAGCCCGCGAATCCCACCGACGCGGCGGCGCTCGCTTGCTGCTGTTAGGGGCCGAACGTGAGGTCGATTATCTACGCAAAAAGTTTCCACTGGGTTTGTTAGGAAAAGTCGAAATGCCACGCCTCGGGATAGAACTCGATGAATTGCTCTTACTCACCGCCGAGGGGGTGGTCGGGGGTGAATTTCCACGTAGTCCCCAAAACTTCGCCATCGCCCACGAGAACGCGAAAGGCAAATGGTTCGATGCCGCGACCCAGATCGGACAAGCCCTCGATGATATCGTCACCGCAGAGCGCATGGTCCGCACATGGATCAACGCCCATCACGGCGATCGTAATTTCGGAGAAATCGCTACCGACCTCGACGAACAGCTCTCCTGGCTTATGCGCGAGGGCTTCGTCTGGAAAACTGGGTTCAGCCATTTCATCGATCTCCCCAGAAGATTCCGCGCCATCCGCTCCCGCCTTGGACGTGTCGAGAGTTTGCCCCTCGTCAAAGATCTCGAAAAAATGAACCTTATTCGGCCACTTTGGGATGATTGGTTTCGGCGTTGGAAATCCAATTCCAATAATCCCGCGTTATGGGAGATCGGTTGGTTACTTGAAGAATGGCGAATTCAAATCTTTGCGCCTGATGTGGAACTGAAAGCCAAAACTTCGGAGAAAATCATCAAGGCGAGGATGGGGGAGTGAAATGTTGCGGCGGATTTTAAGCGCCGCAACATTTTTCAGAACTTCCACTCGAAACCCGCATATACGGATCTTCCGTCTCCAGGCAGGAATTGTCGTTGATCTATGCCACCGGCGTTATCGACTACACCATGGGTGGCACTGTAGATTTCGTCAGTTAGGTTTTTCACTTCAACAAACCATGAGAAACCGTCGGTGACGCGTCGGCCGAATTTGAAACCGAGCAGAGCATACGGATCTGCGGCAAAAGTGTTACGGTGGTCGATGAAGGATTTGACGGGAACCCATTCTAAGGTGGGGCCGATGTAGTAGCCTTGCTCGTTTTCCCAGAGCAGTTCACCGCGCACGAGGTGAGGGGGAAGGCCTGCGATTTGATTATCTCCATAGTTTGGATCGTTATCAAATTTGAAACTTCCGTAAGTATAGGCGCTGCGGAAGACAAATCGGTTTGCAGGAGCTACATCGTTCCATGCGTTGCCTGCCAGATCAATCTCGGTTCCCAGTTCGATACCGGAGTGGATCGTGTCTTTGGCATTTCGGGTGGTGGAGACAAGGGTGAGGGGATCGGTGATGGTGAGGAGTTCGTCTTGCACCATGGAGTAGAAAAACGTCGCATCCCATTTTGCAAAGGAACGTGTGCCGCGACTGCCGAGTTCAAGGGTGTTGGCGGTTTGTGCGTCGCGAGCGATGTTCGCGGTGACCGCTTCCGAAAACGAAGGCGGCTCGAAGCTACTTGAAATCCCCATGAAATATTGGATGTCATTTGCCTCATGTAACAAACCGAGGCTCGGGGCGATGTTGGTGTAGGAATCGTCGTAAGAAGTCAACGCACCCGGAGCAGGCGGAGTGTAGAACGGCGGAGCGGCAACAGGATTAGAAAACTCTCTATCATTCTCACGGGTGGAATAGGCGGTAGCGAGAGCGGCTGTTAGAATCAATTCATTTGTGAGGTAATGGCGATTTTCGATAAATGCTTCGAGGGTGGTGGCGGTTTGGTCATCGCGTTGACGGAGAGCGCCGCGATTGCCATTGTTATTCATGAAACGGGAATCGGTAGTGTTTCCGTAAGTGAATGAGAGACCCGATCTGAATTCATTTTCACGTCCGGAGAGTTCGCTTTTGTTGGAAAAGTTGATTCCGGTAGCGAGATCATTGGAGAGTTGATCCAAGATACCCGCAAAAGGCGTGATCGGGTGATCCAGATCCTTGTAAGTCCATGCGGAGTAGAAATCCCAGGTATTGTCCCCATCACGCAGGGTGGTTTTGTTCGCGATGCGGAGTAACTCAAAGTCACGGCGGTTGTCAAAATTTACGGCACCAAAGATTGAGTTATCTGCCTGGCGTGGATTGGCTTCGAGTTCTGCTTTGGTTAGCGAACCCGGAAGTTCAGAATCGGTATGGATCGCAGCCACATAAAACCGGGTTTCCAAATCCTCGTGGAGTTGGATTCCGAAGTTGGAAAACAAGCGTTGGGCGGATTGCTCGGCGTGATCACGAAAGCCGCTTTGCGAAGCGTGTGACAGCGAGTAAAAGATATCTTTCGCTCCCTCGGTGTGTCCGCCTGCAAAGCGAGTTCGGAGGTAATCGTAAGAACCTGCCTCGATCCGTGCCGAGTAACCGGGTGCGGTTTGGCCGGTATGCGAGAGGTAATCGATGGCACCGCCAAGTGTGGTTGAGCCACGCGACAACGCATTTCCACCACGCCAGATGTTGATATGAGAAGCGGCGAGGGGATCGATCGCTTGCATGTCGAATCCACCATCGGCGAGGTTGAGTGGAATACCGTCTTGCATGACGCGGATGCCGCGACCATGAAACGTGCGTTGCAGGCCGGAACCACGAATGGAAATCCGGGCTTCATCGGAACCGAATCGTGATTGTGCGACAACACCGGGAGAGAGCGCAAAAGTATCGGCAAATGTGGATGATCGACCTGTTAGAAATCTTTCAACATCGACAGTTTCTGTGCCGCCCGGAATTTTAGCGAGATCGAAACGATCTTGTTCTAGGCTAGGTTGGGTGAGTGCCGTATTGGATTTGGTTTTGACAATGGTAGTAGCAAGAGTTTCGGGTGCCGCTAGGGCGATAGATGAAAATAATATAATAAATAGAAATGCTTTCATTGGATGAGATGGAAAAATTTTGGAAAGAATCTGTTGGGGGTAGGGTCCATCGCCGTAGGAACCACATGGAATGAGGAGTCAAAGGATTCCTCAAAAAAAATCGAATACGTTTCACTAGGCACGGCGGCCACGGCGATGGCACCTTACCTTTGCGTATGGATTATCAGATCAGCTCTACGCCCTCGGAGGCGGAGCTAGTGGGCCGTTTGCGGCGTGGTCATTCGCATCTACAAGGGCCGGAAAATCGATAGGCGGGAGAGGAGAGGAAAAGAGATCGCTCAGGTTAGATACCGATGGCGCGATGAGATCATGGAAAATTTTCTGAGAAAGCTGAACAGGTTCGGGAATTTCTTTTTCTGAATCAGATGATCTCGCCTCACTTATCTTCTCGCAAAGATGGCAGGGCTTTTTACCGCTGAAGGTGTCGACCACTGCTTCAGAAATCGAGGTCTCCTGCGAGTAGACCACCAACATGTTCGCCCACGCATAGAGCTGGACGACAGCGTAAGGACCACCGGCCATATGAATACAGCCGAGGACGACGAACAGGTATTGGAAGATACGTTTCAGGTTAAGGAAATGTATTAGATTTCGATTTCGCCTTCGAAAACGAAATCGGCTGGCCCGGTGAGGGTGACGTTTTTGAACGAGTTGTCACCTGTTTTTTCAAAACCGATGGTCAAGGTATCACCACCCTCGACATCGACCTTGATGGGTGATTCCGCGCCGGTTAGCAGGTGATGAACGAGAGCACAAGCGACCATGCCCGTGCCGCAGGCCAGAGTTTCGTCCTCGACCCCGCGTTCGTAGGTGCGGATGGCGATGTGATCTGGGGCGAGCACTTTGGCGAAGTTTGCATTGGTTCCGTTCGGTGCAAAATGGGAATGATAGCGTGTGGCGCGTCCGACGTTAAAGACATCGGTGCTTTCCAGATCGTCTACGAAACTCACAACGTGGGGCACGCCGGTGTTTAGAAAATGAAGCACTCCGGAAAAACCATCAATCTTCGCAGGTGTGTTGAGCTCAAGATCTTTGGGTTCCGACATCGCGATGCGAACCTCTTCACCAACGATCTCCGCCGTGAGTGTGCCGGCAATGGTTTCAAAAGAAACACTGGAGGGAAGTTCTTCATCTTCATGACCAAGATGAGCGGTAAAGAATCCGAAGCAACGCGCGCCATTACCACACATTTCGGCTTCTCCACCGTCCGCATTGTAGTAACGAAATTTGTAATCGGCACCTTTTTCCGCTGGCTCAACTGCTAACAGACCGTCTGCACCTATGCCGCGATGGCGATCACAGAGTGCGGCAATGGTATCCTCATCAAGAGAGATCGATAAGTCACGGTTGTCGATCACGATGAAATCGTTACCGGCGCCATTCATTTTGTAAAAGTGGAGAAGCATGGTGTGTTTGGTAAAACTGGTGGGAAGATGGATAGGGGGGCTTGGGATTTCAAGCGATGTTTCGGTAATTAGATAATTAGGAAATTGGGTGACCCAATGATCATATTATCCAATGATCATATGTCCTTTTTCAACGTATGGCATCGATCAGAGGTTTCGCAAAATCCCTGACGGCTTGGGCGGGATTGGAGAGGTTTTCTTCGATGCGCTTGACGATGGCGGAGCCGACTATGATGCCGTCGGCCGATTTTGCAACAAGCGTGGCTTGTTCAGGATTTGAAATACCAAATCCAACACACACGGGGACGTCTGTATATTGTTTGATGGCGGCGACTTGAGCAGGAATAGTGGCAGCGGGTGCTGAATGTCCACCTGTGACTCCGCTGCGTGAGAGAGCGTAAATGAAACCTTCGGCTTTTTCGGCAAGCATCTTGATTCGATCCGGTGGGGTCGAAGGCGCGATCAGGCGGATGTGTGAGAGCGACTCGTTTTCAGCAAGTTCGGCGGAAAGTTCCGCCTCATCCGGAGGAAGATCCAACAACAGAATTCCGTCAGCGCCGGCAGACACGGCGTCTTTTTGGAAACGCGAAAAACCGTAGGTGAAAATCGGGTTAAGATAGGTAAAAAGAACGATGGGGGTTTTTTCGTTCTTTTCGCGAAAAGCTCTGATTAGCTCAAGGGAACGCGCTGTGTTCATACCTGCTTTCAGAGCACGGTCCGCAGCCATCTGATTGACGATGCCATCCGCAAGGGGATCGGAAAACGGCAATCCCAACTCGATCACATCGGCACCTATGTCCGCGAGCACATGCATGACCTCCAAAGAAAGATCAAATGAGGGATCACCGGCCGCCACATAGGCAATAAAGGCTTTTTGATTCTGTTTTTTGAGATTGGCAAACGTATCTTCAAGACGCATGCGGCGAAGCTAAACCTTAAACTTTAAACTTTAAACCCCAAATTAAAGAGTTTGTGAAACTAGCTGGAAAGAAGAGTTAGTCTTGGTTGGGATTTAATGTTTAGAGTTTAAGGTTTCAAAAACTCTACCAAGTCTTTTCGTGATTTCTTGAGATCGGCGGGGTTAGTATAGAACATGTGTCCTGCATCGTAGTAAGTGTATTTCACTTGTTGAAGCAGTGCAGGGGATATCCCGGTTAGCTGGCGGAAAGAATACGAGACGCCCTCAGGAGGAGTTGCGAGATCGGTATGTGCACCCATCACCAAGACTCGTAATTTTGGATTGTCTCGCAATGCTTTTGCAAGATCACCGGTGAGGTTCACGATACGGTTGTCGGAGCTGAATTTCCAAGGACTCACTTCGGAAGTCAGGATCTCGTAAGGTTGGTCTTCTTTCCAGCCCAGCTCATCGCCAAGGTAAGCCAGCATGGCTGTTGAAAACGCCGGATAAGCCAACGAATAGGATGGATCATATTCGGCTGATTTCGAAGCGGGATCTGTAATATCCCAGGCAACGCGCGCATCAAATCGACCGATGACTTTTCCTTCTTTTCTTAGCAATTCCGCACGAAACACTGAGGGCTCTAGGCAAAGTTGATGCTTTTTCCATACATCAGCTGAAATCCCCGTAAGCTCGGATAGTTTTGACGCAATTTCTTCGATCTCCTCATCTGCGATTTCGTTGCCTTTCAGTAAGGCCAGTGTGTATTTGCCATAAGCAAATTCTTTCGCCGCTTGGTAAACGGCATCACGCTCGCCTTTGATTTTTCCATGATAGAGGGCTGTGGTTGCAAAGGTTGGCAAAAAGACTTGATATGAAAGCTGACTACCTTGAGAGGGCATGAGAGTCCTGAAATCAAGTAGACTCGAAAGCATGATCACACCGTTCAGGCTCATGCCATAACGTTCCTGTAAGTGATCCGCCAAACCAGCAGCCCTGATGCCACCATAGGATTCTCCACAGAGATATTTGGGGGAATTCCAGCGGTTGTTGTGGGTGATCCACATCCGAATAAAATCGCCGACAGACTCAATATCCTCACTCAATCCATGAAATTCCTTTTCTTCCGTTTTGCCGGCCGCACGACTGTAACCGGTTGTCACGGGATCGATGAAGACGAGATCGCATATGTCCAGAATGCTCTGATCGTTATCAACCAAACGGGCAGGGGGAGTCACAGGCTGCGTGCCATCGCCCGGCAAATCCAAGATGCGCGGCCCTAAGATACCGAGATGCAACCATACGGCTGAAGAGCCCGGACCCCCGTTAAAAGCAAACATCACAGGCCGTTTTGAGACATCTGCTATATTTTCACGAGTGTAGCTGGTATAAAAAATCGAGGCGCGCGGCTCACCTTTTTTATTCTTCAAAATCATTTTTCCAACCGTCGAAGCATAATCGATGTCCTTGCCATCAATTTTTACGGAAGCTTTTTTCCGAATGGGCTCAACCTCTTTTTCCTCAACGATAGGGGGCTTTTTCTCCTCAGTTGCTGGCTTTTCCTGAGCATATACCAAGGCTGAAATAAGAATCAGCAGGGGTAAAATCGATGTATATAAGGTTTGGAACATATCGTAAGGTTGTTTCAATCTTCTTCGGAATCGGCATTCTGGAAAGAGGTAAAATTTCAAATTTACATGGTTTTAAATCGATCACAGCTGCATTTATCATCTAAATTTTTCCCGAAATGATAGTTTGCACGGGTGTGAATGGAAGTGATGCGGCCTGCCTTATCGAGGATCTGGCTGAGCTGCGTTGCAGGGTGTTTCGCGAATATCCCTATCTCTATGCTGGCGATATTGATTACGAGCGGGATTACTTAGCCAATTATACCAAAACGGATTCCACGTATCTTGTGATTGTAAAATCCGATGGCAACATGGTCGGCGTCTCAACCTGCATGCCACTAACTGATGCGGATCCAGCTTTTCAGCAGCCATTTATCGCTGCTGGCTACGATCTGACAAAAATCGCTTATTTTGGCGAATCCGTGCTTTTACCCGAGTTCCGTGGGCAAGGCCTCGGACATCGTTTTTTCGACCTTCGCGAGTCATGGGCAAAGAATCATCATTTCGACATCAACGCATTTTGCTCAGTGATCCGATCCGATGACCATCCGGCACGTCCTTATGACTACAGATCAAATGATTCTTTTTGGATGAAACGCGGCTACCAGCGCCATGACGAACTCATTGCCAGCTTAGACTGGCCAGAAATCACAAGTTCATCAGATCGCGACTCTGACTGTGTCCATCAGCTCGTTTTTTGGCTCAAATCATCGGCATGATTTTCCAGGTTATTATATTTATAACTTGTTACAATATATGTAATGCCAAATCATGAAATAGCAAAGGACCAAGGCCTAAATCCCCTTATTTGGACGTTGAAGAACTTCGAGGTTTCGCGAAAAATCGAGTCGCATACGTGGAATATTCTGAGTAAACTCTCATCAATGGCTTCAGAATCTACCGGAGATCAACGTTACTGGATGCAACAAGCGGCAAAGTTATCGCGTCGAATCAATCTGGCTTGGTTTTTAGATGCATTCGCAAGTCCTCTTTTGATCACTTCTGTGGTCGGATCGGTTTTGATATTGTTCATACGTCGAGAATTTCCCGCCGTTCACTCGGTCATTCTTGGTGGATCTGTGGCTACTGTAACCCTCATGGTCAGCCTGGCTGTCCTGAAACGCGTCTGGAAACGCTTTGAATCACCCACTCAGGCACTTGTCCGGATTGAAGCGACTCACCGAATGAACTCGGCACTCTCCGCAGCATCTGCGGGTATTGTGCCATGGCCCAAGCAGCCCGCAATCCTCTCAAAATCTCTCAACTGGCATCTCCCAAAAACCCTCGCCCCCCCTGCTTTATCCCTCATTTTACTTGCGATTGGCCTTCTCATACCCATGAAAGTCAAATCCAACGAGGACTCCGAAACAGCGCGTCAACCGCAGGCTTGGTCCGAGCTGGACTCTCAACTCGAAGAGCTTGCAGAGGATGCGTTGGTCGACGAAAAATACCTGGAGGATATGAAGGAGCGTCTCGAGGAACTCCGTGCCCAAGAGGAAGAACAATGGTTTAGCCACGCATCACTTGAAGCGACGGATAGCCTCAAGGATGCGCATAATTCCAGCATTGAAGAGCTTCAACAAAATCTTTCGGAAGCAGCGAACGCCATGAAGGAACTCACCGAGGCATCGCAAGAGCTCAATTCTGAACAAAAACAAAAACTGGCTGAGCAGTTCGAGGATGCCATGCAGGGCATCCAAAATGGTGCCATGAAACCTAATGACAAACTGCTCGACCAACTCTCAAAAATCGATCCCAAAGAACTCGGAAATCTCAAACCGGAGCAACTCCAGCAACTCAAAGAGAATATGGAGAAACTTCAGGAATCCCTTAAAAAATGTGGCCAATGTCAAAGCGAGGATTGGGCGGATCAATTACTGGGCGAAAATGGCGAAGGCGAATGTGAGCAACCGGGCGATGGAAGCGGAAACGGCCAAGACGGAGAAGAAAATGGCAACGGCACGGGCAGTGGCGGCATCAATCGCGGTCCTGGCCACGATCCAAATATCCTGAGAAACCCGAAAGATCCTTTGAACGTCGGTGATTTGGCCGCTCTCGAGGCCAAAGACCTCTCCCGTGCGCTGCCCGGTGATCTGCTTCAACTGCAAGACGGCAAACATTCCGTTGATCAAAAAGCCACCAGTCTATCCGCAGGTGGTCAAGCAATCAAAGGCGCCGGCGGCGATCGTGTCTGGAAAGAATCCTTGAATCCCGAAGAGCAGCGCGCTTTGAAAAATTACTTCAAGTAAGGAAAAACGCACGGCTCAGGTCACCTTGCCATCCTTGATCACCAAAGTCCGATCACCCGCCTCTGCCAAACCTCGATCGTGCGTCACAACAACCAATGTAACTCCATGCTCATCAGCAAGTTGCATAAGTATTTCCATGATTTCTTTACTGTTATTTGAGTCGAGATTTCCAGTAGGTTCATCCGCAAAAAGCACAGCCGGTTGATTGACAATCGCTCTGGCAATTGCGACCCGTTGTTGTTCACCGCCGGACATTTCCGATGGCAAATGTTCGGCTCGTCCTTTCAAACCTACCCGTTCCAACGCGATCATGGCCGCCTCGGTATGGTTTAGCCCAGCAATCGCGCCCGGAACGGCAACGTTTTCCAGAGCGGTCAACTCGGGCAGCAAATGGTAATTTTGGAACACATACCCGATTGAGCGGTTTCGAAATGCCGCCTGTTGCTTGCGACCAAGTTGATAGAGATCGGTTCCAGCAATATGGACACTGCCGCGTTCCGGCTTCTCCAATCCAGCCAAAGTATAAAGCAGCGTCGTTTTACCGGCACCACTGGGACCGCAAAGAAAAACCTTCTCCCCTTGATGGATTTTGAGATCAATGCCATGCAAAACCTCAATTGATTTTTTGCCTATCCGATAGCTTCTATAAAGATTTTTCGTTTCTATCATGATGTCGCTCACATTCCTAGGTTGCCCTGCATCCCAGCTAACTGTCCACCTTTCTCATCGCTGAATTTATGAAAATTTTTCCAATCTTGATTGATTCAGATACTACTCTCCCCACATCCACACATAGCTGCAGACATAGCTCGGCCTCCACGATGATTGTCGTGACGAGCATAAGGATTGTCCTGCAGGAAGCCGGATTGTGAGGGCGAGGATTTTAACATCATTGAAGTTTTCAATCTGGAATTCTCGCGATATGCTCTTCCGCGTGGTCGAGAAAAGAGACTTGCGAGCCGTGCTTCAGTATATTCCCCAATTCAGGGGAAAGGTCTTTTGCGTCCTGATCGAAGCGGATCTTCTGCCAGAGCCAGCGGTTGCGGAAACCTTGCTGGATTTGGCAGTTCTTGAAGATCTTGGAGTAAAGCTCGTGCTCGGCGTGCTTGGTGGCGATCTCAAGGATCTTTATGATTGGACACTTGAGTGTGAAATCATGGCTGCTCGCGTTACCCTGCCGATTTCCGATGAACTCGCTGCTAGAGAGGTGAAAGAAATTCTGAATCGGGGCCAATCTGCCATCATTGACGCATCGGGTATCGGCCCACTTGATCCCGAAGTCGTCGATTTTGCAAAACGCGTTGGAGTCTCCAAAGTCATCGCACTTTTACAGCAAAGTATTCTGGTCAACGGGCAGCCCGCACACGCGATTCGTGCTGCGGATGTTCCGAATGTATTGAAATCCGAAAACGTCGAGGGTCGCGAACTTCTGGCCGCAGCGGCAAATGCCTGCAATCTCGGCGTACCCCGAGTACACGTTCTAAACGGCCGCCAACAAGGCGTCCTAGTCGATGAACTTTTCTCTAACGAAGGGGTCGGCACGATGGTGCATGCTGACAGTTATCGCGTTATCCGTGAGTTACGCGACGAGGATATACCCGAACTGCTCGGGATGATCGGACGTGTCGTTCGGCGGACTAAATTGATTGCGCGGACTTACGAAGACATTCAAGCACGGATTGGCGATTACCGTGTCATGTCCATCGATGACAACGTCGTTGGTTGTGTCGCGTTGCATGAATATCCATCCGAACATTGTGCGGAAGTCGCCTGCCTCTATGTCAAACAAGCCCACGAGGGACGCGGCTACGGCTTTGAACTTGTGCGGCATGCGGAAGATTTGGCTAGACAAAAAAACATCCCGCGCGTGTTTGCCTTGACGACTCGTGCAGCGGATTTTTTTAGTCGCGCAAAATACACTCCGTCCGATCTGAATATATTACCCGAAAAACGCCGTGAGCAGTATATTGCCAGCGGAAGGGATTCACGGGTGTTTGAGAAGATACTCGAGGAAAAATAAACCTTAGAGATCTTGCATGACTTATTTTCATTGTAGGGGTTGGATTCAAAGACAGGATTAATATATGAAAATCAAATTCTGCGGTGCCGCAGGCACTACCACAGGTTCGCAGCATCTGCTTGAAATCAATGGGAAACGTATCCTTCTTGATTGCGGGCTATATCAAGGCCACCGGAAAGATGCCTATGAAATCAACTGCCGATTTCCGCACTTCGATCCGAAATCGATTGATATGGTCGTCCTCTCCCATGCCCATATCGATCATAGCGGAAACTTGCCAAATCTCTCCCGCTCAGGTTTCAAAGGTAGTGTTTTCTCCACCCATGCCACTCGTGATTTATGTCAGATCATGTTGCGTGATTGCGCAAATATTCAGGAGAGCGATATCAACTGGCTCAATAAGCACCGCAAACGCGAGGGTTTACCAGAAGCCACCCCTCTCTACACTGAACAAGACGCGGAAAAATGCCTACGCCAGTTTATCACACTTGGCTATGACAGGCCTTTGCAGATAGCTCCGGGCGTTGAACTAACCTTTGTCGATGCCGGTCACATTCTCGGATCCGCCCAGGTTTTGCTGGATATTGAGGATCAAGCAGACGGAATCAAAAAACGCTTCCTGTTTTCAGGAGATGTCGGACGTGGTGGTAACGAAGTTTTACGTGATCCCGTTGCAATCAACAACGTCGATTTTGTTCTTATGGAAAGCACATACGGAGGTCGTGAACACGAGGCGCCTCCGGGTTTTGATGAGCACTTCAGCCAAGTCATCAGCCGGGCGACCAAGCATAGGGGTAAAATTCTGATTCCCTCCTTTGCCGTCGAACGCACCCAACAACTTCTCTTCGTACTCAATGAAATGTTCAAGTCAGGAAAAATTCCGACGATTCCGGTTTATGTCGATAGCCCCCTCGCCGTCAGCGCGACTGAGATTTACCGACTCCATCCGGATTCATTCAACGAGGAAGTTTACTCCGCCTTGTTTGAAAAACAAAATCCCTTCGGATTTGAGGATCTCACACTTGTCCGATCCGTGAAAGGATCGAAAGCTCTCAATGACATCGAGGGTACGGCAATCATCATTTCCGCATCCGGCATGTGCGAGGCGGGTCGCATCCTCCATCATCTACGCAACAACATTGAAGATCCGAACACCACCATCCTTTTTGTCGGCTACTGTGCGGAAGGGACCCTCGGACGCAGAATTCGTGATGGGGTGAAACAGGTCAATATTCTGGGAGACTCTTTCCATGTGAATGCCCGTATCGAAATCGTCGATTCATTTTCCGGCCATGCGGATCACTCGGAACTGGTCGACTATTACAATCGCATCGGGGGCAAAAAATCACAGACTTGGCTAGTCCATGGCGAGCCAGAAGGCGCAAAAGCCCTGCGCGATGCCCTATTGAGAAATGGCAAAGAAGTCACCGTGGCTAAATTGGGAGACGAAGTGGAGATATAAGCTTATGACTTTCCAAGTGCCGTTCGCACTTTTTCAATCAAATCATCCGCTAGATCTCCATCCATCCAATTGGCAATCTTCACGGTCTTGTGTCCAACAACCAGCTCAACGCGCTTCATGGTTTTGCCATTGGAGGAACCGGAATGTATCCCACGGATATCATGAACCGAATTACGCGGAAAGGAACGGTTTTCTAAGGTTAAGCCCTTTCGATAGGTTCGGATCGATACTTCTTCTTCATTTCCTTCGATGCGCCGATCTTTCCCCATCGTTCTGATGGTGGAGTATGTCATTCCAACTCCGATTACCGCGAACACCAAGCTGAACAAGGTCCAAACCGTTCGAAAACCATTTGCCATCAAATAGGAGAACCATTCAACGGCACCATGTTTTCCCTGTTGCTCTTTGGGTATGGAATCCCCCTCAATCACGAATATTCCCATATAAACAAATGTGATTCCAATGACTGCGAAAATCAAAGAGCCAACCACCGAACTCGCACTTGGTTTTGGAATCGGTATCGAGAAAACGGATTTGGGAACTGCCAACTTTATCGGTGCTAAGCCACGCGTCGCATCAGCAGCTATGGGACCGGATTCCGATTTCCTACTACCTGCCAAGACCTGATTGAATTCAACAACCAACCAGGCTTTATCCTCTTCGGATAGAGCCGATCCGAATCTTAATTTACCATCGGAGCCCCGGATCTCGATGCCGTAAATGGGCTTATAGTTTTGTTGATAAAACTCTTTTTGTGAAACCGAACTCACACTCGACTTGGCTAGCGATTTTTCACTCGTTCTACCAAACATGTCTTTCCTTAATGTGATTCGATCCCCGCCAAACGTGACAGTGTGTCTCAGGTATTTCTGTCTGAATGCAGCATACAGAGTGCCCAGGCCAACTGCCCAAAATAGACCAAAAACGGGAATCATCAACCACTTGGGTCCGTCGCCTTCGATTTTACCACCCGTAATGTATGTGAATAGAAATCCACCACTAACCAATCCGGTGATGGATAACCATAATACAGAGAAGAATAAAAAGAACCCGAATTTACCGACCGCTGGAATATGCCATATCACTTGATTGTCGCCATTTGTTTCACGTCGAATTTTGGTTCCAACGGGTGGCTTATCCGCGAAGCCAACCCTGTGTTCTGCATCGGACGAACGTGCCCATTCGCCCAGTGATGTCCGCGTTCCGCATGATTTACATACCATGACTTCATCCCAATTTGCAGGAAGATCCCCCGCCGGAGCAGCGCAATCCGGACACCTCAACCCACCATTTTTCAGCTTCGCCCGAACATTCGCCTTCTCCAAGGCTTCAACCATCTTTTTGAACATTTCCCGATATCTTCAGATTCTCATCATAAATCAATCCCACAATCCTTATTCTTCTCGCTTGGACTTTGTCATTTGAAGCATAAAGTCTCACTAAACATGCGACTTGCCGTATTAAACATTGTTGGTCTCTCCAAATCTCTGCTCGGAGCAAACGCTCCGGGGATGACTGCCTTCGCTGAAAAGAATGGGCTGCAAACCTACAAGCCGGCTTTCCCCGCGCTGACCACTACCGCTCAGTCCTCAATCCTAACCGGCACACCTCCTGAGCAACATGGAATTGTCGCCAATGGCTGGTATGACCTCGAGACCGCCGAAGTCCGTTTCTGGAAACAATCCAACCACATCGTCCATGGCGAAAAAATCTGGGATAGACTCCGGCGTGACTTATCCGAAAAAGTGCCGGACTTCACCTGCGCGAAGTTGTTTTGGTGGTATAACATGTATTCCTCTGCGGACTTCACCATCACCCCGCGCCCTCTCTACCCGGCTGACGGATCAAAGCATTTCGATATTCACACGCAGCCAATGAAGATGCGTGAAGAAATCAAGGCCGATCTCGGTCCTTTCCCCTTCCCCGCTTTCTGGGGTCCGGGTGCGGGAATCGCATCATCGGAATGGATCGCCGCCTCGGCAAAATGGGTAGAGAGAAAACACCAACCC
The DNA here is from genome assembly GCA_044233125.1 of Luteolibacter sp. GTDB lineage: Bacteria > Verrucomicrobiota > Verrucomicrobiia > Verrucomicrobiales > Akkermansiaceae > Luteolibacter. The sequence continues at coordinate 93,501 of JBIIKO010000006.1, read as the reverse complement.
TCCCTCTCGCTCGTTTATCTTCCACACCTCGATTACTGCCTGCAAAAGGACGGACCATCTGCTCCTAACATTCCAAACGAAGTCCGCGCGATCGATCGTGTGGTTACCGATTTGATTTCTTTTTACGAATCCCGCAACATCCGTGTGCTGCTCCTATCTGAATATGGCATCTCACCGGTCGATCAACCCATTCACCTGAATCGCCTGTTTAGGGAAAAAGGCTGGCTTTCGATCAAAAACGAACTGGGCAGAGAAACCCTAGATTACGGCGGCTGCAAAGCATTCGCGGTGGCCGACCACCAGATTGCACACATTTACATAAACGATCCATCGATTCAAAACCAAGTTCGTGAATTGTTAGAAAAAACCTCAGGCATCGATGAAATCCGCGAACGCAATCACGAACGCGCTGGCGACCTCATCGCCATCGCCAAACCGAATGCATGGTTCACGTATTATTTCTGGAATGACGACTCCCTAGCCCCCGACTTCGCACGCACTATCGATATCCATCGCAAACCCGGCTACGATCCTTGTGAGCTTTTCATCGATCCGGCGATCTCTTTCCCGAAACTGAAAATCGCGAAATTCTTACTTAAAAAGAAACTCGGGATTCGCGGTCTGTTGGAAGTGATTCCCTTGAATGCTAGCCTCGTCAAAGGCTCTCACGGCAGAGACGACGTTCCGGATTCTGAAAAACCTATCTTCATCGGTTCAACTTACCCCGTTGAAAGTGCACACGATCTGAACGCGGCGATCCGTGCGGATTTTTTATAATTCCTTTTTCGATCTCTCCTCCCGAATCACCGAAAGCGCGTCGTGTAGCGCAAAAATCACGAGCATGAGAGTGAGGAACATGCACACACCCCACCAGACGAGGAAACGCATCGCCCTGTCGGCGAGCCATTCATCAACTCCCCACATCCCGATAGCAATCCACGCCAAAACCAAGAACAACCCATACCCCAATATTTTCCGACGTGTCGCGCGATCCCGCAGCATGCTCTTCGCGATGCCTTTGCTGGCGTTCCAATCCGATGGCGTTTGATTCATGGGTGAAAGTTGTGAAATGGAAAGGATTTGTCCAAGCCGCAAAATGGGTCGCTGAAGCATGGTTGCGATCCTACCTAATCGCGACTGCAACGCCCATAAGATCGTGATTTGGAAATTGCGGTTCCTAATCATTGAATCGAGACCATGAAATATGGCTTGGATGAGAGGAAAGATTTCCCCACCATCTCGACGTCAGACCTTTTAAAACATCATGAACGATATCAAAATCACACTCCACACCACTGCAGGCGACATCGACGCGACATTCTACGCCTCCAAAGCTCCCGTCACCTGTGCCAACTTTCTTAACCTATCAAAGCGTGGTTACTACAATGGCGTGGCCTTCCACCGAGTAATCGAAGGTTTTATGCTACAAGGTGGCGATCCGACCGAGAGCGGCCGTGGCGGTCCGGGTTATAAGTTTGCCGATGAATTCCATCCCGACCTCCGTCACCGCGCCCCCGGTGTTTTCTCCATGGCAAATGCCGGCCCCGGAACCAATGGTTCCCAATTCTTCATCACTACCACTCCGACTCCCTTCCTCGACAACCGCCACTCCGTATTTGGTCAAGTCACCAACGGCATGGACGTCGTCGAAAAAATCACCGGCAAGAACAACACAGGTGAGCGCGGCTGCAAGTTCAACGGGGTCGGCGATAAAATCATTTCCGTCACGATCCATGACGATACCACTGAGCTTTTCGCGGATCAAAAAGACAACATTGGGCACTGGAACTCCATCTTGGACAGAGCCTGATCCGGATTGATCCAGCTCTTCATTTGGAATTTAAAAATTTAGAGTTTAAATTTTTCCCACTCCATGCTCCTTGACGTCAAACACCTGACCACTCGCTTCCACACCCGTAATGGTGTGGTTCATGCGGTTGAAGACGTCTCATTCAATTTGGAGCGGGGGCAAACCTTGGGAATTGTTGGAGAGTCGGGATCCGGAAAATCGGTCACCTGCTATTCCCTACTCGGCCTGATACCGACTCCTCCGGGTCGCATCGTTCGCGGCACGGCAATGTTCGATGGGATCGATCTCCTCAGTGCAAGCGAGAAACAGCTTCGCGGAATCCGAGGAAAAAGGATTTCGATGATTTTCCAAGATCCCATGACATCGCTGAATCCCTATATGCGGATCAGCGACCAGATCACCGAGCCCCTCGAGTTACATGAAAACATCAAAGGCAGGGCTGCGTTATCCCGGGCGATTGATGCTCTCGCAGAAGTTGGAATTACTGAACCGGAAAAACGCATACATTCCTATCCACACGAGTTTTCAGGTGGCATGCGCCAACGGGTCATGATCGCGATGGCGTTAATTACCAAACCGGAACTTTTGATCTGCGATGAGCCCACCACCGCGCTCGATGTCACAGTTCAGAAACAGGTCTTGGAACTCATCAAGGACCGCCAAAAGCAACTCGGCACATCAATCATCTTCATCACCCACGATTTAGCCGTGGTTTCCGAGGTCTGCGATCATATCAATGTCATGTATGCGGGCCGTATCGTCGAAAGCGCCCAACGCAAAGACCTGTTCAGTCATCCTCTTCATGCTTATACCCGATCCTTGTTAAAATCGATTCCTGCTGCCCAACCCAAGGGTCAGCCTTTAATGACCATTCCCGGACTCCCGCCAAACCTTGCAAATCCTCCCAAAGGCTGTGCCTTTCAACCCCGTAACCTACTGGGAAAACCTGAGCTTTGCCTGACACTTGTCCAACCCCAACTCTCTGAACTTCAACCCGGTCATTTAGCGCAAAACTGCCCGGGTTGCCTCGCTTGAATGCTAAAGAACTTACAAATGTTCTTCCCCGCCAGTTGACATTTATTTCGCTTACCTTCATAGCCAATACATGTCCACCGCACTGCAGCCCAAACCAAGGATCATCGGCCAGAAGGCCAAGGTCTCTATTGTCGCTTCAAAATACAATGAGCAGTTCACGGATTCACTTGTGGAAAACGCCATTTCCGAGCTCGGGGAGCTCATCCCCATGGCGCGTATCGATCTCATACGCGTACCCGGTGCTTTTGAAATTCCGGTCGTCGTCTCCAAATTGATGCAACGCAGCAACATCAATTGCATCATCGCACTCGGTGTCATCATACGGGGTGATACCCATCACGCAGACCTCGTCGCATCCTCAGTCACCCAGTCGCTTCAAAATCTCGCCGTCAGTAACTGCGTTCCAATCATTCACGAAGTCCTGCTCGTCGAGGATGAAAAACAAGCCCATGCCCGCTGCATTGCCGCCAGCATGAATCGCGGTAGAGAAGCGGCAAAAGCTGCTGTCGGCATGATCGACATCTTTGCGCAAATCGAAAAAACGATTCCCAAACCTTCCCCAAATATTTCCAGATAAAGACATGCCAAGCCGCAGGCAAATACGGGAAGCCACCATCCAATTTCTTTACTGTTCCGATATTGAAGGCGGAGCCTCGCCATCAGAACTACGTGAACCATTCTGGCAGTTTCTGACGGAATCGGATCGAAAAAATCTATTGTTTGCGACATTCCGGACCGTACAGCACTTGGCGATAGGTCGCCAATCCAGACTTGTTGAATTTGTAGAGCGCACCGAAGTTGCGAAAACCCATATCACCGCTCTTCCCGGCGCTGAGACCTTGGTCACGGATTTGAATCGGCTGCTCGCGCTCGAATCCTCATGGAGCATTTCGTTCTCCCAACTCGAAAAAACCCCCAAAGACGGCGAAGATCAAGATGTCGCCGACGAACTGGATTCAGCGCTCGCCCATTTCTTTGCAATCGATCAAGACCTTGCCTACAATCGCGATAAATTTCTCAAATCCAGCGAAGACTTCCCCCAAATAAAGTCCCAGCTCGAAGCGCTTAACGCAACGATTCGCCGTTTGCAGCGAATTTCGAATCGCCTCCGCATGGTTGAGACTCCTGAAAGTTTCCCAGATCAGGCGGACCTCGCAAAAATCCGACAATCAAAGGCCGAGATTTCTGCCTTGCGCAGCCAGACAGATGCGTTGGTCGATGCCGTTCTCGCCTGCAAAGCTGAAATCGATGAAAAACTCTCCACTATGGTTGAGAACTACTCACCCGAGCGGATCGATCCCGTGGACCGCGCGGTGCTTCGTCTCGGCACCTACGAACTCATGAAGACCGAGACTCCCAACAAAGTCATCATCAACGAAGCCATCGAACTCGCGAAACGCTTCGGCACCACCGATTCCAATCGCTTCGTAAACGGCATGTTGGACTCCGTAGCGAAGTCGTTAGCTGGATGAGATTTATCGGGCCAAAATATGATTTTCATCCTGATTCGATGCTAAGACATATTTGAGAAATATTCTCAAAAAACAATTTTACCCGCGTGAATTCGCATCAATCTCAATCCATTTCCACAGTGCATGGATCGAATCGGCCACCTGTTGCTTGATAGAGGCGAGATCACCACTCACTTTCGATTTACCGTAAAGATAATATTTGATCTTCGGCTCGGTTCCGGATGGACGAACCGCAAACGATCGACCATCGGCGAGATCAAAGAACAACATTTTCTCTTTTGGCAACAAATCTCCTTCCTGATCGTAGATGTCCTGTGATGAGAAATCACGGAAGCGCACAACCTCTGATCCATCGATCAATTTCGGCGGATGGTTCGCATAGGAATTGGCAAGTGTCTGGATTTTTGCCGCACCATCCGCACCCTCCATCGTCAGGAATTTTCCGACTTCCAGATAATAACCGAATTGTTCGAAAAGCTCGTCGAGGAGTCTTGGTAAGGTCTTGCCGACCGACTTCGCGTAAGCCGCAACTTCCGCGAACATCAGTGTTGCACCGTTGGCATCTTTGTCCCGCACAGCATCGGATCCCAGATAACCGTAGCTCTCCTCGCCACCAAAGACAAAGAAGCGTGAATATTCCAGGCGCAGAGCGCGGGTTTCATCTTCCGTAAGATTGCGGTAGTCACCTTTTTTATCCGAAGGAATCGCGTCCTCATATTTCTTGAGCTTTGCGGAAATGTATTTGAAACCTGTTAGAGTATCTACCACCGAGACTCCGAACGAATCGGCGATGGCGGTTTGCAGATCGGTAGTGACGAAGGTTTTGATCAGCACCGCGCGAGTGCGATTAGCGTGACTGATCCAACCCAACTCGAACATCGTCTTCAAACGGTACCAGGCCATCAAAGAACCGATCTGGTTTCCGGTAAGCAGGACCATTTTTCCATGATCGTCACGCGCGGCAACACCCATCCGATCCGCATCAGGATCGGTTCCAATGACGATTTCCGCGCCAGACGACTCAGCCAACTGGATCGCCATTGCAAGTGCTGGGCCGTTTTCCGGATTCGGTGAATCGACGGTTGGAAAACGTCCGTCCTGAATATCCTGCTCGGGAACCGTTAGAACGTCGAAACCAAACTGTCTCAACATTGGCACGTTGATATGGCCGCCGGTGCCGTGCAGATTTGTGAAAACAATTTTTGTCGATGTGGTTTTCAACAGCTCAGGCTGTAACAACAAGGTTTTCAAACGAGAGACATAAACCTCATCAAATTCAGCACCTAATATCTTGATCGTTCCTTGTTGATCCAGCGGCAAGGGCTCATAGCGTTCACTAGTCACGTCATTTACCTTAGCAATAATCGCAGTCGCATGTGGCTCAACGATTTGCGCACCGTCACTGAAATACGCCTTGAAACCGCAATCGTGCGAGGGGTTGTGGCTTGCAGTGATTACCACACCGGAATCCGCGCGAAGCTGGCGTATCGAAAATGACAACTGTGGGGTCGAACGCGGTCCATCGAACACATACGCATTGCAGCCATGCTCCGCACATACTTTGGCGCAGAAATCCGCAAAGTCTCTCGAGAAATGCCGCGTGTCGTGAGCGAACACAAAAGTGACTTTTCCGCCACTTTTTCCGCCCACCGATTTCATGTAGGCAATCAAGCCACGAATCGCGCGGGAAACATTGTAATAGTTCATCGTCGCGGTCCCGACGCATGGAAACTCCGGACGCCCATTTGGTCCGCCAGCGCCTTGCTCGGACGCCGTGATGGTGCGGCCGATGGTGCGCCCTCTCAGTCCACCCGTGCCAAACGCGAGAGTCTTGAAAAAACGATCGTTAAGTTCGGAAAACATATCTGCTGCCAGAAGCTCACTGACCACGCGTTTGGGTAAATCACTAGCAGAACCTGCCAGCAAGGATTCGATATTTTCTTTTGCGGAAGGCAAAAGTTTCCCCGAAGTAACGGCGGCGGCGAGAGTTTCAGAAAGGTCGTTCATGGGCGTCGATTGAAAATAAATTTCGGAACTAAGAGACCGTATTTAGGGCTAAACAGGTAGGCTAAAATAAACAAAATTCCGAGCAGGATCACAATCGCCGGACCGGGTGATATTCCAAAGTAACCCGATAACAAAACCGCCACAACGGAGCCGATCCCACCGATCAATCCCCCGCCCCAAAACAAGGCGGAAGTTTTATCGGTCAGCAATGAGACCGTCGCAGCTGGAGTAACGAGTAACCCGACGGATAGCACGCAGCCAACAGCTTGCAGAGATGAGACCAATGCCAGCACAAGCATCATGAAAACGAGGTATTGCATCGTACGGGTAGGAACACCCTGGGCCGCTGCGACGTTTGGTTCGAATAAGGTCAGCAGTATCGGCCGCATCAACAGATTGCCGGCAATCAAAATCACCGCGCCCATCGAGTAAGCGAGCCAAAGATCGGAATTTGCAATCGCAAGAATATCACCAAAAAGCCAATGCTCTAGCTCACTGCGGGTTTCCAATTTTGGAAGGATCGCAACTCCTGCCGCAAATGCCGCGGTGTAGAGCACCGCCAACGAGGTTCCCTCCGCAATTCGTTTACCGCGAGCGACCGCCACAGAACCCAAACCAACTAACAAAGCAGCAAACAAGGCACCGATGAACGCATTCCACTGCGATAAATAACCGGTTATTAAAATCCCCACCGCTATCCCCGGTAGCATCGTGTGCGACAAAGCAGATACCGATAGGGCATTTCTGCGCAACACCACAAACCCACTGAAAAATCCATTGGTAAATCCAATGAACGCCGCAGCCGCCAAGGTACGTTGGTAAAATGGGCTGTTTAAAAGTTCTTCAAACATGACTTTGGGTTTCTGTGACCGCGAACGTTTTCGAAATCAGTGACGGGGTTAAAACCGATGCCACATCGCCGAAGCCAACCTGTTGGGTATTAATCACAAGGACTTCATCAAACAATAAGGGCGCCGATCCAAGATCGTGATGCGAGGCAATGATCAGACGTCCCTCTGCTGCGAGTTTTGCGAGCAGATCACCTAACAAAATCGATGCATTACGATCGAGTCCGGTGAACGGTTCGTCTAACAAAAGCACATGCGCTTCCTGTGCCAAGGCTCTCGCAAGGAACGCGCGTTGCTGCTGACCTCCGGAAAGTTCGCGGATTTGCCTGTCTTGCAATTCCATGAGGTTCAGCGATTCCAAAGCCTTGTCCACCGCCGTTTGATCTTCATTTGAAAACTTGCGCCACCAACCCGTTTGCGGATACCTGCCCATTTCCACCAAACCCCGAACCGTGATCGGAAATGACCAATCGATTTCCTCACGCTGCGGCAAATATGCAAATTCGCGCGACCATTTTTGAACGGAAGTTCCGCGCCATAGTATATTTCCCGACTGTCGCGTCACCAAACCAGCAATCGCTTTCAGCAAGGTCGATTTTCCTGCCCCGTTCGGCCCGACCAAAGCAACGCGATTTCCACAAGAGGTCGCGAAGGAAACGCCATTCAGCGCCAAAATATTCCGATACGATACCGTCAACCCCTCGATCACCAACTCGTGGTGATGGCTGTGATGCGCGCAACAGTCGTGATGGGTTTCCTCTTTCAAAATGTTAGCTCTAAAAATTCATCAAGGTTTCCCATCGCATCGAAGACTTGCGTCACGGTCTCCTGCCCCGTCGCCTCGATGACCAATTTAGCAAAACCGCGGCGGTCACCCAACTCATACCAATTCACTTTCAAGTATACCACTGGCTTGTCTGTATCGATGATGATGTCGCCCGTCAGTGGCTCGATTCCACTCTCAGAGGATAAATTCCACGAAGATGGCTCACCCGCACTTTTTACTTCTACGAATGCGGCACGCTCGGAAAGCGTCAAAATGTATCGAGCAGGAATCTGTTTCTTGCTTCTAGGCTCAGTCGTTCCACCGCCAACTGCAGGCTTCGAATTCGGCCCAGCTGTTAAATGCGAAAACACGAGTCCCGAGGCAAGGATTACAAGTAAAATCAATGCCGTGCGTATCAGCGGGGACCCTCTCACGCAACTAATGTGCATTTATAAAAATCCAGCTGCAAGCGTAGAGTTCTTAATTAGCGGGGTCGTTTTGACAAAACCAACGCCACATCGCATTTACGACCCATCTATTTTCAATTTGACTTAAGCTTCAACCGCCTTAGCGATTCAGCTCAATCCTAACCCATGTCCAAAAACATCCTAATCATCGGCGGCAATTCTGGAATCGGTCTCTCGACCGTGAAACGGCTCCACGCCGAAGGTCACCATCTGACCATTGCCTCGCGTTCCGACTCCGCACTGTCAGAACTAGCCATTTCCACACAGCCATTTGATGCGGAAAATCCTGCACCCCTCGATTTGCCGGAATCTCTGGACGGAATGATCTATTTTCCAGGCACCATCACGCTCAAGCCTTTCCATCGTTTGACCCGCGAGGATTTCCTGAGGGACTTTCAAATCAACTGTCTTGGAGCGGCTCAAGCAATCCAGTTCGCTTTGCCCGTTTTGAAAAAATCAGCAAGTGCTTCGATCTTGTTGTTTTCGACTGTTGCGGTCGCGCAAGGCATGGCTTTTCACGCTTCCATCGCCTCCGCAAAGGCCGCCGTTGAAGGCTTGACCAAGTCCCTGGCTGCCGAACTTGCCCCGAAGATCCGTGTCAATGCGATCGCCCCCTCACTCACCGATACTCCCCTCGCCCTGCCGCTTCTCGGAAACGAGGCGAAACGTGAGGCCGCTGAGAAACGACACCCGCTTCATAACATCGGAAATCCCGACCATATCGCCCAACTCGCCTCTTTCCTACTTTCCGATGCCTCATCTTTCATTACCGGTCAAATCATCCATGCGGACGGCGGTTTGTCATCGGTCAGGACGTTTTGATAAGATTTTTTAACCCCGAAAGAAAAAGGAATGATGGACCGCGCGACTTCAGTCGCGCTGCTGATTAAAAGCGCGTCTGGAGTCGCACGGTCCATGTGGTTTCCCCCCAACCGGACCTTTCTGATTTTTTCGTGCTTTTTCGTGCTTTTTCGTGTTTTTAGTGCACTTCACTTCCACGGCTTGACCAAGCGCCGCGGGTGTGCAACCTCCCCGCGTTCATGATTTCTGTCCAAGCACTTCGCGTCGAGTTCGGCCCGCGCATCCTATTCAATAACCTTTCCTTCTCCGTCCAACCACGCGAGCGCATCGCCTTTGCAGGACATAACGGAGCGGGAAAATCAACACTGATGAAATGCATCGCTGGTATTATCCCACCGAGCTCAGGCATCATCAGTGCCCCGAAAGGAACCAAAATCGGCTACCTCCCCCAAGAAGGCATTCACGTTAAAGGTCGCACACTTTGGCAGGAAACCGAATCTGCTTTTGGCGAAATCATGGCGCTCAAAGAAAAGGTCGATCGCCTTTCCGATGAACTGATCAAAATGGATCCGCGTTCCTCACCTTACGGCGATCTCTTGGAGGAAATCGGTGAGCTCGAGCTGAAACTCTATGCTAACGATCCCTCGTTGATGAAACCGAAAATCGAATCGGTTCTCAAGGGTCTCGGATTTCAAGAAAAAGATTTCACACGGGATTGCTCGGAGTTTTCCGGTGGTTGGCAAATGCGGATCGCAATGGCCAAACTTTTTCTCCAACAGCCCGAAGTCCTCCTGCTCGACGAGCCGACCAACCATTTGGACATCGAGACTCAACTTTGGGTTGAGCAATATCTCATCAACTACCCTGGCGCGATCCTGCTTATCTCCCACGACCGGGCACTGCTGGATACGCTTTGCACACGAACGATTGCTTTCGCCCATGGCCGAGCCGAAGAATACGCCGGTAATTTTTCCTACTTCGAAAGGGAGTCAGTCTTACGTAAAGAAATCCAGTTGAAACAATACACCGCGCAACAACGGGAGATTGCTGAAACCCAGCGGTTCATCGACCGCTTCCGTGCCTCTGCCAACAAAGCCACGCTCGTCCAGTCTCGGATCAAACTGCTCGCAAAAGTCGTCCGTATCCCAGAACCCGAGCGTGATGATGCGGTGATGAATTTCAAATTTCCACCCCCGCCAAACTCCGGTCACACGGTAGCAAAAGTCGAGAATGTCGCTAAGGCCTACGGCACGCTGCAGATTTTCAACGGCTTCGATTTCGAAATCAACAAAGGTGAGAAATTCGCCATCGTCGGCCCGAACGGTGCCGGCAAATCCACTTTCTGCCGGCTCGTCACCGCTCAGGAAAAACCCGATTCCGGCAAGGTCACGCTCGGTCACAACGTCTCGCCATCGTTTTTCTCCCAGAACCACGCCGATGAGCTCGATCCCGACCTCACGATTCTCGAAACCGTCCAATCTGTCGCTTCCCGCGATGCGATGCCGCTCGTCCGGAACATTCTCGGTTGCTTCCTTTTCACCGGGGATGACGTTTTCAAAAAAATCGGTGTCCTATCCGGCGGTGAACGTTCACGTGTGGCGCTGACCTGTATGTTGCTCAAGCCTGCCAATTTCCTCATCCTCGACGAGCCTACCAACCACCTCGACATGCAATCGCAAGGGGTTCTTCAACGTGCTTTGTTGGATTATCCCGGCAGCGTCATGATCGTTTCCCACAACCGGGATTTCCTCGATTCGCTCGTCACCAAAACTCTCGAATTTCGCCCCGGCGAAGAACCGCGACTTTTCCACGGAAACATCGCTTACTACCTCGATAAGAAAGCCGAGGAAAAATCATCCGGATTCACACCTACCCGCAAACCACCCGCCACCACGGCAGATGCGGAAGTCGGTAGGGTCGTTTTGACAAAACGACCGAACGAAGCACCCCCCGGCGTAAACCGCAAAGACCAACGACGTCAAGAAGCCCAAGCCCGAGAAGCCCGAACCAAAATCCTCGCTCCACTCGAAAAGGAACTCGAAGGCCTGGAAGAAAAAATCGCCGAGCAAGAATCCGCCCAAGCCACCCTCACCGCCGCACTCTCCAATCCAGAAATTTCCAGCGATGCCGAGAAACTCCGCTCCACCACCAATGCAGTCGAAAAGATCACCAAAACGCTAGAACTCGCCTACACCCGCTGGTCAATACTCACCGAGGAAATCGAACAAGTTAAAGCGAAGCACGGGTTGTAATTCCTTACTGGCATATTTCAAAATTTCACTCTTCACTCTTCACCACTCACCCTTCAATCCCATGCTCCAAAAAGGAATTCTCAACCCCGACGTTCTCCATCTCCTCGCCCGTATTCGTCACACCAATACCCTCGTCATCGCTGACTGGGCGTTTCCTTACTGGGACGAGATCGAAACCGTCGACCTCACCCTATGCCGCGGCATCCCCACGATTACGGATCTCCTCGATCTGCTTCACGATAATTTTAAGGTCGGCCAGATCTGGCAAGCTGAGGAATTCCTCACCACCAACCCAACTGAAGTGATCCAAAAATACGAAACCTCCTTTAACGGTTTCAAAGGACTCTATCCAAAGGTCGAAGTCACCCGACTCCCTCACAACGATTTCAAAAAACTCGTCCCCAACGCCATCGGCCTCATCCGCACCGGTGACACGACTGCCTATGGGAATATCATCTTGGAATCGGTCTAAGAAAGGAACTGCGATTTATAAATCGCTACAACCCAAGTCTTCCTTGGAGTTTAAAGTTTAAAATTTAAATTTTCATGCGCACTGCCATCACCCTCTGCCAAGTTCCCGAAGCAGCCGCTGGTCCTTTCGTCTTCCATCAGCCTCTCAACGAAGGTTTCGCACTCGCCAAAGAGTTTGGTTATGATGACGTCGAACTTTTCCTTCCAGGACCCAATCATGTTGCGATTTCCGAGATTAAATCTCTATCAGAAACCCACGGCCTTGGCATCGCCGCGGTCGGAACGGGAGCAGGCATGGTGAAACACGGGCTTTCACTCACCGATCCATCCCTCGACAAACGCATCGCCGCTCTCGATTTTATCGAACAAATGATCGCCTTCGGTGGCCAACTCGGTGCTCCAGCGATCCTCGGATCAATGCAGGGAAAATGGGGCGGTGAAGTTTCCAAAGATCAAGCCCTCGAATGGTTGGCCGATGCTCTTGTTATTGCCGGAAAAACCGCTGCAAAATTCAATGTTCCTTTTATCTACGAGCCACTCAACCGCTACGAAACCAATCTCATCAATCGCCTCGCCGATGGCGCTGATTTCATCGAGGCCAATTCATTGGATAACATCGTCCTGCTTGCCGACCTGTTTCATATGAACATCGAGGAAACCGATCTCGCTTCCTCCCTGCGCGCAGCAGGCCAACACGTCGGTCACGTCCACTACGCAGATTCCAACCGCCGCGCGATGGGCCTCGGCCATACAAATCCAGCTCCTATCGTCAACACACTCAAAGAAATCGGTTACAAAGGCCACCTCTCAGCAGAAATCCTCCCCCTCCCCGATCCCAAAACCGCCGCCCGACAAACCATGAAATCAATCAGAAGCGTTTTTTAAATCTGACCACAGAGACACAGAGAACACAGAGACCTTTGACCAAAGGTAAGCATCTAAAAGGATTCCTCTGTGATCTCCGCGTCCTCCGTGGTCAGAATTCTTTTCTAAGTTCCACGGGCAACCTTTTCACAAATTAAAATTATATGATTCCGACACGAAAATTAGGCAAATCCGGCATCGACCTCCCCATCCTATCCTTCGGAGCCTCGTCGCTTGGCGCGGAGTTTCGTTCGATCTCACTCGACGAAGCGATGCTATCCACCAAGACCGCCCTCGATCTCGGTATGAATTTCATCGACACCTCACCGTTCTACGGTCGTGGCATGTCAGAAATTATGTTAGGATTGGGTCTCAAAGGAATTCCCCGTGATTCCTATCTACTTGGCACAAAGCTTGGTCGGTACTCCGATGTCCATTTCGATTTCTCCGCAAAGCGCGTTGAGGAGTCTTTGCACATTTCTCTCCAGCGTTTGAAAACCGATTACCTCGATATCATGTTGCTGCATGATGTGGAGTTCGTGCCTCTCGAACAGATATGGACTGAAACCCTCCCCGCTCTCGTGAAGCTCAAAGAGCAAGGCAAAGTCCGCGCGATTGGTTTTTCCTGCTATCCACTGAAAACTTTCAACACGGTTCTCGACCACATTGAAGACGAGATCGATTGCGTACTCAGCTACAACCGCTACACATTGCAAAACACAAGCTTCGCGACAGAAATCCTTCCTCGCCTCAAAGCGAAAAACATCGGCGCCATGAACGCGGGACCTTTCTCAGCAAGACTCCTGACCAATGCAGAACTTCCGGAATGGTTGAAGGAGCCTGAGAACGTCAAACAGGCCGCTCGTGACGCAGCAAAACTCTGCGCAGACAACGGAGTCGACATTGCCCAACTCGCGATCCAATTTTCCTGCGAGTATCCCGACATCGCCACCACCATCGCCGGTTCCGCCAACCCAAAGAACATCGCCAAATGGGCCGAATGGTTAGCCGCCCCCATCGACCGAGAACTCCTCAAACAAGTCCTGACCATCTTCGAACCCGTCAAAGATATCGGACACAAAGAAGGCTTATCCGAAAACAATTAATGAATCTCGACGGTCGTTTTATCAAAACGACCCTACCATCCTTTCACAATTCACTATTCATATGCACGCCATCGAATTCACCGAGCCAAATCTCATCACCATTATCGATCGCCCGAACGAAGAAAACCCGGGACCCGGCGAGGCTGTCGTCCGCACCCACCGTATGGGAATTTGTGGCACGGATCTTTCCTGCTACCTTGGAAAATTTCCATTCTTTGCCTATCCACGCACTCCTGGTCATGAGCTAGGACTCGAAGTTGTTGCTGTTGGCGAAGGTGTGACCAATGTGAAACCCGGCGACAAATGCTCGCTTGAGCCTTATGTCAACGATGCGGAATCTCCGACCTCGAAAAAAGGCAACTCCAACTGCTGCCCCGGCGTTCAAGTCATCGGCGTCCACAACAACGGTGGACTTCGCAAAGGAACGTTCATTGTTCCCGCCCGCAAGCTTCATCCCGGCAACGATCTTTCCTACGATCAACTCGCCTTGGTTGAGACTTTGGCAATCGGCTACCACGCCGTCCAACGCGGTAATCCGAAACCCGGCGAAACCGTCCTCGTCATCGGCGCAGGCCCCATCGGCCTCGCTTGCTTGGAGTTCCTAAAACTCATGGAAGGCGTAAACGTGATCGTCATGGATATGGTTCAGGGCCGTCTCGATTTCTGTGCCAAAAACCTCGGCATCAAAAACGGTGTCCTCGCCAAAGCCGACGGCTCCCATCTCTCCGATCTCGAAAAAATCACCAACGGAAATCTCTGCGATGTGATCATCGATGCCACGGGCTCACCACGCTCCATGTCGACCTGTTTCGAATACGCCGCCTTCACCGGTCGTGTTGTCTACGTCGGCATCACCACATCGGATCTCCAGTTTCCGCACGCTCCGGTCTTCCATCGCCGCGAACTCACCCTGCTCGCCTCGCGCAACGCCCTTCCATCCGATTTCCCCGAAATCATCAACCTGATCCGCCAAGGCAAAATCAACACCGACATCTGGATCACTCACCGTATCACTTTCGACGAAGTCCCAGAGAAATTCGCCCAGTTCACCGATCCAAACCTAGGGGCCATTAAAGCCATCATCGAAGTCCGTTAAACATTAAATTTTAAACTCTAAACCTCAACCAAGAGCTCTGCGACCCTCCGAGACCTCTGCGTCTCTGCGGTGAAAACATCCTTCCAATACATTTATGAAAATCTGCCCAAAATACACCTTCGGCGTCGGCGATCGTTTCGCCAACGGCGCGCACGCCCAACTCAAAGCATTTATTGCCGCCAAAGAACTCGGGATCGATATCACTCCCGTCTGGAATAAATCCAACCGCGAGCACGACATCATCGGTTCCCAGCCACAATCCACACGCGATGCCGCCGACAAAGCTGTCGCCGATCTGGGCTGGACGGGCGAATATTTATTAGACGCGGATCACATCAATCTCAAAACCGTCGATCGCTTCATTGCACCTTGTAACTTCTTCACCCTGGACGTGGCCGATGATATTGGCGAAGCCGCCGATCCTTCGGAAGTTGCGGCATTCATCGATAGACATCCGGAGCTTGTCGGCACGGTATCTATTGCCGGCATCGATCAACCCTTTGAAATCACTCGTGCGGATGTTGAGAAAACTGCAAACCAGTTCCTCAAAGCCACCCAGAAAGCGAAAGCAATCTACGATCACATCGTCGCTGCGAAAGGAACGGATTTCGTAACTGAAGTTTCTATGGATGAAACCGACAGTCCACAAACTCCACCTGAGTTGTTAGTCATCCTTGCTGCGATCGCTGATCAAGGAATTCCTATCCAAACTATCGCGCCGAAATTCACAGGAAGATTCAACAAAGGCGTCGATTACGTTGGCGATGTCGCGCAGTTTGAAAAGGAATTCAATGACGACCTCGCCGTGATCGCCCACGCGGTCGTAGCCTATGGCTTGCCCAAAACCTTGAAGCTCTCGGTCCACTCAGGCTCAGATAAATTTTCGATTTATCCAGCCATCAAACGCGCCATTACACGCACCGGTGCCGGACTTCATATCAAAACCGCCGGGACCAACTGGCTTGAAGAAGTCATCGGTCTCGCGGAATCCGGAGGTTCTGGACTCGCTCTCGCTAAAGAAATTTACTCCCAAGCCCTCGCGAAAAAAGAAGCTCTCTGCCAACCCTACGCCACGGTCATCGATATCGATTTCGCAAAACTCCCTACCGCTGAAACCGTCAATACTTGGACCAGTGAGCAATTCACAGGTGCACTCCGCCACGATCAAAGCAATCCGCTTTACGATGCGAACGTTCGCCAGTTGTTGCACGTCGGTTTCAAAATTGCCGCGATGATGGGAGAAACCTATATCAAAGCCCTTCACGACAACCGCGCCATCGTTTCTCGCTGCGTCACGGAGAACCTACTCGACCGACACATGAAACCGTTATTTTTGTAGTAGCTGAAAAAATCAACAGCAAAGAGTGAATATGAAACGCTGAGCACGAAGTCAGTCTTATCTACCATCAGCAGGCGGTGGCAACCGGAAGTCGGAGATACCGATAATGCGCGGAAGACGGCGACCCGTTTCCGTGTAGACGAAGACCAACTGACGAGTCTTAGGATCGTGAATCCAGCGTGTTTCGCATATAGGGAATACCTCATCTTGTCCTTTGATCAAATGAAGCAAAATGACGGGGTAACTATCCGTCTCGTCAACTGGACCATCTACCAGCAAGCGTTCATGCGGCTTAAGCTGGATCTTTTGCTTACCGAGCATACCACCGATCACATGGGGCGTGAGATTGAACCAAAGCATCATGCCGTCTCGGAATTTTTCCCTACCAGCATCTATCACTTCCATACGAATCGGTATCACTGAATTTTCAGGATCAGAAAAACAGATCAAGTAAGCATCACCCATGGTTTCAGGGATCAGAGCCGTTGGCGCGTTGGCTGGAATTTGTTTGGGATCTTCAATGACCTTATCGAGCAAACGCAGGCTTAGCGGGCCGGAAGGAACCTTGTAAACCTTGGAAAGATTCATGCGTGGCAAATCGACTGACTGGGAGGACTTACCATCATGGAGGTGGGCTATTTTAGGAGCGCTTTGTGGCGCATTGATAAAAAGCATTCGAACATCACGGAATTTCTTAACTGGCTCCTGCGCATCTGCAGGCAGAATGATGAGCAATGCGAAGAGAGAGAAGGCGCGATGAAACAGGTAGGACATGGGAGAAAGGTCAGATTTCATCGGCGTTGAGCCAGCGAAAGGAGATGATTTGAAAGCGGCGACCGAAGCGTTCATTAGTAGCGGAAAGCCCATTCATGGTATCGGGTTCGTTTTCACTGGAGACGAATTCACGCCCACGGCGCACGATTGCCTCGCAGGTGGCGCGCGCGATGATCTTTCCTTTCGGGTCGCGTGCATCTCCATAGGCACGGATCGTGAAGGTGTCATCCCGTGCCGAAAGAATGGGAGCAAGCGGACGCAAGATGTCCGCCTGTCGCGGCCAACCGGGCATACCATAGGCACTTTTCCCTTCAGAGGCCTCTGGAAATTTATCGTAGCCACTGCGTAGATCCAGACCCTGGGCGATCAATACCGATCGCCCGGCATCCTGAGAGTCATTCTGCAAGAAAAAATAAGGGTTGAGTTTGTCATCTGTGTTCGCCGCCAGCACGTTAAGAGCGCTCTGAACTGCACCGGCGAGAGCCAGACTCTTGTCGACTGACAACTGCCGGTTCACAAACTCGGAAAGTGAGAGAAATGGACCGCGCTTGCGAACTTGGTTTACCATCTCCGCCGCAAATTGATCCAACATCTCATCAGTAAACACCCGGTAGCCGGAATATTCCGAGGCTCCGGGAAAGGAACCAGAGCTACCATTCTCTCCTGCTGCAACATCACTCGCCACCGTGGTCCGCGATACGGCGTAGTCGGTAGGATCAGACAAAACCACGTTTCCATTATTGTCGTAGTATGGCATACGTTGATTTCGAGCGTGTCCTAGCAGCGCACGCCAAGCTTTCACTGATGTGGAGTTCACATTGAACATACCCTCCACTTCCAAACGTGAGGCAATCGTAAGGTAGGCATCCGCAGTATTGACCTTCGAATTAAAAAGTTCCATTGCCTGGGATGGACTGATGCCGCTATCATCCAAAATTGGGCGATAAGCACGGTTATCAAGCGGTTTTCCTTCACTCACCCAGGCAGTAAAAGTCTCCTGCAAAGTCTTACCTGCTGGCCCGAATGTCATGGGCTGCGGGGCGATCGTAGAGAAAAACCAATCGTCGAACAAGAGGTGATTGGCGCAGTAGGAGTCGTCGTGCTGAAGGTCGATGCTGGGATTTGGAGCTGCGTCAGGAATACCCGTCCCATTGCGTATCACAGCATTCGGAGAAAACAATGGCTGAGCATCGCTGTTGGCGATGATATTAAACTGGCGAGGTGGCGCTGGATTGTCTTTGCGCATATCCCAGTGTTGTAGCTCAGCGAGCGAACCGAGTGGGCGCAGCGGCAGCTCGGCCACTACAACCCGCTTCAGCCCATCACCGGATTGCGTGCCACTGATCAAGTAGCCGTTGTTTCTGCCGTCCTGTGAGCAGTTGGGAAGGTTGTCCATAAGCCAACTGCTGTGGGTTATGAAATTGAAGTCCATAGCTGCATTCACAGGATTAGCGGCACCCCGAGCTCCTTGAGTCATTATCTGTCCGCGAAGATCCTGAACACTATCTGTACCCATTTCAAAGCCTTGTCCGCAGAAGTTGACCGTTCCCAATGGATTATTCTGTTGAACACCCTTGGTTGGCAAGCTGCTGCCCGACGACAAGCGCGGTCCGAACATAAGGGAGAGAAATGGTACACCATTACCAGTCATTGCACTCACCGGATGGCTAGGCAGGTCAATCTCATTCATGCGTGGCCAGAACTGATTGGCTGCCGCCGCCGAATAAAATGTATGTCCTATGCCATAACGAAGGATATTTGCGAGGGATTGCGTAGGAGGCCTGTCATCTCTCATCTCAAAGAAGGCTCCAACTTTATTGGCTCCTCCGCCAAACGAATCGAACCGAGTGGTCAGGCTGATTTGATCCGAAGCATCGAAATCACTGACGCCATTAATGCTTATATTGCTGTATCTGGTATATGCAGATAACGATGCAGGGTCATAACCTAGATTATTGATATTGCCTAACTTGGTTTCTCCAGGGGTCAACGTTATGCCATTGGGCCCTCTGACCCAGACGGTATTGTAGTTAAGCTTGGTCCATGTCTCACCCGGGCGTGAAGTGTTATAATTGTCATTATTACCGGGAACGAATGACCAAGATGTGTCAGAATAATGACTCCCGATTCGAAACCGAAACGCAGGCGGCAAGGATCTGTCGAAAAGGTGCGAATGCTGAAAGAGAGTGAGATTTACGTTGTAGGGATTCCATATCGTGCCAAGCGGTGTCACCCCGAGCTGCACTTTATATTTACCAGGAGCAGTAGGTGATGGGATTGAACGATAGGAATACACCACATGCAAACGCCCGAGCGCTGGTATGACGCGCACCTTGTGCAGATAATCGAAGACGTTATGCTCAAAAGGCATCACAGCAATAGGTTTATAGCGTGTGTAGGAACCATCGAGGATCGAGTTCATCGTGGGCTTTCCGTTTTGCAATGTCAGTTTTTTGTATAACGTGGCATAGTCCATGAGATTGTGCCAAGAAGCCACCGCTCCATGATGAGCGCCCATGTTAGAGGTTCTCGCATTCGCAAGAGTAGGGGAAGGATTTTGAAGGCGATAGGTGGACCAGGGATAAAATACGGATTTCTGGGTATAAAATATGGAGCTTGGGTTCGCAACATTGGCAACACTACAATCTGCTACGGTCGGCCGTGTCATCTTCGCTGTCGCCGCCGCCGTCGCGTCTGGCGTGATTCGAAACACCTCCACTCCACTGGCTGGCAGAATATTCCAGTTCTCAGTGAAGAGCGAGAGGTCCTTGCGCCAGCCGCCGGTGGCCGTGTTGGTGAGCAAGCCGACCGACCAAACACTCATGTCGTGGAACTGCTTAGCGGGGTCTGGCAAATTCGAGCCACGTGCCACAAGTAAGGAACTCGTGTTCAGGGATATGCTCTTAGCCGCCTTGGTAGAACCATCGGCAGCGAGCAACACATCCAAATCCAAAGCCGATGGATCTGCCACGGCATGAGATTTCGGTAGCATCGACCAACCCGCCACATTGTTATCATCTGCTGGCTTATGCGGCACAGGCAGGCGCGCCTTTTGATTTTCTCCCGACACCCACCAAGCGTAGGAACCCTTTTGGCCGGCGCCATTGTCTAGCTCCACAGGCTTTACATAAATCTCTCGCGGATCGCCGGCCGCCAGGCTACCCACAGAAACAAGGGGCACGAATCCGGTTGAAGGAGTATTTCGAACGATGTTCTGCAGGGCATCAGAAACCATCCAGCCGGCTGCATCACTGATGAGATCACTCTGGTCGTTTTGTTGAGGCATGGAGACCAACCAGGACAAAAAGCGGCCGCTTGAAGAAGACGCCGATTGCCTTTTGGACAAATAATCCGGGGCAATCGGGCGAGCTGCGGCGATGCCGCTGATTTCGTGGTCGCTACCTTCCCAGCTTTTCCAGACCCCGGTGACCGCCAGCTCATCGGAGCGACTCGCACCGTCTCCATCGAGAATGGAGGCAATCGCAGTGACCCGTGTGTCAGGGCCAGCATGTTTCTGCAACTCACCGATAGCTAAAATAAGGGCCATGCGGGCGTTGGAGCGAGCTGCGGCCTGTGCCGTGTCGGTTTTACTACCTCGAAGAGTGATGGCGGATAGACTCAGCAAACCAATGGCGATGACCATCAACAAGACAAGCAAGCTGAGGGTTACCACCAGTGCGAAGCCGGAGTTTTGCCACGCGCGATGACGGGTAAATCCCGTGATTGTGAGAGCAAAAGATTTAAAAATCCGGATGACCATGCCTTACGATTGAATCAATGATACTATCATTTACGAAAATATTGTTGTTTATGGAAGATTTTCTTCCGCAATATGCTGTCGTTTTTAGCGACGGCTTTTCGGATACAGCGTCTTGCCTAAGGCAGTCGATAAAAGCTTAGAATATCAAATATCGCTGAAACTCTCTCACGAAGTCGTTCATTCTTTTTGCGTGTTTCATAGAGTTTTCTCATCGGGGGGATTGATCCCAAAAGATCATATGGCTAAGGTTAAGGATCCGCTCTAAAAGAAATTTTTCATTTTTCTAACTCGCCCATCGCCGCTTCAATACCTATGGATCCGTGAGCATGATCGATTCACATCACCATCTCTGGCACTACTCCAAGGAGGAATATCCATGGATCCCCGAGGGTTCACCTCTCGCTAAAAACCAACTTGCACCGGAGTTAGAAACAGTGACTTCTCAAGCCGGAGTCACCGGAACCGTTGTAGTGCAGGCACGGCAAGTGATTGACGAGTCGGATTTCTTACTCTCAATCGCGGATCAAACGGATCGCATCAAAGCAGTCGTCGGCTGGGTTCCGCTGATCGATAAAAACGTTGCCGCGGATCTTGAACGCCTCTCTGCATTTCCCAAATTCAAAGCCGTTCGACACGTCCTTCAAGAAGAACCCGATGAGTATTTTCTTCGCGATGATTTTCACCGGGGTCTGTCGATACTTCCCGCCTACGGACTTTCCTACGATCTGCTAATTTTTGAACGCCAGCTTCCAGTCGCTATCGAACTCATCGATCGCCAGCCGGAGCTCGCTTTCATCATTAACCACATCGCCAAGCCCGCAGCCCGCAATGGCCGTATCGAATCCGCCTGGCGAGATGGAATGAAAGAACTCGCCAAACGCGACAATGTCATTGGTGTAAAATTTTCTGGTCTTCTCACCGAGTTTCCGGAGGGAGAAGGTGATATGGAAACGGTTGCCGCCTACTTCAACGAGACCTTGGAAATCTTCGGCTCAGGAAACGTCATGTTCGGCACAGATTGGCCGGTCTGCTTGCTTCGGACGAAATATGCGGAATGGGCGGAAACCTACCGCTCACTCACCCAGGGCTTTTCTGAAAGCGAACGCTCAGCACTTCACGCAGATAACGCTGCGATTTGCTATCGACTCTGAGTTCAGAATCCCAAAAAATCGAGATACATTCTCCAGAGTTGCCAGCCGCCAAACATCCACGCAACAGCGCCCATCGCGATAAACGGACCAAAGGGTAATTGCTTTCCAAAACCGATCCTTCCGATCAGTGCGGCAACGATGGCGAAAAGCGATGCGCTGAAAAGGGAGAAAAACACACCACTCCATCCAAAAAACGCGCCGATCATCGCGAGCAGATGCACATCGCCCATGCCCATCGCTTCACGAGGTATCACAACCGATTTCGCACGGCCACGTAGTGAAACCATTTTTTTCAACGGGATATGCCGTCCATTGGCCAGCTCAATTTCCATCTCACGGATGATCAACTGACCCGCTCCGGTTTCTTCATCATCGACCACCACGCTCGAGGCATCAACCACCAACCGATCCGTCTTTCTGGCAAAGATATCCCACCACATGATCGCCTCTCCATCGATCACAAAACTCATCGGTTCATGATCGGCTTCGGGTTCTTTCAAGCTCCATTCAACTTCGGAATCAAAATTCAGTGCCCGTTTACCAAAGGCTTTTTTTCCGAGCTCTACCACAAGCCACAACCCGACAAAACCAACCACCCAACCCGTGCCACCTGAAAACAGACCTTCTTTCCAAGTAAACTGATACCCTGCCATGGCGGAGAGCGGCGGATAAACCGAACAAGCAATCAAACCGATCACAGAACCCGCCCATGTTAGATTCGTCGGAATGATGAGGTATTCAGCGTCAATGAAAGTGATCGAGACTAATAGCCCCATCAACACCCATAGAAAAACAACAGCCTGAGGCGGATACACAAACCAAACCAAACCGAACAGCCCTGCCGTGAGAATCTCCACCGCGATATAACGAGATGGAATAGGCGCCGAACAATGCCCGCACTTTCCTCGTAAAAACAACCAACTGAGAATCGGCAAATTCTGCCATACGGAGAGCTGATTTTTACAAATCGGACAAAATGACCTTTTCGGATTTTTTACGGACATCCCAAGCGGAATTCGGTAGATCACCACGTTGAGAAAAGATCCAATACACGCACCGATCATCACAGCAAGGATGATCCAAAACTCATGATCAAGTGATGAATAAGTCAAAGGCACGAACGCCACCTTTCAACCTCGCGCTTCACATTCTCGAAGGAAGGTGCGCCAATGTTGGTACGTGCTTTCAAGGCAACTTCCAATGAGAAAACCGATTTCATCTCATCAGTGAATGCAGGATCAATTTTACCAAGATCCAACTGATCAAGTGGCACTTTACGTTGAATGGATTCAGCGACAGCTTTTCCAACCAACTCATGGGCGGAACGGAATGGGACTCCGGATTTTACCAAAGCATCGGCAAGATCGGTTGCGAGCAGCATGGGGTCACTGGCAGCAGCCAGACATTTTTGCTCAGACATCTCCATTGCGGCGATCATTTCCGCATTTACCGCGAGGACAAGCAGGATCGTGTCCACCGAGTCGAACAACGGTGGCTTGTCCTCCTGAAGATCGCGATTGTAAGTAATCGGCAGACCCTTCATGGCAACAAGTAGGTTCATCAGGTTGCCAACCAATCTGCCGGTTTTACCACGCGTAATTTCACAGACATCCGGATTTTTCTTCTGAGGCATGAGCGATGAGCCAGTAGTATGAGCATCGGAAAGCTGAACAAAACCGAACTCACTTGTACACCAGAGAATCAAATCCTCACTCAGGCGCGAGAGATGAACACCGCACATGGAAATCGTGAACAATAATTCCGCGATATGATCTCTTGCAGCGATCGCATCCATCGAGTTGTGGGTCACTCCGTCAAAGCCCAATTCAGCGGCGATCGCTTCCCTATCCAAGTTAATGGTAGATCCGGCCAATGCACCGGAACCGAGTGGTGAAATATTCAATCTTCTTCTGCAGTCAGTGAGTCTTGCTTTATCGCGCTCCAACATCTCAACATAGGCCAAAAGATGATGCCCTACTGTCACGGGTTGCCCACGTTGAAGATGCGTATAGCCCGGCATGAGTGTTTCCGCATACCTGCCGGCTTGTTCAACCAAAACTCTTTGAAGATTCGAAACTGCGGAAGCGATTTCATCAATCTGAGTACGGCAATACAACCGGGTATCCGTGGCTACTTGGTCGTTGCGTGATCTCGCGGTGTGAAGTTTTCCGCCGGTTGTTCCGATTCTCTTGGTCAGTTCGGATTCGATATTCATGTGGATATCCTCAAGCGATGTCCGAAACTCGAAGTTCCCGGCAATGATATCCGCTTCAATTCCACGAAGACCTTTTTCAATCGAATCAAACTCCTCCTGATTCAGCAATCCAGCCTTGAACTGGGCGCGGGCATGGGCGATCGATCCTGCAATATCGTGCGGAAACAACCGCCAATCGTAAGAGATCGATTCACCGAATTTTTCAACCAAAGTTGAGGTGTCCTGAGTAAAACGTCCTTTCCACATAAATTAATAACTTCCGTTTTTGTAGGTTCCAGCCGTGACAACTTTACGCCCGGCACTTGTATTTTGAAAGATAACATCGCCCACAACGACCACTCCGGGCTCAAAGCGAATTAAGCCGGAAATCTTGAGTGATTTGCAATCGAGCAGGCTCGGTACACCCAACTCATCGAGTGAGTCGACAAGCTTGTATTCCCCTGAAAGAGAAATGTCAGGCGGCACGCCATGACGTTCCTCACGGAGCCTGACTTGTCCATCCGAGAGGACTTCATAAGCATCCGAACGCAGAGCCAACAAATCCGCCGTGGTCTTTACAGGCGCAAAGCGGCTCCGGGGAACTTCTATCGCCAGTGCTCCTTGGAAACACTCGATGGCGGATCCCATCGCGATTTCCAATTGGTATACCGGCGTGGATTGCGGATCTCGCGGATCGACCGTCTTTTTATTCTTGATCATCGGAAGAGGCAAAACCCCTGAATCTGCTTTCAGTTGTGCTTTGAGCTTTTCAAGATTCAGCCATAGGTTGTTGGTGTTGAAATATCTATGTTTATCGATGTTCTGAAACTCGTCCAAGTCGTCATCGGGACACTGGGCGACCTCACGCAGCAACAACCTGCCATCACTCGCACGTTTCGCCAAGTGACCTCCCTTTTTGTCGGCCGCAGTGCGGCGAGTCACCTCCATCAAAAACGGCGCACCGGAGTCCGCGAAAAAATCCAGCAGGACCGGATCCAAAACAGCTCCGAGGTTATCGGAGTTTGAAACGAAGGCATATTTAACTCCCTCGGCAAGCAAGCGGTCCAACCAACCGCTACCAACCAATGCCGGATAAACATCGCCATGTCCCGGTGGGCACCACTCTTGTTCGGGATCATTCGGCCACGAAACCGGAGCCAGAGTATTCGCATCGATTTTCGGAATCATGTTTTGCAACATCTCGACTTCATCAGCAGAAGCAAGATCCTGATCTTCGTAGCGTTTGAGATGTTCCAGCGTATCCTGACTGGTGCTGAAGCTGTTCATCAGAATCAGTCTGACATTCCGGCCACTCTTATGGCGCAGCGACAGAATCTGGCGCACCATGAGATCGATGAAATTTGTCCCGTCCCGCACATCAAGCAGACTCTTCGGCCCTTGCAATCCCATTCCAGTTCCGAGTCCGCCATTGAGCTTGATGACAACCACCTCACCGAGATTTTCGGGCGGTTTTTCCGTCTTGAGATCCTCGGACTTGGGCAGGTCTGCGACCGGCTCAATCGTTTGCTCAGGAATCATTCCAGTCTCATCCCGTAATAAAGCCTCGTAGTTCCTTTTGAAAACCGCGACGGGAGCATCGCCCATTCCGGCGACTCTCATCTTTTTCTCAAATGCATTAAACTGACTCATGGCATGATCCTTTATTAGACTGGGCGATTGGTAAATCTCGAAACTTCTTAACCCTTCGCTAAATGCTCCACACAGAGCTGACTCCAGGTTTCTAATCTTTCAAATAATCCGCCTTTCAGCTCGGAAATGGTAGCCCACGAGAGATCGGTTAGCGCATCTTCCCGAGAAGAAACCTCATCGCTCTCCAACTCTACCAAATGCACCACCCCGAGGTGCACTTGGCCCACTGAATTGGAATCGTCATTCAGCAAGCCAATGACACGCATTTCATAATCGCCATTGATATCGAGCTCCTCATCGATTTCACGTTGAACCGCCGCGTAATACGCCGCTGCGCCCTTGCGCCCCTCACCCATATCCACGGGATTGATATGACCACCGACACCGACAGAAATCTTTGCATGAAGCCGGTTTTCCCCACCCGCCTTGCCTCGAGTGTAGTGCAGCAACCGATCGCCACATTTGAAAATGCAATACGGAATCAACTGCTTGTGACTTGGATCTTCCTCGGCCGCACCGCGATCCATGAAAAAATGGTTGTCTTCACTCAATAGAACCGAAACCACCTCATCCACACCTCCCGTGATGATTCCCTGGAATTTCGCCAATTCCTCCAACAACGGTCGTGTTACAACCAAAACCTCTTCACCTGCATATTTTGACATGACGGAATGTTCAGAATTTCATCCCGATTGGACAACCCAGAAATGAGGAAGTTTTTCGTGGCGGCAATTTTTTATCCGTTTAGCCAAGGCCCATATATCCTGAAAGCATATGGGAACTGTGGATCAACACCGAAAACAGGGATTAGTGCTGTCTAATATTCAGCAAACTACCCCGCTTTATTTCCCGTCAACACTGCAACCGCAGCCTCCGCCATCTTTCTGGCGCCTGCGGCATTCGGGTGAACTTTGTCCGGGATGAGCTCCGGGGTATTTTTCAATGCCGCATGCATGTCGATCACTCCAAGACCCAGCTCTTTGGCAATTTTATCGACGGTGGGAATCTGTTCTTGAATACCAGCTTCGGTGATTCCAAAAGCACCTTGGCCAATCACTGGGCAAGCGCGGCAAATATAGATACGCGGTTTGGATTCGAGATCTTGGAATGATTTGATCAGTTTTTTGTAATCTGCCTCAAACTCGTCTTTGAATTTCCAGTTATGGGCCTTGGTATCATTGGTGCCCAGCATGATGATCACCAAGTTAGGCTTCATCGCGAGAGCAGCCTGATATTTTTTTTCCTTCGAATACGGATGATCACCCTTATCCATTAAGGTTCGGCCGCTGACGCCGAAATTTCCAACCTCCCACTTATCACCCAACATCTCCTGAAGTTGTTTCGGGTAAGGATTCCCCTTCGTTCCCGCGCCCTGAGTAATGCTATCGCCTACACAGGCCACTTTGACTTTGCCCTCATACTTCGAGGTGTCGATGGGCTCCATCGGATCGGCCCCAAGCACCCGCGACGCCATCAGACATACACCCCAAAACGCCAAAAGATGATTTTTCCATTTCATGTTGAAGCTATCTTATTCAAGATTAAGCCGTTCGGTAAACAAAACCTTTCAATGAAAATCAGGGAGCCGCAAGTTTGAGCTTGTGCCATGAGTCTCACATACACGAAAAAATCCACGCTCAGCCGATTCAACGTATTCCACATAAAGTCCATGAAACAACTCACGCTGCTAACCTTGCTCTTTTCCGTTTGCCTCCATGCAGCTGAAAAACCCAATCCCGCTCACTTTAAAGTCGAAGTATTGACCGAGGGCTTTGTCGATCCACAAGAAATGGTCATGTTGCCGGATGGCCGCATTCTGATCTGTGAACGGACCGGAAAACTCCGGGTCTGGACACCCGGCTCCAACCAACTCACCGAGGGTGGTTTTTTAAAAGTCGCGATGAAGACGGGCAACACCGCTCGTGAGTGCGGATTTATTGGTCTCACCGCCGATCCCAACTTCGAGAAAAACCATTGGATCTACTGCTATTACTCACTTCCTGAGGTGAGCTCACATCGACTTTCCCGTTTTACCTTCAAGGATAACCAACTCGATCCTACTTCTGAGAAAATCCTCCTTGAAGTGCCCTCGGATCGTGAAGACTCCACATGCCATGAGGCCGGTTCACTTGCCTTTGGTCCCGATGGCTTGCTTTACCTTTCCACCGGTGACAACACCAATCCGTTCTCCAAGCCAGCCACTCCGATTGAGGAAGATCAAAAGGAACGTGACGCACAAAGATCAGCATCCAACAGCAACGACCTGCGCGGAAAAGTTCTGAGAATCAAAGTTAACCCCGATGGCACCTACACGACTCCTGAAGGGAACTTGTTCAAACCCGGCACTCCTAACACTCGTCCTGAAATCTACACCATGGGTTTGCGAAATCCCTATCGCATCACGGTAAACCAAAAAACCGGTACGCTTTATTGGAGTGAGGTCGCACCTGACAAAAAACCAACCGGTGAGGAAATCAACCAAGCAAAGTCCTCAGGTTACTACGGCTGGCCGTATGTGATTACCGATACCAAAGTGTTCAACGACCTCGCAGGAACTCCCTTCGATCCTCAAAACCTCAAAAATAATTCCAAAAACAATACAGGGATCAAAGACCTCCCCGTTCCGCGCAATCCTTTCCACTTCTATGAACGCAGCTGCTCGATCATCGGCGGCGTGTATCACAAAAGCGATGCCGAGAATGCGTTTCCCGAATACTATGACAACTGCCTCTTCTTCGCCGACTGGAACCGCTCTTGGTTCAAAGTAGTTCGCATGGATGATCAGGAAAACAATGTCGGTGTGGAGGACTTCACCCTGAACGCCAGATTCCGTAAGCCGATCGATATGTTTTTCAACAAGGGTGTCATGTATATCCTGGAATACGGTAACGGATGGTATGATGTGAAAGATGGTCGCCTCCTCAAAGTTTCCTACAACACCTCTTTTAATCAAGTGCTTGAGCCCGATCCAAAAAATGACCCGCGTATTGCCGGGATGAATAAGAAAATGAACGGGATCAAACTGATGCAAGCTACCACCTGCCTTTCATGTCATGCCGCTCAGAGCAAACTTGTTGGCCCTTCTTTCGCGGACATTACCGAGAAGTATGGAGAAGATCCGCTGGCAGTCGATAAGCTCTTCGTGAAAGTCAGAGGTGGCAGTGTCGGAACTTGGGGTGAACAAGCGATGCCAGCACACATCTTGAACACCGACGATGAGGTCAAAGAAATGATCAAAGCGGTTCTTTCGACCAAGAGAGAAAAGGGCCATACGAAATGAGATTCAGGGACAGCAAATCTCTGGCTTTCATATCTCACTGTCTCATCATCCCACAAATCTCACTTAAATCCCCGCGCCGAATCTTTCCAAGTGAGCTACGGGGAAACACTTCTACCTCCAAAACGTCAGAAAACCGTTCCAATTTAGGTGCTGTGCGTTGATATTCTTCAAAGCATGAAATAGAAACTTTACCTTCGAAAACGGCAACCAACACATGCTCTTTTCGTAGGTCAGCCAATGCGATCACTGCGAATTTTTCAGCATTCACCCGCCCTGCCGAGATTTCAATAAATCTTCTCTCAACCGCTTCAATATCAACTAACACTCCCAATACTTTCACGAGGTTATCAATTCTTCCGAGCAGCTTGAGATGATTTTCAGAAATTATCCCTCGGTCTTGAGTCAGTAACACCTTATTTGATAGAGGTTCAAAGCGCGCGCTGTTTCCTTCTTGGAACAGGTAACCTCGGAACAAAGCCTCACCCGATATCGAGAGTCTTTGGTCCGTATCACACTCCACCTGCCAGATCGGCAGAATCTTCAGACCGCCTTCACTAAAAGGTAGCTCCAGATCATCCAACACTTGCGTGGCGATCTGAGATCCTGCCTCTGTCATCCCATAACTCGCCAATACTGGCCAACCCAGATCACGCGCGGCTTGACCCAAAGCATCATTCAAACGCCCCCCACCCACCACCACCGCACGAAGATGCGAGGGTGCGGTTAACGCAGCCTTGACCAAATCATGCACCTGGGTCGGAACCAAAGAAACGTGGGTGACATTCTCAGCTCCAAGCCACCGATGAAATTCACCGGCATCCCATTTCCTGCCAAATTCAGCCAAACCACAGTCTGCCTGAAACACCCTCGCCAAAATCGAGAATCCACCCACATGCTCAATGGGTAAAACCAGTCCCCACTTGGAATGCTGGTTCACTCCAAGCCAAGCGTTGACTGCCTCTGCGGAGACAAGCAACGCACGCTTTTCATGAACGACCCATTTCGGGGCTCCCATACTACCGGAAGTCTTAAAGATCACAGAGCCTCGATTACCGACAAAATCGGTAATGGGATTAAGCCCGTTGCTCAACACAAGATCCGCAGGATCATTCCAAAATGATCGTGAAATATATAGGCTGCGATCCATGATAAAAAATCTCCGCGACTCCGGAATCATAAACTCGCCCACGTCAGTGCCGCAAGTTCATCATCAAAACCCAATCCCGTACCACCTGGCGTTTCAAAAACCGGTTTCCATTCACCCAACTTTTCAACAAAAGCATCTTTTTCAAACAGATGATGCGTTTGTAGCCCACAAGTCCCGATCAACCCGGGAAAAATCAGTTCTGTCCTTGCCGCTTCCCATGCTGCAAAAGCCTGTCCTAATGGATGATCCATATAACTCGTAATCACCACACGCTGGGAATGCATCGCAGCCGCTTCAGCCAGCAAAAATGGTTCGTCCACAGCAGGCTTGATCACCATGTATTGAGCCGCCCTGCAAAGAGGTCCCGCCTCACGATCGACGGCTAAAGGAACGCGGTGTTTCTTCCAAAGCGCTGACCATTGGGCATCCGAAAACGGACAAATATCCTCAACGAAATCAATTTTTCGCTTCACTGGATCAGAAAGACTTCCAAGAAATCGATCCGCGGCATCGGGGTCGGGCAACTCATTGAAATCGATTCTCCATTTCAACACCGGGTATTCGGCTGACATCTCTTCAAGAAACCGTGCTTCAACAGAAATATTGGGACCCGCCTTGATCTTGACTGTATCAAATCCCGCCTCCACTGCGCTTGCCAGTTCTTTGTCATTCGCGCCAACGCATGTCGCATGACTGCGGGGAATTTCCATTTCATCAAACAAAGACTCTCCTGCCAGTCGGGCGGCATTGTCAAATTCCGCACAGCGCAGGGCACGCTTCACAATCGGCCAGACCCGTCGCCCTTTCAAATCTTCCAAACATTTTTCCAATGAAGGATCACCCAGCTCCGGCCATGGATGAATGCAGCCGTAACCCTCTCCCACTCGTATCAAGACCCCTTCGAATTCACGCCGTGATGAAATCGAATTCAAAAAACTCCGCGCCCTCAGACGGTAGGGTGAAATCCAGATATCCGTGCGTTCTAAAAAATCCATATAAAAACTAACCTAACAACTCATGAGTCATCGCCATCCATTCATCTTCCATATTCATGCTCTTGCTGGGCATTGGTTTGCCGGCGCGCGAATACCAATAACCCGCATTCCCCAAATCTCCCTCTTCTCGATGCAACCACGCATGAATCCACGAACCCGCTCTCCCAGGCAAATTCTGACAAAGGTCATGTGCCTTATCCCATTTTCCAGCCCGAGCATACCATAAACATTCACCGACCGCACCCAATCCGGCAGGCGGCTCAGTGTCATGAATGGCGGATCGTGCTAATTCGGCGGCTTTCATCAATATCAAGATCGATAACCTCTCTCGTTCTTTAAGCAAACAAAAACCCATGAAGTCATTCTCTCACAGATCAGTATCATTTTCAGTGCGCTTGAATCCCTTTAAAAAACCTCACAATTAACGGGGTTGCCTCATCCGGATATCGATGTGCTCCCCCATGAATGAATTGAACCATCGGTGCTCCAACTTTTTCGTCCACAGGTTTATATAAAAGACAATCTTTGGCCCATGCCTCACCAATATTCTGGCATTGATTCGTTCGCTTTACCGAACTCATCATTCGCTCTTGCCAGGAAAATTTGACAAGTGAATCTTCCTTGCCGGCGATATGCAAACAAGGTTTCGGCTTGAGATCTC
This sequence comes from Luteolibacter sp., assembly GCA_044233125.1. Taxonomy (GTDB): domain Bacteria; phylum Verrucomicrobiota; class Verrucomicrobiia; order Verrucomicrobiales; family Akkermansiaceae; genus Luteolibacter. The sequence continues at coordinate 61,555 of JBIIKO010000006.1, read as the reverse complement.
TTGCCACTCGCATCGATAGAGCCGCGCATGGAGCCACGGCCGCGATCCTATCGCCGCGATACGCCCATAAAAGATAAGTGAAGCCACCGCCGTTCGAGTGCCCCATCACATAAACCCGCTTCGAATCAATTTGAAGGGCAATTGATAATTCCCTCAGCATCACATCAAAAAAGCGAAAATCCCTGTCGCCCTGATCTCCAAGGTTTGACTGCCAACCGGTGCGCTTGCCTCCTGCATCGGTCAGTTGTCCGGGTGTTGGCAATCCTTGTGGGTAAACCACAATAGCCTCAGGCCATTGCTCATGGATTCGAAATGAAAGCGACGCTTGACGGGCACTGCCGCCATGACCGTGAAAACAAAATACGAGGGGCGCTGAATCAACCCTCGCGGATTTACCATGATTCACAGGAAACACCAAGGCCTGTCGATTCATACCTTCAACCTTGAAATCCATCGGAATGGATTCACGAGCGCTGGCCGCAACGGTCTGTCCAAGAAACCCGACCGATAGCATGACCCATACCAAAGTAAACACATGCTTTTTCATCACCTACGGATAAACATTCTCACACATAGAAAGTTGCGGAATTTTACATCATCTTGGTCTAACAAAAAAAATCATCATCGTGCAAATTTCACTCGTCACCGCCAGAACTTTGGTTTTTTGTTTGCGTCATGAAGATCACCAAGTCCTCCCCCTTGGTGCTCGCCATCCTTCTGGCTTGCACCTCCGCAACTACCGCCCAACTTCCTTCCCTCGATAAGAAACCGTGGCAAAACTATTTTTTCGTTCTCAAACAGCGAAAATTCCAGTTTGGCATCACAACAGAAGGCGAAGCGGTATTTCACCCACTTACCAAACGCGGAGAAATCATCAATGATAACAATCCCGTCATTTTTAAAATCGAAATCCTCGAATCAAAATCAGACGGCAAGTTTATCAGCAAAAAGATCAATCCCGGCTCACTCAAAACCGAACAGACCCCTGTATTGAATCCGGACAAGCCAGTCACCTACACTGGCACCGTCACAGGTGATGCTGGCTTCGAAATCACCTTCATCCCCTCTCGCGAGGGATTTGCTGTCACGGGTAAAATCACGGACAAGGGCAAGCTCACGAATCCTCTCAACATCGCCATCAAAATGGGACTCAGGCCCTACATTAAAGATACGACGCGCACCGATGCCGAAACCAAAAGTTTTGAACAACGTATCAAACGCGATAAATTCGAGGCTACAATCGCACTCGGCAACCGCAAATCATATGATTTCAAAAAATCTGCTAACTTTCATGCGGATATGCCCGATGGAGTCGAAAGTCTCGTCATGAAATCCTCCGGCTACGACTTCACTGAATTCAAGGTGTCAACCCTCAGCTCCTCAAAAATCATGTTCGAGGAGCAAATACAAGTCGTAGCCGACGGGGCGGATATCAGATGGATCATCCCTGCGGAATCCGATCCAGCGACAGATATCCTAGAAATCAGCACGAAATAAGGTGGTTGTATCACAAGGTGAGCGAAAAAACCGTTTCTAAATAGGCTACAACTTTTAAAAAATATCCACATTCATGCTGTTGACGGGCTGGCGATTTACACCCAAGCTGCGCATGCAACCATCCGCAACTTTTATTGATATGAACTTATTTCAACGTTTTTTCGCCATCGTATTTGCCACCTCGCTCATTTCCGTGGCAAGCGCCCAAAATCTTAAAGTCGCCACGGTAGATATGCAGGAGCTTTTCAAACAATACTACCAAACCAATCAAGCCCAGGATCTGATCAACGTGGAACGCGCAAAGATCAACCAAGACAACGAAGATCGCCTCAAACGGATCCGCGAGATCGAAACGAATCTCGAAAACTTCAAAAAACAAATCGAAGACCCTTCAGTCAACGAATCCAAGAAGCAAAGCCTCATCAAGGATTTCCAAGCTCAACAACAAGAAGGCATTCAACTGGACAAGGAACGCCGTGAATACATTCAGCGCCGGACAACTGCTTTGAACGAAAACATGGTTCAGCGCATGAAAAGCATCCTAGAGGACATTCGCAAATTGGTCGAACAGAGATCGAAAGCCGATAACTTCGATTTCGTTTTCGATAAATCCGGCATGAGCACGTCACAAGTCCCTGTGCTTCTTTACAGCAAGGACGCAACTGACATCACCGCAAGCCTTCTCAAAGTTTTGAACAAAGACGCCCCAGCGGACAAAAAGCCGGCGGATGCAACGCCAGCGGACAAGAAGCCAGCGGACAAGCCAAAAGCCTCCGATAAGTAAGCCGAATCCTAAACCCGCCTCGCTTTGGCCGTCAGCCTAAGTCTCTCAGAACTCGCCACGCTTATCGATGGAAACATCATATGCGGCAAGCTGACTGATGTTTTTCGCGGAATAGCTGCCCTTGATTCCGCGAACGCCGAAGATATCAGCTTCCTCGGCAACGAAAGATATCTGTCTCATTTCCTGACCACAAATGCAGGTGCGGTGATTGTTCCTGTTGGCTACGATTTCAAGACCGATGGCCCGGCTCTGATAGCCGTCCCTAATCCATCGCTCGCTTTCGCCGCTGTGGTTAGGCACTTTGCTAATCACTTGCGCGAATTCAAACCCGGTATTCATCCTTCAGCCAGTGTTTCACCTTCCGTAATTTTCAATGCGGAAAAAACCAAAATTCATGCCGGTGCCGTGATCATGGACGGAGCTTCATTGGGTGACGGATCTGAGATTGGTCCCAATTCCGTGATTCATGAAAACGTGATCATCGGTGAAAACTGCCAGATCCGTGGAAATGTCACGATCAATGAACGTTGCATCATCGGTTCGCGCGTCATCATTCACTCGGGAGCGGTCATCGGCTCGGATGGCTACGGCTACGAGTTCTCCGGCGGCAAGCATGTCAAAATTGATCAGGTTGGCATCGTTGAAATCGGCGATGACGTGGAGATCGGTGCGAATACCACAATTGATCGCGCGCGTTTCGGCAAAACCATCGTTGGCGAAGGCACCAAGATCGATAATCTGGTTCAGATCGGCCACAATGTGATCATTGGCAAGCATTGCCTTATTATTTCCCAATCTGGCCTCGCAGGCAGCTGCCGCATTGAGGATTATGTCACGGTGGCGGCACAGTCCGGAATCGCCGGTCATGTGACGGTAGGCGAAAAAGCCATTCTTGCGAGTCGCACAGGCGTAACCACGAACTTGGCAGGTGGGGTCATTTACTCCGGCAAGCCCGCACTACCCATGAAAGAGGATACCAAGTTGCAAGCGCACGTGAGGCGCTTACCCAAACTGGTTGAACGTGTGAAAGCTTTGGAAAAGATCATTTCCAAAAAATCGACCGAATAACTTCTAACGCGTATGTTTGACTTCTCTTGGTTTACTCAACCCGATGCATGGGCAGCCCTGCTGACACTCACCCTCTTGGAGATTATCCTTGGAATCGATAACATCGTCTTCATTTCCATCCTGTCTGATAAATTGCCGCCCGAGCAACGCGACAAGGGACGAATCATGGGTCTTGGGCTTGCCATGATTACTCGCCTCCTTCTCTTGGCAACCATCAGTTGGATTATGAGCCTCAAGGCGGTATTGTTCTCATTTCCCATTCATCCAGCCCTGTGGAGCATGTCACCATATGCCGCCAGTAATGAGGGTCTGCTTGATATCAGCGGAAAGAGCCTGATTCTTCTCATCGGTGGATTTTTTCTTATATGGAAAGCCACCAAAGAAATCCATCACAAGCTCGAAAGCCATGAGGACGAGCAAAGAAAATCCAAAGTCGCCAGCTTTGCTGCCGTGCTCGCCCAAATCGCAATCATTGATATTGTGTTCTCTATCGACTCCGTGATCACCGCTGCCGGTATGGCAGATCATTTATCGGTGATGATGCTGGCCGTTGTGATTTCAGTCGGTGTGATGATGGCGGCAGCTGGAACGATCAGTACCTTTGTATCCAAGCATCCCTCTATAAAAATGCTGGCGCTCTCGTTTCTGATTCTGATTGGAACCGCATTGATTGCGGAGGGCTTCCATTTTGAAATTCCCAAAGGCTACATCTATTTCGCGATGGCATTTTCACTCAGCGTGGAGATGTTGAACCTGAAAATCCGCAATCGGGGAACGGTTCCAACACCTCATTGAACGACCAGTCGCACGCTGGGGATTGGCTCCCCTTTCACGTAGTGACTGACGCTGTCGATCGTGGTCGAGGCGATCGCTTGCAATGCATCCTCTGTAAGAAATGCTTGGTGCGATGTCACGAGAACATTCGGAAAAGTCAGCAAGCGTGATAAGATGTCATCCTGTAGCGCGGTGCCCGAGTGATCTTCAAAAAACACGCCCTCTTCCTCTTCATAAACATCCAAAGCGACTCCGCCGAGGTGTTGAGACTTCAGGGCATCAATCACTGCCGCGCTATCCACCAATTTTCCGCGACTTGTATTGATCAGATACGCGCCTTTCCTCATCTGTGAAATCGTACCGGCGTTAACCAAATGAAAACTCTCATGGGTAAGCGGCAGATGTAAACTGACGATATCCGACTTCGACAATACCTCTGCCTGCGAGACGTATTTTACCCCGTGATTTTGAGCCCAGTTCTCATCAGGAAAAAGATCGTGAGCCAGAACCTCGCAACCGAATCCCCTGAATATGCAGGCGGCAACTTTACCAATTTTACCCGTCCCCAAAATTCCAACGGTCTTGCCATGCAAGTCGAAGCCCACCAAACCACTGAGAGAGAAATTCAACTCGCGGACACGGTTATAAGCGCGGTGAATCTTTCGGTTCAACGTCAGTAACAAACCGACCGTATGCTCGGCCACCGAATAAGGTGAGTAGGCAGGTACTCTTGCCACTTGGATTCCCAAGCTCTTTGCCGCTGCGAGATCGATGTTGTTAAATCCCGCGCACCGCAGCACCACCAAACGGATCCCCTGCTCTGCCAGGTTTTTCAAACAAGCTCCGTCAATCGGATCATTCACAAAAACACAAACCGCCACAGCTCCTCTGGCGGATGCAGCATTCGCCGCGGACAAGCGAAAATCGTGATACTCAAGATAAAGACCGAGCCGCTCCGCTTCCACATCGAAATAAACCCTGTCATAGGGCTTGGTGTCATAGAACGCGACTTTTGGGAAATGATCCAGTGCTTCATTCATGGTTGCAGATTACACAACCATGAACCAAACACCACACTCAAGACAAGGGTTGCACATCCGGCACAGAAGGACCGGTGGCTTGCATGAAACGGGTCTTGGCACGGAGTATCAGCGTACCGAGAAAAAAGTCAGCCAGAGGCAAGACCACGTTAAAATTTTTGTGCATGTAGCGGTGATGCAACAAATGATGTCCGTTAAGCTTACGGAACCAGAACGGCTTCTCAACGCGGCGTGCCTTAGGTAAATGCATACACCAATGAATGTATTCGTAGGTGCCGTAATAAATCGCAAATGCTAAAAATCCGCCAAGAGCAAAGCCCCACTGACCGATCAACCAGGATATCAACGCAAAGGGTATTACCCCGATCGCTATCAATGCCGGACCATTCCACCATGCCATCGGGATCGTCACTTTATCTTTCTCATCGATAAGATGATACGTCTTGTCCGCCTTGAAAACCTGATGGTGAACCACCGCATGCGCTTGGAAGGCATAACGGAAATTCCAAATCGGGCGATGCATCACATAACGATGCAAGGTCCATTCAAAAAATGAGCCGAACACCACACCGACAATAAGGCCACCGAGGCACCAGATGGAGAACAAAAGAATAGGATTCATGAATAATACGTTAACTGCAGCGCAGAACTATAGACGACTTTTCTTTACCGCAAGCCTCGCGTGCTTAATTTCTCAGTTTATTTCCGAGAAGGTCACACCGAGATCTTCCTCAAATTTGCCGATTTTCTTCCGTTCACGAGGGTCGATCAGGGCGATAGATGTCCCTTTTTTCCCCGCCCTTGCGGTTCTTCCGCTCCGGTGGGTGTAATATTCCAATTGTTCGGGAAGCTGATAATGAATCACAAATGACAAGCCTTCGACGTCGATTCCGCGAGCTGCAACATCGGTGGCGATCAAGATCCGAGTTCTTTGGTTTTTGAAGCCGCGCATGACCTTGTCGCGCTCGCGCTGGGAAAGGTCTCCCTGAATAACATCCACGGGGAAACCGAGCTTCTCCAGTTGTCTGCCCAGGGCAATCGCCCCTGCCTTGGTGCGGACGAAAATCAAGCCCCGTTCATCGCCACGCTTGTGAAGAAACTCCGCCAGAAACTCATTTTTCTCATCTTTACCACAAACGGCAAACCGGTGATCAATATTCTGGTTCACGACGTGCGCCTTATCAATTTTGATGGTTTCAGGCGCTCCAGGCATGGCACCTTTCACAAGCCCATGAATGGAATCCGGAAAGGTCGCGGAAAACAGCCAAGTGCTGCGGCGTCCCCGCGTCAGGCCGAAGATGGTGACGAGATCTTTCTTAAAACCCATGCTCAACATTTCATCCGCCTCATCGAGCACGAGATGCTTCACATCAGCCAAAGTCAGCGCCTTCTTCTTGATCAGATCAATCAACCTCCCCGGGGTCGCCACCACGATATGGGTCGGTCGTTTCAAATTCGAAATCTGACGTTCCATCGGCTCACCACCTGCGAGAACTTCGATGAAAATCTTCTCCTTTGCATATTTCGTATAACGGAAAAGCTGCTTGCCTATCTGTTTTGCGAGTTCACGGGTCGGCGCAATCACCAAGCCTTGTATCGTCGGTTTTCTCGAATCGATTTTCGTCAACAACGGCAAACCGAAGGCCGCTGTTTTTCCCGTTCCGGTCTGTGCCTGGGCACAAAAATCCCCCCCGTTCTTGATCAAAAAGGGAATGGTTTTTTCCTGCACCTCCGTCGGCGTGATAATTCCCAGCTCCTTCAAGCCCTCAACCAAATCCGCCGGTATTCCCAATGTTCTAAATGCGCTCAAAATCGTAATGTCGTGTGATGACCGAAGCCTGACCAAGGATTTCAAAAAAGACGAGCCATAAGAAAAGTAGCTGCTACGTCTCGCAGCAGACCGTGCTAGCGGCGTCTCGCCGCGCCTGTAAGTAGCGGCGATCTTCTGCCTGCCCCGCCAAATCAAGGTCGCCATCCTCAGTATTTCAACATGGTAACAAGTGATATCAGAATGAGAGCGTTAACCCTATTAACCTCTCTAAAAATTCCTGATAGTACCCACGCAACCTAGCAAATTCCTTGTCGTTATTGAGAAATTTCGATTGGATCTAGAAGTTAACCCCGCCTGATATACACACGTGGGACTCTACTAATAAATACTGTTAGCCAAGAAAACCTATGTCTCTCTCTGAAGAAGTAATGGAGCTCATACCTCAAAGTGAGGCGAAAGAGACGTTTTGTGATTTTGCTGAGATAGCTTTGGACTCCACGATGGATGAGGGTGTCCTGAAAGATATCCCAGTAGTCGGGACGATAATGAAAGTTGGCGGCGCGGTTCTAACGATTCGTGACAGGCTGTTTATCAAAAAACTCCGGAGATTTCTCGTTTCATTGGAAGACATCCCGAACGATCAGCGTGAAGAGTTCCTCTTCAAAAGATTAGGGGATGGGCCGGCAAGAAGAGAAGTGGGAGAAAAGCTGCTTCTGATTATCGACAAGCAGGACGACTTTACGAAGACCGAGTTAATCGGATACGTGTTCAAAAAGTATATTGAAGGTCAGATCTCCCGTGATGATTTCGATTTGTTGGCGCATTCCATTTCGAATGCCCACATGCCAGATATTGAGCACCTCCAAGCTTTTACAAAGGGACTTAAGCTTGGTGATGACGCACTAGGATCTGCTCTCTTCGCTATCAACCTCGCTGAGATCAAAGTTCATGTCTCAGAAGCGAAGTGGGACGGAACAGCGACGACCCAAATCGAATATATCTTATCGAATCTCGGTGTGAAACTCGCGAATATCATCGAAGAATATGAAAACAAAGGCTAACAAGGCGGTGGACTCAACGCGTTATAGCGCGTGAGTCATCTTTAACGTAACAAAAAAAGCCAGCCGGAGATAAACCCGACTGGCTTTTAAAATTTCCTAAAACGGAATCTTAATACCTGTAATGATCCGCCTTGAAGGGACCTTCCGCTGATATACCGATGTAATCCGCTTGGTCTTTAGTAAGCTTGGTGAGCTTTGCTCCGATTTTTGCGAGGTGAAGACGGGCAACCTCTTCGTCAAGGTGTTTCGGAAGGACGGTCACTTGACCGGCTTTGTAGGTATCGCGGTTTTCCCAGAGATCGATTTGAGCGAGCGTCTGGTTGGTGAAGCTGTTGGACATCACGAAAGATGGATGGCCGGTTCCACAACCGAGGTTCACCAAGCGACCTTCAGCAAGCATGTAAATGCTGTTGCCTGTGGCGAAAGTGTATTTGTCCACTTGAGGCTTGATGTTCAGACGAGTCACACCCGGTGCTTTGTTCAACTTGTCCATCTGGATCTCGTTGTCAAAGTGACCGATATTACAAACGATCGCCTGATCTTTCATTTTCGACATATGATCGAGGGTGATGATGTCTTTGTTACCGGTAGTCGTGACATAGATATCTCCCCAGCCAAGCGTGTCTTCAATCGTAAGAACACGGAAACCTTCCATCGCGGCTTGCAATGCGCAGATCGGATCGACCTCGGTCACAACCACTTGCGCGCCGGCACCACGGAGCGCTTGCGCACAACCTTTGCCGACATCGCCGTAACCGCAGACCACGCCAACTTTGCCAGAGATCATCACATCGGTCGCGCGCTTGATACCGTCTAACAGCGACTCGCGGCAGCCGTAGAGGTTATCGAATTTCGACTTCGTCACGGAATCGTTCACGTTGATCGCTGGGACAAGAAGCTTACCAGCCTTGGCCATCTGATAGAGGCGATGCACACCGGTGGTGGTTTCCTCGGAAACGCCCTTCCAATCTTTCACGATGGTTTGGAAAATACCGGGTTGTTTAACTTTGATGTCTTTCAAGAGGTCTTTGATGACTTGCTCCTCTTCGCTCTCACCCGGGCTGTCGATCCAGTTGGATCCGTTTTCCATTTCGTAGCCTTTGTGGATGAGCAAGGTCGCGTCGCCACCGTCATCGACGATAAGCTGCGGACCAAGGCCGTCTTTGTTGACGAGCGCCTGCCAGGTGCACCACCAATATTCTTCCAAGGTCTCGCCTTTCCAAGCGAAGACAGGAATTTCACGAGCTGCAATCGCTGCTGCCGCGTGATCTTGGGTAGAGAAAATATTGCATGAAACCCAGCGCACCTGAGCACCGAGATCGGCAAGCGTTTCGATCAACACCGCGGTCTGAATGGTCATGTGCAAGGAACCCATGATGCGAACACCCTGGAGCGGCTTAGTTTTGCCATACTTCTCACGTGTCGCCATCAAGCCCGGCATCTCGTGCTCGGCGATATCAATTTCCTTACGTCCAAAATCGGCAAGGCCGATGTCTCTTACTTTATAGTCTGTGAAGCTCATGATGTTATTTTATAGAAGTGTTGTTTGTTTTTATAGAGTGGATGATGAATAGAAGGCTTTAGACAGAAGACTTGGAGACAGAAGACATAAGACTAGAAAGATAGGCTCAATAAAGAATTGAACATTTTCGGACGTAACCGCTTACGTAGACCTTCGATCATTGATGATATTTCTCTCACTTCATCGATCAAATGCCTTGCGACTTCCTCAGAAAAGATTCCAGCTTTGAGGCCTATATATAGTTGAGTCCTAAACTCACCTGCAGAACCTTTTGATATAGCTAAGAATCTTCGAAACTCACGATCACTGTCACGATCCGCACCTTCAGCAATATTACACGGAATCGAAAGGCAAGAGCGAGCCATCTGATCTCTCAGACTATATAAGCGGATAGCGTCTATTAATTTGTACACATCCACCGCTAACCGCGATGAACGTTTCCAAACTTCTAGTTCTTCGAAATTATGCATCTCTTATCTTCTGTCTTCTGTCTAACAATCTTCTGTCTGTCGGCCTCAGCCGATCGCCTTTTTGAGCGCGGAAACTTTATCCGTCTTCTCCCATGTGATATCGGAATCATCTTTTCCAAAGTGACCGTAGTTGGTGGTCTTCGAGAAAATCGGGCGAAGCAGGTTGAGCTGCTTGACGATGTCTGCAGGATTGAAGGAAAACACTTTGAGAACGGCCCCGAGGATTTTCGCATCGGAAACGGTTCCTGTGCCAAAAGTATCGATGTGCACGCTGCAAGGCTCTGGGTGACCAATGGCGTAAGCGAACTGAACTTCGCATTTGCTCGCCAGTCCTGCTGCAACCACGTTTTTCGCAACCCAACGACCCATATAGGCTGCGGAGCGGTCGACTTTCGATGCATCTTTTCCGGAGAAAGCACCGCCACCGTGGCGGCCCATGCCACCGTAGGTATCAACAATGATCTTACGCCCGGTCAGACCGCTGTCACCCTGAGGACCGCCGATGACGAATTTGCCGGTCGGGTTGATCAGGAACTCGGTTTTTGAAGTGAGCATGTTTTTCGGCAGGACTTTTTTGATCACTTGCTCGATGCAGAATTTCTCGATGTCTTTGTGCGCCACATCAGCGGTGTGCTGGGTAGAAATCACCACGTTGACGATGCGGGTCGGTTTGCCGTTCACGTACTCGACAGAAACTTGGGTTTTCGCATCAGGACGAAGCCATGGTGCGAGTTTGCCGGCTTTGCGGATTTTTGTCAGCTCGCGGCCGAGGCGATGCGCGAACATGATAGGAGCTGGCATGAGCTCGGGAGTTTCGTCGCATGCATATCCGAACATGATGCCCTGGTCGCCCGCGCCTTGCTTTTTGGTTTTCTTGCCTTCGGCTGCTTTCGCATCCACACCTTGCGCGATGTCCGGGCTCTGAATGGTGAGGTAGTTGTTGATGAAAAGGGTGTCCGCATGAAACACATCGTCGGTATTCGTGTAACCGATTCCACGAACAGCATCACGGATCACCTTACCGATATTGATCACTTCATCAATTGGCTTCGTCGTTCCCTTCTTCTTGTCCTGAAGTTTCGGAATAGTGATCTCTCCGCCGACCACCACGATGTTGCTCTTTACAAAGGTTTCGCAGGCTACGCGGCTGGTCGGATCAATCGCCAGGCAGGCATCGAGAATAGCATCGGAGATCGTGTCAGAAACTTTGTCCGGATGACCTTCGCCAACTGATTCTGAGGAAAAAATATAGGTGCTCATTTGTTTTTTAATTTTCGTATCGTCAAATCGTGATGCGTTGATGTATCATGTTTGTCATGTCGTCAACCATCAAATGCCTGAAACTCATTTCCGATACCACTCGGCTGCGTATTCTCGCACTGCTGGGTCAAGATGCGATCTCGGTTGCAGAGCTTCAGGAAATTCTAGGCATGGGCCAAAGCCGGATTTCAACCCAGCTTTCGCAGCTGAAAGCAGCTGGTCTGGTAACCGATGAGCGCGCTGGAAAAAACAATGTCTACTCTTCCTGCCTACCGAGCGAGCTCTCAGCGATCGTCTCTCATGCAATCGCCGAAATCCCTGAGACCAGCGCAGACAACCAAGCGCTCCAGCATATTCTTTCCAAACGCAAAGACTACGCCCGTGCGTATTTCGATGAACTGGCGGGGCGCTTTGGCAAGGACTACGTCCCCGGCCGCTCATGGAAAGCACTGGCCGAGGCATTGATCAAATCTCTCAACTACCGTAACGTCGCCGATCTCGGAGCGGGCGAAGGCACACTTTCCCAGTTGCTTGCTCAACGTGCGGAGAAGGTCATCGCAGTCGATCTCTCACCGAAAATGGTCGAATACGCGCAGTCCCTTGCGCACAAGAACGGCCTATACAACTTGGAATTCCGTATCGGCGATATCGAGAGCCCGCCCATTGATAATGGCAGCATCGATCTCGCCATACTTAGTCAGGCTCTGCATCACGCAGAAAACCCCCAGCGCGCCATCGATGCCGCACACCGTATCCTCAAGCCGGGCGGACGAGTCATCATTCTCGACCTCCTTAAACATACTTTTAGTGAAGCCCGTGAACTTTACGCAGATCGCTGGTTGGGCTTCTCCGAGAGCCAACTCGCGTCCATGCTCAAAAAATCCGGCTTCACCGAAATCGAAACCCTCATTGCCGACAAGGAAGAGGCGCCACCAAAATTTCAAACCCTGTTGGGTATAGGCAGAGTTCTATCGCCGAGGTAGTCGCGCGAATCGATTATCCATGGAAATATAACAATCTTCAGTATTTCATGCGGTACCCGCGGCAATGCCACCTTATCCATTTTTCACTCTTCCCTCCTCACTTTTCACTCTTTAACTTACTCCCCAACATGATTCGTCTCATTCCCGTTCTCGTTCTCACGGCAATCAGTCTCCAGCTTCTTGAAGCCCAAAACCAGCCGGCGAATAACTCGGCCATCTACCGATCCGTTGTTCGGATCGCAGTGGATACGATCAATCCCGATTACCAAACTCCCTGGAACTCCGGTCAATTTGGTGGCGGCATCGGCACCGGATTCATTGTTGGTAAAAATCAGATTCTCACCAACGCACACGTTGCATCGAATCAAAATCGTATCCTTGTCACCGTGCATGGCAGCTCAAAAAAATATCCTGCAAAAGTCGAGTTTATCGCTCATGATTGTGATCTCGCTTTGCTCTCACTTGAGGACTTTTCGGACTTCAAGGAATTTCCTGTGTTTTCTTTTGGAGATACTCCCCAGCTCGAATCCGAAGTCACGGTGATTGGCTATCCTGTCGGTGGATCACGCCTGTCCGTCACCAAAGGCATCGTCTCACGCATCGACTTCCAACCTTACTCGCACAGTCGTGCCGATTCCCATCTTATCGTCCAAATCGATGCCGCCATCAACCCCGGTAACTCCGGCGGTCCAGTGGTCCAAAACGGAAAAGTTGTCGGTGTTGCTTTTCAAGGCCTCCGCCAAGCGGACAACACCGGCTACATCATTCCAACTCCTGTCATTAACCGTTTCATGAAGGACATCACCGATGGAAGTTACGATCAATACGCCGAACTCGGCATCAGCGATTTCCCACTTTACAATCCTGCAATGCGGAAGGCTCTGGGCTTAGCTAATGATGACAAGGGAGTCCTCATTACCCGTGTCACACCAACCAGCTCCGCAGATGGCATTTTGAAATCCGGCGATGTGCTCATCTCACTTGACGGACAAACAGTCGACTCCGCAGGACAAGTCATGATTGATGGGGAAAAGGTCGATCTCGCCGAAATCGTTGAGCGTAAATTCAGCGGCGACCAAGTCGCTGCTCGTGTGATTCGAGACGGTGCCTCGCTGGATTTCGATATCAAACTCAAACCTCTTCCGGCCGCCCGAATGTATGCCATCCGCTACGAGGAAAAACCCCGATACGTCGTCTTTGCTGGCTTGGTATTTCAACCGCTGGATACCAACCTTTTCGCCGCCTCGAAATTTACAGATGTGACCGTGCGCAGGCTCTATACCGACTATGTTTCAAAAGGAATATTCACGGAAAAAAAGGACATCGTGATCCTCACTCAGATCCAACCCGATTCCGTGACCTCGCAAATGGATGATTTTACTGGTCTTGCCGTGGAAAAAATTAACGGCATTCCGGTTACGAGCCTGAGCCAAGCTAATGAACTTCTCTATAAGCAGGAAAATCCTCGGGAATTTCATACGATCGAACTCTATGGAGCAAACCGCCCTCTCGTCGTCCCCAGCGTCGAAGTAGAGGCTGCAAATCGCCGGGTTCAGGCAAATTACGGCATCGCAAAGCTCCATAACCTTGAGGAGTGAAAACCCATTAACTTTGAAACATGCCACGCGTCGCCATCGCTCTCGGATCCAACCTCGGCAAGCGCGAATCTAACATCGCTGCCGCTATTGAGGAGCTTCGCCAAATCGCCAGTGTCGGCGAACCATTTCTGATGGCTTCGCTTCACGACACGGAACCCCAGGACTGCCCCCCCAACTCACCGCGCTTTCTCAACACCGCGGTCGATTTTCATTTTTCAGGGACCGATCCTTTGAAGCTACTCCAACAAACCCAAGCGATTGAAAAAAAACTCGGTCGCGAGCCCCATCCCCTGCGCAATGCCCCAAGGCTGATCGATATCGATATCCTCCTTTTTGGCGATGTCACACTCGATCATCCGGAGCTACAGCTACCGCACCCGCGCATCTATGAACGACCTTTTGTTCTGAATCCACTGCGTGAGATTAGAAATGATATTTAAAAGGCTAGATTGCGTCGTCGTGGACCATACTGACGAATAAATGGGAATGCAGATTTCAGAATGGCCGGCGAGGTCGCATGGCTTTCAACCCTAATTACCTTTTAAAATAATTCTCAATCGCTTTCACCAGTCCGGGAATATCGTGCTCTGCCGCTTCAACGGCCGGTTTGTGATCTAACGATTTAAGTGTCTCAGAAGTCACGGGGCCTATGCTTGCCGCAACGCATTTTTCCGGCCAAGGCAATTCGAGTGCAAAGAAATGTTCAGCTGTGGATGACGAAGTGAACGTCACCATATCAGCACCTTCTTCGATAAATTTGGCTTGGGCTCCTGTGTAGTCATCGGACTCCGGCACGGTGCGATACGCGATGCATTCATCGACAATCGCGCCGAGTTTCATGAGTCCGTCATAGATCACATCGCGGGATTCTGCGGCTTTGATCCACAGCACGGTTTGGTTCTCAATGTTGATTTCCTTGAACGCCTCCAACAAACCTTCTGCAACGAATTTCTTTGGCAACAAATCGACCCCAATTCGGTATTCGCGGATTTTCGCAGCGGTTCCCGGTCCGATGGCGGCAATCTTCGGATTTCCCAGACTGCGCGCATCATCATAGGTGGCAAAGAACGCGTCGAAGAATTTCTCAACCCCGTTCGGACTGGTAAAAATCAACCAATCATATTCATGCGCATGAGTGACTCCCTCAGCAAAACCTTCACGGTCTTCGGGAAGTTCAATTCGGATCGTAGGTAGCTCGATCACATCCGCACCGAGATTTTGAAGGCGTTTGCTGAGGTCTCCGGCTTGCTCTCGGGTGCGGGTCACGACGATTTTCTTTCCAAACAACGGGCGCTTTTCAAACCAATTGATCTTTGCGCGCTCCTTAACAACGTTTCCGATCACTGCCACCGCAGGCGATGAAAAACCAGCGTTCTCAGCGATATCTGCAATGGTTTCAAGTGTTCCTTCAATCGTCCATTGCGAACCTGTGGTAGCCCAACGCACAAGTGCGATCGGAGTATCCGCCGCAGCTCCATGAGCAATAAAAGAGCTGGTGATTTCTCTCAATCGAGCGACACCCATAAGGAAAACTTTCGTGCCAGGAGCTTTGGCAAGCTGGGCGTAATCAATCGATGTATAGCCTTTGGTAGGGTCTTCGTGTCCCGTAAAAATCGTCAGCTGGGTATTGTGATCTCGGTGCGTCACAGGAATGCCCGCGTAGGCCGGACCGGCGATGGAAGAGCTGATTCCGGGAACGATTTCAAACGCCACACCTGCATCCGCCAATTCCGCCGCTTCTTCTCCACCGCGCGCGAAAATCATCGGATCTCCTCCCTTCAATCGAGTGACGATCTTACCCGCTTTGGTATAATCAACGATGATCTGGTTGATCTGATCCTGCGGCACCGCATGGTCTTTTGCCCGTTTTCCAACGTAGATTTTTTCGCAGCCGGGCTTTGTCCATCTCAATAAATCGGGACTGCTCAGCGCATCATAAACGAGAACATCGGCGTTTTCGATGCACTCCTTCGCGCGTAAGGTTACAAGACCGAGGTCGCCGGGGCCGGCGCCGACTAGATAGCAGATTCCTTTGGATGTCATTTGAGGGATTGAAAAAGTTTGAGTGCCGCTTTGATGGGATTGGTGTCTGTAGCAGATCCGATTTTAGGTTGCCCGCCGGTTTCTGGAAACACGCGGGCATGAAGATGAATCTGACCGCCTGAAAGATGGGAATAAACCCCGACCGGCGTATGGCAGCCGCCGTCGAGCAAACGCAAAAACTCTCGCTCAGCGGTAACCTTGGTCCACGTTTCCGCATGCCCGATCGCCATAGCGAGCTCCAGTGAACGAGTATCACCTTTGCGGGTTTCCAAACCAATTGCTCCCTGCCCTGCAGCGGGAAAAAAAACATCCTCCGCCAATCGCGTGCAAAAAACCGGCACCGATGCGCTAACCCGCTCCTCGTCGCTTTCTGGAGATTCCGGAATGAACCCCAACCTCACCAAACCCGCCTCAGCCAGGAGAATTGCATCGTAGTCGTCACCTTGCGCGAGCTTTTCAATACGGGTCGGGACATTTCCGCGAAGATCCACCAAGACAAGATCAGGCCGAAGAAACTCGATCTGCTTCGCGCGCCTTACACTGCTGGTGCCGACTCTTGCACCTGCTTTAAGTGCGGGCAATCCTCCCGCTTGTTTGGTCAACAACACATCGCGAACCGGCGCGCGCTCAAGGGTCGCTGCCAGTTCGAATCTCGGATCGATTACCGTCGGCATGTCTTTCAAACTATGCACCGCTATATCGACCGACCCATCGGCTAACGCTTCTTCGAGCTCCTTTATGAACACACCTTTGTCAAACGTGCCCTCGGCCTTGGCCACATCAGCCAGCGACACATCCGTCCGGCGATCGCCCGTGGTCTTGATGATTTGACGGCTGATGACCCAGTCCGGAAATAGACCAGACAACAAGCCTTGGGTCGCCGTGGCCTGCACCAATGCTAGTTCGCTGCCACGCGTGCCAATGATGATTTCTTTGTCTGTTCGGATCATGTGTTCGCTCTGCGCCCCTCTCCATGCCGTTGGAACCGGCCCGTTGCAAGGTTAAGTAATCCTAAAATCACGGATATACCCAAGGTTCTCGGTTTGAATTCATATACTTTGAAAGCTGCAAATCAGAACCGCGGCAGTCCAGAGCCTGTAGCGGAATGCGATCCTCTTACACGCAACTTGTACTCTTTTGGGCAACTTACGATTTATAAAACTTCTTGCACCCCTAGCAGAGGATGGATAACTACACCCCACCTGACGCTAGGCACCCTGCCTTAATACTGTATTTATATGAATCTGGGGAAATTGCTCGATACGAATCATATCCTTTTGGATATGAAAGCGACCGAGCATTGGCCGGCAATTCTGGAACTTGTCGATTTCCTCACCGAATGCGGAGATATACCGAAAAAGTGCTACAACGACATCCTCAAAGCCCTTCAGGAGCGTGAGGCACAAATCAGCACGGGCATCGGCACCGGCCTGGCCATTCCACATACGTTTTCCGATGATCTGGAAAAAGTTGTCGCCATTTTCGGACGCTCAAAAGAAGGCATCGAATTCAATGCTCTCGATCATTCACCTGTGCATTTCATCATCTTGTTCATTGTTCCCAGCAAAGACTATCAACTCCACCTCCGTACCCTGTCAGCCATTGCAAAAATGTTCACGAACATGGAAGTCAGGCGCAGACTATCCGCCGCCGTGACTCGCGATGAAATTTTGGAAATTCTCGATCCAAAAACCATTAGGGCAAAAGCTGACAAAGAGTCTTGCTGAGAAGGGTTCAGGTAATCTCTTCTTCCCTTCAGCCTGATTTCGATAACCAAGATTTTTCCATCATTCTGCAGCTGAATTTGAATTGTAAGAGATTTTCATAGAAATTTTGAAACTACCGAATGGTTGAAAGAAAAAATATTCATAACTCTTTAATTCTCCATGTTTATCTGCGTTCATGGGTCCTCAAATTTTCTTTTCGCATTTACCCATGACCCTTTTACAGAATCTTGAAACCCGCCTCGCCGCAGCTCTTGAGAGAGTGCTTGGCGAGCCGACCCCAACCAATCTCATGGCAGCAGCCGATCTCCGTTTCGGGGATTACCAGAGCAATTCCGCGATGGTCCTGGCAAAACGGATGAAATCCAATCCTCGTGCCCTCGCCCAACAAATCCTCGACTCGGTCGATATCGCCGGACTTGCAACAGCCAAAATCGATGGGCCGGGCTTCATCAATTTCACCATTCTGCCGGAAGCCTACTCCGCTTACGCCGAAGGATTGCTGAAAGATCCCCGTCTCGGTGCACCTGAACTCGGCAAAGGCAAGCGTATCGTCGTGGATTTCTCTGCCCCAAATGTCGCGAAGCCCATGCACGTCGGACACATCCGCTCAACAATCATCGGCGACTCCCTCTGCCGTATCGCGCGTTTCCTTGGCTTTGAAGTCATTGCCGACAACCACATCGGTGACTGGGGCACACAGTTTGGTATGATTCTCCATGGCTGGAAAACCATGCTCAATAACGTGGCGCTGGAACAGGATCCGATCAAGGAGCTTGTCCGCGTCTATCGTGAGGTCAACTTCGCCACCAAAGAAAACCCCGTAGTACTGGAAACTTGCAAAAATGAATTGGTCAAACTCCAAGCCGGCGATCCCGAAAACCTGGCAATCTGGCAGAAATGCATCGATCTATCAAAGGTAGGTCTTCAGAAAATTTACGATCGTCTGGATGTGAAATTCGATCACTGGCTGGGCGAGAGTTTCTATAACGACATGCTACCCAGCTTGGTCGATGAGTTTCTCAAAAACGGTATCGCGCGTGAAAGCAATGGCGCGGTGTGTGTGTTTTCCAATAACTCGAAAGATCCAAGTCAGGATCCCTTCAAGGTCTACCGCGAAGACGGCTGGACCGACAACCCAGCCATCATCCGCAAGGCTGATGGCGGATTTCTCTACGCCACCACCGATCTCGCCACCATCCAATACCGCATCGATACCTGGAACGCGGATCAGATCTGGTATGTCGTTGGCGTCCCGCAACAACTCCATTTTCGCCAGATTTTTGAGGCAGCGCAACGTTGGGGCAAAACCGGCGACTTCCGACATATCGCATTCGGCTCCATTCTGGGTGAGGATCGCAAACTCATGAAAACCCGGTCCGGCGAAAATGTAGGCCTGACTGAAGTGCTCGAAGAGGCGGTCGAACGCGCCGCGGCCGCCATTGCTGAAAAAAATCCGGAACTCCACGGCAAGGAAGCCGAGGAAATCGCTGAAATCGTTGGAATCGGTGCAGTGAAATTCGCCGAACTTTCACAGAATCGCCTAACCGATTATGTTTTTGCATGGGATCGTATGCTCGCGCTGCAGGGCGATACGGCTCCCTATCTGCAATATTCAACGGTACGCATCCGTTCCATTTTCCGAAGACTGGATGGACCCTTTGATGCCGCTGCGGCAACGATTCATCTGGAGCAGCCCGAGGAAATCCATCTCGCCCGCCTTTTCGCCCGTTTCGGAGAGGTGCTGCCCATGGTGATCGATGATCATCGTCCCAACCTTTTGGCTAACTACCTCTTGGAACTCGCACGTGCCTTCCATTCCTTCTTTGAGGCGTGTCCAGTGCTCAAGTCAGAAGAACCCCGCAAATCAAGCCGTCTCGCCCTCTGCAAACTCACCTCCACGATCCTCGAACAAGGCTTAGGGCTTTTAGGGATTCGTTGCCCAGAAAGAATGTGAAACTTGAGATTCCAACTTTCAGGCAACCCTAGGGATTTGTGTCTATTCCTTTGTCTCTCCTTGAAATTTGAACTTTGAAACTTGAGATTTAAGATTGCACTTTTGTAAGCATCTATAAAAGATATTGGGATGTTCCCTTTTTACGTCATCGGTCACAAAAACCCGGACACCGATGCGGTATGCTCCGCTTTGGGTCATGCTGCGCTTCTTCGTGCCTGTGGTGATGAACCAAATGCGATAGCGGCACGTTGCGGTGATATTTCGCAGCGCACCAAATGGGTTCTCGAAAAAGCAGGCTTCGATGCCCCCGAACTTCTCACCGACGCCCGCACCAACGCCGGAATGATCTGCAAACGCGACGTCATTTACGTACGTCCTTATGATACGTTCCTTACTGCCTACAACCGCATGTTTAACGCATCGATTCGCTGCGTTCCGGTGATGAATGAGGATGGTACGGTTGCGGGAATGCTGCAATACATCAACCTACTCAAACTTCTTCTGCCAGCAAACACCCAAGGTATCAGTGTGCGGACGGTTCACGCCTCGCTAAACAATCTGGCCGCAACCCTTGATGCGGAAAGTTTGGGTGCACCGATCAGTAAACAGGACGATGAGGAAGACCTCATTCTGCTCGTCGGCGCGTCTTCCCAAGACACGGTTAAATCCCGTCTCAAAAAGGCGACTGAGGAAGGCAACATTCGTAACTTCCTGGTAATCTGCGGTGATAGACCCATCGTCCAGCGCTTGGCCATAGAATCAGGCGCTCGTGCCTTGTTGGTGACAGGCAATCATACCATTTCCAAGGAAATTCTAGACTTTGCCCTTGCCAAGGGAACGGTGCTGTTACGTTGCCGACAAGACACGGCAAGTGCCAGTACGCTGATCAGGTGCTCACGCACCGTGCGCCACGTGATGGAAACCAAATTTATATCGATAAACTCGAAAGAGCCGGTTTCTGAAATACGCAAAGAACTTGTCGCAGTTGATCAAGACCTATTCCCTGTAATGGAATCCGGCTCAGATGCCATGCTAGGTGTAATCGCAAAGTCGGACTTGGTTGATCCTCCGAAACTCCGCTTCGCTCTCGTCGATCACAACGAATACGCTCAAGCCGTTACAGGCATCGAGGAGGCCACGATTACGGAAGTGATTGATCACCACCGTCTCTCCGGCGACCTCGTCTCGCGTGAACCGATTCGTTATCTCAATGAACCGGTCGGATCAACTTGCACGCTCGTCGCGCGCAAGTTTTTCCACAGGGATCTCATTCCCGAGCCTGGCGTCGCCCTGTGCCTTTGCGGCGGTATCGTATCAGACACCCTGTGCCTCACATCTCCAACAACCACAGCGCTGGATCGTAAAATGCTAACTTGGCTGAGCGAAATCGCGCGCGTTGACGCCAAGGAATTCGCAGAGGAATTTTTTGCAGTTGGATCACTCATCGCCAACGGCACAGCTGATGAAATCATCAACTCCGACCGCAAGGAGTTCAATGAACAAGGTATGTTTATCAGCGTCTCTCAAGTCGAGGAACGCGACCTTCACGGATTCAAAGCTCGGCGCGAAGAGCTTGAAATCGCCCTTCGCAAGCTACAGTTTGAAAAAGGCTATAACATTGCGGTTCTCGTTATCACAGATGTCGCACTGCTTAAAAGCATGGTTCTTGCGGTGGGTCCTGAGAACATCATCGCCGCTCTTCCCTTCAGCCGCATTGATGACACTCTCTATTCGGCACCCGGCGTCGTCTCCCGCAAACGACAAATCTTTCCAGCAATCTGCGATGCAATCGAGCATGCTCACAGATAACCTGACAAAGATCTTGAGTCAGAGTGTCAAATCCTGAGAAAAAGAATAGTTCTTCATTCAATGAAGAAAAAACGTAAATTCTATATCAAGCTAGGGGCGATAGCCTTCATCCTTGGCATATACCCCCTGTGCATACTGATCTATACGTGGACCTGTGTTTTCCAATCCGACCTCGAAGGAGGAAAAAACGGGCCACTTGATGCGTATCGACATACGCTGGCAAGTGCGATCGTCTCGCACACATTGGGCGAATGGGCAGTGAAGGCCACAACCTTCATCATGGAATCAAAAACTTCAGCGAGCGGCGCGATGGACCGTCATAATAATCGGATCGGTATGAAAATAGGTTCCCATGCGACATCCTTCAAAGATCTGGAACCAATGGTTCGTGCTCGTGTGATGAAAGGCAAGTGTTCCTCTACAAAAACGGACCAGATCACATGGCTGCCAAAAACAAAATGGCGTAATAGTAATCTTTGGTAAGTGCCAATCTGGGTGCCGTAAATAGTTATTCCCCCATCACACAGGGCACCAATATCCCGTCGCTCATGCCGTGAATTTTTTTCTTGTCCGCCGGAACCAAGGTGGCCAAGCAGCCGCCAAAAGAGGTTTCCCCTTGTTTGTCTGTAAAAAAGTAAGGACACAATCTGGCCCGCACTTCGATCATTCGGGCGCTGCCGTCTTGATTGAAAACCGGATGCATGAACCGCCTGCCCTCTTTGAATTCCTGCATCAACCAAGGTTGCTTGCCGGATTGGGAGAGTGCAAAGCGCAACCTTTCCTGCCACTCCATGGCAGAAAGATCATGTCCGACAAACACCCCTCGAGATCCCCAAGCGGTCTCATGAAAGCCGCTGATTTTCAAAACCAATTCCCTTTCTTTTTGGGAGAAATCCCCAACATCATTCCAAGAATGCGCATCGAGACGCGGCAGCGAGGCGTGAGGCGGCAAGGGTTGAGGATCAACAACCCAACCGAACGGAATCCATTCCCTTAATCTCCGGAGATGACTCCCACGCAGGGATTGCTCCCAGATTTTTTTCAAGGCAGGCGACCAAAACAGCGCAAGCCAGAGCTTGTCCTCCAAATGCGCCTTGAACGGAGGCGTTAGAATCGCCTCACCCCGCGCCGATTTCTTTGCCAGCTCTCGCGAATAGGGCATCGACTCCCAATCAAACAACTCAAAGAACCGATACATCTCACGACCACAATCCTCGTATTGCTCGGCATTTTTCACGCTCCATGCCGCGCCGAGCTGCTTTGCCAGCCATGTCATTTCCGCCCGATAATCGTTCGCTTCCTGAGAAACCAGAATATCACCCCCATCGGGGAGTAGCTTGCGGAAACCTTCCACCATTCCATCGGAGCCACCCAAAATCTCGAAACCTGCCTCGGCATAGGTCTTTGTTAGCCATGCGGTGATGCCGATTCCTCCCGGAACACTGTCAAGCTCTGTGATCGCAAAATGACCTTTCGCAAGCATCAAATCCGGACGAATTACACGGGGGAATTGTTCTGCCAGCCCCAGATCCCTTTGCAGATTTGTCAGCCATTCCGGTTTGCCCGTGTCTAATAAATCCGACAGCCATGATTCGATTTTCCCCGCAGCCGAGCGACGATAAAGCGAATCACAAGCTTGTTGAAACTTCGCAAGAGGATGCCCCATTGACATCATTTCCTTGGCCTCTGCTACAGTAAGTTTCAAAGGCTCAGGCGACCACTGCCACGAACCACCGCCAAACAAGCCGTCTTTCGGCAGTTTTTTCATCAAATCATGCAATGCAATGGCCACGCTGGAGCTTCATCACCGAAACACATTTTTGCAAGTCGGCTGTGAAATCAGGACAAATGGAAATTTTCAACGCAAAGCCGCAACTGCCCTAATTAATCCCAAATGCCCGCCATTGACCTCCAACCCCTTTTCATTTCATGCTCCCACCTGTGAGTCACAATCCTGTAGAGCCATCCTTGGCAGCTTTCGAAGCGTTTTCCAAACAAGGAAACGTTGTTCCAGTTTATACCCAACTTGCTGCCGATTTCGAAACGCCCCTTTCCGCTTATCTGAAAATCCGTGATGCCAAGTATTCGTTCCTATTGGAGTCTGCTGAAGCAACGGACAAGGGCGGGCGGTGGTCAATAGTCGGCTCCGGCCCGAAACGGATTTTTTCAGCAAAGGGAAAAGACATCAGCATCACTGAAGGCAGCAAGCTGCGCACGCTTCATGCAGCGGATGACGTGCTCGCCGCATTGGAGCGCGAGATGGCCCCGTTTCATCCCGTTCCCAACCCTGCCCTGCCACCCTTTTCCGGCGGCATGGTCGGCTACCTCGCCTATGATGCAGTGAGGCAGTTTGAACCCACCCTCGGCGATTCGCCACCAGATTCACTCGGCGTGCCGGATGCACTGTTCATGCTCGCGGATACCTTGTTGGTATTTGACCACCGCCTCCGCCGGTTGCAAATCATCGCAAATGCGTTTCTGGACGAACACGCTTCACCGGCAGAAGCCTACGCCGCCGCATCAGGACGCATTCATTCGATCATTGAAATTCTCAACCGTCCCCTTCACGTCCCAGCGCTCAATGGGTTAGTGGAAATTACCGATGAGCCTGCGGTTTCCAACACCACTCAGGCAGAATACGAACAGATGGTGCGCGACGGAAAAGAATTCATCTCCGCAGGCGATATTTTCCAATTTGTTCCCAGCCAACGTTTCACCACGGACTTCGATCAATCAGCGGTCGACCTCTATCGTGCCCTGCGTTACGTCAATCCATCCCCTTATATGTTTGTTTTGGAAATGGGCGACTTCGCACTCGTCGGTTCATCGCCAGAAGTGCATGTTCGTTCTATTCAGGGTCGAATCGATATCCGCCCGATCGCCGGCACTCGCTGGAGAGGAAAAACAGCCGAAGAAGACGATGCTCTGGCTGCAGATCTTCTCAACGATCCGAAAGAGCGAGCTGAACACCTCATGCTGGTCGACCTCGCCCGCAATGATGTCGGACGCATCGCCAAACATGGCAAGGTTTCCGTTGATGATTTCATGATCATCGAGCGTTATAGCCATGTCATGCACATCGTTTCGAATGTAACTGGCGAACTCGATCCATCGCACACCGCCTATGATGTTCTCCGCGCAACCTTCCCTGCCGGAACGGTTTCAGGCGCACCGAAAATACGGGCCATGCAAATCATCAATTCACTCGAAAAAAACAAACGCTGCGCTTATGCGGGAGCCGTCGGTTATTTCGGATTCGATGGCTCACATGATTCCTGCATTACCCTCCGTACATGTCTTTTAAAAGACGGCAAAGCCCACGTTCAAGCAGGAGCTGGCGTCGTCGCCGATTCCGATCCAACTTACGAATACAACGAGACCGTCAACAAATCCAAAGCCCTGCTACGCGCGATCGCCCTTGCAAAAACCATCAAGCAATAGCCCCCCCTCTGCCTTGAGATTTGAATTTTGAAAATTTATGCTCCTCATCCTCGATAACTACGATTCCTTCACCTACAACCTCGTCCAATATTTTGGCGAACTCGGGGTTGAAATGAAAATTTTCCGCAACGACGCGCTCACGGTTGCTGATGTGAAAAAGCTCGCTCCGGAAAAAATCTGTATCTCTCCCGGTCCATGCACACCGAATGAAGCAGGTATCTCGCTGGAGCTCATTCGCGAGCTCGGTCCGACCACTCCCATTCTCGGTGTATGCCTAGGACACCAATCCATCGGACAAATCTATGGCGGCGAGGTCGTTCGTGCGGATCGCCTGATGCATGGCAAAACCTCCCCCATCCACCACAACGGCAGCAGTGTGTTCGCCGGTTTACCAAATCCCTTTGAGGCCACCCGCTACCATTCGCTCATCGTCAAGCGCGAGACCTTGCCTGATTGCCTCGAAATCACCGCATGGACGGCTGAAAATGAAATCATGGGACTGCGCCACAAAGAGCATCCCGTCCACGGCGTTCAGTTCCACCCGGAATCCATCCTCACCGAGAACGGCAAACAAATCCTGGAAACATTTCTCAAATTCTAGTAAAGCGCCGATCTACCGCCTGCCTCGATCAGTCGGGGTCGCCGTCTTAAATTCCGCCGCAGCCCATACCTCTTCCTTGAGGTTTACATTTTAAAGTTCGTGCCTCGCTTCTACCTTGCTCCTAACAACTGGACCGAATCGCCATTTCTCGATGGCGATGAAGCCAAGCACCTCGCTCAGGTGCTTCGCATCGAATCTGGAGAAACGATCACGGTTTTCGATGGTTTGGGGAATTTCGCAGAAGCTCGCGTGCTCTCTGTATCCAAACAACGAGTCGATCTCATGTTAGAGCTCGCTGAATACAAACCGTCTCCACGACCGAAAATCACTCTTGCCCAAGCTATTCCCAAAGGGAAAAACATGGATTGGATTGTCCAAAAAGCCGTAGAGCTCGGCGTCTCAAAAATCCAGCCTCTGGTCACTCGTAACACGATCGTCTCTCCAGGAGATGATAAAGCCGGAAAATGGCGCCGCACCGCTTTGGAGGCTTGCAAGCAATGTGCCCAATTCACCATTCCCGTCATCGATGATCCCGTTAGCTTCGATACATGGATCAAATTCAATGAGCCCTCGGAATTGAAAATCATTGCCTCGCTAGCCGAGAATCCGCGAAATTTCCGTGAAACCCTTGCCGCACATCCCGAAATCGAATCGGTAACGATCTTGATTGGGCCCGAGGGTGATTTCACCCCTCAGGAGACCGAAGCCGCACTCGAAGCCGGCTTTATTCCTGTCACCCTCGGCGATCTTGTTCTACGCGTCGAGACCGCCACCCTGTTCTGCCTCTCAGCCGTACGTTTTCAATATATTTAGCCCCCCTGGACCGCGCGTCTCCAGACGCGCATTCATCATCTGATAAAGCCTCTTTCAAACCCTCTTTCCCCTTGACCGTATACCTTCCACGGTGTTCGTTCCTCTCGATAATGTCTGGCCAGTCACCAACATCCAAACTTTGGGTACGCGAGGTTCTCAAATCCAAACTCCACCGCGCCGTCATCACAGAGGCCGATGTGGATTATGAGGGCAGTATTGAAATACCCCGCGATCTCATGGACGCCGCCGATCTCTGGCCTGGCGAAAAAGTTCTCGTTGCCTCGATCACTACCGGAGCCCGCCTTGAAACCTATGTCCTCGAAGGTCCGCCCAGCACCGGAAGAATTTTAATCAACGGCGGTGCCGCCCACCTCATCAAAAAAGGTGAACGCGTTGCCATCATGGCATTCGGATACTCCGATACGCCCATTAAACCGAAAAATCTCCTATTGGGAGATAGTAACGAGATACTCAGAGACCGCTGAGTGGCTTAGTTGGTTGATTAAGAAGACTAACCACAAAGCTCGCGAAGAACGCAGAGTGATTGAAATCAGAATTTCTTTACCCTGTGCTCTTTGAGTTCATCGAAGTTGAAATGAAATTGAAAAGTTTATGACTGGTCGATGCCTCACGTCTTGCCGGCTATTCTTCTTTCTTCCATGAGGCCAGCGCAGTGGCCACCTCATCGAGCCATCGGGTATCAGGATGATACATGGGCGGCTCTCCCATCGTCGGACACAATCCGCCACCTTCCGAATGTTCATTCCATGAATACATAATCATCGCCTGGGCTTCGAAGTCCTTGGGATGAGCGGCAACTAAATCCAACATTGCCTTGATCCGAGCCGTCATGTCCCCTTTCTCAGGCCACTTGTAATGATACCACTTATCAAGGGGTTGGTTTGTCTTATCGTCGAGCGCACGAGGCCATGGATACTGCATGCTAGTACAAGGAGGCAGCGACGGCAGTGGCTGTCCCACAAAATGCTTTTCCAAGTGCGTAACCATGCTCTTGGTAGCCTCGGCATAGCTTGGGGAGCGATCCCGTTCCGCGTGAGCTCCTCCATACCCTCCTGCATAATCAGAAAAAGCATCGTAGCCCTCCGCTTTCCATTCCACGGCTCGCTCATAACTCCGTGCCGGAACCGTCATACCCACGATATAGGGGTTATTCAATCCGGCTTCCCTCACCCGCTTGCGGATGTATTGGACAAACTCACGACCGCTCATGGCCTCTTTCCCCCCAGCACTGGCCAACTGCTCCCTAAAATGATCAGGCCACAGCACAGGAATCAATGGGCGGACATCGAGCACGGTCTGCCAGTTCGGCCGTTTGATGTAGTCGAGTGTTTCGTCCATCATGAGGGCCACCTTGCTGCGAGTGTAATTCATTGCCTCGTGTCCGTATAGGGCCCAGACGAATTTCATTTGCTTTGCTTCAGGCAACTCGCTGGCCATGTGGGCGTCGAGATTGTTCAACAGCTCCCAGCCGTTCTTTTGCAGTGCTCTGGCAGGTCCGTGATAGATGAAAAAATCAATTCCCGCACCATGGGCAAAGCGGATTTCCTGATCCATCGCGTTCTGGAGGCGCTTTTTGTCGAAAGGATGATTGAACCAGAGCGGACCGGCATTGGCAGGGTGATCGATTTTTGGAACATCTTTGGTGAGTCGGCAAAAAAACGGCGCGCGGTCATGCCACAACTCGGGCTTGAGAAAAGCTTGCCCTCCCGGCAGATATCCCAATTCCTGCTTCTGAGTGGCTCCTTTGCCGGAATACATGTCCCATCGTTGGACGCCAAGAATGGGTCGCGGCTGGTGTTTGGTCGGTTCGGCCTCTGTCTTTTGTAAGCAAGCCATGAAACCAAACAGCATCAGAGGGCAAATCCTACGCGTAAGCGCGAACTTAAGAGAATATATTGTGTGTCTATTCCTCATTATTTTTTGTCTAACAGTAATATTGAGCCACACGCTGTATTTTTCCAGCATATACAACACGCAGTTTGTTTTCTGCAAATACAACTCGGAATGGCATAGCGCTGGGGTGCATGTTCATAGGATAAATTTTCATTATCGTAATGAGGGTGCCTAAGTTGAATCTATCTGAACGGCGGACCGAATCAATCAGTCCACATCCGTTCTGAACGGTGATGCCGGAAAACCTTCCTTGTTGAATAGATTCACATCTGGGACATTCGCCCAACCATAACGAGCTGCTTTTGGTGATTTGACCTCAGCGGCTGAGACAATGATTTTATCGCCTTTGATTTCAGCTTTTGCAGGAACATGTTTTCCGTCCTCGCCGGCGATGGTGAAGCCTTTGAGGTCGCCATCTTTTGCGACGAGTCCGCCTCCGAGGTGCTTGAAGCTGAGTTCGATAGCATCGCCACTCACCTTCATTGAATCATAGATAGGTCCCGAATAGACGATTTTTTCTCCGTAAGCCATGGCACGTGCTGCGGATGCCAGACGTTGGCCGACGGGTTGCTTGTTTTTGGGATGGATGTCATTTGCATCACCCACATCGGTAGTCACAGCCATTGCGGTGTTTTCGGATTTGGAGAGCGTTAGGAGCTGTGCCTCACGGATTTCAGGTGGTTGGCCTTTGAACGGCGCGATCTGAACGTAGATAAAAGGAAAATTGCCCTGCTTCCACTTGTTTCTCCAGTCGGCAATCATCGCTGGAAACAAAGTGCGGTATTCTTTGGAATTTTTCGCGTTGGATTCGCCTTGATACCAGATCACCCCTTTCATCGAGTAAGGAAGGATGGGTGCGATCATGCCGTTATAGAGAGAGGTTGGATGACCTGATCCGACTGGTTTCTCAGGAGGAGCCGCGATCGTCTTTTCCGCAGCATCTAGATATCCTTTGAGTTCAGCTTCACTCCCAAGACCTTCGATGCTGGTCCAGGCTTGCGCAGGAGTACCACCCCAGGAAGTGCTGATCATTCCAACCGGCACGCCGAGTTTCTCATGAAGCTCTTGAGCGAAGAAATATCCGACCGCAGAAAATCCGCCTACGGTTTCAGGTGAAGCCGTGATCCATGATCCTGTGGGTGTGGAGAGAGGCTGAATCGCGGTGGTTTTTTTTACCGTGAACATCCGGATTTTTGGATAGTTTGCTTTTGACGCGTGTTCTTTCTGGGGATCAATTCCTTTCAAGAGCCATTCCATATTGGATTGCCCGGAATTCACCCAGACTTCACCGACCAAGATTTCTTTGATTTCGATCGTGTTTTTGCCGGAGATTTTCATGGTCAACGGATCGCCGACTTCAAGTGGTGCGAGATCCACACGCCATTTTCCACCCTCTGCCGTTGTGATCAGCTTTTGTTTTCCGATCTCAACCGTAACCTTTTCCCCATCATCGGCAGTTCCCCATACCGGGACTTTTTGTCCACGCTGAAGGACTGCGCCATCGGTGAAAAGCGGGTTAGGCACGACATCAGCTTGGGCGAAACTCGCTCCTAGCGAGATGGAAATACAAGTAATCGCCAGAGATTTTGAAATGGGATTTGAGATCATCGTTGGTGTTATATAGGGTCTTGAGTCTGGATTCATATCCGATCGGTCATTTGATTACTAGGCAGAATTTTCGAATCTTTCTTCTTCCCACCAAGAAAACCTCGCTTAGAAGTAAGTCAGATGAAAAACATCTATCTAACGGATATCGAGGCGATGGAAAAGCTGGCCCGCGTGCAATTTGCCAACTCGCTTCCTGGCCCAAAACCCATTTCCCTGATCGGATCGGTCAATGAGACCGGACAAACCAACCTCGCCCCGTTTTCCTCGGTCACGCATCTCGGCTCAAATCCCCTCCTGATCGGCTTGATTTCACGCCCGGATCTGGTGGATCGGCACACGTTAGCCAATATCATCCAAACTCGTTCCTATACGATCAATCACGTCCACTCCGGGATTCTCGACCAGGCCCATCATTGTTCAGCCCGATACCCACGCGAGATTTCCGAATTCACCGCCACCGGCTTGACTCCTCACTTCGAACCCGGGATCGCCGCTCCCTTCGTGGCTGAATCTCGATTCCGCTTCGCCCTCGATCTGGTTGAAACCATTCCGATCACGGCGAACGATACAATCCTCATCATCGGAAAAGTCCGCTTGGCACAAATCCCCGAAGAACATCTCGCAGCGGATGGCGCGGTGGATCTCGCCGCACTCGGTTCACTGGCCTCCACAGCCCTCGATACCTATTTCGAACTCAGCCAACCAACACGCCTGCCCTACGCAAAAGCTAAGAAGACCCTGTAACCCGACTGCCTGATGTCATCCGCGACGCTCGTTTTTCCACACCAACTGTTTGAAGCCCATCCCGCACTGGCAAAGGACCGGCCTATCTATCTCGCTGAGGACTCTTTGTATTTTGGAAATGACCCGATTTACCCGATAGCTTTTCATAAACAAAAACTCGTCTTACACCATGCATCCATGCTGGCTTACGCGGATGAGCTTCGGGCGAAGGGCTACGAAGTTACCATTCTGCCTCATTCTCGGGATTACCGAAAAGCCCTGCCAAAAAAAATAACTGAACTCCACCTCGCTTACCCCCACGATTTCATTCTCGAAAAGCGTGTCAGAGACTTTGCCAGTCATCGCGGGCTTTGCCTAACCTTTTACCCATCGCCCGCGTTTCTCTCATCTCCTGAATTTCTGGAAGAGCATATCGCC
Source organism: Luteolibacter sp. (assembly GCA_044233125.1). GTDB lineage: Bacteria > Verrucomicrobiota > Verrucomicrobiia > Verrucomicrobiales > Akkermansiaceae > Luteolibacter. The sequence continues at coordinate 30,656 of JBIIKO010000006.1, read as the reverse complement.
CGCCGCAAAAAGCCTTTCATGGCGACCTTTTACCAAGCGCAGCGCAAACGCATGGGGATACTGATCGATCCTGATGGAAACCCGACCGGTGGGCAATGGTCCTTTGATGAAGACAATCGCAAAAAGCTTCCCAAGCAATACGCTCCACCCTTTGCGCCTAAAACCCCGCAAAATGCCTACGTCGCCGCATCGATCGCGCACATTGAAAGCCAATTTCCCAGTCACCCGGGAAACTGCAAAACCTTCCGCTACCCCGTCACTCGCGCCGATGCAAAGGCATGGTTGAATACATTCATCTGTGAACGTTTTCAAGAGTTTGGAATCTACGAGGACGCGATCTCCACCGAGCATGCTTTCATCCATCACTCCGTCCTGACTCCGATGCTGAACATCGGATTGCTCACGCCTCAGGAAATCGTCGATGCCGCGCTCGCTCAACAGGATCATGTTCCACTCAACTCCCTCGAAGGATTCATCCGTCAAATCATAGGTTGGCGAGAGTTCATGCATGGCGTTTACCTCCATCGCGGCACCGAAATCCGAAATCTCAATTTTTTCAAGCACACACGACCCATCCCGAAATCGTTCTACGACGCCACCACCGGCATCCCGCCCATCGACCGCATCATCCGACAGCTCCAGGATGAAGCCTACTGCCACCACATCGAGCGACTCATGGTGCTGGGGAATTTCATGCTGCTTTGCCGCTTCGATCCACATGCGGTCTACCAATGGTTCATGGAATTCTTTATCGACGCCTATGATTGGGTCATGGTTCCCAATGTCTACGGCATGTCTCAGTTCGCCGATGGCGGAACGTTCACCACCAAACCCTACATTTCCGGATCGAACTACGTCCTGAAAATGTCCGATGAAACCAAAGGCCCGTGGACCGAAATCTGGGATGCCCTGTTCTGGACCTTCGTCGGAGATCACCAGGATCTATTTCTCAAAAACCCCCGCTCCTCTATGATGGCAAGAAACTGGCAGAAGTTTTCTGATGAGAAGAGGCAGGAGCTTTATCGAATCGCAGAGGAGTTTTTAACCACGAATTTCACGAATGACTCGAATGGAAGATTGGTTTAAAAAACAGAACACATCCGAATGAATGTTTTTTCTCAACATTCGTGTCATTCGTGAAATTCGTGGTTAAAAGTTTCATCACTCGTGTATTTAGTGTTTTTAGCCGTGCGTAAATCCCCCATTCTTTCTGTCGATGCTGTCCCTCGATGAAGCCACTCTCCGCAAAGCCGCCTCATGGCAGGATTTCAAAGAGGCACAGGGCCTACTCAACACAGGTGCGGTCATTTCTTCCGAATCAACTGCGGATGGTTTTAAGGGTTCTGTAAAAATTGGAACACGAACTTACCGAATCACCGTAGCCGCCCGCACGCCCACTTGGCTTGACGCTAAATGCCCCTGCCCTAAAAACCAACGCGAAGGTGCGTTCTGCCCGCACGCGATCGCTGTAGGTTTACATCTTATAGTTCCTCCGAGGCCCTCTGCAGTAAAACCCAACAAACCTGCGGAAAACCCCATCCCTGAAGTCTCATGGAAAGTCCGCTTCCAAGGCCCTTGGCAGAAAGCTCTGGAAAAAGGCCACGCAGCGATCGGACTCAGTAGCTCCGATCACGCACCCACAACCGCGGACCAACGACTCACCACTTGGTTGATCGCTCAAAAACAAACCTCCAGCAATAACCTCCAGTTGGTGCTCAACGCCAAACAACTCTCCGAATTCCTCAACCACGCTCGGAATCATCCCGAAATCAGCACCCCAGAGGGCTCGTTGAGCATTGAGACACGCACCCAGATTCGCATTGCCGACTGCACGCTTTCGGAAACAACTGTTCGGATCACCCCGGGGGCAGACAAAGTTTTCAAAATCGGCGACTCCTTCTGGAATGTATATGATAAGAGCGTCGCACAAATCGGAAATGAGGAAATCCCTGCTTCACTCCTGCCCGTACTTAATGCCCTGACTTCCGGAAAGCCATTAAACCTCGATTTGGCAACTTTTCTCAAAGAACTCGATCCACTCCAGGTTTTCATCGATTTCAGCGCCTCCGCTTGGTTCCAGTCACTGCAGTTCATTTCGGCCGAACCAGCGTTCAAACTCACAATTTCAGGAGGCCCTTCCAAGCTTCAGGCAACGTTTCACACAAGTTATTCACAAGATATCCCATGCCTCGTTGGGACCCAGCTGATTTCAGCTAATCCCCAGGCCGAAAACCAAGCTCGACACCAGATTTGCCAATATTTCAACCCACTTTCCGAAACCTCATACGAACTCACAAATTCCGATGAGATCAGGGACCTACTGACCCAAAAAATTAGCAAATTTCCACCCAACTGGCAGGTTGAACTCACGCCAGCCATCCAAAAACTGGCTTCTTCCTACGTGGTCATTTCTCCCCGAATCGAAATCCTTTCCTCCGATGACCAATCACTGGTTTTCAACCTTAGCTTCCACACGGAATCGGGTGAAACCATCCCCTCAAGCGAAATTCGGCGACTCCTCAGGTCCAAGAATTCCCCGTCAAATCAGCGCATCATCCTCTCCAATGATATCGAGAATCTCATCGATCCTCTGTTCGAAGATCTCGACATCCAACAACAAAACGGTCGTTTTACTGCAAAGCGGGCCAACTCCGAGATCATCCTTGAAATCGCTAATATTCTCAAACAATCAACGTTTGTTAATAAATATGAAAAATGTACACAACTTGTTAATAACCATTTAGTTAACGTTACTCCAAGATCCTACCAAATCGCCGGTTATTCGTGGCTGGTCGATCGCCTTACAAGGTTCAGTGGCGCCCTCCTTGCGGATGATATGGGATTAGGCAAAACGTTGCAAACAATCGCTTGTATAGAACATTTTTTTGCAAGTTATTCACAACCCTCCGCCGTCCTCGTCGTCGTCACTACGTCCCTGCTCGGAAACTGGAAAGCCGAGTTCAATCGCTTCGCTCCAAAACGGCGTATCATCACGCTGCACGGAACTCAGAGGGATCATTTGAGGGAGAAAATCGAGCCCACTGACGTCATCCTGACCACTTATACCACCCTTGCCCGGGACCTCGCCTGGCACCTCCGCCAGAATTACTCGATCGCCGTGATCGATGAAGCCTCGCTCATTCGTAACCCAGATACGGATCACTCCAAAGCGGTCGCCAAAATTAACGCGAAGTATCGGATCGCCCTGACCGGAACTCCTGTCGAAAACTCCGCCCGAGATCTGTGGTCAATCTTCCGTTTCATCCAACCCGGATGGCTAGGTTCCCGTAAAGATTTCCAAGAACGCTACGAAATCCCCCTTAAAGCCCCGGAAACCCGGACTCGGACCGCGACTCTGCTCCGGCTTAAAACCTCTCCCTTCACCCTCCGCCGCACCAAAACCGAGGTAGCCCCCGATCTCCCGTCCAAAATCCTCATCGATGAATTCTGTAGTCTGTCACGCGAACAAGAATCCACCTATCGCGAAATCCAGAAGCAAGGTCTGCAGCTGATCGATGAAATCCGCTCTTCAGGCCAGATCGCTGCCGCCCGTATGCAACAACTCACCACCCTCCTGCGCCTTCGCCAGAGCTGTTGCGACCTAGCCTTGTTCGATTCGGAAAAACTCAAAAGCCTCCCTATACCGCGCCGATCCGCCAAATTGGAGCGACTCCTTGAAATCGCCGAGTCATCCATCGCCGCTGGCAGCCGCATTCTCGTTTTCTCACAATTCCAGAAACAACTCGTCGAAATAGGAAGCGCCCTTGCTGAAATCGGCATTCCATCCATCCGCCTCGACGGTCAAACCCGTGATCGCCAAAGCATGGTCGATCATTTCCAATCGCCAGAAGGTCCACCCGTTTTCCTCATCTCTCTCAAGGCAGGCGGATATGGCCTGAACCTAACAGCCGCTGACATCGTCATCCACTTTGACCCATGGTGGAACCCCGCCGCCGAAGACCAAGCGACCGACCGAGCCCACCGGATAGGACAGACCAAGCCCGTGACCGTATTCCGCCTCCTGACCCGCAATACCGTTGAAGAAAAAGTCATCCGTCTCCAAATCACCAAAAAAGCCCTGGCCGAGTCGCTCAACGAATCCCTGACACCCGACGATGCACCTGCGTGGAGTGCGGAGGAAATCGAAAAACTGATCCGTGAGTGAAACTTTAAAATTAAAACTCTAAGCTTCAATTTTACGCTGCAGGCTCGGTAGATCATTTCACCCTCACATTAGCACTCTGCGTCCCTTGCCGATCTCTGTGTCTCCGCGGTGAATCAAACCAAATGATCAAACCTTGCGTCCACGAGCATTTTTCTTCCCATTCCTTGCTTAACCCAGCTAATTTCCCATCATGTTCAAGGAATTCAAAGAGTTCGCATTCAAAGGCAACCTCATCGATATGGCGGTTGGCATCATGATCGGCGGGGCATTTGCCACGGTTGTAAAATCCCTCGTGGACAATGTCTTCATGCCACCGCTGGGCTTGCTCCTGGCGAACGTCGATTTCAGGAAGCTGGAATATGTGATGGAAGATAGGGTTCTGGGAAAAGACGGAATCGAAGTCATTCCCGCCGTGTCCTTGAAATACGGACAGTTCCTCACGGATTTGATCTCATTTCTTCTGATGGCCTTTGTGGTTTTCATCGTGGTAAAAAAAGTCATTTCCTTCCTGCATAAAAAAGCAGAAGAGCCGGCAACCGCACCCAGCAAAGAAGAAGTCCTGCTCACCGAGATCCGTGATATTCTGGCGAAAAAGTCATAATTTTTCTCACTTCACCATTTACTCTTCACCATTCCAATGAAACTTCTCAATACGCTTCGCCGCAAAGCCCGTGCATCGATTAAAGAACTCGCCGATCTTACAGGGTTATCCGAATCCGATGTCTCCACAAAAATTTCCTCATGGGAAAAAGATCGTACGATTCTCGGTTATCATGCAGTGACCAATCAAGAAGCAATGGGAGATACTTCGGTATCGGCTTTCATTGAAGTGCGTCTAACCCCGGAACGCGGCGGTGGTTTCGATCGCTTAGCCATGAGAATCGCGCGCTTTGATCAGGTGGTTTCATGCTACCTCGCATCGGGTGGATATGATTTGCTGGTCGTGGTCGAAGGTCATGATCTCCGCGAGGTGGCGCGTTTTGTTTCCGAGAAACTCTCTTCATTGGATGGAGTCTTATCGACAGCCACCCACTTCCGCCTGAAAACCTACAAGGAAAATGGTTTCCTCTTCGAACAAGAGTCCGAAATTGAACGCCTCTCGGTTTCTCCGTAATCCAGGGTGGACCGCGTGACTCCAGCGATGCCCCGACAAAGTCGGTGGTCGCGCCTCATCATGAAAACCCCGCACCTCACGCCCTACCTTCCTGAGTTTCTAAAAAGGAAAGGTCCTTTAAGTGAATTCATTTATTTTGGCTTCAAACAGGCATGGGCCTGCATTTTCGGAGGCTTATTGTTAGCCGGAATTTTGGGAACAGCGGTGTGGTTTCCTCAGATTGGAGTCTCGCGTTATGATTTTCTTTTTATCTACGCTCTATCCATCCAAGCATGCCTCTTGCTTTTCAAACTTGAGAGCTGGCGCGAAGTTGGTGTCATTTTATTGTTTCATGCCATGGCCACCGCGATGGAACTATTCAAAACCTCGGACAGCATTGGTTCATGGAGTTACCCGGAAGATTCAGTCATGCGCATCGGCAACGTTCCATTGTTCACCGGATTCATGTATTCCGCTATCGGTTCTTACATGGCGCGCGCGTGGCGAATCTTTGATTTCAAATTCACTCACTTTCCGCCCTTGTGGATCGCGGGTTCCATCGCATTTCTCGCTTACGCGAACTTTTTCACCCATCACTACCTCGTCGATATCCGTTGGTTGTTAATTGTGATCGGCGTTTTTGCATTCGCAAAAACAAAGATTCATTTCAAACCAAAATCCGTGAATCTAAGCATGCCCTTGTTGTTAGGATTCTGTCTTGTCGCAGCATTCATCTACTTAGCTGAAAATCTCGGAACCCTCGCTCGAGCCTGGCAATACCCGGGTCAGGAGTACGGATGGGAACCCGTCCATTTCTCCAAATTCACCGCTTGGTATTTACTGATGCAACTCTCTTTCATTCTCATCTACGCACTTCGACAATTGGAGTTCAGATTGGGAAATAAAAGAGGATCACAATGAAAGCGGAGCGTATATAGACGAAGACAATATCCAATAAATCCTAACTTTATCAGTTAGTTAAATTGGAGGCGTATTTTTAACCATCCGCATTTATCCAAGGTTGGAATTTTTCACTTCTAATCCAAAATCCTCACCTCATCCGCCTGGACCAGCGCTTCAATTTTTCCATCGGTCTCCACCATCAATTCACCACCGGAGCCGATTCCTCGAACGATTCCCTCATGGCGTCGGTCTGCAACAAGATAAGAAACGAGATGGCCCGTCAAAGCGCAGCGCTCACGAATCGATTTCAAAGAATCGGCATATCCATGATTGATACCATTGGCATATCGACTCATTCGGGTCACAACCTCATGCAAAACCTCGGCTCTTGGATAAACACGTCCGGTTTGTTCGCGCAGAGAGGTTGCTGCGAGCTCTTCAGGGAAATCGGTTGAGTTGATATTGATTCCTATTCCGACAATTACAAAATCCCTACCTGCTTCCACGAGGATACCTGCGATCTTTTTTCCTCCGACCCGCACATCGTTCGGCCATTTGATTTCCGAGAGCGGCACATAATTTTCCAACGCCTCTGCCACGGCTAGACCTGCAAGCAGTGAAAGCCGATGCCATAATGCTTTCGATGCGATGGGTTTGAGCAGAATCGAAAACGCAAGGTTCTCTCCCTTTGGTGAAACCCACACCGCACCACGCCTTCCCCTACCGGCTGTTTGTTCCTCCGCCACCAACACCAGACCTTCCGCCATACCTTGCTCGGCAAGTTTGCGCAATTCGTCATTCGTCGATCCGACCTGCTCCCGCCACAACAAGCGATACGGATCTGGCAACTGCGCCGCGATATCCTGAAAATCATTCCGTGAAGGATGGGAATTCATTCGAACCTATTAGCGTCTGTTAAAGGCTTTCCGCTTTTTCCACGGGCATGAAATCCAGTCCTATATCAAGTGCAGGAGCCGAATGGGTGAGCGCACCCACCGAGATGAAATCCACTCCGGTTTCCGCAATTTCCCTAACCGTCTCCAAGTTCACCCCACCACTTGCTTCCAAGCAAATCCTTGGATTTTTTTCGCGCATTTTGACCGCCTTACGCAAATCATCGAGAGGCATGTTGTCTAACAAAATATAATCCACACCTTCGAGCCCAAGAAAGTCAGCAACCTGATCCAAACGATCCGCCTCAAGCTCGACTTTGACATGGGGCTTTTCGGATTTCAGCAAACGAATCGCCGCTTGCAGAGATTCCAAATCTCCATCTGACACGAGATGATTGTCTTTCACCATGGCACGGTCATACAAACCCATGCGGTGATTGGTTCCGCCACCGTCCAACACCGCTTTTTTTTCCAAAGTGCGGTAACCTGGCGTGGTTTTGCGGGTATCCAGAATCTTCGCACGTGTGTGTTTTACCGCAGCGACATATCGGGCAGTTATACTCGCGACGCCTGAAAGGCGTTGCAGAAAATTCAATGCCGTGCGCTCCGCGGTCAGAATCGATCTGGCTTTGCCCTCAATCATCATCAAAACCGCCCCCTCACTCACCCGACTCCCATCCTCCACCAAGACCTGAACCACCAAAGAAGGATCCACCTCGGAAAATACTTTTTCAGCAATCGATACCCCGGAAACCACTCCCTCATGGCGAACCGATAAAAACGCCCGAGCCATTTTGTCCTCAGGTATGAAATAAGCCGATGTGACATCGCCCTCACCGATATCCTCTTTCAAAGCCATGATGATCAATTCGTGGGACATAAAATAGACTTGGGTGGTTCGAGATGAGTGGAAAATCGAAAGCGAACTTATTCGCCCATGACTGTTACAGCAATACTTCTCTGGTGAGATTGACGCCGATGTTCGAAGATGAAAATTCCTTGCCAGGTTCCCAAAGCCATCCGCCCCCTGAGGATGGGAATGACTTCCGATGAGCGGGTGAGCACCATACGGATATGACTGGGCATATCATCAGGGCCTTCGAGAGTGTGAACAAAATCCGGATCATCTTCACGAACCAATCGATCAAACCATCTTTCCAAGTCTCGCCGCGCGCTGGGGTCGGCGTTTTCCATCAGAATCAAGCTCGCACTGGTATGCCGCAACAGCACGGTAACTTGGCCTGATACGATTCCTGAATCGCTAACAATTTTCGCAATTTCATCGGAAATTTCGTAGGTTCCCTTGCCTCGGGTTCGAATGGCCAACTCGGCAGTATAAACTTTCATCAGCTATCGGGATAATAGTTTGGTCAATGTTTCCGCAGTCGCGACATTCAGGAAACGAACACGCTTTGGGGATATTCTCCTGACACTGAAAAATCGATCCTGAGCCTGATCCTTCATGACTTGGATCCGCTGATTGGCTTCAGCTGTGAATTGTTCAGCGGCGGTTTCGTTTTGAAATTCCACATCCCATATCAACCCTGACGAGGTCTCTCCATCCGCGAACAACAAATAGCCATCACGCGACCATTCACGTGCCACTTCTTCGGCAATCCCGACGTCTCCCATTTCCTCCAACCACAAACGCAATCCCAAGTAACCCGCGCTCTCCGTGAGAAAGATTTCATCATCCGTTTTCGGAAAATCCATCGCACCCCCGCGACCTAACTCTGCAGGAAAAGCGAGGTGGTAAGTCGATTGAGGAGGATTTCTCATCGCCTCGGAAAAAAATTTTTCTCCCTTCACATAATGCTTGTCAGCAAAAGCCCTGCCCGATGTCGTGGGGAAGATTTTCAGACCCTGAATAAAGGGCGGAAGCGATAGCATGAGGCGCTCGACAGCACCGTTTTCATCCATCGGCATGAAACCCATATGGCGTGCACTGTCGGCATAGAATCTCGATTCCGCCCCATAGGCTGCACCTGCGTGTATAGCCTCGCGAGTCCTGGCCGCATCATCGCCGGGATAGCTTGCAGGCGCGGGAAAATGCTGATTCAACAAAATGCGCACCAGCAATCCTATCAGCGCCGCCTGATCCGGTACATTTTTCAAATCAAACCGATCCGTAACCCAGCCCTGACCGACTTGCTCATCAAACCATGAGAGGACACCCACGGATTTTATCGAAACGAGCTGATGGATCAGTTTATCATCCGCCGACAACCAACCCATGCGTCGGTAGGCCTCCTGCCTGTCATCCATACCCTGCGGCCCGAGCCGGCTTTCAAGTGCCGCTTCGATACGATATCCGAGTTCCTCGCCAGCCACTTGATGAACTACGGGATTCGATAAAAAATGCAGCCCGTAATCCTTTTCGACTTTGGAAATCAATTCCCTGGGAACAGCTACCTCACCTCCACCCTGCGCAAGCGAACGAAGAGAATCATTCTCTTTCTTAAGCATTTCAATCTCCTCTTCCGCAATACGGAGTTGATTTTCCACACCCTCAAGTGATTCCCTGCCCGCATCCGGCGCCTTGTCCGCGCGATACATCCAACCGCCCGCTCCAAGCGCGGCACCTATGAGTAACGTGAGTAACTGTTTTTCAGATATCATCTCACTGTCAATTACCGCCCTTTGGGAGCTGCGAAAGGATCCGATTCAAGAGCCGAAGGAGATCCGAAAAAATTTTCCGCATACACGCCCTTGATAAGAGTAATCGCGATCGGTGCGCTGCGGTTACCCAGCGCATCATACGAATAGATAAAACGGCGTACGGGCATTTCATCTCCTGTTTTAGGATCGATTCTTTTGACCCTTGAATCAAACATTCGCTCTTCCGCCAGTTTACCGTTTTTTTTGTTATAGCCGTAACTGAACTTAAAGAGCTCATTACCATTCCCATCGAAAATTTTGCATCCCGTCGGATTTCCATTCTTATCCATCCGATAAATCGTGACCATGTTAACGGTGCCTTTTGCACTGAATGTCCGCTTGGTGAGAGTTCTGTTATCCGGGCTGCGAACAAAAATCGTACGGGATCCATCATCATGACGCATAACGCGAACATTTGGCCCGTCTACGGAATCAAAACCCGATTCCTCCGCTTTCACTGAAAGCACCGCAATAGCGCAAATCATCAACAGGCGTGTCAATTTCATAGATGGAGTAAAACCTGAGAAACTTATCACAGCAAGAAACGTTTCACCGCCTCGCGCTTGAGGCGTAATTCCCTCCATTCGTTGACCAAACGGCTGGCTTCGATAATTCCACAACCGGCTGGAAGCGAAATTTCACTTCCCCTCCACCATAAACCCCGGATCGCAACCACCGCTTCGAAAATTCCTTGGTCCCAGACTCCGAACGGCGCGCCAAATTCAAGCGGACAACCCAATCGCTTACGCCACTCACAGAGCATCGCCATGGTTTGGTCGGTCCGTGGCAATGGACCGAGAGCGGGAGTCGGATGCAATCTCTGCAGCAGGCGAAGGGGCTCTTGCATGGATTCCAAATCCACTGAAATGCCCGTTAAAAAATGAACAATCGAACCCAAGCGCAACACCTCGCGCCCCTTTCGCTTCAATGTTCCAAGATCGAGCAACTTCGCAACCAATGTCTGAGCCACGTATTCGTGCTCGCGGATCTCTTTTTCATCGACTCCAAAGACAGCCTCATCCTCTTGTCTTGCCGTCCCAGCAAGTGCCATCGTTTCCAAATGCGACCCACGCATGGAGAGGAGAAGCTCCGGAGTGGCGCCTGCGAAGCCGGAATCGACATCCACCCAGCCATAGGTATGCAAAGGCGGACCCTGTGCGGCCATCGCCGCAATGATGTTGGCGGATGGCGTCCACCCTCCACGCACCTTGCCTTGCTCAGTCACCACGGGAACCGTTTTCTCTATCATCCCTTGCCCGATGCAGGTCATGATTTCCTGAAACACGAGAGAAAAAGGTACCGCATCCGGTGTTTCCCATTCGATCTCAACTTTCCTCGAAGCATCGGAAAACTTTTCTTGAAACTGCCGCAAGCTGAGGTGTTCGAATCTTTCCGGAATCTTCCATGGTTTCCCCCCTATCTCGAAGAAACTAGATTTGAAAAATGCCACTCCAGATGCGGGTGGCGCATCCGCTTCACAGAACGGTCCATATCCCACTACCACCATGCCGTCTCTGCGGGCAAGCCATGCAATTGTCTCGCTCATCAAGTAGGTTCAAGCACTGCTTCCATCCGCAGTGGATTTCAAAACTTTAGGAGGCTCGGGCTTTTGATTGGGAATGATTTTTTTCACAAACTCAATCGGCACCCACCCCCGTGTCCGAGTCGCAAAGCCCACATAAGCCCAGTCACCGCTTTCATCAATCACCTCCGCCAGTGAACCGGGTGGAGCATCGATCACTTCGGGCGAAGTTCGCGATGCGTCCGTATACAACACGACTTTATCTCCAACAATCACCGCTTGTTTTGAGAGCGGCGCGAACTGAGCGTCGTTCGGGTAATAATGACAACCCAGTAAAGTGAAGATCATGATAAGAGGGGCGAGAATCAATCCCACCACCCCGCATATTCGTAGCCTATTTCCCGGTCTTGTCGCAAAAAAGACCAGGATCGCGAGCAATAGGATCCATGAACCGATCCAAAATCCGCCATACCAGGTCTCTAGGGAAACACGCGCCAATGCGTATTGATAAGAGGGACGCGTCACCGTGATCGAACCATACTTGCGTTCAATAAATCGCAAGTTTTGGCGCGCCTCGGCGTGACTGGCATCACGCGCCAATGCGCGTCTGTAATAGAGAGCGGCGTCGCCTGGAGAACCCATCCTGTAGGCCGAGTTTCCGATATGATAAAGGGTATCTGCGGAAAGTTGCGAATAGGGACCCGCATCCAACCAGAGCTTTGCTGCTTCCTCAAACTTGGCCGCTTCGTATGCCTTCGTGGCCTTCGCCATGAGATCTTCAGCTCGTGACTGCGGGATGAAAAAAGCAAACAAAATTACCCCGAAAGCCGCTCGCTTGATTGCCCTTAACATTTGCTGACGGCGTTTCGCAGGCAAAGCAGCTTCCTGTTTATCTTTTTGAAAACATAACCGATCGCGTTCCCGGATAATCTCACCGATTTCACCATCCATTTCATTGCCAAGCCACTTCTCCACGAATCCTCCGGCATTTCTGAGGAAATCCAAACCGCCACGACTCTCTGCCTTAAGCACATTTTGAAAATCCTTTTTCATCTGCAGCTTGGTTTCATCTCTCTCAAGTAAATGCCCGTATCGCATCCACAGGGATTTGACGATCAGAAGCAGCGCGATCAGGGTGAAAATGATTTGAATGATTATCATCGTAAAATCAGGCTGCTCCTCCATCAGCAAACTGCCTGAGTTCAAGAGCCCTAGGATATCGGTCATGCGCTCCACCGGCATTGGTAATGCCTGTGGCACTCCGGATGATTCCAAGCCACTTCTGAGAATGGTAGGTTTCATCGTGATCGGAATGGCCTCACTCATCACCGTTTTGTATTTCTCCTCTTCAGGATCGAAATAAACCAAGCGAAAGGGTGGAATTGAAGTCTTCATATCCAATGGGCGGATGAACTGACTAAAAATCACAACCCCATTGAGCTCTCGACGCTCATCTCCACGTTGGCTGGGTGTCGCATCATAGACTTTCCAGCCTGTGGGATCAGTCAGTGTTGGAGAGCGGAGCGTGTCAAGATTGCCGCTTCCGGAAACAATCACATCCAGTGCCAATGGCTCACCCTCCATGACATGAGTTTGCTTGATTGCCGTACCGAGAGTGAACTTGCCAACCGCTTGATCAAAACCCTCCGGAGCGCCATCCGGCAATGGTTCAACTTTGAAATCATATTTTGGAACCCTCAGGTTAGCTTCCAACTGCAACCGTTGGGTGAAACGATCGAAGATCATCTTGAAGTAAGTTAGCCGTATACTTGCGGGTCCCAACGTCACGGTTCCCGGGCGCAGGGCATTCATGGTAGATTCGTATGATATCGCCACGTAGGATTGCCCCAAAAGATTCACTTCACCCCGGGCCGCGCTTGCTTCGTAACGCCATACCGCAACCCCATCCCGCTCAAACTCGGGAACCCCCCAATCGACGACCGAATCCAGCATTTTGCTTGGAACATAGATTTTAATCTCCGTCTCCACCGTCTGGCCTTGATAGATCTTCTTGTCCGGAACTTTGATCACACTTGCATAGCGCACCTTCTCATCCGCCGCCTCGGGTTTTGATGTCACCTCATTCCAAATCAGATCATCCGGATTAAAAACCTCAATAGCTATGGGAGCGGTCCTGTGTCTAACCCCTCCCACCACAACCTCGGCCGCTGGAATGATATGTTGACCGACCTGATAACTGGATACGATGTATCGGAATCGATATTCAATTTGCCGTCCAGGAATCATATCCGATGGCCCATAACCGATCGGCTCTATCTTCACATTTTCCATTTTAGGAAATTTCGGCATGTTATCTGGCTCAATGCCTTCGAATTTTACCTCTAACAGGACTTTCTCGCCGCGCGCCAAAAACGATGAATAAATTTTTGCCTCGACCGGGGCACCGGCAAGCGGAGTGAACGATAGCAGCAGCAAGACGAAAGTTTTTTTAATCCATGCATTCATAGTTACCAATCCTTGTCAGGAGTTTTGAATTCTCGGCGCCCAGACAAAGGAGATCCTTTCTCGACATCGGAATTCTCTTTGAGTTTTCGACGCGCCAAATCCTGTGGCGTCTCGCCGGGCTGGGTATTGTCACCATCCTCGGAGTCGCCATCGGTGGGATCCTCTGGTTGACCCCCATTCTTCTCGTCATTTTGCTTTTCACCTTCTTGCTTATCGTCCGTTTTTTTCGAATCGGGCTGCTTTTCATTATCTCCCTTTTCACCCTTCTCTCCTTCACCGCTGCCATCACCTTCTTTGGGCTTATCCCCCTCTCCTTGACCTTCCAATGGAGCACCCTGTTGCTGCTGCCGCATCATTTCTTGTTCAATTTGCTTTTTCTCCTCATCCAGCAACTCCGCCAAACGCTTCAAATAGGTCATGGTCGTCTCTTCATTCCTAGATGGCTTGTTGTCATTGGGATTTTTGACATGAGCGCTACGATAATGTCGAACCGCATCCGACCAATTCACCATGACGGCATCCATGCGCAGATAACCACTCGTATCCCCTTTCTCAGGAACCTTTTCCTCACGCATTTTTTGCAATTGCTCGCGAACCATCTGATCAAAGCGCTCCATTTCCGGAATCGCTTTACCCCTTGGATAACGGCTTCCGGAAATTCCCATCCAGCCTAACTGAAAAAGGGTATTGCCCATACCTTCGTGAGCCTTGGCCGAAACAAGATTTTCATTAGACAGCAACGCTCCACTATAAGCTGATCGAGCACCACGCAAATCCCCAGCCTCGTAAGCAGAGAGACCTTCAGCCAATCGCATCCTTGCGGCGTCATCACCTGTTTTTTCCTTGGCTAAGAAACGATACGCATCACGCGCTTGATCGAAACGGCCTTCAAAAAATGCCGTCTTCGCATCCCGCAATGCATTTGCCTGTGCGTGATCGGCAAACAGGACCAATAAACCTGCGAAAGCGGGCACGGCAATCCTGTTCCAGCGCGTCCCAGCAACGATCGCTGCCATCAAGAAGAGAATTCCAGGTAGAACGGCCCATTGGAAAAATTCAACCACAACCCGGCTCTGACCTGCTTCCATTTCAAAAACATCCATCCCTTGGACCGCCAACTCGATCATGGCTGGAATATCTCCGCCTGTCCCGGCGACCACGTATTGGCCTCCGGTGGAAGTCGCCAGTTTTCTTAACACATCCGCCTGAAGGCGGCTCAGAACTTTACTTCCCGATTCATCGACGAGAAATCCATCCGAATAATCCTTATGCGGAACGAATCCACCATCTTCCGTTCCCACTCCGATGGTGAAAATTTTCACCCCAGCACTTTCCGCTTCAGCCACAATCGTATCCAAATCACCATCGTGTTTCTCACCATCGCTAATCAAGATCAGCAGATTGTTTTTCTGGCCTGTTTCTTTAAGAGTTTCGGTTGCAAGCTTGATCGCAGATGAGATATCGGAACCCCCTGTGGTCACCCATTGCTCGTCAATCTGTTCCACAGTCTCATGCAACGCCCCGAGATCAATAGTCAAAGGCGCGAACAAATAGGGAGTGCCAGCAAAACCCACCAAGCCAACGCGGTCATTTTTCAAAGCGGCCAAGATTTCGTAAATTAGGATTTTCGCCTGACCCAAGCGATCCGGATTAACATCTGTCACCCGCATACTGCGTGAAAGGTCCAAGGCAATCATCACATTCCGCCCCTTGGCTTTTTTTGTCTCTACGCCCGCATCACCTTGAGGTCTTGCGAGTGCGAAAACCAATACAAGCATGGCAGCCCATATCAGAGCCAGTGATAACCAGCGCGACAAAGGATGATGATGGCGAATCAACTTCCCACGCAAACGCACAGCCACCAGCTGTTCCCATGGCTGCCCTCTGTAACGATCCAGTAAAATCGCGCTAATTGCCAGGACCGGCAACGCGATCCAAACCAAAAGCCATTCTGGATTTGCCAAATTCATACTTAAACAGTCGTCCGATAAAGCGATATGTAAACCGCAACCCCAGTTGCTGCCAGCAATGATAGCCCGATAAACCACATATACAACTCACGGTCCTCGGTAATGGTCAGACTCCGTGACTCGGTTTTTTCCAGATAATCGATGGTTTGAAAATTTTTCTCTAAATCTTCAAGGTTCTGCGCCCAGAAATGCTCACCACCGGTATCACTGGCAATTTTTTTCAGGGTCGGCAGGTCAAACTCCTGACGAGGAAACGCCTGAATACTTCCTGAAACCCGACCCTCCGTAGTACCGATGGCGACAGTGTATGTCTTGATTCCCAAAGTCTTGATATGCTTGGCTGCCTCCAACGGGGAAATTTTTCCCGAGTTGCTCGCGCCATCCGTAATCAGCACGATAATTTTACTTTTCGACTCACGATTATCCAAGCGCGTAGCCGCTGTCGCGAGTGCCGAACCGATTGCCGTGCCTTGCTCGCGAACCGTCCCCAAGCCATGCCGGTTCAGCTTAAGCCGGCTCAGCCCGCCCCTCAACCAATCATGATCCAATGTGATTGGACTGACGGAAACGGGCCGACCCGCAAACGCTACCAGACCGATCCTGTCATCGGGTCTTCTTGAAATAAACGCATCCACCACTTTCTTGGCCGCATCCATCCGCTTCATGGGCTTACCCTCGAAACTGAAATCATCGATATCCATCGACAGCGAAACGTCAAAGGCAATGAGAATATCAATGCCACTTGCATTCCGGCTTTGATATTCATTACGCCATACCGGCCTTGCGATTCCAAAGATTGCCAGTAACAGCGAGATAAACAACAGAGGGAATCCAATATTCCATACTAGATGATTCACCTTTTTTCCGAGACCATGCAGCACACCCAGGTTTGGAAAAACCAACGCGCCCGAGGCACCGCGTCCCCTGCGCAAAGCGAGCAACAACAAGCTGGGAATCAGCAACAATAACCATTGCGGCTGAGCAAATCGGAAATGCGTCATGAATGATTCGATCATGACGCATGGATCCTTTCCAAAAGATTGACCGCCTGTTGTTTGAGAGCGTTCACATCCATGACCTGCCCTTCATCCGGACCGTATTTCAATTCCGCCAATTCTGAAAAATAAGAGTGGATCATCGCCCTCAAATCCTCATTCAGGCCTTTGATCGCATCATGCCGACCGATGAACTCCTCATGGGTTTCATACAGCGCTGGTTCGTTTAAACTTTGCGCGAGGTATTTTCTAATCAAAAGAGAAACCATGATCACGTTTTCCTTTCCCAACGATACATCCAATTTCCCAATCCCGGCCAATGCCTTCTGAAACGCCTCACGCTCGGCTTTTGAAGGATCAAACACCTTTTTTTTCCTGAGCAGATACCAACCCGCGATCATCAACAAAAGCAACAGGCTTACAACCGCGGCAATCCACCAGCCTTCCAGTTCCCAATTCGGAACCAGACCCATGGCATCCCGGCTCTCTACCAGTTCTAAGTTGGATTTACTTTCTGCCATACTTGCTACTTGCGCCGTTTTCCTCTCCTTTTCAAAAGCTGATGCAACGCGGGCAATGCATCACTGTCGGTCGGTAAAATGGCTGAGTCGATCCCGTGTTTTCTGAATATCGACGCCACACCCTCGGATTGTCTTGTCATGAGTTGCTCATAAGCTTTTCCGAGATTTTGATTGTTGGTGTTCACCGTCATTTCAATCCCGCTTTCAGGATCCAACAGAACCACTTTGCCCACTCTCGGCAAATTTCGTTCAACAGGATCAATCACACGCAGCGCAACGGTTTCGTGCTTCCTAGCCAACTTCCCTAATGGCTTGTCAATCACCTCTGCTTGAAAATCGGATATCATGAATATCAAAGCCTTGCGCTTCAATGTTTTGACCAGAGCATTGCATGCTTCCTCGATCGAAGTCCCGTGCTTTGCCGGACGGGCCATGAGAATCTCACGAATCATGCGCAGCAAATGACGGCTACCTTTTGCCGCAGGAATGAACATCAACGGCTCACCTGCAAAAATCAGCAAACCCACCTTATCTCCATTCTGCAACGCACTGAAACCCAGCACCGCCGCAATCTCTGCGGACAACTCCCGTTTGCTCAAATGATGACTCCCGAAATCCGTCGACCCAGAAACGTCAACAGCCAAAATCACCGACAACTCGCGTTCCTCTCGGAATTTTCGGATATAGGGCTCATTCATCCGCGCCGTCACATTCCAGTCAATAAAGCGAACCTCATCCCCGTGCTGATATTCTCGAAAATCATCAAAGTCCAAACCCTGCCCGCGAAAGGAGGAGAGATATTCACCGGAAAATGATTCACGCACGAGCCGTCTTGCCCTAAGCTCGAGCTTTCGCACGCGGGCCATCATTTCCTCAATGTATTGATCTTCAGTCATGACTCGACCACCACCTAGGGCACCACGACTTTTGAAAGAATCCGGGCAATGATGGCATCGGTGGTAATACCCTCGGCCTCGGCCTCATAGGTCAGCAAAATCCGATGACGCAGCACATCCATTGCCATGTCTTTGACATCCTGCGGAGTGACAAACGCACGTCCGTTCATGAAAGCCCGTGCGCGCGCAGCCAGTGCGAGATTGATCGTGCCACGCGGCGAGGCACCCGCACGAATCCAACTTTTCAAGGGCGCGTCAACCCGGACCGGGTTACGCGTCGCATCAATCAATTCAACAATGTATTTTCGAATGGAATCGTCAATGTAGACCGAATTCACTAATTCGCGCGATGCACTGACTTGCTCGGGTGTTGCGACATGTTGGGTTTCATAAATCGGTGCCGATGTCGCCATCCGATTCAAAATCTCCAATTCCTCATCCTTGCTTGGATAATTCACGTTCACTTTCAACAGGAACCGGTCCAACTGCGCCTCTGGCAATTGATACGTGCCTTCTTGGTCGATCGGATTCTGAGTCGCCAATACAAGGAAAGGCTTTGGAAGAGGATAGGATCGGTCACCCAAAGTTACTTGCTTCTCCTGCATCGCCTCAAGCAGGGCCGATTGGACCTTGGCTGGCGCGCGGTTGATTTCATCCGCCAAAATGAGATTGTTGAAAATGGGGCCAAGCTTGGGCGCGAATTTCATCTCCTGGGGATGATAGATCATCGTTCCCACCAAGTCCGCAGGCAAGAGATCGGGTGTGAACTGAAACCTCGCGAAGGTGGCCGAAAGAGAACCTGAAAGGGCTTTTACGGCCAAGGTCTTCGCCAAACCCGGTACCCCCTCCAAAAGAATGTGTCCGTTACACAGAAGACCGAGCAGCAACCGATCCACCAAATCGTCTTGGCCCACAAGCACTTTGCCCATCTCTTCCTTGACCGCATGGATCCATCCGCTGCTCTCGTAAATTTGCTCCTGAAGTTGTTCTGTAGTCATAACTGGCTCTGGTCAGCTTGCCATTCCATACGCACAGTGCAACCGACAATCCTGCTTAAAACGCATTTTTGAGCCATTGACCCCCGTCAACGACCCTTGATCCTTTTCGATCTCACTTTCATCGCAGTCTTTTCATCACAGTAGGGACATGTAAAATAACCGCATGCGAGAATGGTTGTAGCGACTCTCAATCGATGACTTCCCATCAGGCGACGAACATTCCGATGCTTGGCACATCCTCGGTTTTGCATGGGGGGAATCGCGCACAATGGACAACGCAAAATTGGAGTCATGAGCTTGTTGGAAATCACTAACAAGATAGCGAATAGGAAAAGACTGCCGCTGATGATGAGCGCCTGATGATCACGATGAGAAATTCCAAAGGCCAAAAAAATTAGCGAAAGGGGTAGAAGAAGAGCTTGGAGGATGACAAGGCATGAGGCCACCCGCAACCGCCAGAGAACATTTTTGGATGGAAGTCGATGCACATAAAAAGTCTATGATCCAAAGATGTTAGGATACAATGATATTATGGATTGAAATCAATTCGTACTTCCGTGTTTCTTGAAACGTTTGTCCAAAATATCCCTGCGGAACGAAAAAATTCTATCTAATTTCGGTTTCACGAAAAGAAGATGCCCGATCTCACCGAATGGCCAAAAAGGCAGGGCATAATGTACCAAATCCTTCATCAACACACCGCCTTCAACCTCTTCAAAGTGATGTAAATGATGCCAGAATTTGTAAGGTCCGAACCGCTGCTCATCAATAAAGCTTTGATGGACACTGACGCTCTTGATTTCTGTCACCCAAGGCACCCAAACCCCAGGTAAAATCATGACCCTATACTCGATGATTTGCCCCTCATACATCTTTTCGCCCGGCTGGTAAATGATCCTAAATCCTAATTCTTTTGGCGTTATCTCATCCAAATTCTGGGGACGAGAGAAAAAATCCCATGCCTCCTGCAAACTGATGGGTAGAAATTGTTCCTGAGCGAGTGTATGGATCATGGATGAGGTAAGTTAATCTGGCCTTCATGTGTAACACGGAATGACCCAGATGCAATGGGCTCAAAAAAGTTTTCCAATCCAAACCGCTTTTACGCTTGGATCCGTCTAACCCAGTCAAATCCAACTCGAATTTCGCACCAACCCCTCAACTTTCATTTTTCCCTTGGAAGATTAGCCGATTTGCATTCGTATTCGGGCATCTATGAAATTGAAATTTTTTATCGCCGCCTGCTTTGTATCAAACCTGTTGATGATTCCCGCTTCCGCGGACGAATCCGCACTTTCAAAACAAATGGAAGCCATGAACGATGCTTACAAGGCCATGCGCCGCGAAGAGGATCCGGCCAAGGGTGCTGCACTCGCCCGTGAAGCCCAGGACGCCATGGTCAAAGCTATCACGGAAACCCCAGAATTGATCAAAGCCATGCCGGATGGTGCTGACAAAGCCAAAGCCTCCGCAGAATATCGTAAAATGATGGGAGCACTCGTCTCAACCCTCGCCGATATGGAACTCGCATTCCTTAACAAAGACATGGATAAGGTCAAAGCCATCGTCGAACAATTGCGTGATGCCAAAAAGAAAGGCCACGACAAATTCATGGAGGAAGAATGATTCTCTAAGCTCAAAAAAAGCCCGCAGGTTCCATCCTGCGGGCTTTTTTTTATTTGAAAGGATTCAGTAGGGCTTTACTCAACCACCACTTTGGAACCAACCGCCAACTTTGAAAACACAACAGGCATCATTTTCTGTGGTCCGCGAATACAAGCATGAGATGCCGGATAACGTTTGACCGGACCAATATGGTGCCCCACACCATCCCAAGTCAGACGCATCCAGTAATTCATTGGCGCGCCGACAAATTTTCCACCTTCTGGAACCGTGTCCTTGGTCGTGTCCGCATCACTGTTTAAGACACCACCCTCGGCGTCGTAAATGCGTCCATACTTGTTGGAGCTCTTAACCGGAATCTTCTCAAGGATCTTGTAGGTTCCGGGGGGTGTTGGATGCGAGGATCTTCCTGAACAGATTGGATAATCGACCACGACCTGATCTCCATTCATCAACCTGCCACGTTGTTCATCCAGATCAATCTGCAGCCAGGAATTCGATGCGTTCGTCTCGGGCAACAATTGGATATTCGTCCATGAATCGTATGTCTTTGGATACGACTTCTCCGCCACAAAAAACTCGTAGGTTCCGGGTTGATGCGGATTTTTGTATTCAGGATGGGTTTTAACCAACCTAGGATCATTGGGGTTTTGCGCGCAATTAGCCAGTAACATGACAATACCTGCAAGACTCAGAAGGAGTGAATTTCTCGATAACATAGTGGGAGAAGCACGAATTAAAACAATCATCCAACGTTTGCAATCTTTGAAAAATCCAAAGTCATGGTAAAAACCGCTGTCTTCGTTTTATCCCAGCTGTTTTCCTTGGCGATTTCGATTACCCGAAGTATGGATTCCGTATGAGCAACTCAGCCGATCAAATTTCTGAAGACATCAAAACCGCCATGCGGGCCAAAGACCAGATCGCACTCAATTCCCTGCGAGCCCTGAAAAGCGCCATCACCAACGCGGCGATTGAAAAAGGCGGGCTTGGATCGGTCTTGGACGAACCGGAAATCCTAGCTGTCATTCGCAAGCAAATCAAACAACGCCAAGATTCCATCGAGCAGTTCGAAAAAGCCAGCCGCCCAGAACTTGCCGAAAACGAAAAGGCGGAGATCGCCATCCTCTCCAAATACCTGCCAACGGCGCTATCCGAATCGCAGATTATTGAACTCGTCGCACAGGCGATAAAAGAAACCGGGGCCGCTTCCAAAGCAGACATGGGAAAAGTCATGAAACGCGCCCAAGAACTCTGTGAAGGTCGTGCCGACGGGAAAACACTCTCTTCCGCCGTCATGTCACGCCTTTCATAAACCTGCGATATCCATGTTTGAAGTCAGACAAAAACCGGAAATGGTCGAGCGAGCCCTGCTGGTGCGGCTATATTTCGACAAAAACGAAGAGGAGGAATCCGCATCGCTGCTCGACGAGCTTGGTGAACTTGTCTCCACCCTCGGAATCGAAATCGCCGAATCCGTCCTGGCAAAATCCCGGGAAATGCATAAAAAGTTTCTCTGCGGGACCGGCAAAGCCGCGGAAATCGTCGCACTTGCTAAGGCCCACGAATGCGATGTCATCGTCATCGATAACAATCTCGCGCCATCCCAACAACGTGAGTGGGAAAAACTCGCTGACCTCTGCGTCATCGACCGCGAAGAGGTGATTCTCGATATTTTCGGAAAACGCGCCCAGACCCGTGAGGCACGCTTGCAGGTCCAACTCGCAAAAATGCAATACGCTCTCCCACGACTCGCACGCATGTGGGGACACCTTGACCGAGAAGGAGGCGGTGGCGGAACCGGCGGTGGCGGCGCCGAGCGCGGCATGGGTGAAAAGCAAATCGAGATCGACCGGCGCCTTGCCCACCTGAGCATCGACCGCTGCAAGCGCGAACTCGAGATGGTTCGCAAACAACGTAAAACCCAACGTAAGGAACGCGAAAAACTCGATACGCCACACGCATCCATCGTCGGATACACGAACGCAGGCAAGTCCACGATGTTGAATCAGATTTCCGGATCAAATGTAATGGCCAAGGACATGCTCTTCGCCACGCTTGACACCACGACACGCCGCATCGATTTACCCGATGGCCAACCACTGCTCGTTACCGATACCGTGGGATTTGTACGCAACCTTCCTCACCGTCTCGTCGAGGCGTTCAAATCCACTCTCGAAGAAGCCGTATTGTCTGATTTTCTGATTCATGTGCTTGATGCCACAGCCCCTGAAATTGAAACATTTCAAGCGACCACCCTCCATGTCTTAGAAGAGCTAGGAGCTGTCGGCAAACCGATCATCACGGTTCTCAATAAAATCGACAAGGTCACCGATCCCTGGACTCTCGTCTGTCTGGAACGTCAATTTCCGGATGCCATTCACGCTTCCGCTGTGACGGGTCAGGGAATCGATGACATTTACAAAGCTTGCTCCAAAATTCTTGAGGACCGCGTGACTCATGAGAATTATCGAATTCCTCAAAAACGTGGCGACCTACTCAACCTGCTTCACAAAGATGCGAAGGTCATCTCCACCGAATATGATGAAAATGACATTGTCGTCTCTGCCATCGTGCCGGCGAACATCGCAGGAAAGCTCAACCCATTTCTGATTCCCCACTGAATGCCCATGCGCTTCTTTTTTACATTTCTGTTCATCACTTTAACCCTTCCACTGACTGCGCAGGAGCTCGAGCCACAAATTCCCAGGGCCTTGCCAGTCGATACAAACCCAGGCACGCGGAAAACCTCGAATCCTCCGGTTCTTGTCACTCCTATTTCTTCGATCCCAACCCAAACTCAGTCGACTAATCTCCCCGAAATCCAGCCCGAAGTCGAGCCTGCTGAACAAAAGCCGACGGGTGACGACGCAACCCGCCTCCAGATTTTTCTTGATCAATCGAACTTCGGCCCAGGTGTGATCGATGGCAAGATTGGTCTGTTTTCCGAACTTGCCGTAAAATCCTGGAATGAGGTCAATGGTCACACACCGGATGATTGGAGCGCGGTAACCGCCGCCGCCCGTAAGGCCGTCGCAACCCCACACGCAGTAGCTTTGGTTCCTGAAATTGCCACGGATTGGGTGGATCCCAAACTCTCCAACAAACGCGAAAAACAAGCAAAATCTAAAAGAATGTCCTACCGCTCCATCGCCGAATTCATGTCGGAGCGTTACCATACGGACATCCCTACCCTGATCAACCTGAACCCCAGTAAAAACATCCACGGTTTGAAAGTAAAAGACGGCATTACCGTCCCAAATGTTACTCCATTTCTCATTGAGAATCTCACCGATCGGGCATGGAAGGAACTCGAAGATCTCTCAGAACGCCATGTGGTTGTTGATACGAAAATGAATCAAGTCCGCATTTTTGCCGCCGCACCGCGCCCAACGATCATCACCGACCCCAATGCACCCGTCTTGCCTAGCGCCAACACCGGTCTACTCGCCTCATTTCCCATCACCCCAGGAAAACCTCAGTTTATCCGCTTTGGCTCATGGAAGCTCCAAACCATGGTCGCCTTGCCATGGTGGCGCTATGATCAACGGCTTCTCGATACCGGAAAGAGATCCGATGAAGCCTTAATGATTCCACCGGGACCGAACTCGCCCGTCGGCATCATCTGGTGCGGAACAACTCGCCCCGGAATTGGCATGCATGGCACCTCCGATCCGGAAACCATCGGGCGATCACGCTCCGCCGGCTGCATTCGCCTCTGTAACTGGAATGCCATACAGCTTCCCGCACTCATCCGCCCGGGAGCCACGGTAGAAATTCGATAAGCGGGTTTGATCCATGAAGTCTTTTACCAAATTTTCCCTTCGATTTGCCGCCTACCTTGTCGTGATCGGATATCTTCTTGCCGATCTTTTTCTCTTCAATGGTCCTTTGAATCGCCGCCTAGCAGCGTCCCGCCCGGATAGCGAAACATCCATCGCTGCCGATAAGGCAAACGGCGTTGTCGCACGTGTATTTGGCTATAAAATCACGCGCACCCAGCTTGACCGAGCGATCCATGAACGTCTTTTCCTTGAGGGAAAATCGATTTCAGACTTAGCCCCATCACAGAAGAAACTCGTCGAATACGCCGCCCTAGGCGAGCTGATCGATCACGAACTCATGCGGGTCAAAGTAAAGGTGAATACCAAAATACTTGAAGTCTCAGATAAAGAAATCGATGCCCGACTCGAGCTCTTCGCGAAAAAATTCAGCACCCGCAGCGAGCTGGAGTCCGCCATCAAATCTCAGGGTTTCAATAAGATCGAGGATTTCAGAAATCGCATTGCCGGTCGAATCCAACAGGAAAAATATGTCGCCTTGCGGGTCGCACCGCTAATCACGGTCAGCGAAGAGGAAATCTCCAAATTTTACGAAGACTACAAGGAGGACCTTAAAACACCCGAACGCATCCGGGCACGACACATTTTCATTTCAACCCTCGGCACTCTGCCAGACCAAGCGCAACACAAACTAAAAACTGCCCTGACCGAAATCCAAAACGGATCCAAAACCTTCAACGAACTCGCCCTCGATTTGAGCGAGGATCAGGCATCAAAAAAAATGGGAGGCGATCTCGGATGGATGTCCCGAGAACGAATCCCGGAAGATTTCGCAAATCCGTTATTCCAGCTCGAAAAAAACAAGCCCTCACTGATCCAAACCAAGCTCGGCTACCACATCGTGGAGCTAATCGATCGCGTTCCTGCCAAAATTCCAGATCTCGAGGAAGTTCATGGTAAAATCAAAGAGGCAATCTCTGTCACCAAACGACACCAAGCCGTTGAGGATTTCCGTGCCTCCTTGCGCGAATTCGAAAAGAAAAAAATCGATATTTATCACGACCAGCTGACCCCTTGATTCTTTCCCTCTTCTCATCATATGAAAATCACTGTTCTTGATGGCCACACACTCAACCCTGGGGACAACCCATGGACTGAAATCGAATCACTGGGCGACCTCACCGTTTATCCTCGAACCAACATCGATCAAATTGTCGAACGCGCCAGAGATGCCGAGATCATTCTGACCAATAAATGCCCGCTCAGTGCAGAAACCCTTGCCCAACTTCCCAAGCTCAAATTCATCTCCGTCCTGGCCACAGGATACAATGTCGTCGATACCGCCTACACAGCCCGACACAACATTCCCGTATCCAACGTACCTATTTATGGCACCGATGCCGTCGCGGAATTCGTCTTTTCCGTCATTCTGGACTTTTTCAAAAAACCCGCTCTACACAGCCAATGGGCACACGATGGCGCATGGCAAAACAGTGAAGATTTCTGTTTCTGGAAAAATCCAAACTTCTCTGAACTGGCTGGAAAAACCCTGGGAATCATCGGATTCGGTCGTATTGGGCTACGCACCGCAGAACTCGGTGCCGCATTCAAAATGAAGATTCTAGCAAATTCCCGCTCACGTTCCGCCTCTGCGACCTTTCCTTTCCAATGGGCATCCATCGACGAAATCCTAGAACAAGCCGATGTGATATCGCTTCACTGCCCCCTCACTCCGGAAACCCAAGGTCTCATTTCCAAGGAATCCATCGGAAAAATGAAATCCTCCGCCTTTCTCGTCAACACGGCTCGCGGACCTCTTGTCGATGAGGCCGCCCTTGCCGAGGCACTCAACTCGGATCGCATTGCCGGTGCCGCATGTGATGTTGTCACTTCAGAGCCCATTCTCTCAGCAAATCCCCTACTCGGAGCTAAAAATCTCACCCTCACACCCCATATCGCCTGGGCTGCCACCGAGGCCCGCCAACGGCTTATGGCCATTACCGCACAAAACATTCAAGCCTTCCAATCCGGAAATTTGATCCATTTGGTGTGATTTCCATACCACATTTCTCCTTGCCTACCCAAAATTCGCGGTTTACAGCGGTCTTACCCCAACCGGGGACCAACACCCATGAAGTTACACACACGGAAAGTCAAAAAGTCCGCGATGCTGGCTCTCGCAAGTCTCGTCCTCGTTACCAGTTGCGCCAGTAGCTTGGGCCCAAAAGGAGAGCACTACACGGTAAAGTCAGTCGAAGAAGGCAAAGCCTCTTGGTATTCCATCAAAACTAATGCCGGCACCCGTACTGCCAGTGGTCAGAAACTTTGCAACCATTCTCCCACCGCCGCTCACAAAACCCTGCCCATGGGCACCAAGGTCCGCGTCATCAACCTCGCAAACAACAAATCCGAAGTCGTCACAATCAATGATCGTGGACCTTTCAAAAAAGGCCGAGTCATCGACGTCACGATCGGAACGGCTGAAAAACTCGGATTTGTCAAAAAAGGCATCGCACCCGTCAGAGTCGAGGTTTTATCGAAAAACGGTGAATAGATGACTCCCCCCGCCGGAGACAAATCAAACGACGGCCCACGGAGAGGGGTCATTTGTAAACGCTACGGAAGATATCCATCCACTTTCTTGAAATTTCTTCCATTTTCGACTTGCCAAGAACACACAGGTCTTTAGGTTGCGCGCCCCATGCCAAGAGTAGGAGGAAAAGCAAAAACACGGAAGGCCGTCGCCAAGCGCTTCAAAGTCACAGGCACCGGGAAGGTACTTCGTCGTCATCAAGGAAAACGCCACTTGCTTCAATGCAAGAACCGCAAGCGCAAACGCGCTCTCGGCAGAGCAGGCCTTGTTTCAGACGCTGACATCAAAAATGTCAAAGAGAACCTTCCCTTCCATTGATAGAGAAGCAAACGACAGCCCACGACCTCGTCCGCGTAACGGACGACCTTTACACAGCCTGATCCAATAAACCGGAGACACGAACAGGTGAGACTGTGGAAGGAAAGTTAACAAAACGACTTGTTCACAACCAAACAACAACATGCCAAGAGCCACCAATTCCCCAGCAAGCCGCAAGCGCCGCAAACGCACGCTGCTCCGGGCAAAGGGCTTCCGCGGTTTCCGCTCGAAGCTCTTCCGCTACGCCAAGGACGCTGTCCGCAAGGCGCAACAATACGAATACCGTGACCGTAAAAAACGCAAAGGCCAATTCCGCCGCCTCTGGACCCAACGTATCAACGCTGCCGTCCGTAACGAGGGAATGACCTACTCGCGTTTCATCGAAGGCCTCAAAGCAGCCGGCATCGAAGCTGACCGCAAGATCCTCTCGGATCTCGCCATCACCGACGCCGCTGCTTTCTCAGCCATTGTAGCACAAGCCAAAAAGGCCCTCGAAAACAAGGCGAAAGTCGCTTAATCGAAAGCCCTTTGTTAAAATCAACCAAGCCGCCCGACAGCAATGTCCGGCGGCTTTTTTGTATACTCCTGTTCATTGTCCCGAGCCCGAGCCAATCGTCTACCAAATCAACCCGTTACAGAAAATCAAAGGTAGAAGCAGACAAAAAAGATTTGAGAAAAATCCCTATAAGCACGGTCAATCGGTCAATTCGGAACTGGAATAGTTCTAAACATCATTCATGATTCAAAAAATGAAATCACTCTTATTCACTCTGCTGCTGTCTTCACAGCTGATGGCGACCACCATTTCCGTCGTCCCGATTTACGAACCACTCACACTCCACGGTACAGACACGGGAGATATTATCACAGATATCGGTGAGGCTCTTCAAGCCACCGTGATGCCCCGCCCCATGGCGATCACAGGCGCCATTCCCGAGGCCTTGGTGGAAGCCATACGCACCCCTCATTCCATTCCAACGAATGCCATAAATTACAAAGTCAAAGAGGCCAATCTTTTGGTTCTCTGCAACCTTACCATGACCGCGGAAATGACCGAGGAAGGCATGACGGTGACTCTGGATGTTTCAAAAATCGAAATTCCAGCAGAAATCGACATGACCGCGCGCCAGCTCATCAGGATCACCTTTGCAGCCCTGCAAAAGACCTTGGAAGTATACCAACAGCAACAAACTGATCCTCTGCACGTAGAAATCAAAATCACGGGTGCTACCGAAAAAAATCCGTCCCTCAAAGAGCTTGAAGCGACCTTTATCGTCCCACCGGCCCATGATTGAATGGCACAGGACCCCCAAAACCTCCCATGTCTCACCTGATCCTAAAAAAATCAGCCAATGTGATCTTCAGGGTTGGACGATTTGAACTTCCTGTTCATTCTTCATTCATCCGATATGCCAAACTCCACGAACAAAGACCCACGCCCATTCAAACGCGCTATTCTCAAACTCAGTGGTGAAGCCCTCCGCGAACCTGGCTCCACGGACAACATCTCTCCTGAAATCGTCCAACGCATTGCGGCGGAAATCAAAGAAGCCGTCGATTCCGGATTGGAACTCGGCATCGTCGTTGGCGGTGGAAATTTTTGGCGCGGTGCAAGCGCTTCAGCACGCGGAATGGATCGGGCCACAGCTGACTACGTTGGCATGCTCGCCACAGTGATGAATGCCCTCGCACTCGAAGGTGCGCTATCGCTCATCGGTGTTGACTGCACGGTCATGTCCGCCATTGAAATGAAAAACGTCGCAGAACCTTTTATCCGTCGTAAAGCTGAGCACAAATTGGATAAAGGAACTGTGATTATTTTCGCCGCTGGAACAGGCAGTCCATTCTTCTCTACCGATACAACCGCCGCACTCCGCGCCAGCGAAATGGGTGCCGATGTCATCCTTAAGGCTACTCAGGTCGATGGTGTTTACTGCTCCGATCCGCGTAAAAACCCCGAGGCCAAGCGGTTCGAAACCGTAACGTTTCAGCACTGCTTGGAAAACCGCCTCAGCGTCATGGACGCGACCGCTTTCAGCCTCTGCATGGACAACCAAATCCCCATCATCATCTTCGATCTCGGCCCGAATGGAAATCTCTCACACGCCCTTCACTCGAAACCCATCGGCACTCTCGTTCATGGCGAATAAAAATTCCAAATCGCACATCTGATTTCTCAGCGATGGTTCCTAAAGCTATCTGTTTCCAGCCTGAGATTTGAAACTCGAATTTTAAATTTATGTTAGATCCCATCCAAACCCTCAAAAAAGTCGAAGCCGACATGGAATCCGGTATTGAACACCTCATCCATGATTTCTCCGGAGTAAGAACAGGCAAAGCTTCTCCTTCACTCATCGACAACCTCGACGTCTATGTGCATGCTTATGGTGGTGTGCAAAAACTTAAAACGCTCGCCGTAATCAACACACCCGAGCCCCGTATGCTCAATGTGCAACCTTTCGATCCATCCACCACTCGCGACATCGAAAAAGCGATCCGGGAATCCAAACTCGGCCTTAATCCAGCTGCTGCGGACCGCTCTATCCGCGTGCCTATTCCAGAACTTTCTGAGGAACGCCGACGAGACATGGTCAAACTCATCAAGCAACTCGCCGAGGAAGCCAAGGTTCGCCTCCGCTCCGCCCGCAAAGCCGGACTCGACGAAGCCAAAAAGATGAAAGCAGATGTCATTCTCACTGAAGACTCTTTCAAAGATTACGAAAAAAAAGTCCAAGACCTCACCAACAAATATACCAAAAAAATCGATGAGCTGGCAGTCGCCAAGGAAGAGGATTTAATGAAGATCTAAATTCTAAATTTTAAACGCTAAACATCAAGGGAGAGCCCAGATTCATATGATCTGGGCTTTTCTTTTATCCACCCTCTTGAAACTTAAAGTTTAAAGTTTGAAGTTTCATCGTTTTTCCGCTTGCACCCCATCCGCTTCTTCGCCTAAACCTTCGCCCCACCCGCAAGGGGCGTTAGCTCAGTTGGTAGAGCACTTGCATGGCATGCAAGGGGTCAGCGGTTCGAATCCGCTACGCTCCACTTCGGGGAGCTACACCAGAGTTCAAGGTCAGGATAGGGTGATGGGTCTGAATCTTTTTCACCGAACTATTGTCCAAACCTAAACTGGGTCTACACCAAAGTTTGGGGGATGAGGTCTTTTTTGGTTTGGGGTTAGGGTGGGTAGTTTGTTGGTAGTTAAGGATTATCCGCATTGGGCGATGACCCGCAGGCGGTAGTTATTGAAGTTTCTG
>JBIIKO010000012.1:0-86047 GCA_044233125.1 Luteolibacter sp. | reverse complement strand
AAACCCGTTTCTTGATATCATTGGTGCATTTCTAGGTTGGACGAATCGCTTCATGCGTTCATTCTTTTCACGCATGCGCATACTTCGGATCCTCACGAGAAAGGAACTCAATACCTATTTCCTCAACCCCTTTGGTTGGGTGGTGCTCGCGTTTGTGGTGCTGATGCAGGGGCTGTCCTTGTCTTCGGCGATGAAGGGTTTCCGGGACACCCCCGTGAAGGATAGCTTGGTTTACGTGGTGTTTCATACCCCCTTGTTCTGGTTTTATTTTCTCTTCATTTTCCCCTTGATCACGATGCGGCTTTTTGCGGATGAGGAGCGGAGCGGAACTCTGGAAACCTTGCTAACGGCACCGGTGCGGACGTGGCAGGTAGTCTTTTCCAAATATGTTGCGGCGATGATTTTTTATGTGATTCTCTGGATTCCCGCGTTGCTGCAGTTCAAAGCATTTTCTTGGCTGACGGATTTTCCGCCTCCATACACAGAGGGGGCGCTTTGGGGAAGTTTCCTGATCTTGTTTTTGATGGGTTGCGCCTTTACCTCGATCGGATGCCTTGCATCGGCGATGACCTCGAGTCAGATCGTGGCGGGAATTGTCACCATCACGGCATTGGTCATGCTGTATTTCCTCGGCTTCGTGACGATCATTTGGGGTGAGTCATTCTCCGGAGCCGGCATGTTTCATTACATTTCCTCGCAAAGGCACCTGCATTATTTCGCCAATGGCCTGCTGGATACGCGACCGGTCGTTTATTATCTCTCGGTTTCGGCCTTCACCCTGTTTCTGACCTGTCAAGTGATTGATCTGCGTCGCTGGCGACCCTGAACGCGATATTTTTATTCATCATGTCTTCACCATCCAACCGCCCCTCTCGACCGAATCGATTCGGCATGGGTCTTTTGTCCATCTTGCAGATCAGTATGTTGCTGTTTGCCGTGATTTGCTTGAATTACATTTCATCGTATCATTACACCCGTGCCGACTATTCGCGCGCGGCGGATTACAGTCTCTCCGCTTGGTCTGTCAATTATCTGAAAAGCGAGGCCATGACCCGGCGCGAACGCCCGGTGAAATGGATCATGGTGTTCCGCCGTTCCTCTCCCATTTATGAGAGAGTCCGTGTCATGGCAGAGGAATATGAGAGAAAGTCGGGTGGAAAGATCGAATTGGAAGTGATTGATCCGATCCGGTCAACGGATCGCGCCCAACAATTTGCGGCGGCTTACGGTCTCAAATTGGTGCGCGATATGATCCTGATTGATTCAAGATCATCGGACGATGCGCCGGTGACTCGTGAAGTGGAGACCGGCACGGCGGCACTCAATCCCCATATAACCATCGCACTTGTCGAAGAGATGATGACCTATGCGGTCGATACAAACGGCCAGCGCCGGCCGGACAAGTTTCGTGGCGAAGATCTCCTAACCTCACGCTTGGTGGAGAGCATTGAGGGGAAACCAAAGACCTTGTTATTTCTGGCTGACAAATCCCGCATCGATTCGGATGGTGAAAATTCACCATGGAATCATCTCTCGACCATTCTTCGCTATCAGAACATCCAAATGACTCCGGTGAATCTTGCGGGATTGAAGGAAATCCCGCCTGATGTTCATGGAGTGACGCTCGTCGCCCCGAAATATGATTTCACCGAACAAGAGATCGCCACCTTGGAAGCGTATTGGAACACACCGCGATCCGCTTTGTTGATTTTGTTGGAATCTGGAGAATGTCCACCGCGGTTGAAAACCTTTTTGCGGTCGAAAGGCGTGACCCCGAGAAATGACCGCGTCATCACCAAAGACGCAACGCGTGTGATCACCACGGCGAGGGGAAATTTCACTTCGGGCATTTCATTTCTCAAAGATCTTTCCGGACAGTCCGCCGTATTTGAGGGAGCTTCATCCTCGATCGATGTGCGCGAGAATGCGGATGATTTGATGGTTCGCAAGCTCACGCCGATGCCCTTGATTGAGGTCATGGAAGGTTACTGGGGGGAATCTGATTTTGGACTGCAAACGGAACAAAGCAAAGCCGGAGAAACCTTCGATCCGATTCGTGACCACAAGTCACCGCTTTACATCGCCGCGTCGGTCACACGGGGCGCAGCAAACGACGATGGTCTTGCAGCGGACACGTCGCGTATGGTGCTGATTTCAAATACGGATTTTTTAGATAGTCATCGCCAACGTGCTGAAAACATGGATTTTTTGGCATCCGCTTCGAATTGGCTGGTGATGCGAGAATCTTTGGCTGGAACATTACCCCGGTCCTTCGGCACCTACAAACTGCCGCTACTGGAGGCTCAGGTATCGTTCATCAATCGGTTGAATTTGTTTTTCGTGCCACTGGCGTTTCTGTTGATCGGCGGCTTGGTATATTCTTCACGGCGTTCTTAGACTTTTAAATTTTTTATCGTGCGCTCCATCTTCGTCACTCTATTGATCGCGTTAATCACCGCAATTCTTGGAGCGATTGCTCTGTGGCAATTTCGCGAGGGGAATCTGCATCGCATGCTTGGCATGCCGCCGACCCCTCTGGGAAAGAGGATTTTCCCTAAGTTTGATCCAAATGAGGCGACGGTGATCCGCCTGAAATCCGGCGATGTCCGGGCGACTTTCATGAAAACAGCGGAGGGTTGGCGGGCAATTGAGCCATGGGACGATCGCATGGATGGACGTGCCGCAAGTGCGATCATCGGGTTCACTGGCGGCACGATGGTTGAAGACCTTGTGCCGCGTGATAAGATCAATCCCGAGCTGGCTGGTTTTGGTAGCAAGAGCCATGAAATCCATATTCGTAACAAGAGGGGTGATACCTTGGCGCATTTTCGTTTGGGCCGCAGGACGCCTTGGGAATATCTCCCTGAAGCCGGTGGAGAAAAACCGGCTCCGACGATTTACCTAATGCCATTGGAGAAAGGCAGAAAATCCCATGTCTATGCGGCAACGGGTGACATTTTGCCCTTGTTGAAGGATAACTTCAAATACCTCCGAGATCATAGACCTTTTTACTTCAATCCGCTCAACCTTCAGAAAATACGAATCAAGACCTCGGAAGGGGAATTGACTCTGGGAAGGGAAACGCTTCGCTCACCCTGGCGTATTTTAAAGCCGCTGGATCTTGCCACCGATTCCGAGGCGATGAAAAATCTACTTGAAAGATTGGTCGAACTCCAAGCCATCAAGCTGAGTGATAGGTCCGAGGTGACGATACCGACCAAGGGAGCCAACTCGAATTATGCGGAGATTGCATTGACGGGTTATGGCTCTCAGTCCGAAACCGTGTTGGATATCTTTCCAGCAGAAGATCCGAATGCGCGTACGGCCGAGGCGATCGTGAGTGATCGACCCCATACCGTGTTTCATTTGCCGCTGAAATCCGATCCCGATCTGGTCTCCGTGTCCGATTTGCCGCTAACGGTCAACGAACTAAGGGAAGCAAAGCTGACCCAACTCAACATCGCATCGATCCGCGGTATTGCGATTGAATCCGTCGCCTCGCCATTGATTTTGCTATCCCGTGAGCCTCCTGCGCCATGGCTTGTCACGGTGAACAACAGAGAGCAAAAGGCCAACGAACAGCGGCTTTATGAATTGCTTAAGGCAGTCACAGAAACCCGCGCCTTATCATTCGTTACAGACTCAGCTCCGGAAGATCTTTCTGCTTGGGGGTTGGATCGTCCGATTCTCAAACTTACCTTCTTGGCAAAAAACGATCAGGCATTGACCATTCAATTCGGCCTCGACACGAAGGGTGGACTTTATGCGATGCGAAAAGGGAGCTCGACGATCATGTCACTTGATATCGGGTTTCTTGAAAAAATAGCTGTGCGTCAGCATGAATGGAGACATGCAAGATTGGGTGCATTCAACCGGGTGGACATCACACGTATCAAGCGGCAACAAAACGGATTGGAGCCGTTGGAACTGGGCTATGAGTTCAAAAAAGACAAATGGCAGGCATTTCTGGGCGCCCAGGATGTGACGGCTAACCTCGATCCTTTGAAGGCGAATTTTCTGGTCGGCGCCATTGAGAGTCTGGAGGTGACAAGCTGGCTGTCCGAGAATGATGAAGAAGCTGCCGCCGCACTTGAAAATCCATCCTTAAAGTTTGAAATCACTCAAAATCTGGTGGACGAATTCGGTGATGAGGCAGGCATGGAAACCGAGGTGATTGTTATCGGGATTGACAAGACCACGGGTAAGGTTTTCGGCAAAAAGGCATCCGAAGGTTTGTTTTTCACACTCCCTGAAGAGTCGATATCCAAGCTGGGTATTCCGCTCCTCGATGAATGAAATGACCATGATTCAGCACCTGCCTTTTTCCTACGAGGGTATAGCCGGAGATATCCGAAAGCTCGGATTGATCTTGAAGGATTCATTCGCGGCGGCAGGCATCTGCTTTCATGGAAAAATTTCAGTCCTGAATGTGGCCTGTGGTCGCGCGGATGAGACCGGTGTGTTGGTGCAAGCATTGGCGCCGGCGGAAGTCAGCTTCTATATGGGAATCGATCTCATGGGAGATGCCATTCGGGAAGCCAGTCGCCGCTGGAAATCGACAACATGTGAAATTCATTTCATGGAGGGGAATGCCGCCATGCTTGGGAGAATGAAGACTTTGCCCGAGTTCGATCTGATTTTTCTCAGGCATCAGAATTATTGGCATGAGCCCATGGTCTGGGAGGGAATCTTGGATGAGGCCATCTCAGCGCTAAAGCCGGATGGTTATTTGGCATGCACCTCATATTTTGATCTGGAGCATGATCTCTTCGTGGCGAGCATGCGCGAACGTGACGTGAACCCAGTCCTGAATGTTAGAAATCACCAATCTCGCGCGCTGCCTGATGCGGATGGGAAAAGTGTGGATCGTTGGCTTGGTATTTGGTGCAAGCAAAAGCTCGGCGACCTGCCTAAACATGCTTGATCAGAGCCTCGGCAGTGAAGCGCGCTTTTTTCGCCTTGGCATACGCGTCATCCGTTGAACGGT
The DNA here is from genome assembly GCA_044233125.1 of Luteolibacter sp. Lineage (GTDB taxonomy): Bacteria > Verrucomicrobiota > Verrucomicrobiia > Verrucomicrobiales > Akkermansiaceae > Luteolibacter. The sequence goes on along the minus strand of JBIIKO010000012.1, from coordinate 81,060 downwards.
AACCTAAGGTGCATGCGACGACAGCCGTGTAACCGCTATCCGTTAAGCCGAGAATCTCATTGTAATCGCCGGGTGAAATGCCTTCAAGAGGGCATGTGTCGATTTTCATCACAGCGGCTGCGGTCATAAGCTGACCGAGTGCGATGTAGACTTGGCGAGTGTTCCATGCCTGCTTTTCCGATTGGCTCATGTTAGATGAAAATGATGAAATCATCCCCGCATATCCCGCGAGATTTTCCAAGGGCGTATCTTGGACCTCGGAGAGTCTTCGGATCCATGCATCGATATCCTTTTGAGAGAGGTCCGTGCGAACGGTAAACACGATGAGATGTGAGGCATCTGTGACCTGGCTTTGACCCCAAGATGAGGCTTTGAGTTTTTCCCGAATTTCCGGTGAGTACACAACGATGAATCTCCATGGCTGAAGCCCGAAAGACGAGGGTGTTAAAATGAGGGATGTTTCGAGCGCCGCCCATGTTTCGGCCTCTATTTTACGTGTCGGGTCGAAAACCTTGGTCGCGTATCTGAAATTCAGGGATTCTAACAGTTCTTCTGGTGAAATTGGCATGATATGGATTCTAGTTTTGGCTCAAACTCATCGGTAGGGATGCAGATGGGAAACTTTTCAGGGTCAGGTTGAAGATGATTCCAAATTCATTCTGAAAACGATTGTCCATATGGCTGATGCCTACACCAGCAATCCAGTCACCGAGTTCCCTTTTGAGTGTATATTGCTGAATTTCCATGGTGCCGTCATCCATTTCAAAGACATGCTGGAATCCGAATCCCCAGTTTTCACTCAGGCGGATGTATGTGGATAGGTCGATGCGATTAGAATCAAGCAATACTGGGTGGTTATTGAGCTGACGATAAGCAACGGAGAATTCCCAATTTTCATTCGGCATGAATCTGACCCTTGTGCTCAGCTCTGTGAATCCGGATCCGCTGGAAAAAACGGGAAGCTGGGTTTCCAAATCAATTCCAAGCCAAGGCAGCGGCTGCCAACGCACATCGTTGTAAAGGTTGGAGTAATCCCGGTTTCCCTCCGGATCGTTGAGGTATTTATCCATGTAAGTATCGAGATAAAGCCATTCATACGATTGGTCGTCCCGATGGGTGATGAGTTGGTTCCGGCCGCCAGCCCTTATGATATTCCAGCTGTCGAATTCATCGATGGCGGTGTAACGCATGGGATCAAGGGAGCGTGGGCGAGTGGTGAAAGTCAAACGGTCGATTTTCGGATAATCCTGATCGAGTTCGTCCACTGAGGCTACCGACCAGTTCATATAAGGCTGAAAGACATGAAGCAGGCCATCCACGCCAAGATTTCTATTTCTGATGTCCCCGTAATTTTTTGAAAACTTGAGTGCTGCCTCAGCTCCGCCGTGTAGCATGAGTCTCTCATCAGAAACTGCTGGGCCCTGAACCGCTGAATAATGAGTATACGCGCTCCCGATATGTGGACTGAGCGTGAACCAATCCTCATGAGTAAACGGTGAGGTGAATATGTGATTCGTATGAAAGCGGTTGAATCCGGTATCCAATAGTTGTGCCCTGAGCAGGGGAATTCTCGGATCCAATGGATTGGTCGCATCTAAGGCTCGGATCTTTTCAACGAGATTTCTTTCATATCCGTTGAGTTGCCGAAGCAACCCAGGCACTTGGGGATGACCAGGAGGTAAGGATAGCAAGGGCCTAAGGATATTTCGTTCAGTAATATCCGCGGCTGCGACACCGCGAACGGAAAAAGACGTTTGGCCTTCATGCAGAATCGGGCTGCCAAAAACGGGCTTTCTGACTTGATCCAGAGCGATTTCCGGGGATTGGGTATCGGTTCGGTAAAAGTCGTTTACACGGAAACGTCCGAATATCGAGAGCAATGAATCATCATCCTTGCGAAAGATGCCAATCGTATTGTCGGGTGCGGGATTGATGTGGTAAGTGCTCGGATCAAAATCTTCCAGATAATATGGATCGGACAGATAATTGAGATTCGTATCCAGTCGCCATTTCGCATCCTGTTCCAAATCCAGTTCATAGCGCGTTTTCAGGGCAAGCTCGAGACGATTGGCATTCACTGACGAGCGCGGAATACCGGTGCGGGAATCTTCCGGATCGAGATCGTTTGCGTAATAGAAACTCAGCCCGCTGATCTCTTGTTTGTATTTTTGTCTTGTATCAACAAGGTCGAGGCCAAATGCCGCACCGCGGGTGGCTCTGAGATCGAATTTCCATCTTGATAGGAGCCAGGCGTCCTCCTTTTCGCCGGTGAGCGGATTGGGTTCTCCTCCGAGCATGATGCCATAGGTATTCAACAAAAACGGTCCCCAGTTGGACCGGGCTCCCGGGGTGAAGTGGTAACCGAGCTCGCCATCCAGAGGCTGACTCAGGTAGGGTAGCCAAAAAACGGGCGTATCTCCGGCATACAGTTTCAAATTTTGGAATGTGACGCGATCGTCGGGATAAACCGTTGTCTTGTCAGACCGAACCCAGAAGCCGGGATTCTCGACATCTTGGGTTGTTATACCGGCGTTCATGCCGATGAAAACACGCTCCTCTCCTGAGCCTTCACTGGTGAATTTTCCGGATTCAAGAAGAATGGAATCCATGGAGATACGAAGTTCCTTGGTATCAATGAAGCCAGTTTCATAATAGTAAACGGCATGTTTTCCGCGTTGGAGCATATTGCCCTGAAAGACGGATACATCTTCATCAAAGGTTACAGATTGTGCTTTTAGGTCGACCCTCGCGCGCTTGGAAAAAATTTCCAAGCCATTGTCGCCAGTCACATGAACCGGACCGCCCAAGCTTATGCCCTCTTCAACATTTCCTTCGATGGTTCCCCCATGGTTATTAACCTTGAGATTATCGGGTAAAGTCATTGCCTCTTGCAATCCGCTCTGCGGAATTTCCGGCGCGGGAACTGGCTGGATGCGCTCTACGGAGGGAGTCGTGTCAGTGGTGGGCAGAATCGGATTTTCCTGAGCGTTTAAAATCAAAACCAAAAAAAGTGGTGATGATAAAGTGGTGAGGGAAAAACGGTTGATCAACATCACGACAGAGTGAACAGGATTCTGGGTGGGTAAGTAAAGGCGCAAGATGGATTCATGCAGCCGCACAGGCCGCCTGCCCTCATGCGAAAATCAATCAATACCGAGTAACTTTTTAACCAAAGGGTCCTCAAGGGCCTCGGAAAGCAATGGGTGATGCAGCAGAGTGCTGAAATGGCCCTTTTTCGCAAGAGCGATGAGCTCCGGGTTGTTGATCACCAGGACGTAGGGTGCGGTCTTGCCGGGTTGCGGCTCGATTTTTCCGTGTGACGGGTTCTCAGAGCGATCCGCTATCATCTTGACGAGCTCGACTCTGGGTTGGGAGCCAAGCGGATCGAGCTTGTCAAACACTGAGGCCGGTAGGGTCGTTGTCAGGGATTTTTTAAGCCTGGCCGGGAAGCCGGGCAGATCATTTTCGACATTTCCCAGTCTGGCATAATCTCGGATTTCGGCAAGAGTGGTGAGGTGATGAAGCACGGCAGCAGCGATCAAACAGAGTCCTGAGGCAAAAATAAAGGTCACGAATAGCTTGCCGGTCAGTGAACGGGCTGGAGGAGGATCGTCATCATCTGTCTCAGCGCGGATGGGGCTAGGAAAAAGGAAAAAGCTGAAAATTTTCCGAATCAGAATAAACGTCAGGATAAATGACAGGATGGGCAATCCGGTGGTAATCAGGGGTGAGGTTTGACCGGTCCATTCGATGGCCAGAGATGGGGCTTTTTGCCAAGTGACAAAGCCCATCCAGATGCTCAACGCGAGAATGGATAGATGGGTGATGGTTCTAAGCAATCCGCGGATGAGCATGTAAACGGCACAAACTGCAAATATCAGTAGTGCGGCGGCGCCGAGGGAAATCTGCGACAAAGTCTCCATGATCTAACCGATGGGACCACTTGCGCGTTGGAGAAGCACGTGGTCTGTAAGGACAAGAGTCGCCATGGCTTCCACAATCGGGACAGCACGCGGGAGCACGCAGGCATCATGCCGCCCTTTGCCTTGGAGGGTAGTAGCCTCACCCTTTTGGGTCACGGTTGCTTGGGTGGAAATGATGGTTGCTGTCGGTTTGAATGCGACGCGGAAGAGAATGTTTTCGCCATTGGAAATGCCGCCCTGAACCCCACCGGATCGGTTGGTTGAGGTGCGGATTTTTCCATCCCGCACGATGAAAGAGTCGTTATGCTCTTTTCCGGTGAGAAGCGTCCCTGAGAAGCCCGAGCCGATTTCAAAACCTTTTGTCGCAGGGATGGAGAGCATGGCTTTGGCGAGCTCTGCCTCAAGTTTGTCAAAAATCGGTTCTCCCAAACCAGGAGGACAGTTGCGAATCACACACTCAATTACACCGCCGACCGAGTTTCCATCGGAGCGGATGTTTTTGATGTGTGAAATCATTTCCTCGGCGACTGATGGATCACCCGTTCGAACGATGTTGGATTCGATCATCTCACGGGTCACCGAAGAGGGCTCAACGTTTGCCTGGATGTGTTGGATGGATTTGACCCATGCGAGGATTTCGATGCCGGGGCAAAGCTGATCGAGGACTTGTTTGCCCACGGCCGCCGCAGCGACACGACCGATGGTTTCTCGAGCCGAGGCACGGCCGCCACCGGATGGGGCACGGATGCCGTATTTCGCATCGTAAGTGTAATCCGCGTGAGAGGGTCGATATTTTTCCGCCATCTCGTCATAAGCGGAGGGTCGTTGGTCGGTATTGCGGACCATGATGGAAATCGGTGTTCCCAGGGTTTGGTCCTCATGGATGCCCGATAAAATTTCCGCGGTATCGGGCTCTTTGCGGGGAGTCACAATTTCGGATTGCCCAGGACGGCGGCGATCGAGTTCTTTTTGAATGAGTTCTCTCGTGACTCTGATTTGTGCCGGACAACCATCAATCACGACTCCTACGGCGCCGCCATGGGATTCACCGTAAGTGTGGATGCGGAAGAGTTTACCGAAGGTTGATGACATGGATGGAGAGGGTTGAGAAAGAAGTGAGCACCAGAAGTGTGGACTTATTCCAAGTGTTTGGCGAGCTTGAAGGGAATAAGAAAGCGGAGAGTGGCTTTTCGTGAAGGGGGAAAGACCTCAAGACAGGCAATCGAGCCTTTGCGGATTTCTATCGAATCTGAGCTGGAGCCCAGAAGGTATTGGGCGAATTCGGAAAAATCCGGCTCATGACCGACAATCATGACGTTTTTGAAATCTGAAAATCCACGTAGCTCGGAAAGGGCGGTTTCGGGATTCATGCCACAAGCAAGCCATGATTGGATAATTGGGCCCGGCATGTTGGCAGCCTTGGTAAATGATTCTGCGGTCTCGCGCGCTCGGACAAGTGGGCTGCACAACACGATGTCCGGCAACAGAGCGGCACTCAATAAAATGCGCGCGGCGTTACGTGCTTGTTGATGACCTTTTTCTACCAGCGCACGGGAAAAGTCGTCAGGGTTTAACGCACTCCGATCCTCGGCCTTGCCGTGACGAAGGAGGAAGAGGTTCATGAGTTCGGATAAGGTTATGGAGCACCCAGGAGCATTACATCGTCATACCGCCATCGACGGCCAAAACTTGGCCGGTGATATAACGTGCATCGCGGCTGGCGATGAATAAAACAGCTTTGGAAATGTCCAAGGTGCTTCCGAAGCTCGCGAGAGGTATCTTTGCGATGACGGCTTCTTTGACGTTTTCCGGGAGCTCATCGGTCATGTCGGTGGTGATGAAGCCGGGGGCAATCGCATTGCATGTCACAGCCCGGCCAGCGAGTTCACGTGCGACGGCTTTGGTGAAGCCAATCAGGCCGGCCTTGCTCGCAGAATAATTTGCCTGGCCGGCGTTTCCGATCAAGCCGATCACAGAGGCGATATTGATGATGCGTGAGTGCTCGGCCTTCATCAAGGGTCGCATGAATGCTTTGACCGTGTTGAACGCGCCTTTGAGATTGGTATCAAGAACCGTATCCCAATCTTCTTCTTTCATCCGCATGAGCAAACCATCACGGGTGATGCCGGCGTTATTGACCAAGATCGACACAGCGCCGATTTCATCACCGATACGTTTGGCAACCTCCTGAACGGCATCGTGGTCGGAAACATCCACGGCATAGGCGGCGCAGGACCCTGGGAAAGCTTGATTGATCTCCTCAGCCGCGCTTCCGCAGCTCGATTCGCTGCGGCTGATCAAGGCGACTTTCGCGCCCTCGGCGGCAAAAGCTCTGGCGATTTCTTGGCCGATACCTCTTCCGGCTCCGGTGACGACAACGATTTGGTCTTTGAACTGCATAATGATGTGTGGGTTGGATTAAAGGCTCAGATCCGTGAGTCCAGCAATCTTTTGAATTGAACGAGTGCCGATTCGTAGGCGGATGCTGAATTGGTATCGGGTTCGATCCGTGAGTTTGGTGAGGGTTTGCAGAAAACGGATTGGAGCTTCACGAGGTCATTCCCAGCGGCAGTGGCTGCGATGAGAGCGGCGCCAAGTGCGGCAGAATTGGCGACTTCCAAGCGCTCGACCGGCGCTTGGAACACATCGGCAACAATCTGAGCGATGCCGTCGTTTTTCGATGCTCCTCCGGTAAGGAGAATGCGTTGTGGTGCGATTCCCATCCACTGGGAATGCAAGCGCATATTCAGAAACTGGCCTTCCAGCAAAGAGCGGATTCGTAGCGCATCTGTTGGATTTTCTGAAAATTCCGTGACGGGTTTTTCGAAGTCGTGGCGTGGCGTGATCTCGGCTCCGTAGAAAGGCAGCGTGAGATTTTTCCCAGCAGAAGTTTTGGAGCTGGAGAGGGCTGAGTGATCAAATGCGCTCCAGTCCACGCCGAGCTCATCGCGTAATGCTTCGCGAGCCAGAGATCCGTTGCGGAAGCAAATGAGGGACATGAAACCACCCGCTGGATTTCCAAATACGTGCCCGAAACCCTGAGGGTCGGTTTTCGGCTCTGGCATCGCAGCGAAAAACGTATCGCTTGTACCAAGAGAAATCACGACTTGGCCCGGAGTGGTGGCTCCCATGCCGACGAGCGAAGCAGGATTGTCTCCGGTGAAGGGGCAAACTTGGCAGCTTTTGGAAAATCCATATTTCTCAATAAAATAGGAGCTGATCGTAGCCAGCGGCTTAAGACAAGAGGCTGCGGGCAAGAGTTTGCCTGAAAGCTCCGGCGCGGTTGCGTTCATCAAATCGCTATCCCATGCCAGTTTTTTGAGATGTAGAAGATTCATGCCTGCTCCATCGCCAAAGTCGATGGGCAGAGACTTGCCGGCGATAACCGATGCGATGAATGAACTTACCAAGTGAATGTGATCGGTGGAGGCGTAGGCTTCCGGAGATTGTTTGAAAAATTTCCGAATTTGCGGACCCGTGAAACGCTCAATGGCTACCGAGCCCGAGCGTGCGCAGACTTCAGCGTCGCCGCCCATTTCATTCGCAATCTCTTTGCATTCAGCGCCGGTGGAAGTGTCCATCCAGATCGGCGAGGTGGCGCGGGTAAAAGCGCTGGAGAGCTGCGCTTTGAGAGAAGATGATGGATCGAGATCGGCAATGATGCGATCAAATGACTCATTCACATATACCGATCCATGTTGTTGGCCGGAGCCCGCGATCACCGCGACTTTCGACAAGTCTAATTTGCCAGAGAGCTTTTCCAGAACCAAATCCAAAGCGTCCAACCACATCATGGGATTTGCATGGACTTCTCCGTTAGCTCCGCCGGGTATAAAGCCACTGGGTGCTTTATACTGGGGTAATTCAGTTCCAAAATTTACCGAAGCCTCGGCAATGATTTCGCCGCGATCGATATCAAGAACGATGGTGCTGAGGGATTGAGTGGAGGAGTCGAAGCCAAGGAACATGGCGGGAGTTTTCGGTTAATTTCCAGACGTTCAAGAATAAACAAAAAAAGAGCGGCTGCCGAAGCAACCGCTCTTAAGTGAATTAGTTTACGTAAACTTCAAATTAGAAGCTAACGGAAAGCATGGTGCCAGCAACGAGTTCGTTGTCGCTTGTTGAGTAAGCGGTGTCGACATCGTTGTTAAGGCTCCAAGAATGCGCAACGAAAGGCGAGATGGTCGCTGTTTCGCTGTAAGCATAGTCGAGAGAGACTTTTGCGGTCACGTGAGAAACTTGGCCTTGCTCAGCAAGGTAGCCAAGAGCTGCACCGGTGTTGAGGGTGAGGCATGGGCTGAGTTCGAAGCCTTTGCTTGCGCCGAGTTCAGCATAGCCGTCATTGTCGGTTTCGATATCCCAGAAGTAAGCAAGGGAGAAATCAACACCATACAAGGACTTTGCAACGGAGAAGGAAACTTCTTGTGCATCGTCGACTGTGCCAAAAATATCATCATCGTTTATATATTTGATGTAACCGACAGAGGCAGTGAGGAATCCAAGATCCTTGGAAACTGCAGCATAAAGGTCTAGCTCAGATGTGGAATCGATAGGGACATCACCTTCGAAAGTACCATGCCAAGCACCTGCACTCAGGTTAAGACCGTTGTATTCAGTTGCGACGTCAAGGCCTGCTTCGACGAGGTTTTGACCAAGGCTGAGACCGCGGAAAAGATACTCGGATGAGTATCCAGCGTGGATCTCGGATTCGATTTCAGCCGAAGCGTTGCCAGCCGCGAAAGCGGAAGCTACGACGAGGGCGCCAATAGTTTTGTAGTAGTTTTGCATAGTTTTGTTGTTGTTGGTTTCAGTTGCTTTAAGCCTCCCAAACTGATCCGTGGTGGAACAGACGTGGCGAACAGAACTTAGCATTCTGCGTACCAAGGAGAAACTTATGGCAAACCGTTGCAGGGGGTATTTAATCAATCCGTAGGATCTGTCCAGATAAAAATGTCATCCCAATGACAGGCCAGTCATGGGTTTTTGGAAGGTTAAATCCCCTTCTTTTTTGATATTATCCCATATGCGATCCTGAGGTCGCATCGTTTTTCATAGATAAAATATGGATGAAATCCGGTAGCTGCATTTTTGGCACGGCCATTGCTTTGCACTGACACTGCTGTATGAAATGCAGTTCAATCCGCAATAACAGCTCAACATCCGACAACCCTGACTCATATGATAAGAAGACATCCAACAACACTGCGAGCTCTTGCCCTAGCGGCGATGGCTTGTTTCGCCATGCCGTTTGCGTCCACGACCGTTCTTGGTCAAGATGCTACTGCGGCACCTGCCCCAACTGAAGCTGCCGCAGAAGCTGCTCCAGCCGCTCCAGATGCAGCTGCCGTAGCAGCAGATACTCTAGCGTATTTTAACAACGTTGCACCTACAGGACCGCTTGCTGGGCTTCCTGGTCCGGGCCACAATGCCTTTTTAATGGTCTGCGCGGCTCTGGTTCTGTTCATGACACTGCCAGGTCTCGCGCTTTTCTACGGAGGTCTGGTTCGTAAGAAAAGCATCCTTTCTGTGATGGCTCAGTGTCTCGGCCTGGCAGGCTTGGTCACGATCATGTGGTTTGCTTTCGGTTACTCCATGGTTTTCGGCGAGCATGATGCGGAAGGCGCACCAAGCTGGGCTGGCATCTTTGGTGACTTCAGCAAATACGCGTTCTTGAAAGACGTGGGTGGAGCTCCAAACACCAACTACACCGCGTGGCCATCCCACAGCACTTTTGCGATGTATCAGCTGATGTTCGCAATCATCACACCGGCCCTCATCGTCGGCGCAATCGCTGAGCGCATGAAATATTCCGCAATCATGATTTTCTGTGCCATCTGGATGGTGCTCGTGTATTTCCCAATGGCTCACATGGTCTGGGGCTTCGATGGTCTTTTCAACGGCGTCTGGAATGGCGGCGCGAAAATTCCAAGCATCGACTTCGCTGGTGGCACGGTGGTTCATATGACCTCTGGCTGGAGCGCTCTGGTTCTCTGCATCATCCTTGGCAAGCGCATGGGATTCGGTAAGGAGAAAATGTCTCCTCACAACATGGTTCTCTGCATGGTCGGCACTGGGATGCTTTGGGTCGGCTGGTATGGTTTCAATGCCGGTTCCGCTCTCGCGGCCGATGGCCTTGCATCTCAGGCATTTATGACCACAACCATTGCTGCTGCCGTAGCAGCCTTTACCTGGGGTCTTATTGAAAAGGTTCTCAAGCGTAAAGTCAGTGTTCTCGGTCTTTGCTCCGGCGCTGTGGCCGGTCTCGTGGTGATCACCCCTGCAGCAGGTTTCGTTACCGCACAATCTGCCTTCATCATGGGCATCTTGGCTGGCCTTGTTCCTTACTTCGCTTGCACCTTTCTCAAATCCAAAATTGGCTACGATGACTCGCTTGATACCTTCGGTATTCACGGAGTTGGCGGCACCCTTGGAGCTTTGCTCACTGCGGTTTTCGCAAACAGCAAAGTAAATCCTAACTTGGTGAGCGATGCCTATGCCAAAGTGAACGGCTTACAAGCGATGTTTGACCCAGAAACTGGCAAAGCTACCGGCGCCTTGTTGATCAATCACCTCTACGTCGCGGTTATCACGATCGTGCTGTCTGTGGTTGTGACAGCCGTATTAGCTTACATCATCAAAGCAGTTATCGGGCTTCGTCCTTCCCCTGAAGAAGAATCCGCTGGTCTGGATATCACCGAACACGGTGAGGAAGGCTACGATTTCTAAAACGCCGATCATTTGGAAATCATCCTGCGGGCGAGCTGGTTACAGCTCGCCCGTTTTCATTTGCCGGAAAGGCAAGTTCGGTTAGGAATGAAGCATGAAACGTCAGGGAGTTCGGTTTATGATGGCGCTATGCTTGGCGGGATCCACGATTTTTTTGAGTTCGCTGTGGGCAAGGAAATACGAATCCTCTCCGGATCCGGCGGCGCGATTCAACGTGGAGGCGGTTCGTTTGAAACAGGATAAAGGATATGTCTGGCTGGAAGTTCATTTGAAAAAAAACGGGGAAAAAGATCATGACCTCAAGCAGCCAGTACTTTTGGTGACCGCAGATGGGGTGAAACATGAGCCTGCGGATACGGTCTTTGCTGGAACACCGGAAAAGGGCTTTACCGCGATTTGGTTCAAATTCTGGTTGGAAAAAGAGGCGCTTGAAGGCGAAATAAACTTGGAGATGAACGGCGGCGTGCTAAAAATCAAAAGCTCAAAGCCTTTGCCTGTGCTCGGAAGTCATAAGGAAACCGTATTTAGATCCTCAAATTGGGAAACATCATGGCTTGGCTTTTGATTGATAACTCGAATTCGCGCACCAAGTTCCGCTTAGGAAACGCCGAGGGCTTGATGGAATGGTCCGCCGTGATACCAACACCGGATCTGGAGGCGCCTTCAATTCAAGCTCTGGTTGGCGGTTTGGAGTTTTCGGCAGTGGTCGTTGCTTCGGTGGTTCCCGACAAAGAGGATGAGTTGAGGAGTTTTTTTGAAAATCATGCAGCCTATCACAGACTGACCCATGAAAGTCCTCTGGGTTATGGGTTTGAGATCAATAGCCCGGAGCAAGTAGGTCACGACCGCTTGGCGAATATCGTCGCCTTAAAAGAGCGATATGACGCCCCCGGAATCGCAATCGATTTTGGAACAGCCGTCACTTTCAGTGTCATATCTGCGAGAGGAAATTTCGCGGGGGGCGTGATCGCGCCGGGAATGGATTGCATGACGGACTATCTCGCGTCGAAAACGGCGCAGTTGCCAAGGGTTAAACCGGAGGAATACCAATCAGCCATTGGCAAAACCACCATGGAAGCGCTGCGCATCGGTGCGGTCGCTGGGCATCGGGGCATGGTTAGAGAAATTTTACGTGAGATCGTTTCAGAAATCGGCGGTGAAATTACAGTAATTGCTACGGGAGGAGGAGCGACATTCGCAGCTCATGGATTATCGGAAATTTTCGCAGTGGATCTGGATCTCACATTAGAGGGATTGCGGCTCGTTGCTGGGAGAGTTTTCAGTGTTTGATTTTCAACCACGAAATACACCAAAAGCACGAAAAAATCAGAACTAAACCCATCATGCTTCAGTCATCAAATCCTGCGGCGTGGATGGCTCCATAATTCATCCCACTTTCGTGTAATTCGTGATTTTCGTGGTTAAAAATATCTAGGATTAATCTAGATATTTTCCCCAATGCTCTTTAGGCAGAGCGCGGCAATGAGCGAACATTCCTTGGCAATCGGCATCGATTTTGGTGGTACCAGCGTGAAAACTGGGGTGGTGCGTGGTTCGGAAATCATTGATTCTGCGCCACCGATCGCGACACAGGATTTTGACGGACCGGAACCGCTAATCGCGATGATGGTGAGAACGGTTGAGGATCTTCGTTTGAGGCATGCGAAAATCTCGGCGGTAGGCATAGGGATGCCGGGCTTCGTTCATTTTGAAAAGGGCATGGTATTTAATCTGACCAACGTGAGGGGTTGGCAGAATGTGGCGCTGAAAGGGATTCTCGAGGCGAAGTTGAAATTGCCTGTGGTCGCGGATAACGATGCAAACTGTATGGCGTATGCGGAATGGAAGTTAGGTGCGGGCAGAGGTTTCAGGGATTTGGTTTGTGTTTCACTGGGTACAGGCGTGGGCGGAGGCGTCATTGTGAATGGTCAAATGGTACGCGGTGCGAATTACGGTGCGGGTGAAATCGGCCAGACATCGATCGATTTTCAGGGTCGCCGCGGTCACTACGGAAATTTAGGTGCGCTCGAAGATTATATCGGTAACCGGGAAATCGCTCGTGATGCGCAGCAGGCTTATCTGGCCGCTGGAATTTCCAAAGATATCGAAGACTGCTCGCCTGCCGCGCTTGCGGAAGCGGCGCAGCATGGGGATAAAATCGCACTTCAGCGCTGGGATATTACGGGCCGTATGCTGGCGACTTCCATGATGAATGCGTGTTGGTTGTTGAATCCGGAAGCTTTGATCATCGGCGGCGGTGTGGCTCGTGCGGGTGAGTTGCTCCTCAAGCCCTTGCGCGAGCATCTCCTGCAACAGCTCTCGGGCCCCTTCAAAGACCATCTCGCGATTTTACCAGCGAATTTCGGCCACGAGGCTGGCACAATTGGAGCGGCGGCGCTTGCGCTCGAAACGGCGGGGTTGCAATAGCCGCTAGCAGATGGCAATGATTTCGAAGTCAGGTGCTTCAATCCGCTCTCCGAGCATTTTGCCCATCAGTTTCGCATAAAGCGGACTTTCTGGGCTTAGCAAAGTCACCTCTTGATTTTCGTATTGGATTTCAAGCCCACCAGCTGCCGGAGCGAGGAGAAATAGGATTTTTTGTTGTTGGCCTGGTTTGCGCAGTGTGACCAGTGCACCGGCATCCACGGGGTCGTTTTTGGAAAAAGCTTCAAGGCGCAGGTTTTCAAAGGTCATTAGGGTCGCTTTCAGTTCTTTGACCTGACGCGCCTGCCCCGTGGCCAGATAGGACTCTTCCAGGCTACGCGTGTCGTATTTGCTCTCGGCCTTTGAACCTGGATCGGTTGCGGCTTCATGGGCCGCGATGGCCGCTTTCGCCAAACGTTCCAGACGCGCGCGCAATTCGTCACTTATCAGTTCGACCAATTCGGATTTCATGTTTCAGTCGCATCATTTCGACAGAGTTTCGCCATCTTACAATACATTGCTGCAAGTGGAGGCTTGACCCCGCGCGGAGGGATGGGCAATTTGTGCGCCCCTGCGGTGCCTTGGTGGCAATCCGTTGGCAAAAACGAAATCACAAATCGATTAGGTATGGCTGCGAAGATTTATACAAACAAAGACGCGAATCTCAAATCGCTTAAGAAAAAGACGCTCGCCGTGATTGGCTTCGGCTCACAAGGCCACGCACACGCGCTCAACCTCAAGGACAGCGGATTCAAGGTCATCATCGGCCTATACAAGAAATCCAAATCCCGTGAAGTCGCTAAGAAGCTTGGCTTTGAAGTGATGGACACTGCGGACGCTGTGAAAGCTGCCGACGTTATTTTCGTCGCAACTCCTGATACCGTCATCCCTGCGGTTTACAACAAGGACATCGCGCCAAACATCACCAAGGGCAAAACCCTGCTTTTCTCGCACGGCTTCGCCGTTCATTTCAAAACCATTAAGCTGCCGAAAAACATCGATGTGATCCTTGTTGCACCCAAAGGCCCAGGCCACACCGTGCGCTCGCAATTTGTTGCTGGAAAAGGCGTTCCCGGCCTGATCGCCATTCATCAAGATGTGACTGGAAAAGCTAAAGAAACCGCTCTTGCATGGGCCGCCGGTATCGGCAGCGGTCGCGCGGGTATTTTTGAAACCAATTTCCGTGAAGAAACCGTGACCGACCTCTTCGGTGAGCAAGTCGTTCTCTGCGGCGGTGCTTCGGCACTCGTCAAAGCGGGCTTTGAAGTTCTAGTTGAAGCGGGTTACCAGCCCGAGATGGCGTACTTCGAGTGCCTTCATGAGCTCAAGCTCATCGTCGACCTCATGAACGAGCAAGGTATTGCCGGCATGCGTTTCTCCATCTCCGAAACCGCCGAGTGGGGTGATGTTTCCGTTGGACCGAAAATCATCGATGCTTCCGTCAAGAAGCGCATGAAACAGCAACTCAAAGAGATCGAAAACGGCAAGTTTGCTAAAGAGTGGATCGCCGAATACGAAGGCGGCTACAAGAAGTTCAACGTGCTTCGTAAAGAAGGCGCAAACCACCAGATCGAAAAAGTGGGTGAGAAACTCCGCTCCACCATGAGCTGGATCAAGCACAGCAAGATCAAGAAAGGCGCAAGCCAAGCGAGCCTCATATCGAGCTCCAAGTAATCATTACAATATATGAATGCCCGATCTCTTCGTGAGGTCGGGCGTTTTTTTTGTTATGGATGAGTATGGACTGCGCGAATCCACTCGCGCTTTGGATCATAGCGTAATGAAGCGCGACTGGAGTCACGCGGTCCTTTGAGGGGCGGCACGCTTTCTTACCTGGTCGCAGCGGGCAACCATGCGCGCGCACCTGTGCTGCGGCGTTGGCAGTCCTTGAAAAATCCGTTGAGGCCCTGCCGTGTTTGCAGATCTTCGATGGCTTCGGCGGCTTTTGGGTAGCGCCAGCGGAAACCCGCCTCGCGCAGCCTCAAAGGATCCGCCCACCGGCTTTTCAGGATCAACTCCGTTTCCGATCTCATGAAAAACGCACCGATCTCCAGCATCCACTCGGTTGCCGGAAGCCCGAAGGGCATTCCCAGGGTTTCACGGAAACACTTCATCAGCTCGCGATTGGTAGGAAAAGTTGGTGCGGTCACGTTGATCAAGCCTTCAATGAATGGATTGCGCATTAAAAAATCCACAGATCTTAAAAAATCTTCCATGTGGATCCAGCTGATGCGCTGAGTGCCTTTACCCATGGTTCCGCCAAGCGCGTTTTTGGTTAGATTGCCCAAGACATCGTAAACGGTTTCAGGTTCGTTGGCCAAAACCATCCCGATGCGCAACGCAATTTTTCGGGTTTCTGCCGGAACTTTTGCGGCGAAGAACGCGTCTTCCCATGCGGCCGCCACTTCACAGGAAAAACCCTTACCCATAATTCCATGCCATTCGTTTTGTGGCTTGTCATCCGCATGGCGATACCAAGTCGCGGTGCTCGAGTTGATCCATAATTTTGGAGGAACACGGCATGCGGCGATAGCTTTGCCAATGACTTGGGTGGATTTCACCCGACTCGCAAGTATATCCCTGCGATTCTTTGCGTTGTAGCGGCAGTTCACACTGCGCCCGGAAAGATTGATCACCAATTCAGCTCCTTCAAGAGCGTAGGCCCAGGGTCCGATGGTTTCTCCGTCCCATTTCAAAAACATGCCGTCGCCGCTCCAGCCCTTGCGGTTTCTGGCGATCGCGACGACCTCACGGCCGTTTCTTGTAAAGTGACGGCAAAGATAGCGACCGAGAAATCCGTTGGCTCCGATGATGACAACTGTCGTGTTCATAAAAAGTGGCTGGATTAGCCGAGTAATTTCGAAGCGATTTGCAGCGCGAAGCTGTGTTTCATCGCGGCAACGCGATCTGACAAATGAGAAGCCATGCCGACAAAATCCTGAAGCTCGCTGACTTGTTTATGGAACGCCCTTGCATCTTCTCCCTTGAGTCCTTTGGTCTCCTCGGCACACTTGCTCAGCAGTGCCAGCGCGGGCTCGATCTCGCGGCGTTTGCGCTCACGAGCGATGATTCGAAAAATTTGCCATACGTCTTTTTCGGCTTCGTAGTAGTCGCGGCGATCGCCCTTGATTACCACCATTCTCACCAGTCCCCATGCGACCAATTCCTTAAGGTTTGTATGGGCGTTACCCCGACTGATTTCCAGTTCCTCCATCACCTCATCCGTGCACATCGACTGGGGTGAGATCATCAACAAGGCATGGATCTGAGCCATGGTGCGGTTGATTCCCCACTGGGTTCCAAGTGCGCCCCATTGCGCGATGAACTCTTCCTTGGATTCTTTTAATTTGTCACTGCTGGCGTTCATATTTTTCATAATATACTGAAAATACAGAATAGCAAGTAAGTAAAATGCCTATCTGCACAAATAAAAAAGCCGTCATCCGGGAAGGATGACGGCTTGTGATTTTTGAAGCGATGGATCAGAGCGATGCCTTGATGGAATCGAACTGGTTACGTTTGGCTTTCAGATCGCGCTCGAGCTTTTCGATCTCCTTGCCGAGGGAAAGCAGGCTGTTCAATTTTTTCTGCATACTGCCTTTGGCAGTGACAGTTTTGCTTGCGGATTTGGCAGCTGTTTTTTTGGTGCCTTTTGCAGCAGCGGCCTTGCCAGTGGATTTACCTCCCGATTTCTTAAGCCATGTAGCGATGGTGAGTTGTGATATACCGAATTTTTTTGCTGCTGTGAGTTGTCCGCCGCGTTTGTTCTTGGCGTTGTATTCATTCACGAATGCGATGATCTTGCTTTTTTCCTCAGCGCTGTAGCGCTTGCCGCGAATTGCTTTTTTTGTGCTCATTGTTATTGGAATGTTAGGTATGTGTAAGTCATATGCAAGTATCAATATTATATTATATTATCATCGCAACGAATGATTAATATGATGATAACTTTTCTAATAATAACAAATCATCCAATCGGGTGATCCATGCTTCCGCGCCGTGTTTCACTTTATCGCGTGTGACGACACCGCCGAAGCCAATCATCAAATCCACATCCGGCTTGGTTTCCAGATCCGATGTGCCATCACCAATCATCAACACTTTCTCCGGAAGCATCGCGGCTTTCCATTGCCGGATGATTTCGTTTTTCCCCAAGTTGCGTGTGGTCGGGTAATTTTCGCCGTAGCCGGCGTAGTTGCCTGACACATCGAAATAAAGCGGCACGGCTTCGACGTGTTCGATGCCAAGTTGATCCGCGAAAGGGCGGATGACGGGCTCGAAACCACCGGACAGAATTACCGGAGTCCAGCCCTGCTCGCGCGCGTGTTGAATGAGTTTTTGCGCACCATCCACAATGTGATCGATGTAGCATCGGCTCACTTCGCGGGCCATGCCGAGGTTGGGGCGAATGATCTCCATGCGCTTTTTGAAAACTTCATCCAGCGGAATATCCCCGTTCATCGCGGCGTTGGTGAGATTCACTACTTTCTCGAATATCGCAGGATCGGAAAGCCTTGCCAATTCATCGATTCCTTCAATTGAGCTGAGTGTGGAATCACAATCCAGGAACAATAGTTTATTTTTGGTCTCTCGCATGGGATGGATGATAACTTCGGTTTGATTTTGTATCATATCGAAGAGTTCGATGATTTCCTCGTTCCGCATCCGAATGCAGCCATGGCTGGCGGGGCGGCCGATCTTTTCCTCATGGTTGGTGCCATGGATATAGATAAACCGATCAAAGGTGTTTTGGTTTTCCGGGTCCTTACCGGTGAGCCGGAGAATGCGTGTGAGTATGAGATCGTCGTTAGAGGAGATATTTGAATTCCAGATTCCAGCCGGCTTTCTGGATTTGAAAATGGTTCCTAATGGGGCGTCGGTACCGATTTTTTCGCAGATCTCGAAATTTCCCGTGGGTGTGCGATAGCTGCCATCGAGGAAACCCATTCCTTTCGCGCTAGAGGATATGGCGAATGTTTTCAGTATCGTCTCGCCCGCGATCACGCGTAGAGTCTGATCGTTCAGTGAAATTTCAATGCGGAGATTCTCGTTCATGAGATCGTGTGATAGACAGCCAAAGCATTGTGTCCGCCCATCCCGTGGGCAAGTTTGAACACGGGACCGGTTAGAGATATGGATTGGCAGGGTGCGGAAAGTTCGCCCAATCCGGATGTGCCGTGTAAATTCTGCGGGAGAATTCCTTTTCTCATGAAGGCCAACAGGATCGAGCTTTCAAGAAGACCGCTCGCACCGACCGTGTGACCGATATAGGGTTTGAGCAAGTGCAGTGTGGGTTGGGATCCGAGTGTGGCGGAGTTCAGGAAATGTTTCTCGGCGCGCGCTTGGGTTTGGGTTCCGGTGGCGTGGGGGCAAACCGCCGTAGGCTTTCCGCAAACAGCGATCGCTTTTTTCAAAAGCTCAGAGGTTCTTCCGCCGTCCTTTGGAATTCCCACGGGGTCGGAGCCGTCAGAGTTATTGGCAAAAAACGAGAGTCTTAATTTTTCCGCAGGGCTCGAGGTGAGTGCAATCGCAGCCGCGCCTTCACCCGGGAGGAATCCATCGCTTTCCGGTGAGAAAGGATTGAGAAACGCTGAGCTTCCAAGTAAGCCAGAGGCTGCGTAATTGTCGAGCAAGAGCGGGACCAACGGAAGATCGACCGCTACCACCAGGGCGCGCTCGGCTTGACCGGAATCGATAAGAAGTTTCGCGATTCCAAGCGCATCGAGACCTGCTGAGCAACCGCTTGCGACAACATGGTTCGGACCGTGGATGCCGAGCTCGATGGAGATGGCGGTGGCAGGCTCGCTGTGAATCGTATTGCTTGCTGCCATTAACTTGAACGGGCGTCTGTTTGGCCACTCGCCCAGCCAGCCTGCAGCGTTGCCGCGGCTTGTCCCGACGACCAGCGCGGCACCTGCAAGTTCATCTTTGCTCCAGCCAGTCTCTGCAGCCGCTTGCTTCGCAACATGGAGAGCGGCCATGGTCACGGGACTCCATTTGCGATGATTGAGAAGCTCCCTTGGCTGAATCCATGCGCCATGAAGGTGGGCGTGCGGGCTTTCGTTTCCGAGAAGATTTCCAAGGGGCTGAATCCCCGAAACGCCGGAGGAAATGGCCATGAGATGCGATGCAACATCATGGCCAAGGGCCGAGAGCGTGCCGAGTCCTGTAATGGAAAGTGCGGAAGTGATGCACTCGGTTAGCAAGCTCACCGCTCACCGCAACCTCAAAACCGCAATTTGGATGACTTTCCGCCTTTGCGCGGAGCGAAAAGATGCCTCATAAGCGGTGTGGCGAATGAAGTCGGTTCTCGAAACAATCCATGGTGGAGCAGGTTATCTCGAAAAGCGGGGGATCGAAGACGCGCGGCGAAATATGGAGCACTTGCTTGCCAAGGTCCTAGAATGCTCGCGGATGCAGCTTTACACTCAGTTTGACCGCCCTTTGGAAGAGGCGACTCTTGCGCCGCTACGCGAGATATTGAAAAAGCGTGGCGAGGGCATTCCATTGCAACATCTGCTGGGTGAGGTGTCATTTCATGGTCGTGATTTTCTGTGTGATGGTCGTGGACTGATTCCAAGACCTGAGACCGAGGAGCTCGTGGAGATGATTCTCAAAAAGGTGACGGGTGAAAATCTGCAGATTTTGGATGTCGGCTGTGGATCCGGAGTGATCGGGCTTTCCCTTGCGGCTGAAAAGCCAGGCAGTCATGTGACCTTGGTTGATATTTCCGAAAGCGCGTTGGAGTTGACGCGCGAGAACGCCCAGAAGCTGGGTTTGGCAAATGTGGAGATTTTACGCAGTGATTTGTTCAATGATGTGACAGGAAGCTTTGATCTCATTGTGGCCAATTTGCCTTATGTGCCGGAAGGCGAGGCCGAAACCATGGCTCGCGAGCTTGCCCATGATCCCGCGCTTGCGCTCTTTTCCGGGCCTGAGGGAATGGATTTGCTCAGGCGCTTCATCCCGGATGCATCTGGCTTCCTCAAGCCCGGCGGCTGGTTGGCGCTTGAGATTGGTTACGATCAGGCTTCACAGGTGCGCTTCTGTTTGGAAAAGTCCGGCTTCACGGAAATCGGGATTCACAAGGATCTTGGCGGGATCGCTCGGTTTCCATTCGCGCAACATCAATAAAGTCACACATCGAAATGGATAAACTTGTCGTCCACGGAGGCTCTATCATCAAGGGCTCCATCAATATTTCCGGATCCAAAAACGCATCGCTGCCGATTCTTGCCGCAACGATTCTAACAGGAGAAGACTGCATCATTCGCCGCGTACCGGATGTTTCAGATACGAACTATATGATTCAGATTCTCAGCGCACTCGGCGCGGAAGTGGAAAGATCTTCCGGAACCGTGCGGATCTCGTGTGCGGACATATCTGATGTGGCGCCTTATGAATTGGTGCGCCGCATGCGCGCATCGATTTGCGTGATGGGTCCCTTGCTTGCGAGAAAAGGACGTGCGGTGGTTTCGTTGCCGGGTGGATGCGTGATCGGCGACAGACCGGTTGATCTTCACCTTAAGGGAATGGAAGCGCTTGGCGCGAAGATTGAATTTGAAGGTGGAAATATCATTCTCACCGCGCCCGATGGATTGCGTGGTGCGGAAATCAATTTGCGTGGCGAAAGTGGACCGACCGTTCTTGGTACGGACAATGTGATGATGGCGGCAACGTTGGCTGAGGGCATCACCGTGATCGAATCCGCCGCGGCTGAGCCCGAGGTATTGGATCTTGCCAATTTCCTCAACGGCATGGGGGCAAAGATTACCGGAGCTGGTACTCGTCGGATCGTCATCGAGGGTGTGAAAGAACTTAAAGGAGTCGAGCACACCGTGATTCCGGACCGGATCGAAGCGGGCACGTTTATGGCTGCGGCCGCTTTGGCGGGTGAGGGAGTTCGGTTGAATCGCGTCAATCGCGAGCATCTGAGAGCGATCACTGAGGCTATCATCAAATCCGGACACAAAGTTGAGTTCAACGAAGAAGGAACCTCATGTTTCGTCGAGCGCGGTGAGGTGCTGCAGGGAGTTGATCTAAACACCTCTCCCTACCCGGGTTATCCAACGGATATGCAGGCCCAGATGACGGCACTGTTGGTCACGACTCCCGGAATCAGCGTGGTAAAAGACAGTATTTTCCCACAACGCTTCATGCATTGTGCCGAGCTGAAAAGGATGGGCGCCGATATTAAATTGGATCAGGGAACTGCGATTGTACGGGGTGTTGAAAAACTTTCCGCAGCTCCGGTCATGGCTTCCGATCTTCGCGCTTCCGCAGCTCTGGTTCTCGCTGCGCTACGCGCCAAAGGGACTACTGAAATTTCCCGCCTGTATCATATCGATCGCGGCTATGAACATATCGATGAGAAGTTGCTCATGTTAGGTGCGGATGTCGAGCGTGTGAGGGTGTAGGAAGAGTGAAGAGTGAAGAGTGAAGAGTGAATGTTAGATTTCACTTCTCAGATCGCTTGCGGCGTTTTTTGAGGATTCCTCAGGGACGTCCAGAAAGTCAAAGTCATCCGTGGGTTTGGAGCTAACGCTCGGTGTGATGAGCAGGGGCCGAGTGTTTTGATCGATGATTTCGATATTGGGCAGGGAAACGCCCTCGGGGGCGGCTTTGAGATCTTCGAATTTGCGGGCGGTGGTCATCACGCGGGTTTCGAAGGAGCCGATCGCTTTGTTGTAATGATCGACGGCGTTGTTCAGCGATCCGCCGAGTTTGGAAAAATGCTCGGCGAGTTTTCCTAGCCGTTCATGCATGGTGCGGCCGAGGGCGGAAATTTCCTTCGCATTGAGTGCGAGGGCTTCCTGTCTCCAGCCGTAAGCGACGGCTTTGAGCAGGGCGATCAAGGTGGTGGGAGTGGCGAGGATTACGCCTTCGTTGACGCCACCTTCGATCAGGCCGGGATCGGAATGAAGAGCGGCGGAGAAAAACGATTCGCTGGGAAGAAACAGCACGGTGAATTCGGGGCTGTCTTCAAATTGCTCGGTATATCTTTTGGATGAGAGTTGCTTGATATGGGTTCGGACTTGTTGTGCGTGTTGACTGAGAAAACGCTCGCGCTCCATTTCATCTGAGGCTTCGTGCGCATTGAGATAAGCGTCCATCGGGGTTTTTGAATCGACCACGATGGTTTTCCCTCCGGGTAGCTTGATGATGAGATCGGGACGCAGGCGCTTACCTTCGTCGGTTATGGTTGTGGTTTGAAGAGAGAAGTCACAATGCTCTTGCATTCCCGCGAGCTCGACGACGCGGCGGAGCTGCATTTCTCCCCATTGACCGCGTCCCGTGGGTTGACGCAACGCTTTGACCAAGGAAGCGGTTTCTTTTTGTAAGCCGAGCTGACCTTCGCCGAGCGCACGGACTTGCTCTTTGAGCTCGGAGTATGCGCCTTCGCGGATTTTTTCAATTTCACCGATCCGCAGCTCAAATTTTCCAAGGGAATCGGAAACAGGTTTGACCAAGGTTTCGATGGCGATTTTACGTTTTTCGATTTCGCCTTTTGCTTCCTCCGTTTGGGAGGCGAGGGTGGATTTTGCGAGGTGGAGAAATTGTTCGGATGCTCCTTTGAGCGCGTCTGCTGAAAGGGCCTTGAATGTGTCGGAGAGGCGGGATTCCGCACGTTCGAGCAGGATTTGTTTTTCAGCGGCGGATTTTCGTTCCGCATCAAGCCGTGTCTCCAGCTCCGTAACCCGCCGCTCCTCGTTTTTGAGCAGCTCGGTCAGGCGGGTGCTTTTCCGGCTAGCGGTGAGCTGGGCGATGGCCCAACCGGCCAAAAACGTGGCAAGTCCGGTGAGGAGCAGGGGTAGGAGGGCCGAGAGTTCTGTTGGCATGAGAGATTTCTACTTGCGGGGTTGCGGTTGCTGGCGTTGATGTAAGGTGTTGTCGCAATCATGCTTGCCTCAGGCAGGCGCGACAACTCAAACTTCCATTCATCTTTTTAAATATTATGGCACACACATTACCTGAACTTGGCTACGCACTGAACGCGCTTGAGCCGCACATTGATGCTCTCACGATGGAAATCCATCACGGCAGACACCACCAAGCCTATATCACCAACCTCAATGCGGCGATCGCTGGAAAAGCCGACCTTGAAGCGAAATCCGCTCTCGAGCTGATTACCAACCTCGGTGCCGTTCCGGAAGACATCCGCACCGCTGTCCGCAACAACGGCGGCGGTCATGTGAATCATAGCTTTTTCTGGAAGGTCATCGCTCCCGGCGGCGCCAAAGCACCATCGGGTGAACTCGCCGCTGCCATCGACAAGGCCTTCGGCTCCTTTGATGCTTTTAAAGAAGCCTTTGCTAAAGCCGGCGCAACCCGTTTCGGTTCCGGCTGGGCATGGCTCTGCAAAAAAGCCGATGGCACCCTCGCCGTTTGCTCCACCGCCAACCAAGACAACCCGCTCATGGGCTCCGACTTCGGCGGCTGCGGCAGCACGCCCATCCTCGGCCTCGATGTCTGGGAACATGCCTATTATCTAAACTACCAGAACAAGCGCCCCGCCTATATCGAAGCATTCTGGAACATCGTCAACTGGGACGAAGTTGCCAAAAACTTCGCTGCGTAATCTCATTTCTCAAAAAAACCGCCGGAGTGCTCCGGCGGTTTTTTTATGGAAAGGAACCGCGATTTCCTATCGCGACTGCAACGGCTCCACTGGTACGCTCACGAGGTCGCGATTTTAAAATCGCGGTTCCTGTCTGTTCCTTTCTCTGAAACACATGACGAATTTCTCCCGTAGCATTCGATGATGAAAATATTAGCCTTCATGATGTTGTCCTTGGTTTCCGTGAAAGCGGCCGAGGTGGGTTTGGGTGTGAAGCCGGTTGAGGGGGCTGAGGTGATTTTTGATGGGAGCCGAGAGATGCTGGATTTGAAATGGAAGTATTGGGAGGGACCACGTTTCGCATCGGCGATGCCGATCAAATGGAAGATTGTTCAGGATCCGGTGGATCAGGGAGCCGCACTCCAAACGGATGATCCTGCAGCAGCGGGAGGTAAGTTCGGATCAGCGGATATTGTGACCAAGAAGGAATATCGTGATTTCCGTTTGCATGTTGAATTTCTGGTCAACAACAAGGGCGGCAACAGTGGTGTATATTTGCAAAATCGTTATGAAATCCAAATCAAGGATGGCGATAAAACCAAGCACGGGATGGGCGCGGTGATCAACGAAACGGAATCGCCGTATCATTTATATAAAGGAATCGGCCAATGGAATTCGTATGACATCGTTTTCCGTGCCGCTCGTTTCACCGAAGGAAAGTTGACGGAAAAAGCGAAAGTCACCGTGTATTTCAATGGTGAGAAAGTGCACAAAGATGTTATTATCAACCAAGTATGGGGAGGCGCGAATTCCGGGATCGATGGAGGAAACGATGGGGGCAAGGGAATCACCGATGTGCCAGGAGGAATCAAGCTGCAGTGCGAGGGGCACGATGTCCGGTATCGGAATATCTGGATCAAAGAGCTGGATCTTGGTGACAAGGGAACGGATTTCTGAGGCGTGAAATTTTCCTTCGTTCCATCGACCTAAACTCCTTATCTTCTCCCCATGATAAGCATAGGAACTCCCTTTACCGATGGCGCGACGCGTGTGATGCTTTGTGGTTCTGGCGAACTGGGCAAGGAAGTGGTGATCGAGTTACAACGCTACGGAGTCGAGGTCATTGCGGTGGACAGTTACCCGAATGCACCGGCGATGCAGGTGGCGGATCGGTCTCATGTGGTTTCGATGTTGGATGGCGCGGCATTGCGGGCGGTGATTGAGTTGGAAAAGCCTCATCTCATCGTTCCGGAGGTGGAGGCGATTGCGACAGACACATTGGCGGAAATCGAGGCGGAAGGATTGGCCACGGTCATTCCCACGGCGCGTGCGACTCAACTCACGATGAACCGCGAAGGCATTCGGCGGCTTGCGGCCGAGGAGCTGGGCTTGAAAACCTCACCGTATCGGTTTGCTGCGAGTGAAGAGGAATATCGCGCAGCGGTCGCGGAGATAGGGCTGCCTTGCGTGGTGAAGCCCATCATGAGTTCCTCTGGAAAAGGCCAGAGCACCGTAAAACATCCTGAGGATATTCAGTCTGCATGGGATTATGCGCAGAAAGGCGGGCGCGCTGGAAAAGGAAAAGTCATCGTCGAGGGATTTGTGGATTTTGACTATGAGATCACCCAGTTGACCGTGCGTCATGCGGCCGGCACCTCGTTTTGTGAGCCGATCGGGCATATTCAGATCGATGGCGATTATCGCGAAAGCTGGCAGCCGCAAGCGATGAGTGACCTCGCCCGCGAAAGAGCGATGGCATGTGCCCGTGCCATCACCGATGCACTTGGAGGACGTGGGATTTTCGGAGTTGAGTTGTTTGTCAAAGGCGACGAGATCATTTTTTCCGAAGTTTCGCCGCGCCCTCATGATACCGGTATGGTGACGATGATTTCCCAGGACCTCTCGCAGTTCGCTTTGCATACGCGCGCGATCCTTGGACTGCCGATACCGGAAATCCGTCTATACGGGCCCTCGGCTTCGGCTGTATTGCTGGTGGAAGGGAAATCTGATTCGATCATTTACGGCAACTTGGAAAATGCTCTCGCCGAGCCCGATACGCAAATCCGCCTTTTTGGAAAACCCAACGTATCAGGAAAACGCCGCATGGGTGTCGCCCTCGCACGGGGGACGGATGTAGAAAATGCGCGGCTAAGGGCTCGCAAAGCGAGTGGGGAGATTCAGGTGAATTTGTGACGGATTAAATTTCTTGAAAATCTAACATCAATCATCCAAGCGATGAAATTTTTCAAAATCAAGGCAGCAGCAATCGCTCTGTGCATTGTCTCATCGTCATTGGCCGTTGAAAGGAGAGATTTTGATGTGGTGGTCTATTCGGCCACTCCCTGTGGTATCGCCGCGTCGATTACAGCGGCGCGACAAGGTGCCAGAGTTCTTCTCATCGAGCAGACAAAGCATGTTGGTGGATTGAGCACGAGTGGCCTGAATACCGCAGAGGTCGAGCACATGTTGAAGTGGACAATCGGTGGATTCGCTCATGAGTTTTATGCGCGTTTGGGAAAACATTATGGATTGGATCGGCCGACCTATGAGTTCGAATCGAGTATAGCGGAGAAGATATATCTTGAGATGTTGAAGGAAGCTGACGTGAAAGTGAGCTATGGAGCAGAGGTCGAAACCGTAGTAAAGGCAGGAACGAAAATCACCGGGATTGCTTTAACCGATGGAACCAAACTTTCCGCGAAAGTATTTGTAGATACCAGCTATGAAGGTGATCTGATGGCACGTGCAGGAGTGAAGTATGTGCTGGGACGTGAAGCAAAATCAGAATTCAACGAGGAAGCTGCAGGCATTAGATTTGATAAGATCTCACGAACAGCAGGCACTGTGGATGCGGATGGCAACTTGCTTCCCGGGATCACCGCTTGGGCAAAGGATTTTAAGGAAGGCGATGCGCATCGTGGCACCATGAACTATAATTTTCGACTCACTGTCACAAGAGATCCTGAGTTCCATGTCCCAATACCAGCTCCAAGGCAATATGATGCGAAACGTTATGTGCTGTTAGCGAATTGGCTCAAAGACCAGACAGCTCAAAATAAAACGATGTCGATTCGAGATTTCCTCGATTTCTACGGCCGTCGCAATGGCAAGTTTGAGCTTAATAACAAACAAGCGGCCATTTTTTCGTTAGGTCACTTTGGAGGACAACTCAATTGGTCAGAGGCTAGCTTTGGGGAGCGCAGGCGGATATTTGAAGATCACATGGAATACACCCTTGGCTTGTTGCATTTCTTTGCGAACGACTCATCGGTTCCGTCCAGCATGCAGCAAGAAATGAAAGCTGTAGGATTGCATAAAGATGAGTTTTTGGACAACAAGCATTTGCCCTATCAGCTTTATGTTCGTGAATCCCGACGCATGAGAGGTGGGTATGTGGTCAGACAGCAGGATGTACAAACCGATCGACGCAAGCAGGACAGCATCGGCATGGGAAGCCACTTTATGGATTGCCATCATGTCCAACGACTGGCTGTGAATGAAAATGAATTCATCAATGAAGGTCGGATCTGGCGCAAGGGTCACGCCTACCAAATTCCATATCGTTCCATCACGCCTCTGGCATCTGAATGCATCAATCTACTCGTTCCCGTTGCGGCCAGTTTCACTCACGTTGCTTATTGTACGTTACGGGTTGAGGCCACATGGATGATCACCGGTCACGCAGCTGGAATCGCTGCGGCAACTGCAGCAAAAAGCGGTATTCCTGTGCAAAAGATAGATATAGCCACGCTGCAAAAGCAACTACGTGATCAAAAACAAGTGGTCGATTTCATTCCAGGTATGCCTGAAAAATGTGAGGCACTTCATGGGCCGCCAGAGTTTTAAAATTCATGGTTATCATCATGTCATTTCAGATGTTGCGATTTAGTGTCGCATGGTAGCTGAGTGCTGTATTGAATGAGCGGGATATGATGAGTTTAGGAAAGTTGACAAAAGCGTTGGTCTCGGGTGCACGGCCGAAAACTTTGGCGGCCGGTTTGGTGCCGGTTTGGTTGGGTGGTGTGCTTGCATGGAAGCTGACCGGTGATTTTAACGGCTGGCTGTGGAGCTGCACCTTGCTCGGTGCTCTGTGCATTCAGATCGCGACGAATTTTTTTAACGATGCGGTGGATGGTAAAAAAGGAGCTGACGGCGCGGCGCGAACCGGTCCAAGGCGACTGACTGGCACGGGTGAAATGTCCTTCAGACAGGTGATGGTTCTCGGTGGGTTGTTTCTAACAGGAGCGGTTTTTTTTGGCACGTTTTTATGTATGGCGCGCGGCTGGCCGATGGTCGCCATTGGAATCCCGTCATTATTTCTCGCATACGGTTATACCGGCGGACCGTTTCCTCTGGCCTACCGCGGATTGGGAGAGATTTTCGTGATTTTGTTTTTTGGGTTCATCGCTGTGATGGGAACCGTATTCGTCCAAACCGGAACTTGGCCCAAAGAAGCGATATTGCTTGGGGCGCAAGTCGGACTGCTCTCCGCGGTGCTGATCTCGGTGAATAATTTTCGTGACCGGGAAGAGGATGCGAAGGCAGGGAAAAAAACCATTGCGGTGCGCTTCGGTCCGAAGTTTACAGCCGTGGTAATTTGGTTGGAAATCAAGCTTGCGGCACTCCTTGGAATTGCTTGGCTGGTCATGGGTTACCCCTTGTATGGATTGGCAAGCCTTCCGGTTTTTGTGATTGGGATGCGCATCATTTGGGGTGTGCTCACGCTCCCGCCGGGCAAAGGTTTCAACAAGATTTTGGCGCTCGGTGCCTTGGAGTTGATTCTCTTCGCGACGGTATTTCATGCGGTTGTAGCGTGCTTTTGACGAGAAATGGATGGTTTAGGGCTGTCCACTCATCCGCGCTTGGGCTGTTTTTGTCGCCATGGGTTTCGGCCAAATCGCCATATACCTTTGAAAGCGCTGCGGGTTGTTTTCGAAACATGGTCAGGCAGATCCTGATCTTCCTTATCAATGGAACAGCTTTTTGAATGGCGGTTTAACCCGAGAGAGGATTAACTGGTTCTCGTGAATTTTTTGTTTCAAGTGGCATACGCGACCTCGTTCGGAGAATCGCTGTGGCTTGAAATCATGATATCCGGGGAGGGCAGGGATTCTCGACGGATTCTTCCCATGAGGTGGAAGGACGCGCAGCATTGGGAGGCGAAGCTTGAGGATGGAAATATCCACTTGCTGGAATATCGCTACTTATTCAGGCGCGAGGATGGACTCGAGTTGGCGGAGTTTGGAGATTTCAGGAGATGGCATGGTGGGTTTGCTGGGAATTCCGTACTCTTTCTCGATGACTGGAAATCAGCAGGGAGCGAGGACAGGGTATACGAAGCAAAGGTCTTTGAGCTAACTGATGGAAATCAAAGAGCGCTCGGCAAAATCCCGAAGATGGCCAACCATGAATTCCATTTGCACATGGCGCGCCTTCCGCACGGATCTGTGCCTTGTTTGATCGGTGGCTGTGGTGAGCTTGGAAATTGGGACTACTCCAAGGCCTTGCCCATGGTGGAAGTGAATAGAAATCACTGGCAGGTGAATGTGGATTTGCCGATGGATGCGACGGTTGAATACAAATACGGGATACGTAGTAGTTCCATGGATCAAAGCGTTCGCCTTGAAGAGGGTGTGACAAACCGAATACTTGGCGATCGATCCGGAGCGGACCTTGTAAGGGTTTCTGATGAATGTTTTCAACGTAGTGGGGATCAGAGATTTCGCGCGGCAGGGGTGGCTGTTCCTGTTTTTTCCTTAAGGAGTGAATCGGGATGCGGGGTTGGCGAATTTGCTGATCTGAAAGCGATGGGCGACTGGGCAGCGGGTGCCGGAATGAAGATGATCCAGATTTTACCTATCAATGACACAACCTCTTCGCGAACATGGATGGACAGTTATCCGTATTCCGCGATCAGTGTTTACGCTTTGCATC
Source organism: Luteolibacter sp. (assembly GCA_044233125.1). Classification (GTDB taxonomy): domain Bacteria; phylum Verrucomicrobiota; class Verrucomicrobiia; order Verrucomicrobiales; family Akkermansiaceae; genus Luteolibacter. The sequence continues at coordinate 51,495 of JBIIKO010000012.1, read as the reverse complement.
CGATGTATCTGCGTTTGGATGAGATGTCCGTTCCGCTTTTGAATGTGAAGGAATTCCTTCTCGCGCGGGAGGAATTGAATCGCGCCAAACAACTCGATTATGAGGCGGTGATGGCGTTCAAATGGAAAGTCACGCGGAGCGTGTTTGATGCGCATCGCAAATCGATTCTTCGCGATAAAGATTTTTTGAATTTCTTGAAGCGGAATCGGAATTGGGTTTCGGACTACGCGGTTTTCTCGGTGAAGCGCGACGAGTTTCATACGGCGGATTTTTCAAAATGGGGAGATTGGAAGAAATATGACGCCAAGAAAGTCGATGCCCTCTCCAAGGATGTGAGCGTGCTGTATTATATTTGGCTGCAGTTTGAGCTTGATCGGCAGTTGATTGGAGCCGTTAAGCATTTGCACGCGAGAGGCATTGCGCTAAAAGGGGATTTGCCGATCGGGGTGGATAGGGAATCGGTCGATGTATGGGTGGCTCCACACCTTTTCAACATGGATAGGCAAACCGGTGCGCCGCCGGATGCGTTCGCCGTGAAAGGTCAGAACTGGGGATTTCCGACTTATGATTGGGATGAGATGCGTAAGGATGGATATGCTTGGTGGAGATCAAGGTTTGGAAAGCTCAGTCATTATTTTGATGCGTATCGGATCGATCATATTCTTGGATTTTTTCGCATTTGGCAAATTCCGACCCAGCATGTGGAGGGGATCATGGGTTGGTTTGAACCCGCATTGCCGGTGAAATTGGATGAATTTGCGAAGCTTGGCGTGGAGTTCGATGATGATCGTTTTTGTAAGCCATATATCAGGCATGCGGATCTGTTGGAAATATTCGGCGAGTTTGCGAAAGATATTCGGCAGGAATTTTTGGTCGATCAAGGCACGGATTGTTATCGGTTTAAGCATGAATTTTCGAACCAACGGGATATTTTGAATTTCTTTGCAAATCTCACGCCGGAGGATCGGGTGAATCAAATCTGGCTTCGGGATGCGTTGTTGAATTTGGTGGGTGAGGTATTGTTCTTTGAGGTCAAAGGATCGCGTGGAAAAGAGTTTCATCCGCGAATGAGAATGTTTGAAACGCGCTCGTTCAAAGCTTTGGATCCTGAAGTCCAGCAAGCGCTCGGGCAGATCCACGAAGATTATTTTTACCATCGCCAGGAACGTTTTTGGGAGGTGAAGGCTTATGAAAAACTGCCAGCGATGCGCTCGGCGAGCGAGATGCTCTTGTGCGGGGAGGATCTAGGTATGGTGCCGGGTTGTGTGCCGGGTGTGATGAGTCAACTGGGAATGCTTTCTCTTGAAATCCAACGCTGGCCAAAAATCTACGGCGCGGTCTTTTCCGATCCCGCTCAAGCGCCTTACATGAGTGTCGTTTCCACCGGGACTCATGATATGGAAACGCTTCGTCAGTGGTGGAGTGAAGATGAAGAAATGCGATCCAGATTCGCCCGGGAAATGCTTGGCATCACCTCTTCTGAGCCGGAGCTTTCGGGTGACATGGCCAAGATGATCATTCAGCAACACCTCACCTCGCCGGCGATGTGGGCCGTGTTTCCGCTACAGGATTTATTGGCGATGGATGAAGATTTACGCAGTCAAGATATCCAAGGAGAGCGAATCAACGTCCCTGCGATCACACCGTTTTATTGGAGATGGAGAATGGAGATGAATATCGAAAAACTGGCAAAAGAATCAGGATTTCAAAACGGGATCCGTGAGATGATTTCGGAGGCGGGGAGATAACAAATGGGATATCGTCTGTGTGTCACTGGACGCGTTGCTGCTCATTCGCTTATGAAACATGCGCGTCTGGAGGCGCGCGATCCACTCAGAGGTTCAAGCCAAGCCAACCGCTTGCCGTATGCGGCGTAGCACTTTTGCAGCTTCTTCTCTGGCCCGGTTGGCGCCGTCCTTGAGGACTTGGTCGACATAGCCGGTATCTTTGAGGATCTCCTCGCGGCGTGCTCTCATCTCGGAAAAATAATCCCAATAGGCATCGGCGAGGCGTTTTTTGAAGTCGCCGTAGCCGCAGCCGCCGCGCTGATGATCGGCGATCATGCTCCCAAGTTCCGCCTCGTTGGCAAAAAGTTTGTAGAGCGCGATGATGGTTGAATTTTCTGTGGGTTTGGGGTCCTCCACCGGTGTGGAGTCGGTGACGATTTTCATCACCCATTTACGCAACTGTTTTTCTTCGCCGAAGATGGGCAGGGTGTTGTCATAGCTCTTGCTCATTTTGCGTCCGTCGAGGCCGATGACGAGTTCGGTTTCCTCTTTGATGATGGCTTCCGGCATGATGACCGTGCCTTCGCCATAGGCTTCGTTAAGCTTCGTTGCGAGGCTGCGTGTGACTTCAAGGTGTTGTTTCTGATCTTTTCCGACTGGGACTTTTTCGGAATCGTAGAGCAAAATATCCGCTGCCATCAGGACGGGATAGGCGAAAAGAGCATGGTTTGGGGAAATGCCTTGCGCGACCTTGTCTTTGTAGGAATGGCATTTTGCCAGAAGCGGCATGGGGCAAACTGTGGAGAGGATCCATGCGAGTTCGTTGACCTCGGGAACGGCGCTTTGGCGGAAAAACACGGACTTTTCAGGATCCAGACCGCAGGCGAGAAAATCGATGGCGAGTTCGCGGATGTTTGCCTTGAGAGCCGCGGCATCTCGGCCGGAGGTCATCGCATGGTAGTCCGCGATAAAATAAAAGCCCTCGCCTTGTTGTTGCAGTTCGACCGCGGGTTTGATCGCCCCGAAATAATTTCCCACATGCAGTTTTCCGCTTGGCTGCAGTCCCGTCAGAATTCTCATGGCGAAACTTTGCCCCTCTTTGCAACCTTTTGAAGTTTAAAGTTTGATGTTTCTTAGAAGCTCTATAAACATCCCGCCCATGCGCACTCTAGTTACAGGAGGGGCCGGCTTTCTTGGCTCCCATCTCTGCGACCGCCTGATCAAGGATGGTCATGATGTCATCTGCATGGATAATTATTTTACCGGCAGAAAAGCCAATGTTCTGCATTTGATTGATAACCCGCATTTTGAGCTGGTGCGGCATGATGTCACGGAGCCGTTCATGTTTGAGGTGGATCAGATTTTCAACCTCGCCTGCCCCGCGTCTCCGCCGCACTACCAGCACAACCCGATCAAAACCACCAAGACCTCGGTTCTGGGCGCGATGCACTGCCTTGGCCTTGCGAAAAGGATCGGTGCCCGGGTTTTTCAAGCGTCGACTTCAGAAGTTTATGGCGATCCTGAAATCCACCCGCAGACGGAGTCCTATAAAGGTTCGGTCAATCCTATAGGTATCCGTGCCTGTTATGACGAAGGGAAGCGGGTTGCGGAGACCTTGTTTTTTGACTACCACCGCCAGCACGGGGTCGAAATCCGAGTTGCCCGGATTTTCAATACATACGGCCCGCGGATGTTGCCGGATGATGGTCGTGTGGTTTCCAATTTCATCGTTCAGGCTCTGCGTGGTGAGGATCTGACCATTTACGGAGATGGTAGCCAAACGCGCTCTTTTTGCTACATGGATGATCTCATAGAAGGATTCATTCGCTTGATGAATCACGACGAGATCACGGGTCCGGTCAATTTGGGGAATCCCGGCGAATTCACCATGCTAGAGCTCGCTGACCGGATTCTTCAAAAAGTCGGAGGAAAATCAAAATTAGCGTTTCATCCCTTGCCGGGAGACGATCCAAAACAGCGCTGCCCTGATATCTCTCTGGCCATGAAAGAATTCGGCTGGCAGCCAAAAATAAGCCTCGATGAAGGGCTGGATTCGACCATTGGCTATTTCCGCAAGTTGCTTGCTGAGTCATAAACCGAAATTTCCCCAAAATTTCAGAAGATGCTGGAAACATCGGGTATCCATGATTAGTCTGGATAATCTATGAAAACCCTCATTTTTCTAATCGTCACGTTATGCGGTTCGCATGGTGTATTTGCCGAAAGTGCCTCGGAAAAGGCTGAGGCTTGGTATCAGAAAGGCCTGGCTGCGGAAAAATCCGGTGATCCGGCTACGGCTATTGCGGCTTATAAAACGGCACTCAAATTCCATGCGGGTCATGCAAAAGCCCGCTTTCAACTCGGAGAGGTGAAAATCAACGCCGGAAGCATCAAAGCTGATGCGGCGGAAGCAAAAATCGGTGGAATCATGATTCCAGCCTATCAAATCGAGGATGCCACGATCCAGGAGGCATTGGGATTGTTGGCTGCAATGATTGAGAAACAATCCAAAGAGGAAATAACCCCTAATTTTGTCGTCGAAGATCCCGGCAAGAAACTTACGGATGCGAAGATCACAATGAATTTAAAGAATGTGCCGGTGAGCGCGATTCTCAAATACATTCATGCCCAAACCCAGACCAAGATTCGCTACGATGAACACGCCGTGGTCATTCTTGCCCGCTGATTCACTTTCTGGTTTATGCGAGAAGAGCTTTTAGCTAATCCGGTGTTTGCCATGGCAGTCCGCCAGTTTGACCGCGTGGCGGACTTCCTGAAGCTACCTGTGGATATCCGTGAACGCTGTAAGTGGCCAAAGCGAATGATTACCGTCACGGTTCCAATCCGCCGCGATGATGGCACGACCGAGGTGTTTTTCGGTTACCGGGTGCAACACCATCTGACTCGGGGACCAGTGAAAGGCGGACTGCGGTATCACCCAGATGTCAATATGGGCGAAGTTGCGGCGCTTGCGATGTGGATGAACTGGAAGTGCGCCCTGCTCGATCTGCCTTTCGGAGGAGGCAAAGGAGGTATTTCCTGTAATCCCTCAAAAATGTCGAATAGCGAATTAGAGCGCATGACCCGTCGTTTCACGATGGAAATGATTCCGTTCATTGGTCCGGAGATTGATGTGATGGCTCCTGACATGGGAACTAACGAACAAACCATGGCGTGGATCGCGGACACATATTCCACCCATACAGGATATTTGGTCCCTTCGATTGTTACGGGTAAACCGATGAGCTTGCAGGGCTCCGCAGGCCGGCAGAGAGCCACGGGCTATGGGGTTGCATTCCTTGCCTCCACCGCGCTCTGTAAACTTGGAGCCCAGGAAACAACCGCCACCGCCATCATCCAAGGCTTTGGGAATGTCGGCTTACATACCGCCCTGACGCTCTCATCCTATGGCATCAAAATCATCGGAGTTTCCGATGCAAGCGGAGCGCTCTGGAATCAGGATGGTATCGATATTCATGCATTGAGTGCCCACGTATCTGAACACAAGGCTATTTCCGGTTTTGCCTCCGCGGAATCCGTTGATCCGGATGAAATGCTGATCAGAAAGTGCGATATCCTTGCTCCATGTGCGGTTGGGGGAGTGATTCATGCGCATAACGCAGCCAATCTGAAATGCAGAATTTTAGCGGAAGGTGCGAACGGTCCCACCACTCCGGAAGCCGACCGTATCATGGAAGAACGCGATGATATTTTCGTGATTCCCGATATCCTCTGCAACGCGGGCGGCGTCACGGTTTCTTATTTTGAGTGGGTGCAGAATCTTCAGCGTTTCCAGTGGACGGAAAAAGAAGTGATCAGCAAGCTGGAGACCAAACTGCATGCAGCTTTTGAGCAGGTTACAGCATACGCGCACAAAAACAAAATTCCCAATCGCATGGCGGCGCAAGCCATTGCCATCACCACGGTGGCGAACGCAAAAACGGCTCGCGGGCTTTTCCCATAAAAAACCGGTTTCAGTCTGGATAACTGAAACCGGCACAGAGTATTCGAAGCGAACTTATTTGGCTTTGACCGTCATCACGCCTTGCATGATGGCAAAATGACCGGGAAAAGTGCAAACAAACGGATAGCTTCCGGCCGCAGGAGCGGTAAAGGTCACTTGATCAGCTTCTCCGCCACCCAATAATTTGGTATGGGCAACAATCAGTTTGGCAGATTCCGCATCGGTGGGGATGTACTGATTGTCTTTTGCTGGTGCGCATTTACCGGCGAACGCGGGAATGACCGTGCCAGCCTTGAGAATTACCACATTGTGTCCCATAGCTGCGGCAGGAAGCTGACCGATGTGCTTGAGGGACAACACCACTTTCTGACCTTCGGTGACTTCAAATGCTTTGATGTTGAACTGCATTTGGTCATTGGCGGTGATTTCGATCTTGGCATCTTCGGCGATCGCGAATTGGCAAAAAGCCGCTGACAACAAGGTGATTGCAAATTTTTTCATGATGGTATGGTTGTGAAATATAATCAGATTACGCCGAAAGGCTTAACCAGTTTTCAGCAAATCGCAACTTATCGATGCATTTTTTTCAAAATTCATGATTTCCCTCTCGTATCGCCTATCTTATCTGCTTAAATAAAAAGCAGGTGAACTTCTTTGATTGAAGAAAGTTGGCACACCACTTGCTCTTTATATTTTTACCAATCCGCCGCTATCATGAAAAAAATCGAAGCCATCATCAAACCATTCAAACTTGAAGAAGTCAAAGAAGCCCTCTCGGAGGTCGGAGTCCAAGGTATGACCGTTACTGAGGTCAAAGGATTCGGACGCCAGAAGGGTCACACTGAAATCTATCGCGGCTCTGAATATACCGTTGATTTCCTACCCAAGGTCAAAATCGAAATCGTTGTCGACGACGCACAGGCCGAAGGCGTTGCGCAAGCCATCGTCAAAAGCGCGAACACCGGCAAAATCGGTGATGGCAAAGTTTTCATTTCCACTATTGAAGAAGCCATCCGCATCCGCACAGGTGAGACTGGCTCTTCCGCTGTCGCGGTGAACTGATCGAACTTACTTTGGGTTCTTTTTGAAAACGTCATCCCGTTGCGGGGTGGCGTTTTTTGCTTCAGAATCATGGCCATAGAGAGGCGTCCATACCCGTCATTCCGAGCTTTCTGGTTTTTTCAAATCAGATAATTTTTCCGCGCCTTGAATTTCCAAGCTCGTCCACGGATTAGGTCCGGAAAGATTGGCAAATTTGACAAGTGAAGGCGAGATGCCTGATGCTTCGAAGTTGTGCATGGAGGCAATGACAGCGGAAGGATCGAGATGGTTGAGGAAGCGATTGAGATATCCTTTGCCGATTTCAGCGCCATGGCTTTGGCGGATTTCGAAGTGGAGGTGCGCGGGGTATTTTCCATTTGCGGTACCTACGGTGCCGATGACTTGACCGCGTGCCACCAGTTTGCCGAGTACGACCTTGGATTGATCAAGGTGGGCATAAAGGGTTTGGAGCGGCTGATCCTTTGAATCCCGGTGGGCAAGAATAATAATTTTTCCCCAACCCGGTGCTGGCTCACCCGCGTAGATGACCAGCCCGTCAGCTGCGGCATGAACCGGGTCACCGAGGTCGGTATTCATTCCGCCGATTCCATTGAGGTCGTCACCTGTGTGATGCCCCTTGTAATCTTCGTTCATTTCCCAGAAAGGCTGGGCATTGTAAACAAGAGCTCCGTTTTCCGATCCGATTGGAGGGTCCATGCTGGAAATTTTGGGAATCTGATTTGCTTGCCATGCGGAAAGCATGAAGAAGCGCATGTCCGGCGCCTCGGATTCCGGCATACCCGGAGGGGCGGAATGGTCTTGGAAGCCGACCAATTTCACGGGTGCAATCTTGGTCTGAGAACTGCGCCAGACGAGATACGTGACCATCCCAAAGGCAATCACCAAGGTAATGAGAAGTCGGAGAGGTTTCATGAGCCGGTTGGGCGGGGTGTTGCGAATTTACGAGTTGGCATGGCGCATGCAATCGGCCGCAACGAGTTCTCTTACCAGAGCTGGGCCACGGTAGATGAAGGAAGTATAGATCTGGATGAGATCCGCTCCAAGTTTGAATTTGGCTGCGGCATCTTCTATGGAGGAGATGCCACCGACACCGATTATGGGAATCTTACCCGAAAAGGCGGCAGCAAATGCGGCAAGGGTTTGGTTGGATTTTTCGAGCACGGGCAAGCCGGAAAGTCCACCGGCTTCGTTGGCCCATTTGTGACCGTAAACTTTATCGCGATCCAGCGTGGTGTTCGTTGCGATCAAGCCGTCGAGGCCGCCATCAAGGAATGCTTTGGCGAGATCGGTGATCTGAGACTCGGTGAGATCGGGGGCGACCTTGAATAGAATCGGAACGTATTTGCCATGAATCACAGAGAGTTTTTGTTGTTCGGCTTTGAGCATTTCCAACAGGCGTGCCGATGAATCGGCAGCTTGCAGATCACGCAATCCGGGAGTGTTGGGTGAGGAGAGGTTGACAGCGATGTAATCAGCCACGGGATAGGCCTTTTTCAAACAAGCGAGGTAATCATCCGCGGCATTTTCGTTGGGCGTGTCTTTGTTTTTTCCGATGTTGAAACCGATGATGCCGGCGAAGGAATGGTGAGCTCTAACATTGGCCACCCCTGCGTCGATCCCAGGATTGTTAAACCCCATGCGGTTGATGATCGCTTCGTGCGGGATGAGGCGGAACAAGCGCGGTTTTGGATTTCCGGCTTGAGGCCGCGGAGTGATCGTGCCGATCTCGATGAAACCGAAACCTAGGCGCCCGAGTGCATCGATGGTGTTGCCTTCTTTGTCGAGGCCAGCGGCTAGGCCGATGCGGTTGGGAAATTTCAGTCCCATGAGTTCGATTGGCTCTGCTTGTGGCAGCGGATCACAAAGGCTGTCGAGCAAGCCTGTTTTTTCGGCAATACGTAAGCCCGCCATGCTGGCGTGGTGGGCTGTTTCAGCATCGAGGGCGAAAAGCAATTTGCGGGCGAGTGGGTAGGCGGCGTCAATCACGCCTCTTTTATTGAGCATCAGAGAGGATTCGTCCAACCTTGATCTTGGAATACCCAGTTAGGATTGAAATTTTCAGCGCAAAGCTGCGGAGGTCACAAAAAGGCGCAGACAAGAGAATCAAAAATGATGGATTGATGGAGTGCTCTTGGAGCGGATCGAAATGTTCGATTTAGCCCTTTTTTATGACTCGAGGCCATGAGTTACCATGGAGATGGGCAGAGGGCAGTCGGGAAATCGCATAAAGCGGTTCCTTTCTTTGGTAAAATCGCTTAGCAGTCAGTTGCTTATGCACAACCGCCCGCCCAAGAAATTCATTCCCATCCCATTTGCCTATCATCAGGAGATTGAGGTGCGGATTGATTCCTTGACGAATCTGGGTTCCGGCGTGGGGCGAGTGGACGGTTGGGTGGTATTTGTGCCGTATGCCTTGCCGGGCGAATTGGTGCGAACGCGAATTTTCCGAAATGATAAAAATCATTCGCAGGGGGATTTGGTCGAGATTTTGGAAAAATCGCCGGATCGGGTGCAGCCGGGATGTCCGTTGTTTGGCGAATGCGGAGGTTGCCAGTATCAGCACCTCGCTTACGGCAAACAGCTGGAATGGAAGACGCGGCAGATTCGCGAGCTACTCAAACACATGGCAGGTGAGGAGCGGGAGGTGAATTTCTGTGAGTCGTCCGAGCAGATATGGCAATATCGCTCGAAAATCACGCCTCATTTCGAAAAACCCGTCGGTGGTGTAGTGAAGGAAATTGGCTTTCTAAAAGTGGGTCGGCGTAACGAATTGTTAGACGTCGTGAATTGTCCGATCGCAATGCGTGAGATCAATGAGGCCCTACCGGCAGCACATGCCGAGATCAGGGCTAATGGAAAATCTTTCAAACGTGGTGCGACGATCTTATTGAGAGCGACAAACGGACGTGTCGAGCGTGATCCGAAAGCCATCGCGCGCGAGGAAGTTGACGGGATAAAATTTGATTTCGTGGCGGGAGAGTTTTTTCAAAACAATCCGTTCATCCTCAAAAAGTTCACGGGATACGTTGGTAAAAAAGCGTTGTCGGGTGGTGCGAAATATTTAGTCGATGCTTATTGTGGCGCCGGGCTTTTCGGACTGTGTCTGGCAGAGCGGTTCGAAAAAGTGATGGGTGTCGAGGTGAACGAGGCAGGTGCTCTTTGGGCGGCTAATAACGTCGCTCTCAACGGCTTGAGCAACGTCACCATCCTGCAAGCGGATGCGGAGGCTATTTTTGGAAAGATCGATACACCGGCAGCTGAAACCGTGGTGGTTATCGATCCGCCGAGAAAAGGTTGCACTCCGGAATTTTTAGCGCAGCTCGTGGTCTTTGGGCCGGAGCGCGTGATCTATGTTTCTTGTGATCCAGCAACCCAGGTTCGCGATTATAAAATCCTTCGAGATGCGGGATACACGATCGAGGAGGTTCAACCATTTGATCTTTTTCCTCACACCCGCCATGTCGAAAGCGTGATGGTGCTGGTTCGTAAGAAGGGCTGATTCGTTAGATCGGGTTTTTTCAACAGAGAGTAAGGATACGAGCGGATTTTCAGATAAAAAAGGGGCGAACCTCTTAGGATTCGCCCCTTTTTTGCTAACTACGCAGTCACTACTTCACACGCTCGGTGTGTCTGATTCATCATCACTAGATGACTCGTTCTTGATTTGCAAAATCGTCATCGTGACATTCTTGTCACACATCCTCGGATAAAAGGAAGTCCCTGTAGTGAATGAGTTCCATTCGCCCGTCATGATGCTCGACAATAGCTGTCAGGCTTTCCACCCAGTCGCCTGAATTGAGGTAATGCACGTTTCCGATTTTCTTATCTTCAGGAGTATGAATATGGCCACAGATGATGCCATCGCATTGTTTGTGACGCGCGAGCTCTTGGAGAAGAACTTCGTAATTATCAACAAAACTGACAGCGGATTTGACCCGTGCTTTGATTTTTTTACTCACGGAAAAGTATTCCTTTCCCCGCCATGCCCGCCAGTGGTTGTAGTAGCGGTTTACCTTCAGCAGTAAATCATAGCCTACGGCGCCAATTGACGCGAGCCACTTGTGGTTGGTCGAAACGCTGTCAAATCCATCACCATGCACAACAAAGTATCTGAGATGGTTTGCTGAGGTATGAATGTATTCCTTGGTAAAGCGGATTTTGCCAAAAACGAGGGGAAGAAAGCGCTCGACGATCTCATCGTGATTGCCACGGAGGTAGATGACCTCGGTATGGTCTTTCTCGGTCATTTTCAGAATTTTCCGAATAACACGGCTATGGCGTGAAAGCCATGCGGAACCGCGTTTTAATGCCCAACCATCAATGATATCTCCGTTGAGAACAAGTTTCTCACAAGTGATCATTTTAAGAAAATCGCCCACTTCGGTGGCCTTGCTATCAGGTGTGCCGAGGTGAATGTCGGAGATAAACACGGTGCGATAAGATACTTTTTTCCGTTTCTTGGATCGCGCGAGAAGTGCGGTTGATACGGCCGTTTGCTCTGCATGGCTTGAAATTTCCCGCAAGTGCCCTTCAAATTTCTCAACGACGTTGCTCCACCCTTGAGTAAGTGCGATTTCACGGGCGGCAATGCGCAGCGCATGTTCGCGTCCGATCCCGAGTGCGGCCATGGCTTGTTTTCTGAAGCCTGCATCGTCGCCTTTAGGCGCCTTCAGGCCGTTCACACCATGCTTTATGAAATCGGCTGCCGCGGCGTAATCGTAGGCCACTGTCGTCAAACCGCTTGCCATCGCCTCAAGCACAACATTTCCGAAAGTCTCGGTCTCGCTCGGAAAAAGCAAAATATCTGCTGACGCATAATGCCGCGCCAAGTCCTCGCCCGTTTGCACTCCGGAAAAGCGCACCCAAGGATGCTTCGCTGATAGCTTTTCACGCAGTGGACCGTCGCCGATCATCACACATTGTATATCAGGGACCGAATCACGCATTTCGGCGAAGCATCGCATGGCGAGCTCCAAGTTCTTTTCCGCTGCGACGCGACCGACGACGATGGCCACCGGCGAGCTCGCGCTTGCGCCCCAGAAACTTCTTAGATTCTCACAGCGTTTGCTTGGACAGAACAATTCCGTATCCACACCGCGACCCATCAGATGAACGTTCACAAAGCCTTCCGCACGTAGGTTCTCAACTAATTCATGTGAGGGCGCGAGGGTGCAGTTCGCGCGATCATGAAAACGCTTTAGGTAAGCCATCACCATTGGCTGGAAAGAGCCCAGGCTGTAACGCTTTACGTATTCGTGAAAATTGGTATGGAAGCCGGTCATCACCGGAATACTCAGAGTTTTCGCGGCTTTGACCGCGGATTTTCCAAGCGGGCTTTCCGTTGCGACGTAGATCGCATCCGGCCTGCGCTTCATCCAGCGCAGGCGAAGCATCAATGAAGCAGGGAGTCCGATTCGGACCTCCCGATAACCGGGCAGCGGAATGGAAGCGGCGATGGTTTCATCATCTCTGCCGTCACCCGTGCGTATGATATGAACTCGGTGATCGCGCTTGCGTAAACCATCCGTCAGTTGTCCAAGGGTCATCGCCACACCGTTCACATCCGGGGCGAAGGTATCCGTTACGATATCGATTTTCATAGAGTCATAGGAAATGGCAGTCATTTCCCAGACATGAAAAAGGCTTCCCATGCAGCGGAATACACTCTCGGTTGGGTGACGAAACCGTCACCTGACGGAATGAATTCATTGTTTCTCGTTCGCTGCGCAACCGCAGCCGTGTCCGCAGGATGTTTTGGTCTTTTTTTTGAAGAAAAAACGAAAAATAAAAATCACGAGTGTGATCGCAACGATACCAAGGGCGATGTAAGTTTGCCACTCCATGAGATTAAAAGCCCATGAGGGAACCCGTCTGAAAGACGAGCCATGACGCGAGATATGCGAAGCCTGACATGAAGGCAAACTGCCCGACCGCCCATTTCCATGATCCCGACTCACGGGCAACGACGGCAGTAGTCGGCAGGCACTGTAGGGCGTAGATGAAAAACACAAGTAACGAAATCAAGCTCATTGGCGTAAACAGCGGTCGACCGTCCGGCCAGGTGGCGGTTTGCATTTTTGCTCGGATCAGGCTCCGAGTTTTCACATCGTCATCCGTCTCCTCCACGCTGAAAATGATGGCGATGGAAGAGACAAAGACCTCGCGGGCGGCAAACGAAGTCAGGATGGCGGTGCCGGTGCGGCCATCAAACCCAAGCGGCTTTACCACGGGTTCGATCAACTCCCCAATTCTTCCCATTGCGCTGTGTGCGAGGACTTCACCTGGATCATTCGAATCGGATTTTGGATAGGTTTTGAGAGCCCAAAGAAGAATGGAGAGACCGAGAATGATCGTTCCAGCTTTGCGAACAAAGGACCATCCGCGATCCATCACATGGCGAAAAACATATGACCACTGGGGTCTCCGATAAGGTGGCAGCTCAAGCATGAAATGGCGGACAATCTTATCCGGCCCTAGTTTGCCACGCAGAATCCTAGCGGCTAAAAATGCGGTTAGGGTTCCAAGCGTGTAAATGCAGAATAAAACCAGCGCCTGTTTCCAAGTGCCTTCGTTTTCGTGCAGCAGTAAGGGAATGATCAGGAAATAAACCGGAAGGCGTGCGGAGCAGCTCATCCATGGAGCAACAAATAGTGTGACCAAACGCTCCTTGGCGGAATCGATGGTACGAGTCGCCATTACGCCAGGTATGGCGCAGGCATAGGAGCTAAAAAGCGGAAGGAAGGCTTTGCCGCTCAGCCCTGCTTTCGCCATGACGTGATCCATCAGGAAAGCCGCCCGTGACATATAGCCTGAGCTTTCCAACAGGCCGATGAAGAAAAACAGCAGAAGGATTTGCGGCAGGAAAACGAGCACTCCGCCGACACCACCGATGACTCCGTCGACCAAGAGGGAACGCAGATCACCTTCCGGCATCATGGCATTCACCCATTCACCGAAGCTGCCGAGCGTTGAGTCGATGAAATCCATGGGGATGGATGCAAAGGAAAAGATCGACCAGAACAGGGTAAACATGATTGCAAGGAAAGCCACCCAACCTAGAAAGGGATGGAGCAAAATGGAATCAAGCTTGTCGGTGAAATTCCGTTGCTGGGCATCTGGTCGGCGCGCAGCGAGTTCGCAAAGCGAAGCGACGAATGCACGGCGGTTTGTTTCAAGGTCGTTCGTTTGCGTCAGCCATGAAACCTCCGAAGCATGTGGAAAGGGATGGCGGAGCGCTTGTTTGAGCTCAATGATTCCCTTCGAGGCGTTCGCCTGCATCGGCACCACAGGAATGCCGAGTTCTTCGGAGAGTTTCGCGGGATCCAGCCTGAGTCCGGATTTTTCCGCAACATCGACCATATTGAGTGCGAGCACACAAGGCAGGCCCAGCTCGATTACTTGAAGGACGAGTTGAAGGTGGCGCTCCAGATTTGAGGCATCCACCACACAGACCACAAGATCGGGTTTAGCAATCCCATTCAACTTTCCAGTCAACGCATCGAGCGCGATTTGTTCATCTGGCGAGCCCGCATCGGCACGAAGCGAGTAACAACCCGGGAGGTCGAGCACATGGAGTTTTTTTCCATGAGGCGTATAAGTCTCGCCACTTTTGACTTCCACCGTGACGCCGGCGTAGTTTCCAACTTTCTGGTTTTTTCCTGTTAGAGCATTGAACAGGGTGGATTTTCCCGAGTTGGGGTTACCGAGAAGCGCGATGATTGAGGGATTCTCTGACACAGCGTTGATACGTCGGGATTAGCGAATGGGATCAACCAGAACCTGCTCCGCCAATTCACGACTGATCGCCATTTTTGCACCGCAAACCGTACAAACCAAATTGCGACCGTTTGAAATTTTACGCAGCTGCATTTGCTCACAAAAACCAAGATCCCGAAGACGATCACATGCAGGACCGTTAAGGCTACTGATCCGAACGTCACAATTGAGACTCACCTCGTTAAGGGTGAGTTGACGTTGGCTTGGCTGACGGGTTGTCATCGAGAGAAAAGTCGGCTAATTGAGATTGATTTGCAATAAGAAAAATAATCAGGAGCGAAAAAACGCCTCGGGATCCCTACAGCAACCCGCTATGCATCCTTTCAAGCATGGATGAGACGGATTGGAAAAACTGGCAGGCAGAAATTGAGGCGACCCTGATGTTTGTTGTGAAAGACGGACAAATCCTGCTAATTGAGAAAAAACGCGGTCACGGGCAAGGAAAGGTGAACGGTCCTGGAGGGAAAGTGGATCCAGGTGAAAGCCCGCTTGATGGGGCGGTGCGGGAAACCGAGGAAGAGCTCTGCATTTCCGTCAAAGACGCCCGTAAAGTGGCGGAGCTGTGGTTCCGGATGTCGGATTACCCGAGTTTGCGTTGTCATGTGTTTTTGGCCAGCGAGTTTGTGGGAGAACCCACCGAAACCCCGGAAGCTGCGCCATTTTGGGCGCCGCTGGATCGCATCCCCTACGACCGCATGTGGGAAGACGACCGCCACTGGCTGCCACAAGTCCTGGCCGGGCAAACGTTGATCGGAAAATTCAGATTCGAAGGCGAGCGGATGCTGACCAAAGAGATCACGCTTGGATGGGATTTTTTTGTGTAATGGATGTTTTCGTGGCTCGAAATTCTACTTTTCAAAACAAAAAAAGCCGGTTCCGAAAACGGAACCGGCTTTTAAAATTTTCGAATCAGGAAGCCTGATTTCAGTCTTCGTCTTTGACGTCGCCGGCATCAACCGTGACGGTTAGTTGAGCGCTAACTTGCGCGTTAAGTTTGATTTCAACAACCGTTTTGCCAGATTTTTTGATGGGTTTCTCAAGTTGGATGGAGTGGCGATCGATCACGATGCCGGCTGCCTCGAGTTCCTTATGGAGATCCATGCTTGTGACCGATCCGAATGCCTTGCCACCTTGACCGGTGGAGAGGGTGAAGGACGGCTTGAGTTTGGAAATCTTGGTCGCGAGTTCTTGAGCGGTAACTAGTTCTTCGGCTTCACGGCGTGCGCGCTCGGCTTTGAGAGCTTCGACGTGGCGGAGGTTTGCTTTGGTCGCTTCGTAGGCTTTGCCTTGTGGCACAAGGTAGTTGCGGGCGTAGCCAGCGCGGACTTTAACGACATCGGCTTCGGAGCCGAGGCCTTCGATTTTTTCTTTGAGGATGACTTGTGCGTTGGCCATGATTTGAGAGTGTTTGGTTGAGAAACGGGGGGCGGATTTAGGCTTGGCTGCGCTTTGGGTCAAGGAGAATCTTTAAAAATGGATCATCGTTTGGGGGTGCTGGCGTTAAGATGATCCAACTTGCGTTGGGTGGGTCAGTATGTATGTTCCAAGCGGTGCGGATCATTTCCTCCATATTATTTGCCATGATGGCCTTGGTTTTACCCATGGCCTCGGTGCAGCGCTATGTTTGCACGCTGAGTATAGAGTTCTCGGGAAAAACGGACGATTGTCCAATGACTGTTAAAGATTGCTGCAAGGAGAAACATGAAGTCCCGGATTGCATGGTTCAGGCAAAGTTTTTGCCTGATGGGGAGGCTCCAAATTCAGGCCAGGTTCCTTGTTTGAAGGCGGATGAAGTCGTTTTTTTGGGTCTGGAAATCATGGCTTTGAGAGAAATTCATCTCTTTTCAGAGCGCACACAGCCTCACCGTGCTCCGCCGGATTCTTTGGAATGGTATGTGAAGCAGCAAAGACTGCTGATTTGAAAATGCTCAAAAACAGTTAGTGTCGAGGCTATAAAACATCTCGATACGGTTTTTCAGGCGGGTATTTGACCTGCAAATTTCAGATTTTCCCCACTCATGCCATTCAAACGCCTCAATCTCAGGCCACTTTCATCCACTCAAAAATTATCACCAAGCGCTCGCAGACGCATGGCAGTTTGGATCTTGCCGTTTTGCCTTTTGGTTGGGTTTTTATTGATTTTTGCGCTGCTATTCCGGGATCGCCTGATTCCCGCAAAATCCGTTGAAGTGTTCTCAGCCATCGGAATTGAGGAAAATATCAAATCCGTCAATCCAGAGGCATCTACAAACATTGCGGGAAAATTGATGTTTCAAGCATCGGGCTGGATCGAACCGGATCCCTTGCCAATCAAGGCGACCGCACTGACCGACGGGATCGTCGATTCTGTAAATGTCCTCGAAGGCGAGCTGGTAAAAAAAGGCGATCTGCTCGCGACCTTGATTCGGATCGATACGCAGTTGGAGCGGGATGGGATGGCGGCGAAGCTGGCCGATATGAAGGCTTCTTTTGATGCGCATTGCGTGGGAACACAACTTGCGATGCAAAAAATCGAAGTCGAGAAGGCGGGATTGGCGATTGCAGAGGCAGATGCGGAAGAGGCGTGTGACAAACTGAAGCGCTATGAGCGGCTGAGCCGAGGTGCAATTACAGAGGATGAAATGTTGGCGACGCGGCTGAATCAGAAGCGCCGGCTTGCGGAGGTCGATGCAGCTAAGGCCCGCATTGCGGGAATCTGTGAGGAGATTAATCAGATCGCCTACGAAATTTTGGCGCTCCAAGCTCAGATTCGGGAGGCGGAAATCAATTTGGAAAAAGCCGAGTTGGCTTATGCGCGAACAGAAATTCGAGCGCCGCTTGATGGTCGGGTGCTCGCGCTGAAAGCTGCGCCGGGCCAGAAAAAAATGATCGGTATGGATGAGGAAGACAGCTCTACCATCGCGATTTTATACGAACCTGCACATCTTCAAGTTCGTGTGGATGTGCCCTTGGCGGATGCGGCGGGCCTGAGCGTGGGGCAACGCGCGAAAATCCGCTCGAATCTCCTCCCTGATGAAGTGTTTGAAGGGCAAGTGACAAGAATTGAGGGTGCCGCGGACCTTCAAAGGAACACCTTGCAGGCAAAAGTCCGTATTCAGAACCCAAATGACAAACTCCGTCCCGAGATGTTGAGTCGGGTGGAATTTTTTGAGACGATCCGTCCCACTTCAGATAGCGTGATGGAAGCGACAGGTATCGCCGTATATGTTCCAAAAGAGGCGATTCAGGACAACTGGGTTTGGATTTGTGATCCCGACACCAAGCGTGCCGAGCGGCGTGCGGTGAATCCCGGCATCATCAAAGACGGCATGATTTTGGTCAGTCCTGAAGTCCGTCCCGGCGAATGGGTGATCACCAAGCCGCTTGACCTCAAAAACGGCCAACGCCTCAACCCCATTTTCAAAGAACGTTCATGATCATCTGCAAATCCATTTCCAAATCCTACACCAAAGGCACGAACATCGTGACGCCGCTGAAAAATCTCGACCTTGAGGTGGACCGCGGAGAGTTTCTCGCGCTGATGGGTCCATCAGGATCTGGCAAAACCACCTTACTCAATTTGATTTCGGGCATCGATTCGCCAACTTCAGGCAGCCTCGTGATCGATGGAGAAAACATTGCGGCATTCAGTCGCAAACAACTCACGGCATGGCGTGCACGCAAGGTAGGTTACATCTTCCAGCTCTATCATCTGATTCCGGTGCTGACCGCATTTGAAAACGTGGAGCTGCCGTTGTTGATCACATCGATGAGCAAGGCGGAGCGGAAACAAAAAGCCGAAGAAGCTCTGGAAATCGTGGGCCTGCAGGATCGTTCCCACCATACGCCGAGCGAATTGTCGGGCGGACAGGAGCAGCGGGTGGCGATCGCACGCGCCTTGGTCGCCGATCCAGCGCTATTGGTGGCGGACGAACCGACGGGTGATTTGGACCGCGAATCGGCGAACATGATTTTAGAGCTTCTTCAATCGCTATCGAGAGAACGCGGTAAAACCATCGTGATGGTGACTCACGATGCGCGCGCGGCGGCGGCCGCGGACCGGACCTTGCATTTGGAAAAAGGTAAATTGTTAGAAAACGAAACTCACATATCTGAAGCATGACCGCACTCATTCAACTTGCTGCGAAACAACTGCTGCGCCACCGGCTGCGTACGGTGTTGACCATGTGCGGGGTGGCTTCCGGGATGTTTCTCTTTACCTCGGTGGAAACACTTCAGGATTCATTGGCTTCGGCCACCGAGGAAACCGCAGCCGACACGACCTTGGTGGTGTATCGCGAAAATCGTTTCTGCCCGATGGCAAGCCAGCTGCCCGAGCATTATCAGGACGAGATTCGTAAAATGGACGGCGTGAAAGAAGTGATACCGATCAAGATCACCGTTAACAACTGCGGTGCAAGCCTGGATGTGATCACGTTTCGCGGCGTGCCGGAAGGGATGCTGCGCAAGTTTGCGCCAGAGATCGAGATCATCGATGGCGATGAGAGCGAATGGCTAAAACGCGGAGACGGTGCGTTGTTAGGAGAACAATTTGCGAAACGGCGTGGACTCACGCCGGGTGATAAATTCGATGCGGTAGGGGTTACGGTGCACGTGGCGGGAATCATTCGGTCGCCGTTTCCACAGGATAACAATGTCGCATATGTGAAATTGGAGTTTTTACAACAAGCCTCCAAAACCGGCTTGGGAATCGTCACGCAGTTCAATGTGCGGGTGGATCAATCTTCTCAACTGAAGCCTGTTGCGGAAATGATCGACGCCCGTTTCAAGTCTGATCAAATGCCAACCAATACGCGTCCGGAAAAAGCTTTCTTCGCGGAAGCTGCGGGACAGCTCATCGAGTTGATCGGTTTCACGCGTTGGCTCGGGATAGCGGCCGTGCTGGCGGTGGTGCTTCTGGTGGCAAACGCAATATCACTCATGGTACGGAGCAGGGTCAAAGAAAACGCCGTGCTGCGGACGCTGGGATATCCGAGCCGCGCAATCATGTTTTTAGTGCTAAGTGAAGGTGGGCTGTTAGGTTTGATCGGTGGGATCAGTGGAGCGGGATTGGCATGGGCTTTTTTGCGCTGGCAAAGTTTCACCATGGGCAGCGAAGGTCAAACGCTCGCGATCCTGCCTCAGGTTTCCACCCTCATATTCGCGATCACTGCTGCGCTATTGTTAGGAATCATCGCTTCAATTCACCCAGCTTTCATCGCCATCCGCCAACCCATCGTGAAATCTCTAAGGTCATGAAAGTGTTTTTAAATAATTCAGGGTTGGTTGGGCAAACGGCTTTGATATTTTCCTTCACCGCGGAGGCGCAGAGGTGAAAACTTAACAACCCTCATGCTTCCACTCTCTTACGCTCTTCGAAACCTCTTTCGCGATAAATCGCGGCTGTTGCAGACAGTCGGCGGCTCGGCGTTGGTGGTGATGTTGGTCATGGCGGCGGCGGCTTTGAACGGTGGAATGAAGCAGGTGCTGGCAGCCTCGGGTTCATCCAAGAATGCGATTCTGTTAGGTGCTGGCAGTGAGGAAAGCATTCAGCGCAGTGAGGTGAGCTCACAGTTGTCGGGTATTGCGGAAGCCACGATCCGTGGGGTTTCCAAAGTGTTGGGAAGGCCGGCGGTCACTGCTGAGATTCATTATATGTCGTCACTGGGAACAGGCGGAGGTGGAAAAGGTCAGGCGTTGTTCCGGGGTGTGACGCCATCGGCTTTGCTCGTGCATCCTGAGGTGCGTTTGATCGAAGGCAGGTTTCCACAAGCGGGTGAGGTGATGGTTGGCAAACTCGCCTGGCGTAAACTCGGAATCGCTGAAGATGCCTTGCGAACCGGTAAAAAAGTTTTGTTAGACAAATCTGAAATGACTGTGTCCGGAGTATTCGCAGCGCCGGGTACTGTGATGGAATCCGAAATCTGGGCGGCGATCGGTGACCTGCGCATGTTGGCGCAGCGTGAGACGGTTTCGTGTGTGGTGCTGCGTATGGATCACCCGAGGTATTTCTCGGATGCCGAATTATTCGCTCAACAACGTTTGGATCTTGAGCTTACGGCCATGCGCGAAAGCGATTATTATGCGGCGCTCGGAGATTTCTACAAACCCATCCGCGTCATGACATGGCTCACTGCCGGTTTGGTTGCTGCCGGAGCGATCTTCGGCGGTTTCAACACACTCTATGCCGCCTTCGCATCACGCATCCGTGAGCTGGCGACACTGCAAGCGATCGGCTTTGGAAGAGTGGCGATTTTTTTCAGTCTGGTGCAGGAAAGTCTTGTGGCCTGCTTGACTGGGACCTTGCTCGCTTCCGCTTTGGCCTTATGGTTACTGGATGGCATGACCCTTCCTTTTTCCATCGGTGCATTCACCGTCGTCATCACACCGGGCGTGGCGTCGATCGGTTTGGTGACGGGAATTCTGTTAGGGATTCTGGGCTCCATCCCACCTGCCATTCGTTGCCTTGTGCCCGCCTTGCCTAAAGCTCTTCGCTCATGAAATTAAACAATAGGAAATTTAACCACAGAGGCGCAGAGAACACAGAGTTCATGAAGCGGTTTACATAGTGTTTTGTATTCTTTTCCTCAATCTCTGTGTTCTCCGATTCTCTGTGGTAAAGACCGTTACTTTATAAATAAATTTTCCGAAGAATATCCAACTCATCAAAACTATGAAACTAACCAACCTATCCATCGCCGTCATCGCCATGCTTTCTTTGCATGCTTGCAAACCTAAGGAATCTGCATCTAACAGCGAAACGAAAGCACCCGATCCGGCTATTGCCGCTTTTTTTGTTACTGAAACTTTACCTGATGCCCAAGCGATCCATATCGCCCGCACCACCGCGAAACCGGGCGATACGATCACCCTCAAGGGCGAAGTCATGGGACGCGATAAAGTCTTCGTTGATGGTCGTGCCGCGTTCACACTTGGCGACCCGGAGAAGCTCACGCCTTGCAACAAAATACCCGGCGATACATGCCCGACCCCATGGGACGCATGTTGCGATTCTAAAGAAGTGAAAAAAACCGCCATCGCCTCCATCCAGATATTGGGCGAAGACGGGCGGGTGATGGCTCATGGTTTGAAAGGTTTGAACGGTCTCAAAGAACTTAGCGCCATCACGGTCAGTGGAGTGGTTGATCAAAGCTCAACGGAAGAGAATTTTCTCATCAACGCGAAGCAGATTCATGTGGATAAGAAGTGAGCTCCACATGAAACGGACCGCGCGAGTCCACTCGCGCACTTTTTCACTCTTCATCATTTACTACTCACCACTCACACATCCCTTGCACTCCACAAGGTCTCACTCGCCATCTTGCTCACCCCACGCATCCCACACGCCACGTCTTTTCTCCTTTCTTAAAATCTCTCCCTTGCCGCTCAAAACGCTTCACCCCATAAACGGTTTAGCTATTTTGCTCTGCTGCATAGAGCGCTATCATATTACCTAGTCATACAGCAGCCAGTCTGGCACATCAGCTTCAAAGGTTTGCTCGACCTCGTATGCGCCAGCCATGAGAGCTTCCGGGCGCGCGCCGGCAAGCCGAGGAAGCGGATGGAAGCGATGCGGTGGTTCGTTGCCACCTGCGCCACAAAGCTCATCGACATACGCCCTTTCCGCAGCGAACCGCGGGCGGTGAAACGAAGGCCAAAAAACCACCCACTACTCAACGCACCTCGCCACGAATACGTGGAGGTCTTCCACCGCTCACGCTACAGAAAATCTGCTTAATCCGGTGTCATTCGGGTCCGTCCCTTAATGACAATCCCTTAACGACATTCTAGAATTTAAAAGCGAACTGTAAGCATGCGATATTCCCTAAATTTTTTTTTGACATTTTAAATAACCCAAAACAATCATAACAAATTGAGTAAATATCAAACTCTCATACCTAAAAAATAAAACATGAAATCAACAATTCCACATGCAGATCCGAACCTAAATGATCACCAACATGACTTCCAAGTGCTTAAGGGGCGCATGGATACGGGATTGTTACGTGCGATGATAAAATCAGTTTCGAGCACTACGGTGGTGTCATCATTAGTTGCATCTATGGTCATATTGACAGCAAGCCAGAGCCAGGCAGCGATTACTGGGAGCAAGCCAACTGTAAAGATTAAGGGTGAGGTTAAGACAGATGGTGCGGCAGCTGGCCAAGGTGGAGCCGGATTAAATGGTCAATCTGGTGTAGCCGGAGGAGACGGTGGAGCCGGCAATGCTGGGGGCAATGGAACAATAGTTAACGGTTCAAACGGTGCCGCCGGCACAGTTGGCGCGGTTGGTACTGATGGTATTGTGGGTGCTGATGGAGCCGCTGGCCAGGTCGGACAAGATGGAAAGGTAGGCCTCACCACAAATAATTCTGTGGTGGAAATAGGCAAAAATTCAGCGGTTCATGGGGGTGATGGTGGTAACGCAGGCAATGGCGGTAATGGTGGCAATGGCGGAAATGCCGCCAATGGAGGGAATGGTGGAGATGGCGGAGTTGGTGGCTTTGGCGCGGACGGTGGTGCTGGTGGAAACGGTGGTGCTGGTGGCGCTGGTGGAAACGGTGGTGCTGGTGGCGCTGGTGGAGATGGCGGCTCCGGTGCGAATGGTGGTGATGCCGGTAATGGTGCGGTAGGTATTTCCGGAAGCGGCCTTACCATCCGTAACCATGGAATGATCACAGGTGGCTCAGGCGGTAAAGCCGGAGTTGCAGGAGTTGCCGGGGTGGCTGGTGTCGCTGGTGTTGCAGGGATTGACGGTAGTGGCGGTGCCGGTGGGAATGGCGGTAATGGTGCTAGTGGTGTTATTTCCGGCGCTGGTGGAGGTGCAGGTGGTGCCGGTGGCGCCGGTGGCGCCGGTGGCGTATTATCAGGTTTCGGTGGTGATGGTGGTAATGGTGGGTTTGGCGGCGATGGGGCAGCTGGTGCTGATGGCGTGAATCCTGGAGACTCTGGGTCTGATGCAGGAAATGGCGGTGCCGGTGGCGCTGGTGGTTTAGGTGGCTCCGGTTTCACAGCTGGTGCAGACGGAGTTGGCGGAGATGGCGGAAATGGCGGTAATGGCGGTAATGGTAGTAATGGCGATTCACTCACTCCGGATGGTGGGTCTGGTGGCAATGCAGGATCCGGTGGCATAGCTGGAGTCGGAGCTGGAAGTGCTACGAACGGTATCGCCGGGACAGATGGTAATCCTGGTCAAGGTGGCGTTGGCTTTGCTCCTACCGGCTTGAATGGCGCTGTTGGTATTGTTGGTGGCAATGCTGGTGCTGGCGGCAATGGTGGCAACGGTGGTGATGGCGGCAATGCTGGTCTCGGTGGCCTCGGTGGTATTGCCGGACTAGGAGGTGTGGGTGGCATTGGCGGAATCGGAGGCGACGGTAGTGCTGCGATCGTCCTGAGTGGATTAGATAACCATATTTGGAACTGGGGAACAATTCTCGGTGGTGATGCCGGTGACGCTAACCATAGCGCGGGATCAGCGATTGTCGTTGAATTAGGAGGTTTGGCAGCAATCCAAAACCTTGGTTTTATCGCAGCTGGCAGCGGTGGTAATATTCCAACCTATGGCATCGAGAACAATGGAACCATAACTCGTCTTAGCAACGGTCAAGGTGGTGATATTGATGAACTGACATATTGGGGGGAACTGCCCGACAGCTACGAGGTGATTATCCATTCGGCAAATAGATATGGTCAATTAGTCGTGAGTGGTGCCGTAACGACTCAGGAAACGACCGTGGTGGCAAGTGATATGGGAGCTCCTAGAACAGGAATCTATGATGATGTCATTTCTGGAGTGAATGCTGCAGATATCACCAATGAGACTGAAATCACCGCCGGTGGTCATGGCTTACTCTCGGTCTTGACTGATGCGACATTACGTCCCGGAGGTGCTATAGACAGCTGGGATCTAAGTGTTTTAAACTTCGGCCGCGACATGGCTGAGCCGCAGGCCTTCTTTTTGAAACAAAATTGGCTATCTGTGCGTCGTTCACTCGATTATGACTGTGATTTCTTTGATGAAAAAGGAGTCGCTGTCACCTTCATGAGCCATTATAACTCCTTTGAATCAGAAAACTTCGGCGGTGGAAATTACGGAGAGCTTTCGGGCACTTTACTTGGGGCTAAACGCCTTAGCGAAAACTTCCACCTTGGTGGCTTGCTTGACTGGCGTTTTTATGGCGATGAGATTGAGGGTATCGATGATGTTAATCGGCTTCCAATTTTGGGCGCCTTTGCTGGTTACTCCCAAGAGACGAATGGAACTGGTCTTCAGGCTCGTTTCTCAGTTGCATATGAGACTGGGAATGCGAATTTTTCCCATGCTGCTTTGATCGGAAGCGGAACGCCTGTTTCTGGCGAAGCCAGTTTTGACACCTACGGCGTGGGTGCCGAGGCCGGCTGGGGAGTTGCCCTAAAGGGCTCACACGTGTTGATGCCATTTTTGGGTTTTAATTACGTTAACTCATCCCGTGAAGATTATAATGATGGCGCTGCTGCCAATCCGGAGGATCAATTCAGTTATGACTCCTACTCTGAAGAGTATGCTACCGGCACGCTAGGAGTTCGCTTGAATGGACAAGTCGCCAGCAATATTCAATATTCTGGTAGTTTAGGAATCGAGGGTGTCCTGAGTGGAAATACCGACGCATTCGGCCTTGAAGGGCAGTTCGGCGATACATCCTATCAGAGCCAAGATGCCATTAATGACTGGAGTTTGATTACATCGGCAGGTGTCATCTACTCAGTAAGTGATTCCGTATCCGTGACTCTCTCTGGATACCTGCGCCAAATGTCGGGCGGTGCGCTCAATAGTGGAGTCTCGCTTGGTTACAATATGGGATTCTAATTATATTCATCCGGTATGATCCTGAAAGGCCGAGGTTTTCCTCGGCCTTTTTTGCGCCCATTCCCTTTTTTCCCAACAATCGTTTCGGCCACGGGTTTCTTCAGCGGTCTGAACCCCAAAAGTAATTTACTCGCATAATTTGTCTGGGAAATTCAATAGGTGGCACAGAGGCATGGAGCATCTCAGCGATGATGCCTTCACGCGGATCATAGAGTTGGTCGGTGCGAGTTTGGGGTTTCCAAGGCTTGGTATTTCACGAAACTTTTCAAACACTTTTGGAACCGCCGAGACAAGAAGTATGCGCAACTCTACTTCGAGTATTGGGAAAATGAGGCGGCAACCTCGGGCGTGGAGGAAATGAAAAAAGTGGCAAGGATGCCCAGGAAGCATCTGACCAAAATTCTGAGCTATTTCGACAGCTATATAACCAATGTCTTCTCGAAAGAGATCAATTCCAAAATTCAAGCCATCAAAGCCAATGCCCGAGACTTCACAAACTTCAAAAACTACCGAATCCGGATACTCTTCTCCTGTGGCAAACTTTCCCTTGCTCCATAAAAATCTGCGATAAACCGTTGATTGTGTCGATTTTGGTGAAATAGCCAACTACGGACCTGATTAGGTTCACGACTGGGCAGGATCAGGTTCTGGTGATTATCCAGTAGCGTTTTTTTGATTCTACGGTGATCTCAAACCCGATGCTCGGGAACAGCATCAAGTAAAGTCACAATATGTGAACCGATTATAATGTTATGAAAATGTATATTGGCAACCTGTCGTTCGATACGACCAAGCAAGACCTCGAAACCCTCTTCTCCGAATACGGAGCTGTAACGGATGTTCATCTTCCAACCGACCGTGAAAGCGGCCGACCACGTGGATTTGCTTTCGTAACCATGGATAGTAATGAAGCAATGAACAAAGCGATCGCGGGTGTGGACGGCACGGATGTCGGTGGCCGTTCTTTGAAAGTCAACGAAGCCCAAGCGCGCGAAGAGCGCAGTGGTGGCGGTGGCAATCGCGGCGGCTACGGCGGCGGTGGCGGTGGCGGTGGCGGTGGCGGTGGCGGTGGCGGTGGCGGTGGCGGTGGCGGTGGCGGTGGATATGGCGGCGGCGGTAATCGCGGTGTCAATGACCGTCGTGAAGAGCGTGGCGGACGTCGTTACTAATTTTGTTTTAAGAGAAATCTACCACAGCAGCTCTCCATTCTCGGGGAGTTGCTGTTTTTTATTGCAGGGATGCGTATCGCTACGCGTCCATACCTTGCGGCGGTTATCTAAGTAAAGGGCTCGATGGGGCATGAAGCACCGTCAGATATGGACTTCTAGAGATAAAAGTCCCTACCTGAGATAAATCGCAAGACAGTTGATTTTTAGGTTGGGATTCATAGGGTGTGATCTCGGCCAACACTTTCACCCGACGTCTTCATGATCATTTACCTCCTCGTATTTCTCTCGGGATTTTCTGCCCTGATCTATCAGATCCTTTGGATGAAACAACTGGGATTGTTATTTGGCAATACATCGCATGCGGCTGGGGCGACATTGGCGGCCTTTTTCGCGGGATTGGCAGTCGGCAGTTGGTTTTGGGGAAGGCGCTCTGCCCGGGTTGGGAACCCGCTGCGTATCTATGCGGGTTTGGAACTGGGAATTGCCATCACAGCGCTTCTCTACTTTGTGGTGCTGAGGGGTTACCATGCCATTTACCCAGAGGTCTATGAAAGCGTTCATTCGGGCGCATGGCTTCTGCTGATCAAATTTCTGTTGGCATTGGCGCTTGTTTTCCCACCCGCGTTTTGCATGGGCGGAACCATTCCGGTCATGGGTCAGTACGCCATTCGTAATCCGTCGCGGTTCGGTTCGACCTCGGCATTTTTATATGGAATCAATACGCTGGGCGCGACCCTTGGCGCGATGCTGGCAGGTTTTTTCATGCCGGTTTGGTTTGGATTCCGGACAACCTGTTTGATTGCCATGGGGATCACGGTGATACTGGCAGTTTTGGCTTTTGTCGTTTCGCGGTCGTCATCGGCCGTGGGTGCGGTTGAGAGTGGTGGGAATGAGTGTGATGCCTTCACGACAAAGGCAGATCCGACGAATCGAGAGCCGTTCGACAGAAGCCGGGCTGCTCTCACAGTCATTTGTTTTCTCTCGGGATTTGGTGTGTTGGCGCTCGAGGTGCTTTGGACGCGGATGTTTTCCTTGGTGCTTGAGAACTCGGTTTACACCTATGCTGCGATTCTTGTGGTGGTGCTTTTCTGCCTTGCCGGCGGGTCATTGATCAGTGCTTTGCTCGCACGGCGGAAATGGCAGCCGAATATCGTGCTCGCTATCCTGCTTGCTCTCAGCGGCATTTCCATCGCTCTGACGCCCAATGTTTTCATGGAGTTGACCGATTCATTTCGGTTCCTTGCAATCGAGGCGAATTGGTTGGAATTCGTGTTTTTCATTTTTAAGAAATGCGCATTGACCATAGGCCCGCCGGCCTTGGTGCTGGGAGCGGTTTTTCCCTATTTGATGAAAACCGAAGAGCGTTATGCGACCTCACCCGGAAAGAGCTTGGGTCGTCTTGCCACGATCAATACCGTTGGAGCCATTCTGGGTTCTCTCTTCTGTGGTTTTGTTTTTCTCGAGCGATTCGGCATGTGGCGTACCATGCAGATGATGGGCGTCATCTACTTTTTGATGGCGCTTTGGATGCCAGCGGTTCGCGGTCGCGTGGGGATGGCGGTCAAGTGCATCAGCGGAGTCGGGTTGATTCTTTTATTCACGGGACTCAACCCATCCCGCTTGCCGGTGACGGGCGTGCTCGAAATGCGAAAAGATGAAGTGACCCTCAAAGCATGGGAGGGGAGCGATTGTACGGTCTCGGTAGTAAGGGGCAACGACGGCTTATCCATTAAAATCAACTCCGACTACGGCCTGGGTTCTTCGGAGGGTCGGATCAGGCAGGCTTCCCAGGCTGAAATTCCATTGATGCTCAAGCCTGATGCGAAATCGGTCTTTTTTTTAGGCATGGGAACCGGAATCAGTGCGGGTGCGGCATTATCCGATCGATTCCCGCAGGTCGAGCGGGTGGTGACTTGTGAACTTTCACCCCATGTCATTTCCGCTTCCAAGGAGTTCATGACGCAGGTGGACGGGGTTGATCTGACAAACGGTCTTTTTACCGACCCGCGCTCCACTGTTCTAACAGAAGATGGCCGCCATTATCTCATGGCGACCCAAGAGAAGTTCGATGTGATCAATTCGGATCTTTTCGTGCCTTATCGTTCCGGTGCTGGCAGCCTGTATTCCGTTGAGCATTTCGAGAGTGTGAAAAAACGCCTCCAACCCGGCGGAATTTTTGTGCAATGGTTGCCTGCCTATCAAGTGACAGAATTTGAATTTCACGTCATCGGCAAAACCCTGTTAGAGGTTTTCGATCACGTGACGGTCTGGCGCTGTGATTTCGCTCCCTTCAATGAAGTGATCGCCTTCGTGGGACACCGTGACGAAACTCCGCTCGCGGCTTGCGATATTGACGATACCCAGCCGAAGAAGAGATTTTTAGATGGAAATGGTCGTGAAGACATCTATCAGACGCTCAACCCGCAAACGGCTTTGTTGTATTACGGTGGAAACCTCACGGCATCGAAAGAAGAGTTTGCGGGCTATCCGGTTAATACGGACGACAAGCCGGTGATCGAATACATGGCTCCGAGATATTACCGGAACCAAGAAAAAGATGGCATGCCTTGGTTTGTGGGTCCGTATATTCTGAAATTTATCAAGGATCTGCAAAAGAACTGTCCTCCGGATCAGGATCCTTTTCTTGTGAATCGCACGCCGGCGAACCGGCGATTGCCCCTGGCCGGCAGTGCGTATCAGGAAACGAAGTTATGGGCCGAGTTTGGTAACGAAGAGGAGACCCAAAAGAATTGGAATCAGTTCGTGAAGGAATGGTCGGATTTATAGGAGTCTAGGATAAGCGAAAAACAAGTTCGCGTAGTGGGATTCAAGCATTTTCGAGCGAGAAAGTCGGCTGGATGTTTCTTGCTGCCTCCCGGATCAGAGTATGCGGCTGACTTTAAGCCGCTCCGCAACGATGAGCGATTTGAAACGGTTGTAGTCTTCTTCCTGAGTCTTGGAGAGCAGGCGATAGGTGTATTCCGGCCAGTGGCTGATTTCCTCCATCGCGTTTTGCATGCGCAGTTTGATAACCTCTGCGGAATCCGTGCCGCGGCCGGATAGGCGTCGAAGGAGTTCTTGATCATCAGGAGGCATGACGAAAAGATCGACCAAGGCTTTGCGAATGGATGGATCCGTGCATGCGCGGACGAGGGCGGCACCTTGTACATCGAGATCCATGACGACGTCCTGACCGTTCTGGAGATATTGAATCACCTCGGAGCGGAGTGTGCCATAGAGGTTTCCGTGCACCTCCGCGTTTTCAATGAAATCACCGTTTTCAAGCTTGGAGACAAATTGTTCGCGGGTTAGGAAGTGGTAGTCCTTGCCATTGGTTTCACCGGGACGAGGCGAACGGGTGGTGCAGGAGATGGAGTAATGCGCTTCTCCCTCGTCAGCCAAACGCCGGCACAAGGTTGTTTTTCCCGAACCTGAAGGCCCAGATACCACCAACAATATTCCCGTGCGAAGCGACATGTGCCTAGGCTGCACGGAAATTCAAAAATTCAAAATTCAAAATTAAGGGAAACGCCAGGATGGAGCTCTTGACTTTTTTGCTGGAAATTCGCTTACAATGCGAGCGTGTCTAAATGCTGCAACATCCTTTTGTCATGGGTGCTGGGATCAAGTCTCGCGATTGCTCAAAACTGGGAGCGCGATGGGGTTGATTTTGGTATGGTTGAAAATCGCGCGCGCGATATGGCCAAGGCAAAATATCACGCTCCAAACAAGGATGCCTTGCCGGGCTGGATGAAATCCCTGACCTACGATCAATATCGTGACATACGGTTTGATCCTAACCGAGCTCTTTGGGGAGATGCGAAGCTGCCTTTCCGTGCGATGTTTTTTCACCCAGGATATCTATTTCTAGAGCCTGTCGGGATCTTTGAATTTACTGATACGCATCGCCAGCGGGTGCGTTTGTCCGAAGCGTTTTTCAAATACGGACCGCTTATTAAAAACCACGGCGAACTGCCATCGGATGCCGGATTTGCCGGTTTTCGTCTGCATGCGCCAATCAACGATTCCAGCGTGTTCGATGAGTTGGTTGTGTTTCAAGGCGCGAGTTACTGGCGCGCGCTTGGTAAAAACCAGCGTTATGGAATCTCGGCAAGGGGCATAGCGATCGATACCGGGGTGACTGATGCGAATGAGGAATTTCCCGCGTTCCGCGAGTTCTGGTTGAAAAAGCCCCAAGAAGGGGATGAGCGAGCTGTGTTTTATGCCCTATTGGATGGTCCTTCCTATTCCGGAGCGTATGAATTCACGATCAGGCCCGGGGAGGATACCGTCATGAACGTGAAGGCAATACTTTTCGCCCGTAAAGAAGTCAAACGCCTCGGGATCGCGCCGATGTCGAGCATGTTCTGGTTCGGTGAAAATTCACGCCGTAAGTTTGATGATTTCCGCCCTGAGGTTCATGATTCGGATGGTCTGGCGATCCGCATGGGAAGTGGTGAAAGAATCTGGAGGCCTATTTCAAATGACACCGGAAGCTTGGAATTCAGCTTTTTCAGCATGGCCAAATGTGATGGATTCGGTCTCCTGCAGCGGGATCGGCGCTTCAGTGCTTATGAGGACGGCGAGGCGGCTTATGATCTCCGTCCCTCCTTGTGGATCGAACCGACTTCCGACTGGGGCGCGGGCAGTGTGATGCTGATGGAAATTCCGACCGTGAATGAACTCGCAGACAATACGGTGGCCATGTGGGTTCCTGAAAAAACTCCCAAGCCCGGTGATCGCTTGGAGTTCAATTATCGCCAGCATTGGACGATGGATGTGGATCCTTCCGAGGCCGGCGGCCATGTGGTCGCGACTCGTACGGGAGTTCATGAATGGCAGCCTGAGCAGCGCACCATGATTGTGGAATTCGAGGGCGAGCATCTGGTGGGAGAGGACGGTAAAATGCCTGAGGCAGTTGTTGATGCCGATGCCCGAGTGCGCATTCAGGGGATTGCGGTCCAGCGAATTTCGGAGGGACGTATCAGGCTAGCGTTTCAGATTGTTCCGGCGGAAGAAGGCGGAAAACTATCAGACATTGGCTCAATCGAAATGAGAGCTTCATTAAAAAGGGGGGAGGATTTCCTAACTGAAAGATGGGTTTACCGAATCAAACTATAGACTCACTCAGGCCGCTCAGCGAATCTGAGCTTGAGGAATGGGAAGATGCCTATGCCGCCGTGGAGGCTTATCTTGCGGCATTGCATATCCGTAACCGCTTGCTGGTTGCGGAGTTGGTGCGCGGAATTCTATGGCGCGCTTCCGCAAGAAGAGCGAAAGAGCCTGAGAGTACGGCACGAAAGCTTGCGATGGAGGAAATGCTCTCCGAGATCGGTGAATGGAGCGAGCGGGTGCTGGACGAGCCACTGGAGAATCGGCGCCTCGCCGCGCGAGGTCGTCTTGCCTTGTTGCTCGCGGGTCTGGCGGATCGCTGGCAGGGGGTCTTTCTGACGCCCGAGCCATGGCCGGATGAATTTGTAGCGGCGATGCGCAGTTCTTATCTTGCGGCTGGTCCGCAGTTCGCAGAGCTCACGATGGTTCCTAAACCGCTTGAACTCAATGTGATTGGGAGCGGTGCGGCGCAGTGGTGGGAGACCATGGACAGGCGCCCCATTGTGAGACGCATGTTTGCCATCGCGTTATTAGCAGCCGTGATTGCCTGCGTCTGGTTTATTTTCTTTGGTGGACCCCAGGATCCTTCTCTTTGATCTATGGAAACTCAAAAAACAGCCACCAAATCCGAAATGATGCCCTTTTACAAAGGAGCTTCCACCAAAGGACGGCGCGTGGTCTTTTTCGGAAGTGTGCTGTTGGTGAACATGATCGCCGTGTTATGGCTTGCCGATTTGTTCTGGCGTTGTGGCATTCATCGGGCTCACGTGCCGCTGATTATCATTTTTGCGATCCTCAACGGATTGCTGGTGCTTGGTTCGTTTCACGCGCTTTTTGGTGCACTGGACATTTTCAGAGGAAAACAGCGGGCGGTATGTATCACGGAACTTGCGGAAGGTCCGGCAGATGTCCTGGGCAGCCGGCATGCGGTGGTGATGCCGGTTTACAACGAGGATAGCGCCAAATTCTGCGCTCGGATCGAGGCGATTTACCGCTCCATCGAAGCAACCGGGCATCTGGATTCATTTGATTTTTTCATTCTCAGTGACACCAGGAACCTTGATCTGTGGGTGTTGGAAGAAGTGGCATGGACGAACCTTTGCCGCCGGCTGAAAGGCTTTGGTAAAATTTATTACCGCCGCCGCAAGACCAACGATAACCGCAAAGCCGGCAACATTGGAGATTTTGTGAGGACATGGGGCGGGGGATACGAGGGCATGTTGGTGCTTGATGCGGACAGTCTCATGGACGGCGGGGACATCGTGAAGATGGCAAGAGTGATGGAGGCGTATCCAAAGCTCGGTATTTTGCAAACTCCGCCAAAGTTGATCCGCGGGGTTTCCGTGTTCACGCGGTTGCAGCAATTTGCGATGAGGCTTTATGGGCCGTTGTTCATTCGTGGACTGAATTTTTGGCAACTCGGCGGCGGCAGTTACTGGGGCCATAATGCGATGATCCGCGTAAAGCCGTTTTCGGAATTTTGCGAGCTCCCGGCGCTTCCCGGCAGGGAGCCGTTCGGCGGCAGAATACTGAGTCATGACTTTGTCGAAGCCGCGCTGATGGTCTCCGAAGGCTGGGAGGTTTGGCTGGCTTGGGATATAGAGGGAACCTACGAGGAAGCTCCTCCTACCTTGGTGGATCATTTGAAGCGCGACCGGCGTTGGTGCCAGGGAAACCTGCAACACATGTGGTTGATTTTCGCACGCAAACTTCCCCTGACCGTCCGTATTCATTTGTTCATGGGTATCATGGCCTATCTGGGTAGCCCGATTTGGTTCCTGTTTTTGCTTATGGGTTCCTGGCTGGCATGGGATTTCAAAATGAGCGATCTCAGCCCGTTGCCATTCGATGGTCATGTGGATCAGTTGTTCGGAGTCGATGTGCAACTTCAGGCACTGATTCTGACAGGTGTAGTTTTCACCTTGCTTTTTGCGCCAAAGATTCTCGCTTTGCTCGGAGCCTTGTTTTCAAGAAAAACCCGCCGCTCATTCGGTGGGGCGTTGGCGTTGCTTACGGGAGTGTTTTTGGAAACGATTCTTTCCATTTTATTAGCGCCTTGCGTGATGATGGCGCACACGCTGATGGTGGCGGGCATCATTTCCGGGCATGCGGTCGGATGGGGAAATCAAAATCGCGAGACGGATGGGACGGCTTGGTCGGATGCGTTGCGCTTCCATGCCGTGCCGACGATCATTGGTATCGCTTGGGCGTTTTTCGCATGGCACATCGGCATCCAGTTTGCGATGTGGATGGCACCGATTTTGTTGGGTCTGATTCTTTGCATCCCCGTATCGGTATGGACAAGTCGGGCGCGTTACGGCCGCGCTTTGGCAAAAGCACACATTCTCGCCACGCCCGAGGAAATCCATTTGCCTGCCATCGTCAAGCTCGCGGATGAGGCGGAAAATCATGAACAAACCGTGTTGAATGCTTCCGTCACGGGTCGGGAGGGTGTGATCGCGGCCGTGGTGGATCCTTATGTTAACGGGGTACACGTCTCATTGCTTGAGCACTCGGACATGAACCCCATTGAGGAAGCTCTCGTCAGGCGTTGTCTCAAAGAGGGGCCGGAGGCTCTTGAGAAATCCGAACTTGCCCAATTGCTTTATCTTGCGCCAGCCATGCTGATGATGCATCGGGCCGTTTGGCTGGGTCTTCCTGAGGAAGTCGGCAGCGTGTGGATGCGCGCGGTTGAAAGTTACCGCCGCCGTGGTGATTGATTCGGGGAAAAGCGGGCTGATTCGCTCATGATTCCAAGGCTTGC
Organism: Luteolibacter sp.; assembly: GCA_044233125.1. Taxonomy (GTDB): domain Bacteria; phylum Verrucomicrobiota; class Verrucomicrobiia; order Verrucomicrobiales; family Akkermansiaceae; genus Luteolibacter. The sequence continues at coordinate 17,096 of JBIIKO010000012.1, read as the reverse complement.
CAAGGGTAGCCGTCAAGTTACACTTTGACCCATTCATGAAGTGCTTCATCCACACAACTGCCGCTATGTTTCTTAGTGCGCTGCTCGCCAGTGCTCAAGACGCTATCGTGCCGAGCCAGACAAACTTCCTCAAGATTGTTGAAGCGGGTGGCATCATGATGTACCCACTGGCACTCATCTCAGTGGTGGGGGTGGTTTTGATCTTACTCTATCTGATAACAATTCGCCGCAATGCGGTGGTGAGTGATCGATTCATGGACACGGCTGAGGCGATGATCCGTAAACGTGATTTTCTCGGATTGATCGGCTTTTGTAAAAAGCAGAACGAATCCATGGCGCGACTGACTCAGAAAACTCTCGATTTTTTCACAAAATATCCGAGTGCCTCTTTTGGAGAAGTTCGTGAAGTGGCTGAGGCCGAAGGTTCCAGGCAGGCCGGCTTACTGAGCTCGCGAATCACTTATCTGGCGGATATCGGCTCGATCGCGCCGATGGTCGGATTGCTGGGAACGGTTCTGGGAATGATCAAATCGTTTCTCAATATTGCAGGTGGTGACGTCCAAGGCGTTCGTCAGATGGAGCTGGCAGGAGGTGTTTCAGAGGCTTTGATCACCACAGCTGCCGGCTTGATGATTGGAATTCCGGCTTTGATTTTCTATTCCATTTTCAGAGGCCGGGTTCAGAAATACATTGCCGAACTTGAAGCCGCATCCACACACCTGATGGCATTGCTTCACACCCAAGTCGAGCATCAAAGGCCACTTGGTGGAGGGCATCAAAGTCCGGGTGAGAAAACCCGCAATGAATACGCGACGCCGGCGCCATCGCTTCTTGATAACAACAGGCCGGATTTGCACGGCATTTGATTCCGACGAGCCATGAAGTTTCAAAGCAGACAGCCGGAACCCGCGAGCATGCAGCTGGCGCCTATGATTGATATCGTCTTCCTGTTGCTGATTTTTTTCATCGTTACCTGGCAGTTTACCCGATCAGAAACGGAGCTGTCGGTATCGGTCCCGACCGCTCAGGAAGGTGCCGATCCACAACGTCAGATTGGTGAGATTGTGATCAATGTTCTCGGCGATGGCACGATACGCGTTGAGGGAACGACCGTTGATCTTACCCAGTTGTTAGAAAAGCTCGCCGAAATCGCGGATAAATTCGAGAACCAACCGGTCCGGATCCGCGGCGATGGCGGGGTTCAATATCAACGCATCGTCGAAGTGATCGATACCTGCCAGAAAGCCGGAATTTGGAATATTTCTTTCGCGACCCAGCGTCCAACCCCTTCCCAGTAAGCCGGCATGTCGAAATACCATACATTTTATTGGCGGCAGATCCCATGCGGGCTGTTCATGGGTTTGGCAAGTCTGCAAGCTCAACAAGATCCACCGCGTGCAAGTGTGGTAGAGCCTGCGTTGCAGGCCGATCCGGCAAATGATTTGTTTCAGCGTGGAAAGAATATTTACGACTCGGCTCAGAATGCCGCTGATGCCGAGACGCGGCGTGAGAATTATCTGAGATCCGCAAGTATTTTCAGCGATTATCTCAACGAGTTCGGACACAATGCGAATGCCGAAGCCGCGTGGTGGTATTTGGGAAGCAGTTACCTTCAGGTAGGAATGGCGGATGATGCGAAGCGTTGCTTCTCAACCCTGATAAAAGGCTTTGGTGAAGGCAAATATGCCGCAGTGGCAGCATACACCATGGCTTTGGACTATTATAACAAGCGGGAATATGTATTTGCCGCTCCTCTTTTTGAAAGATTTGCTGCCAATGGATCACGCCCTGAAGATAGATCCAAGGGTAAGTTGCTGGCTGGAAGCTGCTACCGTATGGATGGCCGAGATCGAGATGCGGCAAAAGCATTCCAAGAAGTGATCGACGATCCGAAAGGAGCGGTATTGCATGAGCAGGCGAGGTTATATCTGGGCCATGTCACCTACAAACAGGGTAAAATGGAAGATGCCTTGAAGTTCTTCGAGCAAGTGGCGAAGTCCGAGGCTACGGATAAAATCCGAGCTGAGGCGGCGCTGCATGCCGCGATTGCCGCCACCAAACTCGGCAAGTCAGGGATCGCGGAAAACTATCTGCGGGTTGTGTTGGAAAAGCCCGGTATGGAGTCGGTCCGTCCTGATGCTCAAATCGCATTGATGGAGAATTACTTTGCGGCAAAAAAATATCAGGAGGTCCTTGAGGTTTATAAAAAGAGCGCGGTGAAAGCGGAGGGTGAGAAAGAAGCCGCAAGATTAATGCTCGCTGCCCGTACGATGTTGCAACTCAAACAGGTATCGGAGGCCAGCAAGCTCTTTCGTGAAATTGAGAGAACTGTCCCCCCGGAAAACGAACTGGCTTTTCAGGCAGCATATTACCGGCTGAACTGTTTTTTCCAGATCGAAGGGAACTATGTGACGGAGCAAGTGGACGCATTTCTTCAGATCTACGAAAAATCCCATCCCAACGATACGCGCATCCATACCGCGCTCTTGATCAAAGCCGAGACCCTGTTCTCGCAAAACAAGATTCCGGCAGCAGCTGAGGTTTACGCAAAGGTGGATCCCAAATTGCTTGCTGCATCGAATCGCCCGGGATTCCTTTATCAACGGGGGTGGTGTCTTTCTGAAGCTGGCGACAAACAGGGATCGATCCGCTCGCTTGGAGAATTCATCTCCCAGTATCCTGAGGATGAACGAGTTCATCATGCTCTGGTCAAACGCGCCAAATGTTATGCGGAGACGGGGGATACGGACAAAGCCATTGCCGATTACGATAGGGTTGTCGCAGCAAAAAACGCTCCGGCGGATCTTCTCTCGCTTGCTTGGCTGGAGTCCGCGCGCGCGCGCCGCAAGGAGGGTAATATCGAGAATATGCTGGTCCGTTACAAAGGTCTGTTAGAACTAAAGGACCTCAGTGCCAACCTTGAGTCCGAGGCTAGGTATTGGATTGGCTGGGGTCTCGTGAAGACCAATCAGCCCAAAGAGGCGGTGCCGTTCCTCAATGAAGCCCGTAAACTTCGCAAAGACGCCTATGGCAAACACGCCTGTTTGTTGTTAGCTCTCTCGTATTTTTCATCGCAAGATGCCATACAACTAGGCGCAGAGATTGAACTTGCCATGGAAGGCGGTTACGCAAACGAGATACCCGTGCAAGCCTTGCAGTGGGCCGGTATGCAATTCTTCAACTCCAAAGATTACGCCGCGGCTGCGAAATTTCTTGGCCTTACGGCAAATGAAAAGGAACCACGGACGACCCCGAAAGAAGTCTGGCGTTATTTGGCAAAATCCCGTCTTGAAACCAACCAGTCCAAAGAGGCGCTCAGTGCGATCGGCCATGTATTGGAGGTGGAGGATCAACCCGCCTGGAAGGCGGATGGATTGCTGGATCAAGCCCGCGGCCTTTATCAATTGAAGCAGTTTGATGATGCGCGTAAGTCCGCGGACGCAGGATTGGAATTGCATCCCCAAGGTCGCACGTCAGCCGGATTACGCATCGTTTCGGGTGATCTTCACGCTCTCAAAGAAAACGTTGGAGAGGCTGCTGCAGATTATCTGTATGTGATCCAGTTCAATCAGGATGAGGATCTCAGGCCCCTCGCGATCCATAAATATGTTCTGCTTTTGGAGAAGCAGAACAAAAATGCTGAAGCTCAGAAATACAAAAACCAACTTGAATCGGAGTTTCCAGGTTGGAAGGCGCCTTAGCTCTTTATTTTCACATCCTGTTTTTTAAATGGAGTGAATTTTCCCCTATGATGAGCTGTTGCAATCAAATCGATGAGGAAACGCACCATGCCATGACAACCGGCGCGTCAACCGTGCTTGCTGCCGCGGCCGCGCTCCCTGAGATTGAAGGACTTAAGCGGGAAATTGCCACCGTTGAGGCTGCTTCCATAAGAGGTTATTTTCTTCCTGATGAGGAGGAGTGGTTGAAACTACGGTATTCCCAGTATCTCACCTTGCGCGCCTCGCTGCTGGCAACGATTGAGGAAATTGCCGGACAGGCGGGGGATGGGTTTGTTCAATCGAACGCGCGCCTGCCGTTGTTCAGCATTGCCTTTGCTGCCGCTTGTATCTTGCTTCGCTGCAACCGCTTTATTGTCGATCTTGCGGTACAATATCCGGTTTTATGGAATAAGCTGGATGAAGTGGATGAGGTTTTCGGCATTCCTAGGAAATCGTTTACCACCATCTATAAGGCCTTCACCTCACCATGGAATCAACTTCGTTTCCTCAATGCCGCGGATCATTACATCCGGCATCGTGATGAAATTTTTTTTCTCGCTGTTGATCCTAGCCTCGGCCCGATTATTGATCTGCTGAAATTTGAAGAGCCTTTTATCGTGCGACGTCGCCGTGAAGTTTTGAAACGACGCATTGCCTATCGCTGGTTTTCATTTCTCAGGCGTCATCGTTCCGCATGGAAAAATGTCATGCGCGGGATGTTTGAAGTATCAGGTCGCGCCATCGCGGAACTTCATCAACCGGGCATCAAGCCCTTGGGCGCTCCCAAGCGCATTCACCGCTCGCTTCAGCATCAAATCCTTGAGCTGTCGAAACCCGGCGATGTGTTCGTCACCCGACATGACGATGCGCTCAGCAATTTGTTCTTGCCTGGCTTCTGGCCTCATGCGGCTTTGTTTCTTGGAAAAAACTCTAGCCGGAATCCAGAATTGGGCGAGCTCATGCCATTTCATCCTGATGATTCCTGGTTTCTTGAATCAAAAAAAGACGGGGTCAAAATACGTTCTTATCGTGAAACGCTGGATGTCGATGCATTGATCGTCTTGCGACCACCTTTGTCAGAGCCGGATCTTCAGCGCGGAATCCAGCGTGCGCTGACCCATCTTGGCAAACCCTACGATTTCCTTTTTGATTTCCGCACCGCGGATCGGCTCGTTTGCACCGAGGTTATCTACCGAGGCTATCACGGCATCGACCCTATCCGGTTTCAGCTCCGTGAAGTGGGAGGAAGACTGTGCCTTCCTGCCGAGGAATTTCTTGATCAAGCGCTCGCCTGCGGGTTTGAACTCATTCTTACGGCAGGTCTGGGAGGCGATTACCTACTCACCGGGCAGGATGCTGAGAACGCATTTCTTGCAAGCAGGGGAAAGGCCAAGGCTCCATGATTTTAAATCGGCGCACATTTTTACATTTAGGTAGCTCCGCATTTTTAACACCATGGGCGGGTGGACAGCAGCCAGTTATTGATCCAGCGATTGATCTGCCTGGAAGCGATCGTTACCGGATGGCTTGTAAATTGTTCAACAGCCGGTTGGAACCCAAGCCTGCGGCCGTGAAGAAATGTTTTTCGGATGACGAAGTGATTGCCGGCATCGAGTGGGCGCGGGCACAAAAGAAATCCATTTCGATCAAAAGTGGCGGCCATTGTTTCGAGGGATATTGCATGGCGGATGGTTCGCTCTCGTTGGACATGTCGGGAATGAACAAAATGTCATTCGATCAAAATACAAAAACCCTCACGGTCGAACCCGGTGCGACGTTACGTCAAATCAATGATTTTCTCTTGGCCAAAGGACGTGTTCTTCCTGCCGGATCTTGCGCAGGGGTTGGTATTGGCGGACTTACGCTGGGAGGTGGTTACGGTTTGTTGGCCAGACAATACGGACTCACGTGTGATCAATTGACAGCTTTGCGGATGATCGACGCGCAGGGAGCGGTGCATCCATGCGAAGGCGATCATGAGTTGCTTAAAGCATGCAGGGGTGGTGGCAATGGTAACTTTGGTGTGATCACCCAGTTCCGGTTTCGCACCCGAAAAGCTCCAACTCACTTGTATCATCGCCGTTTCAAAGCAACGCATCTGACTCCGGAAAAAGTGAGTTTATTGTTGGAAACGTGGTTTGCTTCTACCCAAGAATTACCACGCGATGCGTTTTCCGCGTTTGTGTTGAATGGTAAATCGCTGACCGTGCTGCTCACCCATACCGATCTTGAAAGCCAAGCGGGCATCACAGAGAAGATGAAGCCGCTCACAAAGCTCGTCGATACCGTCACTCGCTATTACGCGCCGCTCTATCCAGCAGCGATCAAAGCCTATTATGGGCGCCCCGGTCCGTTGCCTTTCAAAAATGCGTGTGCCGGAATGTTACAAGGTTTTGCCGAGCTGAAAGGTGTGGTTGAAACACTTGCCAGGCAGGTGGCAGATACGGGTGGGGTGATTTGGCAGTGCAACACACTGGGTGGCGCTATCCAAGATGCCGCCTACAAGGAAGCCTCGGTTTTTGCGCATCGCGATTGCAATTACATGTCCGAAATCCAAGGTTACTGGGACGATCCGAAGCGCGAGGCAGGGGTCATCAAAGCCGTCGATGCAATCCAAACCTTACTGGCGGATCATGGAATCCGGCGCCACTACTGCAATTACCCCGATCGTAATTTTTGCCATCCTCAAAAATCCTATTTTGGAGATCTCGGTTTTCTTCAAAAAATCAAACGGCAATATGATCCCGATGATGTTTTTCACCACCCTCAAGGCGTGCGGGTCTAGGAAATGAAACTTATTTAACCTGTGCGGCGGGAATGATCAAGGTGGGCACCATGGCTTTTCTGACCATACCTTCAGCCACGCTGCCGAGGATGAGAGCGGCTAGGACATTGTGTCCGTGGGAGCCCAGAATAACGAAATCAGCTCCGATCTCGTCAACTTTTGCCTCCAATTCGAGCAGCGGACTTCCATCGCTCAGATGAGTAACGGGCGTCACTCCTTTCGTGCCGATTTCGGCTGCGGACGTCATGAGCGCTTCTTTCGCACGTTTGCGCGATTCCTCGTGAAAGGAGTGGATCTCCGGAAACTCGCCGGGACTTAAGCCATAAGCCGTGTATGTTGGCTCTGGCTCAATGACATGGAGTAGGTGCAGCTCGGCACCAAATGCCTTGGCAAGATCAGTGGCAGCTGTGACAACGCCGGGGGTCGCGTTGGAAAAATCGATGGCGGCAAGGATTTTTTTCATTCCTTAACATAGACAGGGAATCTCGGTCGGCAAAGACAAAGATTGTTCAATTTCACGCGAACAAATCCTTGATGACTTTGGCTGGTTCGACCCCCGTGAGGCGTTGATCCAAGCCCTGGAACTTATAGGTCATGCGTTCGTGGTCGATGCCCAGTGCGTGTAGGATGGTGGCGTGCAAATCGCGAACATGCACGGGATTTTGCGTGATATTGTAGCTCATCTCATCCGTTTCACCATAGGTTAGACCGCCCTTGATACCCCCGCCAGCCATCCACAGGCTGAAGCAACGGGGATGGTGATCCCGTCCGTAGTTTGTTTCAGAAAGGGCTCCTTGGGAATAGACCGTGCGCCCGAACTCACCACCGCAGATCACGAGAGTGTCTTCCAGCATCCCGCGTTGTTTGAGATCCTGGATGAGGCCGTAGCATGCTTGATCGACATCCTTGCATTGCGAAGTGAGATCGCGTGGGAGGTCTCCGTGTTGGTCCCAACCACGGTGGAAAATCTGCACGAAGCGTACACCACGTTCAAGCAAGCGCCTGGCCATCAGAGCGGAGTTGGCGAAGGTGCCGCGGTTTTTGCTGTCTTCTCCGTAAAGGTTGTAGGTGTGCTCGGATTCACTTGAGAGATCGGCAAGTTCCGGAACGGAGCGCTGCATCCGGTAAGCCATCTCGTATTGCTGCATGCGGGTTTGGATTTCAGGATCCCGAATCGCATCGTAGGACTTTTGATTCAGTTTCCCCAACCCATCCAACATGCTGCGGCGCAGTTCGCGTGGAACACCGGGTGAATCTTCGAGAAAAAGGACTGGGTCGCCGAGTGAGCGGAGCGACACGCCTGAGTATTTTCCGGGAAGGTAACCGGAGCCCCAGAGTCTCGAGGAGATCGCTTGGACGTTGGCGAAGGGAGAGGTGTGTTTGGCGTGGAGCACGACAAAGGATGGCAAATCCTCATTCATCGAGCCGAGACCGTAGGACATCCACGATCCCATGGATGCTTTGCCGTTGACCATGGATCCGGTGTAGATGAGCTGGTTGGCGGGCTCGTGGTTGATGGCATCCGTGTGCATGGATTTGATGACACACAGATCATCGGTCATTTTTGCGGTCCACGGCAGTAACTCGCTAACCCAAGTACCGGACTCGCCATGTTGGTTAAATTTGAATATAGACGGAGCCAGCGGGAACGCTGCCTGACCGGCTGTCATGCCGGTGAGGCGCTCGCCTTCTTTGGCGAGGTAGGTTTTGAGATCCTCTTTGAAGCGTTTTTTGAGCTCGGGTTTGTAATCGAAGGTATCCAGCTGGGATGGCGCTCCGATGAGCGAGATGTAGATTGCGCGTTTGGCTTTTGGAGCAAACTGTGGGATCGACATATTGCCCATGGGTTGGGCGGCGCTTAGACCTTCTTTGCTGAGCAAGGAGGCCATCGCCGCAACGCCGAGGCCGGTTCCGGTTTTGCGAAAAAACTGACGGCGTGTGTATGCTTCGTTGTAAATGTCTAATGGATTCATCGTAGTTTATCGGGTTACGGTTTCATCGAGGTTGAAAAGTTGGTTCGCTACCAAGGTCCATGCGGCAAGATCCGTGGCCGGAAGGGTTTGGTCGTATACGTATTCTCCGATAGCGAGTGCGTTTTTCGCTTCCTCGGGTTTCTCGCGATAATATTTTTCAGCGGCGGTATGGGTTTCCCGGATTGCTGTGCGTTCCGAATTCTCCAATTTGCGGTTGATGAGTCGCAGGGTGATGATGTCGAGGCGTTGATCGAAATCTTTCCCTTCTTTCATGGCCAGAGTGGCGAGAGCCCTTGCCGCTTCGACAAACTGTGGATCATTCATGAGGGCGAGGGCTTGGAGGGGAGTGTTGGTGCGCTCGCGGGCGACACAGAAAATCTCGCGGGTGGGAGCGTTGAGAATTTCCATGGTCGGAGGTGCTGCGGTGCGTTTCCAGAAGGTATACATCGAGCGACGGTAGAGCGCCTCCCCCGTGTCCTGTTTGTAATCTCTGGTGTTGGATTGCGGCATGGCGACAGCGCTCCAGACTCCTTCGGGTTGGTAGGGTTTGACGGATGCTCCGCCGACTCTCTTGGAGAGCAGGTTTGAGCTGGCGAGAGCGAGGTCACGGATTTGTTCGGCGTCAAGGCGTGTGCGAGGTCCGCGGGCGAGCAGGTTATTTGCGGGATCGATCTCGAGTTTCTCAGGAGAGATGTGACCGGACTGGCGGTAGGTTTTTGACATCACGATGGTCTTGACCATGTGGCGAAAGTCCCACTTGCTCGCGATGAATTCGGAAGCTAGCCAGTCGAGAAGTTTCGGATGGGTGGGGCGCGCGCCCATGATGCCGAAGTCGCCGTTGGTTTCGACAATGCCTTTTCCAAACATGTAATACCACAGGCGGTTCATCGTAACGCGGGCGGGTAGTGGGTTTTTCGGATCGTTCAGCCACAGGGCGAGGCCGCGGCGGTCTTTGGTGGCACCTTCCGGCATGGGAGGCAGCATCGCAGGTGTTTCAGGAAATACTTTTTCCGCTTTGGCTGCGTATGAACCGCGAGTAAGGACGTGGGCAAAGGGAGCGTCTTTTTTCTCCTCGTAGACCAGGGTCATGGATCCGCGATCGCGCATGATTTTTTCTTCTGCGAGAAGTTTGTCACGCTCGGCGATGAATCCGATGGATACAGGATCGGCCACAGTGATATAGTGTTCGAAGAGTGCATCGTTTTGCTGTTTGGTGCGCTTGTCAGCGGGAAGTGCGATCCATTCATCGATCATTTGTGTATTTGCCAAACGAGCGATTTCATTTTCCTTGAGCAAGCGACGATAGAGACGGAAATCCTGGAGTGCGAACTTGCCGTTTATTTTGGAATCACCATTTCCACGGGAGCCGAGGGTAAGGGGCGTGGAGGTGACGATGTTTCCGCCAACGGTGTTGGGATAGATTTTAGCGCCGGTTTTTTTACCATCAATGTAGAGCGACAGACATTGGTGTCCGCTCTGTGTGCCATCGAAAACAACCATGATGTGATACCATTTTTTGGGTTTGAGTTTACCGTCCGACTGTAATTTGCATGCGGATTTATCCCAGGAGTCGATCACATGAGCGCCGGGCTTGCCGTCTTCAAAGCTCAGATCCCAACCACGGTTGCCTTGTGTGGGATCGATTTTTGCGATGACCGATCCAGTGGGTGCGCCTTCAAACCAAACAAAGCCGCCGTAGCTGACTTGGTCGGCTCGGGTGAAATTTCCGATATCGCCAAGTTCGATCGGCTTGTCGGAAATGACAACCGCTTTGCCCTTCGGACCATCGATGCGGGCAGGTTCGGTGGGCCATTCTTTAGCAACGCCATCAACAGTGCCGGTCATTTTTCCTTTTTCCGACGTAAGCGGCAGGTGCAGCGAGAGAGTGGAATCGATTTCTTTGGGTTCTGTTTTGGTTTGGCTCGTGAGCCATGCTTGGAAATCATTTTTTGCCGAGGCCTTACGAGCATCGAGGCGTTTGTTCACATCCGATATTTTGACTTGGAGTTGGTTCCATGACTCACGGTCTTCGAGAATGGGGGCGAAGATCGATGGTGGATGAGTTGCGCTGTTCTTATCCAAAGCTGACATCGTGTTGTTTCGGAAAAACGCGGTGAGTTGGTAGAATTCCTTGGTCGAGAACGGATCGAACTTGTGGTCATGGCAAGATGCACAACTTGCTGTTAGGCCGAGCCAGAGCCCGCCCATGGTATCAACCCGATCGGCAGCATAAATGGCATCGTATTCCTCGGCGATCGCCCCGCCCTCGCCCGTGGTTGCAAGGCAACGCAGGAAGCCCGTGGCGATTTTTTGGTCGAGACTTGGTTCAGGCAAGAGATCGCCGGCGATTTGTTCGGTGGTGAACTGGTCCCAAGGCATGTTGGAGTGGAAGGCACGGATGACCCAGTCGCGGTACGGCCAGATGGCGCGGTAGTTGTCGATGTGGATGCCGTGGGTGTCGGCGTAACGGGCGGCGTCGAGCCAGTGGCGGGTGAAATGTTCCGCACTGGTGACGCTTTCCAAAATCCGGTCTGCTTCCGCGGAGATGGCAGCATCCGGATTTTTTTCATAAGCCGTGACGAAGGCATCGGTAGCAGTTGGCTCCGGGGGAAGTCCGGTGAGATCGAAAGACAGGCGGCGGTGAAATCTGCGTGGATCCTCGGGTTCGTTCGGGGCCAGTCCGGCTTGGACGAGCTTTTCGTGGACAAAGCCATCAATAGGCTTATCTGACCAATCGCTTTTCGGAGGAGTGTTCCGGACCACGGGCTGGTAAGACCAATGGCCTTCGTATTTGGCGCCCTGCTCGATCCATTTTTCGATCAAGGCGATTTCCCGTGAGTTCATCACCTTGTGACTCTCTGGTGGAGGCATGACCTCGTCCTTGTCCTTGGATTTGATCAATCTCATCAACTCGGAATCCGCAGGATTTCCTTTGATGATGACTGGGGAACCGGAATCACGGATTTTGAAAGCTTCCGCCTCTATATCGAGGCGCAGGGGTTCTTTTTCAGGCTTACGCGTGCCGGCGTCCGGGCCGTGGCAGTGGTAGCAATACTCGGATAGAATCGGCTGGATGTGCTCGTTGAAGGAGACGGACTGAGGCAATGTCATCACACTTTCCTCAGTATCTATTGCGGGTTTCTGAGATGATGCGCTCGTATGCTCCTTACAGCCTGAGATCAGCAGAAAGAGGGATAAGAGTGAGAGATGAGTGACTTTCATGAGGGGAAAACGGTAGTGAAGGGTATTTAATACGGGAGATTGCTCTTGTTCTATCGGGGAAATCTCAATTTTCCGCGGCAATCTAGTCCACATCATCACCTGCTGGCAAATGGTAATCCATGCCTTTTGTGAATTCCCATCAAAGGCTATTTTCGCTGGAATTCATTGTTGGACTTTGTGGCTGGAAACTTAGAGTGGGCGGCATGAAACGCCTTTTCTTGCTCGACGGCATGGCCCTGATTTATCGGGCGCACTTCGCCTTCATCCAAAATCCGATCCGCAATTCAAAGGGCGTCAACACCTCGGCTCTCTATGGGTTCATCAACACACTTCTCTCAATTTTGGAAAAGGAAAACCCGACCCACTTGGGAGTTGCGTTTGACACCTCCGCTCCAACCCCGCGTCACATCCGTTATCCCGCCTACAAGGCACAACGCGATGAGATGCCGGAGGAGTTGGCAGCGGCCATTCCGCATGTGAAAGAGCTCTGCCGTGCCTTTGCTCTGCCGGTATTGGAGATTGATGGCTTTGAGGCGGATGATTTGATCGGCACCTTGGTCAAACGTGCCGAGTTGGACGGTTTCGAATCCTATATGGTCACTCCGGATAAGGATTTCGCGCAGCTGCTTTCCGATCAAACTTTTATTTGGCGCCCGGGCCGCAAGGGTACGGATCATGAAATCATCGGCTTGAAGCAGCTTCCCGAGATCTGGGGAGTTTCCGAGCCGCATCAAATCATCGACCTGCTCGGCTTGATGGGGGATGCCTCCGACAATATTCCGGGCGTTCCGGGCATTGGACCGAAAACCGCACAGAAACTTATTTCTGATTTCGCATCGATTGAAAACCTTCTCAAAAATACCGGGCAACTCAAGGGCAAGCTGAGAGAAAATATTGAAGCCAATGCGGATATGGCGATGCTTTCCAAGGAACTTGCCACGATCATCATCGATTGTCCGCTGGAGGTGACATGGCATGATTTGATCATTTCCCAACGCGATGACGAAGCGCTCAAGCGGCTGTTTGCGGATTTCGAATTCCGCACGCTAACCAAACGGCTTTTCGGAGAGCAAAACGGCAGGGCTGAGGCGGCGAACCCGCCACAGCAAGGGTCTGCCCCCACACTTTTTGAAACCTTCAAAACCATCCGCGAAGTTCCGCATGATTACACCTTGGCGAACACGCCAGCTCTTCAAGAGGAACTCTTCAGGCACCTTGCTGCGCAAAAATCTTTCTGTTTTGATATCGAGACCACCTCCTTGGATCGCCACTCCGCAAAACTTTTGGGCATCGCGTTTTCATGGAAGGCTCATGAAGCTTGGTATCTCCCTTTTTCCGAAAACATTCTCTCTGAAATCAAAACCGTTCTCCGCTCTCCAGCGGAAAAAATCGGGCATAACCTGAAATATGATTTATCGATTCTTCATTCGCATGGGATTGAGGTGAGCGGGCCATTTTTTGACACAATGCTTGCCGATGCGCTAGCGGCTCCGGAGCGCCGACACAGCATGGATTATCTCTCTGAAATTTTACTTGGTTACACACCTGTGAAGCTCGCGGACGTGGCGGCGGTTTCTAACCGCCCAGCCGACAATACTTCGGATGACCTATTTGATTTAGCTGAGAAAATAACTAACAAGTCCAAAGAGCTGAACATGCTTTCCATTCCCTTGGAAACCCTTGCGGAATATGCAGCAGAGGATGCGGATGTGACTTTCCAGCTCTCTGAAAAACTTCGCCTGCTGCTCATTCAAACCGGCCAAGACAAGATCTTTTATGACATCGAAGCTCCCCTGCTACCTGTTTTGGTGCGCATGGAAATGGAGGGAATTGCCATCGATCTCGCAGCGCTAAAATCCATCGGTGATGACCTCCAGCAAACCATCGATCAACTCGCGAAATCGATTCAGGATCACGCCGGTACAGCGTTCAATATCGCTTCGCCGAAACAACTCGGTCAGATCCTCTTCGATCATCTGAAACTGTTAGGCAAAGCCAAAAAAACCAAAACCGGCCAGTATAAGACCGATGAGCAAACCCTTTCGACCTTGCTCGGAATCCATCCAATCATTGAGGAAATTCTTGAGTATCGAGAGGCCACCAAACTGAAATCCACTTATCTCGATGCGTTGCCGAATCATATCGCTCCTGAGACCGGCCGCATCCATACGCATTTTCACCAACTCGTCGCCGGAACGGGTCGCCTCGCTTCCTCTGATCCGAATTTACAAAACATTCCGGTCCGTTCCGCGGCAGGCAGAAAAATACGCCAGGCATTCGTGCCCCGCGATTCGCATTCCCCGAAGCTTCAATACCAACTTTTGTCCTGCGATTATTCCCAGATTGAGTTGCGCGTCATGGCGGCGCTGGCTTGTGATCCAACCATGATCACCGCCTTTCAGGACGGTGTTGATATTCACACCGTAACGGCTGCCAAGGTTCACGGGGTGACTCCTGAAGAAGTCACCCGTGAAATGCGCTCCGGCGCGAAAATGGTGAACTTTGGCATCATCTACGGTATTTCCGCTTTCGGCCTCTCGCAGCGTCTTGCAATCCCGCGCAACGATGCCGCGGAAATCATCGATGCGTATTTCCGAGAATACCCTGCGATCAAGGAATACATGGATCGGACCGTCGCGGAGTCTCGCGAAAAGGGTTATGCCGAAACCCTTTCTGGACGCCGCCGACATTATCCCGATCTCAATTCAGGAAATGCGGGGCTACGTCAAAACGCCGAGCGCGCCGCAATCAACATGCCGATTCAAGGCACCTCTGCTGATATGATCAAAATCGCGATGATTCGCATCGATGAGCTGCTGCGTAAAAAACCTTATCAATCGAAGATGCTGCTCCAAGTCCATGACGAGCTTGTATTCGATCTACATCCTGATGAGGAATCGGAGCTTGTGCCGAAAATCGTCCATATCATGGAAACGGCGCTTCCGCTCCCACATGGGGTTCCGGTTCTGGTTGAGCAGGGCATCGGCAAAAACTGGTTGGCTGCGCATTGATGCCCCAAAAGCGAATCGTCTCATTCATACAGGCATACACTCCTAAGTTCGGACGATTTCATGTTCAAAAAACGATTTTGTTCCGCCCTTGAATCATTTTCATGAAAATCAACCTAAGATAGGGCGTGTTGAGACGTTCTCTCTCTTGCGATTTTCTTCTGGCATTGGAGGAAGAACGACATAACTTTTTATACAGATTTTATCAGATCATGAGCCTACATGTCCAACTCAGCCCCGAAGCTCTTGAAAACCTTCGCAGACAAAGAAGAAACTCCACGATTTCATCGATCTTGGTCTCCGTGCTCACGATCACCGTGCTCTTCCTCGTGATGGGAGCTTTCTTGCTAGAGCTTAACATTAAAGAGACACCGACGATCGTGACCTACGAGGCGTCAACCCAAGTGGAGGAGACGATTACGGAAAAAAAGGTCAACACACAGGTGATGAAAAAGCCATCGGCTCCGTCCAGCTCGATGACAAAAGTCATCGCGGCAGCCAGCTCGGACTCACCGGTTTCTATCCCGGTTCCGGATGTCGATGTGACGACCCCGAGCATGGAATTCGGCGACGGAGCGGATTTCGGGGGTGGTTGGGGCAGCGCGGGTGATTTCGGCTCCGGTGGTGGCTTTAAAGCCATTCCTTCCACGATGCGTCGGCGTTGCGATCCGCAGGATCGGATGAATCGTCTTAAGGAATCCGGCGGAACAGCCCAAGGCGAGGAGGCTGTGGTAAAAGCGCTGGATTATCTTCAGAAAACCCAAAATGCCGATGGCAGCTGGGATCCAACGCACCCAGTGGCCATGACGGGGCTGGCCCTCCTTGCTTACCTCGGACATTGTGAGACGCCTCAATCAAAAAAATACGGTGATACCGTGCTGAAGGCGATTACCTACTTGGTGAATGTTGGGTTGAAGAACAAGGGTAGACTGACCAACAAACCTGATAACTCCATCCAATGGGTCTATGACCATGGGATTGCGACCTACGCGCTTGCCGAAGCTTATACTTTCTGTAGCAAACTGAACATCAATATCCCAGATATTAAAAAAGTGACGAAGGACGCTGGGGACATTGTGATGGATGGCCAAGCCGAGAGCGGTGGTTGGAATTATCGCTATGCCCCTTCGGCTAACGATGGTGATAACTCTGTCGGGTTCTGGCAAATTCAAGCGATGAAAGCCTGCAAGCATACCGGAATTTGGACAGACAGTCAGTTCAAAAAGCACGCGCGCCGCGCGCTTGATTGGCTTGAAAAAGTCCAAGGCCCGGATGGAGCGATTGGATATCGCAGCGACCCGAACCGAAGCCCTGGTTTGACAGGCGGCGGTGTTCTCGCTTTCCAAATGTGGGACGAGAGCAATCACAAGGCGGTCAAAAAAGGTGTCCAATGGATCAGTAAAAACGCAACCTTTCGTAGTCTGAATGATCACGGATCAAACCTTTATTATCACTACTATTTCATGCAAGCCATGTTGAATTATGGCGGCAAAGAATGGGATAAACACAACGACATGGTTCGAGATCCCTTGATCAAGGCTCAGAATCCCGATGGGTCATGGACGCAGAGTGTCGGCAGCCACGGCCCGATCAATGTGCACATGGCGACTTGCTTGGCAACCATGATGCTGGAGGTCTATTACCGCTTCCTTCCAGGAAGCGCCAAATAGGTTTTTCAAAGATCGTCTCTCAAATATCAAGTCCCCCATTTCTAAATCGATTTCGGTTGAAAAGGGCATGGGTAAAAATTGGCCGGCATCGCATCGTTGCCCGAAAGGCGAATCATCTCTCTAAAAAACAGCCGTAAAATCCCAGGCTTGGACGATTTCATGGTCAAACAAACGACCCTGTCTCCCCTTTGAATCATTTTCATGAAAATCAACCTAAGGTAGGGCGTGTTGAGACGTTCTCTTCCTTGCGATTTTCTGCTGGTATTGCAGGAAGAGGCGCCTAACTTTTTACATATATCCCCATCAAATCATGAGTCTACATGTCCAACTCAGCCCCGAAGCTCTTGAAAACCTTCGCAGACAAAGAAGAAACTCCACGATTTCATCAATCTTGGTTTCGGTACTCACGATCACCGTGCTCTTCCTCGTGATGGGAGCTTTCTTGCTAGAGCTTAACATTAAAGAGACACCGACGATCGTGACCTACGAGGCGTCAACCCAAGTGGAGGAGACGATTACGGAAAAAAAGGTCAACACACAGGTGATGAAAAAGCCATCGGCTCCGTCCAGCTCGATGACAAAAGTCATCGCGGCGGCTCTTAATCAAAGATTGGGGACATGAGGCCAAGAATGAATCATGAGCCCCATGACCCCACCTAGTGAGATAGGAATCAAGGGATACCAAATCATCCGGTATCAGAGCAAGCAAACGATGG